>JBCBMY010000006.1:0-311706 GCA_039822045.1 Pseudomonadota bacterium | reverse complement strand
CACGAGAAACACTCTGGCGGGCCGTCGGAACGATACTCGATCGCTTCTCAGCACAAGACTGTGCAAACTACTTCAAGAACGCAGGATACGCTTCCGTCAAAACCTGAAACGCTCTAGAGCATCGGTGGAAAACTCAGGCTCAGATCGATGCAGGACAGTAGGTTAAGGGTTCAATGGCGAGGGTCAGACATAAGGGCTGCCTCGATCCCGCAGTCCGGTGATTGTGGCCGCTGCTAGAGGAGCCCATCAGTTTTAAGAGCGATATTCCATCTTTGCCCGCTCGAAATAGAACTTTGAGAGAATGTGAAATGCCGGCTTCTTAGTGCGCTTGTCCGCTCCGATGAGCCCTTTCCGATTAAATCCGCGTTGATAGATACCCTGGCGCCGCTCGACCCTGAAATCGTACAGGATCCATGGTGACATGCCTTTTACATAGGTGAGATCGCGTAGGATATCGATCTGACGCTTGTAGACCTCGGCCTGGTAGTCGAGGCTAAAAAGTCCGGTCTCGGGACCGGCGATGTGATCCCCATCAGCCCCGGTTTCAGAAATGACTACCGGGCGGTCGGGATTGGACTTCGTTCCAATAATCTCCAGTTCGCCGAAATCCCGTTCATACCAGCCGTAATACTCGTTGAGTCCGATCACATCGATATGGGCGGCAAGCCGATCTTCGATCGTCAAGGTCTGGTGGTTGATCAGGCAGGCGGCCGCCGTCAGGCGCGTGGCGTCTTCCGCACGAGCCAACTGGGCCAGACCCGCCATGAAGCTCAAGCGGGCGTCGGTGTCCGGGTTCTCGTTGCCGACTGACCAAATGATGACGCTCGCCCGGTTTCGATCGCGCCGGATCAGTTCGCGCAACTGGTTCTCCGCATCCCGCCGCGTGGCTGGATTGGCGAAGTCGATGGCCCAATAGACAGGGATCTCTTCCCAGAGCATCAGGCCCATCTCGTCGGCGAGCTTCGCGGCAAGCTCGTGATGCGGGTAATGGGCCAACCGCACGAAGTTGCACCCCAGCTCGCGCGCATGGACGAAACGCCGGCGAATGTCCTCTTCGCTCGTTTGCTTGCCCAGTCGCTCATCGTCCTCATGGACGCTGATCCCACGCAAGAAAGTCGGATGCCCGTTCAAAAGGATGTCCGTTCCGCGTCGTTCAATGCGCCGGAAGCCGACGCGGTCGGAGACACGGTCGCCCCCGGCGGTCAGGATGACATCATAGAGGATCGGCGTGTCGGGCGACCATAGATCGGGCTGCGCTTCCAGGATCGCCCGAGCGCGCCCATCGGTTGGGTGCAGCGTCACGTCAAGCCCAAGCGCAGGGATCTCAAGCCGAGCTTCAGTGGCGGGACCGTCGATCTCGGCGTCGACGCAGATGCCCTTGTCGCTCAGGTAGACGAACAGGTCCTGGATGACCGTCTCTGGGGTCTCGAACAGCGTGACCTCGCGATACACCCCGCCATAATTGAACCAGTCCGTGTTCTGCATCGGCACCCGGTCTGCTGTGCGACGGTTGTTGACGCACAGCATAAGCCAGTTCTGTCCTGCGGTGAGCGCATCCGTCAGCTCAACGCAAAACGGTGTCGACCCGCCATAGTGGTTGCCAAGAAACGCGCCGTTGAGAAAGACCTTGCAGTCGTATTGCGCTGCGCCGACGCGCAGAAAGAGGCGCCGTCCGGGGGCGAGGCCGGAGTTGAACATGCGCGTGTACCAAGCCGACCCCTCGAATAAGTACCAACGCTCCTTCAGCATTTGCCAGCACGATGGTACGGGGACGGTTTCGCCAACAAATGGATCGTAATCCCAAGGCTCGGTGCGTTCGCTCGGCGCAACGGGCGTCATCGCGAACCACTTCTGCCGAAGCCCCGTATCGAGCAGATCGACGCAGAAGTTCCACTCTCCGTCGAGCGACTGTCCATCCCGCCCACCGGTGAAGATCAAGGTCGCGGCATTCAGGTTCTGCAGGTTGTAGGGGCGATCATAGTCCTCGTCGTGGAGCGACGTGAGCGCATTCTCGGCAAGATCGGATCGCTCAAGCATCGCGCGGCTCCGCATAGAGTTTGAGGCGTTCGACCAACGCGGCGCCCTCCTGTCTGTCCAGGATGCGATGGGCGGCAAGCACGTCCTTCACAAGGTCTGGCGTAAGATCGCTCAGCGGTTTCTTGGGCGCGTTGAGCGCGCGTAGTGCCGCCTCGGGAGAGCGCCGCGCTAGGTCCGACAACCAATCAACCATCGGATCCCGGAGCACGCACCCGGCGCGTGTCTCGCGACGGATGTGCTCAAGCCACGCGGCAATGGCAAGGACGAGGCCGGGTGCCGATTGCCCTGCCCGTCTCGCCTCGATCAGGGGCGCAACCAGTCGCTGCGACACCTTCTGCGACGTGTCGCTGGCGATCTGGGCCAACGCATGGTGCAGAGCGGGGTTCTCGAACCGCTCCAATAGGGTCTTCCAATAGGTCTCAAGAAAACTCCGTCCCAGAGACAAATGTGGGATCACCTCCTCGCGCGCTGTCCGGTCGATCAAGCGCCGCAATACGGGGTCGGCCACAGCTTCGTCGACAAAGCGGTGACCCAGCATCGGTCCCAGCATCGCGAGTGTCGTGTGCGCGCCATTCAAGAGGCGGAGCTTGGCTTCCTCGTAGGGCGCGACATCGGCCACCCACTCCACGCCGGAGAAAGGCGGGCGATCGCCCGCGAACTTGTCCTCAACCACCCATTGCGTGAACGGCTCAGTCACAACGGGCCAGGCGTCGTGCAGCCCGGTGAGCGCCGCCAGCTCCGCGCGATCCGCCTCGGTCGTCGCGGGCGTGATCCGGTCAACCATGGAAGAGGGAAATCGTACGGCATGGTCGATGTAGTGCTCGACCTGCCTATCACGGATGGCCGCGCGCACGAGAGCTTCGAGCGCTTGGCCATTGGCGCTGAGATTGTCGCAGGACAGGATCGTCAGGGGCGCCGCATGTGAGTTGGCGCGCTGCTCCAGCGCGGTGACAATCATCGTGGCGAGATCCGCGGTATAGCCCTTCTCGGTTACGGTCAGCGTCAGCAGGCGAGTCGCCGGGTCGGCAATCGCCGCGATGGCAGCTTCCGAACCCACCTCGATCGACAGGACCGCGCCGATGACCCGTGAAGAGATCCCCCCAGCGCCGCGTTCGGCTAATGTGTAGAGCCAGTCTTGGGACGTCAGGGCGTCGCGTGTATCGGGCCGGCGCAGTGAGACCGCCCGTATGCCCCAACGCGGGTCTTTCTCCAACGCGCCATCGACATAGGCCGCCTGATGCGCACGGTGAAACGCCCCGATCCCAAGATGGACGATCCCTGGCCTAACGTCTGCTCGGTTGTAGCCCGGTCGCAGTGCCGGCCCGTTATACGCAGCCAAGGCCGTCTCGCAGAGCTTCATGGCCTTAGGGATGACGCGGTCGATAGTGACCGATCCACCGGCAGCGAAACCCGCTCCCCAGAGCGATCCGAGTGGTAGATCGCGGTGACCAACTCGATCGAAGCAAGCCCGTCGGCCAGCGTCACCTCGCGCCCCCCACGCCCCCCCAACGCATCCGCAATCGCATCGAAGTACCCGGCGTACCCCTCTGGCGCGTGGCGCGCTCGCTTTACAGTCTCATCAATCTCGGCTCGCCTTGCCGGGTCGCGCGCAGTAAACCGCCACTCGCCCTGTCCGGGTGCATAGGGCGCTGTCCCACTTTCGGCTGTGAGATGTTCGTAGACCAGGCGCATGCGTGACGTGTCCGTGGCCGCGCCAAGCGTGACCGAGGAGCTGGCCAGCGCGCCACCGGCCATCCGCAAGGAAATGGCCGCGCAATCTTCGGTCTCGATCGGGTTGGCGCGCGTGGTCAACACGGCGGCAACTTCCGCCACTGGCCCAAAATGCCGGGTGAGAAGGTCATGGGCATGGATGGCATGGCTCAGCACTGCACCGCCGAGTTCGCGCTCCCACGAGCCGCGCCAGGGGTTGGCGTAGTATGCGGCATCCCGGCTCCAATGGGTCTCCAGCGCAGCAACGATGGGACGCCCAAGGAGATCGGCCTCACGCAGGGCCGTGAGTTGGTCAAAAGCTCTTCCATAGCGATACTGGAAAACGGGGAAGACCCGCCCTGTCGACTGGCGTTCCGCCTCGGCGAGCCTGTCGGCCTCCACCAGCGATCCGGCCACCGGCTTTTCCACGATGACGTGCTTACCGGCCTCCAGAGCGCGGATTGCTATGGGCACATGCATCGCAGGCGGCAGACAGATATCCACAAGTTCGATCTTGGGGTTGGCGAGCACATCGTCGATTTCGGCTGTCGCTCGGGCGCCCACCACTTCGGCAAGCCGCTGGGCGAGCTCTAGGTCCGTGTCGCACATCGCAGCCACGCGGAACCGATCGGCCAGCGCAGCAAAGCCATCGATATGCTGAGCCCCGATCCCCCCGCCGAGAACGGCGACATTAATCACCCCTCAGGCCTCCCAGCCGCGTCGCACCAGCCTGCGCCCGGAGCGCCAGTTCCATCACCTTGAAGCAATGATCCTGGGGCATGGCGGTTTCGGTCCGGCCTTTCACGTCGGCGATCAGGCTGTCGAAATAGGGCAGCGGCGCGGTCGACGCATCGATATGTTCACAGCGGTCGCCATTGACGAGGATTACGTGATCGGTGCCGTCGCGCCCCGCGACATCGACATACTTCCGAAGCTCGATGTAACCTTCGGTGCCCAGAATGGTGAGGCGGCCGTCCCCCCAGGTGGGCAACGCATCAGGCGTGTACCAGTCCACGCGAATATAGCCGCTGCCCTTGTCGGAGCGCAGCAGGATCTCGCCAAAGTCCTGCAGCCCCTGGTGCTCGGGATTGGCGAAGTTGCCGATGGCCGAGGCGACCACCTCCGCATCGTCCGACCCGGTCAGGTAGAGGAATTGGTCGATCTGATGCGAGGCGATGTCAGTCAGGATCCCGCCATAGGCCGCATCATCAAAGAACCAGTCCGGTCGGGTCGGCAGATTAAGCCGATGCGGGCCGAGGCCCACTGTCTGTACCACCGTTCCGATGGCGCCCTCGGCGACAAGCTGCGCGGCACGCGTCACCGCGGGGACCTCGAAACGCTCCGAAAAATCGATCGACCAGATCCGGCCCGTCTCAGCCACACAAGTACGCAGCGCTGCCAACTGATCGAGCGTGGTGCAGCCCGGCTTATCGGTCATCACGTCCTTGCCGGCGCGCATCGCTTCAATCGCCAGATCGGCCCGCCTGTATGGAATGTCGGCAATCAGGATCATGTCGATCTCGGGGTCGCTCAACAGGACGTCCCGGTCTGCCACGCGCGCAATATCCTGGAAACGCTTGATAAACCCGGCCATCGGCTGCGGATTGCCCTCGGTGTACCAGCCCTTGCAGGTACAGCCGCGGGCCTGCATCTGCGACAGCTGGCCAAAGATATGCCGGTGATCGATCCCGATCACTCCAAGGGTCAGACTCACTTTGTGGTCTCCAAGTCAATACGCCGCCCGTCGCGGGAGGATTGTTCGAGGGCCGCAATCAGGCGGTGAACGTCGAGAGCCATTGCCCCCGTCACCCGCGGGTCGCGGCCCGCGGCAATCGCATCGGCAAAGTCCGCGATGAGAGCATGATGCCAGTCGAACGGAAATGCCATCGGGTCGGCCCCGCCTCCTGTTCCCGCAGCTTCCCCCCCAAAGGTTTCGACACGGCCGTCGCGCCAATGGACTGTCAGGATGCCGGACTGGAGCACGGCCGCGCCGTTGTCGAAATCGAGCTGCAGGCTCTCTGCCCCGCCAGGGAAACTGGCCGTGCTGGCAAAGAGCGCACCGATCGCGCCGTTGGCGAATTGCATCGCGCCGGCGGTGACGTCTTCGGCCTCCATCCGGTGCAGCGGCGTCGTGGCGCATATCGCCTGGACCGAGGCGACCGGGCCGGTCAGCGACAGCATCAGATCGAGCGTGTGAATGGCCTGGCTGATCAGCACGCCACCCCCGTCGCGGGCATAGCTGCCGCGGCCCGGCTCGTCATAGTAGCTTTGATCGCGCCACCAGGGCACATTTGCCCGAACAACACGGACGGCCCCAAGCTCGCCCGATAGGATTAGTGCGGCCAGTTTCTCGGACGCCGCGCGGAAGCGATGCTGGAAAACGACGCCGAGGCGCACACCGGCCGTATTGCAGGTCTCAACGATAGCCTGCGCACCGCCCAGGCCGCGCTCAAGCGGCTTCTCTGAAAGGATGTGCTTTCCGCGCGTGGCAAATTGCGCGACGATCTCTCGGCGGGCATTGGGCGGGGTGATCAGAAGGAGCGCATCGACGCGTGGGTCCTCGGCCAAGGCCGCGAGATCGGGGGCGGCCGGAAACCCGTATGTCTCGGAGAATACAGCGCGCGCCTTGGCACTCCTGGCGAAAGCGCCGATAACGTCAATCCGGTCCGACAGGGCCTGCAGGGCCAGGGCGTGCGGCTTGGCGGCCATGCCAAGGCCGACAAGCGCGAGCCCAAGCTTTTCGCTCATGCTGCGACCCCGTTGGCGAGGGTTTTTCCCGTTTTGTCAAAGATATGAAGGTTGGCGCGGTCAATCCGGAACGCGACCTCCTGACCCTCGGCAACCAGCATTTGGCCCGCACGGTGCACCGTGATCTGCGGCAGCCCCTCGGCGTCGCAGTAAAGATAGGTCTCACCGCCCAATTGCTCCGCCAAAGAGCAGCTCGTCACCAGATCCGCGTCGGCCGGATCCACGACGTCCAGGTGTTCCGGCCGGATCCCAAAGGAACAGGCGTCGCCCGGATTCAAGCCCTCAACGGGCGGAACAGCGATGGCGAACGGCCCGGCGCGCAGAAGGAGCCCCGCGTCGCCTGACTCTGCGGTTGCGTCAAAGATGTTCATCCGGGGCGAGCCGATGAACCCGGCAACGAACGCATTCCGCGGCCGGTTGTAGAGATCGAGCGGCGTGCCGACCTGCTCGATCCGGCCCGCCTGAAGCACCACGATCTTGTCGGCCAGCGTCATTGCTTCGACCTGATCGTGAGTGACGTAGATCATCGTGCCGCCAATACTGGCATGGAGGGCCGCGAGCTCTTTTCGCATCGTCACGCGCAATTCGGCGTCGAGATTGGACAGCGGCTCGTCAAACAGGAACGCCTTCGGATCGCGGACGATCGCGCGTCCGATGGCAACGCGCTGGCGTTGCCCCCCGGAGAGCGCCTTAGGCCTGCGGTGCAAATAGTCCTGGAGCTGGAGCATCCGGGCCGCTTTGTTCACTCGCTCATCGATTTCGGCGCGCGGCATCTTCGAGTTCTCCAGCCCGAATGCCATGTTCTTGTAAATCGACATATGCGGATAGAGCGCATAGGACTGGAACACCATGGCGAGCCCACGCTCGGACGCCGGGATCGCGTTGACCGTGTCACCGTCGATCACGACCGCGCCGCTGGTGATGTCCTCCAGCCCCGCGATGATCCGCAGCAAGGTAGATTTGCCACAGCCCGACGGACCCACAAACACGCAGAACTCCCCGGACTCCACCGACAGATCGATCCCGTGGATGACTTCTACGCCCCCATAGGACTTCTTCACCTCTGACAATTGGATTTCTGTCATCGGTCCCCTTCCACTTTCATCGGCTGCGCATTGCTGCGGCTTGTCTTGGATCGGCCCGCTGCATGCGAAGCGGCGGATGGCCTTTCAGGATTTGGCCAATGTCGTCAAGCATGGCCTCGCGGATGCGGGCGTAGGAGGCTTCAAGCCCCCCCGCCAAATGCGCAGAGAAATGCGTGTTCTTGGCTTTGCGCCAAGGGCTGTCCATCGGGACAGGCTCTTCGGGGAAGACATCCACGACGGCGCGGAACTGCCCGGAACTCGCCAGATCCAGGAACCCGTCGAAATCAACGATCTCCGCGCGCGAGGCCAGAACCACCGTCGCGTCCTCGCGAACAGCAGTCAGCCGCTCGCGGGTCAGAAAGCCCTCGTTTTCCGTCGTGACGCCCGCCAGCAGGAAGAGCACGTCCGAATGCAACATCGCGTCGTCCAGACCAACCGGTTCAAGCCCCTCGGAACGCAGATACCCGTCCGACAGCCAGGGATCGTGAACGCTCAGCCGGACGTCAAAGGGCCGCAGCAAAGGCACCAGCGCGCGCCCGAGATTGCCATACCCGACCAGCGCAACATCGGCACCGAAGAGCGACTTTGCGCGCCCGTTGCCGGCGATGCCATAGGCCTCTTGCCCGGCCCGAAACAGCGCATCTGCATTGCCGAGACCACGGAGGGACAGGATCGCTTGTGCCAGACAATACTCGGCAACGGCAGGCGCCATGGCGGGCGCTGCAGACAGGACATGAATGCCGCGGGACTGGCATTCCTCATAGTCGATGTTGGGCTCCCAGTTGGCCTTCACATTCAGGATGGCCCGTAGGTTCTTCGCGCGATCAAGTCTCTGTCGATCCATCGCAGTCTGACCAACAAGGATCGTCATCCGCTCCAGATGCGCCTCGACCAGCTCGTCCGGCGCGCGCGTGCCCCAGTGGGCAACGACCTCCCCCATCTGGTCGAGTGCCGCTGCGCAATCCGGCGTGTAAACCATAGCCTCGTTACGCGGAAACGGATCCATGAAGATCAGCGGTCGGCTCATTTCATGCCCGAAGACGCGATACCGGTCGTGATGAACTTCTGGAGGAAGGCGAAGACCAGTGTGACCGGGATCAGCGTGACGACCGTCATCGCCAGGATGTAATGCCACTGCACGTCTAACTCGCCCTGGAACGCGTTGAGCCCCACCTGCAGCGTGTAGACCTCGGACCGGTTGAGCACGATCAGCGGCCAGAGGAAGTCGTTCCATCGCCACATGATCGAGAAGATCGCGAGCACCGCGATCGCCGGCATAGCCAAGGGCAAGACGACTTTCCAATAGATCGCCCACTCGCTCGCCTTATCCATCCGCGCGGCCTCGATCAGATCTCGCGGGATGGTCAGCATGTACTGGCGGAGCAGGAACACGCCGGTGGGCGTTGCCGCGCCGGGCAGGATAACCGCCCAAAGCGAGTTGATCATGCCCATAGACGTCACCACCAGATAGACCGGCACCAAGATCACCGTGATCGGGATCATCAGCGTGCCGATCACGAGGAGCATGATCGCGCCCCTTCCTCGGAACTCGTAGATGGCCAGCCCATAGGCGGCCATCGAATTGATGAGAAGCGTCACCAGCGTTGCCACTACCGTCACAACGACCGAGTTATAGAGGTACCTGGTGAAGTTGAACCGCTCCAGCGGGTCGCGGTAATTGTCCCAGGCCATGCGGAACTCGCGCACCTCGGTCCGCTGATTGATCGGCACCTGGATCGTCTCGCCTGGGTTGTCTGGGTCGACCATCTGGCTCATGATCCCGATCCGGCGCACCTGGGCCAGTTCCTTCACCGTGCCGTCCTCGAGCGTCGCCTCGAAGAGCGGGAGCGGCTTGTCATAGCCCTCCACCTGCACCTCGATCTGCCCGAGCGGCAGAAAGGTGGGTGGAAACTCAAGAAGCGCCGAGGAGGTCTTAAAGGAGGACAGCACCAGCCAGATAACCGGCCCAAACATCAGGAATACGCCGAAGGCTAGGTAGACGTAGGTGAAGACATCGGTCCAGTGCAGACGCCCGTTCTTGCCGCGCGTGGCGCTCAGGAGACCACCGACGGTGCGGGTCGGCGTGGCGGCGGCGTCAGACATCGTCCTTCCTCCGGGTGGCGGCCAGCTGGGCCATGGTCAGGACAAAGAGCGCCACACCAAGGACGACCGATGCCGCGGAGGCGAGGCCGAAGTTCTGCACCTGATTGGTGAAACCGGTGTTGTAGATGTACTGGACGATGAACTGCGTGGCCGTGCCCGGCCCCCCGCCCGTCAACACGAACACCTCGTCGAAGATCTGCACGCCCTTGATGAGAGCCAGCACGATCACCACGAGCATGTTGGGCCACAGAAGTGGCAGGGTGATCCGCCAGAACACGCGCTCCTTGCTCGTGCCATCCATCTCGGCGGCCTCGTAGAGATCCGGCGGGATCGCTTGCAACCCGGCCAGCAGGATCAGGGTGTAGAAGCCCATATGGGCCCAGATCGACACGAAGATCGCCCAGAACATCGACCATTCCGGACTAACGAAGAACAGGATCTTGTCCAGCCCGATTGAGACGAGGAAGGCGTTCAGGATGCCGTCGCGCAGGAGGATCCACTTCCAGATCAGCGCCACGACCACGGGCGAGAGCAGCACCGGAAAGAAGAAGACCGCGCGAAAGAAACCCCGCGCCCGGATCTCACGGTTCAGGATCAGAGCGGTGATGAGCGAGAACAGCACCATGAAGCTCACCTGGAAAAATATGAACACCATCGTGTTGTAGATCCCCTTCCAGAACCGGTCCTCACGGCAGGTCTGGGGGTCGGCGAAGGTCTCGCAATCCAGCAGAAAGCCGTATTGCTCGGTCCCGATAAAGGGCCGGTCGGTAAGGTAGAGCTGCGTGCCGCCGGTGAGCGAATAGAAGAAGTTGATGAAGAGCGGCAGGATGACGAAGAGGCCGAAGAAGACGAGGTTCGGCAGCAGAAAGATCCAGGGCATCCGCTTGATGCCGATCCCGCGTTGGATCGCGGAGAGCGGCGTCTCCAGCAGCCTGAACAGCACCCGAACGGGCGCGCCCACGAAACTGGCAACGCGGTCGCCCGTCGTCTGATCGCTCTCCTGCGCCATTGGACCCCTCCCCAAGCGACAGGCCCGGGCGCGCACGCCCGGGCCCAGTCAATGATGACTAGCGGGCCTGTTCGGCCAGCGCCTTTTCGATGTCGTCGGTCATCCGGGCATAGGCTTCGTCGAGGGTTAGTTCACCCACGATGGCTTCGTTCAGACGACTGATCAGCGCGTTGAACATCACACGGTTGCTGGCATAGCCTTGGAGGTCGAAGGCCACAGGAGAGATCCCGGGCACGGCGCCAGCAAAGGTCTCCAGCGCATGCTGCGCGCGCGGATCGTCGGTCGCAAACTCCACCCCGCCTTCGGCCAGCCCGAGGTGACCTGGGATGAAGAGCGTCTCCCCGTAGAACTCCGCCAGCTGCTCCTCCTGGGCGAGGAAGTCCATGAGTTTCGACACTTCTTCGGGGTGCTCCGTCCCGGAGAGGGCGACAAGTGCTGCACCGCCTGGCATTCCGGTGCAGGCCGCAGGGCCACAGGGCGCAGGCACGGCCCACCAATCGAACGCGTCCCCAATCGTCTCGGCGAATTGCGGGATTTGCCAGGAGCCGGACATGTACATCACAACTTGCGCGTTGGCGAAGTCCTCGTTGGCGCCCAGATAAGTGTTGCCGGAGACGGAACCCCAGAGCTCCTTGGACATGGTGCCGTCCTGGTGCCAGTCATAAAGGCGCTGGGCCATCTCCTTCAGACCGTCGTCCACCAGGGCCGGGTTGCCCTCGGCGTCGAACATCTGGGCGCCCATGGCGATGGCTGGACCGGACACACGGTGGCCGGAACGGTCCCACGCCATCGGGATCGGGATCTCCAGCGCATCGGCCACCTGCTTCACAGCGGTGGCATAGTCGTCCCATGTCGCGCCGTCTCCGGGGAGCTCAACGCCTGCCTGCTCGAAGAGGGTCTTGTTGACATACGGGCCGGTCACCGTCAGCTGGGTCATGAACCCGTTGATGGCGTCCCCATCGGGGTCGAGCCACTTCAGAAACGGGCCAAAGCTCGTCGTCCAATAGTCGGTGTCCCCAAGATATGGCGTCATGTCGAGATAGTACTGCGACAGGCCGCCGAGGTCGGTCACGCGGGCCAGATCGGGGCCTTCACCCGCGGCCAGCTGCACCGGCAAACCCTCGATGATGGCCTTGTAGGGCACCACGTCGAGCACGACAGTTATGTCAGGGTTCTCGGCTTCGAAGCGGTCCAGCAGGACCTGCATCACTTCGCCTTCGATCCCGTCATTGTACCACGTCATGCGCAGTTCGGTCTGCGCGAACGCAGCGCCGGCCGAGAGCACCAGCGCCAGCGCGCCGGTTCCCATACGTGCTTTGATTGTACCGGTCATAGGTTCCTCCCTTAAAGGTTTGTGCTTCAAGCCCCGGCAGAGCTGTCTAACTCCTCACTCAAGTTCCAGCACCGAGGCCACATGGTCAGCCATGGCCGTCGCGGCGCCATCAACATCGCCTTTTCGTATGCGATCCACGATCACTTGATGCTCCAGAAAGGCGCGTTGCGACCGCATCGGGATCCCCGCCATCATCGTATAGCGTTGACGGTCCACATGCCCCTTCACCGATTGCACAAGCTTCCACGAGGTCGGTGCTCCCGCCAATTCGGCGAGCTTTGCGTGAAACGCCTCGTCATATTTGAAGAACGTGGCGTAGTCATCGACCTCGGCCGCCGCCGATTGGAGCGACAGAAGCCGGTCCAGCGCACCGATCCCGATGGCATTCCGTGCCAGCTCTTCCACCACGGCGCACTCGAGGGCCGATCGGATGAACACCGCCTCCTTCAGCTTCGCCGTATCCAGCTTTGCTACGAGCGTGCCCACCTGCGGGCGCACCGTGACGAGGCCCTCGGCGGCCAGTTGCTGGAGCGCTGCGCGCAGCGGGGTCCGGCTAACGTCGAACTCCTGCGCAAGTGCCGCCTCCGAGATCCGCTCGCCCGGACCAAGTGTATTGTTAACGATGCGCCGCCTCAGGATCTCATAGAGCTGGCGCGGGATCGGCTGGGTGCGATCAAGGTCACTTTCGAGGACGCGCAGGTTCATGCGACCGCCCCCTGCAGACCCGCCATGACCCCGCGCAACTCGGCCAACCCCTTCAAGCGGCCGACCGCCGGATAGCCAGGCTGAGCCCCTGCATCGATATCCGTCAGGATCTCCTGGCCGTGATCGGGACGCATCGGGATCTCCCAATCCGCGCGCCCCTCGCGCCGGCGCCGTGCCTCCTCCTCCAACAACACCCGCAGAACGCCAACCATGTCCGTCTGACCGGCCAGGTGCTCGTCCTCGAAAAACGAGCACGGCACCGTGTCAGCCTCGCGGGTGACATTGCGCAGATGCGCGAAGTGGATGCGGGACGCGAACTGGCGCGCGATCTCGATACACGCATTGTCGGCGCGCGCGCCCAACGAGCCGGTGCAAAACGTCATACCGAAGGCCGGGCTCTGTATCGCAGTCAGTGCGAAGGCATAATCCTCCGCCGTGGACATCACCCGCGGCAACCCCAGAAGCGGAAAGGGCGGATCGTCGGGATGACAGCACAGACGCAGACCCAGGCGCTCAGCCACGGGAACCACGTCGCTCAGAAAATCGATGTGGTTCTGCCGCAATCGGTCGGCACCGATCCCCTCATAGGCCTGAAGCGCCGCGCCCAACTGATCAAATGACCAATGATCGGCCGAACCGGGCAGCCCGGCACCAATCGTCTCGCTCAGCTGCGCCCGTTCCGCCTCCGTCAACTCGGCGAAGCGCGCAGTCGCCGCCGCCTGAGTGGCGTCGTCATAATCCTTCTCTGCGTCCGACCGCTCCAGCACAAAGAGATCGAACGCAGCGAAGGTCGGCAGGTCAAAGCGCATGGCTGTGCCGCCATGGGCCATCGGCGCGCGAAGCTCCGTGCGGGTCCAATCCAGGACCGGCATGAAATTGTAGCAGATGACCCTCAGCCCAGCCTCCGCCAGAGCCTCGAGCGAAGCGGCGTACGCCGCGATGTGGTCTCGCACAGCGCCGGAACGGGTCTTGATGTCTTCGGAGACAGGCAAACTCTCGACTACGCTCCACGAGAGAGCCCCGCCCGAGCCCGCGGCAATATCGTCCTGACGCTGTCGGATATCTCCGAGGCGCCACGGCGCCCCCGTCGGGATGTGGTGCAAGGCCGAAACGACATGGGTCGCCCCAGCCTGACGGACGTCGCTCAGCCGTACCTTGTCGTTTGGCCCGAACCAACGCCAAGCTTGTTGCACGGCTCCCCCCCGATCCGTATCCTTGTGCACTAGTACACCAATCGTGGGATCGGGGCAAATGCAATCTCTGACGCGCACCGAACTACGGCACCTTCTGGGGCTCGCCCCGCCCCGCATGCCCGCTTGGACAGAGGGCACGAACAGTGTGGAGGGCGACCTGCGCATCCGGACCTACGCATTGGGTCCCGCGCAGATACCGGCCATTTCGATTGCATTGCTCACGGCACAGCCCGGTGACCCGGCGCTGCTTTACTGCCACGCCCACGGCAACGCCTACGGGATCGGCAAGTCCGAGGTGCTGGAGGGGCGCCCTGCCCTTCTCGATCCGCCCTTGGCTAAGGTCATCGCGCGGGCAGGCTGGACGGTGTTCTGCGCAGACATGCCAGGCTTCGGTGCGCGCCAATCCGACGGCATTGAATCCGCGCTCGCCAAGGCCGCGCTTTGGCGGGGCCGACCCCTTCTCGGGCAAATGGTGGACGATCAGCTTATGGCAATCGACGCCCTTACTGAGATCGCACGCCCCTCGCGGCTCGCAACGTTGGGGATCTCGATGGGGGGCACCCTGGCCTATCTGATCGCGGCGCTGCGGGACGAGATCTCGTTGCTTGCGCATCTCTGCGTGTTTGCCGACATCGCGCCCTTGATCGAAACCGGCGCCCATGACCTTCATGGCCCCTATATGACGATCCCGGGCCTACTCCCGACCCACGACATGGGCGACATCGCCGCCCTCGTGGCGCCGAGGCGACACTTGGTGGCCACCGGCGGCGCAGATCCTTTGACCCCCGACAGCGCCTATGACCCCGCCGTCGGCCGGCTGATCGAGGCCTACAAGGATCACGCCGACCGGCTAACCATCGTTCGCGACCCCAACGCGGGCCATCAGGAAACGCTCGGCATGCGCAAAGCGGTCCTGTCGTTCCTCGCGGCGGGACACTCTTCAAGGAAACCCGCAGAAGACGCATGACATTTTATCCAGAACCGACCCTCACGGCCTCTGCGCGCGACCTCTTCGAAAGCGTCAACTCCCTTCCCATCGTGTCGCCGCACGGGCATTGCGATCCAAATTGGTGGGCCAGCGACGTTGCCTTTCCCGACCCGGCAGAGCTCCTGATCATCCCAGATCACTATGTTTTCCGGATGCTCTATTCTCAGGGCGTTCCCCTATCGGAGCTCGGCATCGGCGTCGCCCCGGGGTCGAGAGATCCCAGGGCGATCTTCCGCCTCTTCGCCAACCACTGGCACTGCTTTCTCGGAACCCCGTCGCGGGAATGGATGGAGTTCACGCTCTACCGTACGCTCGGCGTCGACCGGGCGCTCTCTCCCGAAACGGCCGATATCATCTACGATCAGATCGCCGAGCGCCTCGCGCAGCCCGAGTTTAGGCCCCGCGCCCTTTTCGACGTCTTCGGAATCGACGTGCTGGCCACGACGGATCCCGCCAATGATCCGCTGTCCGCCCACAGCGCTATCTCCGCCTCGGGCTGGTCGGGCCGGACCATCCCAACCTTTCGGCCCGACAGCGTCCTCGATCCCGCACGGCCCGAGTTTGGCTCCGAAGTCGACACGCTCGGTGCCCTGACTGGACAGGACACAAAGGCGTATGAGGGATATCTTGAGGCCATCCGGATCCGCCGTGCCGCTTTCCGCGCCCTTGGGGCAACGGCGACAGACCATGACGTACCGATCCTTGCGACCACCTGGCTCTCCCGTCCGGAGATCGAACGGCTCCATAGCGGCGCCGTGTCGGGAACGCTCACCGATGGCGAGAAGCTGGCCTATTACGGTCACCTCCTGGTTGAGATGGCACAGATGTCCGCCGAAGACGGGATGGTGATGCAGCTGCATGTCGGCTCCCGGCGCAACACGAACCGGCACCTCCTTGAGGCCTTCGGGCGCGACATGGGCTCCGACATCCCAGTCGCCGTCGATTGGGTCAGCGGCATGGACGCGCTCCTCAACCGCGTCGGCAACGATCCCCGGCTTCGCGTCATCCTCTTCACGCTTGACGAAACCACCTATGCCCGCGAACTCGCCCCTATGGCCGGTCACTGGCCATGTCTGCGGATCGGCCCGCCCTGGTGGTTCCACGACAGCCCGAACGGCATTCGACGCTACTTCGACCAGGTCGTGGAAACGGCGGGGTATTTCAATCTCGCCGGATTCAACGACGACACGCGCGCCTTCCTGTCGATCCCGGCGCGCCACGACACATGGCGGCGGGGCGTTTGCTCCCATCTCGCCGACCAGGTCGGCTTGGGCCGCATCTCCAAGGCAGACGCGGAAACCCTGGCCCCGTATCTCTGCCGCGATCAGGCACGCGAGGTCTACCGGCTCAACGACGCATAACCCGTACGCCCCGTCCTATGCCGGAGACGGGGGCTACTGCGCAGGCTCTCCGGCCGATCCCGCACCGATGAGCGCGTCGATCTCTCCAGGCCCATAGCCATGTTCGGTCAGGATTTCGCGCGTGTGCTGGCCGACCAGCGGCGCAGCCCGGTCCACCGAGGGAGGCGTGCGCGACATCCCAATCGCAGGGCCAACGATCTTCACGGTTCCAGCTATGGGATGCTCATAGCTCGTGATCAGACCCAAGTGTTCGACCTGAGGGTCCTCTGCCGCCTGCAGATGCGACTTGACCTCCCCACACCAGATATCTTCCGACAGAAGAGCATCCATCAGCGCGTCTGTGGTCCATTTGCCCGTCTCCTCCGCAAGGGCGCGCCAAATCTCGTCGCGTTGAGAAAATAGCGTTTCGGGGTCGTCGTATTTCAACAGGTCGTCGTTGCCCAACACGTTAACCAGCGTCCTGAACGGGCTCATCGCGATGGTGACCCAGCCGTCCTTGGTCGGGTAGGTGCCGAACGGCGCGTCCATTCCGGGATGCCCGATGCCGGAGTTCGGGCGCTGGAAATCTTCGGCGAAGTTCATCGCCATGACCATTTCCTGGTTCTGATGGGCAAGCATCCCCGCAAGCAGGTTGATCTTAACCTCTTGGCCCTCGCCCGACCGCTCCCGCCAGAGAAGGGCCGAGAGGATACCATAGACCATGTTCATCGCGCCGATCTGATCGGAAAACCCCGCACCCACCGGCGTCGGTGGATTGTCGGCCTGCCCGGTCGCGGCCATGATCCCCGTGAGCCCCTGCACCAGCATGTCCTGCCCGGGCCGCGACAGGTAGGGCCCATCGTCGCCATAGCCCGAGCCGGAGCAATAGACGATGCGGGGGTTCACAGCGCGGAAATCCTCATAGCCATAGCCCAGCCGATCCATCACGCCGGGCCGAAAGTTCTGCACAACAACATCGGCTGTATCCGCCAATTTCATGATGACCGCACGCGCATCGGGCGATTTGAGGTTCAGCGCGAGCGACCGCTTGTTCCGGTTCCAGGCCAGGAAATTGGGGCTTTCACTACCGCCGACCCACTTGTTACGAAAGGTCAGCGAGCGAAAGAGATCACCCGCGCCTGGACGCTCGATCTTGATCACGTTGGCGCCGAGGTCGGCCAAGAGCTGCGTCGCGAACGGCCCCTGGAGCAAATGGGAAAAGTCCAGAACGGTGAACTCGGACAGGGCCTTATCGGTCATGCGGTGGTCCTTTGCGGGTCGATGTCTCCGCGCGCCGCCGCACGGACTTGCCGCCACAGGGCGCGCAGCGCGTCGAGGGTTTTCACTTCGTCTTCGCGCGTCGAGAGCGCGTGCCGGATGCGCTCGGCCGCGGCCGTTTGAAACGCGATGTAGCCGTCAAACCTTGGCCTCAGCAGCGCGTGTTCCGCCGTCGCGATCGTGTTCGTGTAAAACCCGCCCCATTCCGCATTCACGCCAGCATCGCGCCACGCGGACCGGGCCGAGGGCTGCCCCCCGAACGCAGGAAAGAAGTGGGTTTGGGTTTCTGGCGTCATCAACCATGCGATGTGAGCGAGAAGCCCTTGCGAGGGGCGGGCGCGACGCGAAAATCCAATCCCCGTCCCGCCAAGTACCCCTCCGAAACCACCCACGGCGCGCGGCGTGTCCGAAAAGGCGACAAGGTGCGCGGCATGGCCGGCACGTGAATATGTGACATAGCCGAAGATGAGCGGGACCATGGCGATTGCCCCCGTGCCGGCTCCGGTGCCTGCCATCGCCTCCAGCAGGCCGATCGGGTTCAACTCTTCGCTGCCGCTAGGTGAATGCTCCGCCAGCCGGTGCATCCGCGCCAAAGCAGGGCC
The DNA here is from genome assembly GCA_039822045.1 of Pseudomonadota bacterium. Lineage (GTDB taxonomy): Bacteria > Pseudomonadota > Alphaproteobacteria > Rhodobacterales > Rhodobacteraceae > HLUCCA09. The sequence continues at coordinate 293,575 of JBCBMY010000006.1, read as the reverse complement.
TGCCACATCATCCGGCAAGAGATCTGCGCCCCTGGCAACGGCCCCCGCGCCGGCCGCGATTGAGATCAGCGTCAGAAAGGCATGCGGCCCCCCCAGCGACAGCGCAACCGGGACTTGCCGCGCCATGTCCTCGATCTCGTCCCAGCTTCGGGGCGCCTCGGCAATGCGATCGGCGCGGCGCGCCACGACCTGTGTCGCGACATCGAGCGGCAGCGCCCATGTCTTTCCGGCCCATTGGTAAGAGGCGAACGACGGGCCCACGCTCTCGGCCTCCCACGCCGCGATCTGCTCCGGCGCATAGAGATCGTCCAGCGGGATAAGGCACGCCTCCGCAACTGCCTGTCCGATATGGGGATGGTCCAAAACGATGAGATCATGCTGAGCGGCAAGGTCCGCAATCGGCGCGCTCTCAAACCCTTCGAGCGGCTGCTTGTCCCAATGGATCAGCGGGTCGTCCCGCCCGGCATTCACCCGGCGCGCGGCTTCGGCCAAGGCGTTGTAGCCCCGCGGATGATCCCACGTCAGGCCCCGATACGTCATGCGACACTCCAGAGCGGCGGGGCACCGACATCCATGGCCACGCGCGTGATGTGCCAGCGGCCCAGATTGGCGGTGAAAAGCGCCTCACCATCAAACGCTATGTTCGTCGGGTGGCAAAAGACATGCGCCGTCGGGTCTTCGATCAGCACATCGGTGCGCGTTCCATCCGCCGAGATCCGCAGAAGGCGCGACGGCTCGTAGCACCCCACCACCAGGTTGCCGCCCGCATCGAACGCGATCCCGTCGGGCAGCCCCGGCAGCCCGCTCGCAAAGGTCGATACGGCCCCTGCCCCGCCATCTGGCCCTATTTCGATCCGCGTGATCGCTGGGGCGAACGTCTCGCACACATAGACGGCATCCTCGCCCGGACGCATCGCAAGCCCGTTGGCGAAGTTCAGATCGCCAGCGTACCACAAGCCCCCGGCCCCAGTTTCGAGGTCATAAGACCAAATACCGGGCCCGGGCGTTCCAGAGGCATGGCTGTCCGACACCAGAAGTCGTCCGCGCCGTCGGTCGACCAGCGGGAAATTGGGGATCAGAATGCCCGGAGGCGTGAAGGGCCGTATCTCCCGCGTCGCCAGATCGAGACGAAACACCGCGGCATGCCTTAGATCGCAGACATAGAGCGCACGGTCCCCATCGAACGCCAGGCCAAGCGCAAAGCCACCTGTCGACGCCGCAGCCTCCATTGCCGTGCCGTCCGGTGCAATCCGGAGGATGTCGCCATCCTGATTGCCGGCCCAGATCCAGCCATCCGGCCCCACGGCGACACCTTCGGGATGGCTCAACTTCGGCTCCGAAAAAACGCCATCGAAGAACACTTCTGCCCGGGCGCGCGGCAGAAGCGGCCCCTCGGAGGTGGCAAAGCGAAAGCTCATCGCACCACCCGCTCCCCGGTCTGGCCGTCAAAGACATGGACCTTGTCCGCCTCGAAACTCAACGCAATGGGGCTGTCCATCGCGCGCCCGTCGGCCGGCCCCACCTTCACAGCAATAAGCGCATCGCCCGCGCGCACGTTGAGAAGCGTGCTGTCCCCCAGAAGCTCGGAGGAAAAGACCTGCCCGCGGATATGCTCCGCCTCTTCCACCACGCGGATGTCTTCAGGCCGGATGCCAATCGTTGCCGGCCCGTCTGAGTATCCCGCAAGTGCCACCCGTCCGGCGGCATGGGTAAACTGGCCCCCGGCAATGCGCCCTTGGATCAGGTTCATCGGTGGCGAGCCGATAAAGCCCGCCACAAACGTGTTTGCAGGGCGGGCATAGATCTCGGCCGGGGTCCCCATCTGTTGAATGCGCGCATCGTTCAGGATCACGATCCGGTCCGCCAAGGTCATCGCCTCGACCTGATCGTGCGTGACATAGATGGTCGTTGTCGCCAGCTCCTTTTGCAGGTGCTTCAGCTCCGCCCGCATGACCGTGCGTAGCTTCGCATCAAGGTTCGACAGCGGCTCATCCATCAAAAACAACTGTGGTGTGCGCACAATGGCTCGGGCCAACGCAACGCGCTGCCGCTGACCGCCAGACAACTCACCGGGCCGCCGCGCCAAAAGGTGATCCATCTCCACCTTGGCCGCCGCCTTGCGCACCTTTTCGGCGCGCTCCGCCTTGGGAACACGCGCGATCTTCAGCGGGTAGCCGATATTCTCGCCCACCGTCATATGCGGGTAGAGCGCGTAGTTCTGAAACACCATGGCCAGGTCCCGGTCCCGCGCAGGCACATCATTGACCCGCTTGCCACCGATCCGAATCTCGCCCGATGTCGGCTCTTCCAGGCCCGCGACAAGCCGCATCGTGGTGGATTTGCCGCAGCCGGACGGGCCCAGCAACACCAGGAACTCCCCGTCCTCGATCTGCAGGTTCAGATTCTCCAGCGCCGTGAACTTGCCGAAGGACTTGTGCAACTGCGAGAGCTCGACCGTCGCCATGTCAGGAAGTCTCCGAAATGAAGTCGGGATCAAAAGGCAGACGCATCTCGGCACCCTTGGCCTCGATCAGCACAAGGTTGGTGCTGGACACGCGGATATCGGCCAAGCCCGCCCAGCCTTCAGGGCGCGGCACAGCACCGATTTCATGCAGGATCTTGATGCGGTTGCCCAAGGGCCGCTCGCTCCGATAGGCTTCGCGCGATATGACATTCAGGGCCAGCTCGATCTCGGCTGCTTCCTGCCGTCTCATTGTCCAATGGCTGTTTGCACTCAAGCCATGGGGCGGCACCGACCCGACACCCGACAGCCCGAATTGCGCGCAGAAGAAAGCGTCGGAAAACCCGCGTTCCACTGGCGCCAGATCTTCGGGCACCTCCCCGCCGACCCAAGTCGCAGTATGCAGCGGTTCGATCCGGCGTTTGCCAGAGGCAAGGCAGAGCTCACGCAGATTGCCGACCGCCGCGCCCACAGCGACCGGCCCAGCTTCTGCCTCTGCCCGGACCCACCCCACGGCTTACTCCCCTTTCACGGCGAGGCCGCCATCGACGCGCAGCACTTCACCGGTGATAAAGCTGGCCCGATCCGAGACGAGGAAGGCGACGGTTTCGGAGACTTCCGGTGGTTGCCCGAACCGGCCGATGGGATGGGCGCGGTTCCATGTCTCGCGCAGGGCCGCCCCACCATCCTCAAGGTCGGCAAAGATCCGTTCGTTCATGGGCGTCAGGATCGTGCCGGGGGCCACTGCATTCACGCGAATGCCGGCTGGTGCCAGATCGACGGCTGTCTGCACCGTCAGCGCGTTCACGCCGCCTTTCGCGGCTGCATAAGCCGGCCATCCCGCAAAGCCCCGCAGACCCTGCACCGACGACATGTTAACGACGGCGCCACCACCTCTCTTGCGCATCTCTGGCACGGCCACGCGCATCGCCCGCCAGTAGCCGGTGAGATTAATGTCGATCACCGTAGCCCAGGTTTCCTCGTCGATGTCGTCGACCATGCCGTTGATGGCCCGCGCCGCGTTGTTGACGAGGATATCGATGCCGCCGAACCGGGACGCCGCCGCATCCGCCATCGCCTGCACCGCAGCCATGTCACGCATATCCGTCTGGACAAAGAGGGCCCGCGGGCCGAGGGCGCGGGCGAGGCTGTCCCCCTTCTCCCGGTCGACATCCGCAATGACCACTGCAGCACCGCCCGCATGCAGGCGCTCTGCGCAAGCCCGTCCGATCCCGTCTGCGCCCCCGGTGACAATGGCGGTCTTCCCGTCAAACTCCATGTTCACTCTCCCCGGAATGCGGGTGCGCGTTTTTCGAGAAAGGCGTCGATCCCTTCCTGGCCGTCCGCCGTCGAGTAGAGCCGGAACAGCACCTCCTGCTCGTAGCTCTTGGCCGTTTCGACCGGCGCGTCGAAGCCCTCGCGCATCAGCCGTTTCATCTCGGCCTGCGCGAGCGGCGCGATCTTCAGACAGGCCCGCGCGCGCTGGAGCACCGCGGAGTCCAGATCGTCCGTCACCTCCGCCGCCAGCCCAAGATCAAAGGCCCGTTGCCCGGACAGCCGCCAGCCGGCTAGCATGATGTCTGCGCTCATGAACTTGCCGACTGCGCGTACCAGGCGCTGCGTGCCCCCACCGCCGGGCGACAGGCCGAGACGGCCCTCTGGCAAACCAAGCTGTGCTGCGCGGGAGACGATCAGGATGTCGCAACAGAGCGCAATCTCAAAGCCACCGCCCAGGGCGAACCCGTCCACCGCGCAGATCACCGGCTTGGGCAACCGCTCGAGCTTGTCGAAGACGCGGCGTGAATTCATCTGATACGCGATAAACTCAGCCCGCTTATCCCCTTGATACTCGGCGATATCTGCGCCGGCCACGAAGGCTTTCCCCCCAGCCCCGCGCAAAACAAGAACCCGGACATTGGGGTCACGCGCCGCATCGTCCAGCGCAGCGTCGAACCCGGCCATCAAGGGGGAGGACAGCGCATTCAGCTTATCAGGCCGGTTGAACAACAACTGTCGCACGCCGGGATGAAGTTCTGAGATTTCGACAAGCGCCATGACGTCACCCTTTGACAGCGCCAGCGGTCAGGCCACTGACGAAGTAGCGTTGAAGGAAAAAGAAGACCGCGATCACGGGCAGCGACACCATCACCGACGACGCCATGAGTTCCCCGTACCGGATGCCATATTGCCCGATGAAATCGTTGAGCCCCACCGGCAGGGTTCGCATCTCGTTGGTCGATGTGAAGGAGAGCGCAAAAAGAAACTCCTGCCACGTCACGATCAGCACGTAGACCCCGGTCGCGATGATCCCCGGCCGCGCCAGGGGCACGACGATCTCGAAAAAAATGCGCAGCGGCCCCGCGCCGTCAATCGCCGCGGCTTCCTCCAGCGACACGGGCAGCTTCAATAGAAAGCCGCGCAGCATCCAGATCGCGACCGGCAGCGTGACCGAGACATAGGCGATGATAAGCGAGGTATAGGTGTTCAACAGATCCGCTGTGCGCATCATCTTGTAGATCGGGATGATGATCGCCGAATGCGGAAACATTTGCGCCAGCACCACCAGCGACATCAGCGCCGTCAGGATCAGAAGAGTCCTGCGGGCAAAGCAATAGGCCGCCAGCATCGCCAGCGTCACGGTGACGGCCACAGACGCCCCGCTTACGATCAGAGAATTCAGGAAATAGGTCCGGAACTCAGGGCGAAACGCCGTAACGTAGTTTCCCAGCGTTGGGTTTTCGGGCCAGAGCCTGGCGGGGATGGCGAATGGCTCCGTCGCCGGTTTGAGGCTCACCGAGAACATCCAGAAGAACGGCAGCAGCACGAACACCGCCAGCACGATCTGGCACAGGATCAGAATGGCCCGGCTGCCAGGTGTCAGGCTCATGACGTGCGTCTCCGCCTGTTCGCGCCCGTCTGCACGATGACATAGAGTGCCACGAGAACAGCGAGAATAAGGATCGAGAAGACGCCATAGACCGCGGCCTCGCCAAATCGAAACTGGCCGAAGCCCGTCTCGAAGATGCGCGTGGGGAAGATATGGGTGGCGTTCTGTGGCCCCCCTCGGGTCATCACCCAGACAATGTCGAAGTAATTGAAAGTCAGGATCAGGGTAAGGACGATGTTGACAAGTATGACCTCCCGGATGGACGGGAGCGTAACGTCGATCAGGCGCCGCCACGGGCCGGCCCCATCAATGGTCGCGGCTTCAAGCTGCGATTTGTCAACATTCTGCAGCGCGGCCAGATAGATCAGCATCGAGAACGGAAAGCCCTTCCAGACCGCGACAAAGATCACGGCGGCCATGGCGGTGTCGCTACTGGCGAGCCAGGCGGCGTTGTCCTCAAACACCCCCAGCCGGATCATGATTGAGTTCACAAGGCCAAGCTGCGGGTCGTACATGAACCGCCATAGGATCGCCGTCACAACGCCGGGCAGGACGAAGGGCAAGAGGACCAGCGCCCGCAAGAGGCCCTGCGCGGGCAAGCCCTGATTGAGCAGAACCGCAACGAAAAAGCCCAGGATGTTCTGCAGAAGGACGACGCCGACCGTCCAGTAGATCGAGTTCCACACGACCTCCGGAAATTGCCTGGAGTTCCAGACTTTCTCGTAGACAGCCCAGCCGACAAACTCGGGGTCCGGGCTGATAAACGACGTGTCGTAGAAGCTCTCGATGACCGTTCCGACCATCGGGTAATAGAGCATCACGCCCATCAGCAAGAGCGCGGGGGCCAGAAACACCCAGATCAGCCAGCGATCTTTGCTCGTCATTCTGCGCGTCCCGAACATGGCGGCGCAAGGAGAGCCCCGCGCCGCCCAGGGAGGATCGGATCAGTTCAAGGCATCGATATCGGCACAGGCCGTTGCGGCGGCCTCCGCCACATCGGCCCCGGAGAACACGTCCTGATAAAACGTCATCTGGATCTCCGCGGCTTCGAGATAGCGCGCCGACAACGGGCGCGGCTTGGCATTGCCAAGATGCGCCATAATCGCCTCGGGCCCTTCGCGGTTCTCGGCCAGGAACGCTTCGGCGGCCGCGGTATTGGCCGGGATCAGATCGACCACATCGCCGTTCACGTCCTCGCGCACCATAAACTCGATGAATTTCTGCGCCGCCTCCTTGTTCTCGGAGCTCTCGAACACGGCAAGGTTCCACCCGCCGAAAGTGCCGATCGCCGTGCCGCCCGCACCGGAGGTGCCATTCACAAAGCCCCAGTTGATGTCGGATTGCTGGAGCGTGGGCTGTTCCAGCGCGGGCCAGAACTCCACGGCCAAGGAGCCATTCAGAAAGAGCTCTCGCATCGTGCCGGAATTGGCGTTCAAAATGCCATCGGGGGCAAACTGCGCCAGATCCTGGAGGTACTCCATGGCTTCAACGGCAGGTGCCTCGTCAAGCGCGCATTCGCCGGCCGCGTTCAGCACTTCACCGCCATTGGAGAAAATGAAGGAGTTCACCACCACCACCGTGTCTTCGCCGCGATGCCCAAAGAGGCCGACTCCGAACTGGCCGTCGCCGGTCATGGCTTCCGCCGCGGCGCGCAGCCCTTCAAAGGTCTCCAGATCTGCCGGCTCCACGCCCGCCGCGTCGAGAAGATCCTGATTATAGAAGCTGAACTGCCAGACATCGACGTTAAACGGGATGCCATAGAGGCGATCGTTGAACACCGCGCTGTCCCACGCCCCGCCGAAAAAGCCATCGCGCGTCAGGCCCGCACCGGCGGCGAACTCTGTCAGATCGGCCACAGCGCCAGCTTGCGCAAAAGCGGCAACCCAGATCTGGTCGAGCGTCGCGATGTCGGGCGCGTTCCCGCCCTGCACAGCCGTGAGAAGCCGCTGCTGGTATTCAGGGTAAGGGATGGTCGTGACCTCAACCGTGATATCGGGGTTCTCGGCCATGAAACGGTCAACGGCTTCTTGCTGAAATTGCGACAGGCCGCTTTCGGTCTGCTGGTTATCCCAGAATTGCAGTGTGATTTGCGCGTCGGCCGTTGTGCCGAGGGCCAAGATCGCTGCAGTGGTGGTTAATAGTGTCTTCATCGGTTCCTCCCAGGCTGGATGAGTGACGTTATCGTTTGCCCGCGCGCCTTGTGGCGGCATCGGCACGCTGTGACTGCGGTGTGTCGCCGTCGTCCGCGGCGACGAGCACGTCGACCCCGGCTGATCTCAGAGACTGGCGATCCGCTGGCACAGCGCCGTCGTCGGTGATGACCGCATGGACATCGTCGATCCGCGCGATCCTGTGATTGGCGTCGGTTCCAATCTGTGTGTGATCGGCAAGCACGATCGTTTGGCGCGCCGCCTCGACAAAACGCGAGCCCGCAAGGGCAAGCCGTTCATCCATCGACGATATCCCGAACCGGGTGGAGACCCCGCTGACCGAAAGAAAGGCCCGGTCGGCGCGTACGCGTTCGAACAAGGCGCCCAGACTTGGGCCGACGAGGCAGCGGTCGGTCGATTGGTATTCGCCGCTGGTCAGGATGGTCTTGATCCCGGGCGCCCCATCGAGACGGAAGAGCACATCCAGCGCATTGGTGATCACGGTCAGTCCCGAGACACGCGAGGGGTCGTCAAACGCGATCCGGCGGATTTCGCCAGCGAGGGACAGCGTGGCCTCGCCGTCCCCGATCAGGATGGTTTCGCCCGCCTCTAATCCTTCGCACGCCGCGCAGGCGATCTGTGCCCGTAGACGGGAGATCTCCGCGGCAATGGAGTGGTGCGGCGGCGAAATCACGAGGTCGAACCCGGCCTCGCGGGCGCGCGCCTGCATGGCGAGGATCATCGTGCGGTACCAGTCGTGCGCGGGATAGTGCGGCATGAAGCCAATGCGGACCCGACCGCCCAGCGCCCGCGCGGAAACGGGCACGCCGGACAACTCCGCGCGCCGCGTGGGGGACAGGCGCCAGCCGCCGTCCACCCGCTCGAAGTACTCTTCGAGGGTCTCAGCGGTAATGATCACATGCGGGGTCGCTTCGTCACCGGTCTCCTCCTCGCCTCGCAGGGCCCGCGCGACCATGTCGATGGCGCGATCCCCGACGACCTCTGGGAAAAAGGCCGCCACGGCGCGGATCGGTCCGTCCTCGGCAACGCTCGCCACAAAGTCGGCGGCCTCCCCGCCCGTTGCGTAGATCGCGGCGGCGCGACCTGCACGCTCCGACAGCTCTGCGGCCGCGATGGCTGAGTGGTCGTTCACGGCGAAGATTAGGTCGAAGGGCTCGGACGTGGCCATCGCGTCGGCAATCACCCGGGTCGCGGTCCGGTACGCGCCTTGTCCGTTCACCGCAACGACCGCCACGTCGCCGTCGAAGCCTTCCCGCAGACCCGCCTGAAACCCGGCCGCTCGATCACGGGTGTTGGCGAGGTCAGGATGCCCAACAATGAGAACCCTTAGGTCAGGTGCATCCCCTGCGTCCTGCCCGGCAAGGCGGCCCAATTCCAACCCAGCCTGCAGGTTATCGGGCCCGAGGTAGCGGCCGCCCGCCTGCGGCGCGCTTTCTGCCAGAAACGGGATACCGCGACGTGCGATGTGACGGCGCAGCGCATCTCCCCCCCGCCCCGACACCGGCGGAAGGATCACGGCATCGAGGTCCTCTATAGCAAAGGTCACCTGCGTCTCGTGGCCGGCCGATCCATGAACGGCGGGATGGCTCAGGACGACGGCGTCTGGCAGCAATGCCCCGCCATGGGTGCGTCGAAGAGCGCCTTGCTCGGCCAGGTCGGCCATGTCGCGTCGCAGCGTCACCCGAGAGACCTCCGGCATGATCCGCGCAAGTTCGGCAATTTCGACCGCGCCCTCGGACGAGAGGATCGACAGGATCCGTTTTTGGCGCTGCTGCTTGATCATTTGGCTCTCCGCTGGTTGTTATGGATCATTCGATCAGCTAGGCCAGCCCATATCACCCAAAGCGGCCAAAAAAGATCGAGAAATGATCAAAAACGATCAAGATTTGCATCGCACTCAGAGGATTGCGTTGATCGGCGAGGCCATGGTCGAGCTGTCGGACGTGGATTTCGCTCGGTCATCAGCAAAAGTCGGGTGCGCCGGCGACACTTTGAACACTGCGGTTTATCTGGCCCGAGCTTTGGCAGGCGGCGCGTGGTCCAGCGACTACATGACCGTGCTGGGCGAGGATCCTCTGAGCGCGGAGATTGCCCGGTTTATCGCGGCCGAAGGGATAGGAACCAACGCAATCGGACGGACCACGGATCGCGGGCCGGCGGTGTATGCCATCCATGTCGATGAGTTCGGTGAGCGCACCTTCACCTATTGGCGCGCGCACTCCGCAGCGCGGCTGCTGTTTCAGACGGACCGGCCTACGTTGGACGACCTTGCAGCCTACAGGATCATCTACCTGTCGGGCATCACCCTCGCAATTCTACCTCGGAATGTGCGGCTGGCACTGATCGAAACGTGCAAGAGCCTGAAATCGCAGGGGCACATGATCGTCTTCGACAGCAACTACCGTCCAACGCTTTGGCCATCGGAAGATGAGGCGCGCAGGGATATCGCGAAGATGTGGGAGGCAACGACAGTCGCTCTGCCCTCCCACGATGACGAAGCCCTCCTCTACCCGGACGAAACTCCCGAAAGCGCGCTTAGCCGGATCTCCGCGCATGGCGTGGTGGAGATCGCGCTGAAACGGGGCCCGCGCGGCCCGCTGCTCTGGATAGATGGCAACGTGATCGACGGGGATTACGCGCCGGCTGAGCGGGTTATTGACACCACAGCGGCCGGCGACAGCTTCAATGCAACCTATCTGGCCGCGCGCCTCAAGGGGATCGATCCGCCCGATGCCGCCCTGGCTGGCCACCGATTTGCGATGCGGGTCATCGGGTCCAAAGGTGCGATATTGCCCAAGACCCCCTGACTGCGCGGAGTGCGTCCATCAACTGAGTATTCAGACGGTCCGAGGCGCTCATGTCTGCAGTGACCGACACAGAGCGTTTGCGCCTGCGCCGAGCGCGCGCCGGCGACGGCCAAGACAATCGCCTTTTGGTCCCCCGCGGTAGGGAGACGATCTGCAAGGTCCGTTGGGACTGGGTTGTGATGAGCGGAGACACCTGCGGCGCAGAACATCACGTGACGCGGCACGCGTTGTCCCCCGCCGATGGCACGTGTCCTATGCTATTTGTCGTTGTCGTGGGCGATCGGCGTGAGACCTGTCAGGGTGGCCGCCTAAGCCCACGTGATTTGACCAAGCTCGGGCATTCCGGAAATTGGCATAATGCTATCCACCGGGCCGATCGGAGCGCCCACTCAAGTGGACAGCCCAATGGGACGGGACTTTCCCGCATGGCTCCAGTCCGGGACATGTACCAGCCTAAGTGAAAGTCTCCTGCGGTTGGGCAGCCCTGGGGGCCACACCCGAGCGCGGTAGCATGGCGTTCGATTGTCTGCCGCCGATCGCACCATGAGGTCTCCCTTCTTTGTAGGCGCTACGCCAGATTTCGACCGGTTCTCGGGCGACGTCTAGGTCCAGAAACCAGTGTCATCCTAGTAGTGCATCTGCAGGCAGATTTTAGTGCATCTGCCCGATATTGGCCCGGCGCAGCGTCCGGCACTCTCCATGGCATCATGCGGCCAGATGGTCTGGCCCGTTCAAGCCAACCATGGAGACGAAAATGGCAAAGACTCAGGTCGACACCAAAGACGCGAAGCCAAGCTCTAAACGGGCCGACGGCTCGACCGGATCGATCGAGACGGCTGAGGGCGCACTGGCGATGGGTCACCATTTGCCGCTCCCTCACGGCGGTCAGGCAGAACTGGTCCCTATTCGTTCGGCGAGCGGTCAGTTTTACTATCAGGATGAAGACAGAGACGATTCCGACGAAGAGACAGCCGAACATATCCTGCTCGGCCGCCAAGTCGGCGTGGTTGGGCTTGCGGCGCAAACGCGGGACGCGCAGCTCGCAACCACGCACTCTTCCCTTACGGCTGCCCCGCTCACCCTGCAGGGGACAGAAGAGAACCTGACCATCCTGACCGCCAACATGCGGTCTTCGGTTGACCCAAGTGCCGACCCAGCAAACGGTGTGGGCGCGTTTGGTCAGTCCGTGGAGCCATTGGTTCCGAACACGCCGCTTGATCTCTCAGCGGACCGCGATACGGGTTATTCAGATGTCTATCGCGCACCGCCGCATAAGATCGACGGCGGCGCGGTCTGGTCATCGGTCAGTGGCGCAAATGGCGATAACACTGACAATACGATCGATGGGTCGTCCTCCAATGACGTAATCTCCGGTTTCGGTGGGGACGATGTCATTTCGGGTCTTGGCGGTGACGATGCGCTCTCGGGCGACATTGGCGATGACGTTCTGAACGGCAACACCGGCAACGATTCCCTTTACGGCGGCGGCGGCCACGATGTCCTCAATGGCGGCAATGGGAGTGACCGGTTGGAAGGCGGCGACGGCGACGATGTGTTGGCCGGCGGCGCCGGTACCGATGGGTTCTTCGGCGGCAACGGCCGCGATATGGTGGACTATTCCTATTCTTCAGGGGATTGGAAGATCGACCTGAGCGGCGGATTGGCGACGTCTCTGCAGGGCACTGTCTTGGAGGGCCTGCACTCCATCGAGAACGCCAAAGGCGGGTCTGGCGATGACGTCTTGATCGCCGATGAAGCCGGCAGCTGGCTCTTCGGCGAGAATGGCAATGATCACCTCACGGGCGGCGGCTTCAACGACTGGCTCGAAGGCGGTCACGGCCGCGACGATGTGAGAGGTATGGGCGGCGATGACCTGATTGATGCAGGCACCGGCAACGATGTGGTGCGCGATGGCACTGGACAGGATGTCGTATATCTTGGCAGCGGTGATGACGAGTTCATCTGGAACGGCGGAACCGATGAGGTCCATGGCGGCAGCGGTGCCAATCACTACACGATCGAGCGTTGGGTGGATATCGATGGCGGTCCTGTCTCAAAAGCAAATGCTGAGGACATCAATACCGGCGGCGGGTTCCTAACAATTCACGACTTTGATGCCGACGACACGCTCTCCATCAGTCACTTGGTCGATTTGAACCATTTTGGTTTCAGTGATGGCGCCATCTTCAATCCGGACAGCAACGGAGATGGCGGTGTGGATCGCTATGATGAGGACGTTCGACTCATCGACGGTGATCTGCATATCGAATTGGTGCATGGGATCTTTTCCGTTCAGGCTCCGGCCGCGAACACCGAGTACGGCCCCATCGAAGCCTGGCAGGGCGCTGTTGTGTTTGAAGATGCGGCACTGGTTCTGACCAACACAGATTTTGTGGACATGGACCAATTCGTCTTTTGATCCCGACCCGCGCGGGCGGCTCCGGCGGCCCGCGCTCCACTTAAGGAGGTTTTGATGTACAGCCCCAAACAGGATTTCGGCTCGGACACAACGACGGGTCTTCTGAGCCAGAACACCACCCAGGACACCTATGTGATGCAGTATCTGATCAACAGCGGCGCCAATGCCTACGTGATCCGCCGCACGGAGGTGGCAATGCAGAAAGATTAGACGCGGGACGCTCAGGCCAGCGCGGCCTCCCATCCAAAGCTCATTATCCTAGATGAACCGGCCAGTGGTCCCGCGCAGCAAGATGTCTTCGTCTTTCATGGCAACTTTGACATGGCTCCCGAATTTCACGATGCACCCATAGAGCCCGCACCAGCGTTGCCTGCGCCCATCCTGCATCCCAACGACGGTCACGACCTCGATCCGGTCGAGATCCAGGCTATGCCGGTCGAAGACTTCATCTTCGGGTAGGTCACCATGTCGTCAGACCCGGCCACCCCGGTGGGAGGGTTCAATCTTGCGCGGCGTCCAGCTCGTCCAGCCGCCGAGCATAGTGTCGGCTCATTGGATGATCGGGACCAAGAGCTTGCAAAATGCCATCAACCTCGCTGCGCAATTGCACAATGCCCTCGGCACGGCGTCCGGTCTTCGTCAGATGGATGGCAAGGCTCGCCGCACAATTGAGCGTATCAGCATGCCCCTCTCCGCGGCTCTTCCGAAATCCTTCTAGCGCTTCGGCATACAGCGGCCCTGCCTCCTCAGTCCGGCCGAGCGCACCAAGGATATTGGCCAGTTGGTTGAGACCGTTGAGATAACGCGGATGCCAGACGCCCAAGGTTTCGCTCAGGATGGCGAGTGCCTCCCGTGTCACCGGTTCGGCTTCTTCATGCCGCCCCGACGCGCGCAGAAACCGCCCGTAGACAGCCAGCCGCATGCCGGTATCAGGATGCATTGCGCCTTGTTTGTTCCGACAGATCTCAAGACCTTCGCGCATGGATGCGTCTGCCAAATCAACCTGCTGGGTATCCGCATAGGCTTGCCCCAGATTGCATAGCGCCTGTCCGTACTTCACGTCTTCGGCGCCAAACAGGTCCCGCCGGATCGTCGCGACGGCCTCGTAGAGCGGCAGAGCCTCTTCAACTCTACCGATATCGGAAAGCAAAACCGCAAGGTTCGTTGCATGGATGGCAAAGTCCTCGCTGGATCGTCCCCGCGTCCGGCTGGTGATCTCAAGTGAATCGCGCAAAAGGCCTTCAGCTTCGACAGTGCGGTCGAATTCGGCATAGGTTGTGGCCAGACTCGCCTTCGCCCGAGCGGTTTCAAAGCCCTTGGTGCCATACTCACGTAGGGCAACCTCCAAGAGCGCCTCGTCATGCACGAGGGCGACCTGCTTGTCACCCACGAGCCATGCATATTTGCCCGCCTGCAAAAGCGTCTCATAAGTTGGGTTCAGACGTGCGGCGCGGTCGAAATGTGATGCCGCGTCCTGCCATCTGACCTCGTCTGCGGCGATCTCGCCGCGCATGAAGGCGGCGCGCGCTACTGCGTCGACGGCGAGCGCGTTTTGCGCCTCAATCTCCTGAAAAAGGGCGTCGGCCTTTGCAAAATCCTCTGCCATTGCCGCTGTTGCTTCCGCGATGCGGTCGCTGCCCAGCACGTTTGCCTCTCGATTGAGCTGCTGTTGCACGTTCGCCTGCGTTTTGGCTCGTGCAGATACCGCTTTTTGCGGGTCTGAAAGTCGTGAGCGCAGCTCAACCATTTCAGATTGAATCGTCGAAAGAGCGGCCGCAAATTGCGCGTCCTTGCGGTCCAATAGTGCCGCCATGTGCGCTTCGCGTTCTGCAAATCGGCGCTCGAGCAGGGCGATCTGGCGCTGCGCGGCGCTGTCCATCGCAGCCTGCACCGCGGCTATGGAAACAGAAGCATCTTGCTCGGCCATGGGGTGCGCGCGATCCGGCTCTAACCCCCGTAGTGCCTCGGCAAGCGCCACTTTCGTTCTGACGTCGAGCTTTCGATAGATCGTTGCTAAGTGCGCGCGGATGGTCGACGGCGACACCCCTAAATCCCGCGCGACGGCCTTATAGCTGCCGCCGCCCGCATAGGCCTTCGCAACCTCCACTTCCCGGGTTGTCAGGGTATCCAACATGCAAGCAGGATATCGGGCTCGCGAATTCCACAAAAGCCAAAGCCTCTGTGGAACTGTTGCACTGATCCGATGAGCGCTCGTGTATGGCCGGGTGGCACGGGCGGTCACGCTGCGGCGTCGAACGGCAGGTCTATAACTGCGATCTCACTCCTTATGCAGGGTTGCTTGTTATGGTCGTGGCCGCTCTTGATGGTTCGGCTGTCTCAATCCCGCTCAGTGTCACTCTTACCGTTCGCAAGGATCGAAAGCTCTGGTGATCTCCAAGCGGCCGGCTCATTGCCGCGTGGTCGCTTCGATGAGAGTATTCCGCCGCTTGCGATCGATATGTCGGATACCGTCGAAATGCGGGTGGAATAGAGGATTTGTCTCAAGGACAACGCGCCGATCGGATCCCGAAGCAATAGTCACCCGCTGAAGCAGGATCACCAACTCGGGATCACGGGATGCTAGGCCAGTGTAACTGTAGAACTCCGAAAGGTGTGTACGGACCCCGCGCAGATTGACGACCCCGGTTTGCCAGGTGCCAGGCACATCGCCCGGTGTCGTTTCGGCGAGGGCAAGCGCGGGGGGCGCAAGGCTTGTGCCAAGTACGAGCGGGAGGAAGCGGATCGTCTTGGAATGTCCATTCGATCAAAGAGGCAAAAAGGGGCTTGCGGCCACGCCGTTTTCGGCGCGGCACGCCTGATTTCGGTTAGCCGAGGGGGATCAGCGGCAGGCCCAACAGGGCTTGCACAAAGACTGCGAGCGTAAGGGCGGCATAGCCAAGCGCGGCAAACCGGATGGTGAGGACCGACCCAGTGCGTCCTCCGCGGTCGAGCCACATCGCCAGAAGCGGCAGAACCTGCATTGCATGGAGCGAAGCAAAGTGCGCCGGTCGCAAATCGCCGGTCACGCCGGACCAGCCAACAAACGGCAGGGTTGCCGCGCCTTCGGGATGAACGCCGACCAAGCGTGTGCCACCGGCGCTCATGTAGCCTGCGACGATCATCGTCAGGATGAACGTAAGAAGGAAGCCCAGCCAGATCGCTTCGCGCAGCGCCGGGCTTAAATTGGCGTTGGCATCGCGCCGCGCGACCCATCCGATCAACGCAGTCGCCGCCACCAAAACAACGGCACCGGCGGCCATGACAACCGTGTACATAAACTCGTTAAAGGGGGTGGACATATTGAAGTGCGAGGCTTCAGCGCGCCCGGCCTGATACATCATGTAGGCCATTTCCGACAGAAACGCGGCCGCCATCGCCCAACCCAAGATGCGCAGCGTCCAGCCGTTTCGGACCGGGTCGGACAAACGGCGCTCGATCAGAGCAATCGTGGCAAAAAACACCGCGAAGCTGAGCGCGAACTTGAATGGTTTCATCCACACGGCCACGCCTTCGATGGTCCGGTCGTCAACGAAGCCCCAAAGTGTCGACAGGGCCAAAAGCACGAGGGCAACGACGGTGAGCGTGACGAACTGCGACGGGGCGTCCTCCCGGACGGTGGGTAGGGCGGCGTCACGCGTAGACATCGGGCATTCCTTTCAGGGAGATGGTTTGCGCGGGCAGACGGTGCGCCCTGAGACCGAGTTCCGTCAGGCCCGCGACCAGGAAACCCAACGGGCCAAGCATGAAAGTTGCACCGAGGATCGGGGCTTGGACAAGGCGCCCGACGCCGGCCCGATCCATGCGGGCCGCCATGATCGCGCCGACGAACAGATCGAATGCCAGATAGTGGACCCACCCGGCCAACAACGCCCATTTGTCGGACATGAGCGTGGCGACGCTTTCGAGGCTGTCGAAGCCGCCCCCCATGCCAGAGAACCGGCTGAAGATCAGTGCGGCATAGACCGCCGACAGCCCGACGGGAATGATCCAGAGCGGGATCGCATTGAACCAGCTGAACCGTCTTGGGCCGAGGATGAGCAGGGCCCACCCTGCCATCGCGGCCATACCAACGTGAGAGAACAAGGCTTCGGGGGTCATCCGATATCTCCACTGTAAATTTCCACCGGTAACTTATTGAGCGCGGCAGCTTGCAAAGTCCAGAAAAGAAATTTACACTGGAAATATAACGAGGGTATAGCGCTGAAGAAGTACGATAAAAAATATCATCACGGCGATCTGAAACCTGCACTGATCGAAGCCGGATTGGCGGAGCTTGAGGAAAAGGGGCTTGAAGCGCTGTCACTCAGGTCGATCGCCGCGCGCGTTGGCGTCAGCCATACAGCCCCGAAGAACCACTTTGACGGGTTAAAGGGGCTGCTCACGGCGGTCGCAACGCGTGGTTTCGAGATGCATGCGGCCGAAATGCGCCGCGGCGTCGAGGATCAGCCCCCCGGACAAGCCCGTTTGCAAGCGGCCGGCAACGGATATGTCCGTTTCGCCCTTAACCATCCGCAACTGTTCAAGCTGATGTTTTCCAAATCGCTCCGAGACCGCGACAACCCCGACCTGCGGCGCGCGGCGTGGGGCAGTTATGACGTACTGCGCAACGTTGCCCATGGTCTGGAATGGGACAAAGCAGATTCACCGGGCGGGCCGTGGCGGACCGAATGGATGCTGTGGAGCATGGTGCACGGCTATGCGATGTTGTTGATCGAGGGGGAAATCAGGCGGAACGAGGATGGCTCGCCCATCTTCAACATGGCCGACTTGATGCCCGAGTTCGGGTATCGGAAGGGCGCATTGGAAGAAATGCCGCAACCTTTCTGGGGCCAGGGCAGCGCATCTCCGTAAGGTTGGGAGGGCCTAGCCCGTTGGCTGACCGCATGCCCGGACCATCGAGCCATCCGCGAACACACCTTTTTTGCTTTCAATCAGCGGCACTCCGAACGGACGCCCGGCAACAGCACCCAATCGATAACATGAACTTCGCCATTTTGGACTTCGATACTGGAGAGCACGACATCGGCCATGTCACTGGATCCGTTTCGTTAGGCGGTGTTCCTGGTTGAGTCTTCGCTTCTCATGTTCGGCGCACCGCGCAAATCCTCGTTCAAGCGCCAGCGCTTGACTCGGGATGTCATCCGTCTCGCAGTGCGGTGGTACCCGCGTTATCTCACGTCGTCCCAGGTCGTCGTCGAACTCCTCGCCGAGCGCAGCATCGCGCTCGTCCAAAACCCGGTCATGCATAAAAACCTCAATCGAACAACTCGATGGAGGCAGTTCACAAGACCTCTCTTCGGTCCCGTTCGTCGTTTGTCCGGCGGACCCGAGTAGGGCCCGCCGGAGCCATTAAATCAGACGAAGCGCACGCCCGCATCGTCCATCGGAAGGGACGCCACTTGGGCGGTTCCACTTGCCGCGGCAATGGCGTTGGCCAAAGCTGGCGCAGACGGGGGCGTCGCTGGTTCGCCGACGCCGGTGGGGGGCTCCATCGACTGGACGATATGGACGTCGATCGCTCCGATATCCGTGATCCTGAGCGGTTCGTAATCCGGGAAGTTGTACTGGTCGGGCGCCCCGTCCGTGAGCGTGATGTGGTCCCGCATGGCGTGGCCGATGCCGTATCCAGCACCACCTTCCATCTGGGCCTTGATTACATCGGGGTTCACGGGAACGCCGCAATCAACGGCGCAGGTCACCTTTTCGACCCTGACCCCGTCCTCCGGTGTCCCTGAGACCTCCACGACCTCAGCCACATAGGAGCCGAACGACTTGTGCACAGCGAGCCCCTGCGCGCGGCCCGCGGGCGCATTGCCCCAGCCCGCTTTCTCGGCGGCAAGCCGCAGAACACCTGCTTTGCGCTCCTGATCCGGGCCACCGGTGAGGTAGGCTAGGCGAAAGTCGAGCGGATCGATACCAGCCGCCTTCGCCGCCTTTTCCATCATTACTTCCATCACATAGGCCGTGTGCGTGTGCCCAACGGCGCGCCACCAGAGGATGTTCGTCGCCTTCTTCACGTCCGTCAGACCGAAATGCGCACCTGGGATCTGATAGGGCGTATCCGAGGCCCCTTCGACCGAGCTGTGATCGACGCCGTCCTGAACCACCATTTGCTCAAATGGCGTCCCCTTCATGATGGGTTGCCCGGCGATCCGATGATCCCATGCTATGATCTGGCCATCGCCATCGAGACCCACGCGGACCTTATGCCCGAAGGCCGGACGATAGTAGCCGCCACGGATGTCATCCTCCCGCGTCCAGACCAGCTTCATCGGGCGGCTGCGATCGGTCATGACGAAGGCCAGAGCCGCCTCGACCTGATAATCCGCCTCAGGCGTCGCCCGCCGACCGAACGAGCCGCCGGTGAGCAGCGTCTTGATCTCGATCTGTTCCATGGGAAGCTGGAAGATCTGGGCAAAGGCCATGTGCGGGCCGGTTGGGATCTGCGCACCGTCGTGAAGCACGATCTTGCCGTCGGCCGTCTGCTCGATGGTGCAGTTCATCGGCTCCATCGGGGCGTGGGCCAGGAGAGGGAAGTAGAACGTCTCTTCCACCACCGTCGCGGCCTCGGCCAACTTGGCTTCCGTCGCCGCGCCATCGGTCTTGTTGACGTTATACTCCGCCGGCGCGTCAAGCGCGGCCATGATCTCGGCCTTGATCTCATCCGAACTCCGGCTTTCGGCGTTCGAGAGGTCCCACTCGACCGTCACCGCGTCGCGCGCCTGGATCGCGGCCCAGGTGTTTTCGGCATAGACCGCGACGCCCGCCTGATTGGGCAAGGTGGCCGCGCGAATGAACCCTTTGACGCCCTGCGCGCCGCTGTCGTCGAAGGACAGAACCGTCGCGCCAAGCTGGTCGGGGCGCTTGATCATCGCGATCATCTGGTTTGGCAGATGCAGGTCCATCCCGAAGACAGCCGTGCCGTTGCCTTTGATCGCAGAATCCTTGCGGCGGACGCTGGCGTCGCCGATCAAACGCCACTGGTCGGGCGTCTTCAGTGTGGGCTCAGACGGCACCTCGAGCGTCGCGGCAGAGGCCACGAAATCGCCCAGTGGGGCTTCGTTGCCGGCCCCTGTGATCTGGCCGTCGACGATGTCGAGTTCGGAGGCCTCGACGCCCCAGGCTTGGGCCGCAGCCTCGATCAACACCGCACGCGCAGCCGCACCAGCCTGGCGGTACTGCATGAAGCTGTTGGCCATGGCGGTCGAGCCGCCCGTGCCCTGGAACGGACCGAACAACAGGTTGTTGTAGACTTGCGGGTTCGACGGCGCGAAGTCGTAAGAAATCTGGTCCATCCGCAGGCCGAGCTCTTCGGCAATTAGGGTCGTCAGGCCCGTGGCCGGCCCTTGGCCAAACTCGATATGCTTGACGATGGCCGTCACCGCACCGTCCGCATCGATCCGCACAAACGGGGTCAGCATAGTCGGCTCACCGGAGGCGGCCATTGCTCCGTCCGGCCGCGCCCCAATGAACAGCACCGCGCCAACGGCCGCTGTGCCCTTCAGAAATCCACGGCGAGAGGTATCGGTGGTCATATCAGGCCTCCAAGATCTCTGCGGCACGCTGGATGCCGGCGCGGATGCGCTGATACGTGGCGCAACGGCAGGCATTGCCGTACATGTAATTGTCGATGTCGTCGGCAGTCGGCTTGGGGTTTTCGGACAAAAGGCCAACAGCGGACATGATCTGACCGGACTGGCAATAGCCACACTGGACCACGTCGAGTTCGACCCAAGCCTGCTGCACGGCCGCACCGATCTTGTTTTCGGCCATGGCCTCGATGGTGGTGATTTCGATCCCTTCGGCGTCGTCCACGTAGGTTTGGCAGGACCGCGCAGGCTGCCCGTCCAGATGCACCGTGCAGGCCCCGCACGACGCCACGCCACAGCCGAATTTCGTGCCGGTCAATTTCAGCTCATCCCGGATCACCCACAACAGTGGGGTCCCTGCCTCTGCGTCGACCTCTCGGGTCTCGCCATTCAAGTTTAGGGTAAAGGCCATCGCTGTTCTCCCTCAGAGTCGCTTGCCGTTCGTCGATGGGTAAACTAGAAGGTTTACATTACGGCAGGAGTGACAGAGTGTAAACCCGTGAGTTTACCGCTCGGTTGACCCAACCGGTGGCCAGCGCGATGACGATTAAATGCAAGACCTGTCAGATCTCAGCGCCAAGAAGCGTCGCGATATTTTGGATGCCGCGTTGCAGGAGTTCTTGGATAAGGGCTTCTCGCAAGCACGGATGGATTGCATCTCGTCGCGGGCGGCGGTGTCCAAGCGTACGGTCTACAAGCATTTCGACAGTAAGGATAAGCTGTTCCATGCGATCGTCGACATCCTAGCTGAGCGGATCGCGGACGAACTGGATATCGACTACGATCCAGAACGCCCGATCCGCGATCAGCTCGTGGACATCGGCTGGGCCGAAGGCCGGCTGTTCATGGACGACCAGATCATCGCGATGTTTCGAATGATTATCGCCGAGGCGATGCGGGCACCCGAGCTGGCCGCCGGACTGCAGAACAAGTTCGACAAGACGCGCAGCATCGCACAACTCATGCAGGCGGCCGTCGACGACGGATCGCTGAGAATGGCCGCCCCTCAGGTGGCGGCGGAGCAGTTTCTTGCAATGCTGAAAGCGCGGGCATTCTGGCCGGCTATTCTCGGCGCAGGTCTGGTGACCAAGGCCGAATTGTCCGAGATTATCGAAGCCGCCGCCGATGTGATCCTGGCCTGTTACGGCACGCCAGAGACATCGCGCGACTGAACTCCTTCCATATTGCCTTCTCGTACTCACTCGAGAGAAGCACAGTCCTCAACCCTTGGATCAGACACCTCGTCCGAAGCCCGGTCATTTGTCGCCCGGGCCTAGCTTTAGCAGAATGTGGGAATTCTGACGTTTGGGGAAAACCTGGAAGAGGCTCGCCAGCAATCTGCTCAGAAATTGGGATATCCAGATCAGGCGAAAACCAGAAGAATGAGAGAGCCACCGAGAACCGTGTACAATATGCAAGGCAGCGCCGTCCTGGCGAGCACCTCTCCTTCGCGTCCAGTCAGACCCACGGTCGCACTTCCGGCAATGATGTTGTGCGGGGCCACGATGTTCCCGATCGCCGCCCCGAAGCCCTGCGCCGCAACCATCAGCGGCAGTGGCAGCGCGATCTGAACGGCTGTCGTGACTTGCAGCTCGGTAAACAGGATATTCGATGCCGTCGCCGAGCCCGTGATGAACGTGCCGAGCACACCAACAAACGGAGCGACGAGCGGCCAGGCCGGCCCGACGCTTGCTGCTTCCGTCGCCAGAACGTCGATCATGCCCGAATGCACCATGGACCGCGACAAGGCCAGCATGACAAGGAGGGCAAGCGCCACTGGGACCAAGCGCTTGAGCGCCGCAGACACGGCCCCGATCACAGAGCCCATTTGGCGTGTCGCGGCCGCGCCGAAGACGAGGCCGATCAGCAGGATCGTACCCGGATGATAGAGGGGCTGGAACGCACCGTGGTAGACGCCGTCGAGGGCCCAACTGAGCGAGATCTCACGCAGCCAATCCTGAATTGGTGTAATCAAGCGGGTAGCAAGGACGAGGACAAGGATGATCGCGTAGGGTGCCAGATCCTTGGAGAGTTGACGCAGTTCGAGTGCCTGCGGCCCCTTGCGCGGCAAGAGCCCTACAAACACAACCACGCCAATCAGTGCGCCTCCAAGGGTGGGCAACTCCGGCCCGGTGATGCGGGCAAGAGCAAGCGAAGGCACCAGGAAACACAGAGCCGCGATCCCCGTCCATGCAAGGTCGTGTCGCGACAGCCGGCCCCTCGCGGCCATCCTCACCATGGCCAAAAGCAGGAGCGGGCCGCAGAATGCGTGTAAACCCGCCGTCCACACTGCGACCTCCCGGGCATCCAGCCCCGTCATCTCGATCTGGGCAAGGGCGGGCGTGCCGACGGCACCGAACGATACACCCGCGGCATGACCAAGGAGCGCCAGTACCACCGCCCGGAGCGGGGCGTAGCCCAGTCCCACCAAGAGCGGCGCAGACAGGGCGACGGGCGTACCAAATCCAGCAGCGCCTTCCATGAACAACCCGAAAAACCACGCGATCAGAATGGCCTGGAGGCGCCGGTCGTCTGTCAGCGAGGTCAGGCTGTCGCGGATGCGGACGATCGCGCCGGTCTTTTTCTGGAACTCGTAGATCGCCAGTGCCGGCAGGATGATCCACAGAATCGTGAAGGTTGAGTGGAGCGCCTCGGCCGCGACCCCGCGAAGCAGAGGCGCGATCCCGCTATCGATTACTGCCTCAGGTTGGAACACCGTCACCGAAAGCAGCAGCGCCAGGGCCAGCCCGGCTGAACCGGCAACGACCGCAGAGCTTCGCAAGAGACCCATTCCGATCAGGATCACGGCAAGAGGGGCTGCAGCCAGGAGCGTGGACATCGTTCAGCCCCCCGTCACCGCGACCACCGGATGCAGCGGCTCGCCCTCGCGTTCAAACGCTGTCAGGTTGGCGATGGTCGTCTCGGCAATCGCAGTCAGCGCCTCATGCGTGAAGAACGCCTGGTGCCCAGTGATCAGGACGTTGGGAAAGGTCAAGAGCCGCGCGAAGACATCGTCTTCGATAAAGGTCTGCGAGAGATCTTCGAAGAACAGGTCTGCCTCTTCCTCGTAGACATCGAGCCCGACACTTCCGATCCTTCCATCCTTCAGGCCAGCGATCAGGGCGGAGGTGTCCACGACGGCGCCCCGGCTCGTGTTTATGAGCATGACCCCGGCTCTCATCTTGGCGATGGCAGCGCAGTCGATCATGTGGTGTGTCGTGGGCGTCAGGGGGCATTGAAGGGTGATGACGTCACTTTGCCCTAACAAGTCGTCGAGTTCGACATAGCGAACACCGATCGCGCGACAGGTCGCACTCTCCTCTGGGTCAAAGGCGAGCAGTCGACACCCGAAGCCATTCAGAATCCGCGCCACGATCTCACCGATCTTTCCGGTGCCGACAATGCCCACGGTCTTCCCGTGCAAATCGAAGCCGAGCAATCCATTGAGCGCAAAGTTCCCCTCCCGTACGCGATTGTAGGCGCGATGCATCTTGCGGTTCAGGGTCAGGATCAGGGCGAGCGTGTGCTCCGCAACTGCATGGGGCGAGTAGGCGGGCACGCGACCCACAGCGATCCCTGCCGCCATCGCGGCTTCCAGATCGACATGGTTGAACCCAGCCGAGCGGAGCGCGATCGTCTTCACTCCCGCCGACGCGAGGCTCAGGATCGCCTCTCTGCCAAGGTCGTCGTTCACGAATGCGCAGACGGCGTCGAACCCCCGCGCCAACGGAGCGGTCTCCTGCGTCAGGCGCACATCGAAGAATGCCAATTCGTGCGCACCCTGATTGGCCGCTCGCAGATAACGCTCGTCATAGGGCTTGGTGCTGAAGACCGCGGCCCTCATCGAAGCTCCTGCCTGGGACACGCCTCTCCTTGCGGGGTGCTCCCACCGCTGTCCGACACTTGGGCCCGGTGCAAATGGGTCGGTGCGCCGAGAGGGCAGCAATCCTGCTCAAGTCGCCGCCGCATCCCTCGCCCCTCCAGTATTGTCGGCGGACCCAGCCCACACTTTATAGCAAATTGGATTGCAACTATGACGAATCTAGTCAACTTTAATACGTGGCAGGCGCCGTCGTGCGCTGCTAAGAGCCGCGGTCACTTGGCAGCGGACATCTGCAACCGGTCCATCGGGGCCGAGCAGCCATATCTACCGTGAAACGACCACACACCTGGCACAACTGTGAGGCTTGCCGTGAGTGCTGCAATCGAAGGCTACATCTTTTACGAGATCGCAGCGCTCCTGGTTCTGGCAGCTGGCGTCGGCTTCATCGGGCTCCTGTTGCGTCAACCACTTATCGTGAGCTTTATCGCTGTGGGGATCCTCGCCGGTCCCTCGCTTCTCGACATTGCGCGGTCTGACGAACAAATTGACCTTCTGGCCGAGCTGGGCATCGCCGTTCTCTTGTTTCTTGTCGGCTTGAAGCTCGACTTCAACCTGGTGCGCACGTTGGGCCCTGTGGCGCTGGTCACCGGGCTTGGGCAGGTGCTCTTCACGACGGTCTTTGGCTTCCTGATCGCGATTGCTCTTGGCCTCGACGCGCTGACGGCGCTCTATGTGGCGATTGCGCTCACCTTCTCGTCGACAATCATCATCGTGAAACTGCTGTCCGACAAACGCGAGATCGACGCGTTGCACGGGCGGATCGCGCTTGGCTTCCTAATCGTCCAGGACATTGTCGTTGTGGTCGCAATGATAGCGCTCTCGGCCATCGGCGTAGGCGGCGCGGCTGCGGAGGGAGAGGGCGCGCTTACCGAGGTTCTGCGCGTACTCGGGTATGGTGTTGCGATGCTGGGCTTCGTCCTGCTCTTCATCCGGTATGTTGCCAACGCGCTGGTTGAACGGCTTTCGCGCGCGCCCGAGCTTCTGGTATCGTTCGCGATCGGCTGGGCCGCGCTGCTGGCGGCCGTCGGCCACTACCTTGGCTTCGGTAAGGAACTCGGGGGCCTGCTCGCGGGCGTCTCGCTCGCTTCGACGCCCTTCCGCGAGGCGATCGCCGCGAGGCTCGCGAGCTTGCGGGATTTTCTGCTGCTCTTCTTCTTCATTGCGCTCGGCGCCTCGCTCGATCTCTCGGTGTTGGGCGCGAGCGTTGGCCCTGCGATCGTGCTGTCGCTCTTCGTCCTCATTGGCAATCCGCTGATCGTGCTCGCGATAATGGGGGCAATGGGCTACCGCAAGCGCACGGGCTTTCTTGCCGGACTCACGGTCGCGCAGATCAGCGAGTTCTCCCTAATCTTCATGGCGATGGGCGTGGCAATCGGGCATGTGTCAGAGGACGCGCTCGGTCTGGTCACGCTCGTCGGGCTCGCAACTATCGCCGCATCCACGTACATGATCACCTATTCGCACCAGCTCTACAGCGTGTTCGAGCCAGTCCTCGGCCTCTTCGAGCGCCCGCACCCGAAAGCCGAAGACCAGGGCCATTCCGAGACCATCCGCGCCCATGACGTAATCCTGTTCGGGCTTGGTCGCTATGGGCTTGGCATCGCATCGGCGCTGCGGGACAGCGGCAAGCGCATCCTCGGCGTTGACTTCAGTCCCGAGGCGGTGCGCAGCGCCCGTGCGGAGGGGTATGATGTTGTGTTCGGCGATGCGACCGATCCCGAATTCCTGAGCCATCTGCCGCTCTCTCGGGCCGAATGGTTGGTGATGGCAGTGCCCGAGCATGACACCGGGCTGACCCATGACGATCCGCGTCACGCGCTTCTCAAGGCTGTGCGCGAGCTTGGCTACAATGGCAAGATTGCCGTTGCTGCGCACCGCCAGGCCACGGCGGGCAGCCTCAAGATGCAACACGCGGATCTCGTCCTCATGCCCTATCGCGACGCGGCCTTCGCCGCCGCACGAATGATTGCGGGCGATGTCCGAGCGCCGGAGAGCCTCGCAACCGACCCCGAGGGCCAGAAGGAACTGCTGGCATGACGGGGCAAACCGGCAAGCCCCGAAAGATCCTTGCAGTCGTGGACACGCGAAAGACGCAGATCGCTCTCGAAAGCGCGTTCGCCCTCGCCCAGACGCATGATGCGTCACTCGAGGTGATCGCCTGCGTCGAGCCACCATCCGATCTGTCGCTTCTCTCGCGGCTTTCCGGCGCCGCCTCTGACCGGCTGATCGCGGCGGCAGTTGCGCGGAGCCGCGAAGAGATTGAGGCGAGGTTGGCAGAGCTAATTCCCGACCGGTCCGTTCCGCTCTCAGTTTCAGTCGGCAAGGCCTATCTTGAGGTCATCCGGCACGTGGCCAAATCGGGGTGCGACGTCGTCGTTAAGCAGGCTGAGCCGCTCGTCGGGGTAGACCGCTTCCTGTTCGCAAGTACCGACCAGCACCTCCTGCGGAAATGCCCGTGTTCCGTCTGGCTGCAGACAGACAGTGCACCAAAGCGCCCGCGACGGATTCTGGCAGCGGTTGATCTCGATCTGTGGGACGCCGAAGAGCCCGAGACGCTTGAAGACCTAAATCGACGCGTGATCGATGCCGCCTGCATACTCGCCGGTGCACCGGACACCGAAGTAACCGTCCTTCATGCTTGGGACGCCCCCGCCGAAGGTATGGTCTGGGCCTTTTCCGATGGTAGCGGTTCTAGGTTGAATGCCGACCGATACGTCAACGAGATCCTAGAAACGAGACACGAAGCGATGCGTCGTTTCATTGCGCAGGTGCGTTCAGAAGACGGGCTTCGGCCGTCCTTGGCTCCGCGTCTGACACGCGGGAGCCCTGAGACCGTGATCTACAAACAGAGCCGCGAGATGAGGGCCGACGTAGTGGTTATGGGCACCGTGGCACGGACGGGTTTGAGTGGCGTGTTCATCGGCAACACGGCCGAGAACATTATCAACGGCTTGGATTGCCCGGTCCTGGCCGTAAAGCCCGAGGGGTTTCAGAGCCCGCTCCTGAACCTGTGAGTGCGAGACCTGTTTTTGCGCGGCCAAGCCGCATGCATCAGATCTCGAAACGATGGACGGCGAGGCCCATCCCCACGCAAGCCCTCCTTTGGCCGGCTGTTCGATCGATTATCGGACAAGGTGGAGGAGAACACCGTATCGTCCGCGACGACGCACCGGAAGGTACTTGACCCTGAGTAAGCAGCTGTCCCGGCCACCTGACACCTGGTCATCGAAGAGACAAAGCGGCGCGCCCTGCCGGAGGCCCTAGCACGTGTGTTTTTCTCCGAGCATAAAGCACCTGTTGTAACGGCGCGCTCTTGCTCAAGCGTCAACGTGGTTGTGGCGACCAAACAGCCCGTCCCGTAACATCGCGGCATGGCCGACCCTACGTTTGTTTCGCGCTCGCCATCTCGTGCACTCAACGGGTTGGTGTCGCGCATCGCGGGATATGTCTCGAAGACGGAACCAAGCGTCTTTCTGGAAACGGCAGAGCTCGTCTTTCCGCTGGTATTCAATCTAGGGAAGCCTTGGGACATCCAACTCGGGAGGAAAGAGGGCTTCGACCGCAACCAGAGTTTCGTCGCCGGCCTCTTTCCGGGTCCTGTGCGCGTATCTTGCGATGCGGGCGCAGAACTGTTGCAAGTCGACGTGACGCCACTTGGTGCCGCGCGCCTCTTCGGAGGCGCCGCGGCCGATCTTGCGGGTCACGTCGTTGACCTAAAGGCCATCGCACAATTCTCTGGAGACTATGACGCGATCCACGACCAGCTCTATTCCACCTCAGATTGGGTGTTGCGTTTCGACCTGATCGAGGAGTTGCTTGCGCCCAGGTTCAAGTCCCCTGCCTCAAACCAGATTCACAGATCCTGGCACTTGCTTTCGGCGGGCAACTCGATCGCACAGACCGCGGCTGAACTTGGATGGAGTACACGACATCTCAGCGCGCAGTTTCGCAAAGAAACCGGCATCAAGCCCATCACGGCGGTGCGCATGCTCCGCTTTCAGCGTGCAAGATCCCTCGCGCTCCGATCAAAGACGGCAAGCTGGGCCGAGATTGCAGCGGCTGCCGGGTACTCCGACCAAGCGCACCTCATACGGTCCTTTCGCGACCTTTCCGGTGAGACGCCAACTGCATGGGCGAGAAGCGCGCGACCTTCCGCGCCTAGACTCCACATCTAGCATGTTCCGAAATCTTCAATTCAGCTTCGAAGGTTCATGGCACTCTTCCGAGGCAGCAAGCGCTAGGGAGTGCGACATGAAAGGAACCAGCATCATTCCGACCCTGCGGTACGACGATGCTCCGGGAATGATCGAATGGCTGTGCAATGCCTTTGGCTTCGACCGACACTTGGTGGTGGATGACGGAAATGGCGGGATAGCACATGCACAACTGACCCGCGGATCTGCAATGATCATGCTCGGCAGCGCCCGCGAGGACGACTTCGGCGCCTTTCAATCCACGGCGCGTGCCCTAGGCGGTGTTTCCCAGAGCGCTTACATCGTCGTTGACGACGTCGACGCCATTGCCAAACAAGCGCGCATTTCTGGCGCGGACATCACAATGGAGCCCAAGGACGAGGACTACGGCGGGCGTGTCTTTAGCTGTCGTGATCCGGAAGGCCAGCTTTGGAACTTTGGGACATACGATCCTTGGCAATCAGACAAATGAACCATTTGGCGAATAGGGCCCCAGATCCGGAATACGCGTGTAGGTCTACGACGCTGCCTAACACAGAGTGATCGGCTCAAACCTGAGTGCAAAATCGGGTCAATGCTCCCGCGACCTCGAGAAAACGGCTTCGCTATGACAGACGCTGCATCGCTTAGGATCAGCCCAGCAAACGGAGCCAGTTGGGACGATCTCGAGCTCATATTCGCGGCGCGCGGCGATCACCGAGGATGTTGGTGCCAGCGTTTCAAGACGCCAAGTCGGGAATGGTATACGGACAGCTTTTCGGCCGGCTTCCGTCCGGAAGGTCTCAGGGCCCAAACGCAGTGCGGCAACCCCAATGCAAGGGCTACGAGCGGATTGGTCGCCTATCTTGCGGAAGAGCCCGTGGGCTGGTGTGCCGTCGAGCCGCGGAGCGCATATGTCAGGCTTGGCCAAACGCCCTGGAAGGGCCGCACCGAGGATAAGGCCGATGACAGAATTTGGGCAGCGACATGTTTCATCGTCCGCAAAGAGTTCCGGGGCCAACGGATCAGCTACGCTCTGGCCCGGGCAGCGGTCGAACACGCCAGAAGCAGAGGCGCAGACATTTTGGAGGGCTATCCCATAATAACGACGCCCGGGAAGGAGATCACATGGGGAGAACTTCATGTCGGCAGCCGGAACACATTTGAAGCGGCTGGTTTTAGCGAAGTGTGTCGACCAAGTAAGCGGAGGGTGGTGATGCAGTGCACGTTCCGATCGGCCCGTATCGGAAGTGCGTAAGGATCTATGCTCGGCGCGGGCAATGAGAGCCGGAATTGGAACACGAAGCAACGATGGCCTCAAATGAACGCGAAAGCGAAAGGAAGGCCCGTGCGCGAGGACGAGACACTCATCGCATGAAAGCACGACGATGATTGCTCTGATCACTGGCATGTCCGGCACCGGAAAATCGACCGTCATTTCTGAGTTGGCAAGACAGGGCCATCGTGCGCTTGACCTCGACCAAGATGGCTGGTCGCGCTGGGCACCGTGCGAAGGCGATCCGACTGGCGCAAACCTTGCTGAGATCGAACCGCTTCTCCGCCAAAGCGCTACGAAGGAGGTTGATGCGACGGAGCCGCTTGGCGCAGTTGTCCGCTCCATTCACTCTTCTGACCCGTAGATGGACGCGAGCAGACGTTCGAGATCAACCTCCCGAAGGGCGTCTTGCCGGCACGGCAACCGCTGATCTAGTGACTGTGCCGGTCAGGCAGGCGACGGTGCCAATTCTTGTAGGGTATTGCAGAGGGCGTTTGCCAGGGTGACAAGCTTGCTGGCGACTGCCGCTTCGATGACCTTGAATGGCTGTCCGGCCTCTTGGAGACTCTCGGCGAAGGGTCTGAGGCTCGGGCTGTGATGCGCTGCAGCCAGGGCTGCCTGGAACATCATATGCCGCAGAGCGCGACGACCGCCCGCGATGGCCCGTTTCCCGCGCGGGGTTTCGAAGGACGTTGTTCTTCTTGCCGAGCGTTGAGACCGCCGGTCTCTGCAGTCTTTTCGTGACGTGCGTGACCTGCCGGCCAAACGCAGGGTCACGGTGGATGCAGCAACCGTCTTCCGCTGGGTGAAAGAGTTCGGTCCCGCGATCCGCAAGCGCGCCTATGGCCAGAATCGCAGCTGGTTAGGGGTACCCTGGCATGTCGAAGCGACCCACCTGCGTGTGATTGGCTAGTGGTGGTATCTCCGGCGCGCCGTCGATCGGCATGGTCGCTTTATCGACTTGAGATTAACGGCACGCCGGACGGCCAACGCAGCAAGGTCCTTCTTGCGTCAAGCTCGAAAGACCGTCCGGCTCTATCAGCCCCCAACGATTATCACTTACAATTCAGCCGCATAGTCGTCGTCACGCCACAACCCGCGCGCGCCCCAAATCAACGATGCAACGGACGCTCCCAAGGCCGACGTACAATGTCAGTTCTTCTCAACGAGGCGGTAGAAGACGAAGTCCGACGTTGCTCCGTTGACGTAGCCCGACACCTTGTCGCTCATGCCGACCTGATAGGACGCCTGGAACATGATCATGATCGGGCTATCGACCTGGATGATCTTTTGCAGCTCGGTGTAAATCTCCTCGCGCTTGGCGGGATCGCTTTCGGTCAGCGCCTCGCGGGTCATGTCGTTCAGCTCTTCTGGCACCGCCCAGGAGTTCCGCCAGGTGGTGGTGGCGGCATAGGCGTCCTGGTCATTGTTCGAGTTATAAGCGAAGGCCTTGGCGTTGGAATGCGGGTCCATGAAGTCTGGCCCCCAGTAGAGCATCGCCGCCTGGTGCTCGCGCGCGCGGTACCGCGTGATCATCTGGGCCGTCGTGGCCGAGGTGATCTCGAAGTTGATGTCGGCATCGGCAAAGGTGGCCTGCAATGACTGCGCCATATCCGTGAAGGGCTGTGCTGCGATGATGTCGAGCGAGACGTTGATCGGCAGCTCGACGCCGGCATCCGTCAGGATCTGCTTGGCCTTCTCGAGATCATAGGAATAGGGCGTGTCGGTCACCGCACCCGGGAAGCCCTCCGGCCACCACGATTGGTGGATCTCCATCTGGCCCTTGAGGAAGCTGTTGGTCATCCCCTCGTAATCGATCAGGTAACGCGAGGCCTCCCAGAGCGCCTCGTTGGTCAGCTCCGGCACGTTCTGGTTAAAGACGAGGAAGTGGATAGCTGCCTGCGGGAAGACCTCGACACGCACGCCGTCCGCGTCGATGGAGGCGACCTGATCGGGGGTGAGGTTACGCGCCATGTCCGCGTCGCCCTGCTCCAGGAGCAGTTGCTGCGTGGCGGCCTCGACCGTGTGGCGGATGATCACCTGCTCGATCTTCGGGCCTTCTTTGAAATAGTTGTCATAGGCGGTCAGGCGCACAAGCTCTGACGGGCGGTAGCCCGCCAGGATGAACGGCCCGGTGCCGGCGCTGTTGGTGCCGAGCCAGGCATTGCCCATGTCCCCATCAACCTCATTCGCCATCGCGACTTCCATGTCGACGACGGAGGCCGGACGGGCCGCAAGGACGTTCATCACGAAGGCTGGGGAGAAGTCGCCCGCATACTTGACGGTCACGGTGTTGCCGTCTGCGGTCACCATCTCCTCGACATTCTCGGGCGTCCAGCCGAGCTGGGTCAGGATGAAGCCCGGGTTGAGGTTCAGCTCGACCACGCGCTTGAACGAAAACACGACGTCTTCACCCCGAACCGGGTTGCCTGAGTGGAAGGTGGCATCGCGCAGCTCGAAGGTGATCGTCTTGTTCTCGGCGTCGATCTCCCAGCTTTCGGCGAGACCGGGCGCCAGCACCGTGGGATCTTCGGCGTCGTACTGCACGAGCCGGTCATAGATGTTGGTTAGAAGCTCGCCCGCGGTGAATTCGTAAGCCTGGGCCGGATCGAGCGAAATGATGTCGTCGATGTTCTGCGCCACGACCAGCACGTTGTCGGGCGTCTCTGCATTGGCAGCGGTCATTGCCAAGGGCAGAGCCATCGCCCCTGCCAGTAGGACCGAGCGGATCGTTTTCATAGCTAGTCTCCTGTTGCGCGGTTTTGGTTTATTGGGGATTGGCCGGTTTCGGTCGCGACGCTTTCGGCCCGGCCGGGCGCGAAAGCATCGAGAAGGAGGCCATGCGTCCGGACCCCCTTCATCGGATAGAGCGAGAGCCGGCCCACCCAAAGAAGCTGGGTCGTGCTGCCGGAGCGGTTTTCCCACGAATGCCGCCGGTTGCCCCGGAAATGGAGGCTATCGCCCGTGCGCAGGGACAGGCTTTCTCCATCAAGCGTGACGTCGACCCCGCCCTGCAGGACGTGGATGAACTCCTCGCCTTCGTGGCTCACCGTCTCCGAACTGTAGCCGTCGGGGACGTAGATCATAAAGGCCGACAGATCATGGTTCGGCTGCTCGACGCCAAGCTGCTCGTATTGCTGGGTCACGCCATCTAGCGAGAAGCGGCGGCGATCTTCGCGCCGCACCAGCGAGTCCGAAAGTTTGGGCATGGCCACGAAGTAATCGAGCCCGGTGCCGAGGGATTGTGCGAGCGCGGCCAGTGTTCCCAGCGTCGGGGTGACATGGTCCCGCTCGATCTGGCTGATGTAGCCGACGGACACGCCGGACGCGTCGCTCAGCGCCTGAAGCGTCATCGACAAGGCGCGGCGGCGGGCGCGGATCAGCGGGCCGACACTGGGGCCGCGTGCAGCGTCGGGGCTGCGAGCAGAAGTGCCTTCACTGGAACGGGCGATGATTGCAGCCTCCCTGCTTGCACCAGCCGATCATTTCATCGCTTTGGCCGGGTTAGCCCTCGTCGCGAGAAAAATTTTTTTGATCTAAGCAAAAGGAGTTGTAGCCTCCAAGAGCTTTTTCCGCCGCAGGGTGGCTTGCCCGTGGCATGATCCACCAAGCTTTAACCCATGGACGGCCTGCCCCCATGAGCTCAGATCTTCAGACCTCGACGCGCGCGGCGCGGTCCAGCGCCCCGGCCCTGCGCAGCGGCCTGGGCGCGCGGCTCGGCGAGGCGGTCAGCATGGGCGTGGTGATCGCGCTCACCTTTCTGGGGCTTTTGGCGATCACCTTCTTCATCGGGCGCGTGATGCCGATCGACCCGGTCGTGGCTGTGGTGGGAGAGCGCGCCAGCCAAGAAACCTATGACGCGGTGTATGAGGCGATGGGCCTCGACAAGCCGCTGGTTGTGCAGTTCGTCACCTATGTGGGCTCGGTCCTGCAGGGGGATCTCGGCATGTCGACCACCACTGGTCAGCCTGTGGTCGAAGACCTCAAGCGGGTTGTGCCTGCGACGTTTGAGTTGGCGACCATCGGGATCATCATCGGCGTAGCGCTTGGCCTGCCGATGGGGGTGCTGGCCGCTTACACGCAAGGCAGCTGGATCGACCAGGTGATCCGGGTGATTGGGCTTGCGGGCTACGCCGTGCCCGCGTTCTGGCTCGGCCTCGTTGGGCTCGCGGTGTTCTATGCCGGGCTCGGCTGGGCCGCCCCGCCCGGGCGGATCAGCATCTTCTATGAAGGGCTGGTGCCGACGGTGACCGGCGTGTTGCTGATCGACGCGAGCCTCGACGGGCAGTGGGATGTGTTCTGGAACGCTCTGCATCACATGGTGCTCCCCGCGCTCATCCTCGGCTTCTTTAGCCTGGCTTATATCTCCCGCATGACGCGGTCGCTGATGCTCGACCAGTTGGGCCAGGAGTATCTGACGACGGCCCGCGTGAAGGGCGTGAGCGAATGGCGCGTGGTGTGGGTGCACGCGTTCCGACCGATCCGGGTGCCCGTGATCACTGTGATCGGGCTCTCGTATGCCGGGCTTCTGGAAGGGTCTGTGCTGATCGAGATGGTGTTCTCCTGGCCGGGCCTGGGCAACTATCTCACCACGGCCCTGCTCAGCGCCGACATGGCCGCAGTGCTCGGCGCCACGCTGGTCATCGGCACGGTATTCATCGTCATCAACAAGGCGTCGGATGTGCTCTACCGCATCCTTGACGCCCGCAGTCGCTAAGGGCCGGGCGATGTTCAGTGCCACGCGCGACTGGTTGACGGACACGGCGCCCCGCTCAAGGGCGCAGGCCAACCTTGGCCGCGCTTACGCCCTGACTGGCGCCCTGCTCCGCAACCCGCTCGCCGCAGTGGGGTTGCTGATCGTGGCGACCCTGACCCTGACGGCGATCTTCGCCCCTTTGATCGCCCCCCATGAGCCCAACGCGCAGGACCTGGCCAACCGCCTCATGCCGCCCTCGGGGGCGCATTGGATGGGGACGGACGAGTTGGGCCGCGATATCTTCTCCCGCGTGGTCTACGGCGCGCGCATCACGCTGATGATCGTCGTACTGGTTGCGGTGATCACCGCGCCGGTGGGCCTGATCGTGGGGGCCGTGTCGGGCTATTTCGGTGGCTGGGTCGACAAGGTGTTGATGGGAATCACGGATGTGTTCCTGTCGATGCCCAAGCTGATCCTCGCGCTCGCTTTCGTCGCCGCCATCGGGCCGGGCATTGAGAACGCCGTGATTGCCATCGCAATCACCGCCTGGCCGCCCTACGCGCGGATCGCGCGGGCCGAGGTTCTGACCTTCCGCAACTCCGAGTTCATCGCCGCCGTCCAGTTGCAGGGCGCATCGGCCGCGCGGATCGTGCTGCGCCATGTCCTGCCACTCTGCACCTCGTCGATGATCATCCGCGTGACGCTCGACATGGCGGGCATCATCCTGATCGCGGCGGGCTTGGGCTTTCTCGGCCTCGGCGCGCAGCCGCCGCTGCCGGAATGGGGGGCCATGATCTCCCGCGGGCGCAGTTTCATCCTCGACCAATGGTGGGTGGCGACCATGCCCGGCTTCGCCATCATCATCGTGTCGCTGGGCTTCTGCTTCCTCGGGGACGGATTGCGCGACGTGCTCGACCCCAAGCATGAGGGCCGGTCGTGAGCATGCCCCTCCTGGAGGTCGAAGACCTGCGGGTTGCCTTTCCGGGGCGCGACGGCCCGGTCGAGGTTGTGCGGGGCGCGTCATTTTCCCTTGGCCGGGAGCGTCTTGGTATCGTGGGCGAAAGCGGCTCGGGCAAGTCGCTCACCGGGCGCTCAATCCTCAGACTGCTCCGGCCGCCGGGCAAGGTCTCCGTCGGCCGAATGCAGTTCGACGGGCAGGATCTCACCACGCTTTCGGAGCGGCGCATGCGGGCACTCCGGGGGGCGAGGATCTCGATGGTGATGCAGGATCCGAAATTCTCGCTGAACCCGGTGATGACCGTCGGCGATCAGATCGCGGAGGCTCTGACGCTCCATGACCGGGGCAGCACGCGCCGTCAGCGGCGTCAGCACGTGATCGAGATGCTCGACAAGGTGCGGATCAACGATCCCGACCGCGTCGCCGCGCTCTATCCGCACGAGGTCTCTGGCGGAATGGGCCAGCGCGTGATGATCGCAATGATGCTGATCCCGGAGCCCGATCTGTTGATCGCCGATGAGCCGACCTCGGCGCTAGATGTCAGCGTGCAAGCCTCGGTGATGGATCTGATCGATACGTTGATCCGCGAGAACGGCATGGGCCTGATCCTGATCAGCCATGACCTCGGCCTCGTGTCCCGCTATTGCGACCGGATCCTTGTGATGAACGCAGGCAAGGTCGTCGAGGAATGTGCCGCAGGCGCGCTCGACCAGGCGGTGCATCCCTACACACGCGGCCTCCTTGCCGCGGTGCCCCAGATGAACGAAACACGTCCCTTTCTGCCGGTGCTCGACCGGACAGCCTGGGAGGGGACATGAGCGCGATCGCGCTGGTAAATCTGACGATCGGCTATGGCGGCGACCCGGTCGTCCACGACCTCACGCTCGACGTGGCCGGGGGGGAGAGCTTTGCGCTTGTGGGCGAGTCCGGCTCGGGCAAATCCACCGTGCTCAAGGCCATTGCGGGGCTCGCGCCGGATTGGCACGGCACCATTGAGGTGCTGGGTACGGCCCGGGGGCGCCGGCCCGACCGTGCCTTCGCTCAGCATTGCCAGATGGTGTTTCAAGACCCCTACGGTTCGCTCCACCCCCGCAAGACCATCGATGACACCCTGTCGGAGCCGCTCGCGATCCATGGCCTCAGCAACCGGGCCGAACGGGTCGTGGACATGCTCCGCGCGGTCGGGCTCGACCAACGGTTTCGATTTCGATTCCCGCACCAACTGTCCGGCGGCCAACGCCAACGCGTGGCCATTGCCCGCGCCCTGATGCTTGAACCGCGAGTCTTGTTGCTGGACGAGCCGACGTCGGCGCTCGACGTCAGCGTGCAGGCCGAGATCCTGAACCTGCTCAAGCGGTTGCGAACAGAGCAGAAGCTCACTTACCTGCTGGTCACGCATAACCTGCATGTGGTGGCGTTCCTGTGTGACCGGCTGGCGGTGATGCGCCATGGCCGCATGGTGGAACTGGCCAGCGTGGAAACGCTCAAGTCGGGGCAATTCCAACACCCCTACGCCCGTGAGCTCTATGCCGCCTCGGGTGGTCCCTCGACGGAAGCAGCCAGCGCCCTGCGCTGAGCATGCGGCGGGGATCTCCAACCTCTCGGAGGCATGGCCGGGTGCTGCCCGATCGGGAGCCAACCCAAGGGACGCCTTGGCGCATCGCGGAGGCTATCTAAGCTCCAGCAACCCACCGTCGATCGGGATGATCTGACCGGTCATCCAGGACGATCGTTCCGTGCCCAGAAGGTGAATAACTTCGGCGATTTCCTCCGCCCGCCCCCAGCGCGATAGCGGGTAGCGCTTGATCACCTGGGCGAGCAGGCCTTCGAACTCTGCCTCATTCGCACTCCGGGCGCGGAACTGGGATTCGGAGAGCGGGGTGCGGACGGCCCCGGGGGCGACAGCGTTGGCGCGCACGCCGTGCTCGGCCATATCGGCGGCGATCTGGCGCGTGAGCGCTGCGATGGCGCCCTTGGCAGCCGAATACGCGGCAACCCCCTTCATGCCCGACAGCGCGACGGTCGATGCGGTGAGGACCAGTGCGCCCTTGGTGTCCATCAGATGGGGCAGGACGGCGCGGGCAGTGAGGAAGGCGCCGGTCGCGTTCACGTCGAGCGCCCGGCGCCACTCATCGAGGGACAGCGCGAGCACGCCGCCTTCAACCATCACGCCGGCATTGGCGGCCACCGCATCGATCCGGCCCGTCCAGTCGAGCGCGGACTGTGCCATTTGGCCGACGGCCGCCTGGTCGGTGATATCGCAACGGAGAGCACGGGCGGACTGGCCGTCCCGCTCGAGTTCCGCCGCAACCGCCCCGGCGGCCTCCCCCGCGATGTCCGCGCACAGAACACTGTATCCGTCCTCAGCAAAGCGGCGGGCCGTTGCGCGCCCGATGCCGGACCCGGCCCCTGTGACAATCGCCGTCTTTGCGTCACGCATCCGACCAGACCGGATCCGGCGCGAAGAGCTGCGGGTAAAGGGAGCGGAGCGCGACCTCGTCGAACTCCTTCTGGAACTCGTGATTGTCCTTGATGGCGCGGGCGCGGATGGCCGCGGGGCGGGCCTCGATCTCCTGCATCAGGCGGTCGAGATGGGGGTATTTCTCCAT
This sequence comes from Pseudomonadota bacterium, assembly GCA_039822045.1. Classification (GTDB taxonomy): domain Bacteria; phylum Pseudomonadota; class Alphaproteobacteria; order Rhodobacterales; family Rhodobacteraceae; genus HLUCCA09. Next base: position 255,647 of record JBCBMY010000006.1, on the reverse strand, counting down.
GATGTTGTCGTCGCCTAGCATGTAGGTCAGCCGGTCGCCCCAGCCCCAGACGGCCATATCCACGATGGTGTAGGTGTCGCCCAGCATGTAGCGGCCCTTGGCGAGCCGATCATCCACGATCTGCCAGTGCCGGCGAGCCTCGAAATCGTAGCGCTTAAGGCCGTAGGGCACCTTTTCGGGCGCGAAGTTGCGGAAGTGGACGGCCTGGCCGGAGAAGGGACCAAGGCCGGAGGCGACAAACATCAGCCACGAGAGCAGGTCGCCGCGGGCCTTGTCGCCAGCGGGCGGGAGGAACTGACCGGTCTTCTCCGCCAGGTAGAGCAGGATGGCGTTGCTGTCGAAGATGACCACGTCGCCGTCGGTGATGACGGGCAGCTTGGAGTTGGGGTTCAGCGCCTTGAACGTCTCGGTATGCTGCTCGGCCTTGCGCGTTTCGATGGGCACGAGTTCGTAGTCGACGCCGGATTCCTCAAGAAAAAGCGCCACTTTCATTGGGTTTGGCGCCATGTTGTAGAAGAACCTGATCATGCGGGGATGCTCCGTTGGGTCTCGGGGGCTCGTGATTGAAGGGCCGGCCGGAAGGAAGGGGTGCCATGCGCGCGAAGACAATCGTTCATGTGGTCAGCGCCCATGCTGCCGGGGAAGTGGGGGACGTGATTGTGGGCGGCGTCGCGTCTCCGCCGGGCGAAACGCTGTGGGAGCAGCGGGAGTTCATCGCGCGCGACGAGACCCTGCGGAACTTCGTGCTGAACGAGCCGCGCGGTGGCGTTTTTCGCCATGTGAATCTGCTCGTGCCACCGAAAGATCCGCGTGCGAACGCTGCGTTCATCATCATGGAGCCGGCAGATACGCCGCCGATGTCGGGCTCGAACTCGATCTGCGTGGCGACGGTCCTGCTCGAGACCGGGATCCTGCCGATGACAGAGCCCGAGACGCGGATCACGCTGGAAGCGCCTGGCGGACTGGTCGACTTGCGTGCGACCTGCAAGGACGGCGTCGTGGAGCAAGTGGCGGTGACGAACCTGCCGTCCTTTGCCGACCGTCTTTCGGCGCCGCTTGAAGTGGAGGGGCTGCCAGCGCTCACGGTGGATATCGCTTTTGGCGGGGACAGCTTCGTAGTGGTCGATGCAGCCGCGCTTGGCTTAGCGCTCGTCCCGTCGGAATGCGCGGATCTGGCTGCACTCGGGGTGCGGATCACTGCCGCAGCAGAGGAGCAGATTGGGTTCAGCCACCCCGTGCTTGAGGGCTGGAACCATATCTCCTTCTGCCTCTTTGCCGGAGGCATTGAGCGGGAGGGGACGCGCCTGGTGACACGACACGCGGTCGCCATTCGGCCGGGCAAGATCGACCGGTCTCCCACGGGAACGGCGGTGTCCGCGCGGCTCGCCCTGTTGGCGGCGCGGGGCGAGATGGGGCCCGGCGACACGCTGGTGGCGCGCTCGGTCATCGACTCTGAGTTCACCGGGCGCCTTATGGGGGAAGCGCGCATTGGCGACCGCGTAGGGATCGTGCCAGAGATCTCCGGGCGCGCCTGGATCACAGGGACGCACCAGCACATGCTCGCGCCGGACGATCCCTGGCCGGAAGGATATCGGCTGTCGGACACTTGGCCGGGCGCCTAGGTGAACTCGCCTACAGGCGTGCCCGCGACATCCCGCATGAGGCTGACGCCGAGGCCCGGTGCGTCTGACGCCGCCATCGTGCCGTTCACCCGCTGCGGCGCGCCTTCAGCGATGGCCACCGTGACGTAGGAGTTGAAGTCGGTCGCGGAAAAGCGGAAGCGTTCGGGCGTCGAGTGGGACAGAGCCGCGATGGCGGCCGTCACGATGTCGCCGCCCCAGCTGTCCTCGATACACATCGGATAACCCAGCGCCACGCAGAGATCGCGGATCCGGCTGGCCTTGGTCAGGCCGCCGACCTTTGAGATCTTGAGGTTGATCGCGTTCATCGCCCGGTCGCCGTGGGCCCGCATAAAGGCGTCGAGCCCGTCGATGTTTTCGTCGAGGATGAAGGGCAGCGTTGTGGCCTGCCGGATGCCAAGACACTCGTCGTAGGTGCGGCAGGGCTGTTCGATGAAGACGTCCATATCGTGGACCGCGTTCACCACGCGCAAGGCGTCGGCAGAGGTCCAGCCCGTGTTGGCGTCCGCCACCAGCACATCGCCGGGCTGGAGCACCTGCGCGACCGCGCGGATGCGGTCGATGTCGTCCGAGGGGCCGCCGCCGACCTTGAGCTGGAACTTTGTGTAGCCCTCGGCGCGGTAGCCGGCGACGTTCTCCGCCATCGCCTCCGCGCTGCCCTGAGAGATGGCGCGATAGAGCGCGATGGAGGGCCCATGACGCCCGCCCAGAAGCGTTGCCACAGGCAGGCCCGCAGCCTTCCCCAGCACGTCCCAGCACGCCATGTCGAGCGCAGACTTCACGTAAGGGTGGCCGAGGAGGGCCCGATCCATCACCTGCTCCACCACGGTGATTTGGCGCGGATCAAGCCCGATCAGATGCGGCGCAAGCTCGGCGATGCCGGCCCGGGCGCCGGGACCATAGGCGGGCAGGTAAAAGGGGCCAAGGGGGCAAACCTCACCAAAGCCCGAAAGCCCCTCATCCGTCACGATCTCCACCACCGTGGAATCGAAGACGTCGACATACTTCCCGTCGGCCCAGGCGTAGCGGCCCTCCTTGAGGGGCAAATCGATCTGGTACGTGCGTATTGCGGCGATCTTCATCGCGCCCCCCATTAGTGTCGGATGATCTTGCCGAAGAAGTCGCGTGCCCGGACGGTCCTGGGAGCCTCGAACATCTCGGAAGGCCGCCCCACCTCGATCACCTCGCCCTGGTCCATGAAGACGACCTGATCTGCCACTTCGCGGACAAACGCCATCTCGTGGCTGACGATGATCATGCTCATCCCCTCGCGGGCGAGGCGGCGGATCGTGTCGAGCACCTCTGTGACAAGTTCGGGGTCGAGCGCTGAGGTCACCTCGTCCAACAGCAAGATCTCGGGCTGGAGCGCGAGGGCGCGGGCGATGGCAACACGCTGTTGCTGACCGCCAGAAAGCTCGTCGGGATAGGCGTCCTTCTTGTGGGCAAGGCCCACCATGTCGAGGAGGCGGTCGGCCTCCGCCATCACCTCCCGGGTTGGCCGCCGTTTGATCTTGATCGGCGCGATTGTGACGTTGCGCATCACGTCCATGTTCTGAAAGAGGTTGTATTGCTGAAAGACGATCGCCATGCGGTCTCGCGCGGCCCGAACGGCACCGGAGCTGCGGTAATCGATCGCCGTCCCATCGATCTCAACTTGCCCCCGCGTGGCCGGCGTAAGGCCCACAAGCGTCCTTAGAACTGTCGACTTGCCCGAGCCCGACGGCCCAACAAGGGCCAGGACCTCGCCCTTGCCCATGGAAAACGTCACGCCCTTGAGGACTTCAAGCGCGCCGTACTTTGCGCGCACGTCGTTCACCGCGAGGTGTGGCAAGACGCTTCTCCAGGTGCTGGCCCAGCAGGCTGAGCGGGAAAGAGATCATGAAGTAGCACATCGCGATGGTGCCGTAGACGAGGACGCCCGAAAACCCCTGATTGTTCAACTCCTTGCCACGGAAGGTCAGCTCAAAGACACCGATCTGGCTGACCAGCGCGGTGTCCTTGATGAAGGAGACGGCAAAGGCGATGGCGGGTGGGATGATGACGGGCCAGGCCTGCGGCAGGACAACCGTGAAGGTCGTGCGCAGGCGGGACATATTCATCGCCTGCGCCGCCTCGATCTGCGTGCGTGGCACGGATTCCAGGCCGCCGCGGATGATGTCGGCAGTATAGGCGATGGCGTAGATGCAGATCGCGATCACCGCGATGGTGAAGAGCGAGGCGTCACTGCTCACTGTCTGGATGAAGAACAGCACCAGGTAGATCACGACAAGAAATGGGATCCGCCGGAAGATCTCGACATAGGCGATGCAAATGAGCCGGAGCGGGAGCGCCCAGAGCCCCGGCGCCTGCCGAAGGTAGACCAACACGAAGGCGAGGCCGAACCCGATGAGGCAACCGACGAAGGTCATCGCGAGGGTCAGCCCCGCCGCCTCCAGCAGGAGCAGCATGTTGCCCTCGGTGAAGAACCGGGGGAGCTGTTCGATGATGCGCTCCATCAGAAGATCCGCGCCTTCACGCGGAACGCCCAGCGCCCAAAGAGCGCGAGCCCGATGCTCGCGACAAAGGTCAGCACCACGTACATCACGGCGATGACGGAGAAGTACTCCAGCCACCGATAGTTGACGGTGGAGAGGTTGATCGCGGTCCCGGTCAGCTCATCCACGCCGATCACAGCGCCGATGGAGGTGCCCATCACAAGGATCACGATGAAGAAGTTCGCGACGGCCGGGTAGATCGACTTCGCGATATGCGGAACGATGATGTAGCGTACCTGCTGGATGACTGAGAAGCCCAGCGTGACGCCGGCCTCAAGCTCTGTCTTGCGGACCGACAGGAACCCGGCGCGCAGGATCAGGGTCAGATAGGCGCCCGCGTTGAGGATCAGCCCAATGAGGACGCAGGCCTCGCTCGACCAGCGGATGCCGAACTCTGGCAGGCCGAAATAGAGAAAGTAGATCTGGATCAGCGCCGGCGTGTTGGTGATGAACACCACATAGGCGTCGACCAGAAAGCGGAAGGGTTGGGGCGCAAAGCTCTTGATCGCAGCGCCGACGAGGCCGATCAGCAGGCCGCCCATGAAGGCGATAACGCCGAGCTGAAACGTCAGCCACGCGCCCTGAAGGAGCGCGTCGACATTGTCCCAGACGACGCCGTATTGAAACCTGTAGTCCATGCCTGCCCGTTAACGCGTCGCCGTCAAAACACTCTGCCCGACCCGAAGGCCGGGCAGAGGCAGGGAGCCTCAGAAGTACGGGTCGGGATCGACCGTGCGCAGCATGGGCGCGCCGTAGAACTCTTCCCAGGTGGCGTTGACCATGCCCGAGGAGTGCAGGTCATAGAGGATGATGTTGAGCACCTCGGTGAGGTTGTCATTGCCCTGGGCCACACCGATGGCACAGTAGGCGACGAAGATCGGGTTCTCCACCACGCGCCAGCTCACGTCGGGATAGTTCTCGGTGAAGGCCATGAAGAAGTCGATGTTCTCGACGATGGCATCCGCCCGGCCCTGACCGACAAGCCGCACGGTGTCGGCCAGCGTGTCGACAAGCTCAAGCTCGACATTCGGCATGTTCTCTTCGATCCAGCCGACCGTCCAGTTGCCGCGCATGTTGGCGAGCACGACGCCATCCTTGTTGAACTCTTCCCAGCTGTCGCCCTCAATCTTGTCGGTGGCGAGCACGGCCAGCACCTCGGTGTGGAGCGGCACGGTGTAATCGATCAGCTTGGCGCGCTCGGAGTTCCGCGTCAGTGCCCCAAGCGAGATGTCGATCCGGTCGGACACAAGAAACGGCACGCGCTGGGGCGTTTCCGTCGGCACCCACTCGACTTCCACGCCAAGCCGATCCGCGAGAGCCTTGCCGATCTCGATGTCGAAGCCCACCCATTCCCCGGCATCGTTGCGCGTCGACATGTTGGGGAAGTTGGGGTTGATGCCGATACGGATCGTGCCGTCAGACAGGATGTCATCCAGCGACTTTGCTGCGACAGGCGCTATGGAGAGCCCAAGGGCCGCGAGACCTGCGGCGGCGAAAAGAACGGTACGTCTGAGCATGAGGGTATCCTCCAGCTGTTCCGCCGGCTGCGCTTGGCGACCGGCCCCCCTATCGGCCCGCGTTCGGGCAATTTGTGCGCAAAATGAACTTCTGTGCGCATTGACCGTGGGGTGAGTCTCACGAATCTGTCAACGAAAGCCTTGGGCCTGCTTCAATTCGGCTCAGCACTTGAAATCTGAACCAGCGGGGAGAGACTTGTCCGAAGCAGGATCGGAAAGCGAACATTCGTGCGCTGCGCGGCCGGCTCGAATTGGGCGGAGACCAAGTGTCGATGAAGATCGGTTTGATCGTGAACCCGATTGCAGGTCTCGGCGGTGCCGTTGGCCTTAAGGGCACCGACGGACCGGACACGGTGGCGGAAGCGAAACGCCGGGGCGCCGTTGCCCATGCTGGCGAACGGGCGAGGCGGGCCCTCAGGCTTCTCGCCGAACGCGCGCCGGGGTCAAGGATCTTTGCCGCGGCGGGGGATCTCGGCACGGACTGTCTTGCGGATCTCGGTCTCGATGTGACCCCTGTCGCCGTGAACGATCGGAGCGGGACGGCCCGGGACACGCGCGAGGCGGTCGATGCCATGGAGCAGGTCGATCTGGTGGTGTTTGCCGGCGGTGACGGCACGGCGCGGGATGTGGCCTCCCGAGCCGCACCTCATCAGGCGATCCTGGGGATCCCCTGCGGTGTCAAAATGCACTCCGGCGTCTTTGCGGTGTCTCCAGACGCAGCGGGTGCCTTGCTCGGCGACCTTGTCACCTCGCCTGGGCGTATTGCGTGGACCGCGGCGGCCGAAGTGATGGATATCGACGAGGACGCTCTACGCGCGGGTCGGCTAGCGCCGAAGCTTTATGGCCATGCGCGCACGCCACTTGCGCGCAACCGCATCCAAGCGTCCAAGGGCGGGCCGCGGCGCGACTGGACCGTCGCGCTTAAGGGCGCTGCGGCCGAAGTGGCCGAAAGCATGGAACCTGGGACACTCTACGTGGTCGGTCCTGGAACCAGCGCGGGCACCGTGGCACAGGCCATCGGGATCGAGCCGAGCGTGCTAGGGATCGACGCCATCCTGGACCGCCAGGTTGTGGCGCGGGACGCCACCTCTACCGATCTTGAGGGGCTCGCCGAGGGACGTCCTGTCCGGCTCGTCCTCGGCGTGACGGGCCAGCAGGGCTTTCTCCTCGGTCGCGGCAATCAGCAGATCAGCCCGGCGCTCACGCGCAAGGCTGGGCGGGAGGGGCTGATCGTGCTCGCGACCGAGGACAAGCTGTCCGCCCTCTCCCAACCCAAGCTCTGGATCGACACCGGCGACCCGGAGCTCGACCAGGAACTCAGCGGCTTCCTACGTGTTCACACGGCGCGGGGCCGGGAAATGGTGATGCGTGTCGGCACGAGTTGATTCAGGCTGTGCGATATGCGAACTTTTGTGCACTAATTCAGCGAGACAATAACTGAACACTGACAGGGAGCAAGTCGATGGGAAGTGAGATGCGCGCGCATCCATGGATGGCGAACTCTGCGCCGGGCGTCATTGACGCCATGTTGGCGGAGATCGGAGCGTCGTCCGTGGCCGAAGTGTTCGAACAGATACCGGAAGACCACTTCCGCAAGGCGCCTTTGGACCTGCCCCCGGCCCTGACCTCCGAGGTCGAGCTGCGCCGCGATCTGCTGACCAAGCTCAAAAAGAACGAAGACTGCGAGACCAATCTGAGCTTCCTGGGCGCGGGCGTCTGGCAGCATCATGTGCCGGCCATCGTGGATGAGATCGTCGGGCGGACGGAGTTCGCGACCAATGTCTGGGGCAGCTATCAGTCTGACCATGGGCGCAACCAGACGTGGTTCGAGTTCAACTCCCAGCTTGGCGCGCTACTGAACCTCGATGTGGTGCAGCTGCCCGTCTATTCTTGGGGCTGCGCCATCGGGCATGCGATGCGGATGGCCCAGCGGATTACGGGCCGCTCGAAGGTGCTCGTGCCCGCCCTGTCGGACCCCGAGCGCCTGAGCGTCATCCACACCTATTGCCAGCCCGCCGAGATGGAGACGGCCATCGAGGTGGTCGAGGTGGCCGCCGACCCCACCTCAGGTCGGCTCGACCTTGGCGATCTCAAGGCCAAGCTTGGGGACGATGTCGCCGCCGTCTATTTCGAGAACCCGGCCTATCTGGGGACGATCGAGACGGGGGCGGCAGAGATCGCGAAGCTCGCACGCGCAGCGGGTGCGGAGACCATTGTCGGCGTTGACCCGGCGAGCCTCGGCGTGCTGACCGCGCCCGGCGATTATGGCGCCGACATCGTCACCGGGCCGGTGCAACCCCTTGGCGTGCATATGCATTGCGGCGGTGGCGCGGGCGGCTGGATCGCGTCGCGCGACGAAGAGCGCTATGTGCGTGCGTATAACGGCTTTCTCGTGTCGGTGGTGGAGACGCAGGAGGCCGGCCAGCTTGGATTCGGCCTCGCCTGCCCGCACCAGAATTCCTACGGGATGCGCGAGAACGGCAACGACTGGACCGGCAACTCGACCTATCTCTGGGCTATCGCAGGCGCGGTTTACATGAGCCTCTTGGGGCCGGACGGGTTCCGCGAGCTTGGTCAGTTGATCGTGTCTCGCGCGCGGTATGCGGCGAAGCTTTTGGGCGAGGTGCCGGGGGTCAAGATTGTCTGGCCGGACACGACGTTCAAAGAGTTCGTGGTCAATTTCGACGACACCGGCAAGACCGCTACCGAGATCAACGATGCACTTCGCGCCCGCGGGATCTTTGGCGGCAAGGATATCTCTGGGGAGGGCAACAGCCTCGGCCAGTCCGCCCTCTACTGCGTCACCGAAATCCACAGTGCCGCTGACATCCGCCGGCTGGCCGATACGATGAAGGAGATCCTGGCATGAGCCCCCTGCCCCAGTTTCACGCCGCCAAATGGGATGAGCCCGTCGTGATGGAGATGGGCCGGCCTGGTGGACGCGGCCAGCACTTCCCCGCACCGGAGGATGAGGTGACTGCAGCCGTGGGCGCCGATCTGATCCCCGCTGCCATTTCCCGAAAGGACAGGCCGGAACTGCCCGAGATCACCGAGTTCGAGGCGCAGCGGCATTACCTGCATCTCAGCCAGATGACGCTCGGCATGATGGGCATCAGCCTCTTCGGCACCTGCACGATGAAGTACAACTCCAAGACGGCGGAGTTTGCGACCCTGCGCCCGGAGCTGTCAGCGGTGCATCCCTATCAGCACCCCGAGACACTCCAGGGCGTGCTTGAGATCCTGCACGATTTCGACGGCATTCTTCGGTCGCTCTCAGGCATGGACCAGTTCATCTTCCAGGCCGGCGGCGGGGCCGATGCGGCCTACACAATGGTCTGTCTCGCGCGCGCCTATTGGCAGGACCGCGGCATGCTCGGCCAGCGCACCGAGATGGTGACCTCGATGCAGTCGCATCCCTGCAACCCTGCGACGGCGGCGGCCGCAGGCTTCAAGGTGGTGAACCTGCCGCTTGAAGAAAACGGCTATCCGAGCCTTGAGGCACTGAAGGCGGCAGTGAGCGAGAAGACCGCGCTCATCATGCTGAACAACCCCGACGACATGGGGATCTACAACCCCGAGATAAAAGAATGGGTGAAGGCAGCCAAGGAGGTCGGCGCGCTCTGTTTCTATGACCACGCCAACTTCAACGGGGTGATGGGCAAGCTGTCGGCGCGCGAACTGGGTTTTGATGCCTGCATGTTCATGCTCCACAAGACGTTCGGCGCACCCAAGGCGGGCGGTGGCCCGGCTGTGGGGGCCTTTGGCTGCTCGGACGAGCTGGCGCCGTATCTGCCGGCACCGGTCGTTGTGAAGTCGGGCGATGACTATGTGCTGGACATGGACCGGCCCAAATCGGCGGGCAAGATCCGAGAGTATTGGGGGAACGTCCCCCAGGTCGTGAAGGCCTATGCCTGGGCGCGCGCGATGGGGGCCGAGGGGATCCAGCTGGCCTCCGACATCTCGGTCGTGGCCAACAACTATATGGACAAGCGGTTGTCGGAGATCCCTGGCCTCGCGATCTCCAACCCCGACGTCAAGGCGCGGCGGATGGAGATGACGCGCTGGTCGCTCGGGCCCATTGCGGAAGAGACCGGCATCGGCACGGTCGAGTTCGCCAATCGCATGGCGGATTATGGGATCGACCCCTGGTGGATGAGCCATGAGCCGTGGATCGTCGCCGAGCCCTTTACGCCGGAGGCCGGGGAGCTTTGGTCCAAAGAGGACATCGACACCTGGATCGACGTCGTGGCCAAGATCTGCGAGGAGGCCCGCACGGACCCCGACATGGTCAAATCCGCCCCGCACAACCAAGCCATCGCGCAGGTCAAGGGCGATGCCTTTGAGGACCCGAGCCTCTGGGCCATGACCTGGCGCGCCTGGAAGCGCAAGCATGCGGGCAAGGACGCCGAGCGCGGCGCGGCGTAAGCCTGCGGTGGGTGCCCTGGAGGCGCTCTAGTCGTAAAGCTGCGATACCCCCGTGAGGGGTATCGTGGGCGCCTGGCCAAGGACGAGGTCGGCGGCAACCCGCGCCGTCATCGGGCCCGCGCTGAAACCGACCCAGGGAAAGAGAGCATGGACGACCTGTGGCACATTCGGATCGGGCCCGAGGATCGGGCGCCAGTCGGCCGTGCCGTTGACCCAGGCCGTCCAACTGCGAAGCGCGCGCGCCTGCGCGACAGCGGGGACCACGCGAGCGGCGACGGCCATGTTGCTCGTAAAGCTCTGTGGGTCGGTCGCGAGGCTGCCGCTCGCGCGCTGCCGGGCGGGCCAGCCGCCGCCGATGACGCAGCCGCCATTGGCCAATTGCTTGAGGCTGAGCTTGCCCGCGGCGGAATAGACGAGATGGGGGATGATCGGGGCCACGGGCTCCGTGACCGTGACCTGAAGAGGAAACCCCTCGATCGCAAGCTTTGTGCCCAGCATCTCACCGATGCGCCCGGCGGATGCGCCCGCGGCATTGACCAGCTGAGCGGCGCGGATGGAGCCCGAATATGTCTCGATCCGGAGGCTGGCACCCGACCGCTCAATCCCCGTGACGCGGGTATGCGTCAGCAATGTAGCACCCGCCTTTTGAGCGCTTTTCACCAGGGCGGGCGTCACCCTAAGCGGATTAGCCTTCCCTTCCATCGGGCAAAAGCCGCCGCCGATAGCGTCCTCCGCAAGGTAAGGCGCCAGGGCGCGCAGGTCGTCCCGCGACAGGATCTGTGTGTCGACACCGGCCTCGGCCTCCAGCGCGGCCTTGGCGGTGATGCGCTCCATCTGGGCGTCGGTCTTGGCGGCAATGACGCCGCCGGCCAGCTTCAGGCCCAGATCGGCCCCGAGCTCTGCAGACAAGTTGGACCAGAGGCCGAGCGATGCCTTGAGAAACCGCAGGCAGGGCAGGTACGCGCGTGCCCAGTCTTCTCCCAGAGAGATGAATTCCGGGTACTGGATCTGCAGGTGGATCGAGCCCGCATTCGCGCCAGAGGCCTGGGCGCCCAGATCGCCCGCTTCGATCAGCACGACGTCTTTGCCCGCTTCGGCCAACTCCCGCGCCGTCAGCAGGCCAACGATCCCGCCGCCGACGATGGCGACATCCGCCGCGCGTTGCATCATCCTACAGACGCCCCGGCCGACGCCGGGCTCGAAGAAAGGACACCGATATGACAGCCCCCCTCTCTGGTAGCTTCACCGTGACCATCACGCCGTTCACCGAGGGCGGCACAGCCATCGACTATGACGCCTGGGCCAAGTTCCTCGACTGGCAGGTCGCAAGCGGCGTGCCCGGCATCATCATCCTCGGCACCACGGGCGAGTTCCTGACGATCACCGACGACGAGCGCTCGGAATACGTGGAAAAGACTGTCCATATGGTCGGCGGGCGCATGAAGGTCATGGTCGGCACGATGAACGCCTACACGCCCAACGCCGTACGCTACTCCAAAGAGGCGGAGGACATGGGCGCGGACGGGCTGATGATCATCCCGCCCTATTACTACACGCCCACCGAAGACGAGATCTTCAACTATTACAAGGCGATCTGCGAGGCCTGTGGCCTGCCGATCATGCTCTACAACAATCCGTTCACCTCGAACGTGGATATGCCCGCCAAGCTCGTCGGGCACCTCACCAAAAGCTTCGAGCAGATCCGCTACATCAAGGAGGCCTCGCAGCGCATCGAGCGCATCCACGACATCATCATCGCGTCGGACGGGCTGATGAACGTCTGGGCGGGGCAACGCGTCCTCGAGAGCTACAAGATGGGGGCCGTGGGCTATGTGAACCCCTATGGCAACTATATCCCGCGCGCCTCGGTCAAGTTCGTCGAATGGGCCGAGCAGGGCCGGTGGGACGATGTCTGGGCCGTGCAACGCGTGATCGCGAAGTTCGACGCGATCATCACCGAGGGGCACCCGCTCTATGGCCACCAGTGCTACTCCAAGGCGCTGGCGGCGGCGGCGGGCTATCCCGTGGGCGATGTGCGCGCGCCGATTACCACGTTTGCGAGCCTCGGCGATGAGGGCCGCGCGCGGGTGGCAAAGATGGTGCCCCTGATGGAAGAGCTCGACCGTGTGGTGGACGCCATCGAAGGCCGGCAGGCGGCGGCCGAATAGGCTCATCGGATATAGGCCGCCCCGTTGATGTCGATGGTCGCCCCGGACAGATGCCGGGCGCGGCCCTCGGCAAGGAACACGCACATCTCGGCGATGTCGGACGGCGGCACCCATTCGCCCATGGGCAGTCCCGCCGTGACGGCCGCCTCGCCGCCGACCATCGCCGAGCTGTCCACCGACATCTGGGTGCGCACGACGCCGGGGGCGATAACATAGGCGAGGATACCCTTGTCGGCGTAGTTGCGGGCGACCGTCTTGGTGGCGGCCGAGATGGCGGCCTTCGAGGCGGCGTAGGCGATCGCGCGGGGGTTGGACGTGCCGCGCGTGGTAACCCAGCTACCGATGCCAATCACGGCGCCGGGCGTCTCAGTGGCGAGCCAGTCGCGCACGGCGTGGCGGAGGAGGCGGGCGGGGGCGTGGACATTCACCGTCATCGTCTCGGACCAAACCGCATCCCATTCTTCGATCGGATCGGGGATGCCACCGGTCTGGCGCATGATGCCGGCATTGTTGATGAGCACGTCGATCTGGCCGGCGGCGGCGGCGTGGGCCTCGCTCCAGAAGAGGTCGACGGCGTCCATGTCGTGAAAATCGGCTTGGAGGAGGGTCACCTGCCCCTCGTCCCCCCCTGACGTGGCCGCCTCGACACCAGCGCGGTCTCCCCCATAATGCGCAATGAGGCGGGCGCCGGCGGCGATCATCGCAGTGGCGATGGCGGCGCCGATGCCCTTGGAGGCGCCGGTGAGAACGATCGTCTTGCCCTTTAGACTGCTCATGGGCTCACGTCCGCTTGACGAAGGGTGTGGAGCGGAGCGCTGGGTTGCAGCGCGCATAAGGCGCCGGCAGCGCGATCTCCTCCTCCAGGGCCACTGCCGCGCGCCAAACCCAGCGTGGGTCCCACAGCATGCCGCGGGCGAGAGCCACCATGTCTGCCTGGCCCGTGGAGACGATTGTTTCGGCCTGGATGGGCTCGGTGATCTGGCCCACGGCCATGGTCGGGATATCGGCCTCGCGCCGGATCTGCGCGGCGAAACCGACCTGATAGCCGGGGCCGACGGTGATCTTCTGGCGCTGGTCCAGGCCGCCGCTGCTCACATCAATCATATCGCAGCCGAGCTCCCGCAGGGCGCGGCAGAACACGACGGATTGTTCGATGTCCCAGCCCCCCTCGATCCAATCGGTGGCGGACAGGCGGACGAGGATCGGCTTATCGCTGGGGAAGACGGCGCGGACAGCCTCGAACACCTCCAGCGGGAAGCGGATGCGGTTTTCGAGCGTTCCGCCATAGCCGTCCGTTCGCTGGTTGGTGATGGGCGAGACGAACTGGTGCAGGAGATAGCCATGCGCGACGTGAAGCTCGATCGCGTCAAACCCGGCGCGATCCGCACGGCGGGCAGCATCGGCGAAGGCGCGGGTCACACGGGCGATGGCCTCGGCATCCATTTCGCGCGGCTCAGGCCAGCCGGGAAGGTAGGGAACGGGCGAGGCACATTCCGTCTGCCAGGCCCCCTTCCCTTCGATCAGGCCGCCGCCTTCCCAGGGGGCGACCGTGTTGCCCTTGCGGCCCGAATGGCCGAGTTGGATTCCAACCTTGGAGTGTCCCACGGATTTCATGAACGCGACGATCCGGGCAAAGGCCGCCTCGGTCGCGTCATCGTAGAGCCCGGTGCAGCCCGGCGTGATCCGCCCCTCCGGCTCCACCCCCGTGGCCTCGGTAAAGATCAGCCCCGCACCCGATTGCGCGAACTGCCCCAGATGGACGAGATGCCACTCGTTCGGCACGCCGTCCACCGCTTGGTACTGGCACATCGGCGCCACGGTGATGCGATTAGGAACAGTCAGCCCGCGCAGGTCCAGCGGAGAGAAGAGCGTGCTCGGCATCAAGTCCTCACATTTCCCTTGGAGCGTCGGTTTCGTGCGGTATAGTAACTTTTGTGCGCTTTTTGAACATCACAGCGCCTCGGTTACAAGCGGAAAGGACCCTGAAATGAGCCAGCTCGAGGTGGCCGCAAGCACCTTCCCCTTCCTTTACTCCCATGACGGCCTCGACGCGCTGAAGCACCTGAAGTCGCTGGGCTATGACAAATACGAGATGATGATCTTCCCGCCCCATTGCTGGCCACGGGAACTCTCGGTCGCCAAGCGCAAGGAATACAAGTCCTGGCTCGATGGCGAGGGCGGCAAGATCACGTCCTTCTGCTACCCGCTTCTCGACAACAACCCCAACGGCGTCGACCGGCTGATGAGAGCCTATACGCTTGACCGGTACCGCGAGGCGATTGACCTGTCGGCCGAGTGGGAATGCCCCTACGTGGTCGCGATCCCTGGGCCGGTGAACAGCCTGATCAACCCGCCGCATGAATGGATGCTGGAGTGGTTCGTCGAAGGCATGAAGCAGCTTGTGGACTACGCGAAGGGCACCGGCGTGCAGCTTTTGCTGGAGAATGTGCCCTTCACCTACCTGCCCACAGCCAAGGACATGAAGGACACCGCCGCGCTGATCGGGCCGGAAATCGGGGTCAACTTCGACGTCTGCAACAGCGCCTACATCAAGGAAGACCCGGCGGAGGCGATCCGGATGCTCGGCGACCTCGTCAAGAACGTCCACATCTCCGACTCGCCCTACGAGGAGTTCCTGCATTCTCGCCTAGGCACCGGGATCGTGGAGCCCGGGCCATCCGCTGCCGCCCTCAAGGAGATCGGCTACACCGGCATCACCGTCCTTGAGATCATCAGCGATGCGCTGCAGCCGGGCACCGACCCCGATGGCGACATCAAGGCCAGCCACGACATTCTGGTCGAAAACGGCTGGGCGCCGCTGCCTTAGGGCAAGCCTGCCTCAACGGGGAAGACGGATCCGGTCATCCCCGCTGAGGCGTCCGACGCGAGAAAATGGGCGACATTGGCCACGTCTTCTGCGGTGGCCATGCGCCCGAGCGCCGTTTCCTCTGCCAGGGCCCGGAGCGCGTCGTCAGGGGCCGTGTCCCCCGAGGCGCTGCGGGCTTCGATCCGAGAGAGCAAGGCATCAGTGGCGATCGGGCCGGGGGCCAGGGCGTTCACGCGGATCCCCTGAGTGCCAAGATCCAAAGCCGCGGATCGCATGATCCCAATCACTGCGTGTTTGGAGGCGGTATAGAGCACCTGTTTGGGATGCGCCCGGTAGCCGTTGATTGACGCCATCAGGATGGCCGAGGCGCGGGGCGACAGCGCGAGGCAAGGCGCGAACGCGCCAAGCGTCTCCGCCACCGCCCAGGTGTTGATCGTCATCACCTGCGTCCACTCCGCCCGGTCCAGCTCAGCGACCCCGCGCCAGGGCGGAACGACGCCTGCATTGGCCACGAGGATGTCCACAGCGTCGCAGGAGGACGCGGCCGCGGCGAGGGCCGGGCCGGCACTCTCGTCCAACAGGTCTAGCCCGATCCCGCGCCAATCGGGCGGCACATCCCCGATCAGGCCCGGCAGGTCGATGGCAACGATCGCAGCACCCGCTTCCGCCAAGCGCGTCGCAATGGCCCGACCCAGCCCCCGCGTGGCCCCGGTCACAACGGCGGTGCGCCCTGCAAGATCTTGCATGACGGACATATTGCCTGCCCCCCTTCGACATCCTAGAACCACTTGAGTGCATCCGTACCTTTGTTCGTTATGCGAACGAAAACAAGCGAAAGGCCGATTGAGGGCATGGGCGAGCCGCACGACATCACCGTTTTGGGCGCAGGGTCGATCGGCGTGTCCTTCGCTGCGGTCTTCGTCGATGCGGGTGCGCGCGTGACCCTGGTGGAACCCGACGATGGCCGACGCGCAGAGATTGGCGTATCCCTTGCCCATCATACCGACGCGATGACGACAGCGGGGCTTCGCAAGGACAAGGGCGGCGCTTTGCGCGTGGTGCCCAGCCTGGACGACGGCGCGAGCGAGGCCGACCTCGTGGTCGAATGCGGGCCGGAGCGGCTCGAGACGAAACAGCAGATTTTTGCAGAGCTTCTGGCGCGCACGGGGTCAGGGACGGTGCTTGCGACGGCGTCGTCTGCAATCCCGATGTCACGCATCCTTCCCGACCGTGGGGATCAGGCACGCTGCCTTGTGGCGCATCCGGTGAACCCGCCGACGGTCCTGCGGCTCATCGAAATCGCCCCAGCGCCCGGCACGACCCGGGAAACCGTCGACCGAACCGTCGAGCTTTTTGAGACGCTCGCCTTCTCCCCGGTCGTTCTCGGCCGCGAGGTGGAAGGGTTTTTGCTGAACCGGTTCCAGGGCGCGGTCTTGCGGGAAGCCTATCGCTTGGTCGACGAAGGCATCGCGGCGCCCGAGGAGATCGACACGGTCATGCGCCTAGGCCTGGGCCCACGATGGGCCCTCTCCGGCCCGTTCGAGACGGCGGAACTGAACACGCCCGGCGGCATCATCGCTCATGCGGAACGCATGGGTCCGGCCTACAAGCGCATGGGCGAGGGCCGCGGGGAGACGGTCAATTGGACGCCCGAGCTTGTTGCGCGCGTCGATGCCGCCCGCCGTGAGGTCTTGGCACGGGACCAGATCCCCGCGCGCGCCGCCTGGCGGGTGGGCGCAGTCGCCCGCCTGGTCGCCGCGCGTGACCGGATCGCAGAGGGCAGCGATGACTAAGGCGGCCTTCTCCTTCGACGGGCGTCCCGTTGAGATCCGCACCGGCCAATCGCTCGCCGCAGCGCTCACGCAAGCGGGCGAGCGGCACTTCCGCCAGACCGCCAAAGGCGCCACCCGCGGCATCTTTTGCGGGATGGGGGTCTGCCAGGAGTGCCTGGTCAACGTGGACGGCGTGCCCAACCAACGCGCCTGTATGACGAAGGCCGATCCGGGCATGTGCGTGAAGACGCAAGATGCCTTTCCAGTGCTGGATCCCGATGCAACCCTTCCGGAGGTCGGCCCGGCGCGGATCGTGAGCCCCGATGTCCTGATCATCGGCGCCGGGGCTGGGGGGCTTTCGGCCGCGATTGCCGCACGGCAGGCGGGCGCTGACGTGCTCGTCCTCGACGAGCGAAAGGTCGGCGGGGGCCAGTACTATAAGCAAGCCGCCACCGGAGCACCGATGGACGCGCAGCAGGCCGAGGGTGCCGCGCTCCTCCAGGCGGCGCAGGCCAACGGGGCCGAGATCCTCGGCGGGGTCGAGATCTGGGGCGCTTTTGACGGCCCCCTGGTTCTGGCGGAGGTTGACGGGGCCGCCTTAGTGGCGCGCCCGCGCAGTATCATCGTCGCGACGGGCGCCTATGAACGGCCGTGCCTCGTGCCCGGATGGACCCTGCCCGGCGTCATGACAACGGGCGCCGCACAAACGCTTTGGCGGAGCTACCGGACCTTGCCGGGCCAGCGTGTCGTTGTGTGCGGCTCCGGCCCCCTCAACCTCCAGGTCGCACTGGAGCTGGCCGAAGGTGGCGCCGACGTGCGCCTTGTAGCCGAGGCGGCGCCATCTCCCTTTCGACACCCTGTTGCCGCCGCGCGTATGGCGCTCGCCGATCCTGGGCTGACCTGGAAGGGGCTTCAGATGATCCGCGGCTTAGCGCGCCGATGTGTGTCTGTTCGAAACGCGTGCAATCTTACTGCTATCGAAGCGACAGACGCAGGGTTGCGGACCTCTTTCGACACGGCGCCTGATCAGGAGGTGGACGTCGTCTGCATGAATGCAGGCTTCGAGCCGCAGAACGAGATCCTTCGTCTTTTGGGGGCGGAGATGGCCTATGATCCGGCCTTTGGCCTCCTGCGCTGCGTTCGGACGGACAGGATGGAGACAAGCGTGCCGGGCCTCTTTGCAGTGGGCGATTGTGCCGGGCTGGGCGGGGCGCCTTCGGCCCGCGTGGAGGGGCGGATCGCCGGTCGCGCCGCGGCGGCCTTGACCGGGCATGGCGACGCCTACGATCTTTTCGCCGACGAGAACCAACTGCGCCGGCACCGCCGCTTTCAAGCCGCGCTTTGGAAGCTGCATGACGTGTCGCCGAAGTCGCTCGCGGGGGCCGACGGGCAGACGATGCTCTGCCGCTGCGAAGAGATCACGCTTGGCGAGGCGGTGGCAGGCTACGAAGAAAACCCAGGCCATGTCGGCACGTTGAAACGTGCAACGCGGGTTGGCATGGGGCGCTGCCAGGGGCGGTATTGCGGGCCAGCGGCAGCGCGACTGGTGGCGGAATGGCAAGGCAAGGCGCTGTCGGACAGAAGCTTCTTTGCACCGCGCGTCCCGATCAAACCGGTGAGCATTGCCACGATCCTTGCAGCGCAGGAGGCGCTGGATGGCGACGATTGACGTCCTCGTTATCGGGGGCGGGATCACGGGGCTCGTTGCCGCGATGGAGCTGGCGGAAACAGGGGCACGCGTCAGCGTGGTGGATGCCGGGATCAACGCAGGCAGCGGCGCCAACGCGGGCAGCCTCCATGTCCAGATGCAGAGTCGGTTCCTCCGTCTCTTCCCGGATCAGGCACCCAACGTTGAAGCCGCCCTGCCCCTCTACAAGCAAGCCGCGCGCGTTTGGGCGGATCTCGAAGACAGGATCGGCCCCTGCGATCTTGTCCGTATGGGCGGCCTCATGCTCGCCGAGGGCGACGACCAGATGGCCTTTCTGGAACAGAAGGCGCGGCGGGAAGAGGCGAAGGGCCTCGACGTGACGCTTCTGGATCGGGCCGCGCTGGACAAGATCGCGCCTTGGGTCGGGCCCCACATCGTGGGCGCCGAGCTGTGCCGCGATGAGGGCAAACTGAACCCGCTCCTGGCCAATACCAACCTCATCGAACGGTGCGAGGCCCTCGAGGTGGACCGCCGCGACGACAGGATCGACGGACTGAGCGTTACGGATGCGGGCGTCACGGCGCATGGCCGCGAACAGGATCACGACGCCCCAGAGGTCGTGATTGCTGCGGCCTGGGGTGCGGGGGCGCTGGTCGCTGGGCTGGGTGTAACAATCCCAACCGAGGCCGAGCCATTGCACATGAACATCACCGAAAGCTGCGACCCGCAGATCCAGCATCTCGTGCAACACGCGGAACGCCCTATCACGCTGAAACAGTTACGCACGGGGCAGATCGTGATTGGCGGTGGCTGGCCTGCGCACAGCCGAGGGCGCGACACGGTTCCTGAGGTGACGGCGTCCTCGCTCCTCGGCAACGTGGCCTTGGCCGCGCGGCTCGTCCCGTCGATCGGGCAGCTGCGGGTGATCCGCACCTGGGCTGGCATGAACACCACCGCCGACGGGGCCTCGATTATCGGGCGCCTGCCCGACGCACCACGGGTGATCATGGCCGTCCCCGGAGACGCGGGCTATACCCTTGGGCCCCTGATTGCACAAATGGCGGCTGCGACCGTCTCGGGCCGCCAGCCCTTGGCGGACCCGTCCCCGTTTAGCCCGGCCCGATTCTCGACGACTAGCGCTTGAGGGCGCGGGAGATGTGGTCGACCGTTTCCTGCAGCTTGGGCAGGATCAGCTCGACCATCGCGTCGGGGGTCATCCGCACGCTCGGCACGCCGACATTGACGGCACCGACGACCGCGCCGCGGCTGTCCCGCACCGGAACGGCAATGGACATGAGCCCGATCTCCAACTCCTGATCGACGAGACACCAGCCCTGATCCCGCGTCTGTTCCAGCACACGGCGGAACTCGACACGGTCCGTAACGGTGCGATCCGTCATCCGGTTAAGCGGGACATTCTGCACCATCCCAGCCCAGGTGTCCTCCGGCTGTGCGGCAAGCAGAACCCGCCCCGTCGCGGTGTTGGCAGCGGGGAAGCGTGCCCCGACAGAGATGCCGACACTGATCACACGATGGTATTGGGCGCCGCTCACATAGACCACGTCGAACTTGTCGAGGACGGCGGCCGACACCGACTCGCGGATTTCTTCGGACAGGTGATCGATGAAGGGACGTGCGATGTCCCAAACGCCCTTGGACGACAGAACGGAGTAGCCAAGCTCCAGCACGCGGGGCGTCAGATCAAAGAGCTTGCCGTCAGCGACCGCGTAGCCCTCCTTGACGAGTGTCAGAAGGATCCTGCGGGCGCCGGCACGTGTATGGCCTGTCTCGGCCGCGACCTCCGACAGCGTCATCTTCCGGCGTGTGCGGTTGAACGCCCTGAGCACCTCGAGCCCCCGGGCGAGTGAATTGACATAGTCGCGCGGATTGAGACCGCCGTTCTCGGCGTCTTCGTTCAAATCGGGCGCGGCAGTCATGAGCCCGGTCTGCCCGGTGGGCGAGTCCCGCTCCTGTGCTGTCGCGTCTTCTGCGGGCGCTGTTGTCATTCCATCGTCTCCTCGATGGCCTGTACCGCTACTGCGATTTGGTTACGGAACACAATCTCGGGCCCTCTCCGCCGAGAACTTTCTCGAAAACTTGTTGCGCGACTCGTGTGAAACACAGTTATATCGAACAAGAGTGCGCTATGTGAACAAATAATTGCCGGGGAGGCTGCTCAAAATGGCGAACACACACTGGAACACGACTGGGATAACCCGGCGGGGAGCACTCGCGGGACTTGCGGCAACAACTGCGATGGTGGGCATGCCGCGCACCGCACGCGCCCAAGACATCACCCTGCGCTGGTGGTCCCCGCAAGGCGCCCCGGCACAGGTTGCGGCGTATGAGGCGCAGATCGCGTCGTTTGAGGCCGCCAATCCAGGGATCACGGTCCAATTCGAGACGACCTCGGACGAAGGCTATGCCACACAGCTGGCGGCCGCGTTCTCTTCGGGTGAAGTGCCCGACATCGTCACGCACCTGCCGTCCTTCGCGGTGCAATCCTACTACGCCAACGGACTGCTTGCGCCCTTCAACGACGTGATCGAGGCGGTTGGGGCCGACGACTACTTTGACGGTGCGAACAACGTGTACCTCGCCGCCGACGGCAATTATTGCGGCACCGGAATTGGCAACTCGGCGGCCAACATGATCTGGGTTCGCACGGACCTGATGGAACAAGCCGGCCTCGACAAGATCCCCGAGACCTGGGACGAGCTCCGCACCGCCGTGCAGGCTATGCAGACCGGCGGGATCTTCGGCGCCCCCCTGCCCTATGGCCGCAACTCCATGACCTCGCTGGTGTTCATCGGCTTCATCCACCAAGCCGGCGGCTCGGTCTTCTCGCCCGAGCTTGACGTGATCCTGGACAACGAGGGCACGCGGAACGCGCTCGAGTTCTACAAAGAGATGCGCGAATACTGCCCGCCGGGCGCGACGAACTACAGCTGGGGCGAGAGCCTCACGGCCTTCGTATCGGGCGCAACGGCGACGGGCCTCTATACGGGCCGGGTGCTGATCAACGTCAACACGCAGAACCCGCCGATTGCAGACTCGATCACCTGCCGGACCTACCCGCGCATGTCGACCGACATCGCGCCCTGGACCTTCAACGACTTCCCGTCGGTGATGATCCCAGCCCAGTCGGCCAATGTCGACGCCGCCAAGATGTTCGCGGCGCATCTGTTCAATCCGCCGGGCTATATCCAGCAGCTGCACGCCGCGCCGGGCCACGTCCTGCCGGTGTTGCAGTCGATCAACTCGAACCCCGACTACCAGAACAACGAGATCATCCAGAAGTACCCCGACGAGGTGGAACTGATGGCAGCCTCGGCGGCAGGCGGGTTCAACCTGGGCTATGAAAGCGCGGAGCATGCCTCCAACGAGAAGGCGGGCGAGATCATCGCCTCCAACGTCATCTCCGACATGGTGGGCAAGGTGATCCTCAATGGCGACAATGTCGACGACGCCCTGAGCGAAGCGTCGGCCACCATTGAAGGCATCATGAACTCCTAGGTAGGACTGGCCGCCGCCGGTATCTGATCCCGGCGGCGGCAACTCAGGCGACCCATGCGACATCAACCCTCGACCGTTCTCGAGCGGCAATACGCCATGCTCGGGCTCATGCTCATCGCGCCCACGGTTCTCGTGTTCTGCGCGGTGATCGTCTATCCGTTGGTGTCTGCGATCTATCTGTCGCTCTTCCAGATCTTCACCCCCACGCTCGAAGGCAGCTGGGTAGGGTTGGACAATTACCGGACGATCTTTGGCAGCGACGAGTTCTATACCTCGCTGCGGAACAATATCGTCTGGACGGTCGGAACCCTCACGCTCCAGATCATCTGCGGTGTGGGCATGGCGCTCGTCCTGCACCAGAACGTCATCTTTCGCAGCCTCGCCCGCTCGCTCATCCTCTTCCCCTACTTCGTGTCCACCGTCGTGGCCGTCCTCGTGTGGAAGTGGCTCTTTAACGACCTCTACGGGATCCTGAATCACCTGATCATCATGACCGGCCTCTCGGACATGCCGGTCGACTATCTGGGCTCGATGCCCAATGCGATGATCTCGGTAATCCTCGTGGGGGCGTGGAAATACTTCCCGTTCGTCGTCATCGCCGTGCTGGCGCGGCTGCAGACCATTCCCGATGCCCTCTACGAGGCCGCACGGATCGACGGCGCCGGCCCCGTGGCGCGGTTCTTCGACATCACGCTGCCGCAGCTCCGCGACGTGCTCGTGGTCATCATCATGCTGCGCGCGATCTGGGACTTTAAGGAGTTTGACCTGATCTACCTGCTGACCGGCGGCGGGCCGATCACCAGCACGCAGACACTGCCGCTCCTCGTCTACAAAGAGGCCTTCGCGCTCAACCAGATGGGGATGGCCTCGGCCTATGCGGTGGTGATGATGGCGATCATGCTCGTCTTTATGATCCTATATATCCGGCGCACTCGGACGGAGGAGGGGGCATGATCCGCAAGGTTGCGTTCAATGTCTTCGCCTGGGCCATCGTGCTGGCCGTTGCCTTCCCGCTCTTCTGGATGCTGGTCACGTCGGTGAAGCCGCAATTCGAGCTCTTCCGCCGGCCGCCCACGTTCCTGCCCGAGACTTGGACGTTCGAGCATTACTGGCGCCTTCTAACAACAACGAACTTCCTCACCTACTTCCGCAACTCCGTCATCCTCTCCACGGCAACGACCCTGACCGTGGTCGCGATAGCCACCGTTGGTGCCTACAGCCTCGTGCGGTTCCGCTATCGCGGGCGGGAGAGCCTCGCGTTTCTGGTGCTCTTCACCTACCTGCTGCCCTCCGTTGTGCTGATCATTCCGCTCTACCTGCTGCTGGTGTCGATGGGGCTGGCGAACACGATCTTCTCGCTTGTGATCGCCTATACGACCTTCGCGCTGCCCTATGCTCTGTGGCTCCTGCGCTCGTTCATGGCGGGCATTCCGGAGGATCTGGAGAGCGCCGCGCTGGTTGATGGCGCCTCGCGGATGGGCGCGTTCGTCGACGTGATCCTGCCGCAGCTCCTGCCCGGCATCATCTCGACCGCGCTCTTCACCTTTATCCTGTCATGGAACGAATACCTCTATGCGCTCGTCCTGGTGAACTCCGACAGCGCGCGGCCCCTGACGACGGGCGTCATGAACATGCTCGTCTCAAGCTTCAACATCGAATGGTCGCTCTTGATGGCGGCCTCCGTGATGATGAGCGTGCCGCTTATCATCGCATTTGCCTTCCTCCAAAGCTACCTGACCCGCGGGTTCGGCGCAGGCGGCGTCAAGGGGTGAGGCATGGCTGAGGTCAGGTTCGAAAAGGTCGTCAAGTCCTTCGGGGCATTCACCGCGGTGCATGATCTAGACCTTAAGATCGAACACGGAGAGTTTGTTTCGCTGTTGGGCCCGTCTGGCTGCGGGAAGACGACCACGTTGCGCATGCTGGCGGGTCTGGAGTTTCCCACGTCAGGTGACATCAGCATCGGCGAGCGTGTGGTCAATGACGTGGCCCCAGGCCAGCGTGACATCGCGATGGTGTTTCAGTCCTACGCGCTCTACCCGCATATGAGCGTCGCCGACAACATCGCCTATCCGCTCAAAAAACGCGGCGTGCCCAAGGCCAAGCGCGGCCCGATGGTGCGCAAGACGGCGGAGCTCTTGCAGTTGACGGAGCTGTTGTCGCGCAAGCCGCGGCAGCTCTCCGGCGGCCAGCAACAGCGTGTGGCCCTGGGCCGGGCGCTCGTGCGCGACCCGCAAGTCTTTCTGCTCGACGAACCGCTGTCGAACCTCGACGCCAAACTGCGCGGTTACATGCGGGTGGAATTGGTGGAACTGCACCGCCGGCTTGGTCGCACGATGGTCTACGTCACCCATGACCAGCTCGAAGCGATGACGATGTCCGACAGGATCGCCGTGATGGAGGGCGGGCGCCTGCGCCAGTTTGCACCGCCCGATGTCGTCTACACCGCGCCCGCCAACCGCTTCGTTGCCGGCTTCATCGGGACGCCGGCCATGAACCTGATCGACGGCACGCTTAGCCAGCAAGATGGGCTCTGGCATTTCGATGCCCCGGGCGTTTCGGTGCTGTGCCCCCCGCTGTCCGACGTGGCGGAGACGGGCCCGGCCTGCCTCGGGGTTCGGCCCGAAGACATCGCCTTCGGCGATGGGCCGATCTCGGGCGCAGTTCAGGTCGTCGAGAAAACCGGGCACGAGAACATCGTGGTAGTCAGGATCGGGGACGCCCTGCGCCTGACCGGGAGGGCCGCAGCCGGGAAAGTCTGGCATGCGGGCGAAACCCTTAAGTGCAAGATCGACGCTGCGAAGGCACATCTCTTCGCGCCAGGGGCCTCGGGCGTTCGGCTCAATCTGACCAACGCCAGCACGGATATACCGCTGGTGAAGCAAATCGCAGGAAGCGCCTCATAATGCGCACCGGATCGAGGAGGAGGCGAGGTGGATAGAACGACGGTCGAGTGGGCCGGGCCGATGCCTGCCATCACGACGCCCTTCCGGGCTGATCTTTCGATCGATGAGGAGGGGTTCGTCGCGAATGTGGATCGGCTCTATGGATCGGGCGCGACCGGCATGGTGGCGGCGGGCTGCACCGGAGAGTTCTGGTCCCTCAATCTGCCAGAGCGGGCGCAGTTGGCCGAGTTGGCGGTGAAGGCCAGCAAGGGGCGCGGCCCGACGATCATCGGCACAGGGTCGATCCGCGAAGAGGAGGTGATCGACCAGATCCACGCGGCCAAGGACGCAGGGGCCGATGGCGTGCTGGTCCTCCCTCCGTATTTCGTGCGGCTCACCGAGAGCGAGATGATCGCGCATTTCGAAGCGGTTGACGCGCAGTCCGTACTGCCGATCGTCCTCTACAACATCCCAGGCAATGCGGGGAACGCGATCACCCCGGCCATCGCCGACAGGCTCGCCGATCTCGACAACGTCGTGGCGATCAAGGAATCGAGTGGCGACTGGAACAACTTCCAGGACACAATGATCCGCGTGCAGGATCGGATCCGGGTGTTCTGTGGTCCGTCCTCTGTTTTCGGTGTCTCCGCAACACTCGCTGGGGCGGACGGGCTGATCGATTGCTTTCCCAATGTCTGGGCGTCGGGGTTTCTCGACATCTGGCACGCGACCAAGGCCGATCGCTTGCAAGAGGCCTGGGCCCTTCAGAAGACCGGAATCGCCATGACTGAACTCTTCACCACCGGCGGGCGCACGCTTTACCCTGCGACCAAGGCCGCGATGGACCACGTCGGTGTCCCGGGCGGCGGCTCACTGCGACCACCGCTCAGATCGCTCGGAGAAGACGCCCTTGTGGGTCTTCACCACGGGATGGACCGGCTGCTCGCGAACCACGCGACCGTGGCCTGACGCGCAAGAAGGATTGGGGCAGAGACCGACATGGATCTTGGTTTGAAGGGCAAAAGCGCAATCGTAACGGCCGCGAGCCGAGGCCTCGGCCTTGCCACGGCCCGGTCGCTGGCCCGCGAAGGCGTCAACCTGACGATAAACGCGCGTACAGCGGACGCGCTAGAGGCTGCGGCCGAAGAGATCCGGCGCGACTTCGGTGTGTCGGTCCAGACCGTGGCGGCCGATTTCAACGAGGCGGAGAGCCGAGCCAAGCTGTTCGAGACCTCAGGCGCGCCGGACATCCTGGTCAATAACCCCGGCGTGCGGCAGGTGCCGACCCCCTATGCGGACATCACGGCAGAGGACTGGCGCTACTGGCTCGACGTGCACTTTCTCTCTTCGGTCGAGATGATCCAGATGGTCGCGCCTGGGATGGCGGAGCGCGAATTTGGACGGATCGTCAACATGTCGGTCAGCTTCATCAAGTTCCCGGCGCAAGGCTTCGCCCACAGTCATGCCGCGCGCCTCGCGCTGTCAGGCGCGACCGCGTCGATGGTGCGCGACCTGATCCCGCATAACGTAACGATCAACACGGTCTGCCCCGGCCTCTTCGACACCGACGCGTTGCACACCAACCTCCACGGTCATGCCAAGCGCGGCAACACGACCTACGATGCTATCGTGCAGAATCGGCTGGAGACCTGCCCCGCGGGCCGCTTCGCTGACCCTTCCGAATGCGGTGACCTGATCGCCTATCTCTGTTCGGCGCAGGCGGGCTTCATGTCGGGCCAGAACATCGTCAACGACGGCGGCGTGTATCAGGGCCTTTTCTGATGAGAGTCGCGATGGTGTCAGGCGGCGGACGAGGCCTCGGCGCTGTTATCACCCGAACGTTGCTCGACCAGGGCTGGGCGGTGTCAATCGGCGTTCGCTCGCTCGACCAGGCCGCTGCCTTTGACGCCCCGCCCGAGCGGTTCGCCGCGTTCCCCTTCGACGCGATGGAACCGGAGACGGCCGCGGAATGGGTTGCGCGCACGGTCGACCATTTCGGCCGGCTCGACGCCCTGATCAACAATGCGGGAATCCTTCGCCAGGTCGGGTTTGAGGGCGGCACCGAGGAGGACCTCGACGATCTTTGGGCCGTCAACGTAAAGGCCCCCTTCCGCCTGATCCGCGAAGCCCTCCCTCACCTCAAGGCCACAGGCGCGGGCCGCATCATCAACATGGCCTCGACCGATGCCAAGCGATATCGCGCGGGCGTGTCGGTCGGGTACACAATGTCTAAGCACGCGCTCCTGGCCCTGACCCAGGCGGCGCGGTTCGCGGGCTATGACGACGGCGTACGCGCGACGGCCATCTGCCCCGGTGCCACCGACACCGACATGATCGCCCAGATCCCCGGCGTGACGCCCAAGGCCGAGCGTCTGCCGCCGGAGACCGTTGCTTCGATGGTCGCGTTCATCCTGACCCTGCCCAACCAAGCGAGTGTGCCGGAGATGATCGCCAACACGCGCCTGGAGACGCTGATATGAGCCTCGACACCGACCGCCTCAACGACGAGCTCGCAGCGTGGGGTCGCGCGCAGTGCCACGTCGCCCAAGCGGTCAAGACGGTCGTGGGATGAACCCGGATCGCCCCTGGGAAACCGAGGAAGCCGAGTGGCGGGGGCTCGTCAACCGGGTCCGCGCCGGGCGCGCGCTCACCCCCAAGGAATGGCCCGGCGGCGCACGCTGCGCTCTTGCGCTGTCGTTTGACTGCGACCACGAAACCTTTGAGCTGGGCGCTGGACGCGCAGCCATCGGGCGCCTGGCCTGGGGCGAGTTCGGGCGGCGCCGTGGCGTTTCGCGCATCATGAATGTGTTGGACCGGCATGCCGCGAAGGCGAGCTTCTTCGTCCCGGCCGTGTCTGGCCTGATCGATCCCGCCCATGTGAGTGAGATCGCCAAGGCCGGCCACGAAATCGGGGTCCATGGCTGGATCCACGAGAACACGACTCGCCTCGACCGGGCGACGGAGCGCGATCTTCTGCTGCGGTCACGGGATGCGCTGGCCGACATGTGCGGGCACACGCCTGTGGGTCATCGTGCAGCCAACTGGGATCTCAGCCCCAACACCATCGAACTCGTCGCAGAGGCCGGCTTCTCCTACGACAGCAGCCTGATGGCCGACGATAGCTGCTACGAACTGCTCAGCGATGGCCAACCCACAGGCCTAGTCGAGATCCCGGTCGACTGGGTGCGCGACGATGCGGTCTATCTCCTGTTCAACCGCGAACCAGCGACGCGCCCCTGGACCCCGCCCAAGGATGTGTTCGACATCTTCATCCGCGAGTTCGACATGGCGTTTGATGAGGGCGGTGTGTGCCAACTCGTCTTCCATCCGTTCGTCATTGGCTACCGCTCGCGGATCTGGATCCTCGATGCGCTCATCGAACACGCTAAGGCCCGCGGGCCGGTCTGGCTGCCCACGCATGCCGAGCTCGCAAATTGGGTTCGCCTGCACGGTTAGCGGATCGGATTTGTTCGTATCGCGAACATCAATTTGTCTTGCGCACATATCCTGAGGCGGTAACCTCAGCAAATATGCGGCGATCCGACGCGAGAGGCGGGCGCCACCACCAGGGTTGGGAGGTCGCCTTTGCGGCTCTTCGTGCGCGTCATGGATGGAGTGAACGCGGTGGTGACGGCCATCGTAGCGGCGCTGCTGGCGATCGTCGCCGCAGCGGTTTTTACCCAGGTTCTCGTTCGATTTGTCCTTACCGCACTGGGCATCAACATCTCCGCGCCTTGGACGGAAGAGCTCGCACGATACACGCTGATCTGGATGGTCTTCCTTGGCGCTGCCGTTGGCGTCCGGCATGCACGGATGATCGCGCTCGAGTTCGGCGTCCGAAAGCTGCCGCCCCGCGCGGGCATTCCGCTGCGCTATGCCGTGATGATCCTTTGCATGGCTTTTTTCGGACTTTTGTTCGCAGTTGGGGTCGAGTTCCTCGAGTTAGGCCGCACAGAAAGAAGCCCCGTTCTGGGGGTCACAAAGGATTGGGTCTATTTGGCGATGCCGGTGGGCATGGTCCTGATGATCCTCAACTCCCTAGCGCTCATCGCCGAGACCATCGTCGAGGGCCGCGACATCCGATACGCCTCGGACTTCGCGCCAGAGGACTAGGATGATCCTCCTCGTCGTCGTTCTCATCCTGCTCTTTGCTGCCAGTGTGCCCATTGCAATGGCCCTCGGACTGGCGTCGATCCCCACGCTGATCGAGAGGAACATCCCCTTTATTGCGATCCCGCAGGTGGTGTTCGAGTCCCTCGACAGCTTTGCGCTGATGGCCTTGCCTCTCTACGTCCTAGCCGGGCGCCTAATGCAGCATGGCGGGATTGCGGGGCGTCTGGTGGACTTCGCCAAGTCGCTGGTGAGCTGGGTGCGGGGCGGATTGGCCGCCGCCGTGGTCATGACCTCGATGCTCTTCGCCACGATTTCGGGCTCTTCGGCCGCCACAGCCGCGGCCATCGGCTCGATGCTGATCCCGGAGATGGAGAAGCAGAAGTATCCGCGACCCTTTAGCGCCGCGACGACCGCGTCTTCGGGGGAGCTCGGCGTGATCATCCCGCCCTCCGTCGCCATGGTGATCTATGGGGTCATTACCGGGGTCTCGATCACCGATCTCTTCATCGCGGGCTTCCTACCGGGCCTCCTGATCGGGGCCTCGCTGATGACCACGGCCATCCTGATCGCCTGGATCATGGGCTATGGCGAGCGCCAGCCGTTCCAGGCGGGAACCTGGCTCCGCGACGTTGGGCGAAGTTTCTGGCGGGCGTCGCTCTCGCTCTTCATGCCGGTCATCATCCTGGGCGGCATCTTCGGCGGGATCTTCACCGCAACCGAGGCCGCCGTGGTCGCAGTCGCCTATGCGCTCTTCCTCGGCGTGGTCGTCTATGGCGAGCTGACGCTTCGGGACCTGCCCCGCATCTTCGCAAGCGCGGCCGTCACGTCCTCGGTCGTGATGATCATCGTGGCCTTCGCGGCCATGTTCGGCTTCGCGCTGCACCTGTTGCGCGCTCCGCAGCAGCTGGGGCAACTCCTGACCACGATCACCGAAAACCCGATCTATTTCCTGCTTCTCGTGAACCTGTTCCTGCTGATCGTGGGCATGTTCATGGAGACCTTCGCGGCCATCGTGATCCTCGGGCCGATCCTGTCGCCCATCGCTGTCAGCTACGGCATCGACCCGGTACATTTCGGCCTGATCATGATCGTCAACCTGGCCGTTGGAATGGTGACGCCCCCTGTCGGCGTCAACCTGTTCATCGCGTGCGGCATAGCGCGCATCAGTATGGAGCAACTGATGCGCCCGCTCTCGGTGTTTCTCGCGGTGCTGATCGCGAACCTGCTGATCATCACCTATGTGCCAAGCATCTCGCTGGCCCTGCTCCGATAAATCGAAAACGGGGAGACCAACGTATGAAACTCAAGCACATGTTCGTCGGCGCGGCCACGGCCGTCGGCTTGTCGGCCGGCGCGTCGCAGGCTCAGACATATGAGATGACCCTGGCGCACGTTCTCAGCGACACGAGCCCCTATCAAGTCATCCTGACAGAGTTCAAATCGCTCGTGGAAGAGCGTTCCGGCGGCGACATTGCCGTCGAGATCCAGTGCTGCGGCCAGGCCGGCAACGAGGGCCGCGCGATTCAGTCGATGCGCACGGGCATTCTGACTGGCGGCATGGTCGGCGGCTCGACACTGGAGACGGTTGTGCCCGCCTATCGCGTGCTGTCGCTGCCCTACCTCTTCGAGGATAAGGCGCAGGCCTATGAGGTGCTGCAGAGCGATATGGGCCGCGAGATGCTCGATCTCCTCGATGAATTCGGGATGTATGGCGTGGGCTTCGGCTCGATCTACGAGCGCTCAGTGGCGTCCAAGGAACCGGCGCGCGTGGAGTCGATCGCTGACATGGAAGGCCTCAAGATCAGAGTGCTGCCGACCCCCGGTTTCGTCGAGGCCTACAAGGCGATGGGCACGCAGCCGACGCCGATGTCCTATGGCGAGCTGTTCATGGCGATCCAGAACAACGTCGTCGACGCGCTGGAGATCTCACCCGACGCGATCGTGGCCGATGGCTTCTACGAGACGGTCAACAGCTACACGATGACCAAAGCGCACCAGTCGACCACCGTCTTGGTGCTGGCGAAGTCGTTCTGGGATGGCCTGCCAGCGGATGTGCAGGAGCTGATTCAGACGGCCGCAGAGGAAGCCATCGCGGTGGGCATCGAGGCGCATGACGGGCTGGCCGATGCCGGCCTTGAGACGGCCCGCGAGTCGGGCGTCGAGATCATCGAGCCCGACCTCGCCCCGTTCATGGAAGCCGCGCGCAAAAGCTGGGACGTGATCCTGACCGATCAGCCCGAAGCGACCGAGTTCAAGGACCGCTTCGACGCCTTCATGGCCAACTGATCAGGCCCTTGGCCAAGTAAAACTATGGGCGGCGCAGTGTGCCGCCCATAGTCCGACATCCAGACCACCAGCATGACACCGCGAAGAACAGAACACCCGCCTGACGGCAACCGTCAGGCCGCGCCGGTCCGCCCCCCCGGGGCGGCGCGATTGCGCCACCCCGCGGACCGGCTCAGAGTTTAACTGCGGCTTTGCCGCAGATTGTCCGAACGGTGATCTAGTCGTCCAACCCCTCAGGCGCGCGCCATCCTGGAGGTGGAGGTGCCCGGTAAGCGGGCGGGACTGGCAACCGGAACGCGCCACCTGCCCCTCTCATCTCCATGCGACGTTCGCTGATCAGCCACCTGCCGCCGTCGTGCACAAGCTTGTCATGGTAGAGGCCGTAGACGTCCGCGGCTGTGCCATCTTGCGCCTCGTGCCAGGCCCAGACGGCACTCTCCGCCTGCGCGCTGTCTCCCCTCTCGATCCAGATCCTGATAGTGCTCAGGTGGTGGGCCGTCCGGCGCCAGCGCCACATCCGCGCGAGCGATGCCTCCAGCGCGCCCCTGCCACGGGCCTCCAATCGCGGGTCGGGCCCGTAGGAGACCCAGCACTCCGCCGTGAAGAGCGCAGCCAGGCCTTCTAGGTCCATCGCATCGAGATGGCGGCAGTAATCCACCAGCACGTCTGTTATCTGTCGATGCGCGACCAGGCGGGCCAGATCGTCCAAGATCTTGACCCTCCGAACCTATGCCGCGATCCGCAAGTAGAACGCGTAGAGCTTTGGCAAGACCGAGGCGGGGTCGGCAATGCCGAGCTCACCGGCGGCGCGGTAGACCCAATTGGGCTCGCGCAGAAACTGCCGCGCCATGGCGACGAAGTCCGCCCTCCCGTCCGCTATGATCTGATTGGCGTGCTTGGGATCCGTGATCATGCCGACCGCCATGGTGGAAAGCCCGGTCTCGCGGCGGATCCGGTCGGCATAGGGCACCTGGAACCCGGGCTCGGGCTTCTGCGCGGCAAGGCGCTGGCCGGTTGGAATGCCGCCGCCGGAACAGTCGATCAGGTCCACGCCCGCCGCCTTCAGTTCGCCAGACAGCGCCACGGTGTCGTCGAGCGTGAGCAGGCCCCCCGGCCCGTCCACGCAGGACGCGCGATAGAGAACGGGCATGTCCGTAGGCACTGCGTCCCGCACAGCACGCGCGACCTCAATCGGCAGGCGCATCCGCCCGGCAAGGTCACCTCCATAGGCGTCGTCGCGCTGGTTCGAGACGGGCGACATGAAGCTGTGCAGGAGGTAGCCATGGGCGCCGTGGATCTCTACCCCGTCAAACCCTGCCGCAAGGGCCCGCCGCGCGCCCTCGGCAAAGGCCGCCACGATCCCGGGCATCTCGTCGAGGTCCAACGCGCGGGGCACGTGCCAGTCCTCCCGCGCGGGGATCGCCGAGGGCGCAACGGTCTGCCAGGGTGGCTCGGATGAGCCGGCATCGAGCGGGCCCGCGCCGTCCCACGGGCGCTTGGTGGAGGCCTTCGGCCCCGCATGGCCGATCTGGAGGAAGATGGGGATGCCCTGGCTGCGGTAGAGCGTCGTGACCCGCTTCCACCCCTCGATCTGCGCGTCATTGTAAATGCCGGTGCAGCCCGGGCTGATCCGCCCTTCGGCCAGCACACCCGTGGCCTCGGCAATCGCCCCTCCGACCCCGGACGAGGCATAGCGCCCGTGATGGGCGACGTGCCAATCGTTCGGCACACCCTCCACCGCCTGGTACTGGCACATCGGCGCGACGATGACCCGGTTGGGAAAGGTCACGCCCCGGATGCGCTGGGGCGTGAAGAGCGGCGGAAGCGCCTGCTGGTCGTCTGACATGGGGATACTCCGCCCTAGAGCCGATTATTCGATGACGATCAGGTCCTGGAAGCCGGTCGTAAGGGCCTCGCCCCCGCCCGGCCGGGCCACAATACAATCCTCGACCCGCGCGCTGAAGTCGCCGTCCTGGAAGATCGAGGGTTCGATGGTGAAGATCATGCCCTCACGCACGACCGTCTCATCACCCGCCGTCAGGAACGGCGGCTCGTGCACGTCCCAGCCGATGGCATGGCCCAGCCGGTGGCGGAACTTATCGCCATAGCCTGCATCGACCAAAACATCGCGCGCCACCTTGTCGACGGCTTCGCAGGTGATCTGATCGGCCTTCAGCGCCTCGATCCCCGCGCGCTGGCTCTCCATGATGAGGCGATGCACCCGCACCTGCTCTTCGCTCGGCGCGCCAAAGCTGACGGTCCGGCCGAAGTCATAGCACATCCCGTCATGCACCGCGCCAAAGTCGAAGAGCACCGAAACCGGCGGCTCCAGCACCCGTGGCCAGGACGACAGGCGCTGGCCAAACATCATCTGGATCTTCGGCCCGGTGTTATAGAGCGAGGTCGTGAAGGATGGCCCAAGCGAGCCCTGCTTCTTCATCTGGTAGTCGACCTCGGCGACCACATCGATCTCGGTCATGCCGACCTTGAGCTGTTTGACGACTTCCGTGAACGCTGTCTCGGTGATGCGTCCGGCCTCCCGCAGGGTCTCGATCTCGTCAGCATCCTTGACGACGCGCAACTCGCGCAGGATCTCGGTCGCGGAGGCAAACCGCGCGCCCGGGACAAGCTTTTGCAACTCAATGAGGGACTCTGCCTCGGCATCATCGCTCGTCGCGATCGTCGCCCCCTCCCCGATCCCGAACTCCTTGAGGATGCCAGAGACCATCGTGGCCGGATCGTCCCAATCGCCGAGAACGCGCACCTCGGTACCCGCGAAGCCACCGGCCGAACCGAATTCCGCGGTCATGCGCGGCAGGGTGAGGATCGGATCACGGTCAGGCGCGATCCAAGCGCCCTCCAGCCACATGCCCGGATGCAGGTTGCGCCCATAGTTCGGGATGTCGCGATGGAGCCCCGTGAGATAGTCGAGATCCGTCCCGATGGGCACAAACACCAGATCGGCCTTCCCCGCGATCAACGCGCGATAACGTGTCATTCTCTCCTGGTAGCTGGCCACGGGATGTCTCCTCTCAGGGGCTGGTCTCGTCATGTAGATGGCAGGCCGACATGCGGCCGGGTGAGATCTCGCGCAACACGGGCGCTTCTTGCCGGCACCGGTCCGACGCAAGCGGGCAGCGCGGGTGGAAATGGCAGCCCGACGGCGGGTCGAGCGGCGACGGGATATCTCCCTTGATCGGCTCATAGGCCACGCGGCGCCGGTCCAGCCGGGGCACACCATCGATTAGGGCCCGCGAATAGGGGTGGGCCGGGTCATCGAACAGCGCGTCGGCCGGCCCGCTCTCCACCACACGACCAAGATACATCACGAGGATGCGGTCAGACACGTGGCGCACGATGCCGAGGTCATGGGAGATAAACAGGTAGGTCAGCCCGAGCTCGTCCTTCAACCCCATGAAAAGATTGACCACCTGCGCCTGGATCGACACGTCGAGAGCGGAGACCGCCTCGTCACATACAAGAAGCTCCGGCTCCACGGCCAGTGCGCGCGCGATCCCGATCCGTTGGCGCTGGCCGCCCGAGAACTGATGGGCGAACCGGTCGCGATAGACCGGGTCGATGCCGCAGCGCTCCATCAGGCCATCAACATATCCGCGAAAGTCCTCCGCCGACACGATCCGGTGGACCCGCGGGGCCTCCCCTATCAGATCCGAAACGCGCATGCGCGGGTTGAGAGACGAGAACGGGTCCTGAAAGATCATCTGGCGGTCGAGGCCGCGCGCATGATTGCGCTGCCCGTCGCGATGGATCGTTCCCGATGTCGGCTGCATCAACCCCGCGACCATCCTGCCGAGGGTGGACTTGCCACAGCCGGACTCGCCGACGACCCCCAAAACCTCTCCCCGCGCGACAGCGAAGCAGACATCGTCCACCGCGCGGACGCCTCGGGACGGCGGGGCCACCCCGAAATTGGCCAGTGTCCGTCCGATGAGGCTGCCCTGCCCGCCGAAGACCTTTGTGAGGTTTTGGGCCTCGAGGAGGGGTGTATCGCTCACGACGCGCCCTCCAACGGGTGGAAGCAGCGCCATTCCCGGCCGCCCGGCATGGTCGATACATCCGGACGGGCCTCGCATTGGCCCGAGCGACGCGGGCACCGGGGGCCGAACGCACAACCGTCAGGCAATTCCGTCAAAGGTGGCATGCGCCCCTGGATCTGATGCAGCATCCCGCCCTTCGCCCCGGGCGACGGCACGCTGTCGATCAGCCCGCGTGTGTAGGGGTGTTTTGGCGCGTCGAGCACCTCATCCACCGTTCCCTGCTCGACGATCCGTCCCGCATACATAACCGCGATGCGGTCCGCGATCCCCGCAACGACCGCAAGGTCATGGGTGATCCAGATGAGCGACGTCCCCCGTTCGCGGCAGAGGCGCTGCACCACCGAGAGGATCTGCCCCTGGATTGTGACATCGAGGGCGGTCGTCGGCTCGTCGGCAATGACAAGATCGGGGCCATGGAGCAGCGCGATGGCGATGGCCACCCGCTGGCGCATCCCGCCCGACAGCTGGTGGGGATAGGCGCGCACGCGCTGTTCCGGGGCGGCGATGCCAACCTCCGCCAGGGCCTCAATCGCCCGGGCGCGCGCGGCGCGGCGAGAGATGGTCTCATGCGCCTGCAACGCGTCCGTCATCTGCGTGTCGATCCGCAGAACCGGGTTGAGTGTCATCATCGGGTCTTGAAAGATCATGGAAACACGGCGGCCCCGCATTTGACGCAGCGCCTCAGCGTTCAGGCCAAGCAGGTCCGTCCCGTTCAGGCGCACCTCCCCCGCCGTTACCTTGCCCGGCGGCGCCAGAATCCCGTTGATCGAGAAGCCCGTGATCGTCTTGCCTGACCCGCTTTCCCCCACCAGCGCTACAACCTCACCGCGCCCGACACTCAGCGTCACGCCATCCAATGCCCGCACCTCACCGGCGTCCGTCATAAAGGAGGTGCAGAGCCCCCGGATATCCAGA
This sequence comes from Pseudomonadota bacterium, assembly GCA_039822045.1. Taxonomy (GTDB): domain Bacteria; phylum Pseudomonadota; class Alphaproteobacteria; order Rhodobacterales; family Rhodobacteraceae; genus HLUCCA09. The sequence goes on along the minus strand of JBCBMY010000006.1, from coordinate 219,346 downwards.
ACCGGCGTGGTCATCAGCGCTGAAGATGAGGGTTGAGCACGTCGCGCATGCGATCCCCGAGGACGTTCACACTGACGATCAACACCAGCAGGACCAACCCGGGCAACACGCTGATCCACCACCGGCCGCTTTGCAGGAAGTCGAACCCGTTCGCGATCAGAAGGCCGAGCGACGGCCGCGTCGGCGGCAGGCCGATCCCGAGGAAGGACAGCGTGGCCTCGAGCGAAATCGCCTGCGCCATCTGGATCGTCGCAACGACGAGCATCGTCGGCAGGCAATTGGGGAGGACGTGCAGAAACAGGATGCGCCACGCGCTGAACCGCAGCCCCCGGGCCGCTTCGACGTAATCCCGCGAGTTCTCCACCAGCGCGACCCCGCGCACGGTCCGAGCGAAATAGGCCCATTGCACGACGACGAGCGCAAAGATGATCTTGTCCACCCCGCGCCCCAGGATCACGAGCAGGATCAGCGCGACGAGGATCGTGGGAAAGCTCAATTGCAGATCCACAATCCGCATCAGCAAAGAGTCGACCCATCCGCCCCGAAAGGCCGCAATCAGGCCCACAAGCGTGCCCACGGCCAGCGCGATCACGCCCGAGACGATCCCCACAATCAAGGAAATCCGGAGGCCATAGAGCATGGCCGACAGCATGTCTCGCCCCTGCCCATCGGTGCCCAGCCAATGGGTCATGCCGGAAAACGACTGTTCCCCCGGCTCCAGCAGGTTGTCGAGGATGCTGACCTGGCTCAGATCATAAGGGTTCTGCGGCGCGATCCAGGGCGCAAGCAACGCCGCCATGCACAGCGCCGTAAACACGACAAAGGCAATCGCCGCCGACGGCACCCCCAGAAACGTGGTCCAAAACACGGCGAACCGGCTCTGCCTGCGCAGGCTGACCCCGGCATCGCTCACGAGGCATTCCCACCCAGACGCACCCGCGGATCCAGCAGAGAATAGAGGATGTCCACGATCAGGTTGATTGTGACGTACATCACCACGACGAAAATCAGGTAGGCCACGATCAGAGGCCGGTCGAGCACGGCGATTGCGTCGATCAGCATCTTGCCGACGCCGGGCCAGCTGAAGATGCTCTCGGTCACAACGGCAAAGGCGATCACGCCGCCAAACTCCATGCCCAATACGGTGATGATCGGGATCAGGATGTTCTTCAGCACATGCACCCCGATCACCCGGCGCTCGCGAATGCCGTTGGCCCGGGCGAACTTGATGTAATCGGCGTGCAAGACTTCGCGCATCCCGGCCCGCGTGAGGCGGATGACCATCGCCATCATGATGAGGGAAAGCGTGAAGGCCGGCATCAGAAGATGCCGTAGCCCGTCCCATGTCAGAAAACTCACCTCAAAGAGCCCGAAAACACTAACGAGATCGCCCCGCCCGATGGACGGCAGCCAGCCCAGCCGAACCGAGAAGATCAATATGAAGATCAGGCCGATCCAGAAGATCGGAACCGAAAAACTGACCATGGAGAAGCCCATGATCAGCTTCGAAATGGGGCTGTCCGGCTTCAGCCCCGCATAGACCCCCAGCGGCAAGCCGATCCCAAGCGCCAGCACCAGCGCGGCCAACGCCAGCTCGAGCGTGGCCGGGAACCGCTCCAGAATGAGGCTCATCGCCGGCACGCCATGCGTGAACGAAAGCCCCCAATCGCCCTGAAAGAGGTTTCCAAGGAAGGTAAGATATTGCCGCCAGATCGGCTGATCGAGCCCGAGATTGCGGATGATCTCGTCCAGGCACGCCTGATTGCATTCGGACGAGGCGAAAATGTAGACCGGGTTGCCGATCACATTGACACCGAAGAACACCAGAACCGTCATCACCAACAGGACCAGGATGGCCTGCAGGACGCGCCTGAGAAGGAACTCCAGCATCGGGGCGTCGCCTCGTCCGTCGTCCGCTCAGCCGGTTACTCGGCCGGTTTCACTTCCCAGGCAAGCGTCCGCTCGTTGGTCCGCGGCGTGTGCTCAAGATCCGAGCTCATCGCCCACTTATTCACCTGGAAGTGCAGCGGAATGAGCGCGTAATCCGACATAGCGATCTTGGTCGCCTCTTCGAGCAACGCCAGACGCTCGTCCCGGTCGATCGTCTTCTTGGCGAGGACCGAGCGCGCATCGACGTCGTGGTTGGAGTATCGCCCGAAGTTGCCGTTCCCGCCGCCCGTCGCCGCGTTGTAGCTCTCCAGAATACCGGAGACAGTGTAGGTCGCCTCACCCGCCACCGTGCCCCAGCCGGTCAGCGCCATCGAGAACTTGGGGTCGTCAAACCCAGGGAAGGTCAGATCGCCGCCCCGGATCAGCTCGGAGAAAAAGATGTTGCGCGGCATTGTGTCGACCTCGGTCACCACGCCAATCCGAGTCCAGAACTGAGCCACGGCCTCCACGATACGGGCATCGTTGATGTAGCGATCGTTCGGACCCTGGATCGTGATCATGAACCCGTCGGGATAGCCCGCCTCGGCCAGCAGGGCCTGCGCCTGGTCCGGGTCATAGGGGTCGGCCTCAATCTCATCGACATGACCAAAGAAGCCCGGCGGCACAATGTTTCCAGTGGGCAGTGAGGCGCCGCCCATGATCCGGTCGCGGATGGCTTCCCGGTCAATCGCGAGGCTCAGCGCCTTTCGCACGCGCCAATCGCGCAACGGATTCGGCATCAGCGGGTTGCCGTCCATGTCGGTCACGAAGTCTTCGACATGGCGATAGCTCGGGATCATATAAATCAACCGGTCTGCCGAGACTGTGGAGACGGTGAACTCCGGATCGCTCTCCAGCTGCGGCAGATCCACGGTCGGCGGGTAGTCGATGATGTCCACGTCGCCGTTCCGAAGCGCGGCAAGCCGGGCACTCTCCTCCCCCACAGGGCGGAACACGACCTGATCCCAGTGCGGATCATCCCCCCAGTAACTGTCGTTCTTCACGACGGAGATCCGGTTGCCGGGGCTGTACTCCTCGAAGATGAACGGCCCCGTGCCAATAGCCGCCTCGCCGGAGTTGAAGTCGACCGACGCCGTTTTGCCGGCGGTCGCGTGCTCTGCCACAATGGGCAGCATCGCGAGATCTTCCGCCACCGTCGGATACGGCCCGTCGGTAATGATGTGGACGGTATAGTCGTCGATCTTCTCCCAGGTCTTCGAGCCCTTCTCGAGCTGGAAGGCCGGGCTGGCAGGCGCGCCGTCGATCCCGGCGCGGAGCCGGTCGAACGAGAACACCACGTCGTCGGCATTGAACGGCTCGCCGTCGTGCCAGGACACGCCCTCGCGCAGCTTGAATTCCCACGTCGTCTCATCAATCGGTGCCCAGCTGACCGCAAGTCCCGGAACCGGCTGCGATGACGTGTCGAGATCGACAAGATGCTCGAAGATATGCTCCTGCACCTGCAGGTCAGCCGAGAGCTGTGTCCAGTGCGGATCGAGCGAGGCCGCTTCCGAGCGCACGCCGATCGTGAGCACTTCCTGAGCAAATGCCGGTGTCATGACCATCGTCGCCGTGGCCACAAGGGCGAGACTCACCTTTGTCTTCAAGGGTCCATCCTCTCTGTTGGTTGCACGCAGTTTTCGTTGGTTTGTTAATGCGAGCCGTCCGCGATGCGGCAAGTTCACATGGCGCACAAATGTTCACTTACTGCCACTATTGGGGAGAATCGCATGCACTCCAAGCAATTTCTGAGGGGAATCCGAACGGTCGTGCGCTAGCGATGGCTTGTGCAGCATCACAGCCGGATACTCGGCAACGGCTTCATAACCCGACGCATCGCGCACGCAGCGCTTCCCTGGCGCAGGCGGTCGCCCGAGTTAGGGATGCGGGTCAAAAGTGGCTGGCAATCCTCAAATGGGTCCAGGCTTTCGCCCAATCGGGTGCATGCGTTCACGATGGAAGGCCCGCGTGCCAGCCGACTTCAAGACAAGTCGCGTGATCCGCCAGCCTGACGTCGTCCTGCGAAACCTGTGCTCATACCGGCCCCATAACTCGCTTTCCGGACGGTCTTCCCGATAGCGATGCCAAGCATAGAGGTAGCACATGCTCGTCGCGTCATCTGGCCCAACGAAGCGCACCGTCACATTGGACACATGATGGCTGGTTGCAGCAAAGAACTCGTCAAGGCCACGGCGGATCATCGGGCCGAATTCGGCTGGTCCGGTCATGGTGGGAACGTCAGGGCCGTAGTCAATCACGGCATCTTCCGCAAAAAGGCCGATCACGTCCTCTGCCTCGCCCCGGTCGAAATGATCACAATAGGCGAAGATGAGATCGGAAATGTCCTGCCTGTCGATCAGGGCCTCAAGGGTTCGACCGTGTTCCATTCCACCCTCCTGGTATCTGCAGAATGCGAACCCCCAGAAGCAGATCGCCTATGGTGTTCCAAGGGCAGCCCGGAAGGACATTGACCTGTAAAGCTCCCCACGCGCAATCCGCGAACTTCGGCAATGCAAAAGGCTGAGCATGCTAGTCTCATATCTCGACCCTCACACAGCACTAATCTCGCCGTGAGGAGAGCCGACCAGGTCGGGGCAAAATAGGACGTTGATCGTAGCGCTCTGACCCCGCGCCTTCAGCTCGGTGAATAAACAAAGTTGCCAGGCATTCCATGCGCACGATCGCGTTGCAGCTCTAGGCACAGGCGTTGTCCGCTGGCTTGCCCGGCCGGCTGGAGTCGAGGACGACCCCGCTGCAATAGGCCCAGAGATCGAGCTCCATCGAGATGAACTGGCTGCCTTGAACGACACGGATCACCTGGGGCTGCTCTCGCCGAATACAGGCTTCCTCGAAATCGGCGTTCATAGCATTGGCGTCAGAGCGACCAGCCCGATAGCGGCAGGCGTACAAGCCCCTCTTTGCAGCAGGACATGCAAGCGCCGATAGCCCTAGCGGACCCTGCCCTATACCGGGGATCTGATCCTCAGGATCAAATCCTGATCCTTCTCATCTTCTACCGCGTCCGCAGCTGCACGGCTGGATCGCGCCGCGAGCGGTATCTGTGGAATACCCGCCCAAGGCCCCTAACGGCGGGTGTGTGTCCTCACCTGTCGGGCGACGCACGGACCGGCACGCCGGGCACTCGAACAGTGAGAAGACGCCTCGGCAACCCTGGGACACCATCATCCCGACGTCGACCGTCTTCCACCGATAGACCGTGGCCTCCGCCGCACCCATCATTCGACAAATCTCGCCGACCGTCGTGCCGGCCTCCGCTTGTCGAAGCGCGAACGCGATCTGCTTATCCGCAACTCGTTTCCTGGGCATGTGCGCACTCCTCTCCATCCAGAACCGTGCCCGAACCTACACTCAGGTCGGAGCATGTCTCGGGATCAGGACCCAGCCTCCTGGGTTGGGGGATAGTTTGGAGGTTTGGCCAAGGTGCACGTGAGATAGTGAATCTCATCAACGAGAAATGGCGGAGCCGGTGGGATTCGAACCCACGAGACGCTCTCACGCCTGCCGGTTTTCAAGACCGGTGCCTTCGACCGCTCGGCCACAGCTCCCTGCGTCGCGTCTACCTTGAGCTGGCCGGCGGCTCAAGCGGCTCAATCGGCCACAGTGCAGCGGATTGATTCGCTTAGTCTTTGCCAAAAACGAAACGGCCTGTATAGTTCGGCCAAACAAGCCCGGAACAATCAGGGCGAGCGAGCAGGCGGGCCGGCCATCGGTCCGGGACAAGCACGGCATTGAACCGTGTGACGAAAGGGGCGAAGCATGGGCAGCAAGCTCACTCTATTTCTGTGCGTTTCCGGTGCGGCGCTCGGTCTGGCCGCGTGCGAGGAGGCTGGGCCGGCCTCCTCTCGAACCGAAACCGCGGCCAGTGCCGCCTCCGTGCGTCCCGCTGCGACCAAGATCGTCGAGCGCGATGTCGAGGCACCAGATGTGTTCCAGAAAACCGAGGCGGGCCTTTGGGATGGGCGCCCCTCACTTGGCGGCGTTTGGGTAGCCCACCCTGATGTAACCGACCCTGAGCGCGTGATGATCCGCAACGAGGCCAATGGCAAATATGTCGTCGGTGCGCTCTTCCGGCGCGAGCGCGACAACCCGGGACCGCGGTTTCAGGTCTCCTCCGACGCCGCAGAGGCGCTCGGGCTCCTAGCCGGCGCGCCGACCAAGGTAAACGTGACAGCGCTCCGCCGCGAGGACACGCCGACGGAAGTCCCGGAAGAGGAGGCCGGCACAGCGGAGGCTCTGCCCGAGGCCGAGGATGTTCAAACAGCTTCGCTTGAGCCTGCCGCCGGTGCCCCTGCGGCCACAGAGCGCGTGGATGCCGGCACGAGTTCGTCTGAGGCGGACGCCCCCAGCGCGGCAGGAGTGGCGGGAGATGCCGGTGCGACGCCGAACGAACGGGCCGCAGCGCAGGACAAGCCGGCCAAGCAGCGGTGGAACCCTTTCCGGCGCCGCGTCGCCGACCCGCTCAATGCACTGTCAACGGACCCAGTGCCCCTCGCCAGCGCGGGTACCGCGGTTGCGGCGTCAGCCGCGGCCACGTCGGACACCCCCCAACTGGCCGTCGAGCTTCCTCCGGCCACGCCAGAGACGGACGAGGCACCCCAAACAGCCATAACGGCGACGCCTGCCGACGCGTCTGCAAGCCCGCCTGAAAAGCAACGCTGGAACCCGTTTCGCCGACGCGAAACCGAGCCGCTCAGCGCGCTCGGAGCGACATCCGTGTCGGGTGCGGCGGCCGGCACCATCGTCTCAGGCCAGGGGGTGCAAACCGACGAGATCGTAACGGCAGAACTCAAGCCGCAGAATGTTTCCGCAGCGCCGCCCAGCCGCACTACGTCCGCCCTCGATCAGCCCTATCTCCAGATCGGAATATTCAGTGTCGAAGGAAACGCCGAGACCACAGCGGAGCTTCTTCGGCGCAACGGCGTTGTGCCAACGGTCTTTGAGCAAGAGACGCAGGGAAAGTCGTTCTGGCGTGTTGTGGTCGGACCTGCGAAAACAGCACGAGACCGGTCGGCCCTTCTCGGCAAGGTGAAGGACCTCGGCTTCAATGACGCCTATGCTGTGACACGCTGAGACAACAAGCGACGCCGCCATGATCAACATCTTTCTTCCCGGCCTTCGGGCCGCTCAAGCGGTGTTCGTGATCGCCGCTATCTCATTCACAACGTCTCTGGCGGCCCCTGCGCGGGCAGCCTTTGACACGCGCGCCAGCGCCGCGTGGGTCTACGACCAAACCACCGGAACGGTGCTCCTTGAGAAAGATGCGCACCGCCAATTGCCGCCGGCATCGATGTCGAAGCTGATGACGCTCAACATGCTTTTTGAGGCGCTGCGCGACGGGATCGTGACGCTGGAGACGCGCTTCAGCGTCTCGGCCAATGCCCGGGCGATGGGCGGGTCGACGATGTTTCTCGATGAGTCCGACCGGCCCACGGTCGAAAGCCTGATCAAGGGGATCATCGTCCAGTCGGGCAACGATGCCTGCGTGGTCGTGGCCGAAGGTCTCGCGGGAACCGAAGAGGCCTTCGCGCGCCTGATGAACGAGCGTGCGCGCGCCATCGGTCTGGCCGACAGCAATTTCGTCAACTCGTCCGGCTGGCCCCATCCCGATCACAAGATGTCGATGGCCGATCTTGGCCAATTGGCCACGCGTCTGATCGAGGAGTTCCCCGAATACTACACCTACTTCGCGTTGCAGGAGTACGAGTTCGATGGTCGCGCGCCCTCGAACACGCGCAACCGCAATCCGATCCTGGGGCTTGGCATTGGCGCCGATGGCCTAAAGACTGGCCATACACAAGAAGCGGGCTATGGCCTCGTCGGTTCCGCCGTTCAGGGAGATCGGCGCGTCGTCTTTGTGGTCACGGGGCTCCAAACGGAGAGGGCGCGCCTGGAAGAAGCCGAGCGGATCGTCAATTGGGCATTCCGCCAGTTCGTCCAGCGCACCGTGGCTGAGGGGGGCACCCGACTTGCCGAAGCGCCTGTGCATATGGGCGCCGCGCGGACCGTTGGCATGGTGGTGCCTGAAGACCTCAATCTCCTGATCCCAGCGCTTCTGCGCGACACGATCGAGGCCGAGGTCTCCTACCAAACCCCGTTGAAGGCCCCGATCCTGCAAGGCCAGCAGATTGGCACGCTCCTGCTCGACCTGCCGGATATCGGACTTCAGGAATTGCCCCTGGTCGCCGAAGCCAGCGTGCCCGTCGGGGGCTTTTTCCCCCGCATACGCACGGCTGCGTACATCCTCTTGCGCGATCTCGCCGGTCGGGCCTCCCCCCTCTGACGGGCACAGCGCCATGGCCTCTCGCGGCCTCTTCATCAGTTTTGAGGGCATCGACGGGTCGGGCAAGTCAACCCAGGCCCGCATGCTCCATGACCGGCTCGTCGCACAAGGCGAGGACCCGCTGCTGACCCGCGAGCCCGGCGGGTCCCCGGGGGCGGAGGAGATCCGGCGCCTTCTGGTTGAGGGTGACGCGCACCGGTGGTCGCCCGAAAGCGAGATCCTGCTCTTCACTGCCGCGCGGCGTGATCATCTCGAGCGCCGGATTCGCCCTGCCCTCACCGAGGGGCGCACGGTCATCACCGACCGCTTCGCCGACAGCACGCGCGTCTACCAGGGCGCCGCGCGGGCCGATCTGCGAGGGCTCGTCGATCGCCTCCATGCCGAGGTGATCGCGGTCGAACCCGATCTCACGCTGATCATCGATATGGCCCCGGAAACTGCCCTGGCGCGCGGTCTTGCACGCGACAGCGGCGAGGATAGGTTCGAGGAGATGGGCCTCGACTTTCAGCACCGCCTCCGTGACGGGTTTCGCGCATTGGCCGCCGAGGCCCCAACACGCGTGCACCTGGTCGAAGGCGACAGGCCCCCTGAAGTCGTGGCGCAAGACGTGGCAGACCTTGTCGCAGCAGCGCGCACGGCATGAGCGAGGATCGCGCCGAGCCCGACCGCCTCGCCGGCGCGCCCCATCCGCGCGACACCCCGCGCCTGATCGGCCACGCGGCCGCGGAACGCGCATTCCTGGAGACGTTTCAGAGCGGCCGGCTTCACCACGCCTGGCTCCTGAGCGGTCCCGAGGGCGTGGGCAAAGCCACGCTCGCCTGGCGGATCGCACGTTTTCTGTTGGCCACGCCCATCGATCAGAGCGACGGCCTCTTTGGCGCTCCGCCCCCGCCCGATAGCCTCGACATCCCGGCCGACCACCCGGTGGCCCGCCGCATCGCCGCGGGAAGCGAGCCGCGCCTCTTCGTCCTTCGCCGCCCGTGGGACGAGCGCGCCAAGCGGCTCAAGCAAGAAATTACCGTCGACGAAGCGCGCAAGCTGAAAGGGTTCTTCGCTCTGTCTGCCGCCGATGGCGGCCGCCGGGCCGTGATCGTCGACGCCGCCGATGCGCTCAACACCTCCTCGGCCAACGCGATCCTGAAGGTGCTCGAAGAGCCCCCCGCAGACACTACGATGCTCCTGGTTGCACACCAGCCCTCGCGCCTCTTGCCGACGATCCGCTCGCGCTGTCGCACGCTCCGCCTCGCCCCGCTCGGACCGGACGATCTGCTCGAGGCCCTGTCTCAGACCGGTGCAGTCGTGCCCGATGACGCCACAGCCCTTTCTGTGCTGTCCGAGGGCTCCGTCGGCGCCGCATACCGGTTGCTCGAAACCGGCGGGCTTGAGCTTTATGCCCGCCTCGTCGGCCTCTTCGCGCGCGCGCCGGGCATCGACCGGCCGGCTGCCTTGGCCCTGGCAAGCTCCGTCACGCAAGACACCATGCCCCTGGCACTTCAGATGGTGGAGCTTTTCCTCGCCCGGCTCGCCCGCGCCGGCATTGTGGGCCCGCCCCGCCCCGAGGCCGCTCCAAAAGAGGCCGAAGTGCTGGCCCGGCTAAGCCCCGACCCGGCTGCCGCCCGCGCCTGGGCCGAGCTATCGGCCTCTGTGACCGCGCGCGCACGGCAGGGGTGGGCGGCGAACCTTGACCCCGCTGCGCTCCTCCTCGATATGTGCCTCAGCTTGGACCGGGCCGCCCGCGCGCCCGTCTCCGCCTGACAGCCCGCACGCCGCGACGCGAAGGAGGCCCGGATGTCCGCGCCCGAAGCCAATCCCCTGCCGCCCAAAATCACCGACAGCCATTGCCACCTCGACTTCCCCGACTTTGGCAATGAGCTTGCCGACGTGGTCGCCCGCGCGGCCGACGCCGGCGTGCATCGCATGGTCACGATTTGCACCAAGCTTCGGACCGAGCCCCAGGTCCGCGCCATCTCTGAGGCGCACGCGCCGGTCTTCTATGCTGCTGGCACCCATCCGATGTCAGCCGCCGACGAGCCCATGGCCACGGTAGACGATCTCGTCGCCCTCGCCGCGCATCCCAAACTCGTTGGCATTGGCGAAACCGGGCTCGACTATCACTACACGGCAGAGAGCGCCGCTTCCCAGCAAGAGAGCCTTCGCATCCATATCGAGGCGGCCCGGCAAACCGCCCTGCCCCTCATCATCCATGCCCGTGATGCCGACGAGGACATGGCGCGCATCCTGACCGAGGAGCATCGCGCCGGTCCCTACACCTGCGTCATGCACTGCTTCTCGTCCGGTCCCGCGCTGGCACAGGCGGCGCTCGATCTTGGCTTCTACCTCTCGATGTCGGGCATCGCCGCCTTCCCCCGCAGTCATGAGCTGCGCGAGATTTTCGCTGCCGCCCCTCTCGACCGGATCCTCGTTGAAACCGACGCGCCCTACCTTGCACCCCCGCCATACCGTGGCCGTCGCAACGAACCCGCCTACACCGCCCATACCGCGCGGCGCGGCGCCGAGACGATGGGCCTCGACTATCCGGCCTTCGCCGCTGCCACCGAAGCGAACTTCGAGCGTCTCTTCTGGAAAACCGCCGCCGCCGGCGTCGAGGAGGCCCGGCGCGCCTGATGGCCGAATTGCGCTTCACAATTCTCGGCTGCGGCTCGTCCGGCGGCGTGCCCCGCCTCGGCGGTCATTGGGGCGACTGCGACCCGAACGAACCGAAAAACCACCGCCGCCGATGCTCGTTGCTCGTCGAGCGTGTGGCGGAGGGCGGAACGACGCGCGTTCTGATCGATACCTCCCCCGATCTGCGCGCTCAGCTGCTCGATGCGGGCGTCGGCACCCTCGACGCGGTCATCTACACCCACGCCCATGCAGATCACGTGCACGGGATCGACGATCTGCGCATGATCGTCTTCAACCTTCGCACGCGGCTCCCTGTCTGGGCAGACCCCGAGACCCGGGAAAGCCTTCTGGAGCGGTTCGCCTACGCCTTTGTCCAGCCAAAGGGCTCGGCCTATCCCCCCATCCTCGACATGCACACCATAAACGGACCAGTCGCCATTGACGGAGCGGGGGGTGAGATTGTCTTTGCCCCCTTTGAGGTCGGCCACGGAGGCATCACTGCGCTCGGCTTCCGCGTGGCCGACGTGGCGTACCTGCCCGATGCCAAGCTCATTCCCGACAAGGCGTGGCAGGCGCTGGACGGGCTTGAGTGTTGGATCGTCGACGCCCTCCGCCGGACGCCACACCCCACCCATGCACATCTCGAGATGACGCTCGAGTGGATCGAGAGGGCGGCGCCGCGAACCGCAGTTCTGACCAACATGCATCTCGACCTCGACTACGCCACCGTCGCCGCAGAGACCCCCGCGCACGTGACCCCTGCCTATGACGGGCTCACGCTCACCTTCCCGGACTGATCCCGCATGGGTGCCCTGATCGACGTCATCCTTCCGGTCTTTCTCGTGATCGGCTTCGGATACGTCGCCGTCTGGCGCGGCCTCTTCTCCGACGAAGCGGTCGAGGGGCTGATGGCGTTCACGCAGAAGTTCGCGATCCCGTGCCTTCTGTTCCGCGCCATCTCGACCCTTGATCTTGGCCAGACCTTCGACGCCGAACTCCTGTCGATCTTCTATGCCGGCGCCACGGCGAGCTTCGTTGTCGCCATGCTTGGCGCGCGGTTCCTGTTCGCCCGGCCGTGGACTGACAGTGTGGCCATCGGCTTTTGCTGCCTCTTCTCGAACTCGCTGCTCCTCGGCCTGCCGATTACCGAACGCGCGTATGGGGCCGATGCCCTGGCCGCCAACTACGCCATCGTCGCGATCCATGCTCCCTATTGCTATCTGCTTGGGATCACGGCGATGGAGTTGGCCCGCGCCTCGGGCGCCGGCCTCGGCTTGGCGGACATGCTGAGCAAGATCGCCCGCGCGATCTTTGCCAACTCGCTGATCCTCGGCATCCTGGCGGGCTTTGCGGTAAACCTTGGCCAGATCCCGATGCCCGGGCCTCTGATCGACGCGATCGACCTCATGATCCGCGCCGCCCTGCCCGCTGCACTCTTCGGCCTCGGCGGCGTTCTCTATCGCTACCGGCCCGAGGGCGACCTGCGCACCATCGCTTTCACCACCGCCGTGGCGCTGGTCCTCCACCCGTCCATCGTCTGGGTTCTCGGCCGGGCCGCCGATCTTTCCGATCCCGCGCTCCGCTCGGCCCTGATCACCGGCGCCATGCCGCCCGGGATCAATGCCTATATCTTCGCCAACATGTACGGCGTGGCGCGCCGCGTTGCCGCGACCACTGTTCTGTTTGGCACGGCCTTCGCCATCTTCACGACGGCCGCCTGGATCTCCATCCTGCCCTGAGGATCAAAGCGGCGGTACCAGCTTGCCGGGGTTGAGGATGCCCTTTGGGTCGAGTGCTGCCTTGATCGCGCCCATGACCTGCCACCCCGCGCCATGCTCGGCTGCCATATGGCCAAGCTTGCCCAGGCCCACGCCATGCTCGCCCGTCACCGTGCCGCCAAGCCGAAGAGCCCGCTCAGCCATACGGTCGGCCAGCGCCTTCGCGCGCGCCACCTCGTCCCGGTGGTCCCGGTCGACCAGCAACACCGCATGCACATTCCCGTCGCCGACATGGCCGACAAGCGGCCCGATCATCCCGCTTTCGGCAATGTCTGCGCGAGTTTCGGCAATCGCCTCGGCAAGCCGCGAGATCGGCACGCAGAGGTCGGTCACAACTGCCGTTGCCCCGGCGCGCAATGCCAAAATCGACCAATAGGCCCGATGCCGCGCCGCCCAGAGACGCGAGCGTTCCTCGGGCAGGGTCGACCACAGAAACCCTTCGGCCCCCGCCTCGGTCGCCAGCGCCTCAAACCGCGACACCTCTTCGGCCACGCCCTGTTCCGTTCCGTGGAACTCCACCAGCAACTGCGGCGCCTGGCGCAGGCCCAGCCCGTCGCGTGCATTCACCGCGGCGATGGCGTCCGCATCCAGATACTCGATCCGTGCCGGCTGCAGCCCGAATTGCACCGCCGCGATCACCGTGTCGACGGCTGCCCCATCGGTCGGAAACGCGCAGGTCGCCGTCGCCTGCGACTCCGGCTGGCCATGGAGGCGCAGCGTCAATTCGGTGATCAGGCCCAGCGTGCCCTCGGACCCCACCAGAAGCCCCGTCAAATCGTACCCGGCCGATGACTTTCGGGCCCGTGTGCCCGTCCGCACGACCGATCCATCGGCAAGAACCGCTTCGAGCCCGAGCACCTGGTCCCGCATCGTCCCATAGCGCACCGCCGTCGTGCCGGACGCCCGCGTCGCCGCCATCCCTCCGAGCGACGCATCGGCCCCGGGATCGACCGGAAACATCAGCCCCGTCGCCCTCAGGGCATCGTTCAGCCCTGTCCGCGTCAGCCCCGGCTGCACCGTGCAGTCCATGTCTTCGACGCTGATACGCAGAACCTGGTTCATGCGGCTGAAATCGACGACCACGCCCCCCTGAACCGCCAGCGCGTGCCCCTCCAGCGAGGTCCCCGCCCCCCAGCCGATCACAGGCACACCCCGCGCCGCGCAGGCGCGCACAAGGGCGGCGACCTCCTCGGTCGATTCCGGATAGGCCACAGCATCGGGCGGGGCAGGCGCGAAGTAGGTCTCCGACCGGCCATGGATCTCGCGCTCCGCCGCGCTTGTCACCAGCCGGCTCCCGAGATCGCGCGCCAGGTCGTCCACCGCCTCGCTCATGGTCATCCCCGTCCTCCCGTGCCAATGTTGAAGCGCGACTCTATGCGAGGCGGCGCGCTGCCGAAAGGCTGCTCGCAGGAGCCGGCCAGTGACCTAAGACATAGTACCGTGAGCGACGCGACCAAAAACCAGTCAGACCCTGCCTCGAGCGCCGGTCCCCGCCGCGACCAGCGCGGCGCGACCGCCGGGCGCGCCGGGCTCCGCACGCTCCTCAATCCGCTCGCCCTTCTGCGCGGCCTCGCGCGGACCTGGGAGGCGATCCGCGCTCAAGGCCCCGGCGAGGTCCAGTTTTGGTTCATCGCCCTCGCCGTCGGCATCGCCTCGGCCCTGGCCGCTGTCACGTTCCGGCTGGGCATCATCTGGCTTCAGAGCACCGTCTATGGCGCCGACGACATCCGCGTCATCCACTCGTTCGCGGCCACCCTTCCCTGGTGGCTCGTGCTGAGTGTACCCGTGCTCGGCGGCCTCGCGGTGGGACTTATCCTGCATCACTTCACGCCCGATGCTCGCGTCCGGTCGGTGGCCGATGTGATCGAAGGCGCCGCGCTGAAAGAGGGCCGCGTGGAGAAGCGCGAAGGTCTGGCCTCGGCCGCCGCCTCGCTCATCACTCTGTCGACCGGGGGGTCAACGGGCCGAGAGGGGCCGGTCGTGCACCTCGCCGGCGTCATCGCGACATGGGTGTCAGACCGCATCAACGCGTCGGGCCTCACGGCGCGAGACCTTTTGGGCTGCGCTGTCGCCGCCGCCGTGTCGGCAAGCTTCAACGCGCCCATCGCCGGTACGATCTTCGCCCTCGAAGTGGTGCTCCGCCACTATGCCGTCCACGCCTTCGCCCCCATCGTCATCGCCTCGGTCGCCGGCACCGTGATCAGCCGCTCGGTCTTTGGCGATGTAGCCGAGTTCGACCTTGTCGATGACGAGATGCTGGCCTTCTATGTCGAGCTCCCTGCGTTCCTGCTCTTGGGGCTATTGAGCGGCCTCGTCGCCATAACACAGATGCGCGCGATCTTCTGGACCGATGCGGTCGGCACACAGCTCACGCGCCGCTCGGGTCTCCCCCGCTGGATGCGGCCGGCAGTTGCGGGCCTCTTGCTCGGCGCGATTGCGATCGCCTATCCCCACATCATCGGCGTTGGGTATGAAACGACCGGGCTCGCCCTCACCGGCCAGCTCACCTTCACGCAAGCCGTCATCTTTGTGATCGTAAAGGTGGCCGCCGTCGCGGTCACAATGGGTGGGCGAATGGGCGGTGGCGTGTTCTCACCCTCGCTGATGATCGGGGCCCTGACCGGCCTCGCCTTCGGCCACGTGGCCGTCGGCCTCTTCCCTGACGTCTCGGGCAACGTGACCCTCTACGCTTTGGCGGGCATGGGCGCGGTGGCCGCAGCCGTGCTTGGCGCCCCGATCTCGACCACGCTCATCCTGTTCGAACTGACCGGCGACTGGCAGACCGGCCTGGCGGTCATGGTGGCC
Source organism: Pseudomonadota bacterium (assembly GCA_039822045.1). Lineage (GTDB taxonomy): Bacteria > Pseudomonadota > Alphaproteobacteria > Rhodobacterales > Rhodobacteraceae > HLUCCA09. Next base: position 203,908 of record JBCBMY010000006.1, on the reverse strand, counting down.
GTCTCCACCTCGACGGCCATCGCCAGCCGGGCCGTCCACAAGTCCTTCTTCCTCACACAGCTCGAAAACCGCGGGATCCATCTTGCTGCGGGGCCGCAGGCCTATCTGATGTCGCTGCTAACGGTCTCGGGCCTTATGCGCCCCAAGGACAGCCCGCGCGCCGCCTCCGAGGCCGCCTGCCGCGAACTGATCGAACAGGGTGTCTGGATCACACGCGGCGATACGCTGGAGACAGCCATGCCGATCTTCGAGCGTGAGGGGCACGCGTTTCTGCCCGTTGCCCATCGCCCGCCCAGCGGGGCCGAGCCCGATCTTCTGGGCGCCCTATTTCAGGTAGACGCGCTCAAGGCCTACAATCGGGCGCTCGCCGACACGGCCGCAGAGGAGCATTCCTGAGCTGTCACGCGCATGGGCCCTACCCCGCCAGGAGGGCCCGCGCCGCTGCCCGCGCTTCGTCGGTGATCCGGTCACCCGCAAGCATCCGCGCCAGCTCGTCTACCCGCGCGCCCGGATCGAGCGGCGTCACGGTCGACAAGGTCGTGCCCCCGTTAACCCGCTTGTCGACCCGCCAGTGGTGGCCGCCCATCGCCGCCACCTGGGGCGAATGCGTCACGACGAGCACCTGCCCACCCGCACCCCCCGCATCCTCCGCAAGTCGCTTCAACCTCTTTCCGACGGCCGCCGCCGTCGCGCCGCCCACGCCCCGGTCGATCTCGTCGAAAATCATCGTTCGGCCGCCCTCGGGCCCGAGCAAACACACCTTGAGCGCCAGCAAGAACCGCGAGAGCTCACCCCCGGACGCGATCCGCGACAGTGGGCCCGGGGGCGTCCCCGGGTTGGTCGCCACAGTGAAGACGACGTCGTCGCTGCCTTCCGGACCTGCCTCCGTTTCGCTGACCTCTGTCACAAAGATCGCGCGCTCCATCTTCAGGGGCGCAAGCTCCGCCGCCATCGCCTGGTCCAACTCGACGGCCGCCGCGCGCCGCTTCACTCCAAGCGTTCCCGCTGCCGAACTGTAAGCCGCATGCGCCGCGCTAACCCGACCCTCCAGATCAGTCAGGTCGGCCGCCCCCATCTCAAGCGCCTGCAGCTCCGTTGCCACGCGCTCGGCCAGCGCGGCCAAATCATCCTCCGCCACCCGGTGCTTCTTGGCCAGATCGCGGTAGGCGTGAAACCGGTCCTCGACCCGCTCAAGCTCCGATGGGTCGAAGGACAGGCGCTCAGCCGCCTCGGCCACCTCGCGCTCGGCGTCCGCCACCACATCGACCGCTCGGGCCAGCGCGTCGATGGCCCCATCGAGCGCGCCCTCAGACTGAGCCGCGACGCCCTCAAGCCCCCGCAACGCATCGAGCAGAAGCCGCCCTGCCGCCTCATCACCCACCGCGGCGTGTGCGGCCGCAATCGTCTGGCCCAGCCCGCGCGCCGCCTTCATCAGGCGCCGCCTCTCCTCAAGCGCGGCCGCCTCGCCAGGCTCAGGAGCCAATGCAGCCAACTCTTCCGCCGCGTGGCGAAGGAACTCCTCTTCCTTCTGCAGATCCGCCAAACGGGCCCGCGCTGTCTCCAGCTCCGTCACCGCTGTGCGCCAGGCCCGCCACGCCGCGCGCACGGCCGTCAGCTCCGCACCGACCCCGGCATAGCTGTCGAGCAACATGCGATGCCCCCGCGGGTTCAAAAGCCCGCGATCGTCCTGCTGCCCGTGCAGTTCGACGAGCGTATCGGACAGCGCGCGCAGCACCTCACCGCTCGCCCTGCGCTCATTAACCCATGCGGTCTTGCGCCCCTCCGCCGTGTTGACCCGCCGCAGGATCAACTCGTCCCGCACCGGCAGGCCAACCTCCTCCAACACATCGCGGGCCGCGTGCCCCGGCGCAAGATCGAACCACGCCGTCACTTCGCCTTGCGCGACACCCGCGCGCACCAGCTCGGCCCGCCCCCGCCAGCCCAGAACGAACCCCAGCGCATCGAGCAGGATCGACTTGCCCGCGCCGGTCTCACCGGTCAGCACATTGAGCCCGGGCCGGACCTCCAGCTCCAGATGGTCGATGATCAGAAGATCCCGGATCTCCAGGCCCCGCAGCATGCCCGCCCTCTTAGCAGCTTCGGCGCGGGTGATACCCCGCAACGCCACCCGAGTGCGAGGGGCCGGCGCAAGAATCTTTGGGCTTCGATCGCAATGGGCGCCGTGGCGGCTCAGGCGATCAGATCCACCGCCCCTGCACGGTTTGCCGATAGATCTGCCGCAGCCAGCTGTCGCCCGCGGCCTCTGCCGTCAGGCCGCGCTCCACCAACAGGCGATAGGAATCGCGATACCAATCCGTGCCTTCAAAGTTGAAGGCAAGGATGGCTCCGGCCGTCCGCGCCTCGTCTTCCAACCCAAGCGACAGATACGCCTCCACCAGGCGATGCAGCGCCTCGGGCGTATGGGTGGTCGTCTGGAAATCCTCGACGACCACGCGGAACCGGTTGATCGCGGCGGGGAAATGGCTGCGACGCAGGTAATAGCGCCCGATCTCCATTTCCTTCGCCGCCAGATGGTCGAACGCCAGATCGAACTTCAGGATTGACGAGCGCGCATACTCGCTGTCGGGGTAGATCTCGATCACCGCGCGCAACGCTTGCAGCGCCTGGAACGTCAGCCCCTGATCGCGGCCCACCTCATCAATCTGGTCGTAGTAGCTAAGCGCAAGCAGATACTGCGCATAGGCTGCGTCTTCCTCGGCGGGGTAAAAGTCGAGATACCGCTGCGCCGACGCGCGGCTGTTCTCATAGTCGCGGTCCGAGTGATAGGCGAAGGCCTGCATGATCAGCGCGCGCCTCGCCCAGGCCGAATAAGGATAGAGCCGCTCGACTTCTCCGAACAGCTCGGCCGCATCCTGGGTGCGCCCGTTGGAGAGCTGCAGTTCGGCCTCCTGAAAGATCTGCTCCGCAGTGAAGCTGTCGAGCGGCACATCCCGGCTGGCGAGAATGCCCTGACCGCCACCGCAGCCGGCCAAGGCAAGGCTTGCGGACAGGAGAGTTGCGACCGCAACAGGGCGAAGCGCGACGCCTCCCCACCATGTTCGCAGCTGTCCAACCATTGTCCTCACCGCTCGCATGCCCCGCTACGCCGAGGTCCGGCCTGCTGTAGCACAGCTTGCTTGGAGTGCAAAAGCGCCTGTCTTCCGAGGGTTCCAACCCGTGGCAGGAGCGCCCCTTAGGCGACCGCGGCCAGATCTGAGAAGCTTACGCCCATCCCCGGCAGTCGGCGGAGCGTCGCGGCGTCGCACGCGACCCATTCCACCGCATCCGGCATCGCGAAAAGATCACGCAGAAGCTGGTTCGTCAGCGCGTGGCCTGCTCGATGACCGCGATAGGCGCCAAGGATCGGCGCGCCGGCCAACGCCAGATCGCCCAATGCGTCGAGCATCTTGTGGCGCACCGGCTCATCGGAATGGCGCAGGCCGCCGGGCGTCAGCACAACATCGCCCTCAACCACCACGGCGTTATCCAGGGTGCCGCCACGCGCCAGCCCCGCCGCCCGCATCGCGTCCACATCGGCACGTCGACAAAATGTGCGGCTGTCGCACAACTCCCGGACAAACGTGCCATTGGCCATGTCGAGGTCGAGCTCCTGATGCCCGATCGCGCCATCATCGAAATCGATCTCAAAACCGATGGACAGGCGGTCGGCCGGCGCAAGCGACGCCCACGCGCCCGCAGCTCCCTCGGTCCGCACCGGCTTGAGCACCCGAAGCGCGTGAACCGGCGCGTCAAGCCGCCGTGTCCCGGCCGCGAGGATCGACTGCACGAACGGCGCCGATGAGCCATCGAGGATCGGCACTTCCGGCCCCGTGACTTCCACCATTGCATTGTGGATGCCGCATCCCGCAAGCGCCGCCATCACGTGCTCGACGGTCGACACCGACACGCCATCAGCGTTGACCAGTCGCGTGCACAGGGGCACCTGCTCAACCACATCCCAGCGGGCCGGGATGAGCGCGTCGCGACCGGATGCATCGGATGCAACATCCGTCCGGCGGAACCATATACCGAATTCGGCCGCAGCCGGAGACAAGGTCACCCGCGCGGGTCGGCCGGAATGAAGGCCCGTGCCCGTCAGGGCGACAGATTTTCTCAGCGTCGTTTGCACGTCGGTCCTCGCGAAGTTCACACCCATAAATCTGGTTTGCAGGACACGTTCCGGCCCCCTCCGGAACATCTTTTTGCCCTACATGGGGCGAGCCAGTGGCCCGCGACCTTCACGTACGAACCGAGGCCTATGAACACAATTCAATGATTGTGACCGCCTGAAACATGGCGCCTCGGCCATGGGCGAGAATTCGCGCATGCTTTAGGAGTGTCAACTAAGCGTATGATTTCAATAAAAAATGGGCCGGCAGAGCCGACCCATTCCGAGGGAAACGTTCACGCAACAGACGTGTTCTTTTTGGCTCCGTCAGTTGGCCTGACGGCGCAGGAACGCCGGAATCTCGATCCGCTCCTGTTCCGGGTTCACTTCATCCTCTTCATAATGGGTCGGCGCGGCGGGCTGCGCCACGGCCGGCTGAGACGCCCGCAGATTGGGCTCAGCACGCGGAGCAGCGGGCCGCTCGGACCCCTCTGCCCCATGGCCAGACATCCGGTTGATGAGCGACCCGATGCCGAAGCGTGACTGCGCTCCTGCCCGGTCAGACGCCGCCGCCGCAGCCGCCCGGTCTTCGGACAGCGGGTCGCGGGGCTTGGCCTGCCCCACGGCGGCCCGCAGACGCGCCAGCGTTTCGGGGCTCGGCATGCCAGATGCCGCGGCGCTCTTGGGCGCAATGAACTCTGGCGTGGCCTCGGCCGCGACAGCTGGAGGAATTGCGGGCTCGGGCTGATAGGCGGGAGGCGGCAGGTCCTCGTCGTCATCAATGATGTGCGCCTCAGCCACATGCCGCTCCGCAGGGAAGCCATCGAACAACGTCGGGGTCTCGCCCTCCGCCTCTTCGGCCTCGTGCATCGCGACTTCTTGCATCGCGACCTCCTGCTGCTCGATCGCCGACTCGGGCACCAGTTGTGGTGCGGGCGCCTCAACCCGCGTATCAAGCTGAAGCGGCGCGGCCATGCTGCGCCGCGGGCGCGGGATCTCGGCGGGCTGCTCGCTGGCATCGATGCCCGTGGCCACAACCGACACCCGCATGCTGCCCTGCATCTGGTCGTCCAGCGTCGAGCCGACGATGATGTTGGCGTCGGGATCCACTTCTTCGCGGATCCGGTTTGCCGCTTCATCGAGCTCAAAGAGCGTCAGGTCGTGGCTGCCGGTGATGTTGATCAGTACACCCTTGGCCCCGCGCAGCGAGATTTCGTCGAGGAGCGGGTTGGCGATTGCCTTCTCGGCGGCCTGGATGGCGCGATCCTCGCCCTCGGCCTCGCCGGTCCCCATCATCGCCTTGCCCATTTCGTCCATCACCGCACGTACGTCGGCAAAGTCGAGGTTGATCAGGCCCGGGCGCACCATCAGATCCGTGACACCCTTCACGCCTTGATACAGAACATCGTCGGCAAGCGAGAACGCCTCGGTGAAGGTCGTCTTCTCGTTGGCCAGCCGGAACAGGTTCTGGTTGGGAATGATGATCAACGTGTCGACGACCTTCTGAAGGCGATCGACGCCTTCCTCGGCCTGCCGCATCCGTTTGGCGCCTTCGAACTGGAACGGCTTGGTCACGACGCCGACCGTCAGGACACCGAGCTCCCGGGCCGCCTGCGCGATGATCGGTGCCGCACCGGTCCCCGTGCCGCCGCCCATCCCCGCCGTGATGAAGCACATATGCGCGCCCGCAAGGTGGTCGACGATCTCTTCGATGGTTTCTTCCGCGGCGGCCGCGCCGATCGAGGCCTTGGCGCCGGCGCCAAGGCCCTCGGTCACCTTCACGCCCATCTGCACCTTCGCGGGCGCACGGCTCTGCTGCAGCGCCTGCGCGTCGGTGTTGGCCGTGACGAACTCGACGCCCGCCAGTTCCTTCTCGATCATGTTGTTCACGGCGTTGCCGCCGGCCCCGCCCACCCCGAACACCGTGATCCGGGGCTTCAGGTCATGCTGCTCACCCTTTGGCATAGTGAGGTTCAATGCCATGTCATCTCCGCCTGTCTTGCTCATGTGCCTGTGCCCCGCGACCTTTTCTTTCTGGGTGGCCGTTCGGCCTGTCCGTCGGGTTCTGTCGCCCCGCTCGACTGTCCGGCCCCCGTTCTGGCGACGGTTCTTCCGGCAAATCCATCAATTCATGGGTTACTCTACGCCGCCCTCAAGGCGGCGTCATCCAAAAAGTGCGAAAATGCCACAAAATATGCCAAAGTTCTGGGATGAAACCGCTTTGTGCTGGGGTTATATACCGGATCTAGGGCCGCGCACAACCACAGGCGCAACGGGGCGAGGCTCCGTTCGCTCGACTCACGTCTTTCGCCCGGCCTCACCAGTTGTCGCGGAACCAGCGCATCGCCCGGCGAAGGCTTCGACCGGCCGATCTGTCGGCCGGCATCTCAAAGTCCCACCATTCGTCCTGCGGATGGGCGGCGAAAAGGCACAGCCCAACGGCCGAGGCAAAGGCCGGCCCCGCCGCCGCCTGGGGCAGACCCTGCACGCGCAGCGGCCGACCCAGCCGCACCTGCTGGCCCAGGATGCGCGTTGCCAATCCGTCCAGTCCCGGGATTTGGCTCGACCCGCCGGTCAGCACGATCTGCTGCGCCGGCAGGTGGTCGAACCCGGCCGCGTCGAGCCGCTGGCGCACCTCTTCGAGGATCTCCTCGACCCGGGGGCGCATGATCCCGATTAGTTCGGCCCGGCTCACCGTCCTCCGGTCATGCTCCCAGTCGCCCGTATCCCCGCCGATCTCGATCATCTCGCGGTCGTCCATGCCGGTCGCCACGACCCCGCCATAGACCGTCTTGATCCTCTCGGCGGTGTTCATTGCCACCTGAAGGCCCTGGCTGATGTCGCGCGTCACATGCTCGCCGCCAATCCGCACGCTGTCGGCAAAGATCATGTGCTTTTTGATGAAGACCGAGATCCCCGTGGCCCCGCCGCCGATATCGATGCACGCGCCGCCAAGTTCCTGCTCGTCCTCCACCAGCGCCGAAATCCCGGAAACATAGGCTGACGAGGCGATCCCCGCGAGTTCCAAATCGCAACGCTTGATGCAGTAAAGAAGGTGCTGCACCGCGCTTTCCTCAACGGACAGCAGGTGCATGTCGGCGGTCAGTACGTTGCCCAACTGCCCGCGCGGATCGCCAAGCCCGGTGCGATGGTCGAGCGCAAAGTTCACCGGTTGCGCGTGCAGCACCTCGCGGTGCGCGCCGAGGTCGGGCACGTCACAGTCTGCCAGCACCCGCGCAACGTCGTCCTCGCTGACCGTGCTCTCGGCCAGCTCGATCCGCCCCTCCAGCCCATAGCTCCGCGGCCGCGCGCCCGAGAAACAGGCGATTACGTGGTCCACCCGGACACCGGCCATCTTCTGCGCCGCCTGCACCGCCGTCCGGATCGCGCGTTCCGTCTCTTGCATCGCGTCGATCTCGCCGAAGGCCACGCCCCGCGACCGCGTCGTCGCCACACCGATCACGCGAAAGCTCGACTGCCCCGCCAGCCCGCCGACGCCGTCCTGATGGGGCAGCCGATCGCGCCCATCGAACCTCAGAACCAGACAGGCAATCTTGGCCGTGCCCACGTCGAGGATCGCAACAACGCCGCGGTCCATCGCCTGCTTCCGCATGCGCCGCATCACGCGCTGAGACTGGTAAAGATCGGTCATTGGTCCTCCTCTCCAATTGGCGCCAGATTGCGGATCCGCCGAAGCTCTTCGACCGCATGGGTGGTCAGCCGAAGCGTGGGGCGCTTGGGCAGGCGCAGGTCGACGGCGGCGATGTCCCGGTCCAGGAGATCGCGCGCTTCATGAATGGCCAGCAGCCGCTCCAGAGCCGCGACCGCGCGCTCCTCCGGAAGCATGATCCGCTGGTTGTTGGTCAGAACGAGGTCCCACCGCCGCTCGCCCATACGCGCAAGCCCACGCAGGCGGTCCTTCAACGGTTCGGCCGCCGCATAAAGGCGCACGGCCTCCTCGGCCGCGTCATTGGCGCCCTCGCCCGCGATCAGCGGCAGCTCTGGCCAGTCGGCCCGCCGCTCGGTCGCCGCAATCGGGTGGCCCGTCTCGTCCACCAAGATCAGCCCGTCCCAGCGCCGCCAGACAAGCGCCGGCTGCCGCTCGGTGATCTCAACCTGGAGCACCCCGCCCGGCTTGATCCGCACCCGCGCCTGCGCCACCGCGTCAATCGAGGACACATCCGCGTGCAGGGCGTCGAGATCGAGATCGAACGACGAGATCGGAAAGCTGACCTCCACGCTGTCCCGCACAGCCTGCGCCAGTTCGGGCGAGGCACCATCGACCGCCAGGAGCTTGACCATGAACTCGGGCCGCTCTTCCACGGCACGGCGCAGTTCGGCCACCCGGTCGGTCACTGCGGCCACCCGCGCGGGCTCCGAGACGTACCAAGCGACGGCCGAAGCCAGCGCCGCCAGCGGCAGCCCCACACGCGCGATGCGCCGCACCCAAGGCCGCAGCCAAATCCGCTCCAGCCGGTAAGCCAGGCGCGACGGCGCCGGGTCACAGGCCGGCCGGGCCGCCTCGCCCCGCGAACCTCTCCGCGCTAGCGGTCGCATGAGGCATCCTCCACGATCCACCGGCACAAATCGCCAAAGCTCATCCCCGCGTGGCTCGCCTGTTCAGGTGTCAGCGACGTCGGCGTCATCCCGGGCTGGGTGTTGGTCTCCAACAGGATCAAACCGTCGAGGCCCTTGCGCTCATCCCAGCGGAAGTCCGTCCGCGACACGCCCCGACAGCCCAAAGCCTCGTGCGCCCGAATGGCAAAGTCCTCACAGGCGGCGAAGATCTCGTCCGGCACCTCCGCGGGGATCACATGCCGCGAGCCGCCAGGCTTGTACTTGGCGTCATAGTCGTACCAGCCGTCGGTAAGGATATCGGTAACGCCCAACGCCCGATCGCCCATGACCGAAGTCGTCAGCTCGCGCCCGTGGGCGAAGGCCTCGACCATCACGGTCTGAGGCATCTCGTTCGACAGCTGCGGCGGCCCGTTCGCCGCCTCATGCACCAGATACACTCCGACCGACGAGCCTTCGCTGTTGGGTTTGACCACGTAGGGCGGCGCCATCACGTGCCGGGCGCGCACGTCGTCCGTCGGGGCCAGCAGGCTCTCGACGACCGGCAATCCGACCGCGCGATAGACGTCCTTGGTACGCGTCTTGTCGAGTGCAAGCGCCGAGGCCAGCACGCCCGAATGCGTATAGGGCAAGCGCAGCCACTCGAGCATCCCCTGCACACAGCCATCCTCGCCCCACCTGCCGTGGAGCGCGTTGAAGCACACATCGGGGGAGACCTCGCCAAGGCGCGCGGGCAGGTCCGGCCCGGCATCGACCTCGACCACGTCAAAACCTTCCGAGCGGAGCGCCGCGGCGCATTCCCGCCCGGTCGAGAGCGACACTTCGCGCTCCGCCGACATGCCGCCCAAAAGGACGGCGACCCTGTGGGCTGCCCTGCTCGACATACCCGCCTCTGTTCGGGCTCTAACCGGCCCATTGTCCCCGGGCTTCGTTGGCCCGCTCGTTCACGCAACGTCCGGGTTGGCCCCGGGGCTGCCACTGCCTCGTGAGGGTGCAGACTCCACCATCGCTTCAGCGATCGTTTGTCGTAAAGGGGCCTGCCCGCCGCCTACTTCTTGTCGTTCACCGGGGCCGGTTCGCCGACCCTCATAATCTCCCACTCTAGCTCTATGCCCTGGGTTTCGTAAACTCTTTTCCGAACCTCTTCGCCCAATCCTTCCAGATCCGCCGCCGTCGCGCCGCCGGCATTGACAAGGAAATTCGAGTGCTTCTCCGACATCATGGCGCCGCCCCGCCGAGCGCCCCGCATGCCGGCGATATCGATCACCTTCCAGGCCTTCAGGTCATGAGTATCATCCGCCCGCCCCGTCGAGGAATAGCCGGCCGGATTACGAAAGGTCGAACCGGCTGAGCGCTCCTTCACCGGCTGCGTCGCATCGCGCTTGGCCAGCTGCTCCTCCATCTTCGCGGCAAGCGCATCCGGGTCCCCCGCCTCGGCGGCAAAGGTCGCGTGCGTGACAACCCAGCCCTCGGGCAGCGCCGACGAGCGATAGGCAAACCCAAGCTCCTCCGCGCCCAGCGTCACAACCTCTCCGGCCCGCGTCACCGCCTCGACCTCCACGACGTGATCCGCCGTGTAGCTCCCATAGCAGCCCGCATTCATCCGCACCGCCCCACCGATCGAGCCCGGAATGGTCCGCAGATACGTCAGATCAAGCCCCGCCTCGGCCGCCCGCTTAGCCACCTGCGCATCAAGCGCCGCCGCCCCGGCCCGCACCCGATTCCCCTCGATCTCAATCCCATTGAAACCCCGCCCCAACCGGATCACGACACCCTTGAGCCCCCCGTCCCGCACGATCAGGTTCGAGCCCACGCCCATTGCAAACACGGGCAGTTCGGGATCGAGCTCTCGCAGGAACGCGACCAGATCATCCTGATCCGACGGACGAAAGACAAAATCCGCAGGCCCGCCCACACGCAGCCACGTCAGGTCGGAGAGCGGCTTTGACGGCACAAGATCGCCACGTGTGCGGGGTAGCTGGGCTACGTCGGTCATCCCATCTCCTTACGCTGACCGCGTCTCGCAATGAAGCTTGTATCGTCGCAACAAGGCTCCGCGCGCCCACGGATCCTTCCCTCACGGATCGGCACCCTTAGACGGTCCTAGTCGTCGCCACGGAGCGCTTCCACCTCCGCGATCGGCTTCTCCCGCTTGGCAGGCAAGAGTGCCTGGCGCGCTCCGCGCACCGCATAGATCACCGGCCAACGCAGGATCGAGGCACCGGCCACCAGGCAGAGCACGCCGGCGGTCGGGCCGTTCTCATAGGTCACGTAGCCCAGGAGCGGGATACCCAGCGCGATCAGCACATAGGCCGCCGGCCAGTGCTTGCGGCGCGAGGGGAACATCGCGATCACGCAGGCGGTCACGGCCCAAAGGCAGGCAAGCGACAGAGACAGCGTCATTGCCCCCACCTCCCGCGGGCCCACCGTGCGAGAGCGCCGAGCGGACGCCGGAACATCGACAGAAACGCCAACAGGAACAGGGCCGGCGGCCAAGGGCCATAGGCCACGGCCATCCACGCCGTCAGCGGCACGACGAGCACCAGAAGGGCCAGGCCCGGCTGGTATTGCCACCTCATCGGCATCAGAGCCACGCCGGCTGCAGCCAAAACCCAAAGACACGCCGCAACGGCCGGTACCGCCTGTCCCGTCACTCAGCGGTCTCCCCACGCGCCTCGATCATCGGATCATCCCTCTGCCCGTGCCTCAAGGGCAGGCCGCGCCAGCCGTTCCGGCAATCGGTTGGCCCAGGCGCTGATCGTGCCCGCCCCCAGGCACACAACCATGTCGCCCGGCTGCGTCTGCTCGCGTACCAGCCGCTCCAGATCATCTTCTCCCAGGATCGCACGTGCGTGCCGATGGCCGTGGCGGATAAGCCCTGCGACAAGCGCTTCGCGGCTCGCCCCTTCGATCGGCTCCTCGCCCGCGGCAAACACCTCGGCAATGGCCACAACGTCGGCCTCGTTGAAGCAATGGCAGAACTCCTCGAAGAGCCCCGACAGCCGGCTGTAGCGATGGGGCTGGTGCACCGCGATCACCCGGCCCTCGGTGGCCTGTCGGGCCGCCTTCAACACGGCTGCGATCTCCACGGGGTGGTGGCCGTAATCGTCGATGATGGTCACGCCCTCGACCTCACCCACTTTGGTGAAACGTCGGTTGACTCCGCCGAAGGCAGCGAGCGCCTCGCGGATCTCGTCGCGCTTCATGCCCAGATGCCGCGCCACCGCAACCGCGCCCAGGGCATTGGACACGTTGTGGTCGCCGGGCATTGGCAGCGTACAGCCCTTGATCACCGTGCCTTCGAGCTGCAGCGCCACGTCGAAATGGGCGACGCCGCCCTTGTAGGAGAGGTTCACGGCCCGCACGTCCGCCTGCGCATTAAAGCCGAAGGTCATCACCTGCCGGTCTGTGATCCGCCCCACCAGCGCCTGCACCTCTGGATGATCAGTGCAGCAGACCGCAAGCCCGTAGAACGGAATGTTTGACACGAAGTCGTAGAAGCCCTGGCGCAGATTTTCGATCGTGCCCCAATGCTCCATATGCTCGGGGTCGATATTCGTGACGATGGCGATGGTGGCCGGCAGCCGGTTGAAGGTCCCGTCGCTTTCGTCGGCCTCAACGACCATCCACTCGCCCTGCCCGGCCCGTGCGTTCGAGCCATAGGCGTGGATGATCCCGCCGTTGATCACGGTCGGGTCGAGGCCGCCGGCATCGAGGAGCGTCGCCACCATCGTTGTGGTTGTCGTTTTGCCGTGCGTCCCCGCGATAGCGACGTTCGACTTCAGGCGCATCAGTTCCGCCAGCATCTCGGCGCGGCGTACCACGGGCAAACCCTGCGCGCGCGCCGCGTCCAGTTCGGCGTTGCCCGGCTTGATCGCCGAAGAAATCACGACAACCGCCGCGCCGTCGAGGTTCTCGGCCCGCTGCCCGACAAAGATCCGGGCGCCCAAGCCCTCCAGCCGCTCGGTGATGGCCGAGGCCTTCAGGTCCGATCCCTGCACCGTATAGCCATGGGTCAGAAGCACCTCGGCAATGCCCGACATCCCGATCCCGCCGATCCCGACGAAATGGATGGGGCCCACATCCTGGGGCAGTTTGGTTACCGGGGTCATCATCGTGGTGCCGTCCATCAGTCCTCTGTCCGCTCGCTGCCTGCCTGGTCTTTTTGTTGTTCGCGTCTTTCGCCGTCGGCCAGCCCCTCGACAAGGGCCACCAAGCGTTCCGTGGCGTCCGGCGTGCCGCACCTGACAGCCTTCAGCGACATCTGCAACGCCGCCCGGGGGTCTGACAGGACCGCGGCCACCTGCTCTGTCAGCAGGCTCGGCGACAGCTGGTCTTCCGGAATGACAATTGCCGCCTCGGCCTCCGCCGGGCCTCGCGCATTGGCCGCCTGATGATCGTCCGCGGCAAGGGCCAGCGGGATCAGGATCGACGGCCGCCCGATGACGGTGAGGTCGGCGAGGGACGAAGCCCCGGCCCGGCTGATCACCAGTTGCGCCTCGCTCATCCTGCGAGGGATATCTCCAAAAAATGGCTCAACTTCGGCGACGATCCCATTCTCGGCATAAAACGCTGACACCCGGGCGCCGTCCTCGTCCCGCGCCTGGTGTGCGACGCGCAACCGTCCCACCATCTCGAGTGGCAGCGCGGCCAAGGCCGGCGGCACGATGTCCGACAGGATCCGCGCGCCCTGGCTGCCCCCGATCACAAGGATCGACATCGGGTAGTCGCCCGGCGGGATGTAAGCTGCCCCGGCACGCTCCAGGATCGCCGCGCGCACCGGATTACCGGTATGCACCGCCACAACGCCATCCGGCAGAATTGTCGGCCAGGTCCCACAGGCCACCGTTTGCACGCGCGTGGCAAAGATCCGGTTGACGCGGCCCAATACGCCGTTCTGCTCGTGAATGGCGCGCGGCACGCCAAGCATGACGGCCGACGACAGCGCCGGGATCGTTGGATAGCCCCCAAACCCGACGACTACGGCGGGGCGCTGCCGCAGCATCCGAAGCACCGCCGCAATCACGCCACCCGCAATTCGAAATGGAACGGTGAGCTTGGCCAATAGGCCGCCACGGGCAAACGTCGCCGACCCCACGGTCTCGACCTCGACCGTATGCGGGAAGCCCCCGGCATACCGTTTGCCACGCGCGTCCGTCGACAGCTTTACGCGCCAGCCGCGCGTCAACAGGGCCTCAGCCAGAGCCTGAGCGGGAAACATGTGGCCACCGGTGCCGCCAGCGGCAATGACACAGAGACGCCCGCTCATGGCCAACACCAGTAGGCGGATACAGCCATGGCACGACGTCTGCAGCAAACATCGACCGCATCTCTGTCACGCGACCCCGAGCACCTGCTGCGGCGCCCCACTCCAGTGATGGGGCCCAGCGCGCTCACCGGGCACGTCCCCGCCGGCCGAAGACGTCCGCCATCTCGCCCTGGGGTCGGGCTCGCGTGAAGGCCAGCAAAGCGCCCACCGCCAACCCACCCGCGATCAGCGACGAGCCGCCGTAGCTGACGAAAGGCAGCGTCATACCCTTGGCCGGCAAAAGCCGCACCGCCACGCCCATATTGATCATCGCCTGCACGCCAAACATGCAGGCCAGCCCGGTGCCTGCAAGGCGCGCGAACGGGTCCCGCTCCCGCGCAAGCCGCATCAGCGAGCGCACGACGATCGTGGCGTAGAGCGCGATGATCGCCAGCACCAGCACCAGCCCATACTCTTCGGCCGCCACGGCAATGATGAAGTCCGTATGCGCGTCGGGCAGCGACCATTTCACCTGTCCCTCGCCTACACCGACACCAAAGAAGCCACCTTCCTGGATAGCATTCGTGGCATAGCCAAGTTGCGTACGCGGGTCGATCTCGGGCGACAGAAAGCCGTCGATCCGGCGGGCGAAATGCTCCGACGCGTTGTAGGCCATCAATCCCGCCCCTGCCGCGCCGCTGGCAAGCCCGACAAGCAACAGGATCGGTGCACCTGCCACGAAATACATCACGCCCCACGCAAACAGCACCAGGGCGGCCTGCCCGAAATCGGGCTGCATCGCCAGGAGACCCGCAATAATCAACGCAACCCCAAGGGAAATCGTGCGCCCGGGCGGCCCGTTGACCTCATGCGCCGCCGCCATAAGCCAGGCCACAAGCACCACAAAGGCGGGCTTCAGAAACTCCGAGGGCTGAATACTGCCAAATCCGAGCGAGTACCATCGCACGGCGCCCTTGCCGAAGTCCGTGCCCAGAAAGGGCAGCAACATCAGAGCAACCAGACCGATGGCGAACCCGATCGTCATGATCCGCCGCACCAGAATCGGCGTCATCGCCGACACGGCAAGCATCACCACAAGGGCAGCACCGCCGAACACTGCCTGCCGCTCGACATAGTGAAATGGAGCAAGGCCGTTGCGCTCGGCCAGGGGCGGCGAGGCGGCCAGCCCTAGCAACAGGCCAACCCCGAACAGCAAAAAGACGCATGCGATCGACCATTTGTCGACTGTGCGCCACCACCGTGGCAGCACCGGATCGCCCGCTGCCGCGCGCGCCGTGCCATGGACCATCTCCGTCATGGAGCCTGCCCGCCTGCCTTGTTTCCGCCTCATCGTCAGCGCCGGATCGTGCGCCTGAGCCCGTTTTCCGGGTCTGTGGAAAAAGCATAGCCCCTCGGTTGAAACAATTCTACAGAAATCGGCGATGACCCGCCGATTTGCCTTGCCCCGCCTGTCCAACGTTCGGCTTTGCGCCGCGTGCATTTTGCTGGCCGCCTCGTGCAGCGCGCAGCGGGACACACCCCTCGATGATACCAGATGGGTGGTGTCCGACATCGCCGGCACACCGGTTCCGGTCGGACGTGCTCGCCTGTCCATCGGGTTTGGCGGACAAGTTGCCGCCGATGCCGGCTGCGGCCGGATCGACACCGTGGCCGAGATCGGTGCCGGCCGCATCTCAATTGCCGCGCCCTCGCCACCCCTCAGCCCGTGCCCGGCCACCGCTGCTCAACGCGACAGCGCTGTCCGAGCGGCGCTCTCCCTGGCCGCGACGTTCCGTCAAGGCACAACCACGCTCACGTTGTTTGACGCGGCCGGCAGCCCGGTAATGCGCCTCCGCGCGCCGGGCTAGCCCCTTGCCCCCTGCCGCGCTCCGTGGTCAGGGAGCGCGGTGCAGATCGACACGCTGATCCTCGGCGCCGGCGCCGCCGGCCTCTATTGCGCCGCCTATGCAGGCGGGCCAACTCTCGTGATCGATCATGCCAAGCGTCCCGCCGAGAAAGTGCGCATCTCCGGCGGCGGGCGGTGCAACTTCACGAACCTCGAGATCGCGCCCGAGCGGTTCCTTTCGGCCAATCCGCACTTCCACCGGTCCGCGCTCGCCCGGCACGACCAGTGGGCCTTCATCGACCGCGTCTCACGCGCCGGGATCGGCTGGCACGAGAAAACGCTGGGACAGCTCTTTTGCGATGGCAAATCCACCGCCATCGTGGATCTCCTCGTGTCCGACGCCGAGGCCGCCGGGGCCGATATTTGGCTCGACACCCATACCGGCTCTATCGAGCAGGTGGACGGGGGCTTTCGCGTTGCCTTGTCCCGTGCAGGGCGCCCGATCACCGTAAGCGCGCGCCGCCTCGTCGTCGCCACGGGCGGGAAGTCGATCCCCAAAATGGGCGCCACGGGCCTGGCCTACGACATCGCGCGCCAATTCGGCCTGACGGTGACCGAAACGCGCCCCGCGCTCGTGCCCCTGACCTTCACCGACGGCCGCTTCGCACCCCTTTCCGGCACGGCATGCCCCGCCCGCGCCGCGAACGCCCGAATGCGGTTTGACGAGGCCATCCTCTTTACCCATCGCGGCCTCTCCGGCCCAGCGATCCTGCAGCTTTCGTCCTATTGGCGCGAGGGCGAGGCAATCTCCCTCACGCTCGATCCCGGCGGCAGCGCGGTGCCGGCACTGCGCGCCGACCGGGCGCGCCATGGCCGCGTCAAGATCGCCAACGCTCTCAGCCGCCACGTGCCGGCCCGTCTCGCCGAGCATATCGCCTCCGACCTTGGCCTCGCCGGGAACCTTGCCGATCAGCCCGATGCCGCCCTTGCGCGCCTGTCCGACCGCCTCACTGACTGGCGCCTTGTGCCACAAGGCAGCGAAGGCTGGCGCACGGCCGAGGTGACCCTCGGCGGCATCGACACCGTCCATCTCGATGGGCGCACCATGGAGGCGAAGGCGGTCCCGGGCCTCTATTTCATCGGAGAGTGCGTTGACGTCACCGGCTGGCTCGGCGGCTACAACTTTCAATGGGCGTGGTCGTCGGCCTGGGCTGCCGGAACCGCTGTCGCCGCAGCACGAGCTCGCGCCTGACACCGACAGCCTGCAACCTCAAACACGCGCCACTCCAGGCAATTGCACGCTGCACACGAAATTGCGATTGGCGCGTGGGTTCAATTCTCCCAGGCATTTACCATCTCTTCTTCAGGCGCTGCGTTAACGGGCAAGCAGTCCCCCTAATCCCGCTAGCCCGACGGCGCTTGGCTCCTCCCTTGGCCTGCGTTCCCCATCGCCGGTCAGGGGAGGAGCACGTGCGCCCCACCCGTCGAACCTACAATCCGTGCCGCGACACCTCCTGAGTGACGCAGGCCGTGAAGTCCTCTCCGCGGCGCTCAAAATTGTCGTACTGATCGAAACTCGCCGCGGCGGGCGCCAACAGCACCACATCGCCCGGCTCGGCGTCCTCGACGGCCCGCGACACGGCCCGGCCCATCGTTTCGCACACCTCAGCCTCCACTCCGGAGCCGAGGCGCAACGCGAACCCGGCGGCCTCCCGCCCGATGACATAGGCCCGAACGACGTGCGACAGGCCCGCGCCAAGCCCGCCCAATCCCCCGTCCTTTTCCAATCCGCCACAGATCCAGCGAATACGTGGAAACGCGGCAAGGGCGTGCGCTGCGGCATCGACGTTCGTCGCCTTACTGTCGTTGACGAACGTAACGCCACCGGCCTCGGCCACGATCTGACTGCGGTGCGGCAACCCGGCATAGCTCTCAAACGCCGCGCCGATCACCCGCGGCGCGAGGCCCAGCGCGCGCGCCACGGCCCAGGCCGCGCATGCGTTCTGGTGATTGTGCGCTCCCGGCAAGCCCTTGGCCTCGCGCAGGTCGTGGCTCGCCACCTGCCGTCCCTTGCGCCACTCCGCCAGAAACCCCTTCCGGGCAAAGACGGTCCAGCCCGGCCCGGTCAGCTTCCCGCCCGCCGCCGAGATGCGGATCACCCGGTCATCCCCCGGCGATGTTGCGAGTTGCCCGGCCAGGAACAGCCCTTCCGGCTCGTCCACGCCCACCACCGCCCGGTCAGGCCCGCCCTCGGCAAAGAGCCGACGCTTGGCGGCAAAGTACCCTCCCATGCCGCCATGCCGGTCCAGATGGTCGGGCGACAGATTGGTAAAGACCGCAATATCCGGGGTCAGCGCCCGCGCCAGATCGGTCTGGTACGAGCTCAGCTCCAGCACCACCACCGCGCCGTCGCCGGGCGGATCGATATCCATCACGCCGCGGCCGATATTGCCCGCCAATTGCACCGGCTTGCCGGCCTCCTCTAGAACGTGCGCGATCAGCGCGGACGTCGTCGACTTCCCGTTCGACCCTGTCACCGCCACCACCCTGGGCATGGTGTCGAACTTGTCCCACTCCGCCACGGCGAGGGAGCGAAAGAACAACCCGATGTCGTTGTCGACTGGCACGCCCGCCCTTAGGGCCGCCTCGACCGCTCTATGGGGCGCTGGGTAAAGATGCGGGATGCCCGGCGACACGATAAGCGTCGAGACGCCCTCGTACGCCGCATCGCGGGTCAGATCCGCAAGGGCCAGCCCCTCGGCCTCGGCCCGGTCCCTGCCCGCGGCGCCATCATCCCAAACCACGGGCTCGGCCCCGCCCGCCCGCAGCGCCCGCGCCGCCGACAGACCCGACCGCCCGAGGCCAAGCACAGCCACACGCTCGCCTGCGTGCCCCCTTGCAGGGATCATTGCTGCGCCTCCGATCTTGCGCGCAGCGCGCTCAGCGCCCGGTCCGCCTCCGTCTCGGGCACAAACACATGGTCGTGGTGAAAGCCTGCCACCACGTTGCAGGGAACGCCGACATGGGCCAGCGCATCGGCGACGGCTGCGGTAAGGCCCAACCCGTCTAATGCGGAATGCACCTGCAGTGTGATCTGCACCATTCTCATCGCATGTTCTGGCACCGCGGCGTGGTTCGCCGGCAGGATCAGCGTGATCCCCTCGGCCTCTCGCACCATCGCTCGCGCCACGGGCACGAGCGCGGACGCATCGACGCTGTTCAGAGTGACAAACGCGACCCCGCCCGGCACCACCTCCGGAGTCATCTGGGCGATCATCGCAGATCGGTCAGAAACTGTCCTCGCCATGTCAGCGGATCTTCAGGGTCGCGAGCCCGATCAGTGCAAGGATCAGCGAGATGATCCAGAACCGGATCACGATCTGGGGCTCGGCCCAGCCCCGCTTTTCAAAGTGATGGTGGATCGGCGCCATCAGGAACACGCGTTTGCCCGTCCGCTTGAAATACGCCACCTGGATGATGACGCTCAGCGCTTCCACCACAAAGATCCCGCCAACGATCGCCAGCACGATCTCGTGCTTTGTGGCCACCGCGATCGCCCCCAGCGCCCCCCCGAGCGCCAGGCTCCCGGTATCGCCCATGAACACCGCGGCCGGAGGCGCGTTGTACCACAGAAACCCCAGGCCCCCGCCGATCAGACCGGCCGAGAACACCAACAACTCGCCGGTGCCCGCCACATAATGCACATCCAGGTACTCGGTGAAATCAGTCCGCCCGACCGCATAAGCGATCACGCCCAGCGTGCCGGCCGCAATCATCACCGGCATGATCGCCAGACCGTCGAGCCCGTCCGTCAAGTTCACGGCATTCGCTGCCCCAACGATCACCACCATGGCAAACGGAATGAAGAGGATCCCGAGGTTCAACAGCACATCCTTGAACACCGGAAACGCCAACTGATTGGTCAGTTCCGGCGGATGGGCCAGCGCAGCCATCGACGCCGCGGCGGCGGCAATGGCGAACCCGATGGCCAGCCGCACCCGGCCCGGCACGCCCTTCGTGTTCCCTTTCGACACCTTCGCGTAATCATCGAGAAATCCGACGATCCCAAACGCGATCGTCACCAGAAGCGTCATCCAGACATAGACGTTGTCGAGCCGCGCAAAGAGGAGGGTCGACACGGTCAGCGCCGACAGGATCAGCAGCCCGCCCATCGTTGGCGTACCGGCTTTGGCGAAATGGCTTTCTGGCCCGTCGTCGCGGATCGGCTGGCCCTTGCCCTGCCGGCGCCGCAGCAGATTAATCAGCGGCCGCCCGAACAGGAACCCAAAGATCAGAGCCGTGAAGAACGCGGCACCTGCCCGAAAGGTGATATACCTGAACAGGTTGAAAAAATCGCCGCCGTCGGAGAACTCCGTCAGCCAATAGAGCATGCCCCGCCCCTCACTTTACGCTTCGTGTCATGCGTCCCTCGCCATGCCGCCTGCATCACTGGGACGTGTCGCTTGTTGCGTCGGCCGCTTGGCCGAGTTTACGGAACGCGTCCACGACGCGCTTGAGCCCGATTCCGAGCGAGCCTTTCACAAGGACGATGTCGCCGGCATCGACGAGCCGCCTGGCCTGGCCGGCAAACGCCTCGGCGGTGTCGGCATGCTCACCCCGCCGCGCCCGGGGCAAAGCCTCCCACAGCGCCCGTGACCGGGGTCCGACGCAATGCACCCGGTCAAGCGTGGCCATCGCAGGATGGTCGGCCAGCCCGGCATGGAGCGCCGCCTCGGTCGGGCCCAGCTCTAGCATATCGCCCAGAACCGCGATCCGCCGGCCCCGCTGGACCCGGCCTACGCCGTCCTCGGGCTTCGTCGCGGCCAGCATGTCGAGTGCTGCGGCCACCGACGCCGGGTTGGCGTTGTAGGCGTCATCGATCAGGTCGAAACACATCCCGTCATGCAACGGGTCAAGAAGGATCGTCTCGCGACGGCCCCGCCCGTCAAAAGGCAACCAGCGCCCCAGATCGCCCTGCGCCACAGCCAGATCCGCGCCCATGAGCCGCGCCGCCGCCAGCGCAGCCAAGGCGTTCATGGCGAAGTGCCGGCCCGGCGTCTGCAGCTTGTAAAGGAGCGGCATCACGTCGTGGCCCGGCAGCGCCAGTTCGCCCTGCGCCACCGTTTGCCCTTCCTTCAGGAAGGTCTCGGTGAGCCGCGCGCGCGCCTCCGCGCCCGTGCCGAACACCAGCGCCTGCGCCCCAACTTCGGCGGCCTTCGCCGTCAGGATATCCGCCTCGGCGATGTCACCGTTCAGCACCGCCCATCCTCCGGGGCGGAGCCCGTCGAGGATCGACGCCTTCTCGCGCGCGATGCCCGCCACGCTGTCAAAGGCCGCCAGGTGCGCCGGCGCGACCGTCGTGATGAGGGCATGCGTCAGGTCGGCAAGCCGCGCCAACGGGGCAATCTCACCCGGCGTATTCATCCCAATCTCGATCACCGCGAAATCGGTGTCGGCCGGCATCCGCGCCAGCGTCAGCGGCACGCCCCAATGGTTGTTGAAGCTCTTCTCCGCGGCATGCACGCGCCCCTGACCGCCGAGGATGGCGCGCAACATCTCCTTGGTGGTCGTTTTTCCCACGGAGCCGGTCACACCCACGACCTGGGCTGCCGTGCGCGCCCGGGCCGCGCGGGCCAATGCACGCAATCCATCGAGGACGTCGTCGACAATCACGAGCGGCGCGTCCGCTGTCACGTCCTCCGGGATGCGCGACACAAGCGCCGCGGCCGCACCCTTAGCCAGGGCATCAGCCACGAAATCATGACCGTCGCGGGCATCCTTCAGCGCAACGAACAGGTCACCGGCTTCAATCGATCGGCTGTCAATCGACAGCCCTGCGATGTCGAACGCCTGCGTCGCCTGCCCGGCTGTCGCCTCGGCCACCGCTGCGGCCGTCCACAGAACGCTCACGAGACACGCCCGTCGAGGGCGGCAACGGCCACACTTGCCTGCTCGACGTCGTCAAAGGGATAGGTCACGTCCCCCATGACCTGCCCCGTCTCATGCCCTTTGCCGGCAATCAGCAGCGCGTCCCCCGGGCCCAACGCATCCACGCCGCGCAAAATCGCCTCGGCCCGGTCACCGACCTCCGTCGCCTCTGGGCAGGCCGCCAACACGGCGGCGCGGATCGCGGCCGGATCTTCGCCGCGCGGATTGTCGTCGGTCACGATGGCCGCGTCCGCAAACTCGGCGACCGCACCGCCCATCAGCGGCCGCTTCCCCCGATCCCGGTCGCCCCCCGCTCCAAACACGCACACCAGCCGTCCCATGACGTGGGGCCGCAACGCCTTGAGCGCGGTCGCCAAGGCGTCGGGCGTATGCGCGTAGTCGACGAACACCGCCGCACCGTTTTCGCGCGTCGCGGCAAGCTGCATGCGGCCCCGCACGCCCGTCAGACGCGGCAGAACGGGCCAGAGCTCGGCCGGATCGGCCCCCGACGCGATGGCAAGTCCCGCGGCCACCATCACATTCTCGGCCTGGAATCCGCCGATCAGGTTCAGCCGCACCTGATGAGGCTGCCCGTTCCACTGAAACCGCACATCCTGGTACGTCGTGTCGAACCTGAGCCCCACGAGCCGCAACGCGCAGGCATCGCTCCGGCCGACCCGGATCACCTCGTGCCCGGCCTCTTCGGCGATCCAGGCCATGCGGGGCCCCTCCGACCCGTCGACATTGATCACCGCCACCCCGTCTTCACCCAGAACCCGGGTGAAGAGGCCCGCCTTGGCGTCGAAATAGCTCTCAAAATCCGGGTGATAGTCCAGATGGTCCTGCGTGATGTTGGTAAAGCCCGCCGCGGCCAGCCGTACCCCGTCGAGCCGCCTCTGGGCCAGCCCGTGCGACGACGCCTCCATCGCCGCATGGGTGATACCGGCATGGGTGGCCTCTGCCAGCACCCGGTGCAGCGTGATCGGCTCGGGCGTCGTGTGCGCCAGCGGCGCCTCCCAGTCGCCCTCAACCCCTGTGGTGCCGACATTGACGGCCGCCTCGCCCAGCGCCTGCCAGATCTGCCGGGTAAAGCTCGCCACGCTGGTCTTGCCGTTTGTGCCGGTGACAGCAGTCATCACGGCCGGCTGCGCCGCAAAGTAGAGCGCCGCGGCAAAGGCGAGCGCGGCCCGCGGGTCCTCGGTGACCACAAGCGCCGCCGACGATCCCGCAAGCGCGTTGCCAGCGATCCGGGCGCCCTCGGCATCGGTCAGGATGGCCTGCGCCCCGCGCTCAATCGCGCCTCCCACAAAGGTCGCACCATGGGCCTGCGTCCCGGGCAGCGCGGCAAACAGATCGCCGCGCTTTACAATCCGGCTGTCCACCGCAAGCCCTGTGATCCGGGCTTCCTGGCCGCTCGACGCCGTCAGACCCAGATCCGCGAGCGACCGTGCGTCCGTTCCGTCCTGGCCCATCGCTCTGCCCCCGCTCGTGCCCGTCCGTGTGTGCGTCCCGTCGGTGTCTGGTGCCAGACGGTTTCTGGTGCCAGCTAGTTTGCCGTCGGTATTACCTTGGGAAGGGTACCGGCATCAACGCTTGGTCTGAGGCCCAGAAGCGGCGCCGCCCGCCGGACGATCTCCGCCGCAACCGGCACCGCCGTCCAGCCCGCCGTGCGCCGCGGCTTGGCGCCCGAGGTCTCCACCGGCTCGTCGAGCGTGACGACCAGCACGTAGCGTGGCTCATGGCTCGGAAATACGCTGGCGAAGGTCGCGATCACCTTGTCATTGTAGTAGCCGCCCCGGGGCGTCGGCTTGTCGGCCGTGCCCGTCTTGCCGCCCACCGAATAGCCCGTGACCTCGGCGAAACTTGCCGTGCCATGGTCGCTCGCCACCACCGACCGCAACATCTCGCGCGCCGCGGCCGACGTCCGCAGGCTGACCACACGCTCTCCCATCTGCGGCCCCGACTGGCGCAGCAGCGTCGGGCGCACCCGCGTGCCCCCGTTCAAAAGCGACGCATAGGCCGACGCCAGATGCGCAGGGCTCGACGACAGGCCGTGGCCATAGCTGATGGTCACCGTCGACAGTTCGGTCCACCGCTCCGGCAAGAGCGGCCGGCCCGTCGGCGCTTCGACCAGCTCCAGATCGGTGGGGGCCAATAGGCCGAGCGTCTCCAGAAACTCACGCTGCCGCGGACCGCCGATCTGCAGCGCAAGGCGGGCCGTGCCGCGGTTGGAGCTCTTCACGATCACGTCCGAGACGCTGATCCTGCCGTGGTCCTTGTTGCGGAACTCGCCGATCCGGAAGCCCGACACCTTCATCGGCCCGCTTGTGTCGATCATCGTGTCCGGGCTCACCAACCCCAGCTCAACCGCCTGCGCCGCGGTGAAAATCTTGAAGACCGAGCCCAGCTCGTACACGCCCTGCACCGCCCGGTTGAACAGAGGGCTGTCCGAGGGATCGTCGCCCACCGCCAGCGGGTTCGGCCGGTCGTTGGGGTCGAAATCCGGGAGCGACACCATCGCAAGGATCTCGCCGGTATGCACATCCATCATGACCGCGCTTGCGCCCTTGGCATTCATCAGGGCCATGCCACCTTCCAGCACCCGCCGCACGGCCGATTGCACCGTCAGATCGATCGACAGGATAAGCGGCGCGCCCGAAAGCCCCGGGTCCCGCAAATAGGTGTCGAAGGCCTTCTCGATGCCCGCGGTTCCAATCACCTCGGCCGCATGCACGCCCTCCTTGCCGAACGACGCCCCGCCCAGGATGTGCGAGGCCAGCTGCCCGTTGGGATAAAGCCGCATCTCCCGTGGGCCGAACAGCAGGCCAGGCTCGCCGATATCGTGCACCGCCTGCATCTGCTCGGGGCTGATTTTCCGTTTCACCCACAGGAACTTGCGCCCGTCCGTAAAGCGCCGCTCAAGGGTCTCGGCGTCCAGATCGGGAAAGATCTTGACCAGTTCGCGCGCGGCGTGCGCCGGGTCGACCATCTGCGGCGGCTGGGCATAGAGCGAATGGGTCGGCAGGTTCGTCGCCAGGATACGGCCGTTGCGGTCGGTGATGTCCGACCGCGTCGCACGGATCACCTCATGCGCGCCGGCAACCTTGGGCTCTGAGGGCTCGGTGGCCGCGAGCACGCCCATGCGCACACCCACCGTCGTGAAGGCTCCGACGAAGCACAGCACCAGCACGATCAACCGGCCCTCTGCGCGCAGGCGCATCGCGTCCCGCGCCTCGTCGTTGCGGGCCCGGATCGCCTCGCGCTCGATTTCGGCCGGGTCGGCCCCCTCGGCGCGGGCCTGCAGGATCCGGGCGAGCGGGCGGAGCGGGCGGCGGATCATGGCCAGCTCTCCCCAGTCCCGATGGCGCGCGCCTCGATCGCGCCCGACACGATCAGCTCGATCGGATCTGGCGGGAACGCCACCTGATCAATCGAACCGAACTGCTCGGGCGCAAAGGGCAAAAGCCCCAGCCGGTCGTAGTTCAGGATCGTCAGCGCGCGCAGCCGCTCCGGGCGGTTCAGATAGGCCCATTCCGCCTCCAGCAGCGCCAGTCGATCGCGCAATTGCCCGATCTCGGTCTGCAGCGCCGCCGCCTCGGCCGCGACCGCCTGCGTGCGGTAATTCTCCTGATAGGCCCAGAAGGCGAGACCCATCACCCCAAGCGCTGCCGGTACGAGAAGAAATCCCCTCATCTCTGTCTCCTGCCTGTTGTTCTCATCCCGCCCGCTGCCCGACCTCGGGCAGCCCGATTGCGGCCCGATCAAGTGCCCGCGCCGGCGCTTCCGTCCGCCGCGCAAGCCGCAGCTTGGCCGACCGCGCCCGCGGGTTCGCCGCCAGTTCCTTGGCATCGGGCGCGATGGCCCGCCGCGGTGTCAGCTCGAAGGTCGGTGCTTTGCCTTTCACCTCGGGCGCATAGCGGTTGCCCCCACCGCCCGCGTCGCTCCGGTCCTGCACAAAACGCTTAACCACCCGGTCTTCCAGCGAGTGAAAAGTCACGACGGCCAGGCGCCCCCCGGGCGCGATCAGCCGTTCCGCGGCCGCAAGGCCCTCGGCGAGTTCGCCAAACTCGTCGTTCACCGCAATCCGGATCGCCTGAAAGCTGCGGGTCGCCGGGTGGCTCTGCCCGGGCTTTGCGCGCGGCAAGCAGCTCGCGACCACCTCGGCCAGCTGCAATGTCGTCTCCAGGGGCCGCGCGGCCACGATCGCCCGCGCGATGCGGCGCGACGCACGCTCCTCGCCATAGACATAGAGAATGTCGGCCAGCACGCGCTCGTCGGCCGCGTTCACAAGGTCGGCCGCGCTTTCGCCCTCGTCGCCCATCCGCATGTCGAGCGGCCCGTCGCGCAGAAACGAAAATCCGCGCTCCGCCTGGTCGACCTGCATCGAAGATACGCCAAGATCCAGAACGACGCCCTCGACGGGGCCCTCGACCAGCGACTCCATCTGGGAGTAACGCCCGCACAGGACGGTCAGCCTTGGCTCGTCGGCCTCCCAACCGGCGGCAGCCTCCACGGCGCTCGGGTCGCGGTCGATGCCGGTCACATGCTCGGCGCCCGCCTCCAGCAACCGGCGCGCATAACCGCCGGCCCCGAACGTGCCGTCCACCCAATGGCCTGTCACCGGCGACACGCCAGCGATCAACGGATCGATAAGCACCGGAATGTGGGGCGGCGTGGCGTCAGGCGGCGAAGACGCGGCGGCCATCGCTCAGACGCCCTCGTCGTCCAAAAGCGCCAGTGGGTTGACGCCCTGGGGCAACGAGGCGCGGAACGTGTCCCGCCGCGGCTTGGCCACGGCTTCAAACTCGGCCGGGTTCCAGATCTGAAAGGTGTCGCCCTTGGCGTGGAAGTACGCCGCATCCTTCAGCGCGATCTTGTTGCGCAGCTTCGTCGGCAGCAACAGCCGCCCCGTCTCATCCACCTGGGTGGGCAGGGCGTTGCCGTAGAAATGTTCCTCGAAGTATTCCCGCTTGGGCGAGAACCGCTGCATCGCCGAGATCTTGGCGTCGATCTCGCGCATGGCTTCGATCGAGTAGCAATCGAGGAAGGTTTGCTCCTCGTCGCCATACACGATCACCAGATTGGGGTTCAGGCCTTCGGTCCAGTCCGGGTCGGAGGCTTCGAGCACACGGCGGAACTGGGCCGGGATCGACACCCTGCCCTTGCTGTCCACCTTATAGGTGTCGCTTCCCCTAAACCGCTGCGGCACGCTCACCGCTCCTTGCCCGTCCCCCCGGATTCTGCTAGTGTTTTCAATGGAAACGGCGGATCAGACTGCTGCCACTGTCTGATCCGCCGTCCTCGTCCCCACAACGGGGTGTCCGATCGTGTGTGCCACCTGGGGGGATGTCTGCTCGCCCACACGCCGGATCTCTTTGTTCGATGAAAGCGGGTGCCTGTATGAAACCTGACTTGGGATTTTTGGGGCGTTTGGGGCGCCCTCTTCGTCCCCGTCCTCATCGTGGAAACAGGTATGCCATGGGTGTTTGTGGGCAGCAATGGGAAATCACGGGAACAGGGATGCCCGGCGAGCTTTTCCGCATGCCCGGCTCGGCGCGATCTCTAGGAGAGGGGAATATCCTGAGCCAGGAAAGCAGAATGGCACAAGATGTAGCGCTGAGCGGCCGTGAAACCTTGACCGCGCAGCCACAACCGCAAATAAAGTAGCGGGCCGAGCCAACTTTTTGATTGATTATTGCTGCCAGGGTACTTCTGGGCGGTCGCGGCGACTCATGAGATCGCGGTCATATCCCGGCGAAATTGCCGCTTGATGCGGTGCAGATGTGGCCACTTCCCCATGAAAGCCCGCCGATCCCACGAAATCCCAAACGTCCCACGATTTCCCATCGGCGCCAAGAAATCCCACCCGCCCAATGCCAGAGGGGCCGAGGAAGCCGGTGCGGCTGTCAGGCTTGCCCCGCCGCCACCATCCTGCGCGCGATGGCGGCATAGGCGTCGGCCGCGCTTCCTTCGCCCGCCGCTATCGGCGTGCCCGCGTCGCCAGCCAGCCGGGTTTCCAGTTCCAAAGGCAGCTCGCCCAGAAGCGGCAGGCCCAGGCGTTCGGCCTCGGCCGCCACGCCGCCATGACCGAACAAGTGCGCCTCATGCCCGCATTTGGGACAGATATAGGTCGACATGTTCTCGATCAGGCCGAGCACCGGCGATTTCAACCGATTGAACATATCGAGCGCCCGTCGCGCATCGAGAAGCGCCACATCCTGAGGCGTCGACACGATGATCGACCCCGTGATCTCGTAGCGCTGGCAAAGAGTGAGCTGCACGTCCCCCGTGCCGGGCGGTAGATCGACCATCAGCACGTCGAGATCGCCCCACGCCACCTGCCCCATCAGCTGTTGCAGCGCGCCCATCAGCATCGGGCCCCGCCACACAACCGCTTCTTCCGGCTTCAACATCAGCCCGATCGACATCATCGTCACGCCATGGGCCCGCAGCGGCTCGATGATCTTGCCGTCCGGCGAGGCCGGGCGCTTCGACACACCCATCATGCGCGGCTGCGACGGGCCATAGATGTCGGCATCAAGCAAGCCCACGCGCCGCCCCGCCCGGGCCAGGGCCACGGCGAGATTGGCCGAAACAGTCGACTTGCCGACGCCGCCCTTGCCCGAACCAACGGCTACGATCCGATCAATCCCTTGCACGCGCGCCGGCCCGCCTTTCGCAGGCGTCGCATGTCGGCCGATCTTCAGATCGGGGGGCGGCGTGCTGCGCTGCGGCGTCGCGGCGGGGCCGTGAGCGGTCAGAATCGCCGTGACCTTCGACACGCCCGGCAAACGCGACACGGCCGATTCCGCGGCTTCGCGCACCGACCCCATCGCCTTGGCCTCGTCGGGGTTCGCCGCCTCCAGCACAAAGGACACACCGCCATCCGGCGCGATGGTCAGGGCGCGCACCATGTCGCGGCTCACCGGATCTCGCCCGTCGGGCAGCGCAAGCCCTGCCAGCGCCCCCAAAATCTCGTCTCGCGTTACCGTCACTGCACCCTCCATCGCGGCCCTCCATAGGTGGTTCCGCGGGCCGCCGGCGCAATAGTCGTCGCGATTAAGCCAATAGATCAGGCAGCGAGACGAAAATCAGACCAAAGATTCATATGCAATTGCTGCATGGCAGAATTGACGTCGAGGGCCATTGTGCAAGCGCAGCATGCCATTATGTTGATCCTCAACAGGCCGCGCCACGCGGGCCCCACGGCGCCATCCTCTTCCGGCGCTCGGCTCCAGGCACGGCTTTCGGTTCAGAAAGTCCTTCCTCCTCCCTGGGCTTTCTGCATTTGGCGGCGGCACCTTCCTCCTCCCTGGTGTCGCCGCTTTTTTTCTTCTAAATCAGGGTTTAGCGGAGTTCCGCACCGCCAGCTGCCAGACTCTCGAGCGATGGCAACGCACCGCCCTCGGCCACATGGCTGCAGATTGCCATGATGTCCTCGATGTCCACGGGCTTGCGCAGCACGGCGGCAACGCTCGGCGTTTCGGCAAAGATCTCTCCGCGGCGGTAGAGCGACGTGCCGGTCACCACAACGACACGGCAGTCCGGATGCGCGGTCGCCGCAACCTCGGCTAGGGGAAGCGCATCTTCGCCGTTCAGGCGCAAATCGAGGAGCATCAGATCGTAAGGGTGCCGTTCGAGCCGCGTCCGCGCTTCCGCCGGTTCGGCCACGAGGTCGGCCCGATGCCCGGCCTTCTCGATGACCATGCCCCAGAGCTGGCGCAGATTGGGGTCGTCTTCGACTACCAAGACGTTCAAGACACGGGCCTCGCGCAGGGATCACCGCGAATCGTGCGGCCAGGAATCGGTCCCCAGAGTTATCCCGAAAAAACGTCGCGGGTCAAAACGGCACATCCCCCGCCGAGGCGGCCGGAACGATGAATTTTGCTACAACCTTTTTGATGCCTGCCTTGTCGAACGCCACCGCGAGTTTGTCGCCTTCGATGTCGGAAATCGTGCCATAGCCGAACTTCTGGTGGAACACCCGGTCGCCCGCGCCAAAGGCCGAGACGGCCTCGGCATCGATCACCATGTTGCGGGTCTCGCGCGGCTGGCTCATCGGGCGTTGGGCGCTGTTGGTCTGCAGCCGCCGCCAGCCCGGGGAATTGTACACATCGGCCCGTGCGGCTTTGTCATGCATGTCCGACCGAGCCGCGCCCACAATCGCGGGCGAGGCACCGCCCACAAGGCTGCCCGCCATACCCGCCGCGCCATAGCCCCCGCCATAAAGGCCGGGCGGCGTCAGCACCTCCACATGCTCCTCGGGCAACTCGTCGATAAACCGCGACGGCAGCGACGATTGCCACTGGCCATAGACCCGCCGGTTTGCCGCAAACGAGATCGTGCAAAGCCGCTCGGCCCGGGTGATGCCGACATAGGCAAGTCGCCGTTCCTCCTCGAGCCCCTTCAGCCCCTCTTCGTCCATGGCGCGTTGTGAGGGGAAGAGCCCGTCCTCCCAGCCCGGTAGAAACACCGCCGGAAACTCCAAACCCTTGGCGGCGTGCAAGGTCATCAACGTCACTTTCGCAACATCGTCGTCGGACTCGTTGTCCATGATCAGCGAGACATGCTCCAGGAAGCCCTGGAGATTCTCAAACTCCTCAAGGGCTTTGACGAGTTCCTTCAGGTTCTCGAGCCGGCCCGGCGCCTCTGGCGTCTTGTCGTTTTGCCACATCGCGGTGTAGCCCGACTCGTCGAGCACCTGCTCGGCCAGTTCGATGTGATTGTGCTGCGGATCGCGCGCCGTGCGCGCCCACCGGTCGATCCCCGACACAAGCTCGGCCAAAGCGGCGGCGCCCTTGCCGGACAACCCCTTCGTCGAAACCAGGAGGCGCGCGCCCTCCACAAGGCTCACACCGTTTGTGCGCGCGGCAATCTGGATCTTCTGCTGCGCCTTGTCGCCCAGGCCGCGCTTGGGCGTATTGACGATCCGCTCGAAGGCCAGATCGTCATCTGGAGACACGGCGAGCCGGAAATAGGCCATCGCATCGCGGATCTCCATCCGCTCATAGAAGCGCGGCCCACCAAACACGCGGTACGGCAGGCCGATGGTCAGGAACCGATCTTCGAACGCGCGCATCTGGTGGCTGGCGCGCACCAGGATGGCACAATGGTTCAGCGGAATCGGGTCCATCCCCCGCGTGCCCTGCCCCAGAGCCTCCAGCTCCTCGCCGACCCAGCGGGCCTCTTCTTCGCCGTCCCAATGCCCGATCAGGCGAACCTTCTCGCCGCCCTCGGCCTCGGTCCAGAGCGTTTTGCCCAACCGGCCCTTGTTGGCCGAAATCACCCCCGACGCAGCCGCCAGAATATGTGCCGTCGAGCGATAATTCTGCTCGAGCCGGATCACCTTGGCGCCCGGAAAATCCTTTTCAAACCGCAGGATGTTGCCCACTTCTGCACCGCGCCAGCCATAGATCGACTGGTCGTCGTCGCCGACGCAGCAGATGTTGCGGTGACCGCCCGCCAGGAGGCGCAGCCACATGTATTGGGCGGTGTTGGTGTCCTGGTACTCATCGACCAGGATGTAGCGGAGCCAGCGACGATACTGCTCCAGCACGTCCTCATGGGCCTGGAAGATCGTCAGCATGTGCAGAAGCAGATCGCCGAAATCGACGGCGTTGAGCGTGCGCAGCCGCTCCTGATATTGCGCGTAGATCTCCACGCCGCGGCGGTCGTAAAGGCCCGCTTCAGAGGCCGGAACCTGGTCTGGGCCCCATGCACGGTTCTTCCATTGGTCGATGATGCCGGCCAGCATCCTAGGCGGCCAGCGCTTGTCGTCGATGCCGGCGGCCTGCACCAGCTGGCGCAACAGGCGCAGCTGATCGTCCGTGTCAAGGATCGTGAAATTCGTCTTCAGATCAACGAGTTCTGCGTGTCTCCTCAAGAGCTTCACACAGATCGCGTGGAACGTGCCAAGCCACGGCATGCCCTCCACCGCATGGCCCATCAGGCCCGCGACGCGCTCCTTCATCTCGCGCGCGGCCTTGTTGGTGAAGGTCACGGCGAGGATTTCGTTGGGCCGCGCGGTGCCCGTGGCCAGAAGATGCGCGATGCGAGCGGTCAGGGCGCGGGTCTTGCCGGTGCCGGCGCCGGCGAGCATCAGAACCGGGCCCTCGAGCGCCTCGACGGCCTCGCGCTGTACCGGATTAAGCCCCTCCAGGTAGGGCGGCGCCGCGCTGGCCATGGCGCGGCGGGAGAGGGGGACGGCCTCTTCGAAGGCGTCGAAATCATCATGGCTGCTCATTGTTCGGACCATAGCGCGCGGCGGCCCGGCTGAAAAGCATGTTCTGTTAATGTTCTCATGGGTGGGGCGCCGGGCTCCCTTGCCATTCTCGACCGGCCGGCGCTAGGTCGGCGCGATGGATCTCGACGCCACGCATCCTGCGATCTCTGACCTGCGGCGCACGGCGCGGCGCCGAGTGCCCCGGTTCGTCTGGGAGTATCTCGACAGCGCAACGGGCGACGAGGTGTCGGTCGGCCGTGCCCGCGCGGCGCTCGACGAGGTGCGGCTGATGCCCCATGCCTTGCGGGGCAGCGTCTCACCAGATCTGGGGGTGACTTTGTTTGGTCGCCACTACAAACTGCCTGTCGGCATTGCGCCGGTGGGCATGTCCGGCCTTGTCTGGCCAGGGGCGGAAGCCATGCTGGCGCGGGCCGGAGCGGCGGCGGGCATCCCCTATTGCATGTCGACGGTGGCGGCTGCGACGCCGGAGGAGGTGGGGCCGCATACGGGCGGCATGGGCTGGTATCAGCTATATGCGCCAAGGGATTACGGGATCCGGGACGACATTCTCGCGCGCGCTCGCGAGGCCGGGTTTCACACGATGATCCTGACGGTCGATGTGCCGGCGGCGAGCCGGCGCGAGCGATTGCGCCGGGCGCGGATCACGAACCCGATGAAGATGACGGCGCCGGTGGTGATCGACGCCGCGCTTCACCCCCGCTGGGCGCTTGCCACGCTGCAGAGCGGCATCCCCGGCCTGAAGACGCTGGAGCCCTATGCCAAGGCCGCCGGCAACATGCCCGGCACAGCCCATATTGGGTATATGATCCGCACCGCCCCCGATATGCAGTATCTCGAAGACCTGCGCGGGGCCTGGGACGGGCCCTTGTTGGTCAAAGGGATTCTGAGCGCAAAAGATGCGGTCGCTGCCGTGCAGCGTGGGGCCGACGGGGTGTGGGTGTCGGGCCATGGCGGGCGGCAGTTCGACGGCGGGCCGGCGCCGATCCGGCAATTGCCGCAGATCCGGGCGGCGCTGGGGCCGGAGGTGCCGGTGATCTATGACACCGGCGTGCGCTCGGGGCTCGACGTCCTGCGGGCATTGGCGCTCGGGGCCGATATGTGCATGGCGGGACTGGCGTTTCACTATGGCGTGGCCGCGTTTCAGGAGGCGGGCGCGGCGCATGTGGCCCACATCTTCAAGGCGCAGCTTGAAGCGGATCTGGCGCAGCTCGGATGCGCGACGCTGGCCGATCTGCCGGGCCATCTGATCCGGACCAGCGCGTAGGCGGGCGGTGGGTTAACCTTTGAAAGGTTAACGGCGCCGGGGCATATGAAAAGCATATGAAATCCATATGACTCGCATATGAGTCCCGTATGAAAACCGTATGAGCATCATATGAGCGCCAAAGGTTAACGCAGTGGCGTTAACTTTTGTGCCGTCGGGCCGTGGGGGCGGCCCGTCGATGCGCGGCGGACCGCGCCCTTGATTCCGCGCGACCGCGATTCTCGGCGGAATTCGGGCAATGCTGCATCGCGGCATTGGAGCGCTTTACGCTGCGATGGGATGCTCCTAGTCTGCCGCGCGCGACTGCGAGGAACATCCATGCCCGACTTCCAGAAGATCCTGATCGCCAACCGCGGCGAGATCGCCATCCGCGTCATGCGCGCGGCCAACGAGCTGGGCAAGCGGACGGTGGCGGTCTTTGCCGAGGAAGACAAGCTGAGCCTCCACCGCTTCAAGGCAGACGAGGCGTACCGGATCGGCGAGGGCATGGGCCCGGTGCAGGCCTATCTGTCTATCTCAGAGATCATCCGCGTGGCCAAGGCCGCCGGAGCGGACGCGATCCACCCGGGCTATGGGCTCCTGTCGGAAAACCCCGACCTTGTGGATGCCTGCACCGAGGCCGGGATCACCTTCATCGGGCCCAAGGCCGAGACGATGCGCGCGCTCGGCGACAAGGCCAGCGCCCGGCGGGTGGCGATTGCGGCGGGCGTGCCGGTGATCCCGGCGACCGAAGTGCTCGGCGACGACATGGTGGCCATCGCCGCAGAAGCAGCCGAGATCGGCTATCCGCTGATGCTGAAGGCAAGCTGGGGCGGCGGCGGTCGGGGCATGCGCCCGATCCACGGGCCGGACGAGTTGGAGGACAAGATCCGCGAGGGGCGGCGCGAGGCGGAAGCCGCGTTCGGCAACGGCGAGGGCTATCTGGAAAAGATGATCGCCCGTGCGCGCCATGTCGAGGTGCAGATCCTCGGCGACGCGCAGGGCAACATCTATCACCTGTGGGAACGCGACTGCTCGGTCCAGCGGCGGAACCAGAAGGTGGTGGAGCGGGCCCCTGCCCCGTACCTGTCGGGCGCCCAGCGCGAGAAGCTCTGCAATCTCGGCAAGAAGATCGCCGAGCATGTGGGCTATGAATGCGCTGGCACCATCGAGTTCCTGATGGATATGGAGACGGGCGAGTTCTACTTCATCGAGGTGAACCCCCGCGTGCAGGTCGAGCATACGGTGACCGAAGAGGTCACCGGGATCGACATCGTCCGCGCCCAGATCCTGATCGCCGAGGGCAAGAGCCTGGTGGAGGCGACGGGGACGGCCACGCAGTATGACGTGGCGCTGTCGGGCCATGCGATCCAATGCCGGATCACGACCGAGGACCCGTCGAACAACTTCATTCCCGATTACGGGCGGATCACGGCCTATCGGGGCGCGACGGGCATGGGCATCCGGCTGGATGGCGGCACAGCCTATTCCGGCGCGGTGATCACGCGCTACTATGACAGCCTCTTGGAAAAGGTGACGGCCTGGGCGCCGACGCCCGAGGCCGCGATTGCGCGGATGGACCGGGCCCTGCGCGAGTTCCGCATTCGCGGCGTGGCGACCAACATCTCGTTCGTTGAGAACCTGCTGAAGCATCCGCAGTTCCTCAACAACGAGTATCATACCAAGTTCATCGACCAGACGCCGGAGCTATTTGATTTCAAGCAGCGGCGCGACCGGGCGACGAAGATCCTGCGCTACATTGCCGATGTGTCGGTCAACGGGATGCCCGAGGTCGAAGGCCGGCCGCGCCCGCCCGCCGATCTGCGCACGCCGAAACCGCCGACGCTGTTGGCCGAGGCGCCGGTGCCGGGGACGCGCAATATCCTGGACGAGTTCGGCCCGCAGGCGGTGGCCGACTGGATGGCCGAGCAGAAGCAGCTTTTGATCACCGACACCACGATGCGCGACGGGCATCAGAGCCTTCTGGCCACCCGGATGCGCTCGATCGACATGATCCGCGTGGCGCCGGCCTATGCCACGAACCTGCCGCAGCTTTTCTCGGTCGAGTGCTGGGGCGGCGCGACCTTCGACGTGGCCTATCGCTTCCTGCGTGAATGCCCCTGGCAGCGGTTGCGCGATCTGCGCGCGGCTATGCCCAACGTGCTGACCCAGATGCTTTTGCGGGGCGCCAACGGGGTGGGCTATACCAACTATCCCGACAACGTGGTGCAGTTCTTCGTCAAGACCGCGGCCGGCAGCGGCGTGGACATCTTCCGGGTGTTCGACAGCCTGAACTGGGTCGAGAACATGCGCGTGGCGATGGATGCGGTGCTGGAGGCCGAGAAGCTCTGCGAGGGCACGATCTGTTATACCGGCGATCTGATGAACCCGGACCGGTCGAAGTATGACCTGGCGTATTATGTCGAGATGGGAAAGGCCCTGCGCGAGGCCGGCGCCCATGTGCTGGGGCTGAAGGATATGGCGGGGCTCCTGAAGCCCGCCGGGGCCCGCGCCCTGATCAAGGCGCTGAAGGAGGAGGTGGGCCTGCCGGTGCACTTCCACACCCACGATACCGCGGGGATCGCCTGCGCGACGATCCTGGCGGCTGCGGAGTCGGGCGTCGATGCCGTCGATTGCGCGATGGATGCGCTGTCGGGCAACACGAGCCAGGCGACGCTTGGCACGATCGTCGAGGCGCTACAGGGTCAGGAGCGGGACACCGGGCTCGATATCGGCGCGGTCCGGGCGATGTCGAACTACTGGGAGGCCGTGCGCGCGCATTACGCGGCGTTTGAGACCGGCCTGCAGGCGCCCGCCTCGGAGGTTTATCTGCACGAGATGCCGGGTGGCCAGTTCACCAATCTCAAGGCGCAGGCGCGCTCGCTGGGGCTGGAGGAACGCTGGCACGAGGTGGCGCAGGCCTATGCCGATGTGAACGCGATGTTCGGCGATATCGTGAAGGTCACGCCCTCGTCCAAGGTCGTGGGCGACATGGCGTTGATGATGGTGAGCCAGGGTCTGACCCGCGAGGACGTGGAGCGGGGGAACCGCGAGATCGCCTTCCCCGACAGCGTGATCGACATGATGCGCGGCGCGCTTGGCCAGCCCCCGGGCGGCTGGCCCGAACCGATCCAGAGCCGCATCCTGAAGGGCGAGACCCCGTCGACCGAGCGGCCCGGGGCCAGCCTGGCGGCGGCCGATATCGAGGCGGAGCGGGCGACCGTCGCCGAAGCCACGGGCGAGCCGATCGACGACGAGGATCTGGCCGGCTATCTGATGTATCCCAAGGTCTTTCGCGACTATGCCACGCTCCATGCCGAGTACGGGCCGGTGCGCACGCTCGAGACGCGGACGTTCTTCTATGGCATGGCGCCGGGCGAGGAAATCTCGGCCGAGATCGACCCGGGCAAGATCCTGGAGATCCGGCTGCAGGCGGTGGGTGAGACCAACGAGCGGGGCGAAGTGCGGGTGTTCTTCGAGCTGAACGGCCAGCCGCGCACGATCCGGGTCCCGAACCGGCGGGTGAAGGCGGTGGCCGCCGCGCGCCCCAAGGCCGAGACGGGCAACCCCGCCCATCTCGGTGCCCCGATGCCGGGGGCCGTGGCGGGTGTCGCGGTCCAGTCGGGCGCCAAGGTGGCGGAGGGCGACCTGCTGGTGACGATCGAAGCGATGAAGATGGAGACGGGGCTGCATGCCGACCGCGAGGCGGTGGTGAGAGCGGTGCATGTGAAGCCCGGCGACCAGATCGACGCCAAGGACCTGCTGGTCGAGTTCGAGTGAGCAGAACGCGCACCGCTTAGAGGTGCAGCGAGTGGCCCGGGACAAGGGCCTCCCGACACTCGATGCGCGACCCAATCCTGGCAATGTCGACGATCCGAACCTGAGGTGGTCTGTGTCGAACGACCGCGTCGACGGTCGCGGCGGGCCCTGGGCGCAGAAACCGCAAGCCAAGACCAGGTCGAGAGACACGGCCAAGGTTTCGCCAACCGAAGCTTTCGCTACGGGATCGCGGTAGATGTCGTCGGTCAAGCCGGTCGCCGTGTCGGCGGTGCGTGACATGAGATGAAGG
Source organism: Pseudomonadota bacterium (assembly GCA_039822045.1). Taxonomy (GTDB): domain Bacteria; phylum Pseudomonadota; class Alphaproteobacteria; order Rhodobacterales; family Rhodobacteraceae; genus HLUCCA09. The sequence continues at coordinate 166,648 of JBCBMY010000006.1, read as the reverse complement.
AGCGGCACCTCCGGGGCCTCGTCCTGCCTAAAGCCATGGCGCTGGGCGATGCCGATCTCGCCTTTCTGGCGGGTCGCGAAAGCCACGGGCAGCTGATTTAGGTCATCGGACGCGTGGCGCATCACATCTGGGTTGCGAAGGAGACGGTGCGGCGCGGCTCACCCCAAGGTCCCTGGCGAGCGGCCTGAGGCTGAGGTGATCAACGCCCAATTCGCTCAGCGTTTCGATGGCTCGGGCCAACGGAGCCGCGCGGAGAGGTCCATGATGGTATGGCGAGGTCATCCCTTCACAGGCTGATGCTTTCGCCGACTACATTCGGCCCGATTCAGGCGGTGACCACATGAGACCTCGGCGAGGCGTCGCGCGATGGACAAATGCACCGAGCCGGAAGCGGGGACAGATCCTGCGGCTTGAGAAACGGTCGCACCGCTTGCGAACCTCTCTATCCAAATGCGTGGGATGTTCGCTAGGGTTCCTCGTGCGATGCGAGCGAAGCGCTGACGTGGAGGCTCTGTGCGTGGTTCTCAAAATCTCGACCGACTATAGTAGCCTCACCGACGAAGACTGCTTTGACGCCTGGGCCGATAGTCTGAGGCCCATCTTCTTCGTCAACGCCATCAGTGAACGTCTGCAGCGCCCGGTGAAATCGGGGGCCCTCTGGATGCTGGACCGGGTCATGTTCCTTGAATCGGAGCACGAAGCGCAGATCCTGCACCGTACACGGCGCCATTGCTCGGCCGATGCCGCCGCAAGCCTGGGCGTCACGATCTATCGCTACGGCGGCGTTCAACTTGATATGGACGGGGCCTCGGTCTCGCAGGGCGCTGGCTTTGTGAACTTCATGGATTTCAGCCGTCCTCACCGTGAGGTGCTCAGGGCCAGCCACCACCGCAGCGTAAACATTCCGCATGACCTGGTGGGATACGACCCGAGCATTCACCCCGCACATTTGCAGATCAGTACCGAGACGGCGCTCGGCCGAATTCTCTTCCACTGCATCGAGGCGATCTTTGACAGTCTGGATCGCGCGACGGATGCCGAGGCCCCTGCGATTGCCAGCGGATTGGTCGGCCTGATACGATCTGTTCTGTTCCACGATCCCGTCACCGCTTTGGCAAGGCCAGGTTCCGTGATGGCACGCGGCCGGGCCATCCGTGCGTTTGCCGACGACAATGTCGGCGACCGGACCATGGATGCGGACGCGGTGAGCAAGGCCTTTAACATCTCGCGCTCGACCCTTTACCGGGAGTTCAGGGACGAGGGTGGCTTTGACCGCTATTTTCTTGGACGTCGGTTGGAGGCCGCGCTTACGGCACTGGTCTATGCTCCGGCCGAGCGCGGCGCCGTATCGCGGGCCGCCGAACATTTCGGCTTTTCGTCCGTGAGCCATTTCAGTCGCGAGTTCCGCGGCCGGTTCGGGTTTTCCCCCAGCGACATCGTGGGGCGCGAACTTGACCGCGAAGCCCGCGCGGCGCGGTTGGGCAGCAATCCGACGTCCAACGGCGCTGGCGATCTGGAAACCTTCCTGAGAAATCGCTGAGGGCAGGCTCCGCCTGGGGCCGAATGGGCGGGTGGCTGTGCCAACGACCCTTTTGGGTCGATCGGACTGTGCGTGCATGTCGCCGGATCGCTTCAACGCCCGGTAGCAGGGCCACTTGATGTCCTGATGCAACAACAATGACACGCTAATACAACGACGCAGGACGCGTGTGAGACTATAATTTCACGGGCGTAAAGAATCAGCCGGTCTCTTGTCAGAGCAACCGGTGCCTCGTCTGACAAAGCTGGAGGCTCTGCAATGCGAAACGTCGCCCCTTTGCAAGCGCGCGTGGTGCAATGTGACGATAGGAGAACAGGCAGAGTTGGGGGAGGCACGCGGTGTTGGCCGGCTGCGCACTGCCTTCATGAGCCCTTCGATCTGCGTCGGTTCATGGTCGGTGGTGAGGCGCGTTCGGCGCCGCGCGATGGCCAAAGAAGGCTCACCTTGCACTATCCTAGATCGGTTGGGGTGCAGAATGCGATTGAACGACGCGATCCCGATGTCAGATTAAACTCTCTTTCCAATAGAATTGGCGCGGCGGATCGCGGCCCCCAGAGTTATTCATTGGACAATTCCAAGCGCCGCTTGAATTCGCCCGTGTTTCAAACAGGGACCTGCATCCATGCCTGAGACACTCAAGAGAATTGCCGTTGATTTCGAACGCGCTGAAGCCGAGGAGAAATTCGATTTATGGGCGGACGCTGTTCGGCCGCTTTTCTATGTCTCTCCGCTCGGGAGCAAAGAATCTCCACCGGCAACACTTGCGCGGTTCTGGCTGGTTGACGGGCTCGTGTTTTGTGAAGGCTCGTTTGGCAAGCAATTCATCCACCGCAGCAAACGACACATGGCTGACAGGAACCCGAACTTTCTTAGCGTGCAATACTATCGCGCCGGCACGACATGGGGGCAGATCCAGGGGCGTTCGACAATTAGGACGGTCAACGAGGTGAACGTCACCGACTACAGTCAGGAACATTGTGCCCTCTGCGCCCCGACGTCGGTCAGAAGCGTGATCATCGGTCATGAACTGGTGCAATATACTCCGGGCGTGCATCCTGCGACGATGCGGTTCGGCGCCGAGACCGCCATCGGACACGTCTTGCAGCAAGCGCTCGCGGCCGTATTCGACGGGCTCGATGATGTTACAGAAGCCGAAGCGCCGGTCCTTGCGGCCGGGCTCATTGGCCTCATCCGTCACCTGCTTCACACCGCACCTGACAGTGCGCAGACAACGACGGAGTTTGCGGCCGCGCGAAGCCTGGCGATCCGGAGGTATATCGATCGCCATGTCGGCACCGGCAACCTGACGATTGAGGACATCAGGACGACATTCTGCGTTTCTCGCGCCACCCTTTACCGGGAGTTTCGGCGCGAGGGCGGGGTGGATCGCTATCTTTTGGCGCGGCGGTTGGATGTTGCGTTGCGGTCTTTGTCGAACGGGTCGCATGCGCGCGGTGTCGTGACCAAGACGGCCGAGCGGTTGGGCTTTTCGTCAACGACGTATTTCAGTCGTGAGTTCAGACGCCAGTTCGGCGTGTCTCCGCGCGACGTGATTGGCGTGAAGGTCGACTGTATGGACGGCGAACACCGCGACCCTATCGCGAAGATCGCGTCCACTGGGGACAGGCTGGATTCCTTCATGAGCCGGATCTGAGGCTGTCCGACCGCTATCCGACCTTGGAGGCGCTGGGGGGCATCTCGGCGCCTTGCGAGCTATCCGCTTGGTCCGAGACGATCCGAAACGCGCGGCTGGTCGGCAGGTTCCGCCAGAATGACAGGTTGGCGTATCGCTCGAACAGGTCGGGCGGCAGGATGGTGGATCGCGGTCGCGGCGCGACCTCCTTGTGCACGCGGTGCAACCCGTCGAGCCCGAGCTGCGCATCGAAGTCGGGGGCATCGTAGGAGACGTTGGAGAAGTCGTGCTCGAACGGCTCTTCGTCCAGAAATTCGTAGATGAGGCGGATGACGTCCGCGGGACGCTTGGTCAGCAGATCGTATTCAACGATCATGATGTGGTCGGCGTAGTCAGAAAAGCAGGCCTCGCGCAGCGCGTGCCAGGGATAGCCGACCAGCCGGTTTGCCCCCGCCAACGCTTCGACCCGCGTGTAGACCGTGGATCGCTCGGCATGTGAGTTGAACAGGCGCGTGTGCTCGAACGCGTTCTGGCGAAACTGGCGTTCCATGGAATCCATGATCCACGACACATCGCGGACGAGGCAGATCACCTTGGCTGCGGGAAAGACCTCCATCAGCGCAGGCAACATCGCGGTCCAGGCGCGGTTTGAGTCGAAGATCACCGATGCCTCGTGCTCGGCATAGTAGCTTTCGAAGAGCCCGCGCAGCAGCCGCGCCCGTTGCGCATGGGTTACCGTGGAGGCAAGCTCGGTCCCGGCAGAGACCTGCGCGATCATGCCATCGAAAAGGCCCGCGATCGGGCTCGACATCCCGGCATGAAATCGCGGGTTCTGGCGGAGGAGCGCTGCCGTCAGGGTCGAGCCGGACCTGGGCAGCCCGGAAATGAAATGGTGGCGACGGTCGGTCATGGCGCCGGTCCCTTCCTGCACTCGTTCCAACGTGGGGGCGCGCTACCCACCCAGCGCGCCCCCACAGGCTTGCGGCAACCCGAGCAATGAGCCCCCACCCCGTCAGGCGAGTTCCAGCTCGGACACAACAGTGAAGAACACGATATCCCGCAAGGCAAACTCGGTCTCGTCAGTTCCGGCGGACAGTTGCGCCTCGTCAAACACGATCGTGTCGTGGAAACTCGGCAACTCGTTAAGCGACAGCGTTTGGAGCGAGTTCCGAGCCTGTGGATCATGGGTGTACGAGGCTTGGAAAACTTGCACGCCGTCGAGGAGCAGATGGATGTCGATTGTTTCGCCGGGGTCGAAATCGCCGTCTCTGTTGGAGGCATTTGCTTTGGTGAACTGGAATGTGCCGCCATTCGCCTGGTCCACGGTGAGCCCGATGCTGAGGGTCTCGTCCTCGTCGACCACGCGGTCGCGGCCGATGCCAATCCCGTCATCGATGTGCACGCGAACCGGTGGCCCAGATCCGTTGGGGCCGAAGCTGTCCAGTTCGAAGACCGACAACCCGTTGCCGCCCAGGCGATCCAGAACGCCCTCGCCGGAAACTTCGGCGCCGCGCTCGAGATTGGTGAACGTCAAGCCGTTGGCTCGCCCGTCCGCATCCGCTTTCTCGTTGAGAATGCTCTCTTTATTCCGGAAATCGAGCTTGATGGCGCGTCCTTCGACGAGTTGGTTCGCGACCGGGGCGACGTCGATGGTGACCGTTGCGGTGTCACGCCCAACGCCGCCGGCTTGGGCCAGCCCATAGGTGAAGGTTTCGACCCCGCTGAAGCCGGCATCCGGCGTGTAGGTGAAATCGCCAAGGCGATCCACCACCAGGGTTCCGCCTGAAAGCGACAGCTCGGTGCCGGCGCTGACGACCGCGGTGCCGTCTGCCGTCACAACTCTGAGCGTGTCGCCGCTTGAGTCATCGGCGTCGCTGTCGATGCCATTGCCGTTGTCGGCCAAGAGGTTGCCGGAGACGGACTGCCCCTGGTCGGTACTGAACATATCGTCTTGAGCAACGGGAGCGTCTTCGACCTTGGTGACAACAAGGTTGACACTGGCCGTTTCGGTGGCGCCGCTGCCGTCTCGCAGGACGTAACTGAACGTGTCCGCCCCGTTGAACTCAGCGTTGGGCGTGTAGGTGAAATCGCCCAGCCGGTTGATCGCGAGCGTGCCATTGGCGAGGGCGATCTCGGTCAACGCCCGCCCGCCGGGGAGGGTCTGATCGTTGATGCGGACGCTCCGCAGCGCATCGAGATCAGGGCCGACATCGTTGGCCAGAACGTTGCCAGAAAAGACAATGTCCTCGAAGACCTGGAACGTATCGTCGACCGCCGTGAGTGGTGGAACAATGGCATCATCTGCGCCGTTGATTGCGATCGAGATCGTTTGTTGCGTGCCGTCGGCCGCCGCTACGACAAAGTCATCCATACCGACATCGCCGCTTGCGAGCGCGTTGGTATCAGGATCGGCGTTGTCGAGTGTGTAGGTCCAGGCGCCTGCCGCATCGATGGTGAAGCTGCCGTAGGTGCCAAGAGTGTCGGTCTGAGCGGTGACCATGCTCTGACCATCGACATCCGTGACCGCCAGGGTTCCGGAGGCGGTATTGGGCACCGCATCCTCGGTCACGCTCCCGCTGAGATCGCCGGAGAAGATGGCCGCGTCATTGATGCCGTCGACACGAAGTTCGACGTTCCCGATCGCGCTTCCTCCGTTGCCGTCGCTGATCGTGTAAGTCGCGATCTCCGTCTCAAAGCCTGACGGCGCCAGGCTCTCGAACTGTCCGTTGGGATCATAGGAGAGCGTGCCGTCCGCATTGACAGTCAGAAGCGCCCCGCTCGCGAGCGTGATCTGCGAGCCGACATTCGCCGCTTCGCCATTGACGGCCGTCACCGTGAGGGCGTCACCATCCACATCGCTGTCTGAGCCATTTCCGTTGTCGAGCAAGACATTGCCGGACAGAACCGTGTCTTCATCCGTTGCAAGCACATCGAGGTTGGCAATCGGGGGCGCGTTGTCGAGCACGTCAGTGACATTCAGCGTCATCAGCCCGTTCGTCGTCTTCCCCGCTGCATCAGATGCCTGAACCGTGAGGCTGAACACGTTTGGCTGGGTTTCGAAATCATTGGCCGCCGATGCGACGCCTGCATTTGTGAGCGTCAGAACTCCGTTGGCGTCGATGTCAAAGAAATCATTTGGATCGCCGGAAAGGATCGAAAATCCCGTAACGGCAACATCGTCGGTGGCCACGATTGTTGCAAGGGTTGCTCCGGCGGATTGGTTCTCGGCGAAACTGAAAGTCTGAGCCGCGATCACCGGCGCGGCTTCGTCGATATTGGAGAGTGATACTGTGACCAGCGCGTTGGCCGTCGTTGTGCCGTTATCCGCTTCGACCGTCAGGCGAAACCTCGGTGTGGTCTCAAAGTCGAGATCGCCCGCATCATTGACCGTGATGGCGCCCGTTGCGCTGTCTATTGCAAAGGGCGGATTGGCGTCGCCATCCTGGTTGAAATTGCCGGCGACGATCTTGTACGTGACATTCGCATCCGGCGCACCACCGTTATTGTCGTTGGCGTCGACATCAAAGGCACTTGTCCCAGCCGCACTGTTTTCCGGGAGGGTCACGGAGGCCGCTCGATCGGACAGGTCGCCCAGGAACACGGGCGCTTGCTTCTCGATGGCCTGCTGTTCGACAGCGCCGATATCAAAATCCGGGCCGGAGTTGCGGGCGAAACCAGCGCCACGCTGGTCCGTCACCAGGTTGCCGGGGTTTGCGCCCGCGTCGATGGCCGGGCTGCCGTCAAGCAACGCCATGGTGGGCTGAAGGCCGCCATTGTTCACAAGCGGGCCAAGCTTTGGATCAACTGGGGCATTGGCCGTGCCGACAATGTTCCCGCTGGAGCCATTCGGGACAAGCCCGTTGCCGTCACCAATCAGGCTGTTGGTGGCAACAAACGGGTTGGGATCATTGCCAAGGAACCCAGCATAGAATCCGAGATCCTCATTTGCGTTGTCCGCGACAATCGAGGATTGGATCTGGCTAGTTCGGCCGTAGGAGTAGCGGCCGTAAATCCCACTCCCGCCTCCCGGGTTTGCGCTGTTGTCCGAAACGGTGCTGGAGCGAAGCACGAATGAGCCGCCGTATTCCGCGACAATGCCACCACCCAACCTCGCTGCGTTTCCATAGATTGTAGAGTTTTCAATGACAGCGCTGGCACCGTCGCTAACGTCGATACCACCGCCCCGGTACCCGGTGGCATTGTCCGAGATTGTTGTGCCCCGAATTGTGCCTAGGAGGCCAAAGCTAACGAGGCCAAAATAGAGCGACACGCCACCCCCGTCACCACCGGCGTAATTCTGTGACACAAGGCTGTCCGTCAGCGTAACACTGCCGCCTTGGCGGGAGTCTTGGTCTTCGGTGAAGCCTGCGAAGATACCTCCTCCCTTTCCGGAAATGGTTCCCGCAACGTTCCCCGAGATACTGCTGTTTGAGATTGCCATGGCCGCGCCATTGTAGATCTTGACCCCGCCCCCGTCGGTGTCGAACTCTGTTGGTTGCGCGCGGCCTCCGGTGATCACAAGCCCATCAAGTGTCGAGGTTCCTCCGGTCACGAGGAAGACCCTGGCATTGTCCGAAAGGTCTGACCCTGAGATGTCGGTGATCACGTTGCCGTTGCGATCCGTGGTCAAGCGGTCATTGCCTGTCACGTCGCCCGAGATGGTGATGTCCGGGGTTCCGTCGTTGTCGATATCGCCATCGATGGTGACGTTGGACGTGATGCTGAGGCTCGTCCCTTGGGTCAGGCGCAGCGTGCCCCCTGAAACGCTTGAATCAAATACGATCGTGTCGGTGTCCGGATTGGCATTCGCAAGGGCCAGTGCCTCGCGGAGGGACAGACCGTCGCCGTCGGTCGCGTCATTGGAGCCATCGAAGGCTTCATCATTCAAGGTGTCGACTACGAACGTTGCCATGGCGAGGATCCTTTCCCGGATGAACAGACTGGAAGGGGCGGAGTGTTCAGGTTCAGGTTTTGGCCGGACATCTCCGCGACACCGAGAGAAGCACTCAGCAAAGATTGGCACGGCATGGCGGACAGGCGGCTCCGCCGGGCGAAGCCGGCCCTTCCGGATGTTGGGCGGCTGAGTTGACGTGGCGCAGCGGGTGGGGCCGCCATGGGCGCGGACGTTCCTCTTGCGCGTTCGTGTCGCCCGTTTCCGTTGTTCGGCGTTGCGTTCACGTGTTCACCCCTGCGCTCTGGCCCACCGTCTGTGGCGCGACGACCATTGCTTTACGCGAGTGAGGTTAGGTGTGAACGCGGGCTGTGTCGTGATCCGACGGTCTCAACATGACTCTATTTGGCGGGCGGGCCGATCGGCCTCTAGACCTTTGAAATTCAGGGGATAAGTGAAGCGCATCTGAAGGCCGTGCCAAGCTCGTGGTGGCGAACTGGCCTGACAGTCTCACCGCTCTGACGGAGGGTGATGATTTCGGGTCTGGGTCGGGCACACCAGAATCCGGTGCCCTTGATCGCTTGGCCCTGAACGTCACTGGCATGGCGGCGCGGTGGGAAGGGGATAAGTGTCAGGACGCCGCGCTCGGGCGTCTCGTTGGCGCGATCAAGGTATTTGCCGGACACCGTCCACGGCCCCGTTTGCGGCAGCGCGCACTGTCCTTAACAGAATGCCGTTCGCCCATTGCGGCCGTTGACCGGCCCGGTGCGATCCCGTGGTGCGGGGCGGTGGAGGGAGACACTCATGCGTGCCGACCCAAGGACGTGCCCCATGCATAGCGGCATCAGCAGATCCTGGGCAGCTGTTCACCCACCAACATGTCGACCACGCGCGTCCCCCCGAACGAGGTATTCATAATGACGGGCATCGCGCCGCGATCCTGGGCCTTGCCAATGACAACCGCATCGCGCCCCGCCTGGGTTCGGCGCATCGCGGCAAGGGCGGCATCGGCCTGGTCTTCGGGCACGAAGACGACCAGTGTTCCCTCGTTTGCAAGGTAGAGCGGATCGAGCCCGAGGATCTCGCACATCCCTTTGACCTCGTCGCGGAGCGGCACCCGGCTTTCGTCGATGGCGACCGTTACCCCTGCGGCTTCGGCCATTTCGTTCAACGCAGACGCCAATCCGCCCCGCGTCGCATCTCGCGCGGCGCGGGTCGCCGGGGCGGCCTCAAGGACAGAGGCCATGAGTGCGTTCAGCGACTGACAATCGCTGACAATCTCCGTCGACAGCGCCAGATCTCCGCGCGCCGCCAGGATGGCAGCGCCGTGATCGCCAAGGACCCCGTTCACGATGGCGACGTCGCCGGGCTGAATACGCTCAGCCAGCAGATCTCGCCCCGGTGCGATCACGCCGACGCCCGACGTCGTGACGAAGAGCTGATCGGCCGACCCACGATCGACGACCTTGGTGTCGCCGGTGACGATGCGCACGCCTGCCGCCTCAGCCTCGCGGACCATGCTGGCCACGACGCGGCGGAGGAGCGCAATCTCGGTTCCTTCTTCGATGATGAACGACGCCGAGAGCCAAAGCGGCTTTGCCCCGCCCACGGCGAGATCGTTGACGGTCCCGCAGACGGCGATCTTGCCGATATCTCCGCCGGGAAATTCGACCGGAGTGACGACAAAACTGTCGGTGGTGAACGCCAGCCGCGCGCCCGGCTCCCGCAGGGCGTCTGTCGCCAGCCTCGCCTGATCTTCCATGCCGGGCGGCTGAAAGGCCGACGTGAACACGTCTTCGATGAGGTCGCGCATCGCCTTGCCGCCGCCGCCGTGGGCGAGGGTGACCCGCGCGTCGCGCACGCGAGAAAGTCGCGGTGTCATGTTCATTCCGCGGCCTCCACCGCACGGGCGCCGCCGTATTGATAGTAGGCCGCACACGCCCCCTCGGAGGACACCATAAGGGCGCCGAGCGGCATCTCGGGCGTGCAGCCGGTGCCGAACTGCGGGCAGTCTGTCGGCTTGCAGCGGCCGGTCATTACGGCTCCGCAAGCGCAGCCTTCGGGCTCTTCCACCACGGCCCGACCGTTGGCGGCGCCGTAGCCAATGCCGAACTTCGCCTCGGCGTCGAATGCGCGATAGGCGTCGCGAATGCGCAGCCCGCTGGCATCGATCTCGCCCAGGCCTCGCCACTCGAAGCTTGGGCGCGGCTCATAGACATCTTCGATGGCCGCGATGCTCACCGAATTGCCGTGCTCCGGGACCACGCGGGCATATTGGTTCTCGATCTCGCAGCGGCCATCCCGGATCTGCTCGAGGACCATCAGGACGGATTGCAGCAGATCGAGCGGCTCGAACCCGGAGACGACCAATGGCTTTCCATAATCCTCCGCAATAAAGTCATACGGGTGGACACCGATGACCATGGAGACATGGCCGGGCCCAACAAAACCGTCGAGCACCATGTGCGGGTCGTCGAGCAGCGCCTTGATCGGCGGCGGCACCGTGATGTGGTTGCAGAAGACCGTGAAGTTCGTGAGCCCGTCGCGCGCCGCCTGTTGGATCGACAGCGCCGTCGAAGGCGTGGTTGTTTCAAAGCCGAGGCCAAAGAACACCACCTCGCGCTCGGGGTTCCGCCGGGCCAATTCCAGCGCGTCGAGCGGGGAATAGACCATGCGGATGTCGGCGCCGTCGGCCTTGGCCTGCATCAGGGACTTCTTTGTGCCCGGAACACGCATCGCGTCTCCGAACGTCGTGAAGATCACGTCGGGCCGCTCGGCCAGGTCGATGCATTCATCCACGCGGCTCATCGGCAGGACGCAGACCGGACAGCCAGGGCCGTGAATGAACTCGATGCCGTCATGCACCAGCTTGTCCAATCCATAGCGGAAGATCGCATGGGTGTGGCCGCCGCAGATTTCCATGATGTGCACAGGCGTCTCTTTGGTAGCCCCGATCGCATCGGCGACGCGCGCGATGGCGGCCAGAACGCCTTTGGCGGCCTTCGGGTCGCGGAACTCCTCGACATATCTCATGGCTGCGCCTCCTGGAGGGCGCGTTCGCCTTCCGCCATCTGTTCCAACGTCTCTTGCGCTTCTCCAAGGCCGCGCAGAGCGTCGAGCGTCTCCTGCGCCTCGTGCTCGTCGATCACCGCCATGGCGAAGCCGACATGTATCAGGACCCATTGGCCGACCAGGGCGTCAAGCGGGCCGGAGGCGACGGGCGCCAGCGACACTTCTCGGCGCACGCCGGAGACATCGGCCATGGCCATCTGCCGGCCGGCATCCGTAATCCTGGTGATCTGTCCGGGTATGCCCAGGCACATGGCTCACTCCTCCTCCGCTTGCGCCGCATGCGGCTCGATTCCATAGCGGTCTAGTTTTGCGCGCAGGCCAACACGGCTGAGCCCCAGCTCGGTGGCCGCTCGGCTCTTGTTCCATTTCATGCGCGTCATGGTCTCGCGCAGGATGCGCATCTCCATCATTTCGACACGGTCTTTGAGCGTGCCGTCCATGGTGCCGAAATCCATGGCGCGTCGGTCGGCGCCGTTGTCGCCGGGTTCAGCCTGAAGAATGTGGCGCGAGATCAGTTCGGGGCCCAAGGTTACGTCCTGGGCAACGATCAGCATCCGGGTGACTTCGTTGCGCAGCTCCTGCAGATTTCCGGGCCAGTCGTAATTCTCGAGGAATTCCAGCGCAGTATCGCTGAAGCCCCGGACGGGCTTGCCATGTTCGGAGGCCGCGTCGTGCAGAAGCTTTTCGGCCAGCCGCGCGATGTCACCCGGGCGCCCGCGCAGCGGGGGCATCTGCAGCTCGGTGACACAGAGGGCATAATAGAGCTCCCCGCGGAAGGAGCCGTTGGCCACGGCTTCGCCGAGGTCGCGATGGGCGCCGGTGATGAGCCGCGCGCCGGTCGTGAGGGTCTCGTTGCCGCCGACCGGCTGGAACGCGCCCTCACGGACGACCCGCATGAACGTCATCTGCATCGCCGGGGAGAGGGTATCGACGCCGTTGAGAAAGACCGTGCCCCGGTCTGCCTTCTCCAGCATGCCCACGCGGCTCGTTTGGACACCCACCTGCGCGCCGCGCTTCACACCGAAAAGCTCATTGGCCAGCACCGCATCGGTCAGGCCGGCGCAGTTCAGCTCGAAGAACGGGCGGTCCGACCGCAGGGAGCCGTAATGCATGGCGCGGGCCAGTTCGGTTTTGCCGGTGCCCGCCTCCCCCGTGATCAGAACCGGAACATCAAAGCTCGCATATTGGCGCGCCAGCGCGATCACTGCGTTCAGCGACGAGTTCGGACCCCGAAGCAGCTTGTCGAAGCCAAGCCCTTCTTGCAGCAGCCGCCGCCGGTCCTCGAGTTTCGCCGAAGCGCTGGAGCCGAGATAACGCATCTCAAGCGTCATCCGTTCGTGATCGCGCGCCAGTTCAAAAAGGCGGGCAGCGTTCCTGACCGCCATCAAAAGTTGATCGGGATGCCATGGCTTGGTGATGAACTGATAGATGCCGGCCTCGTTGATGGCATCGATCATGTCGTTGGTTTCGGTATAGCCCGTGACAATGATCCGAACGGTTTCCGGCCAGCGATCGCGCACTTCCGACAGCAGCTCGATCCCGGTTTTGCCGGGCATCCGCTGGTCGGAAATGATCACCTGGACCCAATGCTCTTCCATGAGCGCAAGCGCCTGATCGGCGGTTGCCGCTTCCAAGACAGCAAAGTCGTCTTCCAGCGCCATGCGCATCGAGGCGACGGAATGCGGCTCGTCATCGACAAGCAGGATCGTTGGGAGAGCGCGGGCGCTCATTATTCCGCTGCCGCTTTGGTCTGCTTGGCGAGGCGTTCGGCCTTCAGCCAGGCGATCCAGCGGTTCAGCCCCTCGCCCGTTCTTGCCGAGACGCGGATGATCTCGATCAGCGGGTTCACCCGTTTCAGGTTCGCCTCGTAGAGGTCGAGGTCGACATCGCAATGCGGCGCCAGGTCGACCTTGTTGATGAGCGCCAGGCGCGACACGGTGAACATGTCGGGGTATTTGAGCGGCTTGTCCTCGCCTTCGGTCACCGAGAGGATCGCGACCTTCGCATCCTCGCCCAAATCGAACGCGGCGGGGCAGACCAGATTGCCGACATTCTCGATGAAGAGCGTGGTGCCGGGCTCGATCCTGAGATGGTCGAGCGCGCGGCCCACCATGTGGCCGTCGAGGTGACAGCCCTTGCCGGTGTTCACCTGGATGGCGGGCGCCCCGGTTTCGCGAATGCGGTCTGCATCGTTGCTCGTTTGCTGGTCGCCTTCGATCACGGCGACCGGGCCGTCCAGTGCCCGGATCGTGGCACAGAGCAGTGTGGTTTTGCCGGAGCCGGGAGACGACACGAGGTTTACCGCGAAGGCCTCGGCTTGTGCCAGCCGGGCCCGGTTGGTGGCGGCGTAGCGGTCGTTCTCGGACAGGATGCCGGTTTCGATCTCGATCAGGCGCGCCTGGCTCATGCCCGGCACGCTCACGCCCGCGGCCCCTGTGCCGTAGTGCAGATCATCGCTGCGGTCGTGATGATGGTGGTGATGCCCATGTGCGGGATCGGGATGAGTGTGGAGATGATGGCCTTCGACCTTGCCGTCACCGCAGCCGCAGACTGTACACATCAGACGATCTCCATATCCTTGATCTGCATTTCATCTCCGCCCTCGGGCAAAAGCCGCCCTCCCCCACAGTCGGGGCAGGGATCCAGGCGGTCGTTGATCACCACGGTCTTCAAACAGTCAAAGCACGTCGCACGCCCGGGCAGGTCGATCATCTCCAGCACCGCGCCCTCCGCTTTGGAGCCACGCATGACGACCTCCCACGCAAAAGTCAGGGCGTCTTTTTCGACCCCGGCGAAGCGGCCGATTTCCAGGCGCACCCTGGTGACCCGCTCGATCTCGGGCGCAGCGGCGGCCTGGTCGACGACACGACGAATGCCTTCGCAGAGCGACATCTCATGCATGCTTGGCCTCCCGCAGCCGCACCGGGCTGCATGGGTCGAGAATGTCGAGGAGAAGGGGGCCGAGCGCAGCCTTGTGCGCCGGCAGACTGGCCAAGGCACGATCGAGCACGCCGTCTTCCGCCAGGAGGTGATCGGTCGGGGTCACCCGGTCAAATGCGGCGACCTGAGTGCCCCTTGTCGCGATGCGCACGCCATAGCTGCCGCGCGCGGCGGGCACCACCGCCTCACCGGGTGCCGGGCTGAGGACGGGTGGCAAGGCGCCCGAGAGCACATGTTCGAGGTCGTATAGGCGCGCCGCGGCGCGCCAAAGCGGACCCCTGCCGCAGTCCTGCTCTATGCCCTTCATGGCCGGTACGTGCGCGACGCGCGCCGCAACCGAGTTCTCGATCGCCGCCGAGGACCACATCCTCTCTGGCGTCACCAGGTCCAGCCCATCGGCCACGGCCTCTCCCGCGGCGAAACATCCGTCGATCTTTTTGAGGATCCCAGCGCAGCCGGCGCCGCCGTTCAGGAACGCGAAAAAGTCGGCGGCGGTGGCGGGCGGGGCGCCCGACGGCCCGAAGACCGCCTGTCGTAGCGCGCTGCCGCCGTCCGCCCAGCCCTCCGGCAGGGGGCAGGGAGGACACCCGAAAAAGGCCGGCCAGGTGATGTGAAACTTCACCAGGTGATCGCGGAGGATTTCTTGGGCGATGCCTGCCTCGTCGACCGGCCGCCCGAGCGCTGCCTCGACCGCTGCGCTTTGCGCCGAGCGACAGAGGTTGAAAAGGCGCGGCAGGATCGCTGCAACCTCATCCACGCTGCGTGCGATCACCAACCGCGCCACCGAAACACGGGGGGCCGGTTGTGCCACAAGTGCAGGCTGAGGGGTTGCATCCAGCATCAGACCGCCCCTTCGCCCTGAGACAAGCCGCCTGTCAGGAGCGCACGGCGGGTGGGAGCGGGGTCGACGGCGATCTCGTCTGGCTCGTCGTGGTCCTGCGTCGCAAGCTCGGCCTGCCGCGCGGCGCGGATATCCGCGGCGCGGTCTGTGTCGGCCCTGTGCGCGGGATCAAAAAGCGCTTCCATGACGGCCCGCGCAACATCGGTTGCAGCCTTCTGGTGCGTGAACTGACCCATGGGCGAGAAGAGCGAACATGCCTTGTAGCCGCCGGTCAGTTCGCGGGTGTTGTGCAGGAACTCGTAGTCGCCGGACGGGAAGCCGATGACCTCCTTTTGGCCTGCGACGAGGCCAGACCAATCCTGCCCATCCGGCAGCAGGATCAGATTCATGAACCAGGGCGAGACCAAAACGCCGAGGATGTGGCCGTCATGGCGACGGAATCCAACCGCTTCGACCTTCAGCGCTTTGTTGACCAACGGCACATCGCGCATCGTCGAATGCCAGACCTCCGTGAAGTCGGCGACGAGGCGATCGGTGACGCGTGCGATCTCAGCGGCTTCGCGGATCGCATCTGCGCCCGGATCTTCGAGCACCATGAACTGTTCCTTCGGCGCCCCGCAGTTCGGGCACGACCAGTCCTCTGGCAGCGCGGCAAAGGCTGTCCCCGGTTCGACCTGACGATAGTCGTCGCCCTCGGCGGGATCGTAGGTCGACCAGCAGATCTTGCACTCCATGATCGCCTGCGGGCTGATCTTGTGCGACGCGCCGAGATAGGATCCTTCGAACCCGCTCATTGGATGGCCTCGATCACTGCGGTCAAACGCGTGCCGCTGTCGGCCAGGTCCTCGGGCGCGGCGATGGCCACTTCGGGCACATCGGTCACTTCGAACGTGTCGAGGATCAGCGTGTCCATCGAGTTGAAGAACTGGACCCGCCACACATGGGGTGCGGCGGTCGCCTTGATGCGGCAATTGCCATAGCCCCGGGACAGGATGTCGGTCGCCCCCTGACCGAGCCGCGCGCCGAGCCAGGCGAGGTCCTCTTCGGTGTGCGGCAGCAATGTCAGGTTCACGACATGCAGCTCGCCCGTAAAGCTCGCGCTCTTGTCCTCTAGCTCGGCCAGCACTGCAGGGGCGTTGACGACGCCTGGCCCCGCTTGCGCCCTGGACGGTTCGATCGATGGCACGAACGCACGGTCGCGCGCCGCCTGCGGCACGGTTGCCACGTCGATCCGGTCGATGCCGGAGCCGGTGACGCACCAGATGCCGGCGAAGACACTTTCCTGAACCGAGAGCGCCGGGATGCCGCGAAGCTTCATCGCGACCTCGCCCTCGCCCATCGTTTCGGAAATCAGGCGGCGGTTGCCTGGATCGAGAGACAGGAGGTCGAAGCTCTGTGGCGTGCGGCCCGCCGCGACCGCTTCTGCGGCCTTTGCGATCTGACGCATCAGGGCGAGCGCAGGTGCCAGTGCCTCATCCGCCTCAACCATCGGGATGCACGGTGCATAGGTCCGCATGTCATTGGGCAACTCGATATATTCCAGCTCTGCGCCGTCGACGGGCTCGGGTTGGGAGCCGGGGCCGAAGCCGGTCGGGGGCATCTGAAAATCGGGGATCATCATGCGGCTCCTTACTCGGCGGCCATGTGCAGATCGAGGAAACGGGCAATGCGGGCCATGTAATCGTCCCAGTCTCGCACTTTGGGAATGCCGCCGAGGCAGACGCCGTCGCGGTAGAAGATGAGCGATGGGGTTTTGTAGACGCCGGAGCTTTCCTTCACGCCCGGGGTCGTCTCATCGGCGACAATGGCGCAGTCGAACCGCCCCTGAAACGCCCGGTGGAGTTCGGGCAGGATGACGGCCACATCGGCGGTTTCGAGATTGCGCTTGGCATCGCCGGGCACGAAGAGCACGTGAACGCCGGGGCGGGAGAGCCACGCGAGGATCTTGTCTTCTGTCGCGAGGCGCGGCCACTCGAATTCGGTGGTCAGGCGCTCGATCAATGGATGTCCCATGCGTCGTCTCCTTAAGCTTCGCTGAGGCCAGCCGCGTGCGCCGCTGCCAAATGTGGGGGGAGCGAGGGGGTGCGCCCGTCGAGATCGGCAAAGGCGTCTCCAAGGTTTCCGCCTGCCATGACGCGCTCCAGACCGGCGAGGGCCTCTGCGATGAGCCTGGCCTCGTCGTCCGAGATGACCTCGCGGGCGGCGCCGAGAAAGCTCAGCACCCAGGTGCCAGCGGGCTGCGGGCCGACGAGAGACATGTCCAGTGTTTCGCTGCGAGATCCGTCCGATGCCGTGGCGGCCAGCCCGGTGCAGCTTTGGATCTGGAGAGGGATGCCGACGCACATGCGCTCAGGCCCCGGTTGCCGGAAAGAAGCGGTCGTCACCGGTCCTGCAGGCGTCTTCGGCGGACGGACGGCCCTCTTCGTAGGCCGAGTGCCGGATCGAGGAGTCCGCCAGGTCGTTTGTTGCCGTTGCACCGGGGGTCGAGACGAACCCGTGCGTGCCAAGCCAGCTGCAGGCGATGTGCAGCGCCTCGGGAATACGAGCGGCCACGACATCGCGCAGGCCTCCGCCGTAATCCTCAAGGTCTTGCGGCTGGCATCCGACGAGCAACAGATGCTTCGGGCAGTATCCCATGAGCTGTGCGGTTGCGATGACGTCTTGAAACCCGGTTTGGTGGAGGCTCATCTTCTTGGCGCCCAGGAAGCGCGGAACTTCATCGCCCTCGACGATTTTCATCGTGCCGGGCTCCAGCCCGTAGTCGACGGCATCGAAGACAACCAAATGGCTGGCGGTTTCGAGAAACGGCAGAAGGTAGAGACCCTGAGTGCCGCCATCGAGAAGCATCACATCGTCCTGGAAGGAGCGGCTGTCGGCGAGGGCTTCGATGCACCGGACGCCAAACCCTTCGTCGGCCCAAAGCACGTTGCCGATGCCCAGAACAAGCGCGTGTGACACGTTCCCCTCCCTCCCTTTCAGGCGATTGGATCATCCCCTTCCAACCGCTCTGGTGCTACTCTTACCAATGGCGGATCACTTCGGAAGAGAAACAGCCGCTTCCGCGAGTTCGCCGGCAATATGCTGAAAGTAAATACTTATCTGGCGTATCACGGCATATGGGCCATCACCTTGATGCAAATCAAGTTTCCACTTTGGGCCCAAATTGGAAAAGGACTTGGCCAAAGAAAAACGGGTGCCGAAGCACCCGTTCGATTCGATCCGAAAGTGGAAGCGTTCAGTCCACCAGGTCGTCCTTGAAGGTCCGCGTGCCGGAGATCATGGTCGACACCATCGATTGCCGGGACATGATGTCCTCGCGGACCGCGGCGTAGATGTGGATCATCATGAACACCACGATTGCCCACATGCCGAGGTGATGCAGCTGATGCAGAACCTGGCTGTTGCCGACCAAGGCCAGCACCGGGCCAAAGATCAGATCCGCCCAGCTGCCCTTGCCAAGCCCTTCGGCATAGAGCGCGAAGCCCGTGATGATCATGAAGGTCATGCCGACGGTCATGAAGAAGAACATGGCGATCTGCGCCAACGGGTTGTGGCCCACATATTTCTTCGGCTTGTCGGTCAGGAAGGCGTACCATTTGATCTCGTGCCAGACCTCGGCCCACCAGCTGCGCCTCCAGAAGGGCAACATGAACATCTGCTTGGAATGGTGATTGCCCACAAACGCCCAGTAGATCCGGCCGAAGAACCCGACGGTCATCACCATCGCCGCGGCGAAATGCGCAAAGCGGATGTACCCGAAGACGAACTGGTGGGTTGCCTCGCTGATCTCCATCGTCGGTGGCGGTGAGCCAATCAGATAGCCCGTGACACAGAGCACCATAATCGCTGCGGCATTGATCCAGTGCCAGAGCCGCACCGGCGCTTCGTAGACATAGACACTGGTGCGCCGCGTGATCGTGGCCCGGTCTTGATCGGTCGCGTCGCCGGTGAGTGGCTCGGCCGCGTGGGGCGCGAGCCTGCGCCGCGCGGGTGCGACAAGGGTGTCGTCGTCAACCTCCATGCTCATCAGCCCTGCCCCCGCACGGAGGAAAGCCCGGTCACAAGCACGACCGCGAGCACGGCCAGGGCGACCCCGATCACCGGCGCGGCGTGGTAGCCGTCATGGACGGGTCCCGACAGGTCGACATGGCCGCCATGGGCAAAGGCCGCGCTCGGGCCGAGAACAAGGAATGTGGTCAGCTTTTTCATCGGTCGTCCCTCCCCTTAGCGAACCTTGACGGTCGTCAGTTCGTCACCGTCGGGTGACATCACATGGGTCGAGCAGGCGAGGCACGGGTCGAAGCTGTGCAGGGTGCGCAGGATCTCGACGGGTTCCTCGGGCCGCTCCATCTTGGTGTTCATCAAGGCGGCCTCGAAGGCCCCGATATTGCCCTGACTGTCGCGCGGCGAGCCGTTCCATGTGGTGGGCACGACGCATTGGTAATTGTCGATGCGCCCCTCCTTGACGCTCACCCAGTGGCCGAGCGCACCGCGCGGGGCCTCGGTCATGCCGACGCCCTTCGCCTCGGTTGGCCAGGAGGACGGGTCCCACTTGGCGACGTTTGCCGTCGACTCGTCGCCCGCCTTGATGTTGGCCACCAGTTTGTCGAAGAAATACTTCTGCAGCCGGCCGCAATATTCGCCTTCAAGCGCCCGCGCCGCGGTCCGGCCCAGCGTCGAGAACAGCGCTTCGACCGGCAGGTCCATGGTGCGCAGGAGCCCGCTGACCTGATCGGTGATCTCTTCGTGGCCGCTTGCGTAGCCGACGACATAGCGCGCGAGCGGCCCCACCTCCATCGCGTGGCCCCGCCAGCGCGGCGCCTTGATCCAGGAATACTTCGCCGCCTCGTCGATCTGTTCGATCCGGGTCTTGGTGCCCTGGTGGTTCGGGCCCAGCTCGAACTTGGCATTGGTGACGCCGTCCCAGGGGTGCAACCCCTTGCCCGGCTCGCCGTATTCGTACCATGAGTGATCGACGAACTCCTGGATCTGCTCGGGATCCCGCACGTCGACCTCGTGCACGGTTGAGAGATCGCCATCGACGATCGCGCCGCGGGGCAGATAGAGCTGATCGGCCTCGAAATTGTTGGCATGTTCAGGGATGTCGCCATAGGCGAGGCACGCCTTTGACGACAGGCCACCACCATAGAGCCAGTTCCGGTAGAACCCGCCTATGGCAATGACGTCGGGGATGTAGACGTTCTTGTTGAACTCGATGCACTTGTCGATGATCGTCGAGACGAGGTTCAGCCGCTCCATGCTGATGGCCCCAACCGCGCCCGTCGAATGAACGTTGATCGGGCATGGCACGCCGCCGACCAGCCAGTTTGGATGCGGGTTCTTGCCGCCGAAGATGGTGTGGATCTTGGCGATGTCTTTTTGCAGGTCCAGCGCCTCGAGGTAGTGCGTGGTCGCCATCAGATCGGCCTCGGGCGGCAACAGATAGGCCGGGTTGTCCCAGTAGCCGTTCTTGAAGATGCCAAGCTGGCCGGATTCCACGAACGCCTTCAGCCGGTTCTGGACGTCCCGGAAGTAGCCCGGGCTCGACAGCGGATGGCTCGGGCTGACCGTCTGCTGCAACTCGCTGGTGGCCTTGGGGTCGGCCTTGAGCGCGTTGACCGGGTTCACCCAGTCGAGCGCGTGGAGATGGTAGAAGTGCACGATGTGGTCGTGAATCTGCAGGTTGAGCTGCATGATATTGCGGATCGAGTTGGCGTTTTCGGGGATCTCGATCCCGAGCGCATCCTCGACGGCGCGCACGCTGGTGAGCGCGTGCGTGCCGGTGCAGACGCCGCAGATGCGCTCGGTAAAGGCCCAGGCATCTCGCGGATCGCGGCCCTTCAGGATCACCTCGAGCCCGCGCCACATGGTCCCCGTCGACACGGCGTTGGTGATCATGTTGTTTTCGTCAACGTTCACTTCGCAGCGCATATGGCCTTCGATCCGGGTTACCGGGTCGACCACGATGCGTTGACCGGAATCGTCGAGTGTGAAGCCGTTTGGCGTTTGGACAACCATCCTTTAGGCCTCCTCGTTCTCAGAGACGTGCGTCTGGGATTTCTTTTGCGCGGACTTCAGAGCGGAGACGGCCGTGTGAAGCGCTATGCCGCCGCCGACGACACCTGCCGCGGCCAGGCCGACCTGATCCGCGTTTCGCTCAACGCCAAATTGCGTGAGGTCGGTGACGCGATCATAGAAGCTGCCCTGATCCCAGAAGCCGTCTTCGGAACAGCCAATGCAGCCGTGGCCCGACTGGATCGGGAAGGACACGCCTTCGTTCCACCGGACGGTCGAACAGGCGTTGTAGGTCGTTGGGCCTTTGCAGCCCACTTTGTAGAGGCAATAGCCCTTGCGCGCGTAGTCGTCGTCCCACTGCTCGACAAACTGGCCGGCGTCAAAGTGCGGACGGCGATAGCACTTGTCGTGAATGCGCTGGCCATAGAACATCGCGGGGCGCCCCTGGCGGTCGAGCTCCGGCAGCCGGTCGAACGTCAGCATGTAGGTGATCACACCGGTCATGACCTCGGCGATGGGCGGGCATCCGGGCACCTTGATGATCGGCTTGTCGGTGATGACCTTGTGGACCGGCGTCGCCTGGGTCGGGTTGGGTTTCGCCGCCTGGACACAGCCATAGGACGCACACGCGCCCCACGAAATGATCGCTTTGGCATCCTTGGCGACATGACGAAGCTGTTCGACGAACGGACGCCCCGCATTGATGCAGTACATGCCGTCTTCGTTCAGGGGCGGGTTGCCTTCGACCGCGAGAATGTAGTTGCCCCGGTATGTCTCGATGGCCTCTTCCAGCGCGGCTTCGGCGGCGTGGCCGGCCGCCGCCATCAGGACGTGGCTGTAGTCGAGCGAGATCATCGAGAGAACCACATCCTTCGCCAGCGGATGCGCGCCCCGAATGAAGCTCTCCGAGCAGCAGGTGCACTCCAGACCGTTGATCCAGATCACCGGTGTGCGTGGCTTGGTTTCCATCGCGTGGGCGATCTTTGGCACGAAGGTCGGACCAAGCCCCAGAGCCGCCGCTGTCAGCGAGCAGTATTTCATGAAGCTGCGCCGGGTGATCCCCTGGCGACGCATCACGTCGTAGAAGGTTTCTATCTGGCTCAAGGCTGGTCTCCTCCGTTCGCGAAGCGGTCATGCGCGGACGGGGTCCGCGCCACCTGAACCAAGGATTGCGGTATGCTGAGGCATGCGACAGGAAATCCGTCACCCTGCGACACATCGGTCAACTCTCTGATGTAATTCATATTTATGTGCGCGGTGAGCCATTCGGCAGCAAAGTGACTTGCCGGGGTGCGCGTGCTCTGGTCAGGCGCTTTCCAGACGCGCGAGCGCGACCAAGGCCTGCCCGAAGGCGAGGCCGCCATCATTGGCCGGCACGCATCCGGGGCCTGCAACGCGCATGTCGGACAGCGCATCCATCATGCCGGCCAGAAGCGTCATGTTCTGAAAGCATCCCCCCGAAAGCGCGATCTGATCGGTGCCGTTCGCCTCGGCCACGGCACGGCCCAGTTGCGCGAAAGCAGCCACCACGAACCCGTGGAACCGTGCGGCCATGATCTCGTGCGCCACAGCGTTCGACAGGTCGTCGGCAAGGTCGGCGAACATTGGCGACGGATCAATTCCGGCGCCGTCGATGGCATAGGAATAGGCGCCTGACCCCTGCCCTGCGGACGCTGCCAGCGCCTCCAGACGCATAGCCGCTTCGCCCTCAAAACTCTGGACCCCGGCCGCCAGCCCAAGGCAGGCCGCGACCGCGTCGAAGAGCCGGCCGGCAGAGCTTGAGAGCGGCGCGTTGAACCCCGCTGCTGCCGCCTGTCGGAGGGCATCGCGGGGCCTATCCGGGAACAGGCGATCGGCAAGATCACTCAGTCCGGCCGCGTCGAGACGCACAACCGCGTTGCGCCAAGGCTCGGCCTGCGCGCGATCGCCACCGACCAGGGGCGCGGGCTTCAGAAAGCCGGCGCGGTGCACGCTGGCATATCCTCCGACCAGGACCTCTCCTCCCCAGACCGTGCCGTCGGTGCCGAGCCCAAGCCCGTCGAGCACAAGTCCAACGGCCGTCTCCCCCGACCATCCGTGCTCCCCGAGGGCCGCGGCCATATGCGCATGGTGGTGTTGCACCTCGACGAGCGGCACATCGAGGGCCGCCGCCCGCGCATACCCATGCTGCGTGGCGCGAAAGTCGGGGTGCAGATCGACGGCCACGGCGTCGGGCCGGTGATCGAAGAGCTCGGCCATGTCCCGATCGGCCTTGAAGAACTCTTCAACCGACAGCGCGTCATCAAGATCGCCCAGGTGATGCGACAGGAGCGCCTGCCCGTTCTTCGTCATGCAGATCGCCGACTTGAGCTGACCGCCGAGCGCGAGGATGTGCGCCTCGCCGGTGCCGTCGGGCAATGGCAGCGTGCCGGGCACGCGACCCCGAGCGCGCCGCAGAACAACCGGCCCCGCCGGGCAAATGGCTTCGACGCCGTCATCCAGACGCCGGGCGATATCCCGATCGTGAAGCAGGAAGACATCGGCGAAGTCTGAGAGCTTGCGGCGCGCCTCTTCATTGCCGATCACCTGCGGCTCGCCAGACAGGTTGCCGGAGGTCATGACAAGCGGCCATCCTTGCCACGCCGCCAACAGGAGGTGGTGGAGCGGCGTATAGGGCAGCATGAAGCCGAGGCGGGCCATGCCCGGCGCGACCGTCTCGGGCAGTTCGGCGCCACGGGCATGCAAGAGAACGACGGGCGCGACGGCGCTGTCCAGAAGCGCCCATTCCTCTGCAGAGACATCCGCAAACCCCGCAACGCGATCACGACGGGCCATCAGGGCAAAGGGCTTGGATGGACGCCGCTTGCGGGCGCGCAGCAGGTCGATGGCAGCGGCATTCATTGCATCGCAACACAGGTGAAATCCACCGAGGCCCTTCACCGCAACGATCTTGCCGGCCTTCAGGGCATCCGCCGCGGCTGCGATCGGATCGCCGGACAGTTCCGTGCCCCCCGCCTCGCACCACAACCGGGGACCGCAAGCGGGGCACGCCACCGGCTGTGCATGGAACCGGCGGTCGGCCGGGTTCTCGTACTCCGACTGGCAGTCCGCACACATCTGGAAGGGCGCCATCGTCGTTTGCGCCCGGTCGTAGGGCAGCGCCTTGAGAATGGTGAAGCGCGGCCCGCAATTGGTGCAATTGGTGAAGGCGTAGCCGAACCGGCGCTCGGCCGGATCAAAGATCTCGGCAACGCAATCCGGGCAGGTCGCCGCATCCGGGGTCACGCGTGTTTCGGCGCCGGCAGGGCCGCTTGCGGTGATCCTGAACTCGGAGGTGGCCTCGACATCCGCCGCCGCGCTTTCCACCGCGTCTACCGACGCCAGCGCCGGGGCGTCGGTCGTCAACGCGGCTTCGAACGCGGCGAGGTCGCCACCCGACGCATGGATCAAAACGCCTTCAGCGTCGTTCAAGACCTCTCCCGATACGCCGAACCTTTGCGCCAGTTGCCAGACGAACGGTCGAAAGCCCACGCCCTGCACCTGCCCGCGCACGCGTATCCGGCGGCCTTGGCTCAATGCACTGTACACACCATGCAGGGGTCGAAGCTGCGAACGATGTGCTGGACCGAGAGCGGCGCGGTTTCGCCCGCGTCGACGGGTGCCCCAACCAAGGCAGCTTCGAGCGGTCCGGGCTGTCCGGTGTCATCGCGCGGGGAGAAGTTCCAGGTGGTTGGCGCCACGATCTGATAGTTCGCGATCCGCCCGCCTTCGATCACGACCCAGTGGCCCAGCGAGCCTCGGGCCGCTTCCACTAGGCCGAACCCGCGCCCGTCTTGCGGCACCTCGAACTCGCCCATGAACCGCGCGTCGGGGTCGAGCGCCTCCACCCATTCCTCAAGCCAGAGTTGCGTCCGCGCGATCTCGATCAGGCGACCGGCGATCCGCGCCCGCACCCCGCCCTCGTCGGCCAACGCCACGGCGAGGGCCTGGCCATCGACGACCTGCCTTGCAAAGGCGCCCACCTCCACCGCCTCGCCCGACAGGCGCGGCGCCTTGCACCAGCTATAGCCCGGCTCGGCCATCGCTTCATCCGGCGCCGTTGCGCCGTCGAACGGATGCGCGCCAGCGCCCTCCATCCAGCTATGCGCGACATGTTCGACGATTGCGTCGGGTTCGACGTCGCGCACCGCGCCGTCGCGCCAGACCCCTGCGGCGGTCGCCCGTCCGGCGCCCTGCGGATATGCTCCGTAGGACAGGAAGCGACGCGGCCCTTGTCCCATCTCAGCCAGCCCAAGCGACTGCCCGGCCTGGAAGAACAGGCCG
Organism: Pseudomonadota bacterium; assembly: GCA_039822045.1. GTDB lineage: Bacteria > Pseudomonadota > Alphaproteobacteria > Rhodobacterales > Rhodobacteraceae > HLUCCA09. The sequence continues at coordinate 141,414 of JBCBMY010000006.1, read as the reverse complement.
GCATCGCCGGTGTTCCACGCGTCCAGATCGCTGGCCGAACCGCATGCCAGAAACTCCTCAAGAGCGGCCCCGAAGAGCTGGCCTTCCAGGAACCGGCGAAACGTGCGGAACGTCGCTTTCATGCGCACCTTTTCCGACGCTGTCGGTGTGCGCGTGACGCCGGCCGGTTGGATCGCCAGCGTGTGAGGCCACTTGCCGCCGAGAACCCCCGTGACATGGAAAAGCCGCGCCCGCGCATCGAGGGCCGCTCTCTGGGACGACCCTTTCGTGGCGGTGAACTTGTCCACCATGCCATCGTGCCAGTCGCGGCCCTTGTACTCGATGCGCGCAAAATCCGGCATGAAGAACAGGTAGAAATGCGTCACATGGTCGGCGAGATTTTCGACGCCATGCAGGATCGCCGCGGCCAGGGCGCCTTGCGGGGCCATCGACGCCCCGCTGGCGGCCGCCAGCGCGTGTGCCGCCGCCGCCGACTGGCTGATCGAACAGATCCCGCAGATCCGTGGGGTCAATGTGAGCGCGTCGCGCGGGTCGGCACCTGTGAGCATGGTTTCAAAGCCGCGAAACAATGGCGAATTGGCATAGGCCGCCGTGACCCGCCCATCGGAGACGTCGAGGCGCACCTCGAGATCGCCCTCGACGCGGTTGAACGGTCCGACGACAAGCTCGGTCACGTTCGCTCTCGTTTCGGCTTGGGCGACACCTGGATGCGATCGGATTTGGCGTTCCGATCGATCCGCTCGGGGGTCGCCGCCTTTGAGAGCGAGGCCAGCGCCATGAACCAGGCTTTGGGCATGTCGGATGGCAGGCCGACGGGAATCCCGGCCACCTTTGGCGTTTCCGTGAACGTCGTGCGCGGGTTCTCGAACTCCGGACTGGTGCAGGCGATGCAGGGATACCCGCCCCGGGTGCAGGATCCGCTGCCGTTCCAGGGCCGGATATTGCAGTCTCCGACCGCTTGCGTGCCGATGCAGCCCAGATGCTCCATCATGCAGCCAAGCTCCGACAATTGCCGCGCGCTGGCCTTGTATTCGTAATACTCGTTCTTCGGGCAGGCGTGGTGCACCAAATGGTCGGTGTAAAAGCGCGGCCGGTTGAAGCTGTCCAATGCCTCCGCGCCGAGCCCGCCGCTGGCGAGAAGGAGCAGTGTCTCGGTCACCCAATCGGGATGCGTGGGACAGCCAGCGACATTGATCACGGGGCGCCCGGATCGGCTCCGAAAGCTCTCGGGCAGGGCGCCACCTGGATGGGCACCATCATATTGAAGCCCCAGGGCCCCGACCGGATTGTTCCCCGCAGCCGTGATGCCTCCGAACGCGGCACAGGTCCCAACAGCGACGACGTCCTGGGCCAACGGTGCAATCTGGCGACACCATTCGAGCATCGACCGCCCCGTTCCCGACAGCATGTGAAACCGGCCGGTGCCGCGCGGACCGGTGACGATGCTGCCTTCGACGCAGAGGATATCCAGCGGCGTCTCGCCTACCAGAACGGCCTCCAGCACCTGACGCGCCTCGGGACCCGTGGCCTCGGACAGGGCGGGATGCCAAAGGATGTCGATCCCAGCATCCTCGAACAGCTCCAACACGTTTGGGTCTTCCGCGCAGAGCAGCGACATGGTGCAGCCGCCGCACCCGGCGGACTGGAGCCAGAGCAGATTCAAGACTTCCCCTCCAGGGGCAACTCCAACCTGAAGGCCGTTCCGGGCTTGAGGTCCTCATAGGTCAGCCGCCCGCCATGCTCTTCGGCGATCTTGTTGGAAATCGATAGCCCCAGGCCCGTGCCCTGCCCCACGGCCTTGGTTGTGAAGAACGGGTCGAAGATCGCAGCGGCGAGCGCCTCGGGAATGCCCGGCCCATTGTCGGACACGGTCAGAACCGCGGTTTCGCGATCCCGGTCAACGCGAACGACCACTGTTGGCTCGCTCACCTCGCTCAAGGCATCAATGGCGTTCTGGACGAGGTTCATCACGATCTGCTGGACATGCCCTGCATTGCCCAGGATTTGCAGACTGTCGGCGCCCTCGAACTGTACATCGACGCTGGATTTCGACCCCCGCACGACCCAGCGCGCCGCCACTTTGGCCGCCTCTGCAATGTCAAACCGCTCCCGACTTGCCGAGCCGGCAACCGACAGACGGCGCAGGTCGGCCACAATATCGCGCACCCGCTCGGCACCGTCGCGGGCCCCTTCGATCGCGTCTCGGAGGTTCTTCAGCTCCCGGTCAAGCTTCAGCTCGTGTCGCAGTTCGATCAGTTCCGAGCGGGGCGCCCCGGCCTCGACGCGCTCGAAATAGACCTCAAAGCGCGAGATGTATTTCTCGAGCGCATGGGCATTGGCATAGACAAAGCTGATCGGGTTGTTGAGTTCGTGCGCCACCCCAGCCAAGAGCCGCCCGAGCGACGCGAGCTTCTCGTTGCGCACAAGCTGGGTCTGGGCGTCAATCAAGCTTTGGTGGCCCTCCTCCAACTCGGCATAGGCCTGCCTCAGCTCACCCAAGGGCCGCCCGATAATGACGGCGCCCAGCATGCGGCCGCGATCATCAATTCGCGCTGCGATCGAGATATCGTAAGGCTGAGGGCCGTCCTTGCCGAGGATCTCCGCCTCAAACCGGACAGGCTCCCGCGCAAAGCGCATCGCATCCAGTTCGCTGCCGACCCGCACACTGCCGCGCTCTTCGAAAAGGCCAAGGGCCGGTTTCCCGATCAGGGCGCTTGCCAAAGATCCGGTTGCGGCCTCCAGCGACGCGCTGACTTGCTCAATGCGCCCGTCCCGTCCGACGACCATCATGAAATCGCTGACCGACGACAGAATTGAATTCAGCAACCGCCTGAACTCGTGCAATTCTTCGTTCTGCTCTTCGAGAAGCTGCTGGTGCGATACAAGCTCTGCGTAGGCCGCATCGAACGCCGTCAGGACGTCTGACCAGGCCTCTTCCGTAAAGGGCTGCTGGGCGACATCGCTGGGTTCGAGCGGTGGTGACATGCCTGTAGTTTCACGCAGGTTTCCACTCAATGGCAAGCATTTACGGCCGGTTATCGCAGGCAGGGCGTGCGGCCCGCATTGCCGAAATTCGATGCGGGGTGACGGCCGCGCGAGACGCGAGGCAGCTCAATTCCTAGCGCGCAGAGCCGCAGAGGCCCTCGGCGATTGCGCTGGCGGTGTCGCGCAGCGCAGTCGCCTCGGGCCGCTCTGGCGCCACCCAAGTGAGCTTGCGCTCTTTGATGTATCTGCGTGAGGTGATGTCAGTCTTGTCGAACATCGGGACGACGTGCGCATGGGCGTGCGGAATATCCCCACCCGTGAACAGGAATGCGACACGCTCCACGCTGTAGAGGCGTTTTTGAACAAGGGCGATACGCTGCGCAAGGTGCAGGATTGCCGAGCCCAGATCCGGCGGCAAGAGCTCGAATGACTCAATATGTTCGACGGGGATTATTTGTATGTGGCCATCGCGGATTGGCCCGTTGTCCAGGAACGCAACAATGCGGTCATCCCGGTAAACCTCATGCGCCTCAACCTCTCCCGAGGCGATGCCGCAGAAGAGACAATCAATCGGAGGATCTTGGTCTGCAGAGTGCATCTGGAATGGGTAGCAGACCTTCGCCGCACGGGCATCATTGAACAGGGTGGGCCAATGCAAGCGTGCAGGTCCGCAGCCTGTATGCCGAAGCACGGGGATGAGGGCCCTGCGGACCGACTGTCGTGTCTGTCGGGTGGAGCCGAGGCCGGGATGCATGCCACGCCGCATCTGAGGGTCGCAGGCTCACGGGCCGCCCAACTGAGCGTTTACGGCGAACCGGGGGTCGGGGGCTCTCCACACGGTTGTTCGCGATGATCGGAGGCGTGGAAGACAACGTTTTTGCAAGCAACCAGGAGGGCGCGGCCTTGCGGAACACGTAGGCCGGCAGGGTCGCGCAAGCCTCTGTTTTGCTGAGCAAACATTGGTTGCGCCCGACCAGTCTGGGCGCGGCGACGGCGCCCAGAGCCCGTGTTGACTCGAATCGCAAGGCAATGTCCCTTTAACCATTGGGGTCTTGGTGCCGCCGTCCTGTCGTATTTGGAGTATCCATATGCTGAACCGTGCTCTTCTTTCCGCCGCACTCGCCGTGGCTATCGCTGCCGTCCCCGCCGAGCGGGTCTTGGCGAACGACGCCCTGATCGGCGGCATTATCGGAGGCGCGATCGGCAGCGCCATCTCCAATGACATCCAGCGAAAGCGACAGCCGCAGCGGACCACACGCTCGACCACGTCGAGCCGTTCCTACCGCGCGCCGACGGTTTCGTCGGCCCAGCGAGAGGAAAACCGGTCGGTCCAGCACGCGCTGAACTATTTCGGGTTCAATGCCGGCGGCGCGGATGGCGTTTTGGGCCGCCGCTCGCGCGCGGCGATCTCGGCCTACCAGGCCCATCTGAGCTATCCGCCCACCGGGACGCTGACGCCCTATGAGCAGCAGTTCCTGCTGACATCGCACAATCGGGCGCTCGCCGGCGGACCGGCCACGCAGACCGCAATCGCCAAGGCGGGCGGGCTGACTTCGGGCCTTCTGATCGCGTGGCGCAACGAAGCCACCGGCGGCGGATCGTCCAACTATGGCGGACTTCCGCAGGTGATCGCGGCGTCGGTCGACGAGATCGCCGACAGCTCGGACCCGTCGGGCGAGCAGCTGATCCAGCGCGCCGGTTTCATCCAGCTGGCCGATATGAACGGCGACGGGCAGACCGATTATCTGATCGACACGTCGGTCACCGGCTCTGCCTTCTGGTGCAATGCGCAGAGCTGTGCGGTTCGCGTGTTCGTGTCAACGCCCGAGGGCTATGAGCGGAACGACTTCCAGGCCTTCAACGTCACGCCCGCCATGTTCTCGTGCACGCGGGGCCTGTGCCAGATGCCGGGCACCGGAGCGACCACGCTGGCCACCGCACCGGCGCCCGCGGCACCGGCACCCGGCACGGGCACGCAGCTGGTCGCCGCGGCGCAGGCGCCCCAGGCGTCGATCCCGGTTGCAACGGCGGTGCCATCGAACCCCGGTGCCGGCACGCCAACGGCGCCCGCCGCGACGACCTCGGCCGGGCTTCCCACGTTCTTTGCACAACCCACGACGGAGGCCTCGCTTGCGTCGCACTGCAACACGGTGAGCCTGCTGACGACGACCAATGGCGGCTTTACATCCGTCTCGAACATGACCGACCCGAACGCCGCTCTTGCCGAGCAGTTCTGCCTCGCGCGGACCTATGCGATTGCCAATGGGGAGACCCTGATCGCCAAGGTCACCGGCGTTTCGGCGGCCGACATCGAGGCGCAGTGCAAGGGCCTGGCATCGGCCCTGTCGGGCGCGGCGGCCTCGCTTGCGCTGCAGGACGTGTCGAGCGTGCGGCAGGAAGTGGGCAACGTGGTGCTGGCCTCGGGCATGGCGCCCGCTGCGCTGGCCGACAGCTCGCGGATCTGCCTCAGCGTCGGCTATCGGACCGACGACATGCAAATGGCGGTCGCGTCCGCGCTGCTTCTGGTGGCGGTTGGCAATGAGCCCTATGCCGAGCTTCTGGGCCATCACCTGGGCCAGGGTTTCGGCACACCGAAGCGCGGCGATCTCTCGCTGGCATGGTACGAGCTGGCCAGTTCCGCGATCGATCGCGGCGCGGAGCCCGCTTTTGTGCCGGGACAGCCCGAGCGCTCTGCCCTGATCCGGGCGGCCGCGGACATGCTTGCGGGTAAGGCACCGGCGCAGGTCGTGCCTGCCGGGACGGAAGCCTCCGGATCGGCGCTGCCTCTGTTCTCGGTCTCCGACTGAGCGGAGGACGCCCCCGCCCCCGGCCCGAGCGTTGACTTGGGCCCCGCGGGTGACGGGTGAAGCGATGCCCATAGGGGAAGGCCCGCCGCCGAGTTTGTCTCGGGCGGGCCTTTCCTTTGTTGACGAGCCGACAAGGTCGAGCGCGTCTGCCCGAGCCGGGAAAAGGCGCGTGGGGGCCGCAGGGTTGGCCGGGCGTTGGCGCGCAGGGAAAGAGCGTTGCGAACCCGCCTTTGGTGTTGGTCAGCCCGGAAAGACAGCGCCGATGGAGCTGTAGAGCGCCCAATCCAGGGCCCTGTTTTCGTTTCTGGCCGTCATGGCGGCGCGCATCTCCTAGGGGATGGATGCCTCGGCCAGCGTGCGGTTCCAATGGTCATAGAGGCGCGGGTTACTCCGAAGATTGACGGATCGCGGACGGCGCCCGGCCCCTTATGGCCGGAAACCATGGTGCTTTCACCCATCGCCTCTATCCGGTCCAGGCTGTCGCGCCACATCTGGATGCGCTCGGGCGTGGTTTCCTCGGCCATCCTTGAACAGGTCTCGGAAGAGCGGACATTGCTCGCCGCAAGATTGTCGAGCGCGGGGATCGCGTCGGGGATGCCGGCCGATGTCGGACCGACACGCCGGGCGGAACCGGTATGGCGCGGAGTGACTGAACGGGGTTATGCCGCCTGGGACGCCAGGGCGCGAAGCTTCTTGGAAAACTTGGCGACCTTGCCGCCGCCCTTGATCGCGCCAAGGCATGCCAGCGTCTCGGGACGCGTGGGCGCCGTGCCGGCGGCCATGTGCAGTTCGTAGAAGAGCTCGATCATCCCGCCCATGTCGCTCGGCGTGTCGTCGGGCGGGAAGTCGAGAAGCCGGGCGATGATCTCGCGCACATGGCATTCGGCCCCTGCCTCGGCCATCGTCGCAAGCGCCTTGGTCCACCGGCTGGTGGGCAGCGATTGCGACATCAGGAAGGCCTTGAGGGCCGTCGCCAGCCTTTCCTCCGACAGACGGTTCTGGCGCAGAACGAGGGCGGCCGCTTCGGCGGCGAGCGACGAGACGGATTTGTCCTCGCAGGCCATGTCATGCGCGAGAAGACCCGCGCCAAGCTCGCCGACGGGGCCGCCGGGGCGGAAGAAGGGCTCGAGGAACGCGCGCGTGGGGTTGTCGGTGAGCTTCTGCCAGGTGTCCTGCTGCAGGATGCCCTGCCGGTAGAACGGCTCGGGGTCGGTTGGCCGGGTGAGAGAGGCCCAGGCGATATCGGCGAACGTGCCGCCGCAGGCCCAGGAAGCGTAGCGCGCTGGCATCGGATGGTGGGCATAGATGGCCGGCAAGATATCGGCCTGGTTCGGCATCTCGGGCGATGCGGGCACCTCGACCTTGACCCAGAAATACGGGCCGTCGCGGCTGTCCTCTCGCCGCACGTTCAGCGATTGGCGCACGGGAATGCCGCAGTTTGGCAGGGGCGTGTCGAAGAGCGCGACGATGCGCGGGTCCTGTTCCTGGGTCTGGCGCGCGCACCAGGCGGAGGCCCAGAGCTCGGCCGTCGGGCCAACGGGGACGTCGGCACCGAGGGCATAGGCCAGCGCGCGGTGGGCCTCGGTGTCGATGTCGGCGTCGGGGACGGGGACAGGGGCGGGGACGGGGGCCGCATCCGCGCCCTGCCCGGCCGTGTCGAGCCGCATCAGGGCGAGCGACATGTCGACGGGGCCAGCGGAGGTTTCGGCGGCGCGATAGAGCGCCAGCCTGTCGGTCAGATCGGCGACCGATACGGTGCCCGACGAGTCGCTGGGGAGCGACAGCAGGGGCAGGCCGCGCCCCGACAGCACCCGGTTCGCAAGCTCGACATTGCGACGGAAATGGACGCGCTGGAGCGTCAGCCACTCCTCGAAGAACGGCAGGGGCGACGCCTGATCCGCATCTCCGGGGGCGCCAAGGGACGTGCCTTCGGCGATGACGCTCCCCGTGAGCGCGAGGACGAGCCGAAGATCGGACTCGCCGGGATTGCTCCAAATCTGCTTGGCCCGTTTGCGGAGGGGCGAGAGGCGCTGATCCTCGGCGCGGAGCTCGGGCCCGAACCGCGAGAGGCCGTCGACGGCCCGCTCGACCTCGAACGGATCGCGCGGCGTTTCGAGGACCGACAGGAAGAGCGACAGGGCGGCGTCGGCGCTGTCCACCGGCACGACGGCCACGGGGGCGGGGGGCGCTTCGGGTTCAGCCGGTGCGGGGGCCTCGGCCGGTGCAACGCGGGCCAGAGCGGCGATGCGGGGACGGACGGAGGGCGCGACAAGCTCGACATAGTCGGCCAGCGTGTCGCAGAGGGCCGGATCGTCTGGACCGCCCAGCGCCTCGAAGAGGTCGAGCGCCTTGCCCTGCACACCCGCATCCTCGCACACGAGCGCCAGGAGCGTGCGCGAGGCCGCGTCGGGCGTGAGCGAGGCATCGCGCTTGGCGGCGCGCGCCACCAGTTTGAGCGCCGCGACCACCGTACCCTTGGACCGCGCCTGGAGCGCGGGCTCGAGCGCGGCGAGCAGGTCGCCCGGCGCGAGGGCCTCGGCCTTGTCGAGGGCCTGCACGATCCTCATCGCGAACGAGACCGTTGGCGGGACCGAGGAGCCGAGGAGCCCCAGGTAGCGGGGGGCGCGGGCCGCCATCTCGCCCGGCGTCGGCGCCATGGCCACGTGGAACCGCGAAAACCATCCGGCCCGGTATTGCGCGAAGTCGCGCTCCAGCGCGTCGAGCGAGGCATCGAGCAGGCGCTGCCGGTCGAGCTTGCCGCTGTTGGCATAGCCCATAAGTCGGGCCTCCCAGCTGTCGGTGCCCGGCTTGGCATATTTGTCGTGATTGGCGAGGCTGAACTCGCCGCCGCCCTCGACCTCGAAGAACCGCCAGACGTCTCGGTTGAGCAAATCCGCCTCGTCTTCGCCATCGCCCCGGAAGTGCCCGAAATAGCCCAGGATGATCGCGTCGCTTTCGGGCCGCTGGCACAGCCCGGCCTTCCAAAGCGGCGCAACCTGGCTGACAAGGTAGGGATTGCTCTCGACGAGATGGTCGACGAGCGCCTGCGTCCAATCCGGCTTGAGCTTGGAGACCAGGTCCACCAAAGAGACCGTCTTGAGGTAGGGCAGATAGCCGAGCCTCTTGAGGTCGGTCAGCGTGGCCGTTGCCAGTAAGCCCACGGTCACGGCCTCTTCATCCCGGAGCTTCGGCCGCGAGTTTCGATCGTAGGCAAAGCTCAAGCCCTGCAGATCCCGGAAATGCTTCACGACCGCTTTGGCATGCTTGCGGCGCTCGGACTGCGGGATCTCGGCGAGCGTGTCGAGAACGTGACGCCCGGTCTTGGTGTGGAGCAACGTCATCAGGTGGTCTTCGGTCATGCGTTTGCCTCCAGGAACATCTCGACCGCCAGAATGTGTTTGCAGGGCCCGCGCTGCCCGGCCGTTTTGGCGAACCACGGGCAGGTGCAACGCCACCCGTCGCCATCGGGGCTGACCCGGTGCACGACGTCGCCGCTGACCACCTGTGCGTCGGACCCCGATCGCGTCACTGCGCCGGCGGCAACGAGCGCGCGGGCCGCCTCGAGCCGCGGGTTCAGCGCGGCGATCTGGTCGGCGTCGAAGGGCAGGACCCGGTGGAAATAGCCGCCCTGGGCAAGGTCGAACCCGACTAGGCCCGTGGCCGCCAGCTCCGCGAGCGCCCCGTCGATCGCGTCGCGGGGCAGCCCGGTGGACGCGGCAAGCCCGCTGGCATCGATCCGGTCCTGCCAATTGAGCCAGGCACGGAGGGTGGCGGCCGCCGTGCCGTCAGACGTGGCCACGCGCGAGAGCACCCCTCCATCGCCGGAAAAGCCCCGCCATGGCTCGACATTGAGGACCAGCGAGAAGCGCTGCGTCTTGAAGTCGAGCACCCAGGCCGTGGCCGCGGTATGCGGGTTCCGGAACACCTCGAGGGCGCGCGCGCGGGCCACCATAGATTCCAGCACCTTGAGGCGGTGGCTGCCGCGCAGGGGCACCGCCCCCTTGGTTTCGCGCGCCGAGAGCCGGGCCGTGCCGCCGGCGACCGAGACCCATTGCAGATGGTCGGTCTTGCCCCGCGGCAGCGCGCGCAGGAACCGCTGGGCGCCGAGGCGGTTCAGGGTGAAGGCCGGCTCCATCTCCGCCAGCACCACCTGCACCTGGGCGAAGCCTTTGATCCATCGGAGCGGCAGCGGCACCTTCTTTTCAACGATGGTTGCGCCGTCGCGGGTGAGGTCGACGCTGTCTGCGCCGATACCCAGCTCCAGCGCCGTGTCTGTCCCGACGCTGGCGAGGGCGGCGCGCAGCTCCGGCCCGAAATCGACATTGGTCGTGCCGTTGCGCCGGTGCGCCACGTCGAGCGCGCCGTCGCCCAGATCCATCCTCGCATAGACGCTGCAGCAGGCCGAGAAGCCCTCGAACCGCACGGCGCCCGGGCTGACGGTGGCAACCGGGTCGGCCTCGCGCAGGATCCGGGCCAGCATCGACGGGGGGACATAGTAGCGGGCGCCGACGATCTCCGAGACGCCGCGCAAGCCCTTGGCCGTGACATCGGGGTAAAGCGCGCGCGCCGACAGGAAGCGCACGGGTCCCTCGTCGGCGGCCGGGGTATCGCACGCAAGGGCAAGCTCGCGCCCCGCGGGGCTTGGCCGCAGAACAGAGGGCTGAGCATACCGATAGGTTTGGTCGATGGCCGCCATATCCCGATTGCCCCCTCGCGTGCAGGTTCGGCCCAGACTTACAATCGCTGCCTCGCGTTCGTACCGTACCGGAGAATCCGGCATAGCCCGGTCGGTTTCGTGGCAAATCCTCGACGTGGGTCGGAGCGGGCCGTTTGGGGGGAGGCGCGCCCATCGGCCCGGAGGCCGGGATCCTGGGCCGAGATCCTGGGCCGTGAAAGGCCGCGGGCCGGCCATGTAGACGTGCCTCGCCGGCGTCAGGTCCAAGCTTTCGTGAGCAGGATCGCCGCGCCCTGGTCCGGCGCCCAGACCGGCCGCGCCGTCGCGTCACGCGCGGCCTCGGTCAGCCCGGCGCGGGCATAAAGGGCGCGGGCCGGCGCGTTGGCCTGGAACACGATGAGGGCGAGGCCGGGCGCTGGGTGCTGTTCGCTCTCCGGACGCCTGGACGCGGCCTGAAGGAGGCGCGCGCCGAGGCCCTGCCCGCGGGCGGCGGGATCGACGGCCAGATAGTCGATATACCGCCAGCCCGTGATGCGGGATTTCAGGGCCCAGATCGGCACGAGGTCCGGCAGGGGCGGCGGATCGTCGGGCTGTCTCGGCATCGTGTAGGCCTGCACACAGCCCGTAATGGCGCCGCCCGGATCTTCGGCGACCAAAGGCGGCCCGGGGGATGCGACGGTGCGCGCCATGGCGGCCGACAGGCGGCGGGCCACCTCGGCCGCGCCGGCCCCGTCCCGCCCCGCGATCAGCGCAGGCAGCCCGGCATCGGCGATGTCGTTGAGCCGCACGAGATCGGGGATGTCGGCCGGGCGCGCCGGACGGATCAGAACCTGAGCCATGTGCAGTCGCGCCCCCTCCTGTCTCGCAAGCGATCCCGCCGTTGCGCCGCCCTGGCACCGGGATCGCCGGGGCGGGTGGGCCGATGCCCGAAGGGCGAGGTCCGCGCGGGCCCGACCGGCGCGGCCGGCCGCTCAGGGCGCCCCATCGGCAAAGGGCGCCAGGGCCGCACGGGCCATCGCATGAACAGGCGTCGGAATGCCGTGTCTCGCACCCAGCCGCACGATCTCGCCCGACAGCCAGTCAAGCTCCAGCGGTTTGCCACGCACCAGATCGTCCTGCATCGAGGCATGGGCGCCCTCGGGCATATCTCCGCCCATGAACGCGATCTGGCGGGCGGCGATCTCGGGCGCAAGGGTCGGACATTCCGCATGGCCGACCGCCGCGGCTTCCTCCACGGCCGCACGCATCAGCGCCCAACTGGGCGGGCAGCGGCGGATCGGGCCCATATCGAGCCGGGTCAGCGCCGTGATCGCCGAGAAGGGCGCCAGCAGCACGAACTTCTCCCACAACAGCGCATCGATATCGCTCACATGACGAACCTCGAGCCCGGCCTTCCCCATCGCGCCGGCCAGCGCCTGGCAAGCCTCCGCCGGACCCGCGGGCCCGGTGCCGATCTGGACCCGGTGGAACCGCGACGCATGGCGGATGACACCGGGCGCCTTGATGTCGGCCGGCATGTAGACCGCAGCGCCGATTACCCGCTCGGCACCGAGGATCGCCGCCGCCCGGGTCGGCGCGGACACGCCGTTCTGCACCGTCATCGCCACCGTACCGGGCCCCATCAGCGGCAGCGACGCCTCGGCCGCCGCCTCCAGATCCCGGTTCTTGACCATCAGAAAGACCGCGTCGGCACGTCCGGCCTCGGCAGGCGTGGCCACGGCGCGGATCTTTGGCAAGTGCATGTCGCCCAGGGCGCTTTCGACGCGCAGGCCGCCCGACTGAAGCGCCTCAAGATGGGCCCCCCGCGCCACGAGCGTCACGTCATGTCCCGCCGTCGCGAGCCGGCCGCCGAAATACCCCCCGAGCGCGCCCGCGCCGACCACAGTGATCTCCACCGCCATCCCCCTTTTCGTGCGGCGCCACCCTAGAGCGCGCCCGGCACCGGCGCCAAGCGCGATTCCGCGGCTGGAGCTGCAGGGCCTCGACCGGGCGGACCCACCCGCAGGTGCCGCCCCCCAGATGCCGCAAGGCTACGCCTCGCGCGACCCACCGCAGCCGCGCAACTTTCCTCTTGAAGCCCGCTGGGGCGTTCGCTATCAGCACGCTACTTCGCGGCGCGGGCGTAGCTCAGGGGTAGAGCATTACCTTGCCAAGGTAAGGGTCGTGAGTTCGAATCTCATCGCCCGCTCCAAGAAGGTTTTCCGACACTGGTGGTGGCAGAGGCGCTTTGGCGTGTTAGCGTGCGCCGTGGAGCGTGCCGCGGTCCGCCTGCCTTGCGCCTCCGACGGAATGCGGCGCCGGCATCGGTAAAATGCGGCGCGGGCAACCGACGGTTAATCACTCTCACCTATCTGATCGGCAGCCGAGATTGTTGGAGTGCCGAGATGACGACCTCTCCCGAAGATGCCGGAGCCACGGGCGACGCGGGGGTGCTGCCCTCGGTCGGGCCCCTTCTGGCCGGAGACATCCTTCTGGCCTTCGACGGCACCGCCGGCACCCTTTTGGAGGCGAACGACAAGGCGGTCGGGGCGCTCGGCCTCGACCCCGACATGCTGGCCACGCGGTCGTTCGGCGATCTGGTGGCCGGTGAGGGCGAGGATGGTGCGGATCTCTGGTGGGAGGTCAGCTCCGGCGCCCGGTCGGCATGGACCGGGTCGCTCATCGGGGCCGACGGCACACGGATCGGCGCGGCCCTGCGCGCGGCCGGATCTGGGCCCGGGGGCGCGAGCACCGTGATCCTGGCGGCCGTGCCGATGGAGGTCGCCGACGCGCCGCCGAAAGCCAGCCCGATCTGGAAGCTCCTCGAGCCCGCCATCGGGATCATCGAATACGATTCTGACGGCAACATCATCTCGGCCAACGAGCGCGCCATGATGGCACTGGAATTCTATGGCGAGGAAATGGTCGGCCGGCACCACGACACGCTCTGGCCGCCCGAGGTCGCCATGTCGCCCGACTATGCCGAGTTCTGGGAGAAGCTGCGCCAGGGGCGGACGATCGAAGGGCGGCACGAGCATGTCTCGGCGATGGATACGCGCCTGTGGATGCAGTCGACCTTCGTGCCGAAGAAGGGCCCCGACGGCCACGTCAACGGCGCCGTGCAATGCCTGATGGATGTGACCGACACGGCCGTCGCGGCGGTGGCGCAGGGTCGCATGGTGGAAGCCATTGAAAGCGCGGTGGGCGTGGCAGAGTACGACGGCCAGGGCTTTCTCGCGCGCGCCAACGAGGCGTTCCTTGAGTGCTACGGTCTGGAGAATTCGGCCGCGATCGGGATGAAGCACGATAAGATGCTCGACCCCGAATTCGCCCGCGGCACCGTCTATACCGGCGCCTGGACGAACCTTACCGAGGGCAAGGCGGGCCGGCTGCAACTCAAACATGTCGATGTCGATGGCCAACACCGCTGGATGGACGCGGTCTTTGCTCCGTCGATGGATGCAGCCGGCAATCTCGGCCGGTTCTATGTGATCGGCACCGATATCACCGAAGCGAAATCTGCCTCGGACGAGGCGGTCGACCTGCACACGGCTTTCGACCGGCTGCGCGCATCCGCCGAGTTCGATCTGTCGGGCAATCTGACATCGATCAACCGGGTGTTCTGCAAGATCCTCGACATTCAGCGTGACGATATCCTCGGCGTACCGCATGCCGACCTCTGCGATGAGGCCTTCGGCAAGTCGCGCCGGCATGCGGAGTTCTGGGAGAAACTCGTGAACGGCCAAGACCTGTCGGGCCAGTTCCGGCGGCGCTCGCCCTCGGGCAAGGAGGTCTGGCTGCACATGACCTATGCGCCGGTGCTGACATCCGAAGGTCAGGTGTCCAAAATTGCCGTCGTCGCGGTGGATGTCACCGACGCGAAACGACGCGAAATCGACCACAGCAGCCGGATCGAGGCGATCGAGGCCACCCAGAGCCTGGCCGAGTTTGAACTCGACGGCACGCTGAGCCGCGCCAACCAGACCTTCCTCGATCTGTTCGGCTATGGGCTGAGCGACATCAAGGGACGGCGCCATTATCAGCTCTGCAACCGCAACGAGACTAGCGAGACCCATGAAGCCGATATGTGGAAGGCGCTGCGTGCGGGCGACACCATCTCCGGCGAAATGCGGCGAGAGGCTGCGGGCGGGCGCGAAGTCTGGCTGCGCGCCACCTATGTGCCGGTCAAAGATGTCGATGATCGCCCCTGCCGGGTGCTGCTCATCGCTGACGATGTGACCGACATGGTCCAGAAACGCGTTGAGTTTCAGAGCAAGTGGGAGGCGATCGACCGCACGACCGGAATCGTCGAGTTTGACCCCGATGGCAACGTCGTGGCGTCCAACGACGAGTTCTTGCGTCTGATGGGCTATTCCCGGCGCGACATCTATGGCCAGCACCACTCGATGTTCTGCTCTCCCGACTATGTGCAAACGCAGGAATACCGCAACTTCTGGGTCGATCTATCGCAGGGCGAGGCCAAGCGCGGTCGCTTCCACCGGATCGGCCGGTTCAACCGCGACGTCCATATCAAGGCCAGCTACAGCCCCATCCGGAATACCGAGGGCCGGGTCGAGCGCGTCATCAAGTTCGCCTATGACGAGTCCGATCAGGTGGAACTGGAACGGCTGGCGAAGGAAAAGGCCGAAGCCGTGCGCGACGAGTTGCAGCAGCTGTTCCAGGCGCGCAGCGAGATCGAAAAGAGCTCCGACCGGATCAAGGACACGACAACGACGTCCCACGGCACCTCGACGAGTTCCACCACGCGGCTGAAGGCGCTCCTGGAGGCTCTGCAAACGGCCGAAGCGGCATCCGGAGAGATCAACGGCGTGGTCGAGACGATCGCCGACATCGCCGTGCAGACCAACCTTCTGGCCTTCAACGCGGCCATCGAGGCGGCGCGCGCGGGCGAGCATGGTGTCGGGTTCTCCATCGTCGCCGACGAGGTGCGAAAGCTTGCTGAGCGGAATTCGGACGCGGCCAAGAACATCACGCGCCTCATCGAGAAATCGTCGGGCGAGATTTCGCGCGGCACGAGCGACATCGCGGAAACCACCACCTCGCTCTCGCAGATCGCAACGGTCATGGAAAGCGCGCTCGGAGAAGTGGACACGCTGGTCTCGTGCACGAAGATGCAGCACGACGCGGCCTCGCGGATCGAGGCGATAGTCTCGGAAATTGAATCCGCGACGGGCCGCTGATGGATCCCGTCGACCCGCCGGCCAAGGTCGCCGGACCTGCAGAAAACGGTGAGACGCGGCTGCCGCGGGATGCGGGCGCGTCGGAGGGGGCGACAGGCGCTCCGGGCAACGCGGGTCCCGGAGCGGGATCGCTTGGCAAAGACGCGCCCGCGCACCCCGAGCGTGACGATGCACCAAACACGCCCGTCTCCAGCGATCGCTCCCGACCACCCGCCGGCAGCACCTCGGGCAGCGCTTCGGGCAGCAATTCGGGCACTCCGGGCGGACACCGCCATACCCAGCCAACGGGGGCCTGGACGCAAATCTCCCCCACCGCGGTTGCGGACACCGCGTCGACCCTGTGCTTCGGCGTCGTGCGGGTTGGCGGCCTGCCCCTTGCCGTGCCGATCGAGACGCTCGCTGAGGTGTGCGCCGTCTCGCGGCTAAGCCAGGTCTTCATGTCGGCCCCGGGGCTGCTGGGAACGCTCGACCTGCGCTCGGTGCTCATCCCCGTCCTCGACATCCGAGCCATCGAGAGCGCCCGCCCCCCCGCGGGCGAGACCCCACCCTATGCCGCGATCCTGCGCCACGATGCGCATTTGCTGGCGATCGGCATCGATCAGGCAGAAGGGCTGATCCATGTGCCGCAGAACCAGATCCAGCGGATCGAAACCCCGGGACGCGATCAGTCGGACGCGCGCCTGCCCGGTGCAAGCCCGCTGCCACGCCGCACGGTTCACGGCAGGGCCCTGCTGACTGGAAGTCTGATCCATCAGGGCATGACCATCTCGATCATCGACCCTGCGGCCCTGTTCGATCGGCCGGATATGCCCGCCGTTCGCCGCTTCCCGCGCGACGGCGCCGGAGCCGCAGAGGGGCCGGACGCATCGGAGGCCGGAAGCGCCGCCGGCCGCGTATTCGGCCCCGGCGGCATAGAACGGCGTGTGCGGGATCGCCGGGCAGGCACCGTCCCCGACAGCGCCGACGGCGGGAACGCCCGAGAGAGCGACGGGCGCCGTGCCGAGCGCGGCGCCACACCTTCCCCTACCGCAGGGCCCGGTCGAAGCGCGGGAGCGCGCGACTCAAGAGTGGCTGCGTCGGAGGGGCCGGGCGCCGTTGCTCCGTTCCTGACCTTCACGGCGGGCGGCGCCACCTGTGCCTTACCCGCGGTCGCCGTGCATGCGACGGTGCCCAGGTGCCAGATCGAGCAGAACGCCCTGACCTCCGGCCTCTGTATCGGTTCGATCACCTACCACCGGCAGCGCATTCCCGTGGTCCGCACGGCAGACCTGATCGGTCTCGGCGAGCCAGATGACCGCACCAACGCCGAAATTGTCGTGCTGCGGTGCGAGGGCGACGATCGCCTGGGCTTTGCCGTCGACACCATCAACCGGATGATTCGGATTGAGGAGCGCGCGCTCCAGCCCCCGCCTGCTGCCGCGTCGGGGCACGAGGGGCTTCTCAAGGGTGTGCTCACATTCCCCGGCAGCGCCGACCAGATCTTCGTGCTCGACGAGGCGCGGCTGGCCAAGAACGACACGGTCGCCGAACTGGCCAAACTGTCCCGCCCTCAGAAGGCGACGCAGAAATCGGAGGCCACGCTGCGCAAGCCCAACGGCGACGTGGTCGAGGAACGGGTGCGCCATCTGGTGTTCGATGTCGGCATCTCCGTGGCCTCGCCCGTCATGCAGGTTCTGCGGATCGTTACGCCACCCGAGCGGGTGGTGGCGCGACCGTCAAGCGACGTGCCCGGTCTGCGCGGCATCTTCTCGCTCGATGGCAAGCCGGTGCCGCTCGTCGATCTCGACCAGATGCTGGGGCTCTGGGGTACCGGCGACGGCGACGCCCGTGTGCTGGTTGTGGAGCGGGGCGCCGACCTGGTCGGCTTTGCCGTTCATGCCGTTACCGGGATCGAGACGTCGGCCTGGAAACGCACCGCACCCGCCGGCACGCCCGACCAGGGCGCAGCCGTGGTGCAACTGGGCCGAGGGGCCGAGCGTCATGTCCTCCCGGTTCTCGACCTCCAGCGCCTTGCCGGAGATGTTGTCGCCTGACGGGAGGGCGACACCGACACGCGAATTCCTCCCGGCGTTTACCATCCTTCAAACTCCGCCGTGCTAGGCCGATTGCATAGATCGAACGGAGAAGCCGTTGTCCACCGAGCCCGCCGCCCCCGCTATGTCCGCCATCCCGTTGCCCGTACGCGGCGCCTCTGCCCGGCCCGCGGCAGACGTCGAGGCGCGCGCCTCCGCGACCAAGGCGACCCAGACTGCCCCGTCTGCTTCGACCATAACAGATGCAACCGCTCCGACGGACCGCCATGCGCGGCCGGACCGGCAGGCCGCCGCAGGCGCGTCCCCCGACGGCGCGGCCGAGACCCAGGCTGGTGGTCCCGCAGACGGGCCCGTCGGGGCATCTCTGTCTTGGCCGGGCGATGGCCCGGCCCGCGCGTTCTACGAAGACGAAGAGCTCTACTCGCTGCGAAGCCGGGCCGCGGCATATCTGCGCGCGGGTGTCGCGGTTCGGTTCCAGGGCCCCTCGGGAATGGGCAAGACGACACTCGCCCTGCGCGTCGCGCAGGAGATCGGCCGCCCGCTGGCCTTCCTCACCGGCCATAGCCGTTTGACGTCAGAGGATCTGATTGGCCGCGAGGTCGGCCACAGCGCGAGTCGGGTCGACGATAAGTACATCGCCAGCGTCCGCCGCACCGAGACGCGGATCACAGCGGACTGGCGCGAGGGGGTGCTCGCCGTTGCCATGCTCGAGGGACAGACCCTCGTCTACGACGAGTTCACGCGCGCGCCCCCCGAGGCCAACGCCGCCCTGCTGTCGGTTCTGGAGGAGGGGATCTTGGTCATCACCCACCCCGCCAAGGGGCGGCGCGTGATCTCTGCTCATCCTGAGTTCCGGCTGATCCTGACCTCCAATCCGTCCGACTATCGCGGGGTTCATGGCGCGCCGGATGCCCTGCTCGACCGGTTCGTGACCTTCGATCTTGAAACCGTCTCCGCCGAGACCGAGGCCGGGATCGTCGCCTGCGCGACGGGTCTGAAGGAACAGGACGCGGTGCGGATCGTCCGGCTGGTGCGCCAGTTGCGAGAGGACACCGAGACAGACATGCCGGTATCGATGCGAACGGCGATCCTGATCGCGCGATTGCTGGCGGCCGAGAACATCCCGGCCGACCCAGGCGATGGGCGCTTCATCCAGATCTGCGCCGACGTCCTGCGCGGC
This sequence comes from Pseudomonadota bacterium, assembly GCA_039822045.1. GTDB lineage: Bacteria > Pseudomonadota > Alphaproteobacteria > Rhodobacterales > Rhodobacteraceae > HLUCCA09. The sequence goes on along the minus strand of JBCBMY010000006.1, from coordinate 122,554 downwards.
CGGATCGACGGCACGCCCGAGGCGCGGATTCCTCCCCTTTTGGAGGGCCTGGCGTCATCGCATTCAGGCCAACCGACTGCCAGCACCAAAGAAAGGGCGACCGCATGAAGGCCCCGCCACATCTGCCCACCAGGCGCCCATCGAGCACCCTCCGCAATGGATCCCGATCGCGGACCGATGCTGCCATCGAACTGGTTCGGCTCGAATTCGACGGCGAGCGCCTGCGCCGTGAACTCGACCAGTTGGAGGGGCGCGCCGCCCGCGCCCGCACCGCGCTCGGCGAGGGCAGCCGGCGGGCAGAGGCGCTGATGCGTCGTCTTTCGAAGTCGGGTGCCAAGGGAGAGAGATCGTGAGTGGCGTCCCCGGGGCGGCCGCCGGCTCAGCATCCGCCAAGGGAACGACCGCCGAGCTCTCCAACCCGGGCGACGGTGTCGCGGAATGGCAGGCCGACGCCGCGGCGCCGTTGCACTTTGCCGATGCGCTCGCACTTGCGCGGCGGACGGTTGAGGAGGTGACCGGCCTGCCCATCGACGGCATCGCCGACAGCGGGGCAGACCCGTCCGGCGGCTGGCGAATCGTGGTCGAGGTCATCGAAAGCCCTGCGCGGATGGGCGAGAACGACCTGCTGGCTGCGCACGAGGTGCGCCTGTCCGCGGACGGCGCGGTCACGGGCTTTGCCCGCCGCAGCCGATATCGGCGCGAAGAGGGCCTTGGCGGGTGAGCGCGAGCGGGTTTGAGATGCGCGGGCCGATGCGGCCCGACGGGCTGGCCGATGTGCTGGAGCGCATCCTCGATAAGGGGGTGGTGATTGCCGGGGACGTGTCGGTGTCGCTTGTGGGCATCGAACTGCTGACGATCCGCCTGCGCCTGCTGATCGCGACCGTCGACAAGGCAAAGGAGATGGGGATCAACTGGTGGGAGGCCGACCCGCGGCTGTCCGCCGACACCGACGCGCTGACCCGCGAGAATGACGATCTGAAGGCGCGCCTCAGCGCGCTCGAAGCACGACTGGAGGCCCTTGCAAGCTAGGCCGCGCCGGCGTCCGGCCGATCTGGGGCACGGGCCGGATCGGGCATCGCCGGCCCGGCAGACCCCGGACCAGGAGCAGACCCGCAAGCGCCGCCAGCCGCGGCGGCACGACCGCAGGCGGGCGCCACCGCGCGCGCAGCCCAATGAACCACGGGGCCGAGCCGCAGCGCCGGCGCGCCCGCGACGACCAGACATCACGACGGAGGATCCGCGATGGCCGAAGACAAACGACGCAAGATCGAGGAAACCATGGCCGACCTCGATTTGAGGCTCGACGGGCTCCTGGGCAAGCTTGGCGGCACATTGGGCGAGATGCTCGAGCGCCTCGACAGCGGCGAGACGGCGGAGTTCCGCCGCGACCACGAGGTCCAGACGGCACGCGGCCCGCTTCGCGCAGAGACCGGGATCCGGGTGCGCATGGGCGGTCTCGAGGCCGGAGCGGCGCATCCCGGCGCGCGGCGGAGAGACAGGGGATCGGCCGCGTCCGGCCGTCCCGGCGAGCGCGACCCGGCCCAACCGGTCAACCCCGGCCAGGAGGCCGCTGCGACGGCCGGCGACCACAGCCCGAACGCGACGGGCTCCGCGACGGGCAACACCCCGGCGATGGATTCAGGCGCAGGAGCCGCGAACGATCCCTCGCCCGACCCGGCCCAAACGCGCGAGGCCCATCTGGAGAGCTATGAGGCCGAGGGCCGATGGTTTCTTTGCGCCGATCTCCCCGGCGTGACCTTGCCCGAGGTCGACGTGAGTTGCGCGGACGGGTCGGTCACGATCACCACGACCGGGGCGCGGCGCTACCGTGCCCGCCACGCCCTGCCGGACGCGGCAGACCTCTCGGATATGGTGATCGTTCTGCGCAACGGCGTGCTCGAGATCGCCTTCGGGCTTGGGGACGCGGCGTGAGCGCTGGGTCTCAGGGACAGGCCCCGGAGGGACTGCCGGGGCTCTACCTCTACGGGCTCTTCCGGGGGTCGGGCCCGGATCTGGAACGCGCGCTCTTTGAGGTCAAGGGCGCGACCAACGGCGCGCCGGAGCTGCGAGATCTGGGGATTGCGGCCATCATTGCCGGCGGCCATGACGGCAGCGAGATATTGCAGACACGCCGCCGCATGCTCGCCCATACCCGCGTGCTGGAGACGGCCATGGCGTACGGCACCGTCCTGCCGATGCGCTTTGGTCTGGTGGCCGAAGACATGGCCACCCTCTCGGCCATGCTGGCCAGTCACGCCGAGGCGATCGCGGCCCGGTTCGACCATCTGGCCGGCCAGGTCGAGCTTGGTCTGCGCGTCAGCGTGCCCCGCGCGGCCGCCCTAGACGCCGTATTGGCCGCTGAACCTGCGCTTGCCGCCGCGCGGGACCGGCTCATGGGCCGCGGTGCCGAGGGGCATTTCGACCGGATCGAGCTCGGGCGCGCGGTTGCCGAAGCGCTCGAGCGCCGCCGCACGCGGGCACAGTCGGCCCTGATCCGCGAGTTGGCCGGCGCGGTGACCGACCATGTCCTGCGCGCGCCGGAGGACGATTGCGAGCTTCTGCGGGCCGAGTGCCTGGTTCCAGCGGGCGCCGCCGACGATCTGGCCGCGACCGTGGAACGGGCCGCGGCCGCGCTTGATTTCGCGCCGGGCGCCGAGCCGGCGATCCGCCTTGTCGGCCCGGTCCCGGCCTTCCATTTCGTCGACTTGGCCCTCGCTCCTTCGGCCGGGCGCGAGGCTGCGTGAGATGGGGCTGCTGACGCGGATCCTCAGCCTTCCGATCTCGGCCCCGGCCGGCGGCGCCTTGTGGATCGCCGGCAAGATCCACGAGGCAGCGGAGGCGGAGTGGACCGACCCGGCCGCGATCCGCAGAGCCCTTACCGCGCTAGAGCAAGAGCTTGAGGCCGGGCGGATCAGCGAGGAGGCGTTTGAAGACGCAGAGCTGATGCTTCTTCAGCGGCTGAAGGCGGCGAAGTCATGAGCGCGCGGCGCCTGTCGCTGACGCCGGCGCCCTCGGCCGATGCAGGACGAAGCCTCGTGCGCCTGGCCGCGGCCGACATGCTGGCCCTGGGCCTCCGCCCGGGCGACACCGTTTCGCTCACGGGGAGCCGGACGACCCACGCCCGCGTGCTGCCGCGGCGCAGCCCGAGCGGCACGGGCACCCCACCCGGCCCCGGAGCTGCGGGGCGGACCGGAGGGGGCGGAGACCCACTGCCCGCACGCCCCGCCGATGCGGGCCCAGACGGCGCGCCGGCCCAACCGCAGCCGACCGGTGACGCGCGGTGTGAGATGGACGCATCAGGCGAAGCGCGCGATGCCGCGTCGGCGGCGTGGCAGGCTGCGGAAGCGAGGGGGATCGGCGCCGACCCGGCCGTTGCCGCGAATGCCGGCGCCCGCTGGGGCATGGCGGTGGAGATTGCCCCCGCCTCCCTGCCGGTTCTCGACGAGATGCGCCTGATCTCCGACCCGGCGCCAAAGGGCGCGAACGAGCTGGCGACAGCCCTCCGCGACGTCACTCTGACAACGGGCGACCGGCTGACGCTTACCCTGCCGGGGGCGGGGACGCTCCGCCTGCGCGTGGCTGAACTCTCTCCGGGGCCGGCCGGGCAGGTCGGCCCCGAGACGCGCCTGCGCCTAGATCCGCCGGATCTGCCGAGCTATCCCGGGATCGCCGGGCTCGGGCCGCAAGTTGCCGCGGTCCAGGAGATGGTGGACCTGCCGCTGTCGCGCCCCGATCTGTTCGAGCGGCTCGGTCTCGCCCCGCCGCGGGGCATTCTCTTCACAGGGCCGCCGGGCTCGGGCAAGACGCTCCTCGCGCGGGCCCTGGCCGAGCATGGCCGCGCCGCGTTCTTCCACGTGGCCGGGCCCGAGATTGTCTCGAAGCATTACGGCGAAAGCGAAAAAGCGATCCGCGGCGTGTTCGAGGCCGCCGCTGCCCGCGCCCCGGCCATCGTCTTCATCGACGAGATCGATGCGATCGCGCCGCGCCGCGAGAGCTTGTCGGGCGAAAAGCAGGTGGAACGGCGCGTGGTGGCGCAGCTTCTGACCCTGCTCGACGGGCTCTCACCGCGCGACCGCGTCGTCACCATCGCCGCCACCAACCTGCCCGACGCCCTGGACCCGGCGCTGCGCCGACCAGGGCGCTTCGACCGGGAGATTGCATTCCCCGCACCGGGGCCGGAGGACCGCGCCGAGATTCTGGCGCTTCATCTGGCCCGGGCGCCGCTGGCCGGCGATACCGACCTCACGGGTCTGGCGGCGCGGGCCCACGGCTATGTCGGTGCCGATCTGGCGGCCCTGGCGCGCGAGGCCGGCCTCGCCGCGCTCGCCCGCGCGCGTGAGGCCGCCGGCAGCACCGAGGCCGTTGCGGCGGACAGGCTGGAGATCGCGCAGGCCGATCTTGAGGCCGGATTTGCGCGCACGCGACCGTCGGCCCTGAGGGCCGATGGCACCGACGCCGCGCCGCCCCGCTGGTCGGATGTCGGAGGGCTCGACTCGGCCAAGGCGGCGCTGACGGAGGCGGTGATCTGGCCGCTGACCCGGCCCGACGCGCTGGCCCGGCTGCGGCTTGCGGCGCCGCGCGGGATCCTCCTTGAGGGTCCGCCGGGGACGGGCAAGACGCTGCTGGCGCGGGCGCTTGCCGCGGAATCGGGCATGAACTTCATCCCGGTGCGCCCCGCGCGTCTGCTGTCAAAGTTCCTTGGCGAAGCGGAACGCGGGCTTGAGGCGCTGTTCCGGCGCGCACGGCTTACCGCGCCGGCCCTTCTCTTCTTCGACGAGCTCGACGCATTGGCCCCGCGGCGCGGACGCGGCGATGCCACAATGGACCGGATCGTGGCGCAGCTCCTGACAGAGATGGACGGGCTGGAAGACAATACCGGCATTGCGATCCTCGCGGCCACGAACCGGGCCGCGGCGATCGACCCGGCGCTGACCCGGCCCGGCCGTTTCGATCTTGTCGTCAGCGTCGGCCTGCCCGATGAGGCCGCCCGGGCCGATGTGCTGGCGGTGCATCTGCGCGGCCGACCGCTGGAGGCGGACCTCGACATCGCAGCCATCGCCGCGCAGACCGACGGCGCCACACCCGCCGATCTGGCCGCTTTGGTGACCCTCGCCGCTCGCCGCGCCCTGGCCCGTGGGCTTGGCACGGGCGTTGGTGGCGATCCCGATTTCGCCATCCACCAGGACGATCTCGTCCAGGCCGTCGCCGCCCAGGCTGCACGGTCCGACCGGCTCGCCGCCGACCGGATTGCAGACCCCGGCGTCCACCGAAACCAAGGCGCGCACCCGTCACCCGGACACGCCCCCCAGAAGGACCCGCTGCCATGAGCTTTGCCGCCCCTTTTCGCCGCATCGGCGGCGCGCGTCGCCCCGTGCGGGCTGCACACCGAGAACTCGTGGCGCTTCTGCCCGGCGAAGGCGAGGCGGTGCCCGCCCCTCGGCCCCCTGCCATCCCGGAGGGCTGCGCCATCCTCCCGGCCGGGCCATTCCGTGCCGTCGTGGCTCCGCCACCGCCGGGCCCCGGGCGGCGGCGCAGCGTGGCCGCGATCCGTCAGGCCGTCGCCCGCGCTGCGCTGTTGCGTCAGTGCCGGCTGGAAGCGCTCATGCCGTTCGGGGCTGTCTTGCCCGTGGCGCCCGGCACCTCCGCCGCCGGGCTCGACCTCGACGCGCTTGCTGTGGCCAATGCGCCCGAGATTGAGAAGGCGCTTGCCCGCGTGGCCGGCCAGGCTCAGTTCCAGTGCATGCTGGACTGGGACGTGGCGCGAGCGCCGACCCGGTTCGCGCAGGCCCCGGAACTCTCGGACCTTGGCGGTGCGGGGCAAGGCCGAAAGTCCGCCGGGCCCATCGCGGGTGGTTCCGGCGACGTCGATACGGCGCTCGCGGCGCTCGCGCGACGTCTATCAGACGAGGCGGCCGCCAGCCTCGATGCCGTGGCCGGCGACAGCCTTCGCCTACCAACCGAGCCGGGCGGCCTCCTAAACCTCGTTCTGCTGGTTGAGCAGGCGGCCCAGCCCCGACTGGACGCGGCGCTGCAGGCGATCGACGACATTTGGACGGACGGGTTTCGCCTGCGGCTCATCGGGCCCGCCCCCGCCGTGTCCTTCCTTTTGGGGCGGATCCGGCTGGCCCAGACAGGCGACGTTGATCAAGCCCGCGTGACGCTCGGGATCGCTGCGGATGCCGATCTGGCTGACGTCGATGCGCTTGCACGCGCACGGCGAGGCGCCCTGAAAGCGAGCCGGTGCGGCAACGAGGGGATAGGCTTCGACGAGATCGATGCGGCCCATTCGCTTCTCTCAGCGGCCGGGCGTTTGGGCGACGCCCCGCCCGGCCGGGACCTTCCCTTGCTGACGTTTCACCGGGACGGCACCGCCGCGGCGGCCGCTGCGCCAGAGTTCGCGGAGGTGGCATGACCGCGCTTCTTCTTCACGGGTTCGCTCCGCGCGGCACGCCCCGCCCGGCCCAGGCGCCCAAGCATCTGCGTCTGCCGGCCGACACGCTCGTGGCCCTTGCCACCCCGACGGCCCTTGACCCGACATCTGAGAAAGCTGCGACCGCAGCGGCGCTGGCCCACAATGCCGTCCTCGTGGCCTATGCCGACGGCGGAGACGTGCTGCCGGTTCGGTTTGGCGCGGTCTTCTCGGGGGTCGAAACGCTGATCGACCATGTCGCCGAAGCGGCCGAGGATTACCGATCCCGGCTGGACAGGATCCAGGGGCAGGTGGAGTTCGGGCTGCAGATCCAGGTTCTGTCTCCGATGTCTTCGGCGGGCGAGACGGCCTGCGGTCAAAGCGGTCCGGGGGGGCGCATTCCAAGTGCGCGGACCCAACAGAGCGGACTTGAGACCTCGGGGGACGACGCGCGCACGGTGCTCGGTTCGGTCCCAGGTGACCTGACGCCGCCAGGCGCGGGGCGGGCCTTTCTTGCCCGGCGGCGCGACCGTCGGGACGCACGCGCACGTGCCGCCGAGGATCGGCGCGGCTGGACGGACGCGCTCGTTCGACAGCTTGCGCCACACGTGACGGCGCTTTCCGCGTCGGAGGCCAGGCCGGATCGCCTCGTCGACCTGGCGCTTCTGGTGCCGCGAGCGACGGCCTCGACCTTCTCGACCCAATTCGCGGCGAAGGGGACGGAGGCCGCGGCCCTCGGTCTGCGGCTCGTCTTGTCCGGCCCCTGGCCGGCCTACAGCTTCTGTGCTGGAGATCCGCACGGCACGGAGGATCGCGGCCCGGCGCAGGAGGCCGCGCGTGCCTGACCTTGGCGGAGGGAGCGTGCCACTCCTGTCGCCCGATGACGCCATCCGTGGCGGCGATGTGGCGCTGGTCGAGGTGCTGGACCGGCTTCTCGATCATGGCGTGGTCCTTCGCGGGGAACTCTGGCTGACCGTGGCCGATGTCGATCTGGTCTTTATCGGCGCCGACCTGGTGCTGGCCTCGCCCGAGCGGATGGCGCGGACGCCCATACCGCCGCCCGCGACGACACAGGGGGCCGACGGCGTCCGGCCAGAAACGGGCGCGCCACAATGACCGCGCATGCTATTGCCCTTGCCCGACCGGATGCCACGACACGCCGCCGCGTGGCCGGCCTGGGACTGACCCTGATCACCTGTACGCCCGGCATTGCGCTCGTCACGGTCCCGGGCCCCCCGGACTGGCGGATGCACGCGGCCCGGCATCGACTGTCGACATGCGCCAGGCTCCATGGCGACGGCGTCGACCTTTTGCCACTTCCCGCGCGGCGACCCTTGCTTTTGGACGCAGCACGCTCGGCCGTGCTGGCATCAGCCGAGCAGCTTGAGGAAGACCTCCATCGCATCGCACCCCGACCGGAGATCCATCTGGTGATCTCGCCGAACGTACCTGCACCGCACCGGGAGCCGGGCACTGACGTTGCGCGCTGGCCAGGCTCCGATCCGGCACCGGATCGCGGACCTCGTCCACGCCACCCAGAGCCCGCAGACGCGCCAACGCAGCGCCACGCCAGGGATAACCCTCACGTGGCTTGCGCCGACACGCCAGGGGCGGAGCGCGCCGCGGGACGGACCTGGCTCCGGGCCCGGGCCGACACCTATTGGAGCGGAGAGGCCCTGTGCGCTGCGCGGGAGGCGTGGCTCAGCAGGCTCGCCGACACGCTCGCGGCCCAAGTGGCTCCTGTCGTGGCCCACATCGCCCCGCGTCCGGCGGGGGCCGGCGCCATTGCACTTGGTGCATTACTCTTGCCGGACCGCGACATGCCGGGCGGACTGTCGCACCAGCTCGCCAGGGCGATCGGCGCTCTGCCGCCCCCACCGGACCTAGGGGGGGACGGGATCGCACACGGGGCCCTCCGCGCGATCGGCCCGTGGCCGCCGATGAGCTTCTGTCGGCCATTGGCCACCGGCCCTAGTGCAGCGGAGCGGGACGCATGAACCAAACTGACACGCCACACGCGGCGGCCGACGCCATGATCGATGCGCTGGCCGGCAGCGGGAATGTGCGGATCGATCCGGAAACCGTGGAACAGGATCTGGCGCGCCTCGTTCTGGGCCTGATGGAGATGCTGCGCCAGTTGATGGAGCTGCAGGCCATCCGCCGGATCGAAGCCGGCAGCCTGACCGAAGATCAGGAGGAGCGCCTGGGCCTCACGCTGATGCGCGCCGAGGCCGCAATCGCCGATCAGGCCCGCACGTTCGGCCTCGATCCGGGCGAGCTTGCCCTCGATCTCGGCCCCCTCGGACGCACGATTTGACCCCCTAGCATTAGGAGGGCGTTAACCGACATTGACCTAGGCTCCGTGCAGCCGGGCTGGACCGCCCCGGCGCCCCGGCAAGTCACGAGAAACGAGGCGTCCGCCATGCCAGAGCTTCATTCTATTTCCGCAGCGCGGCGTCGCTGGCCCCTGTGTGGGCCATCTCGGGGGGTGCCAGGCTCGGCGGGCACCGCGGGCCGGCGGAGACGAGCAACTCAATGGCCGCCAAGGCGCACCGAGCGCGGCGGGAAGGCTGCGCAACGCTGCGAGGGGGCCCGCATATGACGGCGCTCGCTCCGACCCCGTCTGGCGTGTCGCCCGCCGGCACCGGCTCGTCCCACGAGGCCCTGCTTTTACGGCACGGGCTGATCACGCATGTCGCGGATGTCGACGAGACGGCCTCGGCCGAGGATGTGGGGACGTTTGCGCGCGATGCCGCCCGCGTGGCGCGGAATGTCATTGCGCTGTCCGAGCGCCGCTTCGGCCTGCTGCTGCCGGCGGGCGCGCCGGACCGACTGTCCGCTGTTCCCTACACGATCCACGGTCCGGACGGCGCCCCTCTGGAGCGCGACGCTGACGACCATCCGGCCGACCAAGCCTCTACCTCTGCCGAGCCGAGTGGGCCGAGTGCCGTGCGTGCGGCGCGAGAGGGGGCCATGGCTGGCGCGGATCCGGGCGGCGAAGGCGACACCGCGACGACTGCGATGCCGCGGGAAGCCGCGGCACAGAGCGCATCCGACGCCGACCCTCTTTTGTTGGTCAATCCGGTGACGGAACCAAACGGCCAAGACGACAACGCAGCCGAGATCGGCGATCACCCCGACGCGGCCCAGGACGAGCCCGCCACAAATGCCGAATCCGTGACTAAGCACCCTATGCAGCCCGCGGCGGCCAAAGACACCGGGGAGCCGCACGGCGAGGGGCCAACAGCCGCGCTTGCCAGGCCTGACACCATCCTCGACGACTCGCCTGAGCCGGGCACGGCCGTTCCTGCGCCACCGGAACCGGCGCCCCTTTCGGCCGAACTCGATGCCCGTCTTGCCGCGCTGGAAGCCAGGCTCGACGCGCTTTCGCCCGACGCCATTGCGGCGCGCATCGAGGCCGGAGTGGTGGACGCGGTGGATCGCCGGATCGAGACCAGCCTGGCGACCCGCGCTCCCTTTGGCGCCGGGCAGGACGCGCTCGAGAAAAGCCGCGCGCTGGCCTCGGGGCTTGAGGCCATGCTGGCCCGGCTCGGCGCGCAGGTCGACCGGGTGGAAGCGACCACGGGCTGGGCCGATGGCCCGACAATCGGTGACCTGACCCGTGCGATCGTGCAGATGGAGGAGTCCATTGCGACTGCCTTCGAGGCCGCCGGGGCGATGCGCGACGGCAATCACCGCAGACTGCTCGACCGGGTCGGCGATATTGCCGAACGACCCGAGCCGCGGATGCCCGATCTCGCCGAAGCCGTCGGGCCTCTCCGTGAGACGCTGGAGGCGTTGGCCGGCGCGCTCGACGCGCGACTGGAGCGGATCGAAGCGCGCCCTGCCCTGCAGCTGCCCGATCTCGACACGGCCACCGCTCCGCTCTTCACGGCGCTCGACACGCTGGCATTTTCGCTCGAGGAACGGCTCGGCCGGATCGAGGCCCGCCCCGATCCGGAATTCCCCGACCTCGCCGGGGCTGTCGCGCCGGTGGTAGAGGCGGTGGTGGAGGCGGTGGATGGCCGCGCGGACGAGATCCGAGATCGTCTTGAAAAGCTCGAAGATCGACCGATGCCCGACCCCGACGCTGCGGTGGCGCCCCTGCGCGCGGCACTCGATGCGCTGCCGGAAGATCTGTCCGCCCGGTTGGAGGCGCTCGGCACGGCTCTCGGCGAGCGGCTGTCTGAGACGGCGCGGCGCACCGAAAGCGCCGTGAAGGCCGCGGCCACCGATCTGCGCGCGGCCCTGCCCGCTGATCCACCCGATCTGTCCGACAAGCTGGCGGGCCTAGACCGGAGCCTGCGCACACGCATCGAGACAGCGGTAGAGGCGATCCGCTCGGACATCGACCGCGCCACCCAGGCTGGCGCGGCGCCCCCGGACGGCCTTACACCGGAGATCCTGAACGAGGAGATGGCGAGCTTGAAGGCGTCGATCGCCGGCCGTCTCGAGACGGTCGAGGCCGCATTCGCCGGCCAGGACGACGGCGCCCTAAATGCCGAGAGCCTCGCCATGATTGTCGCCGAACTGCAGACCCTCCAGAAGCTCTTGCTGCGCCAGGCCCCGGGCCTCACCGGCGCCGCCGTGCGCACCGAGATCGAGGGCGCCCTGGAGGCGGGAATGGTGCCGCAGATTGCGGCCTTGCGAGAGGCTGTGAAGGGCGACGGCAGAGACGACGGTGAACAGCCAGACCATCTCGAACCGCTGCGGGCCGAGATCGAACGGGCGGAGGCCGCAATCACATCCCGCATTGAGGCCATTGAGACCCTGCTCGCCGATTTGCCTGCCGCGTCGCCTGCGACCGGTTTGGAGGGCGAGGCGGGCCTTGCGGCGAACGCGCCGGACGTGGCTGGCGCGCTCACCTCACTCGGCGACGATCTTCACGTGGTCCAGAAGCTGATCCTGCGGCAGGCGCCCGGGCTGACCGAGGAGACCTTGCGCACGGAGCTTGGCACGGCGGCCGAGAGCATTGCGAGCCGCATGGCCGCGCTCGAAACCGCGCTGGCCGAAAAGGGCGGCCTGCTGAGTGACAGCGTCGAGACGGCGCAGAAGAGCATGAAGCGCTTCTGGCTGGCCGCAGAGGAAGCCCTCGGCCGGCTCGATCTTGGGCTGACCACGCTGCAGGAGCGGATCGACACAACGATGGAGGCGGGCACGGCCGCTCCGAACGATCCGGGGGCGACACTCGCGCCCGAGCTAGAGGCCATCGCCGAGCGGCTGGACGCACTGCGCGAAAGCGCTGCTTCACCCGCCATGGCGGAGCTGCGCCTGCTGCTGGCCGAACTGCTGGCCGGACAGGCCCGCGCGCTGACGGGGCGTGACGGGGCATGACGGGGCGCGCGGAACAGCTCCCGAAATCGGCGACAAGATCCCTTAAAATTCGCGCATTCATCGCGACTTAAGCGTGCGATTCTAGACCGTTGGGGTCGCGGCCGCGTGGTGGCCCGCTGCACCTGCCAATGGAAAGGACATCATCATGGCTATCGAAAAGAGCCTCGCCTCGGCCAGCATCGCCGAAGTTGTGGACCGTATCCTGGACAAGGGCGTCGTCGTCGATGCCTTCGTCCGCATCTCCCTCGTCGGCATCGAACTGGTCGCCATCGAGGTGCGTGCCGTCGTTGCGTCGGTCGAGACCTGGCTGAAATATGCCGAGGCCATCGGGCTGACCGTCGACCCCCAGGCCGCCTGACCAAATGGCGGGCGCGCTTCGGCGCGCCCTAACCTGGGAGCGGGGATTCAAGCGCCATCGCGTCGGCGACGGCCTCGATCTCTGCTCCCAGCGGCCGGTCCTCCAATAGGGCGGGACTGGCCTGTCGCACGAAGTCCCGCGCCGCGCGGGTTGCCGGTGCGAGCCCGGTCCAGCCGCTGGCCTCGCGCAGATCGACCGCCTGAGCGACGCAGATCGCGAGGATGGCCTGGATGCGTCCGAGATCGGCCAAACGGTCCGCCGCAAGTCGGGCTGCGATCGTGCCGAGCGACACGACATCCTGATTGGCCCCGTTCGTTGAGAGAGACTGTACCGACGCGCCGCCGGACAGCGCCCGCATCTCGCACAAGAGCGCGGTCGCGGTCACCTGAGCCCCCATCATGCCCGAATTCACGCCCTCCTGTCCGCGATGGAGGAAGGCGGGTAGACCTCTGTTGAGCCGCTCATCGGTCACCCGAGAAATCTGGCGTTCGGCGAGACCCGCAAGCACTGTCGTGGCACCCGCGAGCGCGTCGGAGACGAGCGCCACATGCTGGCCCATGAAATTGCCGCCGTGAAGCGCCGGAGGGGCTCCGTCAGCCGGGAAAATCGGGTTGTCGGTGGCGGCGTTGAGTTCGCGCTCGACCACCGTGTCGTGCCACGCGAACGTGTCCAACACCGCGCCGATGACCTGCGGCGCGCATCTCAACGTGTAGGCGTCCTGCCCGGCCTCCGCCTCGCGCTGACCGTGGTCGGCGTCCGCCAGCCGGCGCATCGCCAGAGGCAGCCGCGTGGCCAGGTCTCCGCCGGCGAGCGCGGCGCGCAGTGCGGCGGCGGCCCGGACCTGGCCCGGGTGGGGACGGACCTCGGCGACGGCGGGGTGCCACGCTTCGGGATGGCCGCCAAGCACATCGCAGAGGGCCGCGGTCAATCTGAGAGCCCACGCCGCCGCGCGATCCGCCGCACCAGCGTTCAGGGTGGCGATCCCGGTCATCGCCGAGGTGCCGTTGACGAGCGCGAGCGCATCACGCCCGGCGAGCGACAAGGGAGAGAGGCCTAACGCGTCTAGGGCCTCTGGTCCGCCAATGCGCTGGCCGTCGCGCCGCATGAACTCGCTACGGCCCTGGAGGCAAAGGACAAGATGGGCGAGAGGCGTGAGATCACCCGAGGCGCCGACGGTCCCTCGCGCGGGAAGAACCGGCGCAAGGTCGGACGCAAGCAGCGTCATGAGCGCCTGAAGCGCGACGGTCGACGCACCCGATACGCCCTGCACGATCGACATCAGGCGCGCGAAGGCCACGGCGCGTCCCTCAGCCCAGCCAAGCTCGGGCCCCACGCCGCTTGCCAGGTGATGGACGAGGTTCTGTTGAAGGGTTTCCGCGTCCCGAGGCGACACGATACGGTTGGCAAGCGGGCCGAACCCGGTCGTCAGCCCATAGACATGCCGCCCCTCTACGAGAACGGTGCGCAGGCGCGCGTGTGCCGCAGCGACGCGGGCCAGGGCCGCGGGCTCGAGTTCGGCCCGGACATGGCCGCAGATGATCGCACGGGCATCGGTCAACCCAATCCGATCATCGATTGACACCGTCGCGGCAAGGGAGCGCGGATGGAACATGGAGCCTCCTAGGGGATGGGACTGTGCGTACCCGGTCCCGGGCAGGCCCACTCGGTCTAGGTCGAATGCGCTAAACTCAGGTTAATCCGAAGAAGTTTGGATTCGAATTTTCATCAGTAAGGATCTGGGCATTGCAATGCGCAGACCGCCGCAACAGCCCTTGCGTGATCCCGTACTCGGACGACCCATAGTCCGGCTTCAAGCGCGGACGCGTCGGCGTGTGCGCTCAGCAACCCGCAGAACCAAGATCCACAATTGTACGGCGCCGATACCCGGGCTCAGCGACTAGTCTCCGGAGCCGTGGTCGCGCGCAAAGAGGATCCAGCCGTTGAGATCGAGGATCTGCCCGACGAGACCCATTCGCGCTGCAAGCGCGGTCGGGTCGGCGCCTGCAAGCTCCTGGAGATTAGAGATGCCGCACTCCCGAAGCATCCAGACCAGGCCCGCACCCGCCCCCGGAAGTCGATAGAGATCTGTAGCGCCGTGGTGCGCGACGGGGTCGCCCGCTGCAGCTGCAGGCGCAGCCGCCTCTGGGTCGCCGGCATCCGACGTCAACGCAGGCTCAGGCGCTGGATCAACCGGCAGATGCTCAGGCGCCGTGTCCTCTGGTGCAGGGATCGAGGCTTCGGGCTCAGGCGCGTCGAACCCTGACGTGAGCGGGGTGGGGTCGTCCCTGCCCTCGGGCTCTGCCTCCACCACCTCAGGCTCGGCATCCCGCGCGACGGCGGCGACCACGGGTTCTTCTTCGTGCTCGGAGTGCCCGCTGTCGTGGTTTGCCGCTCCGGGCTCTGCCTCAACGAATTCAGGGACATGCGGCGGATAAACGGGATCCGCGGGGCGCTCAAGCTCGTCCGCAGCGGAAACGTGATCCGTGTCCTCGGCTTCGAGCGGTTGCTCCGACTCGCTATCTGCGGGGACCGTTTCAATCGTCGACGGAGGCGGGGCAGTGTGCTGACTTGCGGCCACAGCGGCTGCAGTTGCGCGAGAAATCGCGATGGCCCCCTCGCGGGATGGCGGTGGCATCGACACCGCTGCATCGGGAGCCGGTTCGGCGCCCCGCGTCGCCGGCCGACGGGCGAGCCGCTCTGCCCGCAACTGTTTCAGATGAGCGCGGGCGGCGCCACGGACGGCGGTGGTTCGCGCCTTGTAGGGATCCATTTCAGCCATGGGAGATACTCATTGATCCTTTGGAGGGAGCCGTGTCTGCTGGCGCTGCGTCGGCCGTCCACGCATCGAGGGCGTCGGACAGCAACGCGCGGAACGCCCTGGCTTCCGACATCTCGGACAACCGTGCGACAAGAGCCGCTGCCACCTCTGGTGCCGTGGACCCGGCTGGCCGCTGCCCCGTTTCACTATCGGGCCACCCTGGAGCGGGCGACGCAAAGCGCGCTTCGATCATCTCCGCGAGCGTTTCGATGTCCGCGGCCTGGAGAGCATCGGAGGGCATCCGGGCGTCGCCAATTGCGCCAAAGGCCGTGACCGCCCCGCCCTTGGGCCGCAGCCAGAGTTCAAGGTAGAGGCCGCCGCCCGGCACATTGGTTTCGTGCCGCCAGAGGCGCCGTGCTTTCAGGCGAAGGGGCGGCTGCCCGGAACGGGCGAGTGCGACCATCCGGGGCGCTTCGTCTGGCGCGACGCAGCCCTCGACGCGCCGCGCATCGGTTGACGGCGCACCGGACCGAGACCGAGCGGCGTCCGCCGGCGATCGCGCGGCGTGACCAATTGCCGATCGGCCGACCGGTAAATGAGCGAGCTGCATGATCTCTCCTGCGACGGGCATTGCCATTGAACCCATCACAGCAAGGTTGAAGCGAGGTTAACCGCGCCGGGATCAGTGCCTTAGAGGCTGCACAAGAAACTGGGCGCCCGGCAGAAACTCGCGCAAAAACGACATCATTTCAGCTGCTTCGGCAACGGACTTGAGAGTATACACGAGAATCTTCGCGCCCTCATACCGAACTTGCATTTCAACCATCGCACTCACCCAATACCTGCACGCGTCAGTTATCGCCGGCCGTTAGGGGTTTTTCAATCCCGAGCATGCATGGGTGGTGCGGCGGGTCAGAATGCCCGCGGCCGAGGCATGGAGAGGCATCGATGGCAGGACCTGCGTTGCACACCCTTGGGATGCGACCCCGCGGCTGCACCATGAGGTTCATCGCGCGTCGGGCCCCGGCGACGACGGCCAATGACTGAAACGGCAATGAAATTGACGGACGCTGGATACGGGTCGTCCCCGCCTGAGTACACCGTGTCGGTGTCCCATGTCTTGCGGGTGCTCCGTGCGGGCGAGGAAGACCCAAACAGCGCTGCAGCACAAACCGACCATCCAGCCGACGAGGGGCTGCGTTCGGGCGAGACGAACCAGGCGGATGCGCCGGGCGATGTTGGCTCCGATGCCGGCTGCGCGGTCGGCTCGAATGGGCCGCTACCAGAACAAACGAGCAACGACAAGGCCGCCGCCCCGGACGCACTGACAGATACGGACGAGCAGATCTGGCCTGTTGCCAAGCACGTATCGTTGCGTCGCGACGGAGGCCGGCCGCTGCGCGCCGTGGCCGCGCCGCTCCTACAATTCCAGGTTCAGTCGAGGCTCAAAGTTCCGGACCCGACGAAGCCGAGCGCCGAGTTCTCGGCGGCTGCACCGCACCAGGAGCGTGCTGCGGCGGGCGCCGAAGGCCACGCACAATCTGACGACAAGGCCGGGCCTCTAACGGCCTCTGCGAAACGGTCGGGAGGCGACCCGGAGCAAGCGTCGCACGGCGGCGGAGGGCATGTCAGGATTTTGTCCGATGCGGCCTTGGCGGCAGATCCCGCGGCCGAACTCGCCAGCTGCCTCTTGCGGTTCGATCTTTTTGCGGAGCCCGGTCGGGGCCTGATTGTAGCCCTTGCGCTCGAGCCTGGCCCGCAGGCGGGGATGCGACCCCTCTATCGCGCGGAGCGGGTGGCCCATGCCGACGCGCTCGAATCTGCACTGGACGCCTTCGACCCTGCCGAGGCCGTTGGGCACCGCCCTGGCCACGCGCCGGTAATCGCGCGCTTGCGCGCGGACTTTGCCGATCTGCTTCGCGGCGCGCGCCTAGCCTGTGTCCCGGCATGATCAACGGCGCTGGCATAGCCTGGCATGGGCAAACGGGCCCGCGACGCCGGTCTCGCTTCACTCAGGCGGGTACCGTAAGGCACGGCCGATGCCCGACCCTTACTGCGTGGTACAGCTTGGCAGGATCGGTCCTCGGGCAGTCAGGCCGGACGCGCGCCCTTCGATGGGCGCACCGCGATCACCGGTCGTCGAACGCCCCGGTGAAGGTATGGCGCGACACGGCCTGGGCACTGAGATCGGTCTGGACTACCGACAGCTCTCAATTCGCCTCCCGCTCCCCGGGCGATGCGCGGACCGGATGTCAGGACCTGTGCTCGGCCAGCCGACCTGCAGCTTGCTCTTTGCCGGCGACACTGGCGCGCCGCGCCGCGCAACTATGGCGCACTGCGGCCTGCCCGAGCACCGACAGGCGAAACCATAACCGAGGAGACCGAGCATGACCGTCCATGCCCCGCACACGGCCCCCCAAGACCTGCCGATTGGCATGGGGCCGCAGAGCTTTCACATCCGCCGCCTCGGCGGCCGCCCCCTCCGCTTTCGCGGGGTCGAGTTGGCGATGGCGATGGGCTTTAGTCCCGAGCACGCATTTTGGTATGAAATCAACGTCTACCGCAAGCTGCAGGGCGCCTATGCCGTTGCCGTGCGGCTCTTCCACAGCGCGACCGACGAGCAGGATGTGGTGCAGGCATGGCCGTGCGACGGGTTGGGCGACGTCCTTGAGACGCTTGAGCGATATGATGCCACGCAGGACGTGACGGTCTCTGTCGACCCGACGGACCCGGACCTCTCGGCTGCTGAGCTGGCTGCCCACGCCCTGGACCTGCGCGCACGCACCGAGATCCACAAGCGGGCCTATGCCGCGGTTTTGGGTGACCTTCTGCACCAACTCGACGACGCGGGGTGAGCGGCTTCACGGCCCACTCCGATGTCGCCGAGCGCATTCCGCGAACCATGGGGCCATCGGCGAGGAATGCAGATGGATGGGCGCCCGGAGGGTGCGACCCGCAGTAAGTGGAGCCACCTACCGACTTGGCTGCCGGTTCAGGACACCGTGTTGGCGGCCCGGCACGTATACGCCCGGCGAACGAACTCTGGTGACGTAGGGCTCGATACAGGGCCCGCAACGTCTCCGGTGTGGCGCCGACAGCGGACCCAAGTCCATCGGTGTGCGAGGCTGACCGGTGCGGCGTCGTCATAGGCGTTTGCTGAGAATTCGGGGGGCATGAAGACGGTCAAGTTCGGCCGCTGGGTCAGGCCACGCGGCTGAGCCTTCGCCATCAAACCCGGGTCATCGCGGCGGCGCCCCTGGGACCGAGACCAACCAGCAAGCCGGCTTGGCATTCAGCTCTCGAGGTCTGAAGGACGCCAGGCACGCGCGTTAGGAGGTTGTTAACCGATTCGAGGGCACTCAGGAGGTACGAGTTAAGGTTGTAGGGAGAGGGCGGTGCCGCTTGCTCAGGCCCAGCTTCCGGGGCCGCTCACCGGCGCGCCAGCCGTCGACAGCGGACTTGGGTTCGCGGTCGCAGCGGTGGGGGATGTCAACGGCGACGGCTTCGCCGATTTCGCCGTGGCCGGACCCTATGCCGATCGCAGTGCGGGCGGCACGCTACTCCGGGAAAGCGGGCTGACTGCGATCGTCTTTGGCAGCGCCGCCGGTTTGCCCCCCGATCAGCCGCTCGGGACGCTATCCCCCGACGCAGGCTTCCTCGTCGAGGGCGCGTCGGCCCATGATCGCGCCGGATTTGCCGTATCAGGCGTCGGTGACGTCAACGGCGACGGCATCGACGACTTTGTCGTAGGTGCCCCGACGGCCGATGTGGCCTTCACGGGCAGCTACCAGACCTATGCCTCATACACCGTCTTCAGCTACTACACGCCGCCCAGTTCCGGCTACATGCGCACCTATTTCTACACCGAGAATGGTGGAACCTACACGTATTCCACGGGGCTGCCGGGGGCGATCACGTCGAGCGCGCAGAACTACTACACGACCTATACCGGAGCTCGGCAGACCTATTCGGAGGTGCGGCAGGGGCTCGTCACCTACACCTATACCGACAGCGCGACGGCGGGGGGCAAGGGGTATCTGATCTTCGGGACGGCCGCGCCCCGGACGACACCGCTTGAGCTAGGCGCGCTCACGCCCGCCGACGGAGTCGCGCTGGCCTCGCCCGCCGAGCAGGACAGGCTTGGCGCCGCGCTGGCGGAGGTGGGAGACGTCACCGGCGACGGGATCGCCGACATCGCCATCATCGCGCGCTATGGTGGCCCCCGCAGTGGCGCAAGCTATGACGCGGAACCGACGGGCGGTGCCGGAAGCCTGATCCTGCTTCCAGGGACCGGCGAGGCCTGGGCCGGGGACGTGCAGATCGACGACCTGCCAGCCGGCGCGCGGATCCTGACGAGCGCGGGACAGCACGACCCCGCAAGCGGCAGCGATAGACGCACCTGGAACCCAACGGAGTTCGGGGCCGCGATCGCTGGCGGCGACGTCAGCGGCGACGGGGTGAACGACCTCGTGGTCGGCGCGCCGGGGCAGACCGACCACGACGCAGGGGCCGATGTCACTCATGTCGCGGCGGGCGCAGCCCATATCGTGTTCGGGGGCGCGAGCCTGCCGTCCACACGATCGGTCGCGGGGCTGACCGGATCCGACGGGTTCACGTTCCTCGGCTCGGCGAGTGGAGACCGGGCCGGCGCGGCGGTGGCAGTGACCGGCGATGTAACCGGCGATTCGGTGCCCGATCTGCTGATCGGCGCTCCCGGGGCGGGCGCGGGCGGCGATGCCTATCTCATCTTTGGTGGGCAGACCTTTTCGGCGGAGATGCGGGCCAGCGATCTGACGGCAACGACCGGCCTCAGGATCGCGGGCGACCAAGCGGGCGGACAATTCGGACGCGCGCTCGCCGCCGTGGGAGACGTCGACGGCGACGGCATCGCCGACATTGCCGTGGTCGACGGGGTCTATGGCGGCGCGGATGACCCAGCGAACGCGGTGCGGGTGCATTTGATCTTTGGCGGCCCGTCCCTGCCGGAGACTGAACTCGACATCGCCGATCTCGACGGCACGGTCGGATTTACCATCACGTTTACTGTTGGCGCCGCGCCGCCGACGCCGTTTGAACAGCTCTTCGATCTTGCGGGGGCCGACCTCAACGGCGACGGCTTTTCCGATCTGCTTCTGGGCAGCATCCAGACCGCCCAGACCGAGCCCCTCAGCACCGCGGTGCCGCGCGTGTTTTTTGGCGCCGACCGGGGCGGGCTTGCCCTGCTCGATGGGCTCGACGGCATTGCCGACGGCCAGATCGACGGAACGCGTCTCGATACGCCACACTACGTTGGCACGGCGGGCGCAGACATTGAGAGCGCGGCGGGCACCGGGCTGGCGAGCCGCCTCTATGGGCGGGACGGGCCCGACACGCTGGTCGGGGGCACGCAGAACGACGTCGCAGACGGCGGCGCCGGCGACGACAGTCTCGACGGCGACGACGGCAAGGACACGCTGATCGGGGGCGCGGGCGCCGATACGCTGGATGGCGGGGCGCGGAACGACCGGCTGGAGGGCGGAGCCGGCAATGACGTGCTGCGCGGCGGCTGGGGAAGCGACAAGCTGTTCGGCGGCGACGGGAACGACGTGCTGGATGGCGGGCCGTCGGGCGACGTGATGGAGGGCGGCGTGGGGAACGACGCCTATCTCGTCGACGATCCCGGCGATGTAGTGGATGAAGGCGGGGGCGGGGGCGACGACACGATTACCGCGGCGACTGACTTCGCTTTGGTTGCAGGGGTCGAAACGCTGGTTCTGACCGGTGACGCGCGGTTGGGCACGGGCACGGCTTTGGACGACACGATTGTGGGCAATGGGGCCGCAAATGCCCTGTCCGGCGGGGCCGGGGCCGACGCTCTGGAGGGCGGCAACGGCAGCGACACGCTTGACGGGGGCGCGGGGGCCGACGCGCTGGATGGCGGCAATGGCAAAGACACTCTGCTCGGCGGGACCGAGAGCGATACGCTCGACGGCGGGTCGAAGAACGACCGGCTCGAGGGCGGCGCAGGTAATGACGTGCTGGTGGGCGGCTTTGGCAGCGACGCGCTGTTTGGCGGCGCGGGGGCCGATACGCTCTCGGGCGAGGAGGGCAACGACGCGCTCGACGGGGGCGAAGGCGACGACCTGCTGATCGCGAGCTCCGGCACCGACACGCTGGAGGGCGGGGCCGGCGCCGGCGATGTCGCGAGCTTTGTCGACGCGACCTCGGGCGTGTCGGTCAATCTCGGCACGGGTGTCGCACTGGCCTTTGACGCGGCGCAGGTCGTGTCCGGAATTGAGGTTGTGGTGGGGTCGGAGCAGAACGATCGGCTGACGGGAAGCCTGTCGGCCGATACGCTCAGCGGCGGCAAGGGCAAGGATGTGCTGGTCGGCGACGGGGGCAACGACCTGCTGGAGGGCGGCAAGAACCCGGACACTCTGGAAGGCGGAAAGGGAAAAGATACCCTCCTCGGCGGTGTGGGCGGCGACCTCCTCGACGGCGGGGCAAAGAATGACCGGCTGCACGGGGAAGACGGCGCCGACCTGCTGATTGGCGGTTGGGGCAGCGACAGGCTCGATGGTGGCGCGGGCGACGACACTTTGGAAGGTGGCGCAGCCGCAGATGTGTTCGTCTTCGATGTGGACTTGGGACCCAACTCCGACCGGATCCTCGATTTCGAGGACGATGTCGACCGGCTGCTTCTGTCGGCGTCCTATGACAGTGCTGCGCTTGTCAACGGGGGCGCGGATCTGGAGCTGTCATGGGCGGGGGGCCACCGGCTGACGCTCATCGGCGTGACCTCGGAGGCGGACTTGGCGGACGACGTCGATATCGGCTGACAAAGCGGAAGGTGGGTCCACATGGCCTCGCATCGGAAAGCGTCCAACGCAGCGCCGAACGCCGCCGGCTAGCCGCCCTCCACCTCGGCCACCGCAAAGCCCGCGCCGCCCTCGTGCTTGGCGGCATAGAGGGCGACGTCCGCGTCCTTCAGCATACGGGTAGCGTCGGGGCGCGCATAGAGCCCCGAGGCGGTGACGCCGATGCTGGCGGAGATCCCGAAACTCACATCGCCGACCGCGATCGGTTCTTCCACGCAGGCCACGATCCGCGCCGCGAGATCGGACAGCCGGTTCACGTTGGCAAGGCCGTGCAGGATCAACACGAACTCGTCGCCACCGAACCTGGCGACCGTATCGCCGTCACGCGTCACGCAGGACAGCCGCTCGGCGACCACCTTGAGCACGGCATCGCCGACATCGTGGCCGCAATCGTCGTTGACCGCTTTGAACCGGTCGAGATCGAGATGCATGAGGCCAAAGGGCGTGCCCTGCCCGATCAGACGGGCCAGGACATGCTCCATCGCGCGCCGGTTGCGCAGGCCCGTCAGGCGGTCGGTCGCGGCCTCTTGCTCGGCAACAAGTCGGGCTGCCTGAAGACGTGAATTGAGGCGCTTGCTTTCGGAGAGCGCCGCGGCATGCGCCTCGACCAGAAACAGCATCTCGATGGCAAGATCGGTGCCCGAGAAATCCGCCGACGTGAGCTGAAACCGGCGGACCGCGTCGGTTACCGAGATGCCGAAGGAGAGGTTGATCAGCACGGCGCGACGGCAGGACAGCGGCAGGGCCTGCCCCTTGAGCCCCGCGCGCGTCTCGTCGCGAAGGGCCAGATGCAACTGCCCCGCGGCATTGGCCATCGCTTCGACCGAGGCGCGGCCGCGCGGGCGGCGCAGATCGAAGTGCTGGAAAAAGTTCGATCCGACAAGGGTTTCGCCCGGTCGCAGCTTTTGCGCTGTCGGCCCGGCATGGAGGATCTCGCCCTCCATCGACAGAAACAGATGCATCGGCATCAGACGATCGAGCGCATCGCGCTCGAGCCCAAGCGCGAGGCCGCAGGGACCGCGGCGGCACGGCGCGGCGGTGCATGTCACCCCGGGACGGAGCGGCGATCGTGCGAGAATGGTCATCGAGCGGGTCCCCGCTTTGCTGGCCTCATGGCGAGGCCTTTATCCATTGGTGCCAGTGCCGCCGGCGTGCTTGGACGCATCAGAGGGCACATCGGCCTCGGCATCGGCCGGGAGGCCCCAGTCCTGTTCGGCAAGCGAGAAGCTGCGGCCCTCGGCAAAAGCACTGTCGAGAAGGCCGATCTCGACCACCGCGATCGAGCTGGGGCCCGGCGCCATTTCGAGAAGCGCGAGCGCGCCATAATCGTCGGCCATCGCCCGCAAGAGCCCGAGCATGACATAGCCCCACCCGCGCTGCATGGAGCAGACGAAGAGCCGAAAATTGCCCGTCTGCTCTTCGCGCAGTTCCAGCTCGGGCAGTTCCAGATCGGGCATTGCGAGCTTGGTGCGGCTCGGCAGGTCGTCGAGCGAATGCAGGAAGTCGGCGAAGGTTTCGCCCGAAAACCGCAGGAGGCGCCGGACGCGGCGATTGGTGTCGTGGCTCACGAGATAGGTGCCGAGATCCTCAAGCAGCGTGGCCTCGGGCTTGCCAAGCGCCTCGGCCGCGACGTTGAGAAGCTGGTCGGTGACCATATCGTCGTAGGTAAGCATCGGCTCGAACCCCTCGGGCGGAAGATCGGCGGCTTGGGCAATTTGCGCCCAGACCGCCGCCCCGCAGGTGTCGGCGACGAAATTCTGAATGGAACGATTGACGAGACCGTGCATGGGACCGCGCTTGATGCCGAAATCTTGGTCACCCTAGGAGCGCGGTCTCAACAAAGGGTGAACGGGAGTGGAGGCGCGCGGACATCGCCGCATCAAAATCGGCACATTTGAGAGGGCCTTGCCCCAACCCGTCTCAATCAGCCGAAGCCCGGGCCCTAGAAATCGGTTGGGGCGCCGCCCTCGGCCTTGCGGCGCGCCACGAAGTCGGCGAGCTCGTCGCGGATCGCGGTATCCATCGGCGGCGGCTCGAAACTGGCGACGATCTCGCGCCAGAGGGCATCAGCGCGGTCATCCGTCCAGGTGCCGCCGGCGATCTCCCAAGCTTCGAAGTTGCGCCAGTCGCTGAGGAAGGGCTGGTAGAACGCGGTCTCGTAGCGGGCCTGGGTGTGCGGCGTGCCGAAGAAATGGCCGTTGGGGCCAACCTCGGCGATGGCATCGAAGGCCAGATCCTCGGCCGCGGTGGAGGTGATGACCGGATCGAAATAGCGCTGGATCTGCTGGATAATCTCGCAATCCATCACGAACTTGGCCGGGCTGGCCACGAGGCCGCCCTCGAGCCAGCCGGCGGCGTGATAAACCATGTGAGCGCCCGACTGAACGGCCGACCAGAGCGCGTTGGACGTCTCCCACATCGCCTGCCCGTCGGGCACATTGGCCGCGCAGGAGCCGCTGGCGCGCATCGGCAGGCCGTAGAAGCGGGCGAGCTGGCCGGTGATCTGGGTCGCGCGCATATATTCCGGCGTGCCGAAGGCCGGCGCACCCGACTTCATGTCGACGTTCGACGTGAAGGTGCCGATGGCGCAGGGGCAGCCGGGCACGACATACTGGAAGAGCGCGATGGCCGAGAGCCCTTCGGCCAGCGACTGCGCCACCGCGCCCGCAATGGTGACCGGCGCCATGGCGCCGGAAAGGGTGAAGGGCGTCACGACCACGGCCTGGCCCCGGCGGATCAGGCGCAGGCAGCCATCGATCATCGGCACGTCGTGCTTGAGCGGCGAGGTGGAGTTGATGTTGGTGTAGACCCGCGGCTCGGCATCGAACGCGTCGTGGCTGAGCCCGTTGGCGATGCGCACCATCTCCATCACGTCTTCCACCCGCTCGGCGCCGAGAGAGTAGGCATGCATGACCTTGTCGGTGAGCGTCAGCTTGTCGAAGACCACATCGAGGTGGCGGACCGACGCATGGACGTCGACCGGCTCCACCGGATAGCCGCCCGCAAAGTGGATGCAGTTGAAGTATTGCGTGAGCTTCAAAAGGTCCTGGCATTGCGCCCGGGTGCCGGGAACCTTGCCGGTGCGCCTGTCCCAATAGTTCGGCGGAGAGGAGACGTTGCCGAACGTGATGGCGCGGCCGCCGATGGCGATGGCGCGGTCCGGGTTGCGCGCGCCGATGGTGAACTGGGCGGGGGCGCGGGCGACCATCTCCATCACCCAGTCGCGCCGGAGCTTGACGTTGGTGCCGTCGACCTGCGCGCCGGCCTGCTTGAAGAGGTCGAGGCTCTCCTCGTTCAGGAACTCGATCCCGATCTCCTCGAGGATGCGCATCGCAATGTCGTGGACCGCGGCGACGCCCTCGGGCGTGAGCGGCTCGACATAGGCGTCGGTGACCTCGGTGGTCATCCAGGGCATTTGCGAGATGATCTCGGGGCTGGCGAGACGGGTGTTGCCGGCCCGGCCGCCCTGGCGCCGCCGCTTTCGGGGCGCGTCTGGTGCCTGTGCCTCCGTCTCGTCAGCGTCCACCCCGGAGCCCTGGCCCTTGGAGCCGGACCTGGGCGGACTGTCGGTTGTCTGTGGCATCGGGCCCTCCCGTTTCATCCATCCTGCGCGGGCGGGCGGGGCGCTTCGTGTCGGAATCCGACGCCCCATGTCGCAAACCTCCGGGGCCGATCGCCGGGGTTCGGGATGGGGCCGCGGGAACAAAGCGGGCCCTCGCGGAGAGCGATGGGGTTGGCAATGGGGTTGGCAACGGGGTTGGCCGCGGGGCGGGGGATGCGCGATCAGAGGCCGAGCCAGGCCGGCAGGTCTCCGATATCGGCGAGCACGGCGTCGGCATGGGGCGCCAGGTCCTCGGCGCTCGCGACCCCGGTCAGAACGGCGACCGTCGCCATCCCAGCGGCACGGCCGGCATGGAGGTCGTGCAGACTGTCGCCGACCATCACGACCGCACCGGGCGACAGTCCGGTGGCCGCCGCAAAGGCCAGGCAGGGACCCGGGCCCGGCTTGGCCCCGTGGCCGCTGTCGGCGCCGGCCACGAAGTCGAACGCCTCGGCGATCCCGATGCCAGCGAACTGCGCGTGCGCGGCCTCCTCGGCGTCGTTCGTGGCCACGCCGAGCGTGAGGCCCGCGGCGCGAAACCGCCCCATGAGTGGCGCCAAAGGCACCGCCTCGGACGGGCGCACGGCAAGGCTTTCCTCGATCAGATGCGCCCGGAGCCCGGCGTCGGACCATTCGGGGAGGCCCGGCAGCATAAGGGCCACGGCATCGTCGATTGTGCCTGCGATTACAGGGCTTTCTGGGCGAAAGGAGCGCGCTGTCCGATCGAACCCGATGCGCGTGGCCAGATCGTCCTGCCGCTCGGGCGCATCGGGCAGGAGCCCCGCGATCAGCGCCTCCGACCAGTCGCCCCAAGTCGCCTGAAAGCCAAAGAGCGTGCCGTCCTTGTCGAAGAGGAGGCCGGCGATCGGCCGGCCGTCGGGCGTGACAGCCATCGTCAGGTCCACTGCGGCAAGTTGCCGCCGGGGAGCGCCTGGCGTGCGGCCAGCGGCGCCTCGGGCGCGATGCCGGTCTCGGCGGCAAAGGCCGAAATCCAGGCATCGTCGAGCAGCAGGAAATCGAGCACGGAGCCCAGAAATTCAAGATTGGCAGCGCCCATACGCAGGTCCTGTTCGCTGGCGCCCGTTGAGCCCATGAAGACCCTGACCAACTCGTCATGGCCCACGAGCCAGGCCAGTGCGGTGAGCCCGACCGTCTCCGCTTCCGTCTCCGTCACGCCTGCCTCCGGGAGCTTCGCAAGGGTTTGTTAACCATTCCCAACAAATAGTGCAGCGCACAAGAGCCGGGCGAAGGCAGAACAGCGGCGATGCGCGAGAGGCACCAATGACAGGACGAATTCTCGTCGTCGACGATGTGGCTACCAACAGGATCATCCTCAAGGCGAAGCTCGCCATCAACTGCTATGACGTGATCCAGGCGGCGTCGGGGCCGCAGGCACTGGCGGCAGCGCGCGCCGCGCGGCCCGATCTGATCCTGCTCGATCTGGCCATGCCCGGGATGAGCGGGATCGAGGTGTGCGAGCGGCTGAAGGCCGATCCGGACACCGCGTCGATCCCGGTTGTCGTCGTGACGTCCTATTCCGACACCCGGTCGAAGCTTGCGGCGCTGAAGGCGGGCGCGGAGGATTTTCTGACGAAGCCGGTCGACGACATGGTGCTGTCGGCGCGCGTGCGCTCGATCCTGCGCGCGCGCGTCCTGGCCGAGGAGCTGGAGCTGCGCGAGGGGACGCGCCGCGCCCTGGGCTTCTCCGAGGCGCCGGCCGCCTATGTGCCGCCGCGGGGGACGTCCCGCCTGACGGAGGTGGCGAGCGCGGGGCGGAGCGCGACCGACCGGCCGGCGCGGATCGCCCTTCTGGCGCCCGACGGGGCCGCGGCGGCGGCCTGGCGCAGCGGCCTGGCCGCCCATCTCGACCACCGCATCGACGTGATGAGCCGCAGCGAGGTGCTGCAGCTGGCCCGCGAGGCGGCGTTTTTCGGCGAGAGCGTCGAGGATGCGGCGGTCGAGGCGCCGGTCGAGCTGCCCGAAGTGTTCCTGATCGGCACGGATCTCGACCAGCCGGGCGGGGGTCTGATGCTGTTGTCGGAGCTGCGCGCCAGCCCGGCCACGCGGCATGCCGCGATCCTGATGGTGTTGCCGGGCGGGCTGGAGGCAGGCGGGAGCGCGGCTCCGATGGCCTATGACCTTGGCGCCTCGGATCTTTTGACGGGGCCTGTCGAGCCCGAGGAGATGGCGCTGCGGGTCAGCACACAGCTGGCCCGGGCCCGCACGACCAACGCGATGCGACGGCGCCTGCGCGACGGGCTGCAGCTGGCCGTCACCGATCCGCTGACGGGCCTTTACAACCGCCGCTATGCGCTGTCGCATCTCGAGCGGCTGGTGAGCCGGTCGGCGGCGCGGAGCCGCGACTTCGCCGTGCTCGTTCTGGACATCGACCGGTTCAAGGCGGTGAACGACGAGTTTGGCCATGCGGCGGGCGACGCGGTGCTGCGGGCGGTCGCGTCGCGGCTGCGGGACAGTGTGAGCTCAGTCGACCTTGTCGCGCGGTTCGGGGGCGAGGAATTCCTGATCGTGCTGCCTGACACCGAGCGGTGCGCGGCGCTCGCCATCGCGGATGATCTGCGCCGCGAGGTCGAGGCGATGGCGATCCCGGTGCCGCCGCCGCCGCTTGCCCGCGGGCCGCAGCTCGAGCGGACCCTGCGCCAAACCGTGTCGATCGGCGTTGCCGTCTGGCCCGATCGGGGGGCCGGGGCCAGCGCGGCGGCCAGCGATGCCGAGCAGGCGGCGTTGCTGATCGATCTGGCCGACCGCGCGCTCTATGGCGCCAAGGCGGCGGGGCGGAACCGCGTGCATGCCCATGCCCTGCCCGCTCCGGCCACGGCCGTTTCGATGGCGAAAGCGGCGGCGCATTCGGGCGGCGCCGGTGTGGGCGGCGACATCGTGGTTCCTCTCCAGCGACAGGGCGCTGGAGGGGCACACGGCTCGGGCCGGAGCTGACGCAGCTGGGGGAGCGCCGAGCCCGGAGGGCGGGAGAGATCGCTGGGGGCGGCCGGGGGTGCTCGGGTCGCCCGCCCTCAAATACCACTTAAGGCCCAAGCTGGCGGCCTTTCGCGGGCCATCGTCCGCGGGGGCCCCGGGGCCCTGGGCGATGCGCCGTTACTCGGGGGCGGAGGGCGTATCCGGCGCCGGATCGGGGGAGCCGGTCGCCTTGGGCGCATCGGCGGGGGCCTGACCGGGCGATGGCGCGACGCGCGCTGCCGAATCGGCGCCGCGGGCCCGACGGAGGGCGCCGTCGAGCCGGTCGGCGAAGGCGCGGCGCTCGTCCGGCGTCATCTCGGAGACCTGCACCACAAAAATCGCTTGGGCCAGCTCGCGCAGTTCGGCCGCGCGCGCGCTTTGTGCGGTGATCAGGCGGTCGAGTTCGTCTGCATCGAAGGGCTCGGCCAGGAGTGCGGCGCGCACGGCCGCGAAACTCTCGCGCATCTGACGGCGAACAGCACGGGGGCCGCCCTTGGTGCGGATTTCGCTCAGTAAGGCGCGGCCGAGATGGCGGCGCTCCCCCGGCGTCATCGCGCGGGCATAGGGACCGAGGCCCAGCTCGCGCACTACCCGGTCGGGGATACCGCGCCCCCCTGCCCCGTCGGCGCCCATGGGGGAGACTGCTGCGCCGGGAGGGCCAGACGGGCCGGCCCGGCGCGCGTCGAGTGCCGCGCCGACCAGAGCCCCTGCCACCAGAAGGTTCAGCCCCACCGACGCAAAGAGCGCCCAGCCGATCCAGCGGCGACGGCCCCGGCGGGGCTCGGGCGGCGGGGGGCCGGCCTCGGGTGGCACCGGCGCGCCCGGGGAGCGCTCGTCAGACATCGCCGAACTCCAGATCGAAGCCGGCCAAAAGATCGCCCATGCCGAAGCTGCCGATCCCGGTCGCGCTCGCCGCGGTCAGGCGCACGCTGCCGCCGGTGGCGATGCCGAGGCCGGAGGCGATCAGGGGCTCCACCGGCGACGGCGGGGCGAAACCGATCCAAAGGCCGACCGCGGCGCAGGCGGCGAGCCCGCCGGCCGCCGGCCAGCCAACCGGGCCGGCGCCGGGCCAGAGGTTCCCCCAGGACGACAGCCAGTCAAGAACCGCCGCTCCGGACCTACGGCCCCGGGACACCATGGCTGGATCGCCCGCATGCACAGGGTCCCGCACCGGTTCAAGAACGGGGTCAAGCGGGGGGTCAAGAACGGGGTCGCGCGGCGCCGGCGCGGGCATCAGGGCGTCGGCATCGGCCAGCAGGCGGGCGGAGAAGTCGGGCGAGAGATCGGCCGCGGCGGGCGCACCGCTGTCGGACCACGCGTCGCGCGCGGCGGCGAAGAAGGGCGCAAGCGCCCTGTCCTCCGCTCTGGCGGCCCGCGCGTCGCGGCGGGTCGGCGTATCGCCGTTATGTGTGTCCTCAGTCATCCCAATCCTCCAGCGACAAGGCCTCCCGTTGCCCCGACAGGCGCGCGGCCAGCGCGCGCTTGCCCCGGGCGGTCAGGCTTTCCACGGCCTCCACGCCAATTTCCATCACAGCGGCGATCTCGGAGTTGGACAACCCCTCCAGATGCCTCAGCGCCACCGCCTGTGCCTGCCGGTCGGGCAGCGTGGCGAGGGCGGCACGAAGGGCGGCGGCGCGTTCGGCCGTGCGCAGGCGTGCCTCGGCCCCGGGTTGGCCATCGGGCGGCTCAGCGCCCGGGGCGAAGGCATCGTCCCAGGCCACACCCCGGCGGCGGCGCAGACGGTCGGTGGCGAGGTTCAGCGCCACGCGCGCCAGCCAGGTCGAGACGCGGGCCCGCCCCCGTTGCGCTGCGTCTGGCTCCACGGTGGCCTTGTCGGCATCCTCCGGCCCGTGGGCCTGCCAGGTCGGCGCGTTTTGCCAAAGACGCAGCATGGCCTCCTGCGTCACGTCCTCGGCTTCGGCGCGGTCGCCCAGCATGCGGGTTGCCATTGCGAGGATCCGCGGCGCGAGGCGCGCCACGAGAGCCTGCGCCGCCGCCCTGTCTCCCGCCGCATAGGCGGCGAGCAACGCGGCGTCCGCATCCTCCCCGTCCTCGGTCGGAGCAGGGGCAGAGGGCGACCCGATGGCCATGTCGCGCACGGCTTACCCACCCCGTGACCGGCCCGCAACGGGGGCCACGGCCCGGGCCGGCCCCGGGACGGACCCTTCGCAAGGCCACGCGCATCTCACGCAGCCACCCGTGGGCCGGTGCGCCCCGCCAGATCTGCACGGGGGCCGATATCGGGGGCGCACCGGCTGCTCATGCCTGCCTCATTGGCGGCGCGCACGCAGGCCCGCGCCGATCCGGGAGTACTCTTCGGCGCTGATCGTGCCGTTGCCGTCGGTGTCGGCTCGGCCGAAGAGCCGGTCGCCGCGGTCGCCCGGCCCGCTATCGGCGACAGTCCGGAGTTCTGCCTGATCCAGGGCGCCGTCGCCATTGGCATCGTGCCGCTCAAACAGCCCGTCGAGGCGCCGGGATTGGCGCGCATCGCCGACAGCGGTGAGCTCGGCCCGAGTGAGCGTGCCGTCGCCGTTGGTATCGGCGGCCGCCAGGCGGGCCTGGGCGCGGGCGCGGCCGAACGACTGCATCTCGTCGCGGGTGAGGGCGCCGTCGCCATTGGCGTCGATCTCGGAGAAGGCCGGGCGCTCGCCCCGGGCGCCGCCCGCCGCGGTGGCCGGCTGGGTGGCGGCAAAGCCCGTCACGATGGCCGAGGTCAGAAGAACGATGCGGATCATGTGGGTCATTTCTGATGGGTCCTGTCTGGTTTGTCTGCCGACCGGGGTGTGCCTCTGCAGCCCGCGATCCCCTCTCTCACGGGGCAGCGCCAAAGTTCCGTCGCGGGGTGGACATTTTTTTCTCGGAACGTCCGTGAACGCGGTGGGCGGATGCGGCCCCGACGCGGCACGCCGCCGCAAGCCAAAGGGCCCTCTGGCCCCGCTGCGCTGTGAGGCGTAGGTTGCGCCATCACCGCAGGACGCCGACATGACCGACAACACTGCAGACCACAACGCGATGCATCCTGTCACGGCTGACACCGAACCCGCGCCGCGGCCATTGCGGCCGGCCTTGCGACGGGGATGGCGGCGGCGCTGCCCGTGCTGCGGGGCGGGGCCGCTTTATCAGAGCTATCTGAAGGTGCGGGACCGTTGCCCGGTCTGCGGCGAGGCGCTGCACCACCAGCGGGCCGATGACGGGCCGGCCTATCTGACCATTCTGATCGTCGGGCACCTGATGGCACCGATCCTGCACCTGTCATGGGTGTGGTTCGAGCCGGAGCCGCTGGTGTTGGCGACGCTCCTGACGCTCTTTTGCGTGACGGTGTCGCTATGGCTTCTGCCGAGAATCAAGGGCGCGCTGGTGGCCCTGCAATGGGCACGCCGGATGCATGGCTTCGGCCGGCCCAACACGACCTCATCGCATGGCTGACCCCCGCGCGACGGGGGAGATCGCCGACGTGCCTGAAACCGCCCGAATGGCGGTGCGCGACGCCGCAACGGTGATTCTGTGGCGCAGCGGGCCGGCGGGCCCGGAGGTGCTGATGGGCACGCGGGGCGCGCGGGCGGCGTTCATGCCCAACAAGGTGGTGTTTCCCGGCGGTGCGGTGGATGCCGGTGACAGCGCCGTCGCCCTGGCCGGCCTGCCGGATCCGACATGCCTCGCCCGCCTCGCCGCGCACCCCCGCGCCGGCAGCACGGTGACGCCCGAGGCCCTCCTTGCGGCGGCGATCCGCGAGGTGTGGGAGGAGACGGGCCTGCGCCTGGCTCAGGTGGCGACCGGCGCCGCGGGACCAGCATGGGATGGGTTTGCCGATGGCGGGCATGTGCCCGACGCGTCGGCCCTGCGCTTTGTGTTCCGCGCGGTGACGCCGCCGGGCCGGCCGCGCCGGTTCGATGCGCGCTTCTTCCTCGTGCCCGCTTCAGCCGTGGCCGGCGACCCGAGCGACCTATCGCGGACGGACGGGGAACTCGCGCATCTGCAATGGATCGGGCTCGACCGGGTGCGGGCCTATGACCTGCCGTTCATCACCGAGGTGGTGCTGGCCGAGATCGGCCCGCAGATCGCCGCCGGAGCCCCGGTGCCCGACAGCGTTCCGGTGGTGGAAAACGACGAGCCGGTCTCGCGCGTGCTGCGTCTGCGCTGAGGCAGGCGGGGACGGCGCGAGCGGGCACACAGAGCCCCGTTCAGATCACGGCGACGAGGAGAATGAGGGAGCTCACCAGGAGCGCCATGCCGGCCAGTTCGCGCCGCGCGGGGCGTTCGCCGAAGACAAAAAGGCCGATCAGCAGCGCGAACACCAGTTCGATCTGGCCGAGCGCAAATACATAAGCCGCGCTCTGTCCGGTGAAGGCGAGAAACCAGCCCATCGATCCGGCGAGGCTTGTGCCCGCCACGATGAGGCCGGGGCGCCAGGCTGCGAAGACCCGCGCGGCCTCGGCACGGTCGCGCAGGGCGAACCACCCGCCCATCAGGAGGGTCTGCAGCGTGGTGGCCACGGCGAGCGCCATTCCGGCCTGCAGAAGCGGCGGGCCGGCAATCTCTTGCGTCGCGGCCCGGAACCCGACCCCTGCCACCGCGAAAAACGCGCCCGACGCCAGGCCCAGCACGACCGCGCGGACGGCATCGCTCCGCGGCGTGTCGGCCGGCGGGGCCGAGAGCACCAGAAGCGCCACGAGACCCAGCATCAGCGCCGCGAACCCGGCCCCGCTGACCGCGTCGCCCAGGACGAGCCAGCCCAGGAACGCGGTTTGCAGAACCTCGGATTTCTTGAAGGTCAGCCCGACGGCGAAGGCGCGCAGCCCGAAAAGCGCGACAACGGCGACGGTGGCAAAGATCTGCCCCGCCGCGCCGAGCGCCGCCATCCCCCAGAAGCGCAGAGACAGGTCGGGCCAGGCGGTTCCGGTCATGGCCAGGGTGAGGAGAAGCGCGATGACGAGCGCCGGCGCGGCCCACAGGAACCGGGCCCAGGTGGCGCCCGTCGCCGAAAGCCCAGCCTGCGTCAGCCGCTTCTGCAGGGCAAAGCGGATGGCCTGGAAGAAGGCAGCGGCGATGGTGGCGGGGATCCAGAGCTCCATCCCCGCCCTCTGGCATGCGCGGCGCGGGGTGGAAAGGGGCCGCCCCTAGTCGACGCAGAGCGTGGACTGCGCGCCTCCCGCGCCGAGCACCTCGTAGCACCCCAGGAGCGGGATGACGGGGGCACAGGTGCGCGACCGGGCCAGACACACACCCTCGCACTCGGTGGAGCTGGAGCATCGGGCATTGGCGTCGGCAGGCTCGATGAAGCAGCGGCGAATCTCGGGCCCCTCGGGATCGGACCCGGGAGACAGGCCGAACCGCCCGCCGCGCGCTTCGCACGCCTCCTGCGCCGCCTGCCCCACATCCACCCCGACCGTGCCCGCCTGCGGCGCCTCGGGCGCCTCGCGGCAGGAGGCAAGCGCGAGCAGGACAACAAGGGACAGAAGACCGGCGCGCATCGGTTCAATAGGGCATGGGGTGAGCGCGGTGAGCGTCGGAGATCTCGTCCATCACCGCTTGCGTCAGCGTCTTGTCTGCGCCGGCAATGACATGCTCGAGTTGCGCCACGGTGGTTGCGCCGAAGATCACCGAGCCCATGAAGGGCCGCGTCAGGCACCAGGCCAGCGCCATGTGAACCGGCGACAGGCCATGCCGCGCGGCGATGGCGGTGTAGGCCGCCGCCGCCGCGTTGCTCCGCTCGGTGCGGCGACCGCTCAGATCGCCGTTGATTGCGCCGCGGGAGCCTTCGGGCGTCGCGCCGTTCGCGTATTTTCCGGTGAGGATCCCGGTGGCAAGGGGCGAGAAGGCCAGCAGGTCGACCTGCTCATGGACGCAGAGCTCGCACAGGTCGGTGTCGAAGAGCCGGCAGAGGAGCGAGTATTCGTTCTGGATGGAAACCATCCGCGGCGCGTCCAGCTCGGCGGCAAGCCGCAGCCACTCGGCCGTGCCCCAGGCGCTTTCGTTCGACAGGCCGAACCAGCGGACCTTGCCAGCGTCGCGCAGCTCGGTCATCGCGGCGAGCACGTCGCGCATATTGGCCTCGACCGCCTCGCGATCCTGGCGCGAGGGGTCGTAGTCCCAGTTCTGCCGGAACTGGTAGGAGCCCCGGTTGGGCCAGTGGAACTGATAAAGGTCGATGACGTCGGTTTGGAGGCGGCGGAGCGAGCCCTCGACCGCCTCGTGCAGCGTCTCGCCATCGATGCCGCGGCCGTCGCGACAAAAGCCGCCGTTGGCCCCGGTGATCTTGGTGGCAACGACGATCTCTCCGCGCCGCGCCCTGCCCGCGCCACCAAGCCAGTTGCCGATGATCGTCTCGGTCAGCCCGATGGTTTCGGCGCTGACCGGGTTCACTGGATACATCTCGGCGGTGTCGAGGAAGTTGATGCCTGCATCGAGCGCCATCTCGATCTGGGCATGCCCGACCGCCTCGGTGGTCTGGGTCCCGAAGGTCATGGTGCCGAGGCAAAGCTCGCTGACCTCAAGATCGCTGGTGCCGAGACGTCGTGTGCGCATGGTCAAAGCCCTTGTCGTGCCCGTGTGCCCCTGTCCTAGCGATGCGTGGGCCGGGGGCAAGGGCACGGATGCACGGGCTGGGCAGGTGGCTGGGCAGGTGGCGGGGCAGGTGGCGGGGCCGGGCGCGGGGCAGGTGGCGGGGCAGGTGGCCGGGCCGGGCGCGGCGCACCGGCCGGAGCGGACGTGCGCGGGGCACGGCCGCTCTTGAGAACGGAACATGAACGCGCTACCTTGTCTGCATGGCCCGATCCGATCATCCGCTTCTGTCGCGCACGCCCCATGCCGGGCGCCCGGCCCTTCCAGTGGCCGGCGATATGGCGCTGGTCACGGGCCGGGCGCATGAGATCTGCGGCGCGGCGCGGCGGACACTGGCGCTCGCCGTTGCGGCGGCGCGGCCCGGGCCGGTTCTGTGGATCGCGCCGGCCTGGCTGCCGGAGCGGCTGAACGGCGAGGGCGTGACCGACTGGATCGACCCGGGCCGCCTGCTGTTGGTGCATCCCCGCCGGGCGGAGGATCTTCTGTGGTGCATGGAGGAGGGGCTGCGTGCGGGCGCGGTGCCGCTTGTGGTGGCCGAGCTGCCCGAGCCGCCGCCGCTGACCCCCGTGCGCCGCCTGCACCTGGCCGCCGAAACCGGAGGAGAGACGGGAGCGGCGATGGGCCAGGCGGCGCCGCTCGGCCTTATCCTGTCACCGGGGGCGGGCGGTGCGGCCGGGGTCGAGAGCCGCTGGCAGTTCAGCCCCGCCCATGCCGGGCCGCAAAGCCAGGCCTGGCATCTGGCCCGTCTGCGCGACCGCTCTGCCCCGCCTGCGGCCTGGCGGCTGACGGCGCGGCGCGGGGACGATCAGCGCTTTCGCTTGCGGCGCGATGCCCCCCTGCCCGCCCCCCTGGCCGCCCCGGTGCCGGCCTAGGCGATGCCGGCCCCGCCTGCTCCGGCCCACTCGCCAAGGCGTGACGGGGCCGTGGGCGAAGGGTGCGCTATGTCCAGGGCATGACCGGATCAAACCATAGTGCCCCAACGCGCCGAGACGCCATGTGCGGCGGCCTGGCGTTCGTGGCCCTCTCGACCGCCGCCCGGGCCGCCCCGGTGTCCTACGCGCTCGACGCCGAGCGCTCGACCGTCGGCTTCACCTATCGCCTGCTTGGCTCGGACACGGCGGGCACGATGCCCGTGGCGGCCGCCAGCATCATGATCGACTTTCAGAGCCTCGCGCGCACCTCGGCCGACGTGACGCTGGCCGCCAATCGCGCACGGGCCGGCGTGGTGTTTGCCACCGAGGCGATGCGGAGCGCTTCGGTGCTCGACACTGCGCGGCACCCGACGATCCGCTTCCGCTCGACCCGCACGCGGGGAACGTCGCGTGGCGCGCAGATGGACGGCTCGCTGACGATCCGGGGCGTGACGCGACCGGTGACCCTGAGCGCGCGCTTTCTGGAGCCCCCGGGGAGCAATGCGACAACGCGCGACCGGCTATCGATCGAGCTGACCGGATCGGTGCTGCGCAGCGCCTTCGGGGCGACCGGCTATCCCGATCTGGTCGACGACCGGATCGACATCCGCATCCGCGCCCGGCTGCGCCGCGTCAGCTAGACCGCGCGCCGCCGGGTCGGTCGGCCGAACGGTGCACACTAAGTAAGAATGCCGGCGCGACCGTTTCCGCTGTCGCCCCGGGGACGGACGGGCTAGACGGTGGCGACTCATACTGCCCCTCCCATGCGCGTTCTCGTTTCCTTTGCCGCCCTCTTTCTGTCAGTCGCCCTGCTGCAGCTGTCGTCGGGGGGCGTGGGGCCGCTCGATGCGCTCTCGGGGCTCGCGCTGGGGTTTACAACGGCGCAGGTGGGCCTTTTGGGCTCGGCGCATTTCGTGGGCTTCTTCGTAGGCTGCTGGTGGGCGCCGCGCCTGCTGGGCGCCGTGGGCCACTCCCGCGCCTTCGCGGCCTTCACCGCGCTCGGCGCCATGGGCCTGTTGGGACACATGATCCTCGTCGACCCGCTGGCGTGGTCGCTGATGCGGGTGGCCTCGGGGATCTGCGTGGCGGGCTGCTATACGGTGATCGAGAGCTGGCTTAACGCCAAGGCCTCGAACGAGAATCGCGGCCGGGTGATGGGCACCTATCGCGTCGTCGATATGGGGGCGCAGCTTTGCGCGCAGCTCGTGATCTCGGTCCTGCCGCCGGCCGAGTATGTCTCCTACAACATCCTCGCGCTTCTGTGTTGTGCTGCGTTGCTGCCCCTGACCCTGACGACGGCGCGGCCGCCTGAGACGCCGGGCGCCCCGCGGCTGCGCCCGCGATTGGCGCTGGAGCTGTCGCCCCTGGCCGTTGCCGGCGTGCTGGTCGCCGCGGTCTCGTCGGCCGCGTTCCGGATGGTCTCGCCGATCTATGGGCAGGGGGTGGGCCTGACGGTGGACCAGATCGCGTGGTTTCTGGCCGCCTGGGTGCTGGGCGGGGCGCTCGCGCAATATCCCGTGGGCTGGCTCGCCGACCGCTATGACCGGCGCTGGGTGCTGATCTGGTTGTCGGTGGCCTCGATCGTGAGCTGCGCCGCGACGGTCTCGATCGGGGGGGCATCAGACGCGCTGGTGTTCCTCAACGCGATGATCTTTGGCCT
Organism: Pseudomonadota bacterium; assembly: GCA_039822045.1. GTDB lineage: Bacteria > Pseudomonadota > Alphaproteobacteria > Rhodobacterales > Rhodobacteraceae > HLUCCA09. The sequence continues at coordinate 85,132 of JBCBMY010000006.1, read as the reverse complement.
GGTGAGCTTCCCGATCTTCTCGGTGTCGGCCGCGCATGCCCATGACTTCGCCGAATCTCACCAACGTGTGGAGCTGTCGGCCGCGCTGATGTTCTTCTTCGCGCTTGGAGCCATCGCTGCGCCGCTCCTGGCCTCGAGCCTGATCGACCTCTACGGGCCCGGCGCTATGTTCACGATGATCGCGGCCGCGCACGCGATGCTGGTGATCTTCGGTCTGCTGCGGATGCGCCGCCGCCCGACCCGGACCGACCGCACCCGCTATGTCTGGGCACCGCGCACGAGCTTTACCATTGGCGCGCTCCTTGGGGCCGAGCGCGATGCGCCCGAACGCAAGCCGGAGGATGGCCCTTCGGACCCCGACAACACCGAGGCGGCGAAGGACGCAGACGGCGATCCCGACCCGCCGCGCTGAGGCGCTGGCATGTCCCGCCGCGCTGCGCTAGACGGGCGCGCGTTCGACGACCAGCCGCAGGGGAGCCCGCGATGGCCCGCATCCTCGTTACCTCAGCGATCCCCTACATCAACGGGATCAAGCATTTGGGCAACCTCGTGGGCAGCCAGCTGCCCGCCGACCTCTATGCCCGCTTCATGCGCGCGCGGGGCCATGACGTGCTGTTTCTGTGCGCCACCGACGAGCACGGGACGCCGGCCGAGATCGCGGCGGCCAAGGCCGACATGGATGTTGCCGAATACTGCGCCCAGATGCACCGGACCCAGGCGCGCCTGGCCCACGGCTTTCGCCTGAGCTTCGACCATTTCGGCCGGTCCTCGTCCAGCCACAACCAAAGGCTGACCCAGCACTTTGCCGGCCGGCTGGCCGATGCCGGCCTGATCGAGGAGCGCGACGAACAGCAGATCTACTCGAACGCCGACGGCCGGTTCCTGCCCGACCGCTACATCGAGGGGACCTGCCCGGTTTGCGGCTATGAGAAGGCGCGGGGCGACCAGTGCGAGAACTGCACCACGCTTCTGGACCCGACCGACCTGATCGACCCGCGCTCAGCGATCTCGGGCTCGACCGATCTGGAGGTGCGCACCACCAAACACCTCTATCTGAAACAGCGCAGCCTGGCGGGCGACCTTCAGACCTGGATCGAGAGCAAGGCCGACTGGCCGGTGCTGACGACCTCGATCGCCAAGAAGTGGCTGACCGACGATGACGGCCTGCAGGACCGCGGAATCACGCGCGACCTCAACTGGGGCGTCCCGGTCAAACGCGGCGATCAGCCGTGGCCGGGGATGGAGGGCAAGGTCTTCTATGTCTGGTTCGATGCGCCCATCGAATACATCGCCTGCGCCGCCGAATGGGCCGAAGCGCAGGGCCTGAGCGAGGCCGACTGGCGGCGGTGGTGGCGCACCGACGAAGGGGCCGAGGATGTTCGGTATGTGCAATTCATGGGCAAGGACAACGTGCCCTTTCACACCCTGTCGTTCCCGGCCACGATCATGGGCTCGGGAGAAGCCTGGAAGCTCGTCGACTACATTAAGAGCTTCAACTATCTCACTTATGATGGGGGACAATTCTCCACCAGCCAAGGGCGCGGCGTGTTCATGGATCACGCCCTGGAGCTGCTGCCCGCGGACTATTGGCGCTGGTGGCTGTTGGCCAATGCGCCCGAGAGCAGCGACAGCGAGTTCACGTGGGAGAAGTTCCAGACGGGTGTGAACAAGGACCTCGCCGACGTGCTGGGCAACTTCGTGTCGCGGGTCACCAAGTTCTGTCGCTCGAAATACGGCGAGGTGGTGCCGGAGGGCGGCGAGACGACGCCCGAGGGCGCGCGGCTGATTGAGGAGGTCTCGCGGCGGCTCGCAGCCTATGCTGAACAGATGGAAGCGATGGAGGTGCGCAAGGCCGCGGCCGAGTTGCGCGCGACCTGGGTTGCGGGCAACGAGTTCCTGCAGGAGGCCGCCCCATGGTCGCGGATCAAGACCGACCCCGACGCCGCGGCCGCCGATGTGCGCCTCGCGCTGAACCTCATCCGGGTTTACGCGGTGGTGTCGGCGCCGTTCATCCCCGATGCGGCTGCGGCCCTCATGGAAGCGCTCTGCACCGATGAATATGCGTGGCCGGACGAGCCCGCTGCCGCGCTGGCCATCCTGCCGGCCGGCCATGCCTTCACCACGCCCGACACGCTCTTTGCCAAGATTTCCGACGAGGATCGCGAGGATTGGTCGGCGCGGTTTGCGGGCCTCAGACGGGATTGACCTAAGCGTGCAGAAATTGATCGTGCGCAACTTGGAGTTTATGTAACGTAACCGTGAAGGTGGTCCTGAATTCGGGATATACCTATGGTTTAGACGAAAGGCGTTGCATGGATTCTGCGCTTCTCGAGCACTGGCAGCATGCCCCGGGGGATCTGATCGGCGGGATGATGTCGCATTCCGACATGCTGGCGGTTCTTCTGACGCCAGAGCGCCGGATCACCGATGTGAGCGCCGCGCTCGCCGGTGCCCTCGGCGTGGACCGCAACACGCTTGTGGGGCGGGATCTCGCAGAGCTCGTGGCGGCGGACGACCGTGCACGGTTCGACGACCTGCTCTGGGCACGGCTGGGGCAACGGGGGCGGCTCGACAGTGCCCGGCTTACCCTGTCGGCGCCGGGCGGGACGCGCCTGCTGCCGGTGCGGCTTTCGGCCCTGGCCGAGGCCGACGAACGCGGCACGGTGCACCGCCTTTTGGTGGTGCTGACCGATCTGCGCGAGGTGGAAGGGGTGCGCACCGCGCTTGCCCGCAAGGCGGACGAGGCGGAAGAGGCGAGCGAGGCGAAATCGCGGTTTCTGGCCGCCATGAGCCACGAGATTCGCACGCCGATGAACGCGATCCTGGGCTTTGCGCAGCTTCTGGAACTGTCGGGCCTCGATGAGACGCGCCAGAGCCATGTGCGCGCGATCATCTCGGCGGGTACGTCGATGATGAACCTTTTGACCGATCTGCTGGATCTCAGCCGGGTCGAGGCAGGCCATCTGCGGCTGGAAGAACGGCTGGTCGATCTGCCGGCGCTGGTGCGCGAGACCGTGGACTGGTGGGGGCCGTCGGCGCGCGACAAGGGGCTGGAGCTGACCTTGGACGTCGACCCGGATCTGCCATCGCGCATCCTGTCGGACCCAACGCGCATCCAGCAGGTCCTGAACAACTATCTGGGCAACGCGGTGAAATTCACCGATGCCGGGTGGATCTCGGTCTCGGCGGGGCTGCGCGAGAGCGCGGACGGGCACGAGCGCCTGCACGTTCGCGTCGCCGATACCGGTCCGGGGATCGCGCCCGAAGATATCGGGCGACTCTTCCGGCCCTTCGTGCAGCTTGAGACAGACAGCGAAAAGCCCGGCGGCGGCTGGGGGCTCGGCCTGTCGATCTGCGCGAATATCGCCGAAGTCATGGGCGGCGCCGTCGGCGTGGAGAGGCAGCCAAACGGCGGTGCCGCGTTCTGGCTGGATTTGCCGATCCGCCGCCCCGCCGAGCGCGCCGGGGCCCCTCGGGGCCCTGTCAATCAGGAGAGCAGGCTTCCCGCCGGCGGTATGGCCGAAGACAGCGCGCCGTGGGTCGCGGCTCAGGGCGGCTCGGGGCCCGGCGGTCGCAGCGACCCGCCCCAACCGGCGCGGCGCGTTCTTTTGGCCGAGGACAATACGCTGAACCAGGATGTGATGCGCCGCATCCTTCTGGAGCTTGGCCACGAGGTGTCGACCGTGGCCAACGGGTTCGAAGTGCTGGAAGCGCTGGAACGCGAGACCTATGACGTGGTGATCATGGACGTCATGATGCCGGGGCTCGACGGGCTGGAGGCGACCCGCCGGTTGCGCGGCGCCCCTCACGACCAGCGCGGCATCCCCGTGATTGCCTGCTCGGCCCATATCACCGCCGAAGCCGAGGACGAGTGCCTGGCCGTCGGCATGACGGCGTTTCTCACCAAGCCCTTGAACCCGGCGCAATTGGCCGCGACGATCGCCAAGGTCACGCGAGACGCAGGCCCGGTCGCGCGCGACCGGTCGGGCCTCTGACCGGGGCCGTTGACCGGAGCCGTGCGGCCATTGGGCAAGGGCGACGCCCTATGCAGCAGCGCACGGCGCCCTAGCTCCCGGCGTGACGGCGAAAGGGGCCCACCATGCTCGTCGCAGCGCGCGACCTGACCAAGACGTTTGACACGGCAGACGGGCCTGTGCGGGTGCTGGGCGGGGTATCGCTGTCGCTGGCCGAGGGCGAAACGCTGGCGCTGACCGGCGAGTCGGGGTCGGGAAAGTCGACCTTGCTCCATCTTCTGGCCGCGCTCGACGCACCCGACAGCGGCGAGGTCGAGATCGCCGGCAACGCGCTTGCCGGTCTCGACGACACGGGCCGCGCCGCGCTCCGCCGCGAGCGGGTGGGGCTCGTCTTTCAGCAGTTCAACCTGATCCCGTCGCTTACCGCGGGCGAAAACCTGGCCTTTCAGGCGCGCCTTGCCGGTCGGCACGACGACGGCTGGTGTGCGGAGCTCGCCGCGCGTTTGGGCATCGCGGAGGCGCTGACGCGCTATCCCGAACAGCTCTCGGGCGGTCAGCAGCAACGGGTTGCCATCGGCCGGGCGCTGGCGCCACGGCCGGCGATCGTGATGGCCGACGAGCCCACGGGCAATCTGGATCAGGCAGCGGGCGATGCCGCACTGGAGCTGATGCTGTCGCTGGTGGCGGACACGGGTGCGGGCCTCCTCATGGTGACCCATTCCGAGCGCCTGGCGTCCCGGCTGTCGCGGCGCCTGCATCTGGCGGGCGGGCACCTGTCGTCACGGGCGGAGGCCGCCGAATGACTGGCGCGCCCGCTTCGTTGGTTGAGCGCGACGACGCAACGCGCGCGGCCGCCCCATGACCCGGATCGCGCTCGGCGCTCTCCTGTCGCATTGGCGGCGGCGGCCGGGACAGTTGGCCACGCTGCTCCTGGGCCTGGCCCTGGCCACGGCGCTCTGGTCGGCGGTGCAGGCGATCAATTCCGAGGCGCGGGCGAGCTACGACGAGGCCGCGGGTGCCCTGGGCCTGTCGGGCTACGACCGGCTGGAGCGGCCCGGCGGCGCGCCGCTGAGCACGGGGGAGTTCGTGGCGCTGCGGCGGGCGGGGTGGCTTGTCTCACCGGTGCTCGAGGGGCGCCTGCGCGCGGCCGGTGGCCCTCCGGTGGCGCTGACCGGGCTCGACCTATTATCCGCGCCGCCCGGGGCGCTGCCACCGGGGCTGACGGCGGTTGGCGGCGACACGGACCCGGCGGATCTGTTCACGGCACCGGGCACGCTCTTTGCCGCACCGGCGCTGGCCGAGCGCCTGGCGGAGGTGCAGGGCCTGCCGCCCGTGCAGGCGGTGGCGGGCCTCGCCGCGGACCAGGCCGTCACCGATATCGGAACGGCGCAGCGGCTGTTGGGGCGAGCGGGCGAGATCTCACATCTGCTGGTCCTGCCCGCGCAGCCGCTCGGGCGGCCGCCATTGGCAGAGATCGCGCCGGGCCTGACGCGGGTCGCGGCCGAGAGCGCAGGCGACATCGCGCAGCTCACCCGGTCGTTTCACCTCAACCTGACCGCCTTTGGGCTGCTGTCGTTCGGCGTGGGCCTCTTCATCAGCCACGGCGCCATCGGTCTGGCCTTCGAGCAGCGGCGCCCAACGATCCGGACGCTGCGGGCGCTTGGGGTGCCGCAAGGCCGGCTCTTTGCGCTCCTGATCGCCGAGACCGCCCTGATGGCGCTCGTGGCCGGCGCGCTCGGCCTGGCATTGGGATATGCCTTGGCGGGTCTCTTGTTGCCCGACGTGGCGGCGACGCTGCGCGGCCTCTACGGTGCGCCAGTGGCCGGTGAGTTGACACTCAGGCCCGCCTGGGCCGCGGCCGGGCTGGCCATGGCGCTGACAGGCGCGGCGCTGGCCAGTGCGCAGACTTTTACGCGGCTCTCGGCGATGCCGCTTCTGGCCTCGGCCCGGCCGCGGGCCTGGGCCACCGTGTCGACCCGCGCGCTGAACCGGCAGGCGTTGGCAGGGGCGCTGCTCTTGGCATTGGGCCTGGCCGCGCCCTCGCTGGCAGACGGGCTGATCGCGGGCTTTGCCCTGCTCGCCGGCCTGCTCCTGGGCGCGGCGCTGGTCCTTCCCCGGGTGCTCGCGGCCCTTCTGGCGCTCGGGGCCCGTGGCGCGCGGACACCGCTCGCGCAATGGTTCTGGGCCGATGCACGCCAGCAATTGCCGGGGCTGTCGCTGGCGCTGATGGCGCTGCTGCTGGCGCTCGCGGCAAATATCGGCGTGTCGACCATGGTGAACTCGTTCCGCCTGACCTTCGTTGGCTGGCTCGACCAGCGCCTGGCCGCCGATCTTTACGTCGATACCGCAAACGCGGCCGAGACCGAGGCGCTGACGGTTTGGGCCGCGACGGCGGGAATCGACCTGCTGCCGCGCGCCAGCGTCGAGACGCGGCTCGACGGGCGGCCGGGGTCGCTCGAAGGCCTGATCGACCATCCGCTCTACCGCGCGACCTGGCCGCTCCTGACATCGGCGCCCGGCGCGTGGGAGGCCCTGGCCGCCGGGGACGCGGTCCTCGTCAACGAGCAGCTCGCCTATGGCGGAAGCCTTGGCTTGGGCGATCCGGTGGCGCTGGGTGAGGACTGGGTGCTGCCGATAGCCGGGATCTATGCCGATTACGGCAACCCCCGCCCGCAGGCCTTCGTGGCGCTTGACACGCTGACCGCCCGGTTTCCGGGCACGCCGGTGCGCGATGCCGGGCTGATCGCGCCCGAGGGCGAAACGGGCGCGGAGTTGGCGGCGCGTCTTGTCGCCGAGACGCCGCTCGATCGTGCCGCGATGATCGATCAGAGCGCGGTGAAGGCCCTGTCGCTCCGCGTGTTCGAGCGCACCTTTGCGGTGACGGCGGCGCTCAACGTGCTGACGCTGTCGGTGGCGGCCGTCGCCATCCTGACAGCGCTCCTGACGCTGGCCGGGCTGCGCCTGCCGCAACTGGCCCCGGTCTGGGCCATCGGGGTGCCGCGGGCGCGGCTGGCCCGGCTGGACCTGCTGCGCGCCCTCATGCTCGCCGCGCTGACCTTTGCGGTGGCCCTGCCCCTTGGGATCGTCACGGCCTGGGCGCTGCTCGATGTGGTGAACGTCGAGGCGTTCGGCTGGCGGCTGCCGATGTATCTCTTTCCCTGGGACTGGGTGCTCCTTCTGGCGCTGTCGCTCGTCGCCGCGGGTCTGGCGGGCCTCTGGCCGGCGCGACGGCTTGCCCGCACCGCGCCCTCCACCTTTCTGAAAGTGTTCGCCGATGAACGTTGACTGGACGACCGCGCGTCGCGCGCCGCGTGCCGCGATGTGGACCCGTCGGGCCGCCCTGGCCGCAGGGGCGGCGGCGCTCGCTGCGCCGGCGCTGCCCCAGGGCTTTGCCGGGCTAGGGACCGGCGCCGACGGCTTTGCCCTGCCCGACCGCGCAACGCGTCTGACCTTCCCTGCCGATCATGGCGCCCATCCCGCGTTCCGCATCGAATGGTGGTATCTGACGGCCAACCTGACCGGGGCCGACGGCCGCCCCTATGGCCTGCAATGGACGCTGTTCCGCTCGGCCCTGCGCCCGCCTTCTGAGGTCGAGACCCGGGTCGGCGGCGGCAGGGGCTGGGAGAGCCCGCAACTCTGGCTCGCCCATGCTGGCCTGACAACGCCCGACCGGCACTTTGCCGCCGAACGCTTCGCCCGGGGCGGCATCGGGCAGGCCGGGGTCGTCGCCGATCCGTTCTCGGCCTGGATCGACGAATGGGAGATGGCAGGCGATGGATTTGACCGGCTGACCGTGGGCGCAGCGGCGCCCGACTTCGCCTATGCGCTGGCGCTCGAGGCCAGCGGACCGCTCGTTTTTCAGGGCGACCGGGGCTATTCGGTGAAGTCCCCCGAGGGGCAGGCCAGCCACTATTACTCGCAGCCGTTTCTGCGAGGCACGGGCACGCTCACCCTGCCCGACGGCCCGGTGCAAGTGTCGGGGGAGGCGTGGATCGACCGGGAATGGTCGTCGGCGCCACTGGCCGAGACGCAGGACGGGTGGGACTGGATTTCGCTCCACCTCGACAGCGGCGAAAAGCTCATGGGCTTTCGCCTGCGTGACCGCGTCGGCCCGCCCTTCACCTCGGCCACCCATGTTACGCGCGACGGTGTCGCGACGCCCTATGGCAACGGGGCGCTCACAATGAGCCCGCGTGCGACCTCGCAGGTGGCGGGGCGCACCGTACCGACGGGATGGGCAGTGCGCCTGCCCGCGCACGGGATCGACGTCGACCTCGACGCGGTGAACCCCACGGCATGGATGGATCTGTCGATTTCGTACTGGGAGGGGCCGGTGCGGATCAGCGGGAGCCATGGCGGGCGTGGCTACCTCGAGATGACGGGCTATACGCCCGACTGATCGCGGCGCCTCAGTGGGGTGGTGCGGGCGGTGGGAGTCGAACCCACACTCCGGTACCGGAAAGGGATTTTAAGTCCCGTGCGTCTACCATTCCGCCACGCCCGCCGTTCCCGACGCTTAGGGCCAAGCGGGCCCGGCGACAAGGCGGGCGGCTAGAGGTCGGTCTCGCCGAGGCGCTTTTGCAGGACGGGGACGAGCGAGCGCTCCGAGAGCCACGGATTGAGCGCGAGCGCGGCCTTAAGCTGATCGAGCGCTTCGCGGTCGCGGCCGAGACCCATCAGCACCAGCGCACGCCCCGACAAGGCGCCGATATGGTTCGGCGAAAGCACCAGCGCATGGTCGAGATCGACAAGCGCGGGCCCGAAATTGTGCTGCAGGTAATGGGCAAACGCGCGCTGGTTGTAGCCCTCGGCATAGTCGGGACAATAGTCGACAAGGGTATCGAACGCGGAGCGCGCCGCCCGGAAATCGCCGACGCGCAGCCGCGCCATGCCGCTGTCGAGAAGCTTTTGGGCATGGGGATCGGGCGCGTCGGTCCAGAGCTCCCACAGGGCGGCATTGATCTTGCGGGCCGCCGCCTCGTTCTCGGCGCGGGCAAGATCATCGAGCAGCGCGCGCTCGCGCACGGCGTCGCGAATGGCATGCGGGCAATCGCCGGCGAGGCCGGGGGTGGCGACGACCGCAAGCCCGATCGCGGCCGCGAGGATGCGCACAGCCTTCATATGTGGTGAAGTGACGCATCGTTACGGGGCGTCAAGGCCCCGCAGGCCGCCTGGCCGGACTGTGATCGCAAATGTGGCGCTGCGGTCTCCGTGGGTCCACCCGGATCGCGGCGGGTCGGCCGCCTCAGCCCGACCCTTGGCCTGAACTTTGGCCCCCGCCTTGGCCGCCCGACGGGGCGCGCCAGTGGCCTGAGGCCCGCGCCGCTCGGCCCGCACGCTCGCGGATCCGCGCTTGACCGGGCGGCCGGCGCGCCTAAGCCTCGGGCTATGTTTCTTTTGCCGTTTCGCGACCACAACCCATCGGGCCGGACGGCCTACGTCACCTACCTTCTGATCGCGGCCAATGTGCTGGTGTTCCTCGTCACCCTTCCGGCGATGGGCGACGCGCGCGCCGGCGCGATCCTTGTGCTGAGCTACGGGCTGGTGCCGGCGGATGCCACGATCACCTCTGCGCTCACGTCGATGTTCCTGCATGGCGGGCCGATGCATCTGGCGGGCAACATGCTGTTTCTGTGGATCTACGGCGACAACATGGAAGACGAGTTCGGGCATGTGGGCTTCGCGGCGTTCTATGTCGTCTGCGGCATCGTTGCGGGCTTTGCCCATGTTGCCTTCAACCCGGGCTCGGGCGTGCCACTGGTGGGGGCATCGGGCGCCATCGCCGGCGTGATGGGCGCATATCTGATGTTCTATCCGCGCGCCCGGATCGACGTGTTCCTGCTGATTGTGGTGTTTTTCCGCGTGATCCCGGTGCCCGCGTGGATCGTGTTGGCTTTCTGGTTCGTCACGCAAATCTTCTCGGGCGTGGCCACGGGCGGAGCCGATGGGGCCGGCGTGGCCTATTGGGCCCATGCCGGCGGGTTTCTGGCGGGCATCGCGGCGGGCCTGCCGCTCTTTCTCAAACATGGTGGCCCGGCCCATTTCTGGCGTGAGAGCCATGGGGTGCCGCCCCACCCCGAGGCCGTCTATCGCCGGTCTTCGGTGCCCCGCGCGGGGCGTCGGATCGGGCGGTAGGCCACGCGCCTGGCGGCTTCGGCAGCTGTGGCCAGGCCACCCGCGATCACGCCCAACCACAAGCGGAGGCTTGACGGCGCGAGCGGGTCGCCGGGCAGCGCATAGAACTCATCTTCTGTCATCGGGCGTCTGGGAAGAGGGCAAATGATCGGCATCACGATTCCGTCCTTTCTCTTTCGCTGATGAACTAGTAGTCACGCAAAACTGCCGAAAATACGCCCGGATCCGGAAAGCGCTTTTCACTGATGAAAGATGTGAGCTGGGACGACGTGTACCTGTTCCTTCAAGTGGCCGAGGCGGGCGGGCTCAGTGGCGCAGCGCGGCGCACCGGGCTCAGCCCGCCCACGATCGGACGCCGGATGCTTGCGCTCGAGGCGAAGACGGGTCGCGCCCTCTTTGATCGGGCGCAAACCGGCTACAGCCTGACCGCGGCGGGCGCGGCGCTTCTGGCGCGGGTGCGCGCCATGCAGGCGGCGGCCGTGCCAGTGACCGCGTTTCTGTCGGCCGAGGCCGATACACCGCTTCTGCGCCTCTCGGCGGGCACGGGCACCGCGATGTTTCTGGCCGACCGCTATGCCGATCTCTGTCGGGCCGGCGATGGCTATAGGTTGAGCTTTGTCACCACCGAAGCGACGCTCGACATCGCCCATCGTGAAGTGGATCTGGGCGTTCGCAACCGGCCAGCGGAGCGGGGCAACCTGGCCTCACGCCGCATCGGCCGGATCCGGTTTGCGCCCTATCGCGCCGCGAGCGTGGCCGTGCCTGACGCGCTCGGCTGGGTCGCGCTCGATGCGGATGCAGCACGGCATCGGGCCGCGCGCTGGGTCTATGAGGCCGGGCATCCGATCGCGGTGTGGGCGACGTCGGTGGCCACGCTCCACCAGTTGGTGCGCGCGGGTGCCGGCATCGGCGTAATTCCCTGCATGATCGGCGATGCCGATCCGACGCTGGCGCGGGCGGGTCCGGTGATCGAGGAGTTGAGCGAGGACCAACATCTGGTGATGCATGATGACGACCGGCACCGCGCGCCCCTGCGCCGCCTGATCAACCGGATCGTTGCGGTCTATGAGGAGAATGCGGACCTGCTGGAAGGTGGGCGCGCCCTGCGCGGGTGAGACGGACTGCGGCCTCGCCGGGCGAGACGCGCGAACGGCACACGCGGCGTTCAGCTGGGCAGAGGGCGGTCTCGGATAAGCCCCGCGAACGCGTCGAACACTTCGGCATTGGCGGCAATCACGGCGTTGCCGCCGAAGATGTCGCGCCCCTCATAGACCGGGCCGGTGAACCCGCCGGCCTCGCGCACGAGGATCAGGCCTGCGGCCATGTCCCACGGGCTGATCTCGCGCTCCCAATAGCCGTCGAACCGCCCCGCGGCGACATAGGCCAGATCGAGCGCGGCCGATCCCCAGCGGCGGAGGCCCGCGGTTTGCGGCATGAGGCGCGAGAGGTCATGGAGCATCGCCGGCAGGGTTTTCTTGGCGCCAAACGGCACGCCGGTGGCGAACACGCAATCGGCCATCGACCGGCGCCCTGACACGCGGAGGCGGCCATCGTTGAGCCAGGCGCCACCGCCCTTCTCGGCCATAAAGAGCTCATCCTTGGCCGCGTCGAACACCACCCCGGCCACGATCTCGCCCTTGTGCTCCAGCGCGATGGAGACCGCCCAGTGGGGCATGCCGTGGAGGAAGTTCGTCGTGCCGTCGAGCGGGTCGACGATCCAGCGCCGCGTCGGGTCCTTGCCTTCGATCTCGGCGCCCTCTTCGGCCAGCCAGCCATAGTTCGGGCGCGCACCGAGCAGCTCTTCCTTCAGCAGCGCCTCGGCGGCCAGATCGGCGCGCGAGACGAAATCGCCCGGCCCCTTGCGGCTGACCTGCAGCTGCTCGACCTCGCGGAAGTCCTTGACGAGGTTCCGGCCGGCCTTGCGCGCCGCCTTGACCATGATGTTGAGATTGGCGCTGCCCTGCATCCCCGGCCCCTTGCCCTGCGAGACCGCGCCATAGCGCGGGTGGCGGGGCCCCACAAGCGCCCATGGCGGCAGGGGCCGTGACGTCGGCCGGCAGACGCGCGGTCAGGCAGCGGCGCCGGCCCCCATATCGGCCGGGATCTCGCGGGCCAGGCGGAGGACGGTCGCCATGAAGGGCTTCTCGGCATCGTCGGTGCGCACCGCCGCATAGAGGCGCTTGGTGACACCCTCCGACGTCAAGGGCCGCGTCACATAGTCGGTGGAGGTGCGCACCTCGCGCACCACCCAATCGGGCAGGACGGCAACGCCCCGGTTGGATGCGACGAGGAGCAGGATCACCGCGGTGAGTTCGACCTGCCGCACCGTGCGTGGCTCGACCTTGGCTGGCATCAGGAGTTCGGTGAACACGTCAAGGCGCGACCGCTCAACCGGGTAGGTGATGAGCGTTTCGTCGCGGAGGTCGCTCGCCTCGATGTAGGGCTTGCGCGCCAGCGGGTGCTGGGCCGAGGCGACGAAGACGGGGTGATAGTCGAAGAGCGGGTGGAAGGCGATGCCGGGCAGTTCCTCGGGGTCGGAGGAGATCACCATGTCGACCTCTTCGCGGCCGAGTGCGGGCAACGCGTCGAACGCGAGGCCCGGGCGAATATCGACATCGACATCGCCCCATTCCTTGCGAAACGCCTCAAGCACGGGGAAGAGCCACTCGAAACAGGCATGGCACTCGATGGCGATGTGCAGCCGGCCGGCGCGCCCGGCGCCGAGGCTCGCGAACTCGTCCTTCAGCGCGTCGATCTCGGGCAGGATGCGCTCGGCCGCCTTGAGCATGCGCAGGCCCGCCGCCGAAAGCTTCAGCGGCTTGGTGCGGCGCACGAACAGCTCGCACCCGACCTGCTCCTCGAGCCCCTTCACCTGATGGCTGAGGGCGGATTGCGTGATGTTGAGCAGATCGGCCGCGCGGCCCAGGCCGCCCGCATCGTGGATCGCCTTGATCGTGCGCAGGTGCCGGAACTCAATATGCATCATTTCTCATAATGATCGTTAGGAAGATGACGTTGCCTCATCGCCCCAAGCGTGTCAAAGGTCGTTCCCGACACATTAGGGACAGTTTGCGCCATGACCGCTCCGTCGATTTCGTTCGAGTTCTTTCCGCCCCGTTCGGTCGAGGCCTCCTTCCGGCTGTGGGATACGATCAAGACGCTCGAGCCCCTCGCCCCGCGCTTTGTGTCGGTGACCTATGGTGCCGGCGGGACGACGCGACGGCTGACGCACGAGGCGGTCGAGGCGCTGACCCGGACAACGGATCTGACGGTCGCGGCGCACCTGACCTGCGTCGATGCCACCAAAGAGGAAACTCTCGCCATCGCCCAGGGCTATGCCGATGCCGGCGTGACTGAGATTGTGGCGCTTCGCGGTGATCCGCCCAAGGGCTCGAATGGGTTCCAGCCGCACCCCGATGGCTTTGCCGATGCATGCGAGCTGATCGCGGCGCTGAAGGAGACCGGGAACTTCCGCATCCGCGTGGGCGCCTATCCCGATCCGCACCCCGAGGCGCCACGGGCCGGCGCCGACGTGGACTGGCTGAAGCGCAAGGTCGATGCCGGAGCGGACGAGGCGATCACGCAGTTCTTCTTTGAGGCCGAGACGTTCTTTCGGTTTCGCGACGCCTGTGTGGCGGCGGGGATCGAGGCACCGATCCTGCCGGGCATCCTGCCGATCGAGAACTGGGCCAACACCCGCCGCTTCGCTACGCGGTGCGGCGCACACATTCCCGCCTGGCTCGATGCGGCCTTTGAGACGGCGGACAGGGACGGCCGGGCCGATCTGCTGGCGACGGCTCTGGCCACGGAGCTTTGCACCGAGTTGATGGAAGGCGGCGTGGACCACCTGCACTTCTACACGCTCAACAAGCCCGGGCTGACGCGCGAGGTCTGCAATGCGATCGGCATTGCGCCCGAGGTGCAGCTGGAAAAGGTCGCCTAATCCGTCGCGTTGGATGGGCCGGCGCGCGGAAGCACGCCAGCCCGCGCACCTTGCTCAGGCGAGCGTGGTGTCGATCCCCTTGCAGGCCTCGACGAGGCCCTTCACCGCATCCACCGATTTGTCGAACATCGTCTGCTCGTCGCGGCCGAGCGAGATGTCGATGATCTTCTCGATGCCGCTGGCGCCGATCACGGTCGGCACTCCCACATACATGCCCTTGAGGCCGAACTCGCCGTCGCAATAGGCGGCGCATGGCAGGACGCGCTTTTGGTCCTTCAGATAGGCCTCGGCCATTTCGATCGCCGATGTGGCGGGCGCGTAGAAGGCCGAGCCGGTCTTTAGAAGACCCACGATCTCGGCGCCGCCATCGCGCGTGCGCTGAACGATGGCGTCAAGCCGCTCCTGGCTGGTCCACCCCATGCTCACCAGGTCTGGCAGGGGAATGCCGGCGACGGTGGAGTAGCGCACGAGCGGCACCATCGTGTCGCCATGGCCACCCAGCACGAACGCCGATACATCGCGCATCGACACCCCGAACTCCAGGCTCAGGAAATGGCGGAAGCGCGCGCTGTCGAGGACGCCCGCCATGCCGCAGACCTTGGCGTGTGGCAGGCCCGAAAACTCCCGCAGGGCCCAGACCATCGCGTCGAGCGGGTTGGTGATGCAGATCACGAAGGCACCGGGCGCATTGGCCTTGATGCCCTCGCCCACGGCCTTCATCACCTTGAGATTGATGCCCAGCAGGTCGTCGCGGCTCATGCCGGGCTTCCGCGGGACGCCGGCGGTCACGATGCACACATCGGCGCCCGCGATATCGGCATAGTCCTGCGTGCCCTTCAGCGCGGCGTCGAACCCTTCGGACGGGCCGCTTTCGGCGATGTCCAGCGCCTTGCCCTGGGGCGTGCCCTCGGCGATGTCGAACAGAACGACGTCGCCAAGTTCCTTCATCGCGGCGAGATGGGCGAGCGTGCCGCCGATCTGACCGGCGCCGATCAGGGCGATCTTGGGTCTGGCCATGGGTGAGTGTCCCTCGGTTGGTGTCGATGGGCGGGAGGGGTAGACAAAGGCATACCGAGGCGCAAGGAGGGGCGGAGCGGCACAAGGCTGCAGCCCTGGGGCCGGACCGCGCCCCCGGGCTGTCGCGTGCAGAATTTAAGAAAGGCGAACCAGGTGATGCGCGAAGCGTTTTTGGGCTATTTTGCCGGCACCCGTGCCATTGGTGTGATTGTCCTGGTGCTGTTGTGGCGCCCGCTCTTTGGGCCGTGGATCCGGAAGCGTCAGGGCCTTGCCGACTTGCGTCAGGCCAAGCGGAGCCGTCAGATCCTGTTGGAGCAGTCGAGCGCCGAGCGCGAGGCCGCCCGGGAGCGCGCCGAGGCGATCCGCATCATCGGCGAGGCGGCGCAGACCTATCCGGAATATCGCCAGCAGGAATTCATCGGTGCGTTTGCCGAGGCGCTGATCCGCGGGCAGATCGAACAGATCATCTATGTGCCGACCGAGGGGAACCTGCCGATCCTCGAGGCCACGCGGCCGATCGCGGAGTGATGCCCGATCTGCCCCTATTGCTGATGGGTGGGCTTGCGGCGCTCTGGGCGGGGATCTCGAAGGGCGGGTTCGGGTCGGGCGCGGCCTTTGCCTCGTCTCTCCTGCTTGCGCTCGTGACCGATCCGGCGACGGCGCTGGGGATCATGCTGCCGCTGCTGATGCTGATCGACGTGGTGACGTTGGGCAACTTCTGGGGGCGCTGGCACCGGCCTTCGGCGCAGGCGCTGATCTTGGGCGGTGTGCCGGGCGTGCTCTTGGGGGTCGCGCTTTTCTCGGTGGCCAATGACGACGTGCTGCGTCTGCTGATTGCCGCCGTCGCGCTGGGATTCGTGGCCTGGCAGGCCGGTGGGCGATCGGGGCTTTTTCAGGTGCGCGCGGCGCCCTTTCGGTGGGACACCGGGCTTGCCACCGGGGTTGCGGCGGGGTTCACGAGTTTCATCAGCCATGCCGGCGGGCCGCCGGTGGCGGTGTTTCTTCTCGCGCAGGGGCTGCAGAAGACCGTCTATCAGGCGACGACCGTCATCACCTTCTGGGCGGTCAACATCGTGAAGCTTGTGCCCTATGCCTTGATGGGCTTTTTCACCGCCGAAACGCTGGTTCTGAACCTGTGGGTCATGCCCTTTGCGGTGCTTGGCGCGTGGATCGGCATCCGGGCCCATCATCGCATCCCCGAACCGCTGTTCTTCGGGCTGACCTATGTGCTTCTGACCGCGACGGGGCTCAAGCTGGTCTGGGACGCACTGACCTGACGGCGCGCGCCACTCTGCGGCTGGCCGGGAAGCCCAAGGCGCCCCGCCCTGCTCATCTTCTGTCAGAGGTCGCGGGCCGAGGCGGGCTCGAGTTCCTCTTCCAGCGCCTCAAAGGCCTGGCCCGAGGCGACAAGGCACATCGTGCCGTTGGGCATCGTCACGGTGATCGTCCACGTGCCCGTTTCCTCGGACGCATAGACCTCCATCACGGAGTTGTTGGCGCCCAGGCCCATGGATTGCCGGCTTTCGCCATAGCCTTCGGCCAGCCGCTCGACGATCATGTCGCGCTTGCCGCAATTGCGGCCCTGAGCGTCGGCGCCGGCAGCTGCCAGAAGCGTGAAGCCGAACGCGAGAAAAACGAATTCCTTCATCGGTACCGTCCTTTTCCATCAGAGACGCCCCAATTCAGGGGCCCATTGGTCTGGTCGGTGTTCGCTTCGCCGCCCGTTTCGGGGTTGAGGCTCCTGTCCGCTGCCGACGCGTTTTCGATGGGATCACCGTGTGGGTGAAGCGCTGAAAAAAGGTTAATGCACCGCGCGCGCCACGGCGCTGGGGCTGCCCAGCATCGGTGTCTGCAATATTTTGTTGCTGAAACGCCCCGCAATACAGTTGCAATCTTGCGCTGCGGCGCCGCATCTGGGATGTGCACCCTAGTATACACGAAGGAGAGAATCATGGCATTCGACAGCCACGGCGCCGTTCGCCCCTTCCGTTCGGTTTTGTACATCCCGGCGTCCAAGCCCCGCGCGCTCGACAAGGCACGCGCCCTTCCGACAGATGCGATCATCTTCGACCTCGAGGATGCCGTCGCCATCGACGAAAAGGACAACGCGCGCGCCCTTCTGGTGCAGACGCTCGCCGAGGGCGGCTATGGCCCCCGCGCGAAGATCCTGCGCCTCAACGGGATGGACACCGAATGGGGCGCCGACGACCTCGCAGCCACAATGGAGACGGCCCCCGACGCCGTTCTGCTGCCCAAGGTCGAAACCCGGGCCCAGGTCGCCGAGGTGGCCGCGACGCTCGATGCCCATCCCAAATGCGCCGGCACGGCGATCTGGGCGATGATGGAAACGCCGCTCGGGATTCTCAACGCATTGGAGATCGCGCAGGCCCCGCGGATGGCAGGCTTCGTGATGGGCACCAACGACCTCGCCAAGGATCTCTGCACCCGGTTCCGGGCCGACCGGCTGCCGCTGCAGCAGGCGCTGCAGACCTGCCTGCTGGCCGCGCGTGCCGCCGGGATCGTGTGCATCGATGGGGTCTACAACGCGTTCAAGGACGAGGCCGGGCTGCGCGCAGAATGCGAACAGGGGCGCGATCTGGGCATGGACGGCAAGACGCTGATCCACCCCGCCCAGCTTGCCGTGGCCAACGAGGTCTACGCGCCGACGGATGACGAGATTGCAACCGCGCGCCGCCAGATCGAGGCGTTCGAGGAGGCCGAGGCGCGCGGCGAAGGCGTCGCCGTCGTCGATGGCAAGATCGTCGAGAACCTGCATGTCGCCACCGCCCGCGCAACCCTGGCCAAGGCGGCTGCGATCGCGACGCTCGAAGCCGAGGCCGCCTGATGTCGTGGATCGTCCTTCTGGCCGGTATCGCGCTCTGGTGGGGCGCGCATCTGTTCAAGCGGGTCGCCCCAGAACGGCGCGCGGCGATGGGCGAGGCCGGCAAGGGGCCAGTGGCTCTGGCGCTCTTTGCCTCGGTGATCCTGATGGTGATCGGCTATCGTTGGACGCCCTATGTGTCGATCTGGGTGCCGGCCCTCTTCTTTACGGTGATCAACAACCTTCTGGTCCTTGTCGCGATTTATCTGATGAGCCCGGCGCCCAAGAAGGGCGCGCTGCTGAATGGCATGCGCCACCCGATGCTGACGGGCTTTGCGCTGTGGGCGTTCGGGCATCTTCTGGTGAATGGCGATCTGACCGCCATCGTGACCTTCGGCGCACTTCTGGCCTGGGCCGTGGCCGAGGTGCGGGTGATCAATGCCGCCGAACCAGGATGGAGCCCGGCGCCGAAGGGCTCGCTCAGGTTCGACGCGATCTTTGCCGCGGCCTCGGTGGTGGGCCTTCTGGCGATCGGGCTGATTCACTATCTGCTGGGCGTCTGGCCGTTTTCCGGCGCGCCGCCGTTCTGACCGGCCGACCCCGCGCTCGTATGAAGGCTTACCGGTTTCTCACCCACGACGACACGTCGGAGTTCTGCCACAGGGTGAGCGCCGCACTGGATGCGGGCTGGGAGCTCTACGGCCCGCCCACCTATGCGTTTGACGCCGCAAACGGCGTGATGCGCTGCGGGCAGGCCGTTGTGAAGGACGTGCCAGACACATCCTACAGCCCCGACCTCAAGCTCGGAGACCTGTGATGTCGAAGACCAATCCGGGACGCTTCTTCGAGGACTACACCCTGGGAGAGGTGATCGACCACGCTGTGCCCCGCACCCTGTCGGGCGGCGAGCGGGCGCTTTATCAGGCGCTCTATCCGGCCCGGCATACCCTGTCGTCCTCGGACGCATTCGCGCAAAGCTGTGGGCTGGCCCAGGCCCCGATCGACCCGCTGATCGTGTTCCATGTGGTCTTTGGCAAAACGGTGCCGGACATCTCGCTGAACGCAGTCGCCAATCTGGGCTATGCCGAAGGGCGGTTCCTGGCGCCGGTCTTTCAGGGCGACACGCTGCGCTCACGCTCCGAGGTGATCGGGCTCAAGCAAAACTCCAACGGCAAATCGGGTGTGGTGTGGGTGCGCACGACGGGCCTCAACCAGCAGGGGGACGCGGTGCTGAGCTATGTGCGCTGGGTGATGGTGCGCAAGCGCGATCTGGACGCGCCGGCCCCGACCCCTGCCCTGCCCGCTTTGACTCAGGTGGTGGACGCGGCCGATCTGATGCTGCCGCCCGGGCTCGACTTTACGCACTACAACACGACGCTGGCGGGAGAGCCCTATCGCTGGAGCGACTACACGGTCGGCGAAGTGATCGACCATATCGACGGCTCGACGGTGCAGGAGACCGAGCACATGCTCGCCACCCGCCTGTGGCAGAACACGTCGAAGGTGCATTTCGACACCACTGTGCGCGACGACGGCAAGCTCCTGATCTATGGCGGGCACGTGATCTCGCTGGCCCATGCCCTGTCGTTCAACGGCCTCGCCAATGCTCAGCCCATCGTCGCGATCAATGGCGGCGCCCATGTCGCGCCCTGTTTTGCCGGCGACACGGTGCGGGCCTGGTCGGAGGTGCTCGACAAGGCCGAGACGCGCGCGCCGGGCGTGGGGGCCGTCCGCCTCCGCCTCGTTGCCATGCGAGCCGGCGGCCAGCCCTTTGGCCTCAGGGACGAGGACGGAAAGTATCGCGAGGGTGTCCTGCTCGACTTTGATTACTGGGCGTTGATGCCGAAATAGCCAGGCGCGCCGCGCTCCCGGGCATCGGCGCTCTGGTCCGGCTGCCTGTGCGACCTGGCGCATCCCGCGCGCCCAGTATGGCAGCTTGCATGCGCGGTCGCGAGGCCGTGACCACCTGCGCCGGGACGAGGGCGCGCGTGCATGCTATGCCACGGGCTATGCGGTTCTTCCTCCTTGCTGTTCTTCTTGCCGTTCCCGGCCCGGCGCGGGCCTGTGGGCTGGCGCTGGCGTTGCTGATCGACGTGTCGGGCTCGGTGGATCCACGGGAGTTCGACACGCAGGTCGTCGGGCTTGCCGAGGCGCTGCGCGACCCGGTGGTTTCTGAATCGCTGGTGCGCCAGCGCGCTGCGCTGAACCTGATCCAGTGGACCGGGGCATCGCGCCAGACCGTCTCGATCCCGTGGACGCCGATCCGCACCTTCGAAGACCTCGACCGGTTCGCCCAGACCGTTCACGATTCAACGCGGAAATGGCGCAACTTCTCGACCGCCATCGGCGAGGCCCTGACGCTGGCCGAGCGCGAGATGGCGCAGATGGCCGGCTGCAAGCGGCGCGTCATCGATGTCTCGGGCGATGGATCGTCGAACGAAGGCGCCGATCCGGCGGTTCTCCGCGACCGGCTGGTGGCGCAGGGAATCACGATCAACGCCCTTGTGATCACAGGATCCGAGCGCGACCTGGTGGCCTATTTCGAGCGCGAGGTGATCGGTGGTGAAGGCGCCTTCGCCCTCGCGTCGGATGGCTATCGCGACTATCCCGAGCGCATCCGGCAGAAGCTGTTGCGCGAAACGGCCTCAGCCCTGTCCGAGGCGCCCGGGATCGCGCCCGAACGTGATCACACTGCGCAGGGCGTGATCACAAACGCCATGCATCCCGCTGCACCGCGCCAAAAAACCGCGCCCATAGCGGCCCGCGGGCCGTGACAACCCCCCGACAAGCATTAGAGATAGTCGAGCGGCGCGGGTGGCGCCGATGCAAGCGCGCCAAAGCATCCGGAGGACGGCCATGGCAGACGTGAACCGGGGCGATCGCCCCCTATCGCCGCACCTGCAAGTCTACAAGTTCGAGATCCCGGCGATCAGCTCGATCCTGACGCGGATCACCGGCAACGCGCTGATCGTCGGAGCGCTGATGTTTGTCTGGTGGCTGCTGGCGGCCGCGTCCTCGCCGGAATATTTCGCGATCGCCGATGCGGTCTGGACGTCGTGGTTCGGCTGGCTGGTGCAACTCGGCTCGGTCTGGGCGCTGTGGTATCATGCGCTGGCGGGGGCCCGGCACCTTTATTGGGATACCGGGCGGGGCCTTGAGCTCGACATCGCCGAGAAGCTCGGCTGGGCCTGTGTGGGCGGCTCGGTCATCCTGACGATCCTGACCTTCATCATCCTCTGAGCGGAGCGAGACCCATGGCTTACGTCACCGACCGCAAGCGCGCCTCCGGCCTCGGCTCCGCCAAGACGGGGGCAGAGCATCACTGGCAGATGACGCTGTCGTCCTACGCGCTCCTGATCCTGACGCCGCTTTTTCTGATCGCCTTTGCCGGCGCGCTCGGGCAGCCGCACGACGCGGTTCTGGCCCATTTCGCGCGGCCCTTCCCGGCGGTCGTCTCTGGCCTGATGCTGGTCGTCGGATTCAACCATTTCCGGCACGGTGTGCAGGTTCTTCTTGAAGATTATACCGACGGGCTGACCCGCCAACTTGCAATCGTAGCGATGGTCTGCCTCAGCTACGGTGCTATGGCCGTGGGCCTCTTTGCCCTGGTCCGCCTCGCCCTGTGACGTCCAGCCACCGCTTCGCGCGTTGAGCCAACGGAGTTTCGCATGACCGCTTCCTACGACATCACCCATCACACCTATGACGTCGTCGTGGTCGGCGCCGGCGGCTCTGGCCTTCGCGCGACGCTCGGCATGGCCGAACAGGGGCTCAAGACGGCCTGCGTGACCAAGGTGTTCCCGACCCGCTCGCACACTGTGGCGGCGCAGGGCGGCATCGCCGCCTCGCTTGGAAATATGGGGCCGGACCACTGGCAGTGGCACATGTACGACACGGTGAAGGGGTCGGACTGGCTCGGCGACACCGACGCGATGGAGTATCTCGCCCGCGAAGCGCCCAAGGCGGTCTATGAGCTTGAACATTACGGCGTGCCCTTCAGCCGGACCGAGGACGGCAAGATCTATCAGCGCCCCTTCGGCGGCCACACGACCCAGTTCGGCGAAGGCCCCCCGGTGCAGCGGACCTGTGCGGCCGCCGACCGGACGGGGCACGCGATCCTGCACACGCTCTACGGCCAATCGCTGAAGAACGACGCCGAGTTCTACATCGAGTATTTCGCGACCGACCTGATCATGTCCGAAGACGGGACGTGCCAGGGCGTGCTGGCTTGGAAGCTCGATGATGGCACACTGCACGCCTTCAACGCCAAGATGACCGTGCTGGCCACGGGCGGCTATGGCCGGGCCTATTTCTCGGCCACCTCGGCCCACACCTGCACCGGCGATGGCGGCGGCATGGTCGCGCGCCAGGGTCTGCCGCTGCAGGACATGGAGTTCGTTCAGTTCCACCCGACCGGGATCTATGGCGCGGGCTGCCTGATCACCGAAGGCGCGCGCGGCGAGGGCGGTTACCTCACCAACTCCGAGGGCGAGCGCTTCATGGAGCGCTATGCGCCGACCTATAAGGATCTGGCCTCGCGTGACGTGGTCTCGCGCTGCATGACGATGGAGATCCGCGAGGGGCGCGGCGTGGGGCCGAACGGCGACCACATCCACCTGCACCTCAACCATTTGCCGCCCGAAACGCTGGCCGAGCGCCTGCCGGGCATCTCAGAATCGGCCCGGATCTTTGCAGGCGTGGACCTCACGAAGGAGCCCATCCCGGTATTGCCGACGGTCCATTACAATATGGGCGGCATCCCCACGAACTATTGGGGCGAGGTCCTGAACCCGACCGCGGACGACCCCGACCGCATCTCGCCGGGCCTGATGGCTGTCGGTGAGGCGGGCTGCGCATCAGTGCACGGCGCGAACCGGCTCGGCTCTAACTCGCTGATCGACCTTGTGGTGTTTGGCCGGGCCGCGGGCATCCGGGCGGCCAAGGTCGTGGACCCCCAAGAGACCAACGCACCGATGAACCAGGCGAGCCTCGACAAGGCGCTCGACCGGTTCGATGCGGTCCGCCATGCCGACGGCGACACGGGCACCGCCGAGCTGCGCCTCGAGATGCAAAAGACGATGCAGGAAGACGCGGCCGTCTTCCGCACCGATGAGACGCTCGGCAAGGGCGTGGAGCGGATGTACGCGGTCGCAGGCAAGATGGACGACGTCAAGGTGACCGACCGCTCGATGGTCTGGAACTCCGATCTGATGGAGACGCTGGAACTCACCAACCTGATGCCGAATGCGCTGGCCACCATCGTGTCGGCCGAGGCGCGCAAGGAAAGCCGCGGGGCGCATGCCCACGAGGACTATCCCGATCGCGACGACGAGACGTGGCGCAAGCACACCCTGTCGACCGTCAATGGCAAGGTCGAGCTCGACTATCGCCCGGTGCATCTGAACCCGCTCCTTGGCCACAACGAAGGCGGCATCGACCTCAAGAAGATCGCGCCGAAAGCCCGGGTGTACTGACACCGCGGCCCTGCGGCCCCTGCGCAACCGGTTGGTCCGAAGGCGGTGCGTCCCACGCGGGACGCGCCCGTGGCGGCGACTGTCCTCTTGCCGCCTGACCGCATGAATGCGCGCCCGCCTTCGACATCTGTTCCCCTCGATGGGCAGGCGAAGAAACGGTCCGTCTCGCGACGTGATCGTGCCCCATCGTGTCTTTGAGCACACGGCGCCGCGCCCCGTTCCAAACCGAACCACGCGACGGGCAGGTAGGGGCTGGACAAGGGTGTGGAACATGTCAGGAATTCTGGCCCTGCGGGGGTTTGGTTCGTTTACGAAATTGCGATTATCATCTATCCACAGAGAAGAATGGGGACGCACGAAGTATGAGACCTAGTTTACTGGCTCTGGGCGCGGTTGCGTTGCTCGCAGCCTGCGAGCCCTCGGATTTGCCGTCGGCGCTCGTGCCGGGCCGGAGTTCGGTCTACGAGGCGGCCGTGCAATTTGCGGAGCTGCGCAACCCGGTCGTGCCGCCCGAGCCCATTGCGACCTGCGTCGTCAACAATGCCACCCGCGACGAGCGCTCCGCGATCGCGCAGGGCGGCAACGTCACCCCGATCCTCGAAGGGATCCTCGCGCGAGAGGCCACACAGGCCTGCCTCGATGCGGGCGGGGTGCCCGATTTCGGCTAACCGGCCAAAGGAGCCCTTATGACCCGTGCTGCCCTTCTGTCGCTCGTCGCCGCCGCGCTGCTCGCCGGCTGCGAAGATCCGACCTATGTCGCCTCGAGCGGGCGCGACGCCTATGCCGCCTGGGAAGGCGCCCCGAGCTGCGCCGACCGGCATCCGCCGATCATGTATCGCGGCAACCTTTACTGTCTGCGCGGACGCTGACCGGGCCGGCAGGGACGCGCGCCATCGCATGGGGACCATGGCCGAGCGCTCACCTGCAGACCAGGCGGAAGCGGCGGACGCACGCGGCTCTGCGCGCCGGCTTGCGGAGCCCGTCCATTTTGTCTGCCCCGAAGATCGGATCTGGCCCGAGCTTCGTGACGGCACGCCCCTGCCCCTGCAGGGAGACGTCCTCGCCCGGCGGGCCGTGGGGATTCCGGACACGTGGGTGCAACGCACCTACCACGCGCTGAAGGCGGCCGGGGAAGCCGTCACCCTGTCGCGCCGCGTTGAGCCCGACAGGATCAACGTCGCCGCGGTGCGCGACTTCGGCAAGCGTCTGCGCCTGACACCCGGGTTCGTGGTGATCCCGCGGGCCGATGCGCATGCGCCAGCGCTGGGCAACTTCGTGATCCGGCAAAACGGCCTCGCCCGGGAGACGGTCCACAGCGCCAACATCCCCCATTGGCCGCAGCCGGGACTGATGCCCCGCGACGCTGCGCGCGGCGCACGGATCGATACGGTGGCGTTCAAGGGGCACGCGCTGAACCTCTGGGCACCGTTCCGATCGGAGGCCTTTCGCGAGGCCCTGGCCGCAATGGAGATCCGCCTCGATCTTGACCTGCGCGATATGGAGAGCGGCGCCCAACGCTGGCACGATTACAGCGAAACCGACGTGGTCTTGGCGATCCGCAACCAGACGGCCTATGACGCTCGCCACAAGCCTGCGAGCAAGCTGGTCAATGCCTGGGCCGCCGGGGCGCCCGCGCTTCTGGGCCCCGAACCGGCCTTCGCCGAATTGCGGCGCGACCCGCTCGATTACGTCGAGATCCGGAGCCCCGAGGACGCGCTGGCCGCGCTGCGCCGGTTCCGGGACCAGCCGCGCCTCTACGCGGATACCATAGCGAACGGGATGCGCCGCGCCGCCGACTACACCGATGCGGCCGTGCTCGAACGCTGGATCGACGTGCTGAACGGCAAGGTCGCGCCGGCCTTTCGGCACTGGCGCGCCCGGCCCCGGGCCCTGCGGGCGCTGCAGGTTGCCGGGATGATCGCACTCGAACCCCTGTCGCAGCGGCTGCACCACGCGCGCGCGACGCGGGGGCCGAGGCTTCTGTCGTGAGCGCCCGCCGCCGCCGTATTGCCGTGTGCTTCTTCGGGATCACCCGGTCCCTGGCCTACACGCTGCCCTCGATCGAAAAGGCCGTCCTGGCGCCCGCCCATGCCACTGGCGAGACCCGCCTCTTCGGCCATTTTTTCCAGCAAACCCGGATCGAGAGCCCGCGCACGGGTGAGGCGGTCGAGGTCGATCCCGATGAGCACCGCCTGCTGCCCCTCGATGCGGTCGAGCTGGAAGAGCCGGGGGCGTGCCTCGCACCCTGGAGCTTCGACGAGATCCAGACCTACGGCGACTTCTGGAGCAACGACTTCCACACCGTGCGCAACCTCGTCCACCAGCTCCATTCGATCCGGCGCGTCACGCTGATGGCGCTCGACTGGGAGCCCGACATCGTGCTCTTCGTGCGGCCCGATCTCTACTACTTCGACAGCTTCGCGCGTCCGCTTGGCCGGTTGGCCCGTCGCCCGGCGCCCCTGTGCATGCTGCCCTACTGGCATGGCTGGGGCGGCTACAACGATCGCTTTGCCCTGGTCCGCGGCCGCTCCTGCATCCGCAGCTACGGCCTGCGGGCGGAACGTGCGCTGGCGTTCTGCCGCTCGGGGCCGCGCTATCTCCACCCCGAGAGGCTTTTGCATTTCGCGATGCGGGGGCGGCCCGTCCGCCGGGTGGCACTGCGCGCGGCCCGGATCCGCGCCCACGGCCGGCCCGACGACAAGGAAGCTTTCGATCTCAGCACCGTGTCGCACCTGCATGAACAGGTCTGGTACTCCAATGCGCCCCAGCGTGTGAAAGACGGGCTGCACAAGGGTCTGAACGTGTTTCAGGACGGCGTGGACTTTGCCCTCTACGGCCGCCGCGCCAAACCCCTGCGGGGCTTCTCCGCCGAGCGCGTCGACCACCCGCCGGGTGACGGCTGAGCCCGGCCGCGCGCACCGCGCTGCCTTGCGGCGAAAGGGCGCTTCGCCTGCGCATGGCTCCGACCCCCGGGGCACCCTATAGTCCGACCCAAACGGAGGATCTCATGGTTCAGTTCACGCTCCCCAAGAATTCGACGATCCGGACCGGCAAGACCTGGCCCAAGCCCGAGGGGGCCACGAACCTGCGCAAGTTCCAGATCTATCGCTGGAATCCGGACGACGGGAAGAACCCGCAGATCGACACCTATTGGGTGGATCTCGACACCTGCGGCCCGATGATCCTGGACGCGCTGATCAAGATCAAAAACGAGATCGACCCGACGCTCACGTTCCGCCGTTCGTGCCGCGAAGGGATCTGCGGCTCCTGCGCGATGAATATCGGCGGCACCAATACGCTTGCCTGCCTGCGCGGGATGGACGAGGTGAAGGGCGACGTGAAGATCTATCCCCTGCCCCACATGCCCGTGGTGAAGGATCTGATCCCCGACCTTACGCATTTCTATGCCCAGCACGCGTCGATCATGCCGTGGCTCGAGACCAAGACGCAGCGGCCCGAGCACGAATGGAAGCAGTCGATTGAGGACCGCAAGAAGCTCGACGGCCTCTATGAATGCGTGATGTGCGCCTCGTGCTCCACCGCCTGCCCAAGCTATTGGTGGAACGGCGACAAGTATCTCGGCCCGGCCGCCCTCCTCCACGCCTATCGCTGGATCATCGATAGCCGCGACGAGGCGACAGGCGAGCGGCTCGACGATCTTGAGGACCCCTTCAAGCTCTACCGCTGCCACACGATCATGAACTGCACCAAGACGTGCCCCAAGGGCCTGAACCCGGCCAAGGCGATCGCCTCGATCAAATCGATGCTGGTCGAGCGGCAGGTCTAGCGCCCAGGGCACGAGACCGTGCCGTTCGCATCGCAACGGCGCGCCGGCTGGATAATGCGGAGCCCAGGGACCGCGGGGAGCATGCGATGAAGTTGCACAGGATCACCGAGACGCTCAGCGTGGACGATGCCGACTTGTCAGTCTCAACCCGGTTGCGCACTCTTCGAGGGCCGCGACGAGCGCGTTGAGATCGGCCGCATAGAACCCCGCAGCGTTGATGCAATTGGTCTCGAGAAGGCGCAGGCCCGCCTCAGCGCGGCAAATATCCAGCACATAGGCCGGAGCATAGCCTGGGTTCGCCGCGATGACCTGCTCGGCAAACGCGCGGGCGTCATCGTCGATCTCGGCGCGATAGATGACGCGCGTGCCCTCCTTGTAGAGCGACCACGACACCACGCGGTCGTTCACGACCCATACACGCCATTCCTTGAAGATGCGGGCGGGCGGGGCAAGCAGAAGTTCGGTGTCGTGACGGAGCGACCCGCGGGGGATCTCGTCGTCGCTTAGGGCGAGGACCTGCGCGGCAAGCGCGCGGATCTCAGAGGCGCCCATCACGCGGCCGGCAACCTCCTTGCCGTCAGCCGCCGGTCGGAGGAACCAGGCGCGTCCGTCCTCGGCCACCTGGGTCGGCACGTCCTGCAGGGGCATGGTTCGAATGCCCTCGCCGTTCAGCAGAAAGGGCCGCCAGGGCACCTCACCCAGAAACGGCCGGAGGACGAAGGTTCCGGGCCGCAGGCCATGGCGCGCCGCGAAATGACGAAGGGTGTAGCTGCCGAAGAGGATGACGTTGTTCGGATCGGCGATTTCGGGCTCGGGCACAAGGTCTCCGACAAACGGCACCACCTTGTGCAGCGAGTAGGGCAAGCCGAGCCGCTCCAGCACGCTGGCCAGGCGGATTGTGTCCTCAAAGTCCTGCAGAACCCATTGCATCCCGACCTCCCCTATCCGCGCGGGTCCCTGCCACGGCCTGCGGGGAATTGACAGCGGTGGGCCGGCCAAGCTCTGGTGGCGCGACAGTCTGGAGCGACCCATGCGATCCGAACCGACCGACGCCGAGGCCCGCAGGGCAATCCAACCCGTCATCTGCTATCCCAATGAGACGCTGCCACGGCCAGACCGCGATCTACGGGTCGGGCGCCGGGCCGAGATGGCGGAAGTCGCGCGCCTCACGGTGCCGCCGCGGGATGCCCGAGCCTTTCATGTGCCCGCGGGCGGCGCGTTTCGGATCACCTCGGTCGAGGGGCCGCAAGTGGGCGACCTGAACCTCTGGAACGCGCGCGATCTGTCGGAGCGGTTCTATTCAGGCAAAACCCGCGCGCTCCACGGCACCCATGTGACGGCAGGCGACGTGCTCTGGTCGACGTTCCCGCATCTGCGCCCTCTGGCGACGATCCTGGAGGACACGCTGGGCTGGTATGGCAAGGATGCGTTTGGCGGCGGCGTCCATGACGTGATCGGCACGCGGTGCGACCCCTATACCCACGCGCTGCTCTCGGGCGGCGAGCAGTATGATTATTGCTGCCACTCCAATTTGATCCGCGCGCTGGTGCATGAAACCGGCATGCTTGCGGACGAGGCCGAGCGCCATGTCCACGATGTGCTGAACGTGTTCATGTGCACCGGCTTTACCCGTGACACGGGCCAGTATTTCATGAAGGCCTCGCCGGCGCGGCCGGGTGACTACATCGAGTTCTTTGCCGAGATGGACCTGCTCGGCGCCCTGTCGGCCTGCCCAGGCGGGGATTGCTCGGCGAGCCATTCGTCCGATGCGGCCGCCTGCTATCCGCTGGAGGTGAGCATTTATGCGCCCCCAGAAGGCGCGCCGCCCTGGCCCGCCCCGCCCCGGGCCGCGTATGGGCGGAGCCACGGGCTATGAGCGCCGACATCCATCCGCTGACGCCCGACCGGTGGGACGATCTGGTGACGGTGTTCGGTGGCGGCGCGGGCAAGGGCGATTGCGGGCGCTGCTGGTGCATGTGGTGGCGGCTGCCCCGCACGAAGGGGCCCGGGTTCTCCAACGGGCTGGACGTGAAGGCACTGTTCCACGCGCGGGTGATGCAGGGCCCGCCGCCGGGCCTTTTGCGCTATGCCGACGGAGCGCCGGTCGGGTGGGTGCAGGTCGGCCCGCGCGCGGATGTGCCGGAATGGAACGTGGCGGGCCGGCTGACCGCGCCGCCCGAGCCCACAGAGGCCGCCGACCCGGCCGTTTGGGGCGTCACATGCTTCGTCACGCGCACCGGGCACCGCAAGAAAGGGCATGCGCGGGCGCTCCTCGATGCCGCAATCGCCTGGGCGCGCGACAACGGGGCGCGCGTGCTCGACGGATGTCCGGTGGAGACGGCCGACGGGAAGAAGGCGGCCTCCGCCCTGTACCACGGCCCGGCGCCGACCTTTCGCGAGGCGGGCTTTCGCGAGATTGCGCGGCGGCGCGAGGGCCGGCCCTTGATGCGGCTGGCCCTGACATAGTCTGGCGCCGAGGGCCCGGCCGCACACCTTCTGCGCGGCAAGGGCGGTTGCCCCGGCGCCCCGCCCCGGCCCATGATCGCGCGAAACCAAGGAGCCCCTACATGCCCCACGCAGTTATCATCGGCACCGGCGACGGCCTGTCGGCCTCGGTGGCGCGCAATCTTGCGACAGATCACACGCTGACCCTGGCCGCCCGCTCGGCCGACAAGATGAGCGCGCTGGCCGCCGAGACCGGGGCCGCCACGCACTTGTTGGACGCCACCGACGAGGCCGGCGTCGCCGCATTGTTCGACGGGCTGCCCGAGGCGCCTCGCGTGGTCGTCTACAACCCCTCGGCGCGCACCCGCGGCCCCGTGGCCGAGCTCGACCTGGAAACGGTGCGCCGGGCGGTCGAGGTCACTGCGCTCGGCGCCTTCATCGCGGGCAAGCATGCCGCACGGACGATGCTTGCGGCCGAGCCCGCGGCGGACGGCACGCGGGGCACGATCCTTTTCACGGGCGCATCGGCCGGGGTGAAGGGGTTTCCGCTGTCGGCGCCCTTCGCGATGGGCAAGTTCGCCCAGCGCGGGCTGGCCGAGAGCATGGCGCGCGAGCTGCACCCCAAGGGCATCCATGTGGCCTGGATCAATATCGACGGCGGCATTCGCAATCCCGGGCGGACCGAGGCGCCGGATGCGCCCGGTTCGATGCTGGATCCAGATGCCATCGCCCGCACCTATCGCCACCTGATCGAGCAGGAGCGCTCGGCCTGGACGAACGAGGTGGCGCTGCGGCCCTGGGTCGAGCGGTTCTGACACCGCGGTCGCAGAACGCGCCTCAGACCGGGTTGGGCGGCGTCCGGCCCTCCAGGATGGCGCGGGCATTGTCGAGCGCCATCCGCCCCATCGCCTCGCGCACCTCGAGCGCCGCGGTGCCGAGATGGGGCAGCAGCACGACATTCTCCATCGCGATCAGCGCCTCGGGCACCTTCGGCTCGAACTCGTAGACGTCGAGGCCCGCTCCGGCGATCTGGCCCGCCTGAAGCGCTTCGATAAGCGCGGCCTCGTCGACGATGTCGCCCCGGGCGATGTTCACCAGGTGCGCATGCGGGCGCATGGCGGCGAGCGCCTCGCGCCCGATCAGGTGATGCGTGTCGGGGGTCGCCGGCACCGCCAGCACCACGATGTCGGCCTCGGCCAGAACCTCGGAAAGCGAGGCAAGCTGGCGGGCGGGCATGCCGGGCTCGGCAACAGGGGAGCGGTTGAAGAACACCACCTCCATGTCGAAGCCGTAATGGGCGCGCTTGGCGATGGCCTTGCCGATGCGCCCCATGCCCACGATGCCAAGCGTCTTGCCCGTCATATGCAGGCCGAGCATCTGGGTGGGCTGCCAGCCCGTCCACTGGCCGGCCCGCAAGATCCGCTCGCCCTCGCCCGCGCGCCGGCAAGTCGTAAGCATCAGCGTCAGCGCGATATCGGCGGTGGCGTCGGTGACGGCGCCCGGCGTGTTGGTGACGGTGACGCCGGCGGCCGAGGCAGCGGCGGCGTCGATATGGTTGTAGCCGACCCCGAAATTCGCGAGGCCCTTGCAGCGGAACGGCCCGCCGGCAAAGGCCCCGGCCCCATAGCCGTCGCCCAGGGTTGGGATCACCGCGTCATAGATCTGCAGCGTTGCGGCCGCCTGTTCGGGCGAAAGCGGCCCGGGCTCGGGCCAGAGCGTCACATCGGCAAAGGCGGCAGCCTCGTCCATCACGGCGTCGGGCAGCTTGCGCGTGATCAAGAGCGCGGTCATCGGGGCCTCCCTGGCGCGTCAGTTTCGACCCCGCTTAGCCCGCGCCGAGGGGCGCAGCAAGACGCGGCGCCGCGGCGGGGCCGGGGTCAGGCGAGGCGCGCGCCAAGGGGCACGTCGTGCTCGGGGACGGCAAGCACCACGGCGCCGTCGGCATCGTGCAGGCCAAGAACCAGAACCTCCGACATGAAGGGGCCAACCTGGCGCGGCGGAAAGTTGACCACGCCCAGCACTTGCCGGCCGATGAGCGCGTCGGGTGTGTAATGCGTGGTAATCTGCGCCGAGCTCTTCTTCTCTCCGATCTCGGGCCCGAAATCGACGCGCAGCTTGTAGGCCGGCTTGCGGGCCTCGGGGAACGGCTCGGCCGCAACGATCCGGCCAACGCGAATGTCGACCGCGAGAAAGTCGTCGAAGGTGATCTGAGCGGTCATTGGCCCAGCTCCCGGCTGCGCGCGGCCGCGGCGGCGACGGAGCGGGTCATCAGGTCGGGCAAGTCATCCATCAGCACCTCGAGCCCCGCCGCCGTCGTGCCCTTTTGCGAGGTGACGCTTTCGCGCAGGGCTGCCGCCGGGGTGTCGGTGGCATCGAGCATCGCGCCGGCCCCGGCAATGGTCGCGCGGGCAAGCGCCATGGCGAGATCGGGCGCGAGGCCTTCCGCCTCACCGGCCACCGCAAGCGCCTCGACCATGTGGAAGACATAGCCGGGCCCGGACCCGGAGACCGCCGTCACGGCATCCATCTCGGCCTCGGAGCTTAGGCGAACGGTGCGCCCCACGCTCTCCATCAGGCGTTCGGCGAGCGCAAGACCGGCGGCGCCGGCCGCGTCGTTCGCCACAAGGGCCGTCACGCCGCGCCCGACAGCGGCGGGGATGTTGGGCATGGCGCGCACCACCGGTGTGCCCGCGCCGAAGGCGGCCTCAAAGGCTGAGATCGGCGTGCCGGCGGCGATCGAGACAACGAGGGTGCCGCCGCCACCCAACCCGGCCACGGGCGCAAGCGCCTCCGCCATCATCTGCGGCTTGACGGCGAGCATCAGAACGGCGGGGGCGGGCGGCCCCTCGCCGCCAATCGCCACGCCGGTTGACCGGAGCCAGTCTGTCGGATGGGGCTCGATCACATGAACGGCCGCGGGACGCATCCCGCCATCGAGCCAGCCGCGCAAGATGGCCGAGCCCATCTTGCCGCAGCCAAGCATGGTGATCCCGCGTGTTTCGAGTTCCGCCTGGTCCATCGCCGCCTCCCCGCCCGTTTGGGCGACGCTAGGCGGCGCGCACGCAGGGCGCAATCGGGAAGGCGACTGAACGGGAGGCCCGGCGTGGGCCGCGCTGGCTTGGTCTAGGCGGCCTGGAGGCGCTCGACTTCGAACGCAGTCAGGCGCGGCGTGTCGATCGGGCCGAAGTCCGACAGGCGTATGATATGCGGGAAGAGGCCCAGGAACATGTCGAGCGCGTCGGGCATCATCACGGCGGCCGGGTCGGGGCCGGGATGGAAGCTTTCGATCTCCATCCCGTTCGCGCGCACGGCCTGCTGGCCATGGAAGCCCAAATGATAGACGCGCACGGGGCTGACAGGCGCGAGCGGGATCACACCGTCGCCATCGACGAAGGCGCGCGCCGGGGCAAACGCCTGATCGGCGCCGACCAGCGGGCGGCATCCAGACGAGCGATAGAGCACGCGGGCGCGCGGACCCAGGATCAGGTCGAGCGCGGGTCGGCCAAAGCCGAAGGCGTCGGAAGCGAGGCGGGTGAGGCCGGCCGCCTCGCCTCCAGAGCCAGGAGTGCCTTCGGGATACACCGTCATCGACCCAACCCAGAGTAGCGGCATGGGACCAGACGTGGTGGTTTCGACCAATATTCCGGGCACCAGATCCTCCACCGCCACGGGACCTTCGGCCGTGGAGATCAGGGTGCCGCGGGCAAGGGCCGCGAAGGCGTCTTCAAAGACAGGCGTGGCGGGCGCCACGCGCGAAAACTCGGAAATGTCACCGGTGCGAAGCAGTGCAGACACGTCATATCTGCGGGTGAGAGGCACGTCTCGGCGCAGATACTCGTGTTGCGCCCCGAGGCGGGAGCGCAAGCGAGGATTTGGTTGCCCCTGAGGCGCGTCGGCCGGGGGGAGGGAATGGCTTCCCATGCGTCCGATCCTTTCGGGTCGGTCACATCTGCGCGGCCCCCACCGGATGCAGAAGGACGTATCACGTGGATAGTGAGGGCAACCTCACGTCGTTGTCAAAGGCTCGTGGCCGACCGGCCAGCCCGCTCCGCCAATCCGGAGGGACCGTGCGGGATTGTTCTCGGGCCGGCCGGCAATCCCGCCACATTCCAGCGGGACACTCGAATCATTGGAAGGCAACCATCAGACATCGCGCGCCCGGGCGCGGGGCGCCAGGTCAGGGCGGTCCCTGGGCCGGCGCGATTCTGTGGCGACATTTGTGGCGACATCTGTGGCAACCTGCGCCGCCACGCGCCCATGCCCACCGACGTTGCCGGACCAACCTGCCATGCGGGTCGCAGCACCTAGCCGCCTGCCGCCATGCGGGCCTTCAGGCCGCGCGCCAGGCGGGCGCGACGCGGGCCGCGCTCCCAGGGCAGGGGCTGGCTCATGGTCGCGGCGGCCGCGATCACTCCGGCGAGCCACCGTCGCTTGGTCGGTTTCATCATCCGTTTTCTCCTTGCCCGCGCGCGCTTGGCAACGCGATGTCTGTACGCGCCGGCCCCCTTGGCACCGTCGCACGGTGCGACGGTTCTGCCGTCGTTTTGCGGCGGAGATGCGGCGAAGATCGACAATTCCCAAGAAGCGCGCCGATCGTTTCCAGATTAGCGAAAATTGACGTCGATTCAGAAGGTGCGCGTG
The DNA here is from genome assembly GCA_039822045.1 of Pseudomonadota bacterium. GTDB lineage: Bacteria > Pseudomonadota > Alphaproteobacteria > Rhodobacterales > Rhodobacteraceae > HLUCCA09. The sequence goes on along the minus strand of JBCBMY010000006.1, from coordinate 50,895 downwards.
CCGCGCTTTCCCGGCGGGGCGACGAGAGTCACAGCCGGATCACGGAGATCAGACGTCCATAGTCCGCCTCGCCGCGATGGACGGAGCGGCGATAGGAATAGAACCGCTCTTCGTCGGTATAGGTGCAATGGCGGGTCCACTCGGCGTGGTCGATGCCGGTCGCCCGCAAGCGGCGCAGGGAATAGCCCGGCAAGTCGAACTGCATCCTGTCGCCGTTGCCGCCCGAGAAGAAGCGGGCGTTTTCCTGGTCTTCAGCCATGAACCGGTCGAAGAATTCGGGCCCGACCTCATAGGCGCTCTGGCTGATCGTCGGCCCGATCACGGCGACGGTGCGGCCGATGTCGGCCCCAAGCCCGGCCATGGCATCGAGCGTCGCCTCCAGCACCCCGTCCATTGCACCGCGCCAGCCCGCATGGGCCGCCCCGATCACGCCGGCCTCGGCATCGGCGAAGAGCACGGGCTGGCAATCGGCGGTCAGCACGGCCAGCGCCACCCCGGGATCCGCCGTCACCATCGCATCGGCGCGCACTCCGTCGGGCCGGTTGGCGGAACTCACCGCGATCGCATCGGCGGAATGGACCTGGTGCACGCTCACGAGATCCGTCGTCGCAAGGCCCATAGCGTGCGCCACCCGGCCCCGGTTGATCTCGACCACCTCGGCCAGATCCGACGAGCCGCGCCCGCAATTGAGCCCGGCGAAAATGCCCGACGACGCACCGCCCTTGCGCGTAAAAAAGCCGTGCCTCAACGGCGACAGCACGTCGGAAGACAGAATCTCGAGCGTCATGCAATGGCTCCCGCGGCCAGGCCGGCAAACCCTGCTGGCGGAGGTCCCGCTTTGGGCGTGATGGCCATTGCCTTGAACACCGTCCCCATCTGGTCGGCCTCGGTCAAGCGGCGGAATGCAGCGAAGTGCGATTGGCGCGCGGCATCGTCGGGAAGGGCGCGAGCCAGCACCTCGGCACGCTCGACAAGACCCAGGCGGCCGAGCCAGAGCCCCTGCTCCTCGGGGCCCCAGGCCTCGGCCCCGGCGGCGCGCGCCGCAGCGGCCACGGCCTCGAAGTCGACATGGGCGGTCAGGTCGGCCTGCCCGGGCTCGGCCATCGGATCGGCCACGCGGTGGGCCCGGATCGCCTGCACCGTGTCCGCCCGCGACCGCCAGCCGCCGTAATCCATAAAGAGCGCGAGCCCGCCCTGCCCTGCAATCCGGCGGGCCACTTCGGCGACAACCGTCGACAGCGCCGGACAAAGCTCAACGATATCGCCCGGCTTGGTGTCGCCGAGCCGATGGTCGAGCACGGCCACCGGCGCGGGCGGGCCAAGGGCCAGCCCGAGCACCCCGTCCTGCAGCGCCACGACGGTCTCGCGCCACCCGCCGGGATCGCGGTGGAACTGGCGCACCGGCAGCGCGTCGAGCAGTTCGTTGGCCACAAGGTAGAGCGGTCGATCTTCGGGCAGGTCCTCGATGCGCTCCAGCCAACGGGGCGAGAGGTGGGCCAGCCGCTCGGCCTGGACAGCCCGCAGGGGCGCGCTGGTCTCGACAAGGTGCACCGAGGCGCCCGACTGAAAGCCCGGGACCCCCCGCACGGCGCGCCAGAGATCAGACATCAGCGTGCCCCGGCCCGGGCCAAGCTCGGCCAGGGTAAACGGCGCGGGCGCCCCCTGATCGCGCCAGGCCTGTGCCAGCGCGAGGCCCACCAGTTCCCCGAACATCTGGGTCACTTCGGGCGCTGTGGTGAAGTCGCCCTCCGCCCCCAGCGGATCGCGCGTGGTGTAATAGCCGTGCACCGGGTGCATCAGGCAGGCCGCCATATAGTCGGCAAAGGTGATCGGCCCCGTCGCCGCGATCTGCTCGGCCAGAAGCCGGGCCAGCGGGGTGGCGGCCGGTGGCGTCATGCGGGCGTGGGCGTGCGCCGCAGCGACCAGGCCACCACCGCAAGGCCCACCACGACCATCGGCAGGCTCAGAAGCTGGCCCATCGTCACGCCCACAATCCCTTGGCCGACCACAAAGCCCCACGGGTTGTCCGGCGTGATGAACTGGGGATCGGCCTGCCGGAAATATTCCACGAAGAACCGCCCGACGCCGTAGCCCGCAAAGAACATGCCCGCAATCAGTCCGGGCACGTGCAGCGCCCTGCGACGGAGGGCCAGCCACAACAGGAGCGCGCCGAGGACGGCCCCCTCCAAGATCGCCTCATAGAGCTGGCTGGGATGGCGCGGCACCTGTAGCGGATCGGTGGGAAAGACCATCGCCCAGGGCCCGTTCCAGGGGCGGCCCCAGAGCTCGCCATTGATGAAGTTCGCGCAGCGCCCCAGGAACAGCCCCGGCGGCGTTGCGATGGCCAGACAGTCGGAGGCGCCCGCCACGTCGATCCCGTACTTTCGGCAGAACAGCCACACGGCCAGCACAACGCCAAGAAAGCCGCCGTGAAACGCCATGCCGCCCTGCCAGATCATCGGGATCTCCAACGGGTTCTGGAGATAGTAGGCCGGCGCATAGAACAGCACGAAGCCAAGCCGGCCGCCCAGAACGACGCCAAGGATGACCCATGTCAGCAGCTCTTCCACCTGGCGCGGATTCATCGGCGGGCGCCAGTCGGGCCAGAGCGAGGGGCGCTTGACCAGCGCCACAACGATCCGCCAGCCGATCAGGATGCCGACGATATAGCTCAGCGCATAGTAGCGCAGGGCCAAGGTTGTGCCGAAGAGCTCGATCGACACGAGATTCGGCCCGATATCGGGGAAAGGAATAACGGCCTGCATCAGTTTGCCTCGCCTGTTTTGTTGCTCACCTGCCCGTGCCGCCGCGACGAAGTCAACCTTGAGCCGCCCGTACACGCGGCCCATATAACGAGCGCGTGTAACGAAGGGGTGCCCTATGCAGAGCCGCAACAAGATCCTCGACGATGTTTCGCAGCTGATGACCAACGCCATGGGCGTGGCGCAGGGTGCGCGCGAGGAGGCCGAGAACGCCATGAAGTCGCTCGTCGACCGCTGGCTCGCCGACCGCGACTTCGTCACCCGCGAGGAATTCGACGCCGCGCGCGCCATGGCCCAGAAGGCGCGCGAAGAGAATGACGCCCTGAAGGCCCGCATCGACGCCCTGGAAGCCAAGCTCGCCGGCGACGGCTGAGCCACGGCCCGGCGCGCAGCGTTTCAAGTTTGACGACCACGGTGCGTGCGCGGACAGGCCCGCGCACAGCCCCGACGTGCGCTTGCGAGCGTCAGGCCATGCTGGTAGCCAGCCCCGAGCGGCGACAGGAGGGCCCCATGCCCGAACCCTTCATCGTGTGGGCCTTCCAGCGCACGGGCGGCACCACGCTCTTTAATCTGCTCGGACGGTTCTTTGGCCACGGCCCGTCCTATTTCGAGCCGTTCAACCCCGCCAATGCCGCCGGCTACATCACCAAGACCTTCAAGGAGACCAAGGACGAGGGCCGGCTGCGCGCCGATATGGAGGCGTTTCTCGCCCAGGGTCGGCCGATCAAGAACTGCTACGAGTTGCACCCTCTCCCGCTCCAGCACTGCTGTTTTGAGGTCTCGCGCGAGATGGGCTTTCGCCACGCGATCCTCGACCGGCGCGATGACGTGTCCCGCGTCTTCTCGCGGGAGCTGGCGCTGCTGACGGGGGCGTGGGGCAAGACGCAGGCCGATGAGATCTATCCCGATTTCCTGTCAGGCAAGCGGGAGATGCCGCCGATGGACATCGCCCGGCTGCGCTCGAACCTGCGGCGGGGCATGCGGCGGCGACAATGGCTGATCGACCGGATGAACGAGGCGGGGATCTCGCCCTATATCATCCTGTTCGAGAACGTGTATGGCGCCCCGGGCGGCGGCGAAGCCGAAGTCGACCGGGTCTTCGACTTTCTGGGCCTGTCCCGCGACGACCCGGACTACGCGGATGCGGTTGCGCAGGCGCTTCACACGAAGTCGCAAAACACCACCAGCGTGCGGTCGCTGGTGCCGAACCTCGACGAGGCGCGCGCGGTGCTCGACAAGGCCGGTGCGGGGCGAAACCCCTGGGCCCGCATCGCCGACCAACGCACCGCCGCGGCCGCAGGCTGATCCGATCGATTGCGCCGATCGTGGGGTAGTCGGGCCGCCCATTGATTGCCAGTTGACGCGACGGCGCCTCTTGTGGTGCAGGGTGGCTCAGACCCCATTTCTTGGGGGTGTCACGAAAATACTGCTTTACAGGCTCTGCCCAACACCCCACCATATGTGGTGAGGGAGACGCAAAACCGCGCCGTCCCTTGAGCAGGCACCAAGCCCTTGGTGCGCGACAGACCCCGCAACCGAACGGGGCGAAAGCCGGGCCAAGGGCGAAACCAAAGAGGCCGGGCATGTCACTTTCCGAAGACTACCTCACGGAAGACCTTCACCCCATCGACGTTGTCGAGACGCTCGCCGAGCACCACGACTGGGAGTTCGACCGGATCGGCGACGACCAGATCGCCATGGCGGTGGAGGGCCAGTGGCGGACGTATTCCATTACGCTCGCTTGGTCGTCCTACGACGAAACGCTGCGCCTCATCTGCACCTTCGAAATGGAGCCGCCAGAGGGCACCTTGCCGTCGCTCTATGCCGCGCTGAACGCGGTCAACGACACCTGCTGGGCCGGCGCCTTCAGCCATTGGGCCGAGCAGGGGCTGATGACCTATCGCTACGGGCTGGTGATGGCCGGCGGACAGGTGCCCACGACCGACCAGATCGACCGCCTGATCGGCACCGCCGTGATGGCGGCCGAGCGCTACTATCCCGCGTTCCAGCTTGTTGTCTGGGGCGGGCGCAGCCCCGAAGACGCGATGCAGATCGCGATTGCCGAGGCATATGGCCGGGCCTGACACCCGGCGATATCGGCTCCGCGTCCCGGGCCCGAGGGCCCGCTGAGCCCCCCGGTGCAGAAGCGCGGACCAGGAACCGCGCCAACCCGGGGGGCGAGCTTCGTCTTTCGCGCTCAATCGGTCTTGGCCGAGCGCGCGCGCTTCACGCCCAGCCCGAAATCGTCTCGACGATGACGCCGGCCATGGGCGCCCCCGCCTCGGCCCGACCCGCCAGCCGGATCTGGCTCAGAATCCCCCAGAGCGCCCCCACCAGGAACTCCGCCCGCTGGTCCGCGTCGGAGATCCCGTCGTGCTGGAGCGCCCCGAAGAACCGATCTCGCAGCATCTGCTCGTAGGCCTTCAGCCGCGCGTCGATCTCGACGGATCGGTCCTGCAGCTCGAACACCGTGTTGACCATCAGGCAGCCCGAATGCGCGATGTCGCCGTCGGGCCGCGGGGCCGTGGCGCCGCGAAAAATCGTCTGGATCGCGGCAATCCCGGGCGGGTCGAACACCTGGTCCATCAGGGCTGCGACACTGGCGTGATAGGTGTCGAGCGCCTTCAGAAACAGCTCTTCCTTCTCGCCGAACGTGTTGTGCATGCTGCGCACGCCCACGCCTGATTCGCCCTCGAGCACCTTGTAGGTCGTGGCGTCGAAGCCCAGCCGCCAGAACGTCGTCATCGCGCAGGTCAGCACCTCGGCCTCGTCGAAGGATCTTGGTCGGGCCACCTGCCCCTCCCTTATTTTGCATTAGACGTTGCAAAACAGATTTCGCTGCTCCATAGATATTGCATCGCGCGATGCAAAACAACCGACCATCCACAGGAGCACACTATGCCAACGATCCGCGTCACCGTTCCGAAATCTGCCTGGAGCAAGGAGGAGAAAGCCTCCATTGTCAGCACCTTGACCGAGGGCCTGAACTCCGTCGCCCAGAGCTCGGGCAAGGGCGACATCACCAAGTTCGTCAATGTCCATATCGAAGAGACGGCCGAAGGCGGATACGCCATGGGCGGTCAGGTCGTGGGGTGAGGCGATGCGACTGACCAAATCCATCACCGTCGCCAAGCCGGTAGACGAGGTCTGGGAGCTTCTCGGCCCGAACTACACGCGGGCCGGGGACTGGGCGAGCAGCGTCTATGCCTCGCGCGCCCGGCAGGGCGCGCCCAATGTCGCCGCCGCCCCATGCGCCGGGCGGGTCTGCGAGACGAGCCTTGGGCCCTTCACGGAAACGCTGGAGCGCTATGATCCGGCAGCCCGTCACCTCGCCTACAGCGCCACGGGTGACAAGATGCCGGGCTTCGTCCGCTCCCTGCGGAACGCCTGGACCCTCGAGGCCGCGGGGCCGCAGAAGACCCGCGTGCGAATGGAAATGAGCGTGGATCTCGCTTTTCCGTTCTCGGTGCTGATGGGCTGGCTGATGCGGATACAGTTCAACAAAGTTCTGCAGAACAGCATCGAGGAGTTTGCCCATTTCGCCGAGACGGGCACACCCCACCCGCGCAAACGCAAGGCCGATGCCACGGCCAAGGCGATCGCCGCGCGCCAGGCCTTCGCCCGACCGAACGGAGCGGGGGCCGGTGACCGCCGGCCCCCGTCCGCCGGCCCCCGTCCGCCTGCCCCCGTCCGCCTGCCCCCGTCGCGTCAGCCTGCTTCCAGCCGCGTCGCCGCCCGGTCGAGCCGGGCCGCGCCCTCGGCGAGGTCCGCGTCGGTGATCGTGAGGGCGGGCAGAAGGCGGACGACATTCTCGGCCGCGGGCACCGTGAGGAGCGCTTCGGCCTGGGCCGCCTTCACCACCTCGGCCACCGGCGGTTTGGCCTTGAGCCCCAGCATCAGGCCCGACCCGCGCACCTCGTCAAACACCTCCGGATGCGCAGCGACGATGCCCTCAAGGCTCTGACGAAGGCCAGCCGCCTTCCGGCGCACCTCCTCGAGGAACGCAGGCTCCGACACGATCTCCAGAACCTTCAGCGCCACGGCACAGCCCAGGGGATTGCCGCCATAGGTCGAGCCGTGGCTGCCCGCGCTCATGCCCGAGGCCGCGCGTTCGGTTGCCAGCAGCGCGCCGATCGGGAAGCCGCCGCCGATCCCTTTGGCGATCATCATGATGTCGGGCTCGATGCCTGCCCATTCATGGGCAAAGAGCTTGCCCGTGCGGCCCATCCCGCATTGCACCTCATCGAGGATCATCAAAACGCCCGTTTCGTCGCAGAGATCGCGCAGGCCCTTCAGGCAGGCATCCGGCAGGGGCCGGATCCCGCCTTCGCCCTGCACCGGCTCGACGATGACGGCGGCCAGCTCCGGGTCGGCCATGGCCGCACGCAAGGCGTCATGGTCACCAAAGGGCAGGTGCACGAAGCCCGGCATCAGGGGGCCGAACCCGTGGGTCAGCTTGTCTGCCCCCGCCGCCGCGATGGCGCCGGTGGAGCGGCCATGGAAGCTGCCCTCGAACGCGGCGATCTTGATCCGCTCGGGATGGCCCGCCTCGAACCAGAACTTCCGCGCCATCTTGAGGGCCAGTTCGGCCGCCTCGGTGCCGGAATTGGTGACAAACACCGTGTCGGCGAAGGTCAGATCCACCAGCATATCTGCCAGCGCCTGCTGCTGCGGCACCTGGTAGAGGTTCGACACATGCCACAGACGACCCGCCTGCGCAGTCAGCACCTCAACGAGGGCCGGATGGGCATGGCCCAGGGCGTTGACGGCGATGCCCGCGGCGAAATCCAGGAAGCGTCGGCCATCCGCCTCGATGAGCCAGGCGCCCTCGCCGCGCTCGAACGAAAGCGGCGCACGGTTGTAGGTCGGCAACAAAGAGGGGATCATCGGCATGTCCTCGCGCTATCGGAGTGTCGTGGAATGGCATGGAACGGGCCGCAAGGAAACGGCCCCAGGGGCGGGGCGAAATCGCGTCAGGCGCGGCGTCGGTCGCGGGTCGGTGCCATGGCGCTGGACTACGCCGGATTGCGCGCCGCGTAAAGTGGCGATGAGACCGCGCGGCCGCGCCTTAGGGCTTGAGGCGATAGCCGGTGCGCAGCCAGTGACAGGCCACGCCCAAGACACCCGCTGTCGCCACCCCGGCGACCAGCAGGCCAAGCCAGGGCGAGCTGTCCGACGTGCCGATCGTGCCGTAGCGCACGCCGTCGATCAGGTAGAACACCGGGTTGATGTGCAGAAGCACCGCCATCCAGGGCGGCGTTGCGTCGATCGAGTAGAATGTGCCCGACAGAAACGACAGGGGCGTCACGATAAAGTTCGAGATCGCCGCCGTCTGATCGAACTTCTTGGCATAGATCCCGGTCAACAGGCCCAAGCCCCCCATGAACGCGCCGCCAAGGACCATGAAAACAAGCACCCAGAGCGGATGGGCGACCGGAATGCCGAGGCCCAGAACCATCGCCACCATCAGCGGAATGCCCACGAAGAGGCCCCGCACCACGCCACCGGCCACATAGCCGGCCACAAGCTCGCCGCCGCTGAGGGGCGGCATCAACGTGTCGACGATGTTGCCCTGCGCCTTGGCCGCCGACATCGATGACGATGTGTTGGAGAAGCTCTGCTGGATCACCGTCATCATCGCCAGGCCCGGCGCGAGGAAGATCAGGAACGGCACGCCCATCACGTCGGGCCGATTCGGCCCTATGGCCAGCGCGAAAATGGCGAGGAACAGGCCCGCCGTAACCGCCGGCGCGACCAGCGTCTGCCGCCAGATCGACAGGAAACGCCGGCACTCTCGCTCTGCCAGTGTCCGGGTGCCCAGCCAATTGACCCGCCCGAATCGGCGCACCCCCAGTTCCGTCAGCTCGCTCATATCGCCTTCCCTCGCCGGGGGGCCTGTTGTAAGGCCTCGTCCCGAACCCTAGTATAGAGCGCTCGGGGGCGCGTGAAGCGCCCTGTCCCGAGCTTGTGTGGGCCGCCGGGCCCTGGACGATGGCTGCGCGGCGTGCGCGGCACAGACAGAATGAGGCCCCGATGTCCTGGACCGACGAGCGTGTCGAGCTGCTAAAGAAGATGTGGGCGGAGGGGCAATCCGCCAGCCAGATCGCCAAGGAACTCGGCGGGGTGACGCGCAACGCGGTGATCGGCAAGGTGCACCGGCTGGGCCTGTCGAACCGCACCGGCAGCGAGGGCGCACCGGCCGCGGCGCCGCCGCCCTCGGCCAAGGTGGAGCCGTCGCAGCCCGCCCCCACCCCCAAGCCCGAACCCGTGGAACCGGCGGCAAAGGCGGTGCCAGAGCCCGCCGTCGTGGCAGCGTCGCCCGCCCCGTCGCCGCAGCCGAGCCCGGCCCGGCGCCAGATCATCCCGGCCGGGCAGCCATTGCCGCCCCAGCCCTCGGCCAACGAGATCAGCCCCGAAGCGCTCGCCTCGGTCCGCGAGGTCGAAAAGAAGGCGCGCAAGATCTCGCTGATGGAGCTGACGGAGCGGACCTGCAAGTGGCCGATCGGCGACCCGGCGACCGACGATTTCTGGTTCTGCGGCCTGCCGGTGCAGCAGGGCAAGCCCTATTGCGAAGCCCATGTCGGCGTCGCGTTTCAGCCGATGTCGTCGCGCCGCGACCGCCGCCGCTAGGCCAGCCGCGCCACGCCACTTTGCGATTGCACGGGTGCCGTCAAGCGGGCACCAATCGCTGACATTTCATGCTGTCGGGTCTGGACTGGCACAGGGACGCGTGCGCCTGCGCACCATCGGACCCCGATGCACCGCTTTCACAGGACCAGCCCGTCGCGTAGACCGGCCGGAGGGAGGATCCGATGGCCGACATTATTGAAGTCGAAGGACTGACCAAAGTCTATGAGGGCGGGTTCGAGGCGCTCAAGGGCGTCGACCTGACGATCCGTGAGGGCGAGATCCTGGCGCTCCTCGGCCCGAACGGCGCCGGCAAGACCACGCTGATCTCGGCCATTTGCGGCCTCGTCGGCCCGACCGCCGGGCATGTGCGTGTCGGCGGCCACGATATCATTTCAGACTATCGCAAGACGCGCGGGCTAATCGGGCTGGTGCCGCAAGAGATCACGATCGAACCCTTCGAGAAGGTCATCGCGACGGTGGCCTTTTCGCGCGGCCTGTTCGGGTTGCCGCCCGACCCCGCGCATATCGAGAAGGTCCTGCGCGCCCTGTCGCTGTGGGACAAGCGCGATGCCCGCAACCGTGAGCTCTCGGGCGGGATGAAGCGGCGCGTGCTGATTGCCAAGGCGCTGGCGCACGAGCCGCGCGTCCTGTTCCTCGACGAGCCGACCGCGGGCGTCGATGTCACGCTCCGCCGCGACATGTGGGCCCTGGTGAAGCAGCTCCGCGAGGATGGCGTGACGATCATCTTGACCACCCACTATATCGAAGAGGCCGAGGAGATGGCCGACCGGATCGGCGTGATCGACAAGGGCGAGCTTATGCTGGTCGAGGACAAGGCCGTTCTGATGCGCCAGCTCGGGCAGAAGGAACTCCGGATCGAGCTGACCGAACCGCTGTCCGCCGTGCCCCAGGCCCTCGCCGAGCACGACCTCGCCCTGTCGGACGGGGGCATGGCGCTGACCTTCACCTTCGACGGAACGGCCGAACGGACCGGCATGACCCGGCTTATGGCCGGGATCACCAGCGAAGGGCTGCGCATCCGCGACCTGTCGACCCGCCAGTCGAGCCTTGAGGATGTGTTCCTGCGCCTCGTCGAGGACGGGCGCACCGAAAGCGCCCCCATGGGAGAGACCGCATGACCGCGAACTGGCACGCCATCCGCGCGATCTTCATCTTCGAGATGGCGCGCACCTTTCGCACGCTGGGTCAGTCGGTCCTGTCGCCCGTGATCACCACCGTGCTTTACTTCGTGGTGTTCGGCGCGGCCATCGGCGGGCGTATCCAAACGGTCGACGGGATCGACTATGGCGCGTTCATCGTGCCGGGGCTGATCATGCTGACGCTTCTGCAGCAGGCGATCTCGAACGCGTCGTTCGGGATCTACTTCCCCAAGTTCATCGGCACGATCTATGAGCTTTTGTCGGCTCCGGTGTCGTTCATCGAGATCACGATCGGCTATGTCGGTGCGGCCGCGGTGAAGGCGCTCGGGATCGCGGTGATCATCCTCGCCACATCGACCTTGTTCGTGGATCTGAAGATCCTGCATCCGCTGGCGATGGTCACCTTCCTGGTGCTGACCGCGGTCAGCTTTTCCCTTTTAGGTTTCATCCTGGGGATTTGGGCGGGGAACTTCGAGCAACTGCAACTGGTGCCGCTCCTCGTCATCACGCCGATGGTGTTTCTCGGGGGCGCGTTCTACTCGGTGTCGATGCTGCCCGACGCCTGGCAGACGGTGAGCTACTTCAACCCGGTCCTCTACCTGATCTCCGGGTTTCGCTGGTCGTTCTACGGGGTCGCCGACGTGGCGCCAGGAATTTCGCTGGCGGCAGTGGCGGGCTTCTGCGCGGCCTGCATGGGCGTGATCTGGTGGATCTTCCGAACCGGCTGGCGGATCAAGCCCTAGGGTCTTTCGCCCCGCCGCCCTTGGCCTTATGTCGCGCGGCATGGTTCAGAACCCGCCCGATCTTCGGCCCGACCTTGCCCGCGCCCGCGTGAGCGAAACCTCTCGCCCCGGCCAGCCCACCATCGGCATGGTCTCGCTCGGCTGCCCCAAGGCGCTGGTTGACAGCGAACGCATCCTCACGCGGCTGCGGGCCGAGGGCTATGGGATCTCCCCCGACTATGCGGGCGCGGACGCCGTGATCGTGAACACCTGCGGGTTCCTCGACAGCGCCAAAGCCGAGAGCCTCGAGGCGATCGGCGAGGCGCTGGCCGAGAATGGCCGGGTGATCGTCACCGGCTGCCTCGGCGCCGAGCCCGGCTATATCACGGGCGCGCATCCGCGCGTGCTGGCGGTGACCGGCGCGCACCAATACGAACAGGTCCTCGATGCCGTCCACGCCGCCGTTCCACCGGCGCCCGATCCGTTCGTCGATCTGCTGCCGGCACAGGCCGTCTCGCTGACCCCGCGCCACTACAGTTACCTCAAGATTTCAGAGGGCTGTAACCACAAGTGCAAGTTCTGCATCATCCCCGACATGCGCGGTCGGCTCGTCTCGCGCCCCCATGCGGCGGTGATGCGCGAGGCCGAACGGCTGGTTGCCGCCGGCGTGCGCGAGCTCTTGGTGATCAGTCAGGACACCTCGGCCTATGGGATCGACCTGAAGTCGGAAAAGGACAAGTCGGAGGCGAACATCACGCGTCTGGCCAGGGATCTGGGCAGCCTCGGTGCCTGGGTGAGGTTGCATTACGTCTATCCCTACCCGCATGTTCGGCAGCTGGTTCCCCTGATGGCCGAAGGGCGGATCCTGCCCTATCTCGACATTCCGTTCCAGCATGCCCATCCCGATACATTGAAGCGCATGGCTCGGCCGGCCGCCGCCGCCAAGACGCTCGACGAGATCGCCGCCTGGCGCGCGGTCTGCCCCGAGATCACTCTGCGCTCGACCTTCATCGTGGGCTATCCGGGCGAGACCGAGGCCGAGTTCCAGACTCTCCTCGATTGGCTCGATGAGGCACAGCTCGACCGTGTCGGCTGTTTTCGCTACGAAAATGTCGCGGGCGCGCGCTCCAACGCCCTGCCCGACCATGTGCCCGAAGATGTCAAGGAGGACCGCTTCGCCCGCTTTATGGAGCGGGCGCAGGCGATCTCAGAGGCGAAACTGGCGGCGCGGGTCGGCCAACGGATGAAGGTTATCGTGGATCTCGTCGAGGAGGACGCCGCGACCTGCCGCACCATGGCCGATGCGCCCGAAATCGACGGCCATCTCTATATCGACGAGGGGCATCAGCGTCTGACCCCGGGGGATGTCGTAACGGTGGAGGTCGACGAGGCGTCGGAATACGATCTTTGGGGTCGCCTCGTCTGAATTGTCGGCATTTGACAAGAATGCGCCTCGAACCGGCCTCAAACCCGCCGCATTCGGTCCGATCAGGACAAGCCCGTTACCGGGTCAATGTCGCCGCCGTCCGCCGGACAAGCGCCTGTCGCTCGTCGTTGGGCGGGTGTGTGCCCAGGAACCGGTCGCCCGGATCGGGGATGCGCGCGAAGAACTGTGAGCCGCGAACCGGGTCGTAGCCCGCATCGAAGGCAATGCGCGTGCCGAGCGCGTCGGCCTCCAGCTCGAACTCCTTGGCAAAGCTTCGCGCCCCGACCGTCGCCCCGACCCGCGCCGCCTCGTTCACCGCTTCGATGCTCTGGCCGGCCGCCTGGGCGAGGCCGGCCAGCACCAGGGCTCCGAGTTGCGCGTTGACTTCGGATCGCGGGATATGGCCGCGGATGTGGTGCGCCGCCTCGTGCCCCAGGATGAATGCAAGCTCGTCGGCGTTCCGCGCATCGGCGATCAGCGGCAACGTGAAGATGATGATCGGGCGATCGCGGTTGTCGAGCGTTTGGAAGGCGTTGGGCGGCACGCCAGCGCGGTCGTCCACCGCAATCCGAAAGTCGCAATTGATGCCGGATGTCTGCTGGCGGCAGACCCGCTCGGCCACAGGCTCGACCCGCTCGACGACGTCAATGAAGTTCTGCGCCGCGCGGCCGACGTCGGATGTGGGCGCGGCGCTGGTCGGGACGGTGGGCGCGGACGCCGTCGACAGCTCACAACCCGTCAGCGCCGCGAGGGTCAGGACGGCGACAAGCCCCCGCCAAAGGCGACGGGGCGGGGCGAACGTGGCGGGCGGACCCATCTGCACTCTCCAAAACGACATCGCGATAAGCATAGCGATGCCCGGCCTGCCGGCCAGCCCCCTCACAAAGGAGTCAACGTGCCGCACTCGCCCGGGGCGACGCGGCGCCTATGTCCCCGGCATGACCAAGGTGATCTACAACAGCGAGTGCCCCATCTGTTCGCGCGAAGTCAGCGCCTATCGGCGCTATGCCGAGGCGCGTGCCCTGCCCCTCGACTTTGCGGCCCTGCAGAACGAAGACCTCGCGGCACTTGGCCTGACGCCCGAGGACGCCGCGCGCCGGCTGCATGTGGTGCAAGACGGCCGGCTGCTCGCGGGCCTGCCGGCCTTCGTGGCGCTCTGGCAGGAAATGCCCCGCACACGGTGGCTCGCGCGCATCGTGTCACTGCCAATTGTGCGCCCGCTGGTCGGGGCGGTCTACGAGGCGCTACTGGCGCCGGCGCTCTACGCGATGCACCGCCGCCGCGTTGCCCGGGGGCGGGCGCGCGCGTGAGGCCCCGGCCCAGCGCCGGTCGGGTCGCAGGCGCGTCGGCAAGGGGGTGACGGGCCCTGGGCGCGCGGCTAGGGTCGCCCCATGTTCACCATTGAGCACGATTTCGACGCAACCGTGATCACCCTTGTCGACGAGGGCAGCACGGCATTGGTCGAGGACGTCACAATCAATGCCTTCGAGGATTGCGTGACGCTGGAACAGTTGGACCCCCGCACCGACGAGGTGCAGCGGATCACCCTGTCGATGCGGCAGTTGCAGGACCTGCGCGCCGCGCTGCATCTACCTGAGGGCGTCTATCGCCTGCGCCCGACGCACCGCTAGGAGGGGCTGTCGGCATGGGTGGCGCGGCGCCGATACCGGCCAAAACGCGCCTTCGCGTGGCCGTGCGCGCCGTGCTGGTCCATGACGGGCGGCTTCTGATCGTGAATGCCTATCCGGGCGGCGTCAGCGATCTTTGGTGCGCGCCGGGCGGCGGTGCCGAACCGCATCTGAGCTTGCCCGACAATCTCGCGCGCGAGGTGCACGAGGAAACCGGCCTCGCCGTCCGCGTCGGGGCGCCCTGCCTTGTCAACGAGTTCCACGAGCCGGCCCGCGCCTTCCATCAGGTCGAGGTCTTCTTCCGATGTGCCCTGGCGGGCCCGGCCGCGCTCGACCCGACCTGGGCCGACCCCGAAGGCGTGGTGACCGAGCGGCGCTGGGTGTTGCCGGACGAGCTTGCGCGGCTGCGGGTCAAGCCCGCCGCGCTCGCCCAGGTCGCCTGGTCTGCCGGTGTCGCCTATGATCCGCTCGAGCCCATGACCCAATAGCGCGATGCCGGTGCGGAAGTGGCCGCCGACCGACCGGAGCACCCGCCGCGCCGCCTGTCGAAAGCCCGAGCCGCCCCTGTCAGGCCCGGCCGGGTCGCGGCGGGCACCCGGGCCTAGGCGGGGGCGCCGCCCGCTTGGGCGGTGCGCGTGCCGCGCCGGCGCGACTTGGCCACGGGCTCCGTCGCCATGACGATGCGGTTGCGACCCGCGGTCTTGGCGGCATAAACCGCCTTGTCGGCGCGCTTCATGACGTCTTGAAAGCCCTCGCTCTCTTGCCATAGCGCCAGCCCGATGGAGATGGTCACCGCCGGGGCGCCCGGACCGGCGCGCAGGCCGTCTTCCGCCGCCATGCGCAGCCGTTCGGCCACCTGAAGGGCGCGCGCGCGGCCCAAGCCCCCGATCCACACGAGGAACTCCTCGCCACCGAACCGGGCGGCCACATCCTGGCGGCGGAGCTGACGCTGCAAGAGCGCCCCGAGATCGCGCAGCACCGCATCGCCCGCATCGTGGCCATGCCTGTCGTTCACCTGTTTGAAGTGGTCGGCATCGATCAGCATCAGCGCCCCGTCCGCGCCGCCGCCCGGCCGCGACGAGAGCGCCCGTTCGACGCCGCGGCGGTTCATCAGGCCGGTCAGCGGGTCGACATCGGCCAGGCGCCGGGCATCGTCGAGCCGCGTCTCCATCGTCTCGATCAGGGCGTTCGACAGGGCCATCAGGCGCCCGAGCTCGTCGCTATGCCCATCCGGCAGTGGGGGCGCCGCGCGCCGCCCGTCGGTATAGGCCGACAGCGCGCGCTCAAGATGGGCCACCGGGCGCAGAACGGCCCGGAGCGACAGAACGAGCCCCAGGATCCCTGCAACCGTGCCGACCGCCAGGACGGCCCAGAACGGCACGGGCGGCAGCACGTTGGCCTGTTCGGCCACGACCACCGCCACGACCGGGCCGAGGCCGAACACGCTCGCCGCAAGGAGAACCTTGGCGAGATACGACCGGGGCGCGAGGCGATCGAGGACGGCGTAGAAGAGCATCGACGGGCAGACCGTATCGTGAGCAATCGGGACCAAAGCGACCGCCACGTCAGCTTATTCTCGCCTGTTCAGGGTCGCGCGGGCAGAGAGGCAGCACCACGGGCGGTTACCTTGTGGAAACACTCTCGCCGACATTCCCTAACGCGCGATTAACGCAATTGGGCCACGCCGGGGCGATCTCGGGGTGGTTTCGCTGCGTAGCGGTGTCGGGGGTACGGTCGGCCCCTCTTTCAAGGCCCGGAGACCGACGCCGTGCAGATGGGCGCAGTGCGGAGTGCAGGCCCCAGATCCCAGCGCCGGCGCCTGCGCAGTCAGACGTCCCTGTCGGATCTCAATGCGGCCGCCACCTGTGCCGCCGGTGCCAGCTCGGCGCACCACGGCACCGCAGTCTCTCGTCCGCACCAAGCGCCAAGGCGCACCTGCACAGGACGTGTGCTTCGTTGGACAGCGGAATTGCCGCGCGAGCCGCGGGACTGGTCCGAGACAGGCCCGACCCGCAAACGAAAAGGGCCGCCCGGAGGCGGCCCTTGATATCCTGAAACAGGACGGGTGGCTTACATCATGCCGCCCATGCCGCCCATGTCGGGCATGCCGCCACCGGCCGCGCCCTTGGGCTCGGGCTTGTCGGCGATCATCGCTTCGGTGGTGATCAGGAGCGAGGCAACCGAAGCTGCATCCTCAAGCGCGGTGCGCACCACCTTGGCGGGGTCGATCACGCCGAAGGAGAACAGGTCGCCATACTCTTCGGTCTGGGCGTTGAAGCCGAACGCGGCATCGTCGGACTCGCGGATCTTGCCGGCCACGACCGAGCCGTCGACGCCGGCATTCTCGGCGATCTGGCGCAGCGGCGATTCCAGCGCGCGGCGGACGAGGGCGATGCCCGCATCCTGGTCGGAGTTCTCGCCGGACAGGCCTTCGAGCGCCTTGGCACCCTGGACCAGAGCGACACCGCCGCCGACGACCACGCCTTCCTGCACCGCAGCGCGGGTGGCGTTCAGCGCATCGTCCACACGGTCCTTGCGCTCTTTCACTTCGACCTCGGTCATGCCGCCCACGCGGATGACAGCGACGCCGCCGGCGAGCTTGGCAACCCGCTCCTGCAGCTTCTCACGGTCGTAGTCCGACGTGGTCTCTTCGATCTGCTGGCGAATCTGGGTGACGCGAGCTTCGATCTCGGCCTTTTCGCCGTGACCGTCGACGATCGTCGTCTCGTCCTTCGTGATCGAAACGCGCTTGGTGGTGCCCAGCATGTCCATCGTCACGTTCTCGAGCTTCATGCCGAGATCTTCCGAGATCACCTGGCCACCGGTCAGGATCGCGATGTCCTGCAGCATGGCCTTGCGGCGGTCGCCAAAGCCCGGGGCCTTGACGGCAGCGATCTTGAGGCCGCCGCGCAGCTTGTTGACGACGAGCGTGGCGAGAGCTTCGCCTTCGACGTCTTCGGCGATGATCAGAAGCGGCTTTTGCGACTGGATGACCGACTCAAGGAGCGGCACCATCGGCTGCAGCGACGAGAGCTTCTTTTCGTGCAGGAGGATCATGCAGTCCTCGAGCTCGGCAACCATCTTGTCGGGGTTGGTCACGAAGTAGGGCGAGAGATAGCCGCGATCGAACTGCATGCCCTCGACGACCTCGGTCTCGGTCTCAAGGCCCTTGTTCTCTTCGACGGTAATGACACCCTCGTTGCCGACCTTCTGCATCGCGTCGGCGATCTGCTTGCCGATCTCGGTTTCGCCGTTGGCCGAGATGGTGCCGACCTGAGCGACCTCGTCGCTGTCCTTGACTTCGCGCGACGCGCTCTTGATGTGCTCGACAACCTTGGCGACGGCGAGATCGACACCGCGCTTGAGGTCCATCGGGTTCATGCCGGCGGCGACCGACTTCAGACCGTCCTTGACGATGGCCTGGGCCAGAACCGTGGCGGTGGTGGTGCCGTCACCGGCCTCGTCGTTGGTGCGGCTGGCCACTTCTTTGACCATTTGCGCGCCCATGTTCTCGAACTTGTCCTCAAGCTCGACTTCCTTGGCGACGGTCACACCGTCCTTCGTGATGCGCGGGGCGCCGAAGGACTTGTCGATGACGACGTTGCGGCCCTTGGGGCCGAGGGTCACCTTCACCGCGTCGGCGAGGATGTTGACGCCCTTGAGCATCTTGTTGCGGGCATCGGTCTCGAATTTGACGTCCTTAGCAGACATGTCAGCACTACTCCTGAGAGTTGGATTTCGGAAATGGGATCACGACTGGCGCCGATGGGCTCACCCCTGGGGCGGGCCGCTCTGGCGTTCAGGCCGCGGCGCTCTCGGCGGCATCAGTGATGATGCCGAGGATGTCGCTTTCCTTCATGATCAGCAGTTCCTTGCCGTCGACGGTCACCTCGGTGCCCGACCACTTGCCGAAGAGGATGCGATCGCCGGCCTTGACGTCCATCGCGATGCGCTCGCCATCTTCGTCTTTCGCGCCGGCGCCAACTGCAACGACGAGGCCCTCGGCGGGCTTCTCTTTCGCGCTGTCGGGGATGATCAGGCCGCCCTTGGTCTTCTCGTCGCTCTCGACGCGCTCAACGAGCACGCGGTCGTGAAGGGGGGTGAAAGCCATGTTGAAGCTCCCTAGCTCAGGTTCCACATTGGTCGGACCGGCCCTGGCTTAGGCTCCGGCACGGATTGGCCGGTGTCAGTCCGATCGTTGGCACTCACAATTGTCGAGTGCTAACGCCGGGCAGATAAGAAAGTGCCGGCAGAGTGTCAACACGCGCCCGTGAGGATTTTCGGCCAGTCCGCGCCGCCGGACCGCGCCGCCATCTGCGCGGCGGCTGGCCGGCGGTGTGGCACCTGCCAGGGGCCTCCGGTAAAGGGGCCGGCATGACCGCGTCGTCTGCCCGCCTCGACCACCGCACCGCGCGTCGCCCCCGGGTCCTCGTTCTCGCCGAGGCGGCCAACCCCGACTGGGTCAGCGTGCCCCTTGTGGGCTGGTCGCTCGCCCATGCGCTGCGCGAGGTGGCTGACGTCCACCTTGTCACCCAGGTGCGCAACCGGGACGCGATTCTCGGCGCGGGCTACCGCGACGGGGAAGACGTCACCTTCATCGACAATGAGGCGTTCGCAGCCCGGGCGCAGCGCCTGTCATCGAGGTTGGGGGGCGGTCGCGGCGTCGGGTGGACCGTGAACCAGGCGATCGGGTCGCTGGCCTATCCGCAGTTCGAGCGTCTGGCCTGGCAACGGTTCGCCTCTGAGATCTCGGCGGGCTCCTTCGATCTCGTGCACCGGGTCACGCCGGTCAGCCCGACCCTCTTCGGGCCGTTCGGTGCGCGGGCCGCGGCCAGGGGCGTCCCCTTCGTCATCGGCCCGTTGAACGGCGGAGTACCTTGGCCGCCTGCGTTCGATGCCGAACGCCGGCGCGAGTGGGAGTGGCTGTCTTACGTTCGAAGTGGATACAAGCTGCTGCCCGGTCGTGCCGCGAGCCTGAAATCGGCCGCCGCGATTCTCGCCGGATCGCGGCACACCGCGCGCGAGATCCCCAGGCGTCATCGGGATCGAACGCTTTGGCTGCCGGAAAACGCCATCGACCCGGACCGCTTTGATCTGAACGCACCGCGGCGTCGTGCGCCCGGGCCGCTTCGCGCCGCCTTTATCGGTCGTCTGGTGCCCTATAAGGGCCCTGATATGGCGCTTGAGGCAGCCCTGCCGCTTCTCAAAGCCGGGCGGATGACGCTCGACGTCGTGGGCGACGGCCCCCTGGCCGCCCCTCTGGAGGGCAGGGTGGCCGAGGCGGGTGTCGGCGACCGCGTGACGCTGCACGGCTGGCGCGACCACCGCGAGGTCCAGAGCGTTCTCGGCCGCGCCGACATCCTCGCCTTCCCCTCGATCCGCGAGTTCGGTGGCGGCGTGGTCCTCGAGGCCATGGCGCTTGGCACGGTGCCGATCGTCGTGGATTACGGGGGACCGGGGGAGCTCGTGACGGCGGAGACGGGCATCGCCCTGGCCCTGGGCCCTCGCGCGGACATCGTCGCGCGCCTGCGGGCTGCGCTCGAGACAGCGGCCGCCGCCCCCGAGGCCCTTGCCCCGATGTCGCAGGCCGGGCGCGCGCTCGTCCGTGCGCATTTCACCTGGGAGGCGAAGGCGCGGCAGATCGCCGATGTTTACGCGTGGGTGCTCGGCCACCGCGCCAGCCGGCCCGATTTCGCTCTGCCCGTCTCCGGTGCCTCGGCCTGATGCGCCGTCGCAGGACGCCGCGCGCGGGCTGTCAGGGGGGTGGCGCTACGGCACGTCTCCTGCTATAGAGCCCCCTGTCGAAACCCGGGCGGAGGGCCCTTCCATGCTTCATTGTTGGACCTTTACGCGCTAATCCGCCCCGACCCTCCGGCGCATCGTCCGCGCCTCGCCCCACAGCCGACATCACACCTGCCGTAGCGCTTTAGGCGCGAGCTCACGCCTCGCTCGTATCGCGCGTCCGCGGCCGCCTCTACATCGCGAGTTGCACCATGACACATCCCCTTCAGGACGTGGCCTTACGGGCCGCGATGCCGACCCTTCCGCGTCACCTTGAACGGGGTGGCGACCATATCGCGCTGCCCGACTGGCCCGCGGTACGCCGTGAGGTCGAAGCGATGCTCGACCAGCCGGCGCCGGTCGCGCCCGCGCCTTCGGAACCATCCGCCCGCGCGGATCCGGTCCGGCTGCCGGTGCCCTATCGCGGGCCCGCGCGGCATGCCCGGCGGGCCGGGGCCAGCGCCCTCCGCCTCTGGCTGCACGCCCGCGCGGTCTGGCTCGAAGAGGTGCTCCGCCCCTCGACCGACGGCCCCTAGGCCGACGGAATGCCGCATGACATCCTCGCACGCCCGGTCTATAGGGCGCGCGAGCGACGTCCCTGACCAAGAGAGACCCATGAACATTCAGGTTTTCGGCCACAAGGCCCCCGATACCGACGCGACCGGCAGCCCGATCATCTGGGCCTGGTACCTGAGCGACGTGAAGGGCCAGCCGGCCGAGGCCAAGCTTCTGGGCGAGCCCAACACCGAAGCCGCCTTCGTCCTGTCGCGCTGGGGCGTCGACAAGCCCGCGATCATCGATGACGTGGCCGAGGGCGCGCCGGTGGTGATCGTCGACACCAACAACCCCGACGAGCTGCCCGCCTCGGTGAACGCCGCCGACATCCTTGAGATCATCGACCACCACAAGCTGACGGGCGGTCTGGTCACGAAGGGGCCGATCAACATCACGGTGCGCGCCGTCGCCTGCACGGCCACGATCCTGCACGACCTGATGGGCGCCGACGCGGTCAAGATGCCCGAGGCGATCAAGGGCACCATGCTGTCATGCATCCTCAGCGACACGCTGGAGTTCCGCTCTCCCACCACGACGGATGCCGACAAGGCGCTGGCCGAAAAGCTTGCGGGCGAGCTTGGCGTCGCGATCCCCGAGCTGGCGGCCGAGATGTTCGCGGCCAAGTCCGACGTGTCCGCCTTCTCGGATGCCGAACTTCTGCGGATGGACAGCAAGGTGGGCGAGTTCGGGCCCCTGAAGATGCGGATCTCGGTGCTCGAGACGACCGCGCCGAACGTGCCGCTCGACCGCAAGGCGTCGCTCATGGCATCGATGGCGACCGTTTCGAGCGAGGATAGTGTCGACGAGGTTATGCTCTTCGTCGTCGACATCATCCGCGAAGAGGCAACGCTCCTGATCCCCAACGAGCGCGTGAAGTCTATCGCCGAGAAGAGCTTTGGCGTTTCGATTGACGGCGACACGGTCGTCCTACCCGGCGTGATGAGCCGCAAAAAGCAGATCATCCCGGTCCTGACGGTCTAGCCGGCTCCGGACGGGGCGCGCTTTGGCAAGGAACCAGGCGGGACCGGGGGCAAAGCGCTCCCCGGCCCCGATCCAGGCTCAGATCAGCTCGATATCGTCGGCCAGCTGAGAGCGCTGGCCATAGGTCAGGTTGAACGTCAGGCTGTCGTCGCCAAAATCCAGCACCAGCGGCGCGCCCCCGCCGGCCGACACGGCGTAGGTCTCGATGATCTGGGCGCCGGTCATATCGGTCAGGCCTGCGCCCAGATTCACGCCGAGAAGAACGGTATCGGTGTCGTCCTCGAAATCCGTGATCGTGTCGTGGCCATAGCCCGCGCGGAAGATGAACTTGTCCTCGCCGGCACCACCCGTCAGTTCGTCGCGCCAGGTGCCGCCGTCGAGCTGATCCCGGCCCGAACCGCCGCGCAGAATATCCTTGCCCTGATCGCCGTAGAGCCAGTCGCCGTACTGGCCGCCCTCCAGCGTATCGTCGCCCTGCTGGCCGCGCAGCGTGTCGCGGTGGTTGCCGCCCATCAGCAGGTCGGCCTTGCGCCCGCCATAGAGCACGTCGCGCCCGTCGCCGCCCTCAAGCGTGTCCTTGCCCTTCTCGCCCCGGAGCGTGTCGTTGCCCAGGCCCCCGATGAGCGTGTCATAGCCTTGGCCGCCGTTCAGACGGTCCTTGCCGCCTCCGCCGTCGACCATGTCGCCCGCGGCGCCCCCGCGCAGGGTGTCGTCCCCGGCCCGACCGAAGATCTCGTCGCTGCCCGAGCCGCCTTCGGCATAGTCGTTGCCGCCGGCCCCGTCGATTGTGTCGGCCTCCTGCAGGCCATAGAAGATCTCCGCCTCGCTTTGGCCCGTCAGGGAGTCGGCCCCTTCGGTGCCGAGGTGGATCATCGGCATGTCCAGGATCCCGGACGCTTCGAACAGTGCCCGGGCCTCGGTCGGGGTCGCGTTGTCGACGCCGGTCAGCGCGTAGAACAACATGCCGGCGTCGGAGGGGTCGTTGAAGGCGTAGTCTGCCGGCTCCATGATGTCGCGCGCGCGCTGGATCAGGGGCGCATCGCTGTCATCCATCCACTCCCAGCCGGAATTGTTGAACCCGCGAGTGTTGTTGTGCCCGTCGTTCTGGTCGCGGATGTCGACATAGGTGGCGGTGGGGAAGTCGGATTTCAGGTCCGACCAGGTCCGCGCCTCGGTCACGCCCGGCAGCGAGGTCACGTCGCGGTCCTCGTTCCAGGTGGAGTGGCTCAGGAGCGTCAGATTGGCGTGGAGCGACGGATCGACCGCCTCCATCGCACGGTAGATGGCCTCCATCGGCCCGCCCTCGATCAGCAGGATCTCGTCGCCGGTCTCCAGCAGCGCGATCAGGCGCGCCGTCGTCGCGGCCACGTCGTCCTGGTAGTTCAGCGCCTCGATCCCAAAGCCCTTGGCAAAGTCGCCCCCGGCGTCGAGCTCGCTCATCCGACTGTTCTGATTGGGCTCAGACAGGTTGTTGCCGTAGAGGAACGTCATCTTGTCGGCCACGCCACCGGCCTCGGCCAGGAGCGCCGCAATCGGGATCGCCGCGATATCGTCGCGGTCGTTGTTGTTGCCGTCGAAGTGGAAGACGATGTGATCGGCCTGCATCGCCAGGCCCTGCGGGTCGATCGCCGGTGCTGGCGTGCCGCCCGGATCGTCTTGCGGCGGTGGGCTCACCCCGTCGAACGAAAACGATACGGTCTTCTGGGCCAAAAGCTCGCCATTGGCATTGCCGCCGGCATAGACTTGGACGGTGACCGATTGCGTGCCCGACTGCGCCGCGCGGCCGGCAAAATCGCCCCCGCTGTCGCCAAAGAGCGCGTAGGGCTCGACGCCCTCGGTCTGGGTGCCGCCCTCCGACCATGTCAAGCGCACCGAGCCGGCGGCGCCATCCGGATCCGCCTCGATGCTGAACATGCCGGCCGAGAGAAGCGATGCCGAAAGCGTGTCGCCGTCTTCGAGCGGGCCGGACCCTACCCGCTGGTCGGTCGTGGCATCGATGAGGTAGAGGTCGACCGATCCGGTGGGTTCGGGCTGATCGGGTGGGGTCGGGTCGTCGGCCGGCGGAGTGGGTTCGTCGGCGGGCGGCGGTGGATCGTCGGCCGGTGGCGTGTCGGCCACGTCGATGCGCTGGGATTCCGGCAGGCTCAGATCGCGGGCGTTGCCGTCGTACTGGTCCTCGTGAAACAGCACCATCCGGTCGATCACGTGCGACGACGACCGCGCCGAGATGTCGATGTCATAGATCCCCGGCTCGTCAAACCGAACACGGATGCCAAACCCCTCATGATCGCTTGTGCGCGCGCTCCACTTCCAGTCACTGGCCCCCGAGGAGTAGACCTTGAACCACCCGTCCTTGCCGCCACCCTGCGGCTGACGCGCCCCATCAGGATAGTCGTTTTCCGGGCCCGCGCCTTTGGGGTGCACAACCTCGTTGCCCTTCACGCCATAGAACGCGTCGCCGTGGATCTTGAGCCAGGTGTCGTTGTGCTCGGTCGTGTTTGTGCCCAGCCCCACCTGGTTGTGCCAATCGAAGACATAGACCCCCGGCGTGTCGATCTTCACCTTGTAAGTGATAGTGCCACGCCCGGGATTGCCGAGATCCTGAGACCCTTCCCAGACGATGTAGTCGTCGCCCGCTGCCGCACCGGGATTGTCGATATTGCGCGAGACCTGCGCGTTGGAGCTGTCGGCATCGCGCCAGCTGCCCGGCAGGTTCTCTGCCGACTCCATCTCGATGACGACAAGGCCATTTTCTTCGACAAAGGCTTGCGGCATGGGGTTCTCCTCGGATGCGGGCGCGCCTGCGCCTGTCACGTCGCTGTTGGATGAGGCGGCACGCTTTGCGATCGCCGGATTGTCGAAATGTCGGTGCGGTGCGCGGGATCACCGGGGCGGGCGCCCGCGGGCGCGATCACAGAATACATGTCCGCCCTCCCGCAGATGGCGTGGCCAAAAATACGTCCGACGCGGCCCCCGGGATGCCGAGCGCGCCCTGCGGCGCGCGCAGCTTTGTCAATGCGGCCCCGCCCGAACGCTCTCGCCGACCGTTGGCAGGGCCGCTGCCTTCTCGTGGCCACGGTCGATCAACTGTGTGGCGAGAATCGTGCAGGATTGGGGCCGCAATGCACCAACCCCGCCCTGCAGGCGGCCTCTTGCCGGAAACTCAGTGTTGACAGGCTCGAAAATCGGCCACGCGCCGCTCTTCGGGGCCACGCTGCGCCGTTTGGTCCCGTGGCCGCCCGGTGGCGCTGCGGCGCCGGTGGTGTGCCCTGCCCCACTGGCCCCGGGCCGCAATGCGTGAAAAAAGACCGGCACAGCGCCGGATTACCGGCGCCACGCCGCGCCGGAGAGACCCGATGACCCGCATTCTCGAAAGCTTTGCCGAGATCGCCGCCGACTACGATGCCGCCTTCGTCGACCTCTGGGGCTGCGTGCATAACGGGCTGCACGCCTATCCCGCGGCTGTCGCCGCTCTGAAAGGCTTCCGCCGCGGCGGCGGGCATGTCGTGCTGGTGACGAATGCGCCGCGGCCCCGCGCCGATGTCGAGGTGCAGATCGCGCAGTTGGGCGTGCCCACCGATGCGTGGGACGCAATCGCGAGTTCCGGCGACAGCGCCCGGCTGGCCCTGTTTCAGGGGGTCGTGGGCCGCCGCGTCTACTTCATCGGCGAAGACCGGGACACAAGCTTTTTCGAACCGCTCAGGCTTCTGGACAATCCCGTCGAGATCGAGCGGGTCGGCCTCGACGAGGCCGAGGGCCTCGTCGTCACCGGCCCCGCCGATCCTCACGCGCTGCCCGAGGTTCACGAGGGCGAACTGCTCTACGCCAAGACCAAGGGATGGAAGCTTCTCTGCGCCAACCCGGACCTCGTGGTCGACCGCGGCGACAGCCGGGAATGGTGCGCTGGTGCGTTGGCCAGCCTCTATACCGAGATGGGAGGCGAGAGCCTTTATTTCGGCAAGCCGCATCCCCCGATCTACGATCTCGCGCGTCGCCGCCTCGCCCAAGCCACCGGTGAGGTGCCTGATGACGCGCGGACGATCTGCATCGGCGACGGGCTGGGCACCGATATTGCCGGCGCGATGGGCGAAGGGCTCGATAGCCTTTTCATCACGGGCGGGCTCGCGGCGCGCGAGACCGCGACCGGCGCGGCGCCCCATGGCCAGCCCGATCCCGACCGACTCGGCGACCTCTTGGTGCGCGAGCAATCGGGCGCGACATTCGCGATGGGCTTTCTCCGCTAGGGCCGGCGCAAAAGTCTTTGCAAAGACTTTTGCAAATTCCTTGTCTCAAGGAATTTGCCTTGTGTCGGCCGTTGTCCCGGGATTTGGCCCCCGTCAGATACCATTGGTCCCGCAATAAAATTTCACCCAGAGGACCTGTGGGATATTTTTCTTACTCTTCTGCATTGCAGCATCGCGCGGGATAGGCTATGGAGCGACGAAAGGTGTGCTGATGACATCAGAGGACACGACCATGCTCGACAACATGCCCCGCGGGACAATCGTCATCGAAGATCTCGAGATCGGGATGGTCCGCCATCTCACCAAAGAGATCACCGATGGCGATATCGAGATGTTCGCAACTATCTCGACCGATCATAACCCCGTCCATCTTGACGAGGACTATGCCCGCGACACGATCTTTGCCGGTCGCATTGCCCACGGCATGCTGACCGCGGGCCTGATCTCGGCCGTCATCGGCGAGCAGCTTCCGGGCCACGGCACCGTCTACCTCGGCCAGACGCTCAAGTTCATGGCGCCGGTGCGCCCCGGCGACACGGTGCGTGCCGAGGTTGAGGTGCTCGACATCGACCATTCCAAGCGCCGCGTGAAGCTCGACACCCGCTGTCTTGTCGACGAGAAGATCGTGCTGAAGGGCGAAGCAACCGTGCTCGCCCCGTCCCGCAAGTTCGACTGACGGTCAGGCCCGACACAGCCGGTCCGGCGCCGCAGCACCCGAAGCACGTCGCGGCGTCCTGAGGCACCAGACCCGATGCCGCCGCTGTGGCCGGCCGCGCCCACTTCCAGACAATGGCATCGGCCCGGAAACGGGGGCCAAGGGTGCGGGTTGCGCTTGCTCCGAGCCGCCGCTAGGGGACGGCCATGAAGCGCTTCCGCTGCCTCGAGGACATCACCGGTGCCGAGCGCGGCGCCTCTGCCGCGATCGGCAATTTCGACGGCGTTCATCTGGGCCATCGCTCGGTGCTCGACCTCGCCCGCGCCGCTGGCGAGCCGACCGGTGCGCCGCTCGCCGTTCTCACCTTCGAGCCGCACCCAAGAGAGGTCTTTCGCCCCGACGACCCGCCTTTCCGCCTGACCGGCCCCGAAGCGCGCGCGCATCGGCTGCAGAAGCTGGGGGTCGACCTGCTGTTCGAACTGCCGTTCGACGAGCATCTGCGGCGGATGACAGCGGACGCCTTCACGGCAGACGTGCTGGCCGGCGCGCTTGGGCTGACCCATGTCACCGTGGGCGCCGATTTCCGGTATGGTGCGGAGCGGGCCGGCTCGGTGGAGACCCTGCGCACGCAAGCCAAGGCTCTGGGCTTCGGCCTGACCGTAGCCGATCTTCTCGTCACGGTGCCAGGCGGCCCGCGTGTGTCCTCCTCGGCCATCCGTGCGGCCCTGAGTGCTGGGCGGCCCAGGGAGGCGTCGGACATGCTCGGCCACTGGCATCGGATCGAGGGACCGGTCCTGCATGGCGACAAGCGCGGACGCGATCTGGGATACCCAACGGCAAACATGAGCCTCGCGGGCCTCCATCTGCCCTGCTTCGGGGTCTATGCCGTGCTGGTTGATGTCCTCGCGGGCCCGCACGCAGGGCGCTATCACGGCGTGGCGTCGATCGGCACCCGCCCGCAGTTCGGCGAGAACGTCCCGAACCTCGAAACCCATATCTTCGACTTCGCGGGCGACCTCTATGGCACCATTCTCTCGATCGGGCTCATCGACTTCCTCCGCCCCGAGGCGAGGTTCGACAGCGTCCCGGCTCTGGTCCAGCAGATGGATGCCGACAGCGCCCGCGCGCGCGACATCCTGGCCGCGCTGCCATGAGGCGCGCACCCCGCACCCGGCGCCCGGCGGCCGCCCCCATTCCGCGGGACGGGCTGCGCCACCGGTTCTGGGAGCGCTATCCCCTCAACAAACTCAGCACCGACGAGTGGGAGGCGCTTTGCGACGGGTGCGGCAAATGCTGCCTGAACAAGCTTGAGGACGAGGACACCCGCGAGGTCGCCTATACCCGTGTGGCCTGCCGCCTGCTTGACGACGCGACCTGCGCCTGCAGCCATTACGCGCAGCGCCATCGCTTCGTGCCCGACTGCGTCACGCTGAGCCCCGCTACCATCCACGACAACGCCTACTGGATGCCAAAGACCTGCGCCTATCGGCGGTTGGCCGAGGGGCGCGGCCTGCCCACTTGGCACCCGCTGCTGACCGGCGATCCGGCCAGCACCCACCGCGCCGGCGCCTCGATCCGGGGCCGCACCGTCAGCGAGTTCGACGTGCCGGAGGAGGAGTGGGAAGAGTATCTGATCGAGGACGAGGAATGAGGGACGACGCCGACATCGACGATCTGAATTTCATCTCCGACAATGCCGGCCCGGTCCACCCCGCCGTGATCGAGGCGATCGCCGCCGCCAACCGCGGGCGTGTCCTGTCCTACGGCTCCGATGCGTGGAGCGCGCGCGCGATCGAGGCGATCCGCGCGGCATTTGAGGCGCCCGAAGCCGAGGTCCTGATGGTGCCGAGCGGGATCGCGGCCAACGCTCTGGCCCTCTCCTGCCTGCTGCGTCCCTGGTCGCGCGTCTTCTGCGCACGCATCGCCCATATCGAGATGGACGAGGCCGGGGCCGTCTCGCTGGCCTCGGGCGGCGCCGAGCCGTCGCTTGTCGCGTCCGACCATGGCCGAATGTCGGCAGACGCGCTGGACAAAGCCATTGCCAGCGAAGTGCCGGAGCGGCGCGGCGCCGTCACGGTCACGCAGGCAACCGAGGCCGGCACGGTCTATTCCCTGGCAGCGCTCCGCGAGTTGGCGGGCGTCGCCCGCGCCTACGGCCTGCCCGTGCATATGGACGGCGCGCGATGGCCAAATGCGGCGGCGCACCTTGGCTGCTCGCTGGCCGACATGACGTGGCGCGCAGGGATCGACGTGCTGTCCCTTGGCGGCACAAAGAACGGGCTGATGGGGGCCGAGGCCGTAGTGTTCTTCGCCCCCGCGCACGCGGCGCATGCTTCCATACGACGCCAGCGCATGGGTCTGATGCTCTCCAAGGCCCGCTACATCGCGGCCCAGCACCTGGCCCATGTCCAGGACGGGCTCTGGCGCGAGTTGGCGACGGCGGCCAACGCCGCCGCAGCCCGGCTTGCCGACGGGCTCGCAATGCAACCCAAGGTTGAGGTGCTGCACCCCGTTGAAGCCAACATGATCTTCGCGCGCTTTCCCCGATCCCTGCACCGAAAGCTGCACGAGGCTGGTGCAACCTATGCGGTGCAAGATCGGCCAGAACTCAGCGCCTTAGAGGGGCCGGGCGACACCCTCCTGACCGCGCGCTTCGTCTGCGACTGGTCGACCGACAGCGCCCGCGTCGACCGCCTGATCTCCTGCTTCGGGTAGCACCTGCCCGGGCCGTGTGCGGGCCGTTCAACCATTCCGGGTTTACTTCGGTTGACCGTTAGGTCAATTCTGGCTCCGGGGAGGCATTCAGTCTTGGCATTTGAAACAAGACGCTTTCTGCCTCCGGGACAGGAAGGAGACAATTCGTGGCAACCCTCAACCCGGCCGACGGGATCTTTCGCAGTATCGATCCGCGCGACACTTACCTCGCAAACGACCATATCAACGACATCGACAGCGACCCGACGATCATCGAGCTGTCGGATATCGGCGCCTCCGCTGGCGACATTCTTCTGATCGATGTGGTGGGCAGGTGGCTCGCCTTCGACGAAGACGACAGGCCGAACTCGTCTCTTGCCGCATCGTTCGGCGCCGGCGACAACCCCGTCGCCCCGGGCGCGGGCGTTCCGGTGATTGATGCAGACACGCAGATCCCCGACCGGTTCCTGCCTGATGACAGCGGCAACACCGTTGCCATGACCGAGGACTTCTGGGTGGTCTCCGGCGGTGTCTTTGCCGAGGTGCCCGTGGGCGCCGAGTTCATCGCGTTCACGGTGGACGACAGCTTCTTCAGCGACAACAGCGCCCTTGATGGCAATTTCGGCGCGGCGTTCACCGTGGTCGACTCCGTCGAGGACACGGTCCTGCAGTCGGAGGTCACGATCGACGGCGAAACGCCGTTCTCGCTCTTCGGAAACGACTTCGAGGGTCGCGAGGACCGCTTCCGCTTTGGCCCGGAGGACCCCGTGGCGGTCGCGCGCGAGCTGACGGTCAACATGTCTGGCGATTTCCGCGTCGACAACATGCAGTTCGACCTCGAAGACGACAGCGACGGCAGTTTCAAAGCAATCATCAACAGCGGGGATGCGAACCCCGATCGCTCACGCATCGACCTCCTGGAGTTCTACAACGTCGAGGCCGATTTCGACCTGACGAACACGCGCGTTTACTCCGTCCGTGGCGATGGCGACAACTCTCGGATCCAACTCGGCGAGTACAGCACAGACTCGATCTCCATTTTTCGGGGGGACGCGGAGATCAGTCTCGGAGCTGAGACTTTCGTGGGCGCCATTCGCCTCGACAATGGAGACGATACGGTCACCGGGTCCTCGACCGAGGATGGCGGCATCCGATTTATCGATCTTGGAGGCGGCACCAACACCTTCGACAGCGGCCAGGGCTTCGTCGGCGCCGTTAGAAGTAGTGGGGCATCAGACAACCTAAGCGACGACCAAGTCATCATTCGCAACGGGGCCGATACGGTCACGCTCGGCCGCGGGGTCGACACCACCGAGATCCTGGGCGGGTTCGTCGGTGCGCTGGTCTCTTACGGCGCCGACAACACCACCACGATCGGGCCGAACGGCGATGTCGGCACGATCCGCTATTCCGGCGGCGTCGACCGTCTCACGATCGACGGAAGCAACGTCAATACAGCCGACCTCGGATCCAACAGCGACATCGTCAATCTGATCAATGGCGGCAATGCCGGAACGATCATCCTCGGCCGAGGCCAGGACACGCTGAACTCGGGCAGCGGCAACGTCGACGCCGTGGTCGGATATAGCGGTGGCCAGCGCGTCAACGTTCAGGACGACGGGCGCGTCGGGTCGGTCGATCTCAGCGAGGGCGCCAACGAACTCATCCTGCGCAAAAACGCGCGGGTCGATTCCTACCGTACCGACGGCGGGGCCGACTCCCTGACCGTGAATGAGGGATCGTTCGTGGATCAGGCCACGATGGGCAGCGGCAACAACACCGTGCTGCTGCGTGGCGACGCCATTGTCTCTTCACTTCAGACTGGACAAGGCAACGACGACATCCGGCTCAACGGCGATGCGCGCATCTTCTCGATGAAAATCGGGCAGGGCGAGAACACCGTCACCTCCAACCGAGGCAACATCGAACAGATCTACTCCTTTGAGGGGTCCAATACTCTCAACATCGGCTCGGGCGGCGTTCAGCAGGTTGTGTTTTCCGGCTTCAACACCGGCCTCACGCACAGCGTGAGCGTCGCCAACGGAGGCTTTCTCGGATCGCTCCAGACCTTCGATGACGCAGACACCGACGTGACGCTGGGCGACGGCGGGTTCAACAGCATCGCTCTGTCAGGCGGCGACGACACCGTCGTGTCCAACGGCGGCTCCTTTGGCAGTGCCAGACTTTCGCGAGGAGCCGACGAGGCCACCATCAACGGAGGGAGCGGCGCCTTGGTCGGCTTGGGCGACGGGCAAGACACGATCACGGTAAACGACGGCGGCTTTGTCGACTATATCCGGACCGGCAAGGGCAACGACCTGGTCGATATGAATGGCACGTCCTCGGCGATTTCGATCAACACCGGCGATGGCACAGATACGGTCAATCTCGGCGAGAACGGGGCTGAGTTGGTCAACCTTGGTCGCGGCAATGACACCGTCAATCTCGACTGGATCGTCGCGGGCGTGAAGCTTCAGATCAATGGCGGCGGCGGGACCGACCGGGTCGACATGAGCGACTTCAACACCGGCATGACCCTCGATCTCAACGACATCGGGTTCCAGAGCATCGGTGCAGCGCCGGGGGGCCGCAACAACACGTTTCTGCTGGCGCTTGATGGGGTCGAGGAGATCGTCACGTCGAAGCGCGCCGACAGGGTGCAGGGGTCCGACAGCGCTGACGAGTTCATTGGCGGGAATTCCGGCGCTGACACGATCAATGCCGGCAACGGCGATGACACGATCTGGGGCGGCGACGGGCGCGATGTGATCCGGGGCTGGGGCGGCGACGACGTCATCCGCGGCGGCGGCAAGAACGATACGCTCTTCGGCAATGGCGGGGACGATGTGTTCGAGTTCCGCCGGGGCCACGGCACCGACACGATCCGCGATTTCGAGGTGGGAAGCGACCGGCTGGACTTTCAAGGGTCGAACAATCTGAACGACTTCGACATCACCCAGGATGGCAACAACGTGCGGGTTGCGTGGATCGATCAGAGCGTCGTGGCGATCATCCAGAATGCGACGGAAGCCGAGATCGACAACGCGGCGAACTTCATCTTCTGAGGCGCCTCAAGACCCAGGGTGGCCCGCCATCGCGCGGGCCACCTCATCGGGATGGGTGACGGCCACCATGTGGCCCGCTCCGGGCACGCGGACGCGCGGCGCCCCCCCGAACGTCGCTGACAGGGTTGCCTGGATCGACGCGATGATCGCAGGGCTGTCGGTGCCCTCGATCAGCAACACCGGTGCATGCACATCCGCCAGCACGTCGGCGGCGTGCGGGCCGGCGAGTGCACGATCCTGCGCCACGATCATCGGCATGGCCTGGGCCATCGACGCCTGCACACGGGCTGGCAGGGCGTCCCACTGGCCCTCGCCCCAAACCTGGTAGAACGCGTGCGCCGCGGCGTCCAACCGGCCGGCGGTCACATGACCTAGGATGTCCTGGAAGAGCGTACCGTTCTCGGCGATGGCGCTCGCGTCCTGCGCGGCACGAAACAGCACCGGCTCGATCAATGTCAGCCGATCCACGCGGCCGGGATGCCGCGCCGCGAGGTGCAGGCAGACAACCGCACCGAAACTGTGGCCCGCCAGATGCCGCTCGGCACCCCAGTGCGCCTCGGCATGGGCGATGCATGCCTCGAGATAGTCGGTGCCCTCGAGCCACGGCACCGCGCCGTGCCCCGGCAGGTCGGGCGCCGTAAACCGCTGTCCAAGCCGTCCCGCGATGTCGTCCCACGACCGGCCACGCCCCATCATACAGTGCAGCGCCAGGGCGTCGGCCACCTCAGTCATCGGATAACGCGCGCGCCGCGAGATGCGCGTCGAGGTCGTCGATCCGGTCCTGCCCCCAGAACCGCTCGTCGTCCTCGGTCACGATGTAGAACGGCGCGCCGAAGGCCCCCATCCGAACCGCCGTTTCGAGGTTTTCGGCATATTCCTCGGCGCCGGCCAGAAGCGCGCTGTCGACGAGCCCCGCATCAAACCCCGTGGCGACCAGGCACGCGCGGATCACGTCATCCTCGGCGATGTTTTTCTCCTCCGCCCAGCAGGCCCGCGTGATCGCAAAAACCAGCGCGCCAAGATCCCCCTCGGATCCGCCATCCCGCACCGCCTTCTGCGCAGCGATCA
This sequence comes from Pseudomonadota bacterium, assembly GCA_039822045.1. Taxonomy (GTDB): domain Bacteria; phylum Pseudomonadota; class Alphaproteobacteria; order Rhodobacterales; family Rhodobacteraceae; genus HLUCCA09. The sequence continues at coordinate 17,524 of JBCBMY010000006.1, read as the reverse complement.
CCGCGTAGGACGACGGCGCGGGGTTCGTTGGCCAATGGGCGGGGCGCAGGTTGAAGGGCAGGCCCTGCTTCGCGGATTGGCGGCGCAGCTCCTGCAGGCGATAGGCCTGCCGGCTCTCGTGCCGCTGTCCGGGCGGGATGCCCCCGGTGCGCGCAAAGAGCCCCATGATGTCGAGGGGCCGATAGGTGACGGTGGCGCCATGCTTGGCCGCGACGGCCTCGAGCCGGGTGCCCGCGATGTAGGTGTTGGGTGAAATCGTCGCGAAGAAATACTCGATATGAGCCATGTCTGCCTCCTCCCCTCGGGTTCGGGCGCGACCCTAGCCGAGCCAGCCGCGGACGCAATCCTGCGGGGGCGCGGCACGCCCCGATCCGCGCCGTCGCGCACTGGGCCGGCCGTCCCGCGCCGGCCGCCCCGGAACGGTCGGAGCACAACGCCAGGCCAAGGCTGCCAGGGTGTTTCCTTCCCGGGTGCGGCGGGCTAAGGCAGCCCTGTCACATCCCCGTTACGACGCTGCTCCGGAGCCTGCCCCGCCCATGCCCAACCCGACCCAGCCGAAGCTCATCGCCGGCAATTCCAACCTTGCGCTCGCCAACGCCATCTCGCGCCGCGTGTCGATGCACCGCGGCATGGCGGTCAACCTGGTCGATGCGCGAGTGGAGCGGTTCAACGACGCGGAGATCTTCGTCGAGGTGTATGAAAATGTCCGCGGCGAAGACATGTTCGCGATCCAGTCGACGTCGAACCCCGCTAACGACAACCTGATGGAGCTGTTGATCACGGCCGATGCGCTCCGTCGCTCGTCGGCCGCCCGCATCACAGCCGTGATCCCCTATTTCGGCTATGCAAGGCAGGATCGACGCACGAAGGCGCGCACGCCGATCTCGGCCAAACTGGTGGCCAACATGATCGTGTCGGCCGGCATCGAGCGGGTGCTGACGATGGATCTGCACGCCGCCCAGATCCAGGGCTTCTTCGATATTCCTGTGGACAACCTCTATGCCTCGCCGATCTTTGCGCTCGACGTGAAGAAGACGTTCGAGAGCCGCCTGTCAGAGATCGTGGTGGTCTCGCCCGATGTCGGCGGCGTGGCCCGCGCGCGCGAACTGGCCCAGCGGATCGGCGCCACGCTGGCCATCGTCGACAAACGCCGCGAGAAGGCCGGTGAGGTTGCCGGGATGACTGTCATCGGTGACGTGAAAGACAAGATTTGCCTGATCGTCGACGACATCTGCGACACGGCCGGCACGCTTTGCAAGGCGGCCGAAATGCTCTCCGAGCAGGGCGCGCTGGAGGTGCATTCCTATATCTCCCACGGCGTGCTGTCTGGGCCGGCGGTGGAGCGGGTGACAAACTCGGTCATGAAGAGCCTTGTGATCACCGACTCAATCGAGCCGACCGCAGCCGTCAAGGCCGCGCCCAACATCCGCATCGTGCCCACGGCCCCGCTCTTTGCGCAGGCCATCCTGAATATCTGGAATGGCACCTCGGTCTCGTCCCTCTTCAAGCACGAAACGCTGACCACGATCTATGAGGGTCACTACTGAGCCGGGCACGCCCCCCGGGCGCAAAGCCCAGCGCCCGCGCGGTTCTAGAGCTTCCAGATGTCGGGATCGGCCAGTTGGCCGATTGCCAGCCACCCGACGCGGACCCGCGCCACGCGCGTGTCGCCCCAGGTCTTGAACACCACGTCGAACCGATCGACGGCGATCTCGTCGGCCGTGATATCGGCCCGCTGGTTGCTCGTCTGGTCGATGTCCCACATCTCCAGTGTCACGAGCACGACCGGGGGAGCCAGGAACGGCTGCGAAAACTCCACGGGCCGGCGGGCAAGGCGGGGGCCTTCGCCCGTCCACATGATCCCGCCATCCTCGACATCGGAAAAAACCAGAACACTGCCGCGCTCGACGCCGAGTGCATTCCCGCCAATCTTCAGCATACCCTGTCCCACTTGCCGGACATGGGCAGCGCGCGGCCCCTGGCCGTCCTGCCGCTGCCTGCCCGTCTCCGGCACATTGAACCGACCATAGCCCGGCGCGGCCCTGCTGCGCAAACCGGGTCGCCCCGCCCGGCTGTGGCGGCCGGCCCGTTCCAACCCCGTCTGCCGGAGCGGCGGTCAACCAGGTGAGCGCGCGCATGCAGGGGGCGCGAAGGATCGGCGGCCCTTTGGTGTACCCGCGGGACTGGGCATGGCCGGCCACGCCGCCCAAACAGAAAGAGCCGCCGGTCCTTTCGAGCGGCGGCCCTGGATCGCGGTGAACGCCGGGGGACCTTCAGACCATGTCGTCGAGGAGCTGCACCAGATCGGCGACCAACAGCTCGGCGGCGTCCTTGTGCTCAGACGCAGCCGTGCCCGCCGCCTCCCGGGCCTCCTCCAGATGGGCCTCGACCGCAGCGCGATCCTCGGCGCTGGCGGCATAGGCGCGCTCGGCCAGCACCGACGCCGCACCACTGGTGATCTCAGCGAACCCGCCGGTGACGGCAAAGCGCGAGGTTTCCCCGTCAGCGCCCGTCACGGTCACGATGCCGGGGCGCAGCACGGTGATCGTCGGCGCATGGTCGGGCATCGCGGTCATGTCGCCCTCGGCGCCGGGCAATTGCACCTCGCGGGCATCCATCGAGGCAAGGCGCCGCTCAGGCGAGACCAGATCGAACTGCATCGTGTCGGCCATCGGGCCTTCCTTTCGGTTCAGATCCCGGAGCGGATGGGGTCATCCGCCCCGCGATGTGGCACGCGGTGGATCAGGCGGCCGCGGCCAGCTTCTCGGCCTTGGACACCGCCTCGTCGATGTCGCCCACCATGTAGAAGGCAGCTTCCGGCAGGTGGTCGTACTCGCCAGCAACCACAGCCTTGAACGATGCGATCGTCTTTTCCAGCGGCACCTGCACGCCGGGCGAGCCGGTGAACACTTCGGCCACGTCGAACGGCTGGCTGAGGAAGCGCTGGATCTTCCGGGCGCGGGCCACGGTCAGCTTGTCCTCTTCCGACAGTTCGTCCATCCCCAGAATGGCGATAATGTCCTGCAGCGACTTGTAGCGCTGGAGGATCCCCTGCACGTCACGCGCCACACCGTAATGCTCCTCTCCCACAACCGCGGGGTCGAGGATCCGCGAGGTGCTGTCGAGCGGGTCCACCGCCGGATAGATGCCAAGCTCGGAAATCGCACGCGACAGCACGGTCGTCGCATCGAGGTGGGCAAACGAGGTGGCGGGCGCGGGGTCGGTCAGGTCGTCTGCAGGCACGTAGATCGCCTGCACCGACGTAATCGAGCCGTTGGTGGTCGAGGTGATCCGCTCCTGCATCTGGCCCATGTCGGTCGCGAGCGTCGGCTGGTAGCCCACGGCCGAAGGAATACGGCCCAGAAGCGCCGACACCTCGGAACCCGCCTGGGTGAAGCGGAAGATGTTGTCGACGAAGAACAGAACGTCGGTGCCCGAAGCGTCGCGGAACTGCTCGGCCATGGTCAGGCCCGACAGCGCCACACGCATCCGTGCGCCCGGCGGCTCGTTCATCTGACCGTAGACGAGCGCCACCTTCGACTTCGTCAGGTCGTCGGCGTTGATGACGCCGGATTCGATGAATTCGTAGTAAAGGTCGTTGCCCTCACGGGTCCGCTCCCCCACGCCGGCAAACACCGAGTAGCCCGAGTGCACCTTCGCGATGTTGTTGATGAGCTCCTGGATGAGCACCGTCTTGCCCACGCCGGCACCGCCAAAGAGGCCAATCTTCCCGCCCTTGGAGTAGGGGGCGAGGAGGTCGATCACCTTGATGCCGGTCACGAGGATCTCCGACGCGGTCGACTGCGCGGCAAATTCCGGCGCGTCGTTGTGGATCGAGCGGCGCTCGGAGCTTTCCACCGGGCCCTTCTCGTCCACCGGCTCGCCGACCACGTTCATGATCCGGCCGAGCGTGGCGTCACCCACAGGCACCGTGATCGGGCCGCCCGTGTCGGTCACCGGCAGGCCGCGCACAAGGCCCTCGGTGGCGTCCATCGCGATGGCCCGCACGGTGTTTTCCCCAAGGTGCTGGGCGACTTCGAGCACCAGCTCGTTGCCATTGTTGTCACAGCTCAGCGCGTTGAGGATCTCGGGCAGCTCGCCGTCGAAATGGACGTCGACGACCGCCCCGATCACCTGTGTGACCTTACCTTTGTTCTCAGCCATTTGGCCTTTCTCCCAATCCTCAGAGCGCCTCGGCGCCCGAAATGATCTCGATCAGTTCTTTGGTGATCGCGGCCTGACGCGAGCGGTTGTACTCGATCGTCAGCCGGTCGATCATCTCGCCGGCATTGCGCGTCGCGTTGTCCATCGCCGTCATCCGCGCGCCCTGTTCGGACGCGGCATTCTCGAGCAGCGCGGTGAAGATCTGCGTCGCCACGGCCCGCGGCAGCAGGTCGACCAGCACACCCTCTTCCGACGGCTCGTAATCGTACAGCGTGCTCTCGCCCCCCCCGTCGGGCGCGTCGAACTTGGCCGGGATGATCTGCTGGGCGATGGGCTCCTGGCTGATCACCGAGTGGAAGCGCGAGAAGAAGATCGTGCAGATATCGAACTCGGCGCCATCGAACTTGGCCAGCAGATCCGCCGCGATGGGCTGCGCGTCGCCATAGCCCACGCGCTTGACGTCGCTCATGTCGACATGGCCGACGAAGTGGTCGGCATAGTCGCGCTTGAGCTGTTCGCGGCCCTTCTTGCCCACGGTCAGGATCTTGACGGTTTTGCCCTTGGTCAGCAGGTCGGCAACCGTCTGTCGGGCCAGTTTCACGATCGACGAGTTGAACCCGCCGCAGAGGCCCCGCTCCGACGTCATCACGACCAGAAGATGCACGTCCTCCGCGCCGGTCCCGCTCAAAAGCTTCGGCGCGCTGGCGCTGTCGCCCACGGCCGCGGCCAGCCCACCCAGCACCGCCTCCATACGCTCGGCATAGGGCCGAGCGGCCTCGGCCGCCTCCTGCGCCCGGCGCAGCTTGGCGGCGGCGACCATCTGCATCGCCTTGGTGATCTTCCGGGTCGATTTGACCGAGTTGATCCGGTTTTTCAGGTCCTTGAGGCTCGGCATGGCCTATCCTCTCCCGTCCAGATCAAGCGAAGTTCTTGGCGTAGCCTTCGATCACGCCCTTCAGCTTGTCCGACGCCTCGCCCTTCATCTTGGGATCTTCCTTGGTGATCCAGTCGAGGATGTCGGCGTGTTCCGAACGGATATGGGTCAGCATGCCCTGCTCGAACCGGCCGACCTCGCCCACCGGGATCCCGTCGAGAAAGCCCTGCGTGCCGGCAAAGATCACGCAGACGATCTCGGCGTTCGTCAGGGGCGAATACTGCGCCTGCTTCATCAGCTCGGTCAGGCGGGCGCCGCGGTTCAGGAGCTTCTGGGTCGCAGCGTCGAGATCCGATCCGAACTGGGCAAAGGCCGCCATCTCGCGGTACTGCGCCAGCTCCAGCTTCACCGCGCCCGCGACCGACTTCATGGCAGCCGTCTGCGCCGACGAGCCCACCCGGCTCACGCTCAGACCGGTGTTCACCGCCGGGCGCACGCCCTGGAAGAACAGTTCCGTCTCGAGGAAGATCTGGCCGTCGGTGATCGAGATCACGTTGGTCGGGATATAGGCCGACACGTCGCCCGCCTGGGTCTCGATGATCGGCAGGGCCGTCAGCGAGCCGGCGCCGTTGTCTTCGTTCAGCTTCGCCGACCGCTCCAGCAGCCGGGAATGGAGATAGAACACGTCGCCCGGGTACGCTTCGCGGCCCGGCGGACGGCGCAGCAGGAGCGACATCTGGCGGTAGGCAACGGCCTGCTTGGACAGGTCATCGTAGATGATGAGCGCATGGCGGCCATTGTCGCGGAAATACTCGGCCATGGCGGTGGCGGAATAGGGCGCGAGATACTGCATCGGCGCCGATTCCGACGCGGTTGCGGCGACCACGGTCGTGTACTCGATGGCGCCCGTTGCCTCGAGCTTCTTCACCATCTGCGCCACCGTCGAGCGCTTCTGGCCCACGGCGACGTAGATGCAATAAAGCTTCTTGCTCTCGTCATCGCCCGCCGCGTCGTTATAGGCCTTCTGGTTCAGGATCGTGTCGAGCGCCACGGCGGTCTTGCCGGTCTGGCGGTCGCCGATGATCAGCTCGCGCTGGCCGCGGCCGATCGGGATCATCGCGTCGATCGACTTGAGGCCCGTCGCCATCGGCTCGTGCACCGACTTGCGCGGGATGATCCCGGGCGCCTTCACGTCGGCGATGCGACGCTCGGCAAACTCGATCGGGCCCTTGCCGTCGAGCGGGTTGCCCAGCGCGTCGACCACGCGGCCAAGCAGGCGGTCGCCCACCGGCACGTCCACGATCGACTGGGTGCGCTTCACCGTCGAGCCTTCAGCGATGTCGCGGTCGGAGCCGAAGATCACGACGCCCACATTGTCGCTCTCAAGGTTGAGCGCCATGCCGCGGATCCCGCCGTCGAACTCGACCATCTCGCCGGCCTGCACGTTATCGAGGCCATGAACGCGGGCAATCCCGTCGCCAACCGACAGCACCTGGCCGACTTCCGAAACCTCGGCTTCTTGGCCAAAGCTCTTGATCTGATCCTTGAGGATCGCGGAAATCTCCGCTGCTTGCAGTGCCATTACCCGACCTCTTTCATAGCGTTCTGGAGGTTGGCGAGCTTGGCGCGGATCGACGTGTCGATCATCTTCGAGCCCACCTTCACGATCAGTCCGCCGATGAGGCTCTCATCGATGGACGTCTTCAACTTGATATCCTTGCCGAAGCGCGTCTTCAGAAGGTCCGTCACACGCGCGGCCTGCGCATCGGTCAGGGCCGCGGCCGAGGTCACCTCGGCGGTCACTTCGCCCTTCTCGTCGGCAATCATCTCGCGCAGCGACCGCACAAACTGCGGCAGCACGAAAAGGCGCCGCTTGTCGGCCATCAGGCCCAGCGTGTTTGCCATCATCCCCGACAGACCGAGCGGACCCGACAGCGCCTGAACCGTGCCGACCATCTCGGCCCGGGTCACGCGGGGCGAGTTGATCACCGCGCGCAGATCCTCCGAGGCGGCAAGCGCATCGGCCAGAGCGTCGGTATCGGTTTCGAGCTGCGGAAGCGTCCCGGCTTCCTTGGAGAGTTCGAAGAGCGCCTGAGCATAGCGCCCGGCAATGCTTGCGGAAATCGATGCCGTCTCGGACACGTCCACCCCTTCGCTTCGTTGGCCCGTGTGCCGCGCTGCCCCTCCCCGGAGCGGGGCGCGGCGGGCACCCCTTGGGCCAGCCCTCTGTCGGCAGCCGTCCCCTTAGATCGCGGAAGCGTGTAACAGGAAGGTTTCTGTGCTGCAACAACCCATCACGGGCTTTTCCGCAGTGCGGAAAGACCCTTGGGATGCCCCATGCAGCGCCCCTTATTTTGCTGGTTTGAACGGCTTTGCGCGCGCGCCACGGCGCGTCACGACAATTCCGGATTGCTGCGGCGCAGCGTCCCAGTTGCGCTACCGCGCCGCAGGGTTCGGCCTCAATCGCAATGTCCCACGCGAGCCGGCTTGGGGTGCGGCGCCGTCACCCCGTCAAGGATTCTCAAGGGCGAGGGCACCGCATCCTTCACCGCGGCGCCACCCGGCATATGCTGGTCCTTGCGCGCCTCGACCAGGAACACACCGCCCGCCAGCGAGTTCGACACGCGCTTGCCCACCCGCTCGATCCAGCCGGCGCTGCGCAGCCAGAACCGGCCCTGCGAGGGCGGGGCGAAAAGCGCTGCCGCGTGGCGGGCGGGCGCAAAGGACTGCCGGCGCAGCTGCGCCTCCAACTGGCCCAGCGAATAGGGCCGGCCAAACCCGAACGGGGTCGCATCGTTGCGCGCCCACAGGCCCGACCGGTTGGGCACGATGATCAAAAGGCGCCCGCCCGGGCCCAGAACCCGCCCCGCCTCGGTCAGCACGGCCGTCGGGTTCTCTGAGGTATCCAGCCCGTGGAGCAGAATCAGCCGGTCGACCGACCCGGTCTCGAGCGGCCACATCACCTCTTCGCTCAGCACCGAGACATTGGGCGCCCCCTCGGGCCACGGCATCACGCCTTGCTGGGCCGGCATCAGGGCGATCACACGCCGTGCCACGCCAAGGTAGGGCCGCAGGAGGGGCACAGCGAACCCAAAACCCACAATCGTGCGCGAGCGCGCCTCGTCGGGCGTCCAGAGCGCCATGACCTGATCGCGCACCGCCCGCTGCGCGACACGGCCGAGCTTGGTGCGGTAGTAGAAGTCGCGCAGATCGCGCACGTCGAGATGCATTGCGGAACGCGCTCGGCTCGGGTCACTCTCCCCGAGACCATAGACACGACCTGCCGCCAAAGGAAACCTGCCGCCATGTCCAAGCCAGAGCTCGTGACCGTTCCCTGCCGAACCGACAACTATGCCTTTCTCGTCCACGATGGCGACAGCGGGCAGACCGCCCTGATCGACGCGCCCGAGGCCGGCCCGATCGCGGCCGCGCTGTCTGAACGGGGCTGGGTGCTGTCCGACATTCTTCTGACGCACCACCATGACGATCATATCGCCGGGGTGGCGGAGCTGCGCGAGGGCGCGCGTGTCGTCGGTGCGATGGCGGACGCGCATCGCTTGCCGCCGCTCGACCTGCAGGTCCGGCCGGGCGACACGCTCACCGTATGCGGTGTCGAGACCCGCGTGATCGACGTGTCCGGCCACACTGTCGGCCATGTCGCCTATCACATGCCGGCGGCCGAACTCGTGTTCACCGCCGACAGCCTGATGGCATTGGGCTGCGGCCGGATCTTCGAGGGGACGGCGCCGATGATGTGGCAGAGCCTGATGCGCCTTGCCGCCCTGCCCCCGCAAACAATCGTCTGTTCTGGGCATGAATATACCGCCGCCAACGGACGGTTTGCGGCCACGGTCGACGGCGCGAACCCTGCGCTCGAGGCACGGCTCGAGGCGGTCGCCCGGTCCCGTGCCGAGGGTCGCCCGACCGTCCCCTCGACCCTCGCTGAAGAGGTCGCAACGAACCCGTTCCTGCGCGCCCGGGCCCACGAGGTTAAGGCGGCGCTCGGGATGGACGGGGCCGAGGATGTCGACGTCTTCGCCGAGATTCGCCGCCGGAAAGACAGTTTCTGAGCGCCGGCCCAGGCGCCCTGGCCCCTGTCGGCGTTCGAAAATCGACGCCATCTTCGAGCGAACGGAGCGACGCCCCATACACGATGCGCGGCAATTTAGCTGTTTCTCGGGGCTCGGTCTGGCGCGAACCGGACGGCCGAGACGGGCCCATGTGGCGCGACAGAAAAGGGCGCGCGACGCTATTCATCGCGCTCAGGGCCTTGCACATCAGGCGCCGCCTCCCCACCTCGGGACGCCCATACGTCAAGTTCCTCACACTGATCACAATTCGTGCAAACGCTGGCCGCGAAGGCATGCCAAGTAAGAAAAGACTTGAAGCCGGCGTCGGGCCAACCAAACTTTAAACCCATGAGGCCACGGTTGCTGCAGGGGCCCAAGACCTCCCGCATCGGCCCTACAGGAAAGGAACAGGTCACGTGCCGTCGTTCTCCAACACCCTAGAGCAAGCAATCCATGCCGCGCTGGGCCTTGCCAATGCGCGTCGCCACGAACTTGCAACTCTCGAGCACCTCCTCCTCGCCCTGATCGACGAGCCTGAAGCCGCAAAGGTCATGCAGGCCTGCGACGTTGACCTCGGCGATCTGCGCAAAACCCTCGAAGCCTTCATCGACGACGATCTGTCGACGCTCGTCACCGAGGTGGACGGCTCCGAGGCCGTGCCCACCGCCGCCTTCCAGCGCGTCATCCAGCGCGCCGCGATCCATGTGCAAAGCTCCGGCCGCACCGAGGTCACGGGCGCCAACGTGCTGGTCGCGATCTTCGCCGAACGCGAATCGAATGCCGCCTACTTCCTGCAGGAGCAGGACATGACGCGCTACGATGCGGTGAACTTCATCGCCCACGGGGTCGCCAAGAACCCCTCTTTCGGCGAGAGCCGCCCTGTCACCGGCGCGGGCGACATGGACGATGAAAGCGCGGCCGAGGAAAGCTCGGGCAGCGAGCAGGCCGAGAACAAGGAAAGCGCGCTCGCCAAATACTGCGTCGACCTCAACGCCAAATCCCGCAAGGGCGATGTCGACCCGCTGATCGGCCGCGACCATGAGGTCGAGCGCTGCATTCAGGTGCTCTGCCGGCGGCGCAAGAACAACCCGCTTCTGGTGGGCGACCCCGGCGTCGGCAAAACCGCCATCGCCGAGGGCCTCGCGCGCAAGATCGTGGCGGGCGAGACGCCCGAGGTTCTGTCCTCGGCCACGATCTATTCGCTCGACATGGGCGCGCTGCTGGCCGGCACCCGCTATCGCGGCGATTTCGAAGAGCGGCTCAAGGCTGTCGTTTCGGAGCTTGAGGAGCATCCCGACGCGGTGCTCTTCATCGACGAGATCCACACCGTGATCGGCGCCGGCGCGACGTCGGGCGGCGCGATGGACGCCTCGAACCTCCTGAAGCCCGCACTTCAGGGCGGCAAGCTGCGCTGCATGGGCTCGACCACCTACAAAGAGTTCCGCCAGCATTTCGAGAAGGACCGCGCGCTCAGCCGCCGCTTCCAGAAGATCGACGTGAACGAGCCGTCGGTGGATGACGCCGTGAAGATCCTCAAGGGCCTCAAGCCCTATTTCGAGGATCACCACGACATCAAATACACCTCGGACGCGATCAAGATGGCGGTGGAGCTCAGCGCCCGCTACATCAACGACCGCAAGCTGCCCGACAAGGCGATCGACGTGATCGACGAGGCGGGCGCGGCCCAGCACCTTGTGGCCGAATCCAAGCGGCGCAAGACCATCGGCACCCGCGAGATCGAGGCCGTCGTGGCCAAGATCGCCCGAATCCCACCGAAGAACGTGTCGAAGGACGACGCGATTGTGCTGAAAGAGCTCGAGCCGACGCTGAAGCGCGTGGTTTTCGGCCAGGACAAGGCGATCGAGGCGCTGTCGTCGGCGATCAAGCTGGCCCGCGCCGGCCTCCGCGAGCCCGAAAAGCCCATCGGCAACTACCTCTTCGCCGGCCCCACGGGCGTCGGCAAAACGGAAGTCGCCAAGCAGCTGGCCGACACGATGGGTGTCGAGATGCTGCGCTTCGACATGTCGGAATACATGGAGAAGCACGCGGTCTCGCGGCTCATCGGCGCGCCTCCGGGCTATGTCGGCTTCGACCAGGGCGGCCTGCTGACTGACGGGGTCGACCAGCACCCGCATTGCGTGCTCCTGCTCGACGAGATCGAAAAAGCGCACCCGGATGTCTACAACATCCTCCTGCAGGTGATGGACCACGGCAAGCTGACCGATCACAATGGCCGTCAGGTGGATTTCCGCAACGTGATCCTGATCATGACGTCGAACGCGGGCGCCGCCGAACTGGCCAAGTCCGCCATCGGGTTCGGCCGCGACCGGCGCGAGGGCGAGGATACCGCCGCCATCGAGCGCACCTTCACGCCGGAATTCCGCAACCGCCTGGATGCGGTGATCAGCTTCGCGCCGCTCGGCAAAGAGGTGATCCTGCAGGTGGTCGAGAAGTTCGTCCTGCAGCTCGAGGCGCAACTCCTCGACCGCAACGTGACGATCGAGTTGACCAAGCCCGCCGCCGAATGGCTCGGCGACAAGGGCTATGACGACAAGATGGGCGCCCGCCCGCTCGCCCGCGTCATCCAGGAAGAGATCAAGAAGCCGCTTGCCGAAGAACTTCTGTTCGGCAAGCTCGCCAAAGGCGGAAATGTCCGGGTGGCGGTGCGGGACGGCAAGCTCGACCTGCAGATCCAGGAACCCGAAAGCCCGCGGCTTTCGACCAAGAAACCGCCGCTGCTCACCGCCGAATGAGCATCGGCATCGCAAGATCCAAGGGGCGCCCGCGGGCGCCCCTTTCCGTCTCGGCCCTGCTGCTGGTCATCTGCGCCGCGCCCCTGTCCGCGCAAGACGGCCTGCGCCTGGCCCTGCCCATCGACTGCACGCTGGGGGACGATTGCTATATCCAGCAATATGTCGACCGCGCCCCGGGCCCCGACCGGCAGGACTTTGCATGCGGCAGCCTTGCCAATGATGACCATAAGGGCACCGATTTCGCCGTGCCGACCGAGCGCGAGATGCTGGCCGGCACCCGCGTCCTGGCCTCTGCGCCGGGCCGCGTCCGCGGCACGCGCGACGGCGAGCCCGACATCCGCCAGGGCACCGAGGGCGCTCCCAATGTCGACGGGCGCGAATGCGGCAATGGCGTCGCGATCGACCATGGCGACGGGTGGGAAACCCAGTATTGCCATCTGATGCGCGGCTCGCTCCGGGTGAGCGAGGGCGACCAGGTCGAAGCCGGCGATCTGCTGGGGCTCGTCGGCATGTCGGGCGCGGCGAGCTTTCCCCATGTCCACCTCTCGGTCCGCAAAGACGGCGCAACGGTCGACCCGTTCCGCCCCGGCCCGGGTTGCGGTGCGGCCGAGGCGCCGCTCTGGATCGATCCGCCCGCCTATGTGTCGGGCACGCTTCTGTCGGCCGGGCTGGCCGACCGGGTTCCCGACTACGATGCGATCAAGGCCGGCCTGCCCGAAGACACGCTGCCGCGCGGGGCGCCGGCCGGCGCGATGGTCGCCTGGGCCTTTCTCGCCAACGGGCAGGCTGGCGACACGGTGGGCTTCGAGATCGTCGCCCCCGACGGTACGGTCTTCGGGCGCCATGCCGAACCACTGGAGAAAGCCCAGCCGTTCCTCTTTCGCGCCTGGGGCCGCCGCGCGCCGGCGGAGGGGCTGCAGCGGGGCGGCTGGACGGCCACCCTCACCCTCACCCGCGATGGGGTCGAGATCGACCGCACAGAAGTCGCAGCACAAGCGAATTAAGCCGCCCGGGCATCTGCGCGGCGGACGCTCGAACGCACCGCGCCCGCGGCCCTAGCGTTCCGTCAGCTTCAGTTCGATCCGGCGGTTCTGGGCCAGCGCCTCGGGGCTCTCGCCATCGACAATCGGCTGGAATTCCCCGAACCCGTTGGCCGCCAGCCGGTCGGGCGGAAAGCCCCGCTGGTCGACGAGATAGCGCACGACCGACAGGGCCCGGGCCTGGCTGAGCTCCCAGTTATCGGAAAACCGGCCGCCGCCGGTAGGCGTGCTGTCGGTGTGTCCATCCACGCGGATGATCCAGTCGATCTCGTCGGGGATCTGCGCCGATACGCCTTCCAGGATCTCGGCGACGCGCGCCACCTGCTCTCGCCCGCCAAACGAGAGCTGCGCCGACCCCGAGGGGAAGAGCACTTCGGAGGCAAAGATGAACCGGTCGCCCTCGATGCGCACATCCTCCCGGTCGCCCAGGATCTGCCGCATGCTGCCGAAAAACTCCGACCGGTAGGATTCCAGTTCCCTGGCCTCCTCGGCCAGGCGCCGTGCCTCTTCCTCCAGCCGGATCCGCTCGGCCTCTTCCAGCTCGGCCCGCCGCCGCTCCTCGGTCGCCGCCCGCGCCAGCGCCGCATTGAGCCGGCTGCCCAGGTTCTGAAGCTGCACCTGGGCGACCTCATCCCGGGCCTCGGCCGCATCGAGGAGCGACTGAAGCGAGCCAAGCTGCGAGCGGAGTGCTGCGAGCTGTTCGTTGAGGAGCGCCAAGCGGCGCTGGCCCTCGGCCGTCGCGGCCTCCGCCTGGTCAAGCTCCCGGTTCGCCGCGGCCAGAAGGGCAGCCCGCTCCTCGGCCTCCGTCAGCGCCTCCTCGGCCTGGGCCTCGGCCGCCAGCCGCGCGGCCAGCGCCGCAGCCAGGCGCCGGCGCACGTCATCGGCCTCGCCGGTGGCCGCCTGCAGGCCCTCGTTCTCCTGCTCCAGCGCCACGATCCGCGCGCGCGCATCGACCAGATCGCGGGAGAGTTGTGCGACGGTGTCCTGGGCCTCGGCGAGCGCCACAAGCGCTTCGGCCGCCTCGGCCGCGGCGGTCTCGGCCTCCGACGCGCGCACCGTCGCCTCCGCCAGATCCCCTTCGAGCACCGCAACGCGCGCCTCGGCGGTTTCGGCGCGCTCAACCGCCCCTTCGGCCTCGGTCGTGGCGCCACCGAGCGCGCGCGACAGCCGGTCGGCCTCGCCCCGTGCGGCCGTCAGATCGCGCGCCAGATCGGAGATGCGCGCCTCGGCGGCGGCCAGCGCCTGAGCGCCGTCCTCCTGGCCCGACCGCGCCTCGGCCAGGGCCGCTGACAGCCGGGCCCGTTCGGCCTCGACCATCGACAGCACGCCGCGCAACCGCTCGGCCTCTGCCTGCGCCTCCGACAGGGCCGCCTCGGTGGCCGCCGCGCCGGCATTGGCCTCGCCCAGCCGCTCCTCCAGCGCCAGCCGGTCAAGAAGTGCCTGCGCCAGCCGCCCGTCCAGATCGGCCTCGGCCGACTGCGCCGCCGCCAAAAGCGTCAGCGTCTCCTCCGCCCGCGCGCGCTCTTCCTCCAGCGCAAGGGTCATCGCCGTCAGCTCGTCCTCGGCGCCCGCCAGCCGCTCGCGCAGCCGCCGCGCCGCTTCGGCCTCGGCGAGCCGGGCTGCCTCCTCGTCCGACAGCGCCGCCTCCAGCGCCTCGGCCCGTCCCTGGGCCGCGCGCAGGGCCGCCTGCTGCCCGTCGGTTTCGGCCTCGAGCTCAGTCACCAGGGCCTCGAGCGCTTCGCGCCGGGCGGCGGCGAGCCGCGCCGCCTCGGCCGCCTCGTCGATCTCGTCGCGCTGCGTGGCCAGCGCCTGCTCCAGGCTGACCTGGCGCTCTTCGAGCTCCGCAACCTGGTCGGCCAAAGCCGTGCCCTCTGCCCGAGCCGCGTCGCGCTCGGTGATCAGCGCCGCCACGCGCGCCTCGAAATCGCTGATCCGGGCCTCGGCAGCCCCCAGGGCGGCGTCCCGTTCGGTAACCTGCGCGGTCAGCGAGGCGATGAGCGCCGACTGCCGTTCCCGGTCTTCCTCTGCCGCGGCGAGCGTGGCATCGAGCACCTCGACCTCACCGGCCAGCTCCTCCGACCGGGCCCGCTCAAGCCCAAGCTGATCGGCCAATGCGTTGATCTCGGCCGACAGGGCATCGAGCTCGTCCTCCTGCCCCGTGATCGTCTCGCGCAGCATAAACTGCACGATCATGAAGATCGACAGCACGAACATGAGGACCAGAAGGAGCGCGGTCATCGCATCCACGAAGCCCGGCCAGATCGCAGCCGAAAAGCGGTTGCCGCCGCGACGGGAAAGCGCCATGCCGCCCTACTCCCTCGCTACTCTCCGGGGCCCGCCGCGGCGTTGCGCTCGCCCGGCCGGCCGCCGCCGCCAGGCCCGCCCGCCGCACCCCCGCGCGCACGCCGGATCTCGCGAACCAGCTGGCCCAGATCGGCGCGAATATCGGCCACCGTCTCTTGCCGCCCCGCGGCCAGCTCCTCGAGAATCCGCAGAAGCTGCACGTCAATCGAGCGCAGCCGCATCCGCGCCTCGGGATCGCCGCCTCCACTATCGCCGGCAGACAGCCCTTCGCCCGCAAGCCGGCCGATCAGCGTCTCCTGCCCGTCAGCCACCCGCATCAGGGCGTGGCTCGTCTGGTCGCCATGTTCCATCTGCCGGGTCAGCGCCGTCACCGCGGTTGCAACCTCGGCCAGCCGGTCGTCGGTCAAGGCCCGGGCCCGCGACGTCTCCACGACCATCTCGCGCATGGCATCCATCTGCTCGGCCATCTGCTCGAGCACGCCGATGACGACTGCCGCCTCGGCCGACACCTCACCGGCGGCCTCGTGCTCGCCCGAGCTGAAGCCCAGCCGCGTGATCGAGGTCAGCCATTCCTCAAGCTCGCGGTAGAACCGGTTCTGCCCGCGCGACGCATAGAGCTCCAAAAGCCCCACGACGAGCGAGCCCGCAAGCCCGAGGAGGGACGAGCCAAAGGCCGTGCCCATCCCCTGAAGCTGGGTCTCGAGGCCCGACATCAGCCGGTTGAAGATCTCAACGCCGCCCTCGTTGTCCTGCGGCGCCAGCGAACGGATCGTCTCGACCACGCCGGGCACGACGGTGGCCAGGCCATAGAACGTGCCGAGCAGACCCAGGAAGATCAGAAGCGAGACGAGGTAGCGCGTGATGTCGCGCGCCTCCTCGATCCGGGTGCCGAGCGAGTCGAGGATCGAGGTTGCCGACGTCGACGAGATTTTCCGGTTGGTGCCGCGCGAGCGCAACAGTGCGGCCAGGGGCGCCAGCAGCCGGGGCGCCCGGGCGCCCTTGCGGGGCTGGCCCAGATGCACGAACTCTTCGATCCAGCGGACCGACACGAGAAGCTGAACGACCTGCCAGAAGCAGGCCAGAACGCCGACAACGAAGACCAGCCCGATCATCCCGTTGAGGAACGGATTGGCCAGAAACACCGGCGCCACGTTGGGGTAGATCAGGTAAACCCCTCCCCCCACGAGCAAAAGTACCACCAGCATCTGCACGATCTGGCGGATCGGCCGCGAGAATTGCGCGGTCTCCGGCTCAGGGAGCAATAGGTCGTCGGCTCGGGCCATCGCTCGGGGGCGCCTCGTTGTTTTGTTGGCCCTAGACTATGGTCAGGGCGCAGTAAAGACCAGCTTGGGGCGAGAAAACGGGCAAGATCAGCCGGTTTCGCCGCGTAATTCGCGCACTCGCGCTGCAAGCCAGGCAAGCTCGGGATCGGCAACACCCAGCTCGGCGAGATGTTCGGCGGTGTTGTAAAGATATTCGGCATTGGGCCCGCGCCCGCCGCGCGCATGGGCGATGATCCCGGCCTGCACCTCCAGCGACAGCCCCCCGCAATATTGCGGGTGGTCGCGCTCGATCACATAGGCCAGCGCCTCGACGGTCTGGCCGCCCTCCAGGGCCAAGGGCACCAGGCACTCGCGATAGGCCGACGAGATCAGCTCGCGCTCCCGCAGCCCCGCAAGTGTCTCGGCGTTCGCCGCTTCGGCCACGCGAAAGGCCACCCCGCGGCACGCCGCGCCCTGCGCCACATCGAGGGCCAGCACCAGCCCGGGCTCGTCCGCGCTGCCGCGATGGTGGATCGAGCGCATGCAGAACGAGCGGTGAAACCCATCGAGCCGCGCCGAACGCTGCTCGGCCACGGGAAATTCGGGGTTCCAGAGCAGGCTGCCATAGCCAAAAACCCAAAGGGGCCGGCTGAGATCGATCTCGGCAAGAACGGGCACGCGGGTCATCCCGCGCGTCCTATCCCCTCCCGCCGATTTGCGAAAGATCCCGCCGCCTCGCGCAACCGCGCAAATCTCGCACACGATCTACCGGCTGCAAAACTCCTCGCCCGTCGGCCCATAGATCCGTGGGATCGGAACCCGGCCCATGCCCGGGATCGCCTGAATGCAGTCATCCCCCGTCCCTTGGGGGCTGCAGTCGCGAAGTAGAGGTCGGTTGAGCCGTAGCCGGTCCGCGTCGGGTCGGTCTGGATCGCGTCGACCAAGGTCGGGAGCCGGACCGTCTTCAGCATCGCCACCCGAGAGGCCGCGACGTCGCCGGCGTCAGCGCAACGATCGCCCGCTGCAGGCCGGGCGGGGGAGGCGGGGGTGGGCGGGT
>JBCBMY010000005.1:0-332460 GCA_039822045.1 Pseudomonadota bacterium | reverse complement strand
GAGATGGTGATGCCGGGCGACAACGTGTCGTTCCAGGTCGAACTGATCGCGCCCATCGCGATGGAAGAAAAGCTCCGCTTCGCCATCCGCGAAGGCGGACGCACCGTCGGCGCAGGCGTCGTCTCCAAAATCATCGAGTGATTCTGAACCAACTGCACACCGTGAACATCACAGTTCGCGGTGTGCAAAATAGGATTTGCCCGATGCGGTCTGCATATAGTACGTTACCCCAAAATAACGGGGCTGTGAGCAGTATGGACACCCGATCTAGGTTTGGTTTGGTTAAGAACTACCAAGCTCTATCTGACACTGTGGCAAGTGAACTAGTTCGCCGGGGTCACAATTGTGGCGATCCCAGCGTCGCTGCTTCACTTGATTTCATAGCGGGACGTTTGCCAGCAGGAATTACAACAGGACGGCAACTATCAAAGGCCGTGGAAGATGCACTCCTGATGTCCAGCGAAGATGAAATTGACATCGTCGATCAGGTTCTTGGTGCCTTTGGAGTTGCCCGTCGCGAAATGTAGCATTTCTTTGGTCGAACATAGAGGAGTGGGCGTAACCAGAAGTCAGTCAAGTGCTTTTGTCTTGGATGTCTCTCACAAGCACCTTGAAGAAATAAACGAGGTAGTCCACGCCATCGTCGACTCTCTGGTTGGTGCGTACTACTACAGGCTGAACTTTCAGTGTATCGTTTTTGTCAGCGCTGAGCATGTACACGTCGGATGGTTCGGATGGGCGTCCTT
Source organism: Pseudomonadota bacterium (assembly GCA_039822045.1). Lineage (GTDB taxonomy): Bacteria > Pseudomonadota > Alphaproteobacteria > Rhodobacterales > Rhodobacteraceae > HLUCCA09. Next base: position 331,714 of record JBCBMY010000005.1, on the reverse strand, counting down.
CGGTGGCCCTCGACAAATCGCTAAGGAAATCGTTTTGCCAAGCCGATTGAAGCTTTGATGGCGAAACCCCATACGACTTTTTGAATTCTGTACGCCAGCTCTTTAGCAGCTCGCCAAGAGGTAAGTGGGGCGGGAAAGCTTGGTACCCAAATCGACGAGCACTTCGATCACTATGCTTGTTCCCTAGTTTGGCGTGCTCCAACAGAATGCCTTGCGCTTCCGAGCGTAGCCGTTCGTACTCTTCAGGGTTCTGTTCTTCAACGTCGCGAGCTCTTACTCTAAGCGATCGGACATGCTGAGCGTATTTCCTTTCTAGCGATAGGTCCAAGTGCTCCAGACGATCCAACGTGTGCGGCTCAGATTTTGGCAAGACATCGTCCAGCTTCGCTTGCAGGTCGTCCGCGCGCTTGCGCAACTCATCAGGGGATATAAAGTCAAGGCCCGCAAGCAGTGGGCCGGCGTCTGCTCGAGCTCCAGAGTCCAGCATAAGCCATTCAGGTTCCTTATGGAAAGGCAAGACAAAATTCATGATCGAGGCCGCAGACCGTGCATTGACCTCTAGGTTTGCTGCCTGAACCCGTGGTCTTTGATCGGTGCAATTGAACACTACAACCTGAGTTGCCTTTGTGTCCTGTCCCATCGCTAATCCCAATTCGTACATGCACCAAGACCAGTCCTCATCAGCGGTCGTGAAAGCCAATACAAAGAGGTCAGCTTGCCTAATTTTGTCTTCTAGGACAGCGTTTAATGACGCACCGGGCTTGCCTGCCCCAGGACGGCTGGAATAGTACACTTCTCCGTTGCCGTTAAGCCACGATTCAATTTCTTGAACTATCACTGATGCAATTTCTTCATCTGCGCTTCTATGGCTTACAAAGACTCTCAAGCTCATCGCTTCCTCTCGTAAATTTTCGTACATCCAGCACATCTAGTCACCTGGAGCAAGCATGTCGCTCCGCCAGACCATGATCCTCTCCGCTCATAGCGCGTTTGATTTGGTTTCCATCATGGTCCGGTCTGGATCCAAACATTGAGGTCACAGAGACGTTGGGCCTGAGAAGTTGGGGCCGAGAAGCGGTGCCTCGTGTCATCGAAAAATAAGGTTAGTAGAGGAGTTGTTTGCCCCTTGACCCATGATGAGTGAGCGGGTACGCGCACCACTTCTGCGACGGAAAACAAGAAACGAAGTGGTTCGAAGAGGGCTTCTGTGCGCCCTCCTCTCAACTGAAAGGAAAACCATGCAAAGCCAGAACATCCGGATCCGGCTGAAGGCGTTCGACTACCGTGTGCTGGATGCCAGCACGCAGGAGATCGTGAACACCGCCAAGCGGACGGGCGCGCAGGTGCGCGGGCCGATCCCGCTTCCGAACAAGATCGAGAAATTCACGGTCCTCCGGGGGCCCCACATCGACAAGAAGAGCCGCGACCAGTGGGAGATCCGCACCCACAAGCGTCTCTTGGACATTGTCGATCCGACGCCGCAGACGGTTGACGCGCTGATGAAGCTCGACCTGGCCGCCGGCGTCGACGTGGAAATCAAGCTGAACTGAGGGGGCCCACGCTATGCGTACTGGAGTGATCGCCCGCAAGGTGGGCATGACCCGTCTCTTCATGGAAGACGGCAAGCAGATCCCCGTGACAGTTCTGCAACTGGACGGCTGCGAGGTTGTCGCGCAGCGCACGCCCGAAAAGGATGGCTATTCCGCCATCCAGCTCGGTGCCGGTAGCGCAAAGGCCAAGCGCACGTCCCGGGCGATGCGCGGGCACTTCGCGGCTGCCAAGGTTGCGCCGAAGCGCAAGCTCGCGGAGTTCCGTGTGGCGCCCGAGAACATGGTGGAAGTCGGTGAGGAGATCATCGCTGACCATTATTCCGAGGGCCAGTTCGTCGACGTCACCGGCGTCTCGATCGGTAAGGGCTTTGCTGGCGCGATGAAGCGGCACAATTTCGGGGGCCTGCGCGCCTCCCACGGCGTGTCGATCTCGCACCGCTCGCACGGCTCCACCGGCCAATGTCAGGACCCGGGTCGCGTCTTCAAAGGCAAGAAGATGGCCGGCCATATGGGCGCGGCCCGCGTGACCACGCAGAACCTGCAGGTCGTGCGGACCGATACCGACCGGGGCCTCATCATGGTGAAGGGCGCTGTGCCGGGCTCCAAGGGTGGCTGGGTGACGATTAAGGACGCGGTCAAGAAGGCGACGCCCGACAATCTCGTCCTGCCCGCCGCGCTTCGCTCGTCGATCGTCGAAGCCGCCCCGGCTGACGCTGCGCCCGCTGTCGAAGAGAAGGAAGGCGAGGAATGAAACTCGACGTCATCAAGTTGGACGGCGGTGCCGCTGACAGCGTGGAGCTCGCCGACGAGATCTTCGGTCTCGAGCCCCGCGCCGACATCCTGCATCGGGTCGTCCGCTGGCAGCGCAACCGCGCGCAGGCCGGTACCCACAAGGTCAAGACACGGTCGGAGACGAGCTACTCCACCAAGAAGATCTATCGCCAGAAGGGCACCGGCGGCGCGCGCCACGGCGACCGGAACGCGCCGATCTTCCGTAAGGGTGGCATCTATAAGGGGCCGACACCGCGGAGCCATGCCCACGACCTGCCAAAGAAGATCCGCAAGCTGGGTCTCTGCCATGCGCTGAGTGCGAAGGCGGCTGAGGGCCGTCTCGTGGTGCTCGACGCTGCGGCGCTGTCTGAGCCGAAGACCAAGGTCCTTGCCAAACAGGTGAAAGATCTGGGCTGGAAGCGGGCCCTCGTGATCGATGGCACTGAGGTTGACGAGAACTTTGCTCTCGCAGCCGCCAACATCGAAGGGCTCGACGTGCTCCCCTCGGTTGGCGCAAATGTCATGGACATCCTCAAGCGTGACACGTTGGTGCTCACGAAGGCGGGTGTCGAAGCTCTGGAGGCGCGCCTGAAATGAGTGCCAAAGCAGAACATTACGACGTGATCCGCAAGCCCGTGATCACCGAAAAGGCGACCATGGCCTCCGAGGCCAACGCCGTCGTTTTCGAGGTCGCCCCCGAGGCCAACAAGCCCCAGATCAAGGAAGCTGTCGAGGCGCTCTTTGGTGTCAAGGTGAAGGCCGTGAACACGGTCGTAACGAAGGGCAAGGCCAAGCGCTTCCGGGGCATCAAGGGCACCCGGAAAGACGTCAAGAAGGCCTATGTGACGCTCGAAGAGGGCAACACGATTGACGTGACGACTGGCCTCTGAGGCTAAGTTTGCCCAGTAATTCAAGGGGCCCCCAAGCTTGGTGAAGCTCGGGGGCCCCTATTGTTTGCAGTTGTGCACCTGATGCTCGACCGACTAGGCCGTGGGAAGAGTTGCCAGCTTGACGAAGGCCACGTTCCCGCCGCCCTCCGCCGGCGGTGCCGGCGGGTACGCCGACATGGGTCATCGCCATGAGGATCGTTTCGCCTTCTGTCTGGAGTTCTACGATGACCTCGGTCGTGTCGGACGTGCCCTCGGGCATGCCCATGGACGCAGGTGAGATCAGCGTGCCGTCCGCTTGACACATGCTCTCCGTGTGACGAGGTGGTCTGGGGCGGAGACTTTTTTGGTGCCGATGAGCCAATAGGTCATGGTTCGTTCGGACGTGACCATCGCCATACATATCTTGCGGGTGACGCCGACTGTGACGTCCATCTCGGCGACCGGCTCCGAGCATCCCATCGGCCCGTACCAATTGCGGAAGAGGGAGGGATCCGTCCATATGGCCCAAACTTGGTCGATCGGGGCTGCGGAGTTGCGCTCGATGTGCACGCGTTCGAAGTCGGTCGTCATGTGTTGTCTGCCGTGAGCGCGCTGAGGTCGGTGATCACCTTAACGAAGCGCACCCCCGAGACGTGCTGGCACTGATCCGTCCACGCCGCAAGGGTCGCAGCGGCCTGGCGTTCAAGCGGCAGGGGCGGTCAAGACGCATTAGTAAACGCGTTTGTTCATTAAGAAGTTGGTTCATTAAGACCGTTTTCCTGCGATACCTTGCGGTTTAGACCGTCGATCTCGGGCACGGGTGTTGACGCCTGCGCCCCCCTCCCGTAAGCGATCCCATCGGCAAGCCTCGGATTCGTCCGGGGCTGCGTTCTTTGGAGCATCGCCTCCACAAACATAGCCGGGGCCAACCTCGGCAAAGCAAACGGAAGACAGAAAGCATGGCACTCAAGTCGTACAAGCCGACGACGCCGGGCCAGCGCGGGCTGGTGCTGATCGACCGTTCGGAGCTTTGGAAAGGACGCCCAGTCAAAGCCCTCACCGAGGGCCTGGCGAAGAAGGGCGGCCGGAACAACACCGGACGTATCACAGCACGCCGTCGCGGCGGTGGCGCAAAGCGTCTTTACCGGATCGTCGATTTCCGCCGGACGAAGCACAACGTCCACGCCACGGTCGAGCGGATCGAATATGATCCCAACCGCACCGCGTTCATCGCGCTGCTGCGCTACGATGATGGCGAGCAGGCCTATATCCTCGCGCCCCAGCGACTCGCAGTAGGAGACAAGGTGATCGCCGGCACCAAGGTCGACGTGAAGCCTGGCAACGCGATGCCGTTCCAGGGCATGCCGATCGGTACAATCGTCCACAATATCGAGCTGAAGCCCGGCAAGGGCGGTCAGATCGCACGCGCCGCAGGCACCTATGCGCAGTTCGTCGGCCGCGACGGCGGCTATGCCCAGATCCGCCTGTCTTCGGGCGAGCTTCGCCTCGTGCGGCAGGAGTGCATGGCCACCATCGGCGCCGTGTCGAACCCCGACAATTCCAACCAGAACTACGGTAAGGCCGGTCGTATCCGCCACAAGGGAAAGCGCCCGTCGGTCCGTGGTGTCGTGATGAACCCGATCGACCACCCCCATGGTGGCGGTGAGGGCCGCACGTCCGGTGGCCGCCATCCGGTCACGCCCTGGGGCAAGCCCACGAAGGGTGCCCGCACCCGTGACACCAACAAGGCCTCGCAGAAGCTCATCCTGCGCTCGCGCCACGCACGCAAGAAAGGGCGGTAATCCATGTCTCGCTCTGTTTGGAAAGGCCCCTTTGTCGACAGCTATGTGCTGAAGAAGGCCGAGAAAGCCCGGGAATCGAGCCGCAACGAGGTCATCAAGATCTGGTCGCGCCGCTCAACCATTCTTCCGCAGTTCGTCGGCCTCACCTTTGGCGTCTATAACGGCCAGAAGCATGTACCGGTGAATGTCTCGGAAGACATGATCGGCCAAAAGTTCGGGGAATACGCGCCGACGCGCACGTATTACGGCCATGCCGCCGACAAGAAAGCCAAAAGGAAATAAGCCATGGGCAAGGACAAGAATCCCCGCCGCGTGGCGGAGAACGAGGCGATGGCCAAGCTGCGCATGCTCAAGACGAGCCCGCAGAAGCTGAACCTCGTGGCAGCCATGATCCGCGGCAAGAAGGTCGAGAAGGCGCTGAACGACCTGACCTTCTCCAAGAAGCGGATCGCGATCGACGTGAAGAAGTGCCTTCAGTCGGCCATCGCGAACGCCGAGAACAACCATAACCTGGACGTGGACGAACTGATCGTGGCCGAGGCCTATGTCGGCAAAAACCTCACGATGAAGCGCGGCCGCCCGCGTGCTCGGGGCCGGTTCGGGCGGATCACCAAGCCGTTCGCCGAGCTCACCATCCTGGTCCGCGAAGTCGAGGAGACCGCATAATGGGTCACAAGGTCAATCCGATCGGCATGCGCCTTCAGGTGAACCGCACCTGGGACAGCCGCTGGTACGCCGACACCAAGGACTACGGCGACCTCTTGCTTGAGGACATCAAGATCCGCGAGTTCATCGAGACCGAAGCCAAGCAGGCTGGCGTGTCGAAGGTGATCATCGAGCGCCCCCACAAGAAGTGCCGTGTGACGATCCACACGGCGCGGCCGGGTGTAATCATCGGCAAGAAGGGCGCCGATATCGAGGTGCTGCGCAAGAAGCTTGCTCGTATGACGGACAGCGAACTGCACCTCAACATCGTCGAGGTGCGCAAGCCCGAGCTCGACGCGCAGCTGGTGGCCGAGAGCATTGCTCAGCAGCTTGAGCGCCGGGTGTCGTTCCGCCGTGCGATGAAGCGTTCGGTGCAGAATGCAATGCGCATGGGCGCGCTTGGCATCCGGGTGAACGTTGCCGGCCGCCTCGGCGGCGCAGAAATCGCTCGGACGGAGTGGTATCGCGAGGGCCGCGTGCCCCTCCACACCCTGCGGGCCGACATCGACTATGCGACCGCTGAAGGCGAAACGCCCTACGGCATCATCGGGATCAAGGTCTGGATCTTCAAGGGCGAGATCATGGAGCACGATCCCTCGGCGCGGGACCGCAAGGCGCAGGAGCTGCAGGACGGGCCCGCCCCGCGCGGCGCCGGCGGCGGTGGTCGTCGCGACCGCGACCGCTGAGAAAGGATCTGAGAGATGCTGCAACCAAAGCGCACAAAGTTCCGCAAGATGCACAAGGGCCGCATTAAAGGGAATGCCAAAGGCGGGTTCGACCTGAACTTTGGAACCTTTGGCCTGAAAGCTACTGAGCCCGAACGTGTCACTGCGCGCCAAATCGAAGCCGCCCGTCGGGCCATGACGCGCCACATGAAGCGTCAGGGCCGCGTCTGGATCCGGATCTTCCCAGACACGCCGGTGACCTCCAAGCCCACCGAAGTGCGGATGGGTAAGGGCAAGGGCTCGGTCGATTACTGGGCCTGCAAGGTGAAGCCCGGCCGGATCATGTTCGAGATCGATGGGGTGTCCGAGACAATCGCGCGTGAGGCGCTGCGCCTCGCAGCGATGAAGCTCCCAGTGAAGACGCGAACGGTGATGCGCGAAGACTGGTAAGCTAGTCCGAAGGAAAAGATGCTCTGACGACAAGCCTATCGTCAGAGCATCTTGCAGTGTTCTATCTGCGCTTATTGTTGTCCAGTTTCAATCGGACAAGGTTGACTGCAAGCATGGCAAACATGATTGCTATCAATGCGGTCTCGTAGTCAGTCATCTTTTCACCCTGGTTGCGACGCTTCATGTAGCGGCGCGCAAAGGGATATGGGAGCTTTGCAAAGCTTTGCTTTGGTGATTTAGCCGATTACTACAGATTGGTTTGGCTCCAATTCAAAGGAACCCGGAGCGATCCCAACCAGACCGAATGCGAAAGTCTGAACACGGCTTTGTGATTGATCTAGCCTTCCTTACTTCTTGGAGCGTTTTGGCGGACCGCCCTCCTCCCATTGCTCGCTGAGAGGAATGCTAAGGTCATCAGCGCGCTCTAAAGTCCGCTTGATGCGGTTTACTGTCTTGTATTGATTGGTTCCCTGCCCCTCCTAGCCCTGAGCAAGGTGTCATCGTTGATGCCGGCGCAAACAGCAATTTGCCCAAGATCTAGGGAGCTTTCCTGGCAGTGCCGTTCGCATTCTGGCCAAACACCGTTGTGATAGTTGATTTTGCTGCTGCGCATTCCCGCCAATCCCCCCACGAATATTACCGAATTTCCCCGAACTAGCCGAGACGCGCTAATCAGACCAAGGTCTTATTGGCGAAGTGGCCGAGCGCTTCAAACGCGTCTCCGGGCGGCTAACGAAGCAGACGATCCAATGCAGCGAGAAACCTTGACCGATCCGCCTTGGCGAACGAGGGGCCGCCTCCGTGGTGGAACGGGTCGGCGGCGCGGATGTCTTTCATCAGATCGCGTGTGGCCAACCGATTGCCGATATTGGCGGCGGTCAGGGTTTCGCCGTTGGGCTGGAGAACGCGGGCGCCAGCTTTGACGCATACATCGGCAAGCGGGATGTCGGCTGTTACGACTATATCACCCTCACCGCAGGCTTCTGCAATCCACTTGTCGGCGGCGTCCGGGCCGTCATCGACAACGATCACCGAGATCAACGGGTTCTGAGAAGGGCGAATGCCGCCATTGCAGACCAAGACCATCGGCACGTCATGGCGTGTTGCGACCGTCTCTGCTTCAGACTTCACCGGGCAGGCGTCGGCATCGATATAGAGCGTTGTCACGTTGAAGCGCGGCTCATGATTGTAGGGTCAGGACAGTCTGGCGGCATTCAGAGCGTCCTGGCATGGCGGGCTCACAGAGTCGAGGTCGCCGCCAAGTGCCTCGAAGCGGTTGGAAAGATCACGAACACGCGCCGTTTCGGCTGGAGACCATGGCTCGGTGGCCTGAGCGTCAATTGCTACGGCGATGAGAAGGCCGCCAAGCAACGCGATCTCGCGGTCCTCAGTGGAACAGGCCCGACCAACGGCCGGACGATCGAGACGAGGCAGCCCTTCGACAATGTCCGCGCGTGTTTCTTCCGTTAGGGGCAGACCATCGACGAGGTCTGGCTCACCAATGGGTGTTGGCGTGTTGCATGCCGCTAGGGCCGCAAACACAAAGACGGAGGCGAACAATCGAAGGATCATGCGGCACCATATTTTCGGGTTGTCGGGCTGGCCATCATCCGCTCTCAGTCCCATTTGTAATTGAAGCTAACTGAGATGCGCTCGTCTTCGGCCATGTTCATCGGAACCTCGTGGCGGAGCCAGCTTTCCCACAGCAGGACGTCGCCGACATGGGGCGTGACATACAGAAACTGGCGAAGATCGGGGGGCGCGTCGGCACGGCGTGGTGGAGCCGCCATCATCATCGGCAGGCGCGGGTCCTCATACCGGATAGGTGAGGTGCCATCGGGGAGCGCTACATAAGTCGTGCCGGAAATCACGGAGTGAGGGTGGAGGTGGCCCGTGTGGATCCCGCCCTCGGGCAGGATGTTTATCCATATGTCCTCGAGCTTCAACGCCTTGTCACCGAGGTCGAAGGCCACCTCGTTTGCAAAGGCGGCTACGTGACCGTCGAGAGCCTTCACCAGGTCGGCGAAGATCGGGAAGCGCCAGGGCAGGTCGGTGAGCGAGGCATAGCTGGTATATCCAAAGTAATCGTTCGCCTCGCACCATTCCTGCCCGGCCTCGTCGTCCTCTGCGATAACTCGGCAGGAGCGGTCGAGCTCGCTATAGTCGACACTGCCCCCGAGAGGCGCTCGGTAGAGCCGCGTGGAGAAGTGGGAGGAGATGTTTGCCATGACCCCTGATACCGTCTCCGACCCTCGCAACAACCCCCAGCGCCCAATGGGTCGACGCTGGATTCTGTGCCGAACTGGCTTTGTTGAATTGCGCAGAGTATTGTGATGGCACTGGAGGTGATTGGAGCTGGCTTCGGCCGAAACGGAACGGAGTCCCTGAAACGGGCGCTCGAAATGCTGGGCTTCGGCCCGTGCTACCACATGTACGAAGTCCTCCCTTACCCGGACCGGGTTGACCTTTGGCGCGAGGCTGCTCGCGGGAACCTCCCGGATTGGGACGAGGCGTTCGCAGGATTCCGAGCAACGGTCGACTGGCCGGGCGCCTTCTTTTGGCGGGAACTCAGCGCACATTTTCCGCAGGCAAAGATCATCCTGTCTGTACGCAGCCCTGAGGATTGGTATGCGAGCATGGAGACAACGATCCTCAAGGTTCTTCGGGAGAGCACCAACCCCGACACCGTTGGCTCCGCTTTGGTCGCAAGGCGTGTCTTTGGCAACAGACTCGACGACAAGGAACATATCCTCAGTGCTTATGCACGGAACACTAGGCAGGTTCAGGCGGCTTTTGGTCCGGAAAGGCTTTTGACCTACGAGCTTGGTGCCGGCTGGGAGCCGCTCTGTGCGTTTCTTGATCGAGCCGTTCCTCATGAGCCGTATCCATCGGGCAATCGGGCCGAGGCGTTCTACTCAAGGCTTGGCGACATTGCGGACCAACGGGCCACGCGTAATGGCGCGTGATCCGTCAGACCACACGCATACGGCCGATTTCGTCGCCCGTTACGTTCTCTGCTTGCGTCGTGCCGCATTTCCTTCTATGCGACGCGCTCATCCATGAGCTCCACCGGAATCAGGGTGACCTGCTGTGTTGCAGGGCCCTCCGGTGATCGTTGAAAAGGAAGACAGGCGCATGAACGCCAGCGAACTGCGTGAGAAGACGCCGGACGAGCTCCGTGACCAGCTCGTTCAGCTCAAGAAGGAGGCGTTCAACCTCCGTTTTCAGAAGGCCACGAACCAGCTCGAGAACACGGCGCGCATGCGCGATGTGAAGCGGGACGCTGCGCGCGTTCTGACGATCCTGAACGAAAAAGCCGCTCAGGCGGCGTCGGCCGGTACGGCCGTCAGCGACGCACCGGAGGCCTGAGCCCATGCCCAAGCGTATTCTCCAAGGTGTGATCACCTCCAACCAGAATGCCCAGACCGTCACCGTGTCGGTCGAGCGCCGCTTCACGCACCCGGTTCTGAAAAAGACGATCCGGAAGTCGAAGAAGTACCGCGCCCATGACGAGGCCAACACCTACGAAGTGGGTCAGACGGTGCGCATCCAGGAATGCGCGCCGAAATCGAAGACCAAGCGCTGGGAGGTGATCGGGGCCGTATAACCCTGACATCTTCCGGTTCATCGAAACCCTGGGCCCCTCACACCCTCACCGGTTAGGCCCATAGGTCGGGAGAACCTCCATGATCCAGATGCAGACAAATCTGGATGTCGCTGACAATTCCGGCGCACGTCGGGTGCAGTGCATCAAGGTCCTCGGCGGCTCGAAGCGGAAATACGCCTCTGTGGGCGACATCATCGTGGTGTCGGTCAAGGAAGCGATCCCGCGCGGCCGTGTGAAGAAGGGTGACGTGCGCAAGGCTGTCGTCGTCCGGACCGCCAAGGAAGTCCGCCGCGAAGACGGCACCGCGATCCGCTTTGATCGGAACGCCGCCGTGATTATCAACAACAACAACGAGCCGGTCGGCACCCGTATCTTCGGGCCGGTTGTCCGTGAGTTGCGCGCGAAGAACTTCATGAAGATCATTTCGCTCGCCCCGGAGGTGCTGTGATGGCCGCCAAGCTGAAGAAAGGCGACAAGGTCGTCGTCCTCGCCGGCAAGGACAAAGGCAAAGAAGGCGAGATCGTCTCCGTTGATCCTAAGTCAGGCAAAGCCGTTGTGGATGGTCTGAACATTGCCATTCGTCACCAGCGTCAGAGTCAGCAGAGCCAGGGCGGCCGCACGCCCAAGGCGATGCCGATCGATTTGTCAAACCTCGCCATGCTCGATGGCAACGGCAAGGCCACGCGCGTTGGGTTCCGCTTTGAAGACGGCAAGAAAGTCCGCTTCGCCAAGACCACGGGGGACGTGATCTGATGCTTGACGCTACTGACTATACCCCACGCCTCGAGACGCTTTATCGCGACACGATCCGTACCGCGATGAAAGAAGAGTTCGGCTATAAGAACGACATGATGATCCCGCGGCTCGACAAGATCGTGCTGAATATCGGGGCCGGCGCCGAGGCTGTCCGCGACAGTAAAAAGGCCAAAACCGCGCAAGAGGATCTGACCCGCATCGCAGGCCAGCAGGCCGTCGTGACCCGCGCCAAGAAGTCGATCGCTGGTTTCCGGGTTCGCGAAGATATGCCGCTTGGCGCCAAGGTCACTCTTCGGCGGGACCGGATGTATGAGTTCCTCGACCGCCTCGTGACGATCGCGATGCCCCGCATCCGCGACTTCCGCGGCGTGTCCGGCAAGAGCTTCGATGGTCGTGGCAACTATGCCCTGGGCATCAAGGAGCACATCGTGTTCCCGGAGATCGAGTACGACAAGGTCGACGAGGTCTGGGGCATGGACATCATTATCTGCACCAATGCCGAGACGGATGCAGAAGCCAAGGCGCTGTTGAAGCACTTCAACATGCCGTTCAACAGCTGAGCCTGGAGAGAGATCATGGCCAAGAAAGGAATGATCGAGCGCGAGAAAAAGCGGCAGAAGCTGGTCGACCAGTACGCTGCCAAGCGGACTGCGCTCAAAGAGATCGCCAACGACGAAGCCCGCCCGATGGAAGAGCGGTTCAAGGCGCGCCTCAAGCTTGCCAAGCTTCCGCGCAACTCGTCGCCCACGCGTCTGCATAACCGCTGCCAGCTGACCGGACGGCCGAAGGCCTATTACCGCAAGCTCAAGATGTCGCGGATCGCCCTGCGCGATCTGGCCTCCAACGGTCAGATCCCGGGCATGGTCAAGTCGAGCTGGTAAGGAGAGCATGAGATGAACGATCCCATCGGCGATATGCTTACCCGCATCCGCAACGCGCAGCTGCGCGGAAAGTCCACGGTGCTGTCGCCCGCCTCCAAGGCGCGTGCGCGTGTGCTCGATGTGCTGGCTGACGAAGGCTATATTCGCGGCTACGAAGAGGTGGCTGGCGAGAATGGTCATCCGGCGCTCGAGATTGGGCTGAAGTACTACGAGGGCACTCCCGTCATTCGCGAGCTCAAGCGCGTCTCGAAGCCTGGCCGCCGCTACTATGCTGGCGCCAAGGAACTGCCTCAGGTCCGCCAGGGCCTGGGCGTGTCCATCGTGTCGACGCCAAAGGGCGTGATGTCCGATGCAAATGCACGCGCTGCCAATGTCGGTGGCGAGGTGCTTTGCACGGTGTTCTAGGGAGGGCGAGATGAGCCGTATCGGAAAGAAACCGGTCGAAATCCCCTCCGGCGTCACAGCCGAGGTGAAGGGTCAGACCGTTGAAGTGAAGGGGCCCAAGGGCTCCCGCAGCTTTACGGCCACCGACGACGTCACGGTGATGAAGGAAGATAATACTATCACGATCACGCCGCGGGGCACGTCCAAACGTGCGCGCCAGCAGTGGGGCATGTCCCGCACCATGGTGGCCAATCTGGTGGCCGGCGTTACTGAGGGCTTCAAGAAAGAGCTTGAAATCCAGGGTGTTGGATACCGGGCCCAGATGCAGGGCACCACGCTGAAGCTCAACCTCGGCTTGAGCCACGAGGTAAACTTCGCCGTGCCTCAGGGTGTCACGATCACTTGCCCGAAGCAGACAGAGATCGTGATCGAAGGCAATGACGAGCAACTCGTCGGTCAGGTCGCGGCCAATATCCGCGAGTGGCGTCAGCCCGAGCCCTATAAGGGCAAGGGTATCCGCTATAAGGGCGAGTTTATCTTCCGTAAGGAAGGCAAGAAGAAGTAAGGACGCACAACATGGCACTGAGCAAACGTCAGCTGTTTCAGAAGCGCCGTCTGCGCGTCCGGAACAAGCTTCGCAAGATGAATGCCGGTCGGCTCCGCCTATCGGTTCACCGGTCGAACAAGAATATTAGCGTTCAGTTGATCGACGACGTCGCTGGCCGCACTGTCGCCGCCGCCTCGTCGCTCGACAAGGATCTGGGCGTGGTCGGCAAGAACAACGTCGAGGCGGCGGCCAAGGTCGGCGCAGCAATCGCGGAGCGGGCCAAAGCAGCCGGTGTCGAGCAATGCTACTTCGATCGCGGCGGCTTCCTCTTCCACGGCAAGGTCAAGGCGCTGGCTGATGCGGCCCGCGAAGGCGGCCTGAAGTTCTAAGTTTGCAGGGGGCGCCTGTCGCCCTCTCGATGATCCGGGAGCCATTGGTTCACCGTGATTGGACAACAGGCGCACGGACTGGGCGCCATCGACAAAGGAGTGTCGCAATGGCACGAGAACCAAACGAACGAGGCGGGCGCGGCCGGGGCCGTGACCGCGAGGAAGCGCCCGAATTTGCCGACCGTCTGGTCGCTATCAACCGGGTGTCGAAGACGGTCAAGGGTGGCAAGCGCTTTGGCTTTGCGGCGCTCGTCGTTGTCGGCGACCAAAAAGGACGCGTGGGCTTCGGCAAGGGCAAGGCCAAAGAGGTGCCCGAGGCGATCCGCAAGGCGACCGAACAGGCCAAGCGCCAGATGATACGCGTGCCCCTCCGCGAGGGCCGGACGCTCCACCACGATGTCGAGGGGCATCATGGGGCGGGCCGGGTCGTCATGCGCACCGCGCCGCAGGGTACTGGCATCATCGCTGGTGGTCCGATGCGGGCCGTGTTCGAGATGCTGGGCGTGCAGGACGTGGTTGCGAAGTCAACTGGCACCCAGAACCCCTACAACATGATCCGCGCAACGCTCGACGGCCTGCGCAAGGAGTCGAGCCCTCGCCAAGTCGCACAGCGCCGCGGCAAGAAGGTCGCCGATATCCTGCGCCGCCCCGAAGATGCTCAGCCCAAGGCCGAAGGTGCCCCTGCAGGGGACGCGGTCGAGACCGCCGAAGCGTAAGGAGGAAGGACCATGGCGAAGACCATCGTCGTCAAGCAGATCGGCAGCCCGATCCGTCGCCCGGCCATTCAGCGCAAGATCTTGATCGGGCTGGGCCTCAATAAAATGCACCGGACCCGCGAGCTTGAGGACACGCCCTCGATCCGCGGGATGGTCAACAAGATCCCGCATCTCGTGGAGATCATCGAAGAGCGCGGCTGACCACGGGGCAAGAAGATTCCTTGTTCCAAGGAATTTGCAAAAGCCTTCGCGAAGGCTTTTGGGCGAGGCGGATAGGGCTCGCTCAAGGATCACAGAATGCCGTGGCCGCCCTGGTTCGCTTCGCGGGGCGCGTCCGGCAAAAGGAGAAGCGATATGAAACTCAACGAACTCGCTCCGACCCCAGGTTCGGCACCGAAGCAAAAGCGAATCGGCCGTGGCCCCGGATCTGGCAAAGGCAAGACCGCCGGGCGCGGGATCAAGGGTCAGAAGTCCCGCTCGGGCGTGGCCATAAAGGGGTATGAGGGCGGTCAGATGCCGCTCTATCAGCGCCTGCCCAAGCGTGGCTTCAACAAGCCCAACCGCAAGAGCTATGCCGTTGTGAACCTGGGCCTGATCCAGAAGTTCATCGACGCAGGCAAGATCGACGTCAGTGCGCCCGTGACCGAAGATGTCCTTGTGGCGTCGGGTCTTGTGCGGCGCAAGCTTGATGGCGTCCGCGTGCTGGCCAAGGGTGAATTCTCGGCCAAGATCGAACTGTCCGTAACCGGCGCGTCGAAATCCGCAGTTTCGGCCGTAGAGGGCGCAGGTGGCTCGCTCTCGGTCACGTCTGCACCGACGAGCGCCTAAGCGGTTGTGCGCCGGGTGAGCCCGGCTTACATCACTCCAAGTTCTCGCGCCGCCGACCGGAGAACGGTTCGGCGGCGCTCATATGAAAGAGACCGCGCACATGGCATCGGCAGCAGAGCAGATGGCGGCGAATATCAGCTGGGGGGCCTTGGGCAAGGCCACCGAGCTTCGCCAACGGATCTTCTTCACCCTTGGCCTCCTCATCGTTTATCGACTTGGAACCTACATTCCGGTTCCGGGGATCGACGGCCAAGCGCTGCGCGATTTCATGGATCAGGCGGCTGCGGGCCTCGGCGGGGTGCTGTCGATGTTCACCGGCGGCGCGCTTGGGCGGATGGGTATCTTTGCGCTCGGCATAATGCCCTACATCTCTGCATCAATCATTGTTCAGTTGATGACCGCCATGGTGCCGCAGCTTGAGCAACTCAAGAAAGAGGGCGAGCAGGGGCGGAAGAAGATCAATCAATATACGCGCTATGGCACCGTTCTTCTGGCCACGGCGCAGGCCTACGGACTTGCCGTGAGTCTGGAGACCGGAGGCCTCGTCAGCGATCCGGGCTGGTTCTTCCGCGCCGCCTGCGTGATCACGCTGGTTGGCGGGACGATGTTCCTGATGTGGCTCGGCGAGCAGATCACCGCGCGGGGCATTGGCAACGGGATCTCGCTGATCATTTTCGTTGGCATTGTCGCTGAGCTTCCGGCCGCACTTGCGCAGTTCTTCGAGCAGGGGCGGACGGGCGCGGTGTCGACGGCGGTGGTGCTGGGGGTTCTTCTGATGCTTCTGGCCACCCTTTGCTTCGTGGTGTTCATGGAGCGATCTCTGCGCAAGATCCACATCCAGTATCCCCGTAGACAAGTGGGCATGAAGGTCTACGACGGGGGCAACAGCCACTTGCCGATCAAGGTGAACCCGGCGGGCGTCATCCCGGCGATCTTCGCCTCGTCGCTCCTGCTTCTCCCGACCACCGTATCGACGTTCTCCGCCGGGCAAACAAGCGGGCCTGTAATGTCTTGGCTGTTGGCGAACTTCGGTCCGGGCCAGCCGCTCTATCTGCTCTTTTTCGCGGCAATGATCATCTTCTTCACATACTTCTACACACTCAACGTGTCGTTCAAGACGGACGATGTGGCCGACAACCTCAAGAACCAGAACGGGTTCATTCCAGGGATCCGGCCGGGCAAGAAGACGTCGGAATACCTTGAATACGTCGTAAACCGCATCCTTGTGCTTGGCTCTGGATACCTCGCACTGGTCTGTCTGCTGCCAGAGATCGTCCGGGCCGAACTGGCCATCACTGCCTATTTCGGCGGCACCTCAATCCTCATTATCGTGTCGGTGGGGATGGACACTGTGCAACAGATCCAGTCTCATCTTCTCGCGCATCAGTACGAAGGGCTGATCGAGAAGTCGCAGCTGCGCGGCAAGAAACGGGGAGGAGGCACTGCCAAGGGCGGTGCACGGAAAGGGCCGGCACGGCGATGAACATCATTCTTCTTGGCCCGCCGGGAGCGGGCAAGGGCACGCAAGCGCGGCGCCTCGTCGAGAGTCGTGGCATGGTGCAACTGTCTACCGGGGACATGCTGAGGGAGGCAAAAGACAGCGGCACCGCAATGGGAAAGCGTGTTGCCGAGGTTATGGCGCGCGGCGACCTTGTGACAGATGAGATTGTGATCGGCCTGATCGAGGAAAAGCTCACGACCGAGTTTGCGCCAGGCGGGTTCATCTTCGATGGATTTCCGCGGACGCTTCCGCAGGCTGATGCACTTGGCACGTTGTTGGACCGGCTGGATCAGGGTCTCGGCGCTGTCATCGAGATGCAGGTGGACGACGAAGCGCTCGTGAAGCGGATCACGGGCAGGTTCACTTGCGGCAACTGCGGTGAGGTCTACCACGACGAGACCAAGCCCACGACGCGTCAAGGCGTGTGCGATGTCTGCGGTTCGACCGACCTGAAGCGCCGTGCGGACGACAACGAAACCTCGCTGCGCCAGCGCCTGATGGCCTACTACAAGCAGACCTCTCCGCTCGTGGGATACTACTACGCCAAGGGCAATCTGACCCGCATCGACGGGCTTGCAGAAATCGGTGCGGTCTCTGCGGACGTGTCTCGTATTCTCGACGCTGAGTAGGGCCGCGATGGCGCCCCGAGCGTGAATTGCGAAAGTTCTTGACAAAGTCGCCTTGCGCCTCTTGACGGCTGTCAGAGGAGTGCGTACGTCAGCCGCTCTGTAAAGAATCGACCTCTCCCCCGATAGTGAGTCTGGGTGAGGCCCCGCCAAGGGCCCGTTGGTTTAATGCCGCTGGGCACACGTTGTGAAAAAAGGTTCTGGGACTACGGAACCGCAACCGAAGGAAGACCACTTTTGGCACGTATTGCTGGCGTCAACATACCGACGGCAAAGCGCGTTCCCATCGCGCTCACCTACATCCACGGCATTGGCCACACGACCGCGAGATCGATCTGCGAGGCAGCGGGTATCGACCCGGCGCGCCGCGTCAACGAGCTCTCGGACGCCGAGGTGCTTTCCATCCGAGAGCATATCGACGCCAACCTGACGGTCGAGGGGGACCTGCGCCGCGACGTTCAAATGAACATCAAGCGGCTCATGGACCTCGGCTGCTATCGCGGCCTGCGCCATCGCCGGAACTTGCCGGTGCGGGGCCAGCGCACGCACACAAACGCTCGCACGCGCAAGGGCCCCGCAAAGCCCATTGCCGGCAAGAAGAAGTAAGGGAGGCACCGACTGATGGCACGCGATCGTCGCCCCGCCCGCAAGAAGGTATCGAAGAACATTGCCGCCGGCGTGGCGCATGTGAACTCGTCCTTCAACAATACCAAGATCCTTATCTCCGATGTGCAGGGCAACGCCATTTCCTGGTCGTCCGCCGGCACGATGGGCTTCAAGGGGTCGCGCAAATCTACGCCCTACGCCGCTCAGATGGCTGCTGAAGACGCAGGCCGCAAGGCACAAGAGCATGGTGTGAAGACCCTCGAGGTCGAGGTGCAGGGCCCGGGCTCTGGCCGTGAGAGCGCTCTCCGGGCGCTCGCTGCGGTGGGCTTCAACATCACGTCGATCCGCGATGTGACGCCAATCGCCCACAACGGCTGCCGCCCACCGAAGCGCCGCAGGGTCTGATCGGGCTGACTGTTTCACGGTGCCGTGCCCAATGGGCACGGCACCTGACATTTGAGATCCTCGGGTGTTCGGCGGGCCAAGGGTCTGGGCGCCGGACTGGCATGGAGGCCAATACATGATCCACAAGAACTGGCAGGAACTGATTAAGCCGACGCAACTTGTTGTGAAGCCGGGTCACGACCCGGCGCGTCAGGCGACGGTCATTGCCGAACCGCTCGAGCGCGGCTTCGGGCTGACCTTGGGCAACGCCCTGCGCCGGGTTCTGCTGTCCTCGTTGCAGGGTGCGGCCGTTACATCGGTTCAGATCGACAATGTGCTGCACGAGTTCAGCTCGGTTGCGGGGATTCGCGAGGATGTGACTGACATCGTGCTAAACCTCAAAGGCGTTGCCATCCGCATGGACGTCGATGGGCCGAAGCGCGTCTCGATTTCGGCCAAGGGGCCGGGCGTTGTGACGGCCGGTGACATCTCGGAAAGCGCTGGCATTGAGATCTTGAACCGTGAGCACGTCGTCTGCCACCTCGACGAGGGCGCCGACGTCTACATGGAGCTGACTGTCAATACAGGCAAAGGCTATGTCGCGGCAGACAAAAACCGGCCCGAGGATGCGCCGATCGGCCTGATGCCGATCGATGCGATCTACTCGCCGGTCAAGAAGGTCTCTTACGACGTCCAGCCGACTCGCGAAGGCCAAGTGCTTGACTACGACAAGCTGACGCTGAAGGTCGAAACCGATGGTTCGGTCGCACCCGACGACGCTGTGGCCTATGCCGCTCGGATCCTTCAGGATCAGCTTTCGATCTTTGTGAACTTCGAAGAGCCTGAAAGCGCATCGCGCGCCGACGAAGACGACGGTCTGGAGTTCAACCCGCTGCTCCTGAAGAAAGTCGACGAGCTCGAGCTTTCCGTGCGGTCTGCCAACTGCCTGAAGAACGACAATATCGTCTACATCGGTGACCTGATCCAGAAAACGGAAGCCGAGATGCTGCGGACGCCGAACTTTGGGCGGAAGTCGCTGAACGAAATCAAGGAAGTGCTGTCTGGAATGGGCCTTCACCTCGGCATGGATGTTGAGGAATGGCCGCCGGAGAACATCGAAGACCTCGCTAAGAAGTTCGAAGAGCAGTTCTGAGAGGAGCCGGCGGGCGCGCTCCGCCGGAACACCGAATATCTGGGCAATCCTGCCCCACCAAGGTGAGGGGGCCGCACGCATGGCCCCCCGGACAAAGCAAAATAGACCTACGGAGTTAGAACATGCGTCACGCCCGCGGATATCGCCGCCTTAACCGCACCCATGAGCACCGCAAGGCGCTCTTTGCCAACATGGCCGGTGCTCTTATCGAGCACGAACAGATCAAGACTACCTTGCCAAAGGCCAAAGAGCTCAAGCGGGTCGTCGACAAGCTGATCACGCTCGGAAAGCGCGGTGACCTTCATGCGCGCCGCCAGGCCGCGGCCCGACTCAAGCAGGATGCACACGTCGTCAAGCTCTTTGAAGTTCTTGGCCCGCGCTATACGGAGCGGTCCGGCGGCTACGTCCGGGTCCTGAAAGCTGGGTTCCGTTATGGCGATATGGCCCCGATGGCGATTGTCGAACTCGTTGACCGTGATCCCGATGCCAAAGGCGCCTCTGATAAGGCCCGGTTAGCCGACGAAGAAGAATCGGCAGAGGCGTGAGCCTTTCCGTGAAAAGAAACGATTGCCGGAGAGGGCCGCTCATTGTGGCCCTTTTCGATCGCAGCGCTTGAAGCTGGTCAGCCGTGTTGAGCCTGCGGCTCGATGGCACGCTGCGCCCGCAACACAGATTGGCGATGGTCCCTGCCAACTTGGGCGATCAGGGCCTCGACTTGGATGTCGGCCATGGGTGTCGCGCCCAGGAACTCAAGAAGATCTGATCGCTCCGCTTGCGGCAGCGTCATGATCCGCGCAAATTGATCGGGTCTAATCGAACGCACGGGGCACTCCTTTGACGGTGTGTCAACTTTAAAGATCAATTTAAAGTTGACTGGCTTAGGAGCAACTTGTCTAAAAGGGCATGTCTTCGAGAAACACGATAGAGCATGAACTGGGTGTCCTTGGGGAGCTTGCGACGGCGGGCTACCTCTTGGCGCTGCACATCCGGTTTGCTGCACCGCTCGTCAAGTTCCAGACATACAATCAAGACTGGATCGACCACTACACGGCGCAAGCATATCAGCTGCGCGATCCAATGGTTGCCTGGGGGTTTACAAGGGAGGGGGTAACGCGCTGGTCTGCGCTGGGGATCCCCGACACATTCGGGATAATGAAGGAGGCGGCCGAATTTGGGATGCCCTTTGGAGCCTGTGTCTCCTGCGGGCCGATCGCGTCACGGACTATTGCGGGATTTGCCCGCAACGACCGTGAGTTCGCCGATCATGAGCTAAGCACGCTTGAAGACGTAACCCTACGGCTGCACGACATGACCGAACCACCCGAGAGCCTAACTCAGGCGCAAAAAGATGCCTTGCGCTTGATTGCGGCAGGGGATCGTCACGCAGCTGCGGCGGCTAAACTCGGGATATCTGAAAGCGCATTGAAGGCACGGCTTACCTCGGCCCGCCAACGGTTAATGGCGCGAACGACGGCCGAGGCGCTCCAACGCGCCCAGGAGTACCGATTGCTCTAGTGATGGTCCTTTGACTGCTCCAGCGCTTGGCTTGGATTTACCCACCACCAAGCAAGCAGGAGACAGACCATGTTGGCCACAACGCTATCGTTTGCCAATATCCACGAGAACGGCGAGCTGTTCGCCAATTTGCTCAGGGCGCGACGGCAATCGTTCATCGTCCAGAACAAGTGGAATCTGCCCGAGGCACTGGGCATGGAGTACGACCAGTACGACACGCCAGCCAGCCGATGGGTGGCCGTCCACGACGCTGGCGGACAAATTCTTGCCGGCATCCGGCTGACGCCTACGACGGCGCGCTGCGGCATCTACACCTACATGATCCGCGACGCCCAAAGAGGGCTCCTCGACACGATCCCGGAAGACCTACTGTACTATGAGGCACCCGTCGCCGAGCACGTCTGGGAGTCAAGCCGCGTTTTTGTCAGCCATTCGATCGAAGCGAAACAGCGGCGGCGCGTTCACCTCAACCTTATGCACGAGATGAGTCAGGCCGCGCGCAGCGTTGGGGCCACCCGACTCCTGGGTCTGATTCCGGCCAACTGGCCGCGCTGGGCCCCGCGCTGCGGGATCGATGCCACGGCCGCTGGCCGCGTGATGGAGATCGATGGCATCGCCAACCAGTGCGTGTCAATCGACCTGACCTCCAAGCTGCATTGATCGGTTCGGTCTTTTGACGCTTGCGTGGGCCGTCTTGCTCCGTCGGGCGGCCCCGCGCTTCCTAAGGTGATCGCTAAGGCCTAGATTGAGCCCATGGCGGATCTCTTTGATCAGGCGGGCGGCGATGATGCGCCGGTACGCTCAGAAGCACCCAGACCTTTGGCCGACCGCTTGCGCCCGCAGCGGCTGAGCGACGTTGTGGGGCAAGAGCATCTCCTGGGTCCAGACGGGCCTCTGGGAGCTATGCTGGCCAGCGGGTCCCTGTCCTCCCTTGTATTCTGGGGCCCTCCCGGGGTCGGCAAAACCACCATTGCGCGGCTCCTTGCGGCCGAAACCAGCCTGGCGTTCGTCCAGATCAGCGCGATCTTCACAGGCGTGCCCGACCTGCGCCGCGTGTTCGAAGCAGCCAAGCTGCGGCGAACAAACGGGCAGGGCACGCTCCTTTTCGTCGACGAGATCCACCGGTTCAACAAGGCCCAACAGGATAGCTTCCTGCCTCACATGGAGGACGGCACGATCGTTTTGGTCGGTGCGACGACCGAGAACCCGAGCTTTGAGTTGAACGCAGCCGTTATGTCGCGCGCGCAGGTGCTCGTACTCAACCGCCTTGACGCAGATGCCCTCGGCGGTCTTGTGGCGCGCGCCGAAGCTGAAATCGGTCGCTCGCTGCCCCTTGCGTCGGAGGCGCGTGCCGTACTGATCGAGATGGCCGATGGAGACGGGCGCGCGCTGCTCAATCTCGTGGAGCAGATCGCAGCATGGGGCGCAGAAGGCGAGATCGATGCCCCCCACCTATCCGCACGCCTCTCACGCCGCGCCGCCCAGTACGACAAGTCGGGCGACGCCCACTACAACCTGATCTCGGCCCTCCACAAATCTGTCCGTGGCTCGGACCCCGACGCCGCCCTCTATTGGCTTGCTCGGATGCTCGAGGGTGGGGAGGATCCCCGGTACCTCGCGCGCCGCATAACTAGGATGAGCGTCGAAGATATCGGTCTCGCTGATCCCCAGGCCCAGTCTGTTTGCCTTCTGGCCTGGGAGACATACGAACGGCTTGGCTCACCCGAAGGCGAACTGGCCCTTGCTCAGGCTGTCGCGTATCTCGCGCTCGCGCCGAAGTCGAATGCCGCCTACGTTGCCTACAAGGCCGCACGAAGATCCGCCGCGCACACGGGCTCCGAACCTCCGCCCAAGCACATCTTGAACGCCCCCACGGCCTTCATGGCCGAACAGGGCTATGGCAAGGGCTATGCCTACGATCACGATGCCGAGGACGGGTTCTCTGGGCAGAACTACTTTCCCGAAACCATGGAGCGGGAGGCGTACTACGTTCCGGTCGACCGTGGTTTTGAGCGGGAACTGAAGAAACGCTCGGACTACTTTGCCAAGCTTCGGGCGCGGCGTCAGTCCGGTAATGCCCATCCGATCGGCACCGACGCCGCGTTGACAGATGGCGGCGACTGAGCCAAGGGCAGGCCATGATCGCAACCACCCTTCAAGTGGCCGCGGGCGGTGCCATCGGTGCGGCCGCCCGATATCTGGTTAATACGATGGCCACCCGCACGTTTGGCCCCGGGTTTCCCGCAGGTACCTTGATCGTAAACGTGTTGGGCTCATTTCTGATGGGCGCTCTCGTCGTCTACCTTGCAAGGCGGCAAAGCCTTGCGCTTGCGCCGATCCTCATGACCGGCGTTCTCGGCGGCTTCACGACCTTCTCTGCCTTTTCGCTCGATGTGGCCACACTCTACGAACGCGGTGAATTCGGGCTCGCAGCGGTCTATGCAGTCGCCTCTTTGGTTTTGTCGGTTGGAGCTCTGTTTGCGGCGCTCTGGCTCATGCGGGGGTGGCTTGCATGAGCGGAGTTCAGACCATCACGGTCGCTTCTGGCGAGGGAGCGCAAAGGCTCGACCGGTGGTTTCGCAGACGCTTCCCACAGGTGCCTCAGGGACGCATCGAAAAGATGTGCCGCAAGGGGGAAATTCGGGTGGATGGCGGCCGGGTGAAGCCCGCCACGCGTGTTGAAGAGGGACAAGCCGTACGTGTGCCGCCCTTGCCCGAGAGCCCGGCTCCAAAGCAAGACCAGCCGGCCGTTGGCGAAGCCGACGCGGCCCTTGTGCGTGGCGCCGTGATCTATCGTGACGATGCGCTCATCGTGCTCAACAAGCCCCCGGGCCTTCCCAGCCAGGGGGGATCAGGCCTTGGGCAGCGCCATGTCGATGGTTTGGCCGATGCGCTTCGCTTTGGGGCCGATGAGAGACCGCGCCTCGTTCATCGGCTCGACAGGGACACGTCGGGGGTTCTGCTGCTCGCCCGGTCGCGCCAGGTCGCTGCAGATCTCACCCGCGCGTTCCGGTCTCGCGATACGCGCAAGATCTATTGGGCCGCCTGCGCAGGCGTTCCAAGCCCGCGGATGGGCACGATCCGCTACGGCCTCGTGAAGGCACCCGGCGAACGAGAGAAGATGATTTGCCTGCACCCAGACGAAGTCGACAACACCGACGGCGCGCGGCGAGCCACCACTGACTATGCTGTGCTCGAAGCGATGGGCACGCGCTTGTCGTGGGTGGCGATGGTGCCGGTGACCGGGCGGACGCACCAGTTGCGGGCGCACATGGCAGAGCTCGGACACCCGATCATCGGGGACGGCAAGTATGGCGGCTCCGGTCAGGAGAACCTTGGCGATGGATGGGGTGCCGGTGTAGGCGGTGGGCTGTCGAAGAAGCTGCACCTCCATGCGCGCAGCCTCTCTATCGATCACCCCGTCTCTGGCGCGCGTCAGACGTTCACGGCCCCCTTGCCACCTCATATGGCGCGTTCTTGGGAGACCTTTGGCTGGTCACTGGGAGACGTGCCAGCGGATCCCTTCCTGGACCAAGAGTGAGACAGTCTTCATGAGCGAATGGGCCCTCAAGCGGTTCTGGGCCGAGGTGCGTACCGTTCCAGTGTCCGGCGGTTGGTCCGTCGAACTCGACGGCCGACCGATACGAACGCCCGGTCGTGATGCGCTGACATTGCCCACCCCGGCCCTCGCCGATGCCATCGCGGCTGAGTGGTCCGCGCAAGAGGGCAACGTCCGCCCCGAAAGCATGCCGTGCACACGTGCCGCGAACTCCGCAATCGACAAGGTGACGGCGAAAGTCGCAGGGGTCGCCGACCTCCTTCTTGGCTACGGCGAGACCGATCTGATCTGCTATCGCGCCGAAAGCCCCGAAGAGCTCACTCAGCTCCAGGCCCAAGCATGGGACCCCTTGCTCGATTGGGCTCGGTCCGCACTGGGGGCGCCGCTCGTAGTCACCGCGGGCATCGTGCCCGTTCCGCAACCTCGAAGCGCTCTCGGCGCACTGCGCGCCCGACTGGAGGAACAGGACGCGTTCGCCATGACTGCGCTGCACGATCTGGTCACCCTCTCGGGCTCGCTGATCATTGGACTTGCCGCGCAAGGCGGTGTGCTCGCTGATGAAGAGCTTTGGATCCGCTCTCGTGTCGATGAGGACTGGCAAGAAAGTCAGTGGGGGCGCGATGCCGAAGCCGCTGAAGCAGCGAGTGCCAGGCGCGACGCGTTCCTGCAGGCAGCACGCTTCCACAGGTTGTCTCGGCCTTCTGCTTGAATTCGGAGCGCAACGCGGGCAGGCCGCTCAAATCAAGTGCAGGGGCTGTGCGACCCTGATTCCGTTGGGTAAGTGGGCGATTCGGCCTGAAACCAGCCTTGACCTTCCTGCGGTCTTTTGCCCAATGTTATGGCGTTAAGGGGAGTGGGCCACTCCCACGACCCTTTGTGCAGGCCGCAAAAGAGCTTGCTAATCCCGGGCTCCTCAGTGGGCCTAAGGACCATCAGGAAGAGGTAAGTATGAAAAAATCCGTACTCGCGAGCGCAGTGGCGGTCTCCGCCCTCATCGCTGGCATGGCGTCGGGCCAGACGCTGCAAGAGGTCAAGGACCGTGGTGTTCTCAACTGCGGCGTGTCGACCGGGCTCGTCGGTTTTGCCGCACCGGACGCAAATGGCGAATGGCAGGGCTTTGACGTCGGCGTCTGCCGTGCCGTCGCTGCCGCTGTGCTGGGCGATCCCAGCGCCGTTGAGTTTGTGCCGACCACCGGCAAGACGCGGTTTACAGCGCTCGCTTCTGGCGAAATCGACATGCTCGCGCGCAACACGACGTGGACGTTCACCCGTGACGTCGACCTCAAATTCGAGTTTGTTGGTATCAACTACTACGACGGTCAGGGCTTTATGGTTCCGACCGAACTGGGCGTGAGCTCGGCCAAGGAGCTCGATGGCGCCACCGTCTGCATCCAGACGGGCACGACGACGGAGCTCAATCTGGCGGATTTCTTCCGCTCGAACAATATGAGCTACGAGCCGGTCCCGATCGAGACGAATGCAGAAGCGCAGCAGCAGTACCTGGCCGGTGCGTGTGATGTGTACACCACGGATGCTTCTGGTCTGGCAGCGACCCGCGCGACCTTTGAAGCGCCTGGCGATCACGTGATCCTTCCCGAAATCGTGTCGAAAGAGCCGCTCGGCCCCCTCGTGCGCCATGGCGATAACGACTTCGGCGACATCGTGCGCTGGACGCTCAATGCACTGATTGCTGGCGAAGAGCTCGGTGTGACGTCGACGAACATCGACGAGCTGACTGCCGGTACCGACAACCCGGAGATCAACCGGCTGCTTGGTTCCGAGGGCACGCTGGGCGAGATGCTTGGCCTCGACGCCGAATGGGCGGTGAATGCCATCAAGGTTGGCGGCAACTACGGTGAGCTCTTTGAGAAGCACATTGGTGAGAACACACCGATCGGCCTAGCGCGCGGCCTCAACGCGCAGTGGACCGATGGCGGCCTCCTCTACTCGCCGCCGTTCCGGTAAAGCTCCAAAATGACGAAGGGCGCGGTCAGACCGCGCCCTTCTCATATCCGCACTAGCGATAATGCGCGCCGGAGTAGAGCGGGGCAAACCCCGCCTGAGAAGCCGGCCCACAACGGGGGTTTCGCAATGACGACTCTGGCTGATCCGCCGCAGCAGGAATTCCGCCTGTCGATGCTGCTCAACGACACGCGGTACCGCTCGTATACCTTTCAGTTCATCGCACTCATTCTGCTCATCCTCGCTTTTGCCTGGCTCGGGTCGAATCTCGCGCGCAACCTCGAGGCCGCGGGTCTCAACATCAGCTATGAGTTTCTGGGCGAACCGGCCGGATACGATATCAACCAGCGACCGATAGAGTATGACAGCCAGTCAACGCATATGCGCGCGGCGATCGTCGGAGTTCTGAACACCCTCATTGTGGCTTTTCTTGGCTGCCTTACGGCGACGGTAATTGGTGTCGCAGCCGGCGTGCTACGCCTCTCGAAGAACTGGCTCGTGGCAAAGCTCATGGCGGTCTACGTCGAGGCGTTCCGAAATGTGCCCGTGCTGATCTGGATCATCATTATCTTCACGATCATGACGGCGATCATGCCCGCGCCGAGGGCGTTCCGGGGGGACGAGCCGGAGGCGCGAATGGTCTGGGACGCGTTCGCCTTCACGAATCGGGGTGTGTACACGCCGAAACCGATCTGGGGGCCGGGATCGGGCGCTCTCGTCGCGATCTTCCTCGCATCTGTTGCCGGAGTGATTGCCTACCGTCGCTACGCGACGCAATTGCTCTACGCGACCGGTCGGCTCCTTCCGATGGGCTGGCCCTCGCTTGCGATCTTCTTCCTGCCGACGCTGGTTGCCTTCTTCATTCTAGGCCGTCCCGTGACGCTGGAATACCCGGAGCTTGCGGGCTTCAACTTCCAGGGCGGCATTCAGATCCGGGGGTCTCTGATCGCCCTATGGTTCGCGCTGGCGATCTATACCGGAGCCTTCATCGCCGAGAACGTGCGGGCAGGTATCCAGGCGATCTCGAAGGGACAGACAGAAGCCGCGGCCTCCCTCGGCCTCCGGCCCGGGCGTATCATGAACCTTGTCGTTCTGCCGCAAGCCCTCCGGATCATCATTCCGCCGCTGATCTCGCAATATCTCAACCTGACGAAGAACAGCTCTCTGGCCATCGCCGTGGGGTACATGGATGTGACCGGCACGCTGGGCGGTATCACTCTCAACCAGACAGGCCGGGCGATTGAGACGATCCTGCTGCTGATGCTGTTCTATCTCACCATTTCGCTGACGATCTCGGCGGTGATGAACCTCTACAACAACGCCGTCAAGCTGAAGGAGCGCTGAGATGTCTGATACGCCCCGCGCCCCTATCGCGTATGTCCGCACGGAACAGCTGCCGCAGCTTCCTCCCCCAGAGTCCGATACCGGGCCGGTGAGATGGCTGAAGACGAACCTGTTCTCATCGATTTTCAACACGATCCTGACTCTCGTCGCAGGTTATCTCCTCTACAAGATCCTCGCAGGCTCGCTGCCATGGATCCTCGGGGGCGTCTGGAACGCGTCGAACCTCGCGGAATGCCGTGAGATCCTGTCGGGCCGGTCGGCCGCGTGCTGGGCCGTGATCTCGGAACGCTGGAACCAGCTGCTGTTCGGCTTCACGTATCCAGAGGAAGCCTATTGGCGGCCTGCACTGGCCTTCCTGCTGCTCCTTGTCGCTGCTGCGCCGGTCCTCTTCAGCAAGCTGCCCCGCGCGCTTCTGGTCTTCACTGCGATCTATCCCTTTCTCGCCTATTTCCTGATCTGGGGTGGGTCGATCTGGACGCCGATTCTCGCGGGCGCTGGTTTCCTCGTCGGCTACCTTGTGTACTCTCGGCTGATCAGCCAGAGCTTTGCAGCAGGTATGGGCGGCGGCATTCTTGCGGCATTGGTCTTCTGGGCCTTGCAGGGTTACGTACAGATGCCCTTTGATGCGGCCCTCCCGATCGCTCTGGAGGCCGTCCCGAGCCGCGATATGGGCGGCTTCATGCTGAACATGATCCTTGGTACGGTCTGCGTGTCGCTGTCGCTGCCGATTGGGATCCTACTCGCCCTCGGGCGTCAATCGAAGATGCCGATCATCAAGTGGATCTGCGTGATCTTCATCGAGTTCATCCGGGGTGTGCCACTCATCACGCTGCTCTTCGTGGCGAACGTTGTGCTGGCCTATTTCCTGCCGCCTGGCACAACGTTCGACCTTATCCTGCGCGTTGTGATCATGATCACGATGTTTGCTTCCGCCTACATCGCCGAGGTCATACGGGGCGGGCTCGCGGCGCTTCCCCGCGGGCAATACGAGGCGGCCGACAGCCTCGGCCTTGATTACCCACAGGCGATGCGGCTGATCATCCTGCCCCAGGCCCTGAAGATCTCCATCCCGGGGATCGTGAATGTGGCCGTGGGCCTCTTCAAAGACACCACGCTCGTCTCGGTGATCTCGATGTTCGACCTTGTTGGCATGATCCGCGGCCCGATCCTCGCCTCTACCGACTGGAATGGCGTCTACTGGGAGCTCTTCGGCTTCGCGGCGCTCCTATTCTTCGTCGTCTGCTACGGCATTTCGCAATACTCGCAGTGGCTGGAACGCCAGCTGCAGACCGACCACCGCTGAGATAGGGAGACCAACATGTCCGAAGCTCCGACACTACCCGAGGCAAGCGCGCCCACGCACCCCCTCGAGGTCTCCGACGAGGTGGCAATCACCATCGAGAACATGAACAAGTGGTACGGCGCATTTCACGTGCTGCGCGATATCAACCTGACCGTCTATCGCGGCGAGCGGATCGTCATCTGCGGACCTTCTGGTTCAGGCAAGTCGACGCTGATCCGCTGCATCAATGCGTTGGAGGAGCACCAGCAAGGCAGGATCGAGGTGGACGGCACGGTGCTATCGTCCGACATCAAGAACATCGACACGATCCGGTCCGAGGTTGGGATGGTGTTCCAGCACTTCAACCTCTTCCCTCACCTCACGATCATTGAGAACTGCACGTTGGCGCCGATCTGGGTCCGCAAGATCCCGAAGAAGGACGCCGAAGAGACTGCGATGCACTTTCTTGAAAAAGTGAAGATCCCGGAGCAGGCCAACAAATATCCCGGTCAGCTCTCGGGCGGGCAACAGCAGCGCGTCGCGATCGCACGCTCCCTTTGCATGCGACCCCGGATCATGCTGTTCGACGAGCCTACTTCGGCCCTCGACCCCGAGATGATCAAAGAAGTGCTCGATACGATGATCAGTCTTGCCGAGGAAGGCATGACGATGCTCTGCGTCACCCACGAGATGGGCTTTGCGCGACAGGTCGCAAACCGCGTGATCTTCATGGATGCCGGTCAGATCGTTGAGCAGAACGAACCCGAGGAGTTCTTCCTAAATCCGAAGTCCGATCGGACGAAGCTCTTCCTGAGCCAGATTCTGGGTCACTAGGGTTTTCAAAGCATAACGGAAGGTTATAAGGGCGGCTTGTTAGCTGCCCTCCAGGGATTGGCAGACCGCCGCAACGGTGCCGCCAGATCTGACTGGCCGTGCGGTCAGGGCGGCGCCCGTTGCGTGGCGGCGTCAGGCCGTTGGTGTCAGGTCGTGCGGGGTTAGGAATTCGGCAACCTCGCCACTGCCGGGCTGAAGATCCGCCCAATTGCCCAAGTCGAAGCGTAGAATTGTGGTGGCTCCGGTCGGATAATCGTCGAACCGGGCATGCCTGGGTTTCTTCGTCGCAAGATATTGCGCAAGCGCCCCAATCCCAGGATTGTGCCCGATCATCATTACGGTCTTGCCGTGCGCGTCTTGCACCGCCGCCAGCAACGCGCCGGGCGACGCCTCGTAAATGTCTTCCCTAAGGATCGGTGCCGCGTCGAGCTTAAGCCGCTCGCAGGTTTCCCGGGTGCGGCGCGATGTGGAACAGAGCACTTCGTCCGGCACCCAGCCCTCCGACTTCAGCCATCGTCCGACGTCAGAGGCTGCGCGCTTGCCGCGCTTGTTCAACGGCCTGTCGAGGTCGTCGATATCCGGATTGGCCCAACTCGACTTGGCGTGGCGGATCAGGATCAGCGTCTTCATTATAGCCTCAGACGGTACCGTGGAACGCGCGCATGTGGAATGCCGATTGCGCATCGGCGCGTGGATAGCGTGTTGAGATGGGGCAGGCCCGCCGCGCTCGGCAGCCGCGGCCCATACAGTCGGCGCCGCCTGCGCTGTCGAGGAAGCTGTGGCAGGCACTCGTATCATAGCCTTCTGTTCCAAAGGCACCCACTGGGCAGGCCGTGCGGCAGGGCTGCCCTGAGCACGTCACGCAAGGCGAAGTGACCGGCGGCGGCAGATCCAAGCGATCCTTCAGTGCCAGGGCACCGCGAACCGAGAAGAACAGGCCCGCTTCGGAATGCACAAGCAATCCGATTGGCGAAGCATGCACCTGACCGGTCCGCGTTGCCCAGCTCAGGAACGGCCGCCACGGAGGGCCAGAGAACGGAAACAGGGCCTTTGCAGAAAGATCGCAGGCGAGATGCCCAATGACGCGGCGAGACCAACGGTCGAGCGGGTCGCGCGCACCGTCGGAAAACTCGGGCGTCGACGAAACACGCGCCCAGAAGCCCGGCTCCCGCGGCGCCAGCAGAACAACGGTTTCCGTGCCGGGTGGCAGGTCATCGTCGACCGAGGGATGAAATCCGCCTATGGCGTCCAGCCCAGCGTCTTCGCATTTCGCGGTGAGCCCTCCCCAGGTGATCGGCGCCGTCACTGGGCAGCCTGCGCTACGCCGGACAAGCGGATAAGCGACCCCGCGCCGTGATCTGTAAAGAGCTCCAGCAGGGCCGCATTGGGTGCCCTTCCGTCAAGGATCACAACGGCCCGCACCCCGCCCCTTAGCGCAGCAAGGGCCGTTTCGGTCTTGGGGATCATACCGCCTGCGATCACGCCCTCACGTGTCAGACGCTCCACGTCGTCGCTTGTCAACGCAGTCACGACGTGGCCCTCGCGGTCCTTCACCCCCTCGACATCGGTAAGCAGAAGCAGCCGGTCTGCCTTCAATGCAGCGGCAATTGCACCGGCAGCCGTGTCGCCATTGACATTGTAGGTTTCGCCGTCGCGACCAGTTCCTAGGGGAGCGACCACCGGGATAATGCCGGAGCCGTGCATCTGGTGCAGCAGGTCGGGGGTTATCTCCACAGGTTCGCCCACAAAGCCGAGGGCCGGGTCGGCCGGGTCGCACACCATCATGTTCGCATCCTTGCCCGATACGCCCACCGCGCGCCCACCTTGCATATTGATTGCCTGCACAATCCGTTTGTTCACCCCGCCCGACAGCACCATCTCGACCACTTCGACCGTGTCCGCGTCCGTCACGCGCTTCCCGCCGACAAACTCGGTCTGCACTCCCAGACGTGCGAGCAGGTCGTTGATCATCGGTCCGCCGCCATGGACGACAACGGGTCGAATTCCCACTTGGCTCATGAGCACGACGTCGCGCGCAAAACCAGCCATTGCATCGGCGTCGCCCATTGCGTTGCCACCCATCTTGATGACGACGATCGCCCCAGTATAGCGCTGCATATAAGGCAGGGCCTCGGCAAGCGTGCGGGCGGTGGCGATCGAGTCGCGTTTATGGGCCATCTGGGTCTTCATCCGGGGCTCTTGGGCGGGCTGGTGCGCGGCCTCCCCTGTTACGGCGGAGCGCTCCGGGTGCCAAGAGGGTGATTGCTTGGCCCGCGCGCTCCTTTAGGCTGAGTTTGCGCTGAGGAGGCCCGACATGAGCGAGACGGACCGGCAGAAAACACTGCTTCTGACAGGGGCAAGCCGCGGGATCGGCCACGCCACGGTCAAGCGCTTTAGCGCGGGCGGCTGGCGGGTGCTCACTTGCTCACGACAGCCCTTCGACCCTCGCTGCCCGTGGCCCGGGGGCGAAGACAACCACATCCAGATCGATCTGGGCGACCCTCACCAGACGATTGAGGCGCTGCAATCGATACGCGCCAAAATTGACGGAAAGCTTGACGCGCTGGTCAACAACGCCGGCATCTCGCCGAAGGGGCCAGATGGCGGACGCCTCAACACCATCGACACCGATTTGCGCGATTGGGGCAAGGTATTCCACGTGAACTTCTTTGCACCTGTCGTCCTCGCGCGGGGCCTCAAAGACGAACTCGCTGCGGCCAAAGGCGCCGTAGTTAATGTCACGTCCATCGCCGGCAGCCGCGTCCACCCATTTGCGGGCGCGGCCTATGCCACCTCGAAGGCGGCGCTCAATGCGCTGACCCGCGAAATGGCCCACGACTATGGCCCCCTTGGGGTGCGCGTGAACGCCATCGCACCCGGCGAAATTGAAACGTCGATCCTAAGCCCCGGCACCGAGAAGATTGTGGAAGGTCTGCCGCTCCGCCGCCTCGGTCAGCCATCCGAGGTTGCCGACGTGATCCATTTCCTGTGCACCGACGCGTCGAGCTATGTCACGGGCACCGAGATTGAGGTCAATGCCGGCCAGCATGTGTGATTGCCGTTGGCGTCAGCGCTTCTCAAACATGATGAGCACTTCGCCAATGAAGACGCCGGATCGCGTCATGTAGGCCCGGTTTAGGATTCGTTTGTCGGACAGAAGCCACATCCAATCGTCAAAGCTCGCGCGAAGCGTATCGACAGTGCCGTCGGCCGCCGGAATGGGAAGATCGATCGTGTAGCGCCAGTTGAATGTGTCACCGCGCTCCTCGCCCTGAGCAACGCCCTGTACCCCTGCTGCCGTGCCTTCCCATGTCTCCTCGCCGGTTTTGCGAAGGTTCCACACGCGCCGTTCGGTCGCGCCGTCCTCATAGATGAAGTCCTCAATGAGCGTGAGGGTTTCTCCGTCCCAGCGGCCCTCGATCTCCACCTCGAAGCGGCGACGCACCGTACCGAAGACGTCCTGGAACTGCCCATAGGCAACAGATCTGCCTTCGAAGAACTCCTCGAGGTTCAGATCTCGGTCCGACAGTTTCGGGTCGTCGAGGCTCGGCCGCCCAGCGCATGCACAGAGCAAAAGGGAGAAAGTGAGAAGCAGGATCAGACGCATGAGACCTCCGTTTCGACTGAAATAGGCCGAACTGATGGTCCGTCTCGCTGTCTACGCACGCCGTAGGGTTAGGGGAGAGTGAGGCCGGGCGGGAGTTGAGGCGGCACGATCGGGTTGTGCAGGTCGGTCGCGAAGTCTGACCATGGGACGCGTGCATTGAACATGGGATATGCGAAAGCCGCCGCCGCTCGGATCGCGCCAAAGATCGCCGTTCGGCTGTAGGTGTTGACACCCGCCTCGATCATCGCCTTCTGCATTATGGTGTCGGCAAAGCGTCGTCGCTCCACCGTGCCCTTTCCGTCGATCACGCGCCAGGCAATGGAAAGGAAGTCGTGGACCACGGCCGCCTCGACCCAGGGTCCAGTGCGGCTGATAAGACCGCGGAAGAGGCGCGGCACGCTGGCCAGGTCCGTGAGCATAACCTGCGGCACCACAATCTCGTGGTCAACGCCGGCTCCGTCGGTCCATCCGGCGTGGTAGTCCGCCGCCAGGATAAAGTCGCCGCCGCGCCGCTTTGCAGCGTCGGCCGAATGTCGGTCGATCAGGCGGATCAGGAGCAGCGCCTCCTTGTAGCTGAAGCTCTTCACGGTGACATCGCCCGCCGGGTATGGATTTGGAACCGGCAGCGTCTGGCTATCAGACATGGCAATTCCCTGTGGTGAACAAGGGGCGGATCGCCTACCCATCCAATATGCTCGACGACGCAGATGATATCCATCCACTCTTCCACGGTGCTCCGCAGACGACGGAATTCCGCAAGCTGCGGAAGCGGATCGTGCGATACGTCCGCGAGGCGCTGGAGCAATATGGCATGGTCGAGGAGCGCGACGCGCGTTGGCTCGTCTGTCTGTCCGGCGGCAAGGACAGCTACACGCTCCTGGCTGCGCTGACCGAGCTGAAATGGCGCGGGTTGCTGCCGGTTGACCTTTTGGCGTGCAACCTCGACCAGGGCCAACCCGGTTTTCCCGCGACTGTTCTGCCTGAGTTTCTCGAGCGGACGAGGGTTCCCCACCGGATCGAGTATCAAGACACGTACTCCGTCGTTGTCGACAAGATCCCTGAGGGCCGGACCTTTTGCTCTCTCTGTTCCCGGCTGCGGCGAGGTCACCTATACCGGATCGCGCGCGAGGAAGGGTGCACAGCCGTCGTCCTCGGTCATCACCGCGATGACATCCTGGAGACGTTCTTCATGAATCTCTTTCATGGCGGGCGCCTTGCCACTATGCCGCCGAAGCTGGTGAACGAAGAAGGCGATTTGTTCGTCCTCCGCCCCCTTGCGCATGTGGCCGAGGCCGACTGCGCTCGGTTTGCCCTGGCGATGAACTACCCGATAATCCCGTGTGACCTCTGCGGCGGCCAGGATGGGCTGCAACGTCAACAGGTCAAACGGATCCTAGACGGATGGGAGAAGAACAGCCCCGGCCGGCGGCAAGTGATGTTTCGGGCCTTAATGAACGCGCGCCCCTCGCACTTGCTCGACCCCAAGCTCTGGGACTTCGCCGGCCTTGCGCTTCGCTCCGATGTGCCTGAGCCCCGGGACACCGAGAGTGGCTCAAATTGAAAACAACTCGTTCGGTCGGGTTAAGCTTCCGCTGACTGACATTTTCTAGCCTTCGAGCGGGCGCGCTGCGCCATGGCGCTGGAGGCTCGACATGGACGAACTTGAACCGCCGCGACCGACATTCCGCATGTGGCGGCGCACTTTCGGTCGGTCGATGAAGCGCACGTTCTTGCGCCCACAGATGGTGGCCTTTCTCCCGGCGATCATGCTGGGTGGGTATTGGTACGGTGGTCAGGGTGTCCTGATGATCATCGCTCTCACCTTTCCGCTGATTCTGGTGCTCGGCGGCTTGTTCGAGGCCGAGTTACCTCCCGTAGATTCGCTGACTGGTTTGCTCACTCGCGATGCCCTGCGCGAAGAAATCGAAGACGCGCTGCTCGCTGCCCGGGCCGAGGCCGAAGCCACGGTCGTCATCGTCATGGAGATCGACGGCGGAAGCAATCTTGAGACGCGGCTCGGGATTCCGGCGATGGAAGCCGTGCTCTGCCGAACAGCGGACCGAGCGATCGGTGCGGTCCGGGGAGGCGACAAGATCGCCAAGCTTGGTCGCTACCGATACGGAATTTTGGTCGGTCCTGCGCGCAATGCCGGTATGGATATGGCGTTGCGCACGGTCGAGCGGATTCAGAACGCTACAGCGGATCCGATCAGCATCGACGCGGCGAGCGTCTACGTCACGTTGTCCGCCGGGTTCTGCCTGGAGCGGCGCGCGCTGCGGCGCACGGGAGAAGCCCTGATCGAGGCAGCGGAGGCTGCCCTGGCTGAGGCGCGCGTTCCTGGCAATGGCGCCGTGCGTGCTTACTCTCGAGAGATGCGTGCCCACGCCGAAATGCGCAGTTCCATTGCCGCCGATTTTGAACGCGCTCTCGAGGAAGGAGAGATCCTGCCATGGTTCCAGCCCCAGGTCTCCATGGAAACCGGTGATGTCTCCGGCATGGAGGCACTCGCCCGCTGGCAACACCCCGCCCGCGGCCTTATCCCGCCTGTCGACTTCCTACCGGCGGCCGAGGCCGGTGGCCATATGGAGCGGCTGGGCGAAGTAATGGTGTTCCACGCGCTTTCTGCACTTCGCCGATGGGACAGGGAGGGTATGCACATCCCCAAAATGGGAGTGAACTTCTCATCTGCCGAACTTCGCAATCCCCGCTTGGTTGAGCGGATAAAGTGGGAGCTCGACCGATTCGACCTGGACCCCAGCCGTCTCACGGTTGAGGTGCTCGAAACGGTGGTCAGTGAGACCTGCAACGACACGATCACTTCCAACATTTCCGGACTGGCAGACCTCGGCTGTAGTATCGACCTCGACGATTTTGGCACGGGCGCGGCCTCGATCGCCAATATCAGGCGGTTCGCAGTGTCTCGGATCAAGATCGATCGGAGCTTCATCACCCGCCTCGATGAAGATCCAAGCCAGGAGAAGATGGTCGCTGCCATTCTATCACTTGCCGAGAAGCTCGACGTGGACACCGTTGCCGAAGGGGTCGAGACGGTGGCTGAACTGCAAGTGTTGAACCGACTGGGTTGTGGCCATGCGCAAGGCTACGCGTTTGCACGACCTATGCCGATTGACGAGGCTGGGACCTGGCTGCAGAGCTTCTCGGCCCGACGGATCCAGCCCTCTTCAGCAGCCAGCGCGTAGTGCTTCACCGAAGTGGGGTGGGCGGGGCTCTGTGCCCGGCGCCACGCCAATACGCTCGTGGGTCGCCGCCGTCCGGTCGCCGCGCCTGTGCCCATATGAGGGCCCATATGCGGGAATGGGCGCCAACGTCGTGCGATTGCGTCAGGTTGCATGTTCAATCCCGGCCCGTCGTGCCTATCTGTCTCCGTACGGCACGGGGCCTTTCCACTTGACCTTTCCCGCCACGACCGTTTGAACCGGGCCGTCTCCCCTTCCGCCCAGGACCGGTGTCGCTGATGGACGATCAGAACAGAAACCTCATCCTCGCCACGGCGCTGAGCTTTCTTGTGATCCTCGTTTGGTTCCTCCTCTTCCCGCCACCTGAAGAGCCGCTGACCCCGCCGCGAGAGCCCGCTGTTGCTGATGCGCCGGCACCCGGCCCCTCCCTCGACGGCGAAGGCAATCCTATTGCCGCCGTGCCGCAAACGGCGGGCGGCACAACGGCTGCTACCACGCCAGGCACCGAGACCCAGGCCGCCACTGAGGCGGCCGATGCGCCTAGGCTGCAGATCGAGACGCCCAAACTCTCTGGCTCCATCTCTTTGATCGGCGGTCGGATCGACGATCTCGACCTCACGCAATACCGCGAGACGTTGGACGAGGGCAGCCCGACGGTCACGCTTCTGTCGCCCGTCGGCGGCCCTGGCGCCTATTACGCGCTCTATGGCTGGGCCCCGGGTAGCAGCCTTACCCCTGACGACGTGCCCGGCACCGATACGTTGTGGACCGTCGAAGGCGGCGAAACGCTCTCGCCCGAAACCCCAGTCACCTTGCGTTGGGACAGTCCAGCGGGCTTGATCTTCCGCCGAACGATCTCGGTCGACGAGGACTATCTGTTCACCTCGACTCAGTCGGTCGAAAATCCTACGGACGTTGCCCACCGAGCGGCCCCCTACGGCATCATTGCGCGACATGGCTTGCCAGATGACCTGACCCAGTTCTTCATTCTGCACGAAGGCGTCGTCGGCATGGCCGACGGTACCCTGATCGAGGAGAACTACTCGAGCGTCGCCGATGCAGACATTGCACCTGCCCTTGGAACGCCCGGCGAAGTGATCGAAGGCGTACAGTCCGGTTGGGTGGGCTTCACCGACAAATACTGGATGACAACTCTGATCCCGAGCCCTGGTCAGAGCTTTCGACTAGCGATGCTGCACCAGCCAGGTTCCGACATCTACCAGACGCAAACTGTCTTTCCGGCGATCGAGATCGCGCCTGGCCAAACTGTTGAACAAACCTCCCAGCTCTTCGCCGGCGCAAAGGAGTGGGAAGTTATCCGTGGCTACGAACGCGAAAACGGAATTGAGAACTTCCTCGATTCGATCGACTGGGGCTGGTTCTACTTTCTTACCAAGCCGATCTTCGCCGTGCTCCACTGGCTGAACCTGCTCATCGGAAATATGGGCTGGGCGATCATAGCCCTTACTCTGCTGATCAAGGCCGTCCTCCTCCCCCTGGCTTTCAAGTCCTACGTCTCGATGGCGAAGATGAAGGAACTTCAGCCAGAGATGGAGAAGATCAAAGAGCGCACGGGCGATGATCGGCAGAAGCTCCAGAAGGAGATGATGGAACTCTACAAGAAGGAGAAGGTGAACCCAGCCTCGGGATGTTTGCCGATCCTACTGCAGATCCCAATCTTCTTTTCGCTCTACAAGGTGATCTTCGTCACGATCGAGCTGCGCCATGCCCCCTGGCTTGGGCCGTTCCGTGACCTATCGGCACCCGATCCAACATCGATCATGAACCTCTTTGGGCTTTTGCCCTTTGCTGGGCCCGAGCCGGGCTCGGTGATGGCGCTCATCTTCATCGGCGTCCTCCCGCTCGTCCTCGGCGTATCGATGTGGCTGCAGCAAAAGCTGAACCCGGCACCGACCGATCCGACTCAGCAGATGATTTTCGCGTGGATGCCGTGGGTCTTCATGTTCATGTTGGGCGGCTTCGCATCGGGGCTGATCGTCTACTGGATCGCCAACAACGTCATCACCTTTGCCCAGCAGTACTTGATCATGCGCAGTCAGGGCTACAAGCCCGACATCTTCGGCAACATCGTGTCGGGATTCAAACGCTCGGGCAGTGGAGACGGCGACACGAAGGGCGACGGGAAGAAGACGGACGCGAAATAGGCCGCGCTACGTGGAACTGCCATTCCCTCTTACGGAGCCGCCGACGCCAGCGGCAGCTGAAGCGGCGCGCCGGCTCTTCGCAGACGGCGCCGATTTCGTTAAGGGCGTCGTCGCGATGGACGGGCTACCGCCGGCCGACCGGGTCGAGGTCTGTCTGGCCGGCCGCTCCAACGTCGGCAAGTCCACTTTGATCAACGCACTCACCGGGCGACGCGCGCTTGCCCGTGCGTCCAACACTCCGGGGCGGACGCAGGAGATCAACTACTTCGCGCTTGGCGACAGTCACTACCTTGTCGACTTGCCGGGCTACGGCTTTGCCAAGGCGCCGCTCGCCAAAGTCGACGCCTGGCAGCGGCTTCTCAAGGCCTACCTGGCTGGGCGACCCTCGCTGCGCCGGGCCTTTGTGCTGATCGATGCGCGCCATGGCATCAAGGAGGTTGATGAGGAGATCCTCGCACTTCTCGACGCCTCGGCCGTGCCGTACCAGACCGTGCTGACCAAGGCTGACAAGGTGAAAGCTTCTGAGCTGGAGGCGGTCCTTGCTCAGGTCCGTGCCAAGCTGCAGCGACGTCCTGCTGCCTATCCCGAGCTTGTGCTCACCTCGTCTGAGAAGGGCGAAGGAATTGACACACTGCGCTCGATCATCGCCGGTCTAGGTTGACTAGCCGGGCCGGCCCTCGCGGCATTTCAGGCGATCGAGCTCAGGATCTGCGCCGAGCAAAGGGTCGTAGCCAGTGCCGCCCAGCGGGTGGCAGCGCTCAATGCGTCACAGTCACAGGGCCAGCCGGCCGCCTCGCACTGCGCCGTGGCGCACCAAGGCCTCGAGAACATGTGCGGAGCAGGCAGGCTGGTACCGGCAGGACAAGCCAACCAAGGGCGAGAGTTTGAGACGGTAAGCGCGCACGGGCAGAGCCAAGACTGAGGCCGCAGGGCTCACGACGCGGATTGCTTCTGGGGCCCAAGGTGCACCTGGCGCAGGGCGCCTCGCAGATCTTCGAGCATCGCAGCATGGTCGCGGGTCGCAGTCGAACCAGTCCGCCCGATCAGCACATAGTCCCACCCCGCGCGGCCGGCCTCCGGAAGGACGGCACTTGCGATCGCGCGCAGCCTCCGTTTGGCCCGGTTCCGGGCGACTGCGTTTCCGACCTTCTTTGAACAGGTAAAGCCGACCCGCATGCCCTGCGGATCGGCTCCAGGTGTTGCGTCATGAGGCCCGCGTTCCCGCGCTTGCAGCGTAAAGGAGGCTGTAGATACGCGACGCGAACGTGCGGCCGCCAGGAAGTCGCCGCGCTTTCTTAGAACGGCGATGGCAGGCATCACGCCTCCGGCGCTTAGGCGCTCAGTGATTTCCGGCCGCGCGCGCGGCGGGCGTTCAGGATTTTGCGTCCGGCCTTTGTGGCCATCCGGGCCCGAAAGCCGTGGCGCCGCTTCCGAACGAGGTTCGACGGCTGGTAGGTGCGCTTCATCGCGTGTCTCCGATCTTGTCCGTTCGGCCCCGCACTGCGCAACACCACCGCCGAGCGGGTCGTGGGGCAGGGGGCCGGTCAACTCGAAGCCCCGCGCATAGGGCCTTTGCTCGGGTGAGTCAATTCGATCCGCAAGACCCATGTAACACGGAGCGATGACGACCTTCCCCAATGTTTCAGTTCGCGCCCGGACCGCCCTTTTGCCTCACGAAAGGCTGGGGCGCCATCAACGCGGCGTGAGGGGCCTGTCGGTGTGTGCCGGACCATCGCATGTATCGGTCGACGAACACCCCTAGGAGGCGTAGCCATGGCCGACATGACCCATAGCCGCAAGACCGGTGCAGCCCGCCAAAGCCTTCTGCGCTACGCCCCGATTGCGGCGATTGCGCTTGTGGCGGTCGCAGGCGCAGTGCTCTTGCGCGACCACTTGACCTTCGATGCGCTGGCGGCCAACCGCGAGGCGCTGATCGCGTTTCGCGATGGGAACTATGCGTTGACCGCGGCCTTCTTTGTAGTGGCCTACGTTGCCATAGTCGCCTTCTCGCTCCCCGGCGCGACGATCGCAACGCTCACCGGGGGCTTTCTCTTTGCGACTTTCCCCGGAGTGCTGTTCAACGTCGCCGGCGCCACCATCGGTGCAACCCTCATATTTCTTGCCGCCCGCTGGGGCCTTGGCGAGCGGCTCGCCGAACGCATGGACGCGTCCGACGGCACCGTGAAGCGCATTAAGGAGGGTATCGATGCCAACCAGTGGGAGAT
Organism: Pseudomonadota bacterium; assembly: GCA_039822045.1. Classification (GTDB taxonomy): domain Bacteria; phylum Pseudomonadota; class Alphaproteobacteria; order Rhodobacterales; family Rhodobacteraceae; genus HLUCCA09. The sequence continues at coordinate 290,834 of JBCBMY010000005.1, read as the reverse complement.
GCTGTTTCTGATGCGTCTCGTGCCCGCGGTGCCGTTTTTCGTGGCCAACCTCGTGCCTTCGTTCGTGGGCGTGTCGCTTCTTCGGTTCGTGGTGACGACATTTCTCGGCATCATCCCCGGTGCGCTCGTCTACACTTCGGTGGGCGCCGGGTTGGGGGAGGTCTTTGCAGCCGGCGAGCGGCCCGATCTTGGCGTGATCTTCGAGCCGCATATCCTTCTCCCGATCCTCGGCCTCGCGGCCTTGGCAGCCCTTCCCATTGCAATCCGAGCCATCCGTGGTCGCAAGGAGGCCGACGATGTTTGATGCAAAGCCCGAGATCGCCCAACCGGAGGCCCGCCCCATGGACAGGATCGAAACCGACATCTGCATCATTGGCGCAGGGTCAGGCGGGCTGTCGGTCGCAGCCGGCGCCGCCCAGATGGGCGCCCGCGTCGTCTTGATCGAGGGCCACAAGATGGGCGGCGACTGTCTGAACTACGGTTGCGTTCCCTCAAAGGCGCTGATTTCGGCTGCCAAACAGGCCCACGCGATGCGCACCGGCGAGCCCTACGGCGTCACTCCGGTCATGCCGCAGGTCAGCTATTCCGCCGCGAAGGATCACGTGCATCTCGCGATCGACACGATCGCCCCGCACGACAGCCAGGAACGGTTCGAGGGCCTCGGCGTCACCGTCCTCCGCGCCCACGCGCGCTTCATCTCCAAGAGCGAGGTTCAGGCGGGAGACACGGTGATCAGCGCGCGGCGCTGCGTTGTCGCCACCGGCTCGGGGCCCCTCGTGCCGCCTATTCCTGGGATCGACGATGTTTCCTACCACACCAACGAAACCATCTTCGACCTGCGTGAGAAGCCCGATCACCTGTTGATCATCGGGGGTGGGCCCATCGGGATCGAGATGGCGCAGGCCCATATCCGCCTGGGCTCCAAGGTCACGGTGATCGAAGGGGCGAGGGCGCTCGGCAAAGACGATCCCGAGGCCGCCGCGCTTGTTCTTGAACGTCTCCGGGCCGAAGGCGTTGAGATTGTCGAAGAGGCTCAGGCCGAACGTATCTCGGGATCCGATGGATCCATCACGGTCCACACAAGCCAAGGCCAGTTTACCGGCTCGCACCTCCTGATGGCGGTCGGGCGCAAGGTGAACGTTAACGACCTCGGGCTTGAAGCCGCTGGGGTCAAGTTTGACCGCAAAGGCGTGAACGTCGACGCGAGCCTCCGTTCTGTCACCAATCGCAAGGTCTATGCCATCGGCGACGCCGCTGGAGGCATGCAATTTACCCACCTTGCGGGCTATCATGCCGGCATCGTCGTCCGCTCGGCCGTCTTGGGACTGCCGGCCAAGTCAAAGGCATCCCACATCCCTTGGGCGACCTATACAGACCCAGAACTTGCCCAGGTCGGACTGACTGAAGCGCAGGCGCGCAAGACCTACGGATCCCGGGTCGAAGTCGTTCGTGCCGATTTCGCCGGTAACGACCGCGCCATCGCAGAGGGCAAGACGACGGGCTTCGTGAAGGTCATGATCGTTAAGGGCCGCCCGGTCGGCGCAACAATCGTTGGGCCTCAGGCGGGTGAGCAAATCGCGCTCTGGGCCATGGCGATCGCCAACAACATCAAGATGTCTGGTATCTCGGCAACAGTCCTCCCCTACCCGACCCTTGCCGAGGCGTCTAAACGGGCGGCCGGGGCGTACTTCACGCCGCGCCTTTTCGAGAATCCGACCCTCAAACGCGTTGTGGCTTTCGTTCAGCGCTATATCCCCTAAATTATGAAAGAATCCGAAATCACCCATTGACCGGGCCGATGTTCCTTCGCACGCTCTCCGGCCGCTTCCTGATCTTGACGATCATCTTCGTTATGCTGGCGGAGGTGATGATCTTCGTGCCATCGATTGCCCGGTTTCGCGAAGAGTACCTTCTCGCACGCATCGAGAAGGCGCAAATAGCCTCGCTTGCGCTCCTCGCAACCGACGAGGTGATCGAGGGCGATCTGGAGTCCGAACTGCTCGAGAATGCAGGGGTTCTGAACGTCGTTCTTCGCCGCGATGCGATGCGTCAGCTCATGCTCTCCTCCCCCATCCCGTCACCCATCCACGCCACCTTCGATCTTCGCGATCCGACGGCCTTCGAGCTCATCCGCGACGCCATGATGTGCCTTTGGGAGACCGAAGACCGCGTCATCAGGGTCATCGGCGACCCGTTGCGTGAGGCCGGACTGCTGATCGAAGTGACGATGACGACCGACGGCCTGCGCATGGAGATGGTCGATTATGGCCTGCGGATCCTCGCTCTGTCGGCCGTAATTTCTGTTCTGACCGCGTTGTTGTTGTTTCTTGCAGTCCGCCGCGTTCTCGTCGTGCCGATCAAGCGCGTGGTCGATGCGATGCAAAGCTATGCCTCGGCGCCCGAGGACGGCCGCCGAATCATTGCGCCCGAGGCCAGCATTCTCGAGCTGCGCGAGGCCGAGGATGTCTTGAAGGACATGCAAATGCAGCTCACTGGTGCACTCCGCCAGAAAGAACGGCTGGCGCAACTCGGAGCAGCCGTCGCCAAGATTAGCCATGATCTGCGCAATATACTGACCACGGCCCAGCTCTTTGCCGACCGGATGGAAAGCTCCGATGATCCGCGCGTGAAGCGTGCTGCACCGAAGCTTGTCAATTCGATCTCACGCGCCGTCGCGCTGTGCGAAGGGACGCTTGCCTTTGGCAAGGCCGAGGAACCGCCACCAACTCTGGGTCTCGTCCAGCTCGCACCGCTGGCCGCAGATGTCCTGGAAAACGAACGGTTGGCCGCGGGCGAGGCAGAAATCGCTTTCTGCGATGAGATCCCTCCAGGGCTCGCATTGCGCGCCGACTCCGAACAACTCTACCGGATCCTTTCCAATCTCGTACGCAACGCCCGTCAGGCCATCGCTGCAAGCGGCCGGCCAGGCCGAATCTGCATCGGCGCGACCGAGGACGAGATGGGCTGGACCATTACTGTGGCCGATACGGGGCCGGGCCTCCCCCCCAAAGCCCGCGAGCACTTGTTTCAGCCCTTCCAGGGCGGCACACGAAAAGGCGGTACGGGTCTGGGGCTTGCCATCTCCGACGATCTCGTTCGAGGCCATGGCGGCAGTTTGAGCCTCTTGGAAACCGGATCCGATGGCACGCACTTCGCGATTTTTCTGCCTAAGTCCGTGATTCCCGTGGGCACTGCCGCCCAGTAGCACTGCGTTGGCAAAGGCAACGGGATTCGCCCTTGCAAAGCCCCAAGCGCGGGTCTATCGACGCAGTCCACGCGCTGGTAGCTCAGTTGGATAGAGTACTTGACTACGAATCAAGGGGTCGGGGGTTCGAATCCTCCCCAGCGCGCCACCCCCTTCTTCCTAGTACCAGGAATCCTTAGAGCTTCCTTGCAGGCGGCTGCGGTCGCTCCCACGTACTCCCCGCAACAGTTTAGCACTGGACCCACTTATTCGTGCACTGTTTGGTCTTACGCGAAACACTAAACTGTACCAGAAGCAGGGCATTGCTATTATTGGAAGATCTCAATGATATCCGTCGGGGCATTGAAACTTGGGCACCACGAGCTAGGCAGTGCCTGTCCGCGCGGCCACGAGGGCTTTTGAATGGAACCCTGACGCAGGAAACTTTTGCCGCGGATTTGTGAAAGTAGGCTCTGCCTGCGGGTGCCGCTGGGGTCCATTGGGGAAGCTCGGAGCCTCTTCCCCATGTCTCTGCAGAAATCCGCACTCGAGCGGATTCTCTAAACTGCTCACTCGCGCCTCGGGTTGGAAACGGCTGCGACCTGCTCGGAGTTGCCTTTACCCTGGCGCTTCTGTGCCGCCGAGCTGCAAACGATCGGTTAGTGGCGAATGCTGCCCTACCAGGAAGCCGGTGGGCGGCGGCTTAGGGTCTGCTAGCAGAAGCGCGTTATGCAAGCATCCTTCCGCGGCCCGACGATGCTATGAAGACGGGTGTCGTTTCGAAGGGTCTCAACGTGCACTCAAGTGCAGACTGAGATGGGCCTGACCTACATGCACCTCTTGATCGATCACCAAGAACGAAAAACGGCGGTGTCTGCTGTGGAGTGCACCGCGACACCTTGGTCAGCCTAGGCGACATTAGTACACAAACTAGTCGGATTGACTTTTCAGACTAATTTACTCAGGTTTCCTCCGTCAGCAACGCCGGCGATTCCCGGACCAGCCAACAATACCTCGTGCAGGAGAGCCGAAGATGGCCAATTGGTCGGATTACACTCTTCATAGCTTAGGTGGCGACACGCAGCGTCACGACCCGATCTGTAGGAACGCAGAGGACGGGGGACCTCACGAAATTCGGCTGGAATGGGTGCTCGACCGGGTTGCGGGACGAAGATCCCCTTGCCTAGCGGATGCGAGCGACAGGCGAGACCTCCAGGACGCGTAGAACACCCCTGAACCCAAAGGACAGTAGACCTATGAAACTCCAAACAATGGGCGTGAGCATTTTGGCTCTCTTGACCGCTCCTGCGGTGCTGGCTGACGTCAGCAAGTCCGACGTGTTGACCACGTACTCCGACATTGCCGAGGCCAAATACGCGGACAGCTTAACCACGGCGAAAGCGCTACAGGCCGCCATTGACTCGCTCATTGCAGACCCGTCCGCCGAGACCCTTCAAGCGGCCAAGACGGCTTGGCTGGCCGCGCGGGTGCCGTACCAGCAATCCGAAGTATACCGTTTCGGAAACGCCATCGTCGACGACTGGGAAGGCAAGGTGAATGCCTGGCCGCTCGACGAGGGTCTGATCGATTACGTGGACGGCTCCTATGGCGGTCCGACAGACGACAACGAGTTGGCAGTGCTGAACGTTGTCGGAAACCCAAGCTTCACGTTGTCCGGTGCCGATGTTGACGCGAGCGCGATTACGCCGGAACTGCTGGAAGGAACCCTCCACGAGGCAGATGGTGTCGAAGCGAATGTTGCCACAGGCTACCATGCTATTGAGTTTCTGCTCTGGGGGCAGGACCTGAACGGGCACGGCCCCGGTGCAGGCAACCGACCCTGGACTGACTACGCATCGGGTGACGCATGCACGAATGGAAATTGCGATCGTCGTGCTGACTACCTTAAGGCCGCAACGGACCTGCTTGTGTCGGACTTGGAGTGGATCACAGCGCAATGGGGCGCCGACGGCGAGGCGCGCTCCACACTGATGGCGGACGAAGATGCCGGGATCGTGGCAATCCTCACCGGTATGGGCTCGCTCTCCTATGGCGAGCAGGCCGGTGAGCGGATGCGACTTGGCCTGATGCTGAATGATCCCGAAGAGGAGCATGACTGCTTCTCGGACAACACGCACAACAGCCACTTTTACGACGGAAAGGGCATCCAGAACGTCTATCTCGGCGAGTACACCAGAGTTGACGGCAGCACGGTGTCCGGTGCGTCGCTTTCCGATCTCGTGGCGGAGGCAGACGCCGATCTCGACGCAGACCTGACAGCCGCCCTCGCGCTGACTATGCGCGAACTCGGCCAGATCAAATCGACTGCCGAAGCGGGCTTTACCTACGACCAGATGCTGGAACGTGGCAACGAAGCAGGCGAAGAGCTGATCATGGGGGCGGTTAATGCGCTTGTCGATCAGACCCGGTTCATCGAACGTGCCGTGGCGGCGCTCGGCCTTGATACGATCGAGTTTGAGGGCTCCGACAGCCTCGACAACCCGGATGCTGTCTTTCAGTGATGCCTGAATATGGGTGCTCGGGGCCGTAATCCCCGAGTACCCAATGAAAGCCGGAGAAGCCGCCACATGCGCCGCTTGCATGCAGTTCTGCTTGCCCTCCTTGCCGGATCGGGAGCCGCTGCACACCCCTCGCTCGACGACCCGCATTTGAACGTTGTGCCCAGAACCGCCGATGAGAGGATGCGGATAGAAGCGGTGCTTGCCGACCCAACGACATTCGATGCTCCGCAACAATTCGAAGAGATGTCCGCTGGCGCAGCCACCGTTCGGGTGAGGCCGAACGCCGATGCCTTCTCGCAGCCGTCTGGCAATATCAGCTTTGAGAAAGAACTGGATTTTAAGGTCGGCAACGGATTGTTCCGCAAGGTTTGGGTTTCGTCCCCAGCGTCCACCCTTGCGTCGGATGGTCTTGGCCCTCTCTACAATGCCCGGTCCTGCCAGCGGTGTCACATCAAGGACGGGCGCGGACATCCGCCTGAGGGGCCGGACGACAACGCAATCTCAATGTTCTTGCGGATCTCGATCCCCGGGGCTCAGGAGGATGCCATCGACGGGATTGAGGGCTACATCGCCACGCGACCCGATCCCAACTATGGGCTTCAGTTGCAGGACCTGAGTCTGCCTGGCATACCGGCAGAGTACCGCCTCGACGTCGAGTACGAAAAGATCGAGGTTCCGCTCTCTGGGGGCGAGATTGCGGTCCTGCGGAAGCCGACCTACACGGCTGCTGACCTCGGGTATGGGCCTTTGCACGTCGATGCGATGCTCTCGCCCAGGGTCGCGCCGCAAATGATCGGTTTGGGTCTTTTGGAGGCTATCCCAGCGGCCGACATCCTGGCCCATGCCGACCCCGACGATGCGAGCGGAGACGGGATTTCTGGACGTCCCAACATCGTATGGTCGGTCGAGCATGATCGCGCCATGCTCGGGAGGTTTGGGCTGAAAGCGGGGAACCCGACCGTGCGGCAGCAATCCGCGGAGGCGTTCGCGGGCGATATCGGCATCTCAAACCCGCTCTTCCCTGCCGGTTGGGGGGAGTGCACCGAGGCCCAATCCGATTGCGTTGCAGCGCCCCATGGCGATCGGGACCACCGGGGCTTAGAGATCGACGCCGAGGGGCTGGACCTGGTCACCTTCTATAGCCGCAATCTGGGCGTACCCGCACGCCGCGATGTGGATGATCCTGAGGTACTCCGTGGCAAGGAGGTGTTTCACGCGACAGGGTGTCCGGCGTGCCACGTGCCAGCCTTCGTGACGCACCGCCTCGACGATCAACCGGAGCAGAGCTTCCAACTCATATGGCCCTACACCGATCTCCTGTTGCATGACATGGGGCCTGGCCTCGCTGACAATCGGCCCGAAGCACTGGCAAATGGGCAGGAGTGGCGGACGCCCCCCCTTTGGGGAATTGGTCTGACAGAACGTGTATCCGGGCACACGTACTTTCTCCACGATGGGCGGGCCCGGTCTTTGCTGGAGGCGCTTCTATGGCACGGCGGGGAGGCCGAGCCCCATCGCGACCGTGTCGTGGAAATGCCGCCAGAAGATCGTGCAGCTTTGATCCGTTTTCTTGAGAGCCTCTGATGCGTGCCGCTACCCTTTGCCTGCTGCTCCTCATACCGAACGCCGTCTTTGGACAGTCAAAGGAACAGATCGTCCGTGATGTGGTTAGCGGACATATCCTGCCGGGCTTCGAGCGCTTGGCAGCTGAGACAACAGAACTGAACGCACTGGCAGCGGACGACTGCGATCCCGCATCGTCGGATCTCAGGGCAGCCTACGGCGAAACATTTGATGCGTGGCTGGGGGTAGGCCATCTGCGCTTCGGCCCTTCCGAGACGGACAATCGAGCCTTTGGTTTGGCTTTTTGGCCCGACACGCGGGGCGCCACGCCAAAGGCGCTCGCCGGGCTAATGTCGAGCGCTGATCCGATCGTCGACGACCCTGACGCCTTTGCAACGGAGTCCATTGCCGCGCGTGGTTTCTATGCGATGGAGTTCCTGCTCTACGATCCACAGTTCACCGGCAGTGAGGACGAGGCATATCGCTGTCGCCTCATCCGGGCCGTGGCGGTGGACATTGATCGCACGGCGGATGCGATCCTGTCGGACTGGCAGTTGTCTCACGCCGAGGCGATGCAGTCGCCGAGCGCGGACGGGCCCTATCGTGACACCGACGAAGCACTTCGTGCCATCTACACCGCCCTTGCGACGGGCCTCCAAGTAACCTCCGAAGCCCGCCTTGGTCGGCCCCTCGGGACCTTCGATCGGCCGCGCCCCAACCGCGCTGAGGTCCGTCGGTCCGGGCGGTCTCTGCATCACGTTGTGTTGTCACTTGAAGCGGCGCGCGATCTCGCCGCGCGCCTTGCAACGCTGACGCCGGAGGGGGCTGATGTGATCGACGGAGCCTTCGAGCGCGCGTTCGCACAATCTGATAGGGTCGACGATCCGGTCTTCGCGAGCGTCGCCGATCCGATGGGTCGGCTCCGCGTTGAAGTGCTGCAGCAGCGCGTCAATGAAATCCGCGAGGCGACGGCTGAGATTATCGCGCCCACCCTCGGTGTCGCCGCCGGGTTCAATTCCCTCGACGGAGACTGAGATGACGAGCCGGCGGTCGTTCCTGTGCGGCATTCTGGCCAGCGGTGTGGCCCCCGCCGCGAGTTGGGCCGATGCCGGCGCGCCAACACACCTTGCAGCCGCTCGCCGGGCGGATGGTCGTTATGTACTCTGTGGGCTTGGCGCTGAGCAGGGGATGCTCTTCTCGATCCCGCTCCCCGATCGTGGCCACGCGGCTGCGGCCCATCCAACGCGACCCGAAGCGATCGCCTTTGCTCGCCGCCCTGGCACCTTTGCGCTCGTGCTGGACTGTCGAAACGGCGATGTGCTCGCCCACCTTGCGGCTCCGGCCGGCCGGCACTTCTATGGCCACGGCGCATTCTCGCAGGATGGGCACCTGCTCTTCACGACCGAGAACGACTTTGAGATGGCCGCGGGACGTATCGGCGTCTGGGATGCGACGCGCCGATATTCCCGCGTAGGAGAGATTGCCTCGGGCGGTACCGGCCCACACGACGTGCGGATCCTTCCAGGCAAAGATATCCTGGTAGTGGCGAATGGCGGAATTGAGACCCACCCCGACAGCGGCCGCACCAAGCTCAATCTGCCGACGATGCGCCCCAACCTAAGCTACCTCAGCTTCGAGGGTGATATCCTCGATCAGGTGGAACCGCCGCGAGATCACAACCAAAACTCAATCCGCCATCTTTCGGTACGCGCCGACGGCCTTGTCGCCTATGCCACTCAGTGGCAGGGGGCGCTCTCGGACGCTCCGCCGCTCTTGGGGCTGCACACAATGGGCCGGACGGTGCGGCACCTTAGCCCGAACACCGGGCTTCATAGAGATTGCGTCGGCTATGCGGGAAGCGTCGCCTTCAGAGGGGACGGAAGGGCAGTGGCGATCACCGCGCCGCGGGGCGGCATCGCGCTGATCTTCGACGTAGAGGGCGGCCATACGTCGAACGTCATACGCCTGGAAGACGTCTCTGGCGTCGCCGCAGATCGCGCAGCTCTTTTGTTCACATCCGGCACGGGCGCGCTCTTCCGCACCCAGGATGGCGTGTCCATTGAGCTCGCGGATCACGGATGGGACAATCACCTCATCGAATTGGAGAGTGGCTAGCTGAATGCCGATGCTCTTCTTGTGGCCCGAGTGGAAAGCTTGAAAGCCTTAGTGCCGACATTGAGTGCGTTTGCGCATGGGCCACGCCGCTCAAGCACGGAACCAACGAGTCGGCGCCTGAGTTGACGCCAGGGCAGCGATGCCCCAAGTGCGTTGAGCGGAGCAAGCGCCGTGAAGCTCCCGGCGGAGACACTCAACTGTCAATCGTGCGCTGCAGCGCAGCTACCTTGTCGATCCAGGGAATGTTGGCGGCGACCTTGAACCCTATCGCGTGCGCTGACGGCCCTCCAACCCCGTCAAGGCCAGGAACGTCTCGGTAGAAAGTGATTGTCTGCTGGTACCCGTGAGGCAGGATCTTCATTGCAATGTTCTTTCCGCCCTTGAGCCTCGGGGCCAACACTGATTTTCCGCAGAAGCCCAGTAATCTGCGCGCTTCATCGGACGCGAGACGCGGTCGGCGCGTGAGATAGACGATTGCCACCTTGCCCGCAGGTTAGCTTGGCCGCGAGCACAATCTACCCCCCTCTAGGGATCATACGTTGAGCCGCGCAGCCTGCCTTGTGGCAAACGTCGTCAACCGGATCGTCGCCGATTGCTGCATCCCTTGCACCATCGTCACGACTATCCGGCGAAGCTGCGCGACCAGTTCCTCGGACTTGTGTGCCTCCTTGGGCAAGGACATTCCTTTTCGGCGAAACCGAGGTTACGGGTGGACCTTGTCAATGACGACAGGTTGGCGAAAGAGGTCTCGTTGGGGTGAGCCGTCACCTATGACTGAAGGCTAAAGATCCCGGCGACGTCGGTGGCAGGGATCCAGCTACTACACGAAGACGAAGTCCTCATCCGTCAAGGAGGCAAGGAGTACGTCTTCGAGACGCAGTGTGTTGCCCGAGCCGAATTCGATGAGCACATCATCACCGCCGCCCGCGACCGAGGCGCGGTCGAGCACGTCGGCAAAACTCGACACACTAAGGGATCCGGTGAGCTGGATAACGTCCGCGTCTCCGAAATCCTCCACAACGTCGCGCCCACGGCCAAAGACGAACGTGTCGGCACCAAAGCCGCCTTCGAGCGTGTCGTTGCCGTTGCCGCCGTCGAGCGTGTCGTTGCCCCGGCCGCCGCTCAGGTCGTCGCGCCCGCCGCCGCCTTGGAGCCGATCGCTGCCGTTCCCACCGTCGAGATCATCGTTTCCGCCACCGCCGGAGAGGCGATCGTTGCCCTTGCCGCCGTCAAGATCATCGCTCCCGCCCTGACCGAACAAGCGATCTTTGCCCGCACCGCCGTTGAGGTCGTCGTTTCCGCCAAGACCCCGAATGACGTCGTTGCCGGCCAGACCGTCGATGTCATCCATGCCGCTGGTGCCAGTCAACGTATCGTTGCCTTCGGTTGCACCGTGGGAAGCCGGTGGAGGTGTATGCGGAGCGCTGGCTGCGAACCCGAACTGGTCGGCAGTCAGTTGACCGACGCGGACATCCTCCAGAAGCAGCGTGTTGCCGCCCCCAAAGTCGAATAGAGTACTGTCACCGCCGTCCACTGTCCGCGCAAGCGCCAAGAGCGAAGAGAAATCGGATACGCCCGTCGACGCATCGAGCACAATTTCATCCTCGCCCGAAAACCCGTCGATCGAGTCCCGACCCTCGCTATAGATGAACGTGTCCGCCCCAGAGCCGCCGTACAGCTCATCGTTGTCGGCGCCGCCGTCGAGCGTGTCGTTGCCCGACCCGCCATACAGTTCATCATTGCCCGACAGGCCAAAGAGGATGTCGTTTCCTGCCCGCCCGACGATTTCGTCTCGGCTCCCAGATCCCGTCAGAGTGTCGTTGCCATTGGTTCCGTAGATGTCCATGTCACCAGCTCCTGGAAGGAATGCCGCGCGAATCGTTTCGCCGGTTCATGCCGCGACAAATGACCATCTTCCCTGACCGGACTCTGACGAGGCGATGGGTTTCAGATCGGACGGTACGTGAGCTTGAAGAGGGCGCCGCCGTCCGGTGCGTTGGTGGCAGTGACGGCTCCGCCATGCGCCCTTTGGATGCGCTTCACGATGGCAAGGCCAAGACCAGCGCCGCCGCGCAGTGCCCCCGGACCGCGCTGAAAGGGTTCGAACAAGTCGCACTCGCTAGGATCAGGTAGCCCACGACCGTGGTCACGCACTGACAAGACTGAGTCCGGGTCGACCGACACCTCGACCGGTCCTGACCCGCCGTGATGCAGCGCGTTCTCGATGACGTTTGTCAGGGCTAGAGCAATAGCGTCTTCCGCTCCATGGACGGGGCGAGGTTCGTCGTTCCCGGACAAAACGATCTCTTGTCCCCGCGCCTCCGCAATCGGAAACAACTCGCCCACAACGCGCTCGGCCACGGTGGCCAGATCCGCGACGGCATCGTCTGGGAGTTCCAGGCGATCCGCCCCTGACGATGACAGAAACTGCGTGGTTGTCCGGGAGAGTGTGCGCACGTCGTGCCGTAGCGTGTCGAACTTGGGGTCTGGTGGCAGCTCGTCCAGGCGCGCGACGAGAACCGCGACCGGCGTGCGCAGCGCATGTGCCGCCTCTGCTGCTCGTCGCTGCTCGGCGATGAGTTCAGCGTCCAGCCGTTCGATGCTACGGCGCACGGCCTCGGTCAAATCGTCGACCTCGGCAGGCGCCGCCGACAAATCGAGCGGCGGCAGCGCTTTGCCGGGTTGGATTGCGCGAGCCCATTCCGCAGCGTCAGACACTGGGCGCAGGGCCCGCCGGATAATCAGCAGGGTGCCGCCAATAAGGAGCATTGCAATCGGAAGGAGCGGCAGCCAGACGTGCCCCTTGAACTCATCGAAAATCTCGCCGACCCGCAGGTTTGCAGGGTCGCTCGCCATCAGGAACACGATGCGAACAGCCGGGTTAGATTCAAGCACGCCCCGAGACGCGACAACGGGCATCGTGTCCTGGCCACTCGGCCAGGCGACCCAGTCCCTAGGAAGTACGCCCGGCCGTAAGAGGTCCTCCGAAATGATCTCAAGATTTTTTCCTTTGAGAACAGTACCATCGGGCCCCAGAACTGCAAACGCATAGGACGTCGGGTGTTCGTCGTAGATCCCATCTGTCCTGTCGAAGAGGGCGTCCGGATCGTCCCCCGCCAGAAACGCATCCTCCAAGCGCAGCAACTCTCGACGCGCAAGATCGATAGACAGAGTACTCCGGTCCGACGCATCGAAAATCGCGACCAACACGATGTTCGCCAGGATCACCGCAGCGGCGATGACCAACAGCTGTGTCGATAGAATCGACTGCAGGCCCCGGCGGCGCCTCGATTGCTTCGTCATGTCTCGCCGCCGACACTCAGCATCCATCCGACGCCTCGGATCGTTTTCAAGCTCACATCGGCGCCTGCTTCGACGAGCCCGCGCCGGAGGCGCGAGACTGCGGCGTCGACGGCATTTGGCGTGACCTCCGTGTCCCGATCGTAGAGGGCGTCTACCAGCGCCATACGTTGAACGACCCGGCCCTGGCGCCGAATTAGCACCTCCAACAGGCTGATCTCGCGCCTGCCAAGGGGCAGCGGCAGATCTCTGCACCGGGCCTCTCTGTTGCTCGTGTCAAGGCGAAGGCAACCGGCGGTCAGAACGACGCTTTCCCTGTTGCCCGGGCGGCGAAGGATAGCGCGACAGCGGGCCACGATTTCCGGAATTTCGACGGGCTTCACGATGTAGTCGTCGGCACCACTGTCCAATCCGGCGATTCTGTCACCCAAGGCTCCGCGTGCCGTCATGATAATCGTTGGAAAGGCTCCTCTCGCTTGCCACTCGCTCAGCAGGTCTAAGCCGCTGCCATCTGGTAAGCCGAGATCAAGTATCGCCAGATCGTATCGGGACAGCGCAACGGCCTCACGGGCTTCCGACACTGTCCCAGCGACGTCGACGACGAAACCCGCTCTGATGAGCCCGCCGGCGATTGCCTCGGCGAGCGACGGATGATCCTCCACGAGCAGCGTTCGCATCAGTTACTTCCATGCCGGATAGTCGTACATTCAGACTGATCATCTAGTGACGTCTTCTTGTATGGCGACGGTACGGGATCGCCGGCGAGTGTGCATCGGCGGCCGGTGCCGGACGGCATGGAAGCCCAGTCTCGCCGAAATCGACCAAGCAGGGTGTGACTGCAAGATTGGCGACGGACAGGCGGCGGGTCGTTGTCGCGTTGCACGTCGGCGGACGACGGACTGCTCCGCCGAGACACCATTATCTTCTACGGTCGACGCGGCGTTGGACCCAACGCCTGGTTGGTCCGCAAGCCACTTGCACGTTCTAGGTTCAGCGACGGCCAACCAGTTGATCTGGCAGGGCCGTGCAAGAGCTTCGACAGCACCAACAAGGATACGTAAACGGCACCCGCCACGGATGTTTCTACCGCAACAAGAGCGATCACTGCGCATCACTCCCATTGGATGGAGCGGTTCGGTTGTTGGTAGCGACGCGGCGTTGCCGGTCCAGGCCGTCCGTTCGCGTGCAAGTACGGGGGCTCATGTCGCAGAAAGGTAGTCTCCAAGCATTCCTCTATGTCCTGAAGGCCCAACTCGGGACACAACGGAACGGCCGAGGTAATGAATCAAAATGCTTGTTTCGCGGGGTTGTTCGGCATAGCGAGGCAAGCGGTGGGGCAAGAGGCCCTATCGATGCCTGAAGCAATTGATGGGCAGCCCTCGCTCGCGTCAAACGGCCAGCAGCTTGCTGCGGGCTGGGCGCTTCAGTCGCCGACCATCCTGGAACCAATCGTGGATCGAGCGCGCTTGCCAGGCGATCCTTTCGCCTTTCGGCTTCACCCCGATACGTTCGGGGATCCAGATGGCGATGTACCCAGCCTAAGTGCGTCTCTCTCGTCAGGCGATGTCCTGCCCGGTTGGCTGACGTTCGACGGAACCATGTTCCGCGGCACTGCACCCGCCGAGTTCGACGGCACGCTGGACATCCGGGTCACAGCCTGTGACGGCTCCAGCTCGGTTAACGATGACTTTATTCTGGCAATTGGTCGGGATGCGCCTGTTCTCGAATTCGAGGTTCAGCGGGCCATCAACCTCGGCAGCGCCCTGGACGCGCCTGACGAAGGCGAATGGGACTACGTCATTGAAGAATATCACCTTCTGGAAGTCGCCGACACGGGTTTCGATACTATTCGTCTCCCAGTTCGCTGGTCGAGCAATCATAACAACGGCGAAATCGACCCAGCATTCTTCACGCGCGTGGAAGAGGTTATCGGGTGGGCGCTGGATCGCAATCTCAACGTGGTCGTCAATACCCATCACTTCCTTTCAATGAACAGCGATCCTGTCGAGAAGCTTCCACTTCTAAAGCAACTCTCGGGTCAGATCGCTACGCGCTTCGCCGACATGCCCTCGAACGTCTATTTCGAGGTCTTCAACGAGCCCAACGGCAATTTTGAGGGTGAACTTGTCGATCAGGCCATGGTCGAGGTTTTGGCGGTCATACGAGAGACCAATCCCACGCGCGCTGTGCTTGTGGGCGGCGACGATTGGTCCCCGGTCACCGGCACACTAAGGCTCGAACTCCCGAACGACGACTACATCGTTCCAACACTTCACTTTTATCACCCGTTTTTGTTCACGCACCAGGGCGCGCCTTGGGTCGACGATCCCCCACCGTTTGGCCGCGATTGGGGCAGTGAGGCCGACCTAGCGCGTCTCGCGGATGATTTCGCACGACTCGCGGCCTGGCGCGAAGAGCAAGGCGATATGCCTGTGTTCTTGTGAGAGTTCGGCGCCTATATCGAGATTCCTGTGGACGAGCGCTCGGAGTGGGCAGTTGACGTTCGTCAGGCGGCTGATGCGGGGGGCATTTCATGGAGTTGGTGGTCGTTTCACACGATGTACGACTACTCCGGCAACGGAGGGTGGGACCCTCAGATGTTGGCGGCCCTGCTGGATGACGTGCCGAGAGATCCCGACAACAACCGCCCAGTCGCAGCCAACGATGCAGCGATTACAGCCGAAGACGCGCCGATAGCGATCACCGTGCTGCAGAATGACGTCGATCCCGACGGAGACACCTTGGAGGTGGTGTCCGTTACGCAAGGCGACCACGGTAGTGTCGGGGTCAACCTTGATGGCACGATCACATACAGTCCGGATCCGAATTTCTCTGGTTTCGACGACTTTAGGTACACCGTGTCCGAAGGGAGAGGAGGGTTCGACAGCGCGACTTTGACGGTGACCGTGACGGCGGATGGCAACGGCGGGACTGCGCCTGATTTTGACGTCAACGGCTCCAGCGCTGGTGAAACCATAAAGGGAGGTGGGAGCGCCGACAGCGCTAATGGACGGGGCGGTGCAGATCGCGTAATTGGCCGTAGCGGGGACGATACCCTGGCAGGAGGCGCCGGATCGGACACGGTGGAAGGCGGCGCTGACAACGACACGCTGGTGTACGTGGCCGGCGACAATTCAGGCGCAACAGGCTTCTATACCGGCATGTCCGGCGTAGATACGCTGCAACTCTACCTGACACAGGACGAGTTTGCAGAACCAGGTGTGGCCTCCGAAGTTGCTGCGCTCGAGAGCTTTTTGGCTGCCAACTACAATCCGACAACGAACGGAGGCCCGACCTTCACCCTGACCGCATTGGGTCGGAGTGTGAGGGCCGTCGAAAACATCCAAGTTTTCCTGCTTTCCAGCGGCGATGGCGGAGATACTCCGACAGCAATGGATGACTCGTATTCCGGGCCAGAGGACCAGTCGATGTCCGGCAACGTCTTGGACAATGATTCTGCTGCGAGCGGCGGTGTTCCTGCCGCGCGGCTCCTAACCGACCCGTCGCACTGGAGCGTCGTGCCCAACGAGAGTGGCACATTCACTTTCGCGCCGGACGCCGACTATTTCGGCACAGACTGTTTCGTTTATGAAGCGGTGGACGGCGGCAACTCCGACGCGGCAACGGTCTCGCTGACCGTCACTCCGGTGCAGGATGAGCCGAGGGCCACGGATGACGCGGCGAGCGCAATCCAAGGCCTGCCGATCGTGATCGACGTTCTGGCAAATGACACCGATCCGGACGGCGACGATCTCACTATTTCGGACGTCACGGACCCTTCCAACGGATCAGTCGAAATTCTTCCCGATGGGTCTGGTGTGACGTACACACCGGCCCCCGGATTCGAAGGCGAAGATGCGTTCACCTATACAGCCTCCGACGGTGCCGGAGGCCCGGACGCCGCTAGCGTTGTGGTGTCTGTGTCAGCGAGTGGCAGCGGCGGGGCCGTGCCCGACTTCGACGTCAATGGTTCCGAGGCTGGCGAGACAGTCAAAGGGGGCGGAAACGCCGACGCCATCAACGGCCGTGGCGGCGCCGACGTGATTGTTGGACGCGGCGGGGCAGACACCCTGGCGGGTGTCGCCGGATCGGACGAGGTGCAGGCGGGCGCGGGGGACGATGTGCTCGTCTTCGTCGTGGGTGACAATGCGGGGGCGTCGGATCTCTACAGGGGCATGGTGGGTTTCGATACGCTGGAGATCTATCTGACGGCGGCCGAGTTCGCTGCACCGGGCGTTGCCGACCAGATCGCGGCGTTCGAACTGTTCGCTGCTGCAAACTACGACGAAGATACCGACGGCGGCCCGACGTTCACCTTCAACGCGTGGGACCTCAATGTGCGGAGCGTTGAGGCTCTTGACGTAATCCTCATCTACCCCGGCGTAGCGGCGCAATCCCGCAGGAGGGGCGCTGGGGCACCGGTGCTTCAGTCCTCCAATCTCCGAGCTTGAGCCTTACGTGCTTCTTCAGTTCTTTCAGATGTGCTCGCACAGCGCGAGGGCGCTGAGTGCGCCGATACGGCGAGTGCAGTCTTGGGCCTCAGGGATGCCGGCGAGGTGGTTCCAGAGCAGTTCGTTTTGTCGCGGTGGAAGTGTCTGACGGACGCGTATTTGATCGTGTGGTTCAAGCGTTCGTCGTGACCGCACCTGAAGAACGCGACCGCTCGGACTGTTTCTCGAACCGTCCCATTGCCGGGTTCAAACTCGGCTCCCGGCAATCCTGGGATTGATGCCCCCTTCCACGGACAGCATGAGTGGTTGTGGCGCTGCCATTGTGAACTTGTCCCATTGCGCCTCCGTCCGAGCCATCGATTGGATCGCACCACTAGTCCGTGGGATCGATCACCTGGGCGTAGGACAGCCGAACGGGGCATCCTTTGGCAAGGCTTTGAATTCCAGCGATGATTGGCGCGCGTCAATTCTGGCGAGTCGTTAGAGGTCAATGATACGGTCGGTCTGGAAAGAAGGATCGTCGCCGTGGCTCTTCGTTTGGAGGCCAGAGACTCCGCCCAGCCAACTGAGGTTCACTCGGTGACCGTCGATGACGATGAGGATAGTCGCCCTGTCGCGAGACACTCTCGAGGATCCGGTCCACATTGCTAGCGGTACCACGTGCGCCGCAGGTACGCATACGTTGCGCGGCCTGCCAGGCTGCGTTCATTCGATCCGCGGAGATCAACGCCAGGACGTCGATATTCGCCGGTCGTTCCCGTTCATCCCTGCGGCGGCAATTGCCTCACTTGTTACCAAACCTTGGTAGGCGATTGCCATTTCGAAGTTTGGACCAGGTTCGCGCAACCAAGAAGCGGTCGTTGACGATTGCCTCGGCATAGTCAGGCGCGATCTGGCGCCGTTGTTGCTCCAAACCCCGAGTGGAAAGACACTGACAAATCGCTCCGCCTGTCTCGTCCTTCAGCTTGGTTCCCTCGTCGAGGTCGCCCTTTCGGTCCCAAGGTCTGAGGGCCAATCCATGGTATTGGCCAACCCGCACGCAGAACAAATTCGGCTCAGGACAGTACGTAATTCTGAACTCTCTGCGAGGCTGAGCCATTCCTTGGCTTGCTTGAGACCAACCGGAAACCCCGACCATCCTCATAGTGGGCAGTTCCAGCGTCACTACACCTTTGCCGTGGTAAGGTCCTAGTGCCTCAACACGGCGGGGGAGAACCCACCGTTTCTCCAAAGGGTCAGTGCCGCATCGAACGCCGGGCCCGATAGGCCGTCGATCTCCGCGCTATAGTGGCCAGCTTCCCCGAGGCGTCTTTGAAGCCAGGCTATCGTTTCCTGCGACCAGTCGCCTGGGCGTCCGGTCAGTTCACCTAGCAACTCGCCCGCATCGGAGGCCACGCCGCGCAAAAGGAGATCTGCGGCCCACTCTTGGTCTGGTGGCACGCCTCTCCCCTCATCGAGCATAATTGCAGCGGAGCGATAACCAAGATACTCACCATATCGCGCAGCCCAAAGGAAGTTCCGCAAGGCATCGCCTGGCGTGCCGACGAGACCATCCTGACCGAGAACGCCCAGATTGTAGGTGGCCTTTGCCGATCCCTCGGATGCGGCGCGCTGCAGCAGGTCGATGGCTTGGTCTGGGTCCTGCGTGATGCCGTCGCCCTCAAAGAGCGAAACGGCGAGGTTGATCATTGCGTCGTGGCTGCCCCCGGCGGCTGCTTGTTGATAAAGCGCAAGGGCCCGGGCGGGGTCCTGGTCAACCCCCGTTCCTGTCTCGTAGAGGAACGCAAGGCTCACCATCGCGCGCAGATCACCTCGTTCCGTCGCCTGGCGATACAGCGTGACTGCCCGGTCGAGATCGCCCGTCGCAGCGGTCGCACGGGCCAAGAGCGCGAGATAGTGCGGGAGGTCGGGAGACTCGCTGGCGGCAGCGCTGCAGGCCTGAATGGCGGCAATTGCATTCTCTTGCAGTCGAGCGAAGGGTACTCCCGACGTTTTCGCCGTCCTGTCGCGCGGATGGGTGGCCAGCCGTTCGCAGAGCGCGCCCATGCTTGCGTCGTCAGCTTGCGGGAGGGTCGCGACGAGGCGAGATGCCTCCTCGGCGTAAGAGCCATCCGGAAAGCGCTCGATATACTGCTCCAAGAGAGGCCGCGCTCGGCTCCGCTGTGCCAGTCTCCAGAAGATCTCTTCGGTGTCTTGCGAAATCCCAGGCTGAGTGTTGCGCGTCACACCAGAACCGCCTGGCACGCCCGAGCCGTCTGAAAGGTACGACATGACGGCATCGACATGCGCGCCATCGGGATACTTGCGCATGTAGAAGTTCATCAGGCTGGGATCTTCCGTTGCCACCGCGATCTGCCACAGAATGGTCTCGTCGGACGCAATGGCGGGGCTGCTGTCGAACTGGAACTGGCGCGTCAGGGAAGAGTTTTCCCACGGAATTTGCTTGCCACCGGTTGCGGCCAGCACGTCCTTGCGCACGTTTATCATCAGATCCGAAACGTCCTGGTCAGGAAAATGGATGTGGCTGAGAAGCGCTTCCGTGAAGAAGCTGTTCCGGCCAGTGCCGTCGTAGGCCACGTTGTCCGGCTGAGTGGCATAGGCAAACAGGAAGTCGGCTGCACTGCCTACTCTCGCCAGCCCGTCTCCGATCCCGTCCGACCGGTCTTCGAATGGATTGTCGCGACACGCGTCTAGGAACACGAGCTTCAGACCTCTGAAACTCTCCATCCGCTCCAGGATCTCGTCGAGTGCGATTGTCTGATCGGAAATGTCACCACGCCGTGCGATCCGGGAATCCACCGGGATCAGAAAGTTCCGGCCATCGACCTGAAACCCATGCCCAGCGAAGAACAGAAGAGCGACCTCAGCGTCCGCCCCCCGGTCCTCGAATTCCGCCACTCGGTCGAGCATCTCCTGACGCGACTGATCGATGCCGAGAATAACGTCGAACCCGAGGCTCTCTAACGCAACGGAGACGTCGGATGCATCGTTGGTTGGGTTTTTGAGCGCCGCGACGTGCCGATAGCTCGAGTTTCCAATAACCAGCGCAACACGGTTCTCGGCCCACCCGGCGCCGGGCGCAACAAAGAGAAAGATCGCCGCAACAACGAGGCTGAAAGTCCGCAATGCTGCTCTCCGACGCTATAGACCTGTCGCCCGGGACAGCCCCGTTTCAACTGTCGCAACGGCTACCAGCACTGTCTCACCTTGGGCACGCTGCAATCTAGCAAGTTCCGGGTCCTCTGCCCTCACAAGTTCGATAGTCTTGCGAATTTCCTCCTGCGCGGTCTGGATCGAAGCGGTGGCCGCATTGAGCGCCTCGCGCCGGATCGCCTCCCGTTCGGCATCGCTGGTGGCCTCGCCAAGGCGCTGGCGCGCTATCTCGTTAGCGTTCGCAATGTCGCGACTGGCCGTCCGCACGATCTCGGCCACAGATTCCAGGCCGGGTGGAAGATCCTCGACGATCTGGGTCAGCTCGTCAGAGAAGTCTTCCAGCGCATCCGCGAGGCAAGCGAGATACTCCGTGACGTTCTCCTGTGTGCCTGAGCAGGAGTCTGCGCGCAATTCGAACTCCGTAGACATCTCGGTGACGACGGCAAGCGTCTCCTCAGCCTGCTCCAGGTCGGACGATTGGCTTGCCGACGCCGAGTCGGAGTCCCTGACGCCACCTCCTGCAGAGAGCGGCTCGGTCCCACCTTCAGTGCCAGACGAAGGACGCGCAGCGACCGTGCCGGCATCTTGCTCCGTGCCCCCTCCCGTCGCACTACTACTCGCTGAGAGAACTTCGGACTCCGTCCCGCCAGCAGACGATGTGCTTGATGCGACCGCTGTTGCTGTTGGGGTCGCGCCATTGTCGGCCGAATTGCTTGCGACGAGAACCTCACGGAAGACCGGGAGGTCAATGACCGTATCCGCACCTGGAATGACGACCGGTGGTGGTGGCGGCGGCAGACTGTCTGGTTCGGTGATTGTCGGATCGTCTGGGGCCGCTGAGGTCACCGTCAGGGCTCCGTCAACGAAGGTGATGGTGTAGTTGCCGATCGCGGTGCCGGTCGCGTTTGATCCCGTGATTGCATAGGGACTGTTTGCAGCGTCCGCCTCGGCCGCCGCCCCGTCGCTGGTCAGTGTCACGCTGTCCACAGTGTCGCCATTGGCTGTCACCAGCCCCGAGGCTGAGAACTCGGTCCCGTCGAAGCTGAAATCCGTGCCGAATGCCTTCGACTGGTCGTCGGCCGTGATCGTCAGGGGCGCCGGGGTCACCGACAGCGCACCGTCGACAAAGGTGATGGTGTAGTTCGCAAGGCCGGTACCTGTCGCCTCGGAGGCCGTGATTGCGTAGGGGCTGTTTGCCACGTCCGCCGCGGCTGCAGCGCCGGTACTCGCGAGCGTCACACTGCCCACGGCGTCGCCGTTCGCCGTTACCAACCCAGATGTTGCGAACTCGGTCCCGTCGAACGTGACATCGGTGCCGTAGACTTTGCTCTGGTCATCGGCCGTGATCGTCAGTGCCGCCGGGGCTACCGTCAAAGCCCCGTCGACATAGGTTATGGTGTAGTTTCCAATGCCAGTGCCCGACGCGTTTGAGGCCGTGATCACATAGGGGCTGTCCGCGACGTCCGCAGCGACGTCCGTACCGTCGCTCGCCAATGTCACACTGTCGACCGTGTCGCCGTTCGCCGCCACAAGCCCCGACGTCGTGAACTCCGTCCCGTCGAAGGTGACACTCGTGCCATAGACCTTCGACTGATCGTCGGCCGTGATCGTCAGGGCCACTGGGGTCACCGTCAGCGCCCCGTCGACGAAGGTGATGGCGTAGTTTCCGATCCCTGTGCCTGTGGCATTTGACCCAGTGATCGCATAGGGACTGTCAGCGACGGCCGCCGTGGCCGCCGCGCCTGCGCTTGCAAGCGTCACGCTGTCCACCGTATCGTCGCTGTCCGCCACCAACCCCGACGCCGTAAACTCTGTCCCGTCAAAGGTGACATCGGTGCCATAGAGCTTGCTCTGGTCATCGATCGTGATCGTCAGGGGCGCTAGGGTCACGGTCAGCGCGCCGTCGACATAGGTGATGGTGTAGTTCGCAAGGCCCGTGCCGGTCGCCTCGGAGCCCGTGATCGCATAGGGGCTGTCGGCGACGTCCGCCGAGGCCACCGCACCGGCGCTTCCCAGCGTCACGCCGTCGACCGTATCGCCATTGGCCGTCACCAGCCCGGACGTCGTAAACTCCGTCCCATCGAAGATAACGCCGGTGCCATAGACCTTCGACTGGTCGTCGGCCGTAATTGTCAAAGGTGCCGGGGTCACCGTCAGTGCACCGTCGACATAGGTGATCGTGTAGTTCGCAAGGCCCGTGCCCGTCGCCTCGGAGCCCGTGATCACATAGGGGCTGCCGGCGACGTCGGCCGCGGCCACGGCGCCGGTGCTCGCCAGAGTGACATTGTCGACCGTGTCGCCGTTGGCCGTCACCAACCCGGACGTTGTGAATTCGGTCCCGTCGAAGGCGAGATCGGTACCATAGGTCTTCGACTGGTCGTTGGCCGTGATGGTCAGCGCAGCGGGCGTCACCGTCAGCGCCCCGTCTACGAAAGTGATGGTGTAGTTTCCGATCCCCGTGCCGGTCGCGTTCGAGCCCGTGATCGCGTAGGGGCTGCCCGCGACGTCTGCCGCAGCCGCTGCACCGGTGCTGGCCAGGGTCACGCTGTCGACCGTGTCGCCGTTGGCTGTAATCAACCCCGACGTGGTGAACTCGGTCCCGTCGAACGCAAGATCCGTGCCGTAGGTCTTCGACTGATCGTCGGCCGTGATCGTCAGGGGCGCCGGGGTCACGGTCAGCGCGCCGTCGACATAGGTTATCGTGTAGTTCGCAAGGCCCGTGCCGGTCGCGTTCGAGCCCGTGATCGCATAGGGGCTGTCGGCGACGCCCGCCGAGGCCGCAGCGCCGGTACTCGCGAGCGTCACGCCGTCGACCGAGTCGTCCGTGTCCGTCACCAGCCCCGACGTCGTGAACTCCGTCCCATCGAAGGTGACACCGGTGCCATAGACCTTCGACTGGTCATTGGCTGTGATCGTCAGCGGCGCTGGCGTCACCGTCAGCGCTCCATCGACATAGGTGATCGTGTAGTTGGCCAGGCCCGTGCCCGTCGCCTCGGAGCCCGTGATCACGTAGGGGCTGCCGGCGACGTCGGCCGCGGCCACGGCGCCGGTGCTGGCCAGAGTGACATCATCGACCGTGTCGCCATTGGCCGTCACCAACCCGGACGTTGTGAACTCGGTACCGTCGAAGGCGAGATCGGTACCATAGGTCTTCGACTGGTCGTTGGCCGTGATGGTCAGCGCAGCGGGCGTCACCGTCAGCGCCCCGTCAACGAAGGTGATGGTGTAGTTGCCGATCCCTGTGCCGGTCGCGTTCGAGCCCGTGATCGCGTAGGGGCTGCCCGCGACGTCGGCCGCTGCCGCTGCGCCGGTGCTGGCTAGGGTCACGCTGTCGACCGTGTCGCCGTTGGCTGTAATCAGCCCCGACGTGGTGAACTCGGTCCCATCGAACGCAAGATCCGTGCCGTACACCTTCGACTGGTCGTCGGCCGTGATCGTCAGGGGCGCCGGGGTCACGGTCAGCGCGCCGTCGACATAGGTGATGGTGTAGTTCGCAAGGCCCGTGCCCGTCGCCTCGGAGCCCGTGATCGCATACGGGCTCCCGGCAACATCAGCCGCGGCCGCAGCGCCGGTACTCGCAAGCGTCACGCCGTCGACCGAATCGTCCGTGTCCGCCACCAGCCCGGACGTCGTGAACTCCGTCCCATCGAAGGTGAATTCCGTGCCGTACACCTTCGACTGGTCATTGGCTGTGATCGTCAGCGGCGCCGGCGTCACCGTCAGCGCGCCGTCGACATAGGTGATCGTGTAGTTCGCAAGGCCCGTGCCCGTCGCCGCCGAACCCGTGATCGCGTAGGGGCTGTCGGCGACGCCCGCCGCGACGGCCGTACCGTCGCTGGCCAATGTCACACTGTCGACCGTATCGCCGTTCGCCGTCACCAACCCGGACGTCGTGAACTCCGTTCCGTCGAAGGTGAGATCGGTGCCATAGACCTTCGACTGATCGTCGGCCGTGATCGTTAGTGGAGCCGGGGTGATCGTGGCCTGTTCAGTGAGGGAAACCACGCGAAAGCTCTCGCCAAGCGTTGAGGTGAGGCTTGTCGCCGTGACAGTGAAGTCCTGCTCGCCCACCAGCGGGCTTGAGATTGAGAGATCGGACAGAACGCCCGACGTGTCCAGCGTATCCCCAACCGGCCCAAAGGCGTAAAGCGAGCTGCCGCCACGGATGCTGCCGGTCGTCGACGCCGTATCGGTCTGGCCATACTGAACTGAGAAATCATCGGGCAGCACGAAGACCACGGGGCTGGTCGTATAGTTCTCCGGGTAGGAGCCCGATGCCCCAGGCGCCCACGAGTTTACAAAGTCCCAAGCGGCGCTGTTGTTGGCAAAGAAGGTATCGGTGTCTTGGAAGTCCGCCGTAGTGAGCGGCGTTCCGCCTGCGCTCGTGGTTAGCCCCGAGGTCTCGCTGTCGAAATAGGATTGGCTTACGGTGCTCGATCCGGTTCCGATCAGCCCACCGAGCGTGACGGAGCCCCCGGATCCACTCGGTGCGCCGGTCGAGTAGGAGCTGTCGATGATCTCCGCGAAATCGTTTCGCCCTGCCAGCCCGCCCGCGGTGATGTTGCTCCCCATGCCGCTGGCTGTGACATCGCCCCGCGCATAGGAGGAGTAGATTTCGGACAGGTTCCACCCCACTAAACCGCCGAGGCGAAGAGTGGCGCTGGGTGTCCTATCTACGGCCGTCACTGTCCCAGTCGCATGTGATCTCTCGATGACACCAACGTCGTTGACGCCGACAAGGCCCCCGATATCGGCCGCGACCCCAACCTCGTCCTCCGGTGTCGTCAGCGTCACCGAAGCCGTTGAGAAACTGTCAACGATCGTGCCATCAGAGCCTTCCACGTCGCCGTTGATCCCGACGAGCCCGCCGATCTCGAGGGGGCCGGACCCCAGCGCTTCGTAAGAGCCGGCAACTGAGACCGCTTCGATCCGCCCGCCATTGAGGTGTGCGAGGATCCCGCCCTGGAATGTCTGAACCCGCGCATCTGCGATCTGGAGGCTTCGGACGGTTCCGCCTTCAATATCTTGGAACATCCCGCCCGTCTCGTCGGGGCGGTTGATCGTCAGGCCCGTAACGGTATTCCGATTTCCGTCGAGGGTGCCGGAGAAAAACGGGATGATTGCGAAACCCTGTGCTTCCCCCTCGTCCACGTTCCAGTTCGCCGTACCGGATGCGTCGATATTGCCCGCGAGCTGAAACTGCTGCGTTTCGAAGCCCACCGATCCGACGCCTTGCAGGCCAAACGCGTCCGCTATGACATAGGGGGAACCGGACGATCCATCGCCGCCCGTCGCGCGAAGGAATCCAGCACCGCTGATGCTGTTGTTCAGGGCGAAGTCCGTAACGTTCAAGGTTGTTAGCGAGCCGACCTGGTCCCACAGGCCTTGATCAATGGCGAGCGTGTTTACAGTAATCGTTTGTGTCGGGTTGACCGTGATTTGGCCCGTCTCGTCGATGGCGCCTAGAGCGGCGAAGCGCAGCCCGCCGTTCGGTGCCGAGATCGATGCGTTGACCGTAATGGCGTTCGTTGCGTTCAGAAACAGTTCGGTCGACGCAGACCAAGAGAGCGAGATGGGTGAACCTGGATCGGTGCCGAGAATGACGTCGCCGTCCTGTCCAGCGTCCGCTGTTGTGTCCGTTTCCACGTTTCCTAGTTCAAGCTGCGCCTGCAGGTCCGTCACCGAGATCGTGCCGGGAACGGTGTAGTTCTCGGGGTCCATCAACAGGGTCCCGAACGCGCCGTTCGGCGCCCGCAAATCGGCGCTGCCGCTGAAGCGCAGGTCTACTTTGCCTGAGACTTCAGCGAACCCGCCGTCACCGCCCAGGGCACCGCCCCGCGCAGAAATCTGGCCGGCAAAATCGGTGTCGGCGTCGGCCCACAGGATGACCCGACCGCCATCGCCTGATGTCCCGCCGTCCGCGGAGATAACGGATGACGCATCGACAAGGGTCGTTTCTGCGTTCGGAAGGCTGCCCTGGCCCCGCAGGTCGCCACCGATCCTGATGAGACCACCCTCGCCCGCCCCGTCGCCATCGGCACGGATCTCTGATCCAGCTAGGGTGATCTGCTCGCCAACGATCGTGACGTCACCCCCGCGCTGCCGCCTGGGGGCCGGGCGCGGCGATGTATCGACAACGGTCGCTACCGCTGATGCGTCGATCCGACCGGTCACGACCACCTTCGCCGCGCCGCCGCCTCCGCCCCAGCCGCCGCCGAGAAACACGTTTCCGGAGCGCCCACTCACCGAGCGCGCCTCAATGACGCCGGACATGTTGACGACTTGGCGCGCGGCCTTGCGTGCCGATGCTGCGGCAATCTCGACCCGCCCGCCGTTGGCTCGGATTTCGCCGGAGTTCTCGACAATCGCATCAAGGGTTTCGTCGCCGCTATCCTCGGACACGCCGATCTGCAGGAAGCCATCGCCTGCCGGGTCGAGCGTCACCGACGACGCGGCCGCCAATCCCACCTTTCCAAGCGGCACACTGATGACGCCGGAGTTTCTGACCTGCCCGCCCATCAGGGCGACGTAGCCGCCTGGGACGACATCGATGGTCCCCCGGTTTTCGACCTTCCCGGGCTTGCCCGAATTGCCGAAGCTGAGGCGCCCGTCTATGAAATCCTGGTTGTCGATACCGAGCGTCGAGGCAACGAAGCCACCCGTGTTGATCCGCCCGTTCCGGCCGATGAAGACCCCGTTGGGATTAACAACAAAGACCTGTCCATTGGCGTTTAGCTGACCGTGGATCCGGCTCGTCGTATCGCCCGTGACGCGGTTCAGGATGGCACTGCTGCTACCGGGCTGCTGGATATCGACCGTCGCCTCGCGCCCGATCGAGAAGGAGTTCCAGTTGACGACAGCACGGTCCGACCCTTGCGTGATCGTCATCTGATTGGCCGTGGGCGTCGCAATCGCCACATTGCCGTTCGCAACGACTCCGCCCGTTGGCAACGGCTCCGCCGAAGCGAGCCCCGCCATCAGTCCAAGTACGGAGACGGATGAGACAAGCCCACGCCGTATCATAGCATTCCCCTCAGAAGCGTCGGGTTGCTATGATATTGAAGCGATTGTCATCCGCAATGTCATCGTCGCGTTCGCCGCGGCCATATTCAAGCCGGAGGGAGCCTGAGCGGAACGCGGATTGCTCATCGGTGAACAACTCGAGACCCACACCGAGGGACGATGCCTGGACGTTCGATTCCTCAAACACTGTCGGCTGTTCCAGTCCAACCTCACCAAAAGCTGCAAAGGCATAGGGGTTTGCTATGACTGGGAACGCGCCGAAGTTGACCGCTTCGGGGCGCGAGACTTCGAAGCGCGCAACCCAGCCATTATCGCCCGAGAGGCCGCCGGAGTCGAAACTGGACAATTCCGCCGGACCGACCGGATTGAACTGCTCTGACGAAAGAAGCGGATCTCCGAACGAACTCTGCGCACGCGAATCGAAGGAGAAGTTCAGTCCGCCCTCAAGAGGACGAGAATACCTCAAACCCACCGTGAGCTTGGAGAACGTTGCGTCCGCTCCCTGCCGCGACAAAGGGGTCCCGCCCTCGCCCTCCCGACGCACTCCTAGCACGTCAATGCCCTGAGACGCGACCATGTCTGCTTCCAGGACGGCTCCGGACTCGAAGGCGCGGCTTGCAACGAGCGTCGCTCGCACAACGCTAAGCTCGTCGTCGTATATTGGAACCTCTTGTCCGCCGAAAAGCAGCGACTGCTCGTCGCTCTGCCGGTCGAAAATCAACTGGGACGCCAGATTGACCGAACGCGTACGGATCCAGGGATAGTAGAGGCGGAACGACAGACGATCGAATTCACTGATAGTCGGGGCGTCGGGATCGTCGGGTTTGGTGCGGCTGCTGGTTCCCTCGATATTGAACGTCAAGCCGTCCCGACCCAACGGAAACACGCTCCCGAGAGCCAAAACGCGGTACTTGGGGTCTTCGGCGAAGAAGTCGTCTGGGGCGCCGGCGAAGCGACCATAGAAGATCTCGCCGAGGCCCAGCGCGCTGTTCAGTTCGAAACCGCCGTTGAGGGAAAATCCACCGAGATCGTCGTCTGCGAGATTGTCGAGACCGAGCGACCACGTCCAAAGCTGATACTCGCCATCGAGAACCAGCACCGTACCTCCCGGGGTCTCGCCTTCCGTCAGCGTCGACTCCAAGGCAAGGCCATAGGTGTCGCCTGCCAACAAAAGGGGGCGCTCGAGCTCGCCCTGCTTCAATCCCTTCTCATCTACCAGGTCTTCGGTCAGCACGTTCACTCGGTCGCGCACGGGTTCCGGTATTCGCTCCGCGTCGATGGTCTCGACGAACCCGTCCACCACGATCACGCGCAACGTCCCTCCGTCGACAACCTGCTGACGCGGCAGCACCACTCTCGCGAGCACGAACCCCGCCTGCGCGTAGGCCGCCTCCAGGGCGCCGGTCGCTCGGAACAGGGTCGAGACCGGGACGCGATTGCCCTCCAGCTGATCCCGCAGAGCCTGGTTGGCCTCAGCCATCTCGTCGAAGGCGCCCACGATTTCCACCCGCCCGACCCGGATGAACAGGCTTTCTGAGCCCGGCGGCGGTTCCACACCCGGATCGCGGGCGACCGTAACCGCTGGGGCCGAACGCTGGCTGTCGGGTTCAAAAGTCTCGGGTACTAGGACGCTCGCGGACGTCTGTGCCAATACATATGACTGGAGCGAGGCGATAGAAACCGACGCCACGGCGATGTGCATCCACTGCTTCGACATTGGTGGCACGCCCTCAAGTTTCATTCGCAATGCGGGCAGGATTGGCGCAGCGCCCACTCCTTAGATTGATGCCCTAATCCTTCGCTTCACGCCACGATCAAAGAGGAAGCTGAGCCCGGGTGGTTCCAAGAGGCCACAACGTTCAGCAAGAAATCGGCGGTGAGCAGACTAAGGTGCGCCCTGTTGGAGTGACGGCAGCGCACCTTTACCCGTCAACAACGATCAGGGTGCGCGAGCCAGGCGTTGATCGGGCAACCGGTCCATTTCTCCGCTGGCGAGAGTCCATGTGCCTCAGCATCCGCCGGTTTCATCGGAGCTCGTCAGGGCTATGGCGGTAGCTTTTTTTAATTCAGAATCAGAGCCTTGTGGGTTGTTGCGAATTGCAAGGAGCGCGGGTCATGTCTTTCGGCCCTTCCTGGCCCTGCACCCGGTGTGCCGGGGTTTTCTTTCCCATGGGGCGCTCTGCTCCCAAGAAGTTGCAGTCCAATTGCGCTCCAAGGTTGGCCGTAGAGAAACTACTCGCGGCGCGGATGTGCCAATTCACTTCCGTGGTGTTGATGAAGGTCTACCGCGGGAAAAAGGCGGTGCGCGCCTTACTCCGAGTGACGCGGTCCAGCCGTAATTCGCCCGCCTGCGGCGCTCGGACGGCGTAGAAAAATCCAAAGAGGCAAAAGTGACGGGCCGTCGATGGCAGGGGCGAGCAAGCCCCAGGTAGCGGCCGTGGATAGGGGCAGTCCGCGCCTGCGGTCACTCAATTACTCAGTGGAAATGATCGATGGGGTAGCCACGTCTTCAATGCGGCCAGTTCGAGAACACCAATGCCCGCAGACTAATCCGGGTCGGCTCTGCACCGACCCGGTTATGGTGGGCCCCTATGGACGCCCGATCAGGCCAGTTCAGCCGAAACGTCCTGAAGAAAGTCCAGAAGGCTGTCGACGCTCACGGCCTCGGGGTTGACTGTTTTGCTTGGGAAGTATCGCAGGAAGATGTTCTCCGTCTGGCCTTCCATGCCTTCGTGTAGGCCCATCGACCAGGTCGGAAAGATCCGCTCGCGTACATCCGTGCAGGACATCAGGATGATGTTCACGTGCCGAGGGTCGGCAGCGATGCGGTGATAGATGGCGCTGACCTCAGCACGTCCGCCTTCGAGAACCTGCAGGAAGTAGTTTCCATTGAAGTGCAGGATGCCCGTCACGTTGAGCGCTGAGTTGTTGCGCTGACAGACGGACAGGAGCTCATCCATATTGATGGTCGTCGATGGATTGCGCTGGCTGTAGTAGACAAGTCGCGTGAGGTTCATAGGAAGTCTCCAGTTTAGGGGCAGGTCGGTTTAAGTTCTTTTTCGCTTCAGGATTGGCGCTCAGTTGGCTTTCACCGGCTCGCCCGCTGCCAGACGCGCGAGCATAACTTCGGCCGACTGGGCTTGTTGCTGGCCGCCCTCGTGCACCTGAACGATTGGATTGGACCGGGGGCGACGATGCTGTTGCTGGGGTGTACGACGCTCCAGCCGACGCTTCTTTTGGCGTTCTCGCTCCATCTCCAGCCGCAGCTTTGTGAGTTCACCGCGGGCCTGATAGGCGCGTCGATTGGCGGTCACGAGTTCTGCGGTGTAGGCGTCTTCCAAGGCCAGTCGCGTGCGCGCCAGTCCTCTGCGGTGCGATCGATGGATCGCGATGAGAAGAAACGCAAAGAGGCCTAGAATTGCCGCGTCCGGAACGGGGACGCTAAACGCTGCGATGGCCGCGATGGCGTCGGTGATGCCGTACTGCGTCGCGAGGTCCATCACAGGGGTGAAGTCTATCTGGTCCATCGGCAAGCCCTCCATTTAGCGGATGACGAATTGGATTGTGGTAGCATCGGATGCCGGATCGGGCCCTGCTTCGAGTTGGCCCAAGCCATCGATCATCGCGAGATCGAGGTTCCAATCCTCCCGGTCCCAACTGATGCGCAGGTCGGCAAGATCCGTGCCCAAGAGTTCAAGGCTGCCCGCGATTTCCAGCTGTGCATGGGAGCAATCGAGCGTGGCTTGCACCAAGGCCGCAACGTTGCCTTGCTGAGCCGCCCAAGCATCATCACCAGATGTGGCCGAGCGCAGACTCGCGACCTTGTCTTCAATGGACTGCACGCAATCGGGAAGGGCCACGACGACCTCGCTGTCGGCAGGAATCGGTGAGTCCGGCGTGTCGGCTACCTCAAGCGCTTCCTCGATTGGCTGTAGTTCGGGACTTGGGAGCGGCTCGCTCGAGGTGTCAGCCATTGCTGGGGGAGTGGAGAGAGCGAGGGCCAGCGCGTTCGGCGCCGATCCGGACACCGGCGCCTCAGTAACTTCGGCCGCGCCAGCTTGGAGTATCGGGTGCTCGGACGTGTTTTCGGAGGCGTAGAGTCCGTATCCTACGAATCCGCCGATCGCCAAAATCCCGAGTGAGACATAGACGCGGGAAGGCGTTGTGCCGGCGCTGCTTGTTTTGCCGGCCAGCCGTTGAGCCCGCGCCAATGAGACGCCGGCCCGCCGGCCGACCTGGAAATCTGTTTGCCGGAGCTTTGCCATCACGAACGCTTCTGGAATTTGTAGAGGATGCTGCCGTTTTTGGCGGCCATTTTCTTGACCTCAATGTTCAAGCCCTGGGCAACCTCGGTAAACATCGCTTCATTGTCAGAGAGCGACACTGGCGAATTCTCGTCCGCGAGAATGACGTCGAGGCCAAGCTCGTTGACCATTTGCTGAAGGACGCCCTGGAAGCGGTGTTGATAAACGATCATGTTCGGCTTGCCTAACTTGCGATTTTTGCTTGGACCAAGGCTTCGTCTCCGAACGTGTCCAGAATAAGGATATTCTATGAGATTTCTCACAATATGAGGAATCGCGCTACCGGGTCCGCCGGACTCAGTAATGCTTGGGCTTTGCAGTACGGCCAAACCCGAAATTAACCAGACTACCGACCTCAGCCCACTGGATTATGGCATCATTGCGGGAAGAAGGTCTGACGCCATCACCGGCGCGCTCGGTTAGTTCTCAAAATCAGAGAGGCCCTCAATACGTGCCCGCCAACAAAGGCTGCCCTAGATCGGGCGCTGGATCGCGATGAAGTGTGTCACGTTGCCGGACGCGTCTTTGACGGGGCGCAAATCGCATTCATGAAGGAAGGGCGACTTGTCCTTGCGGTAGTTCGTGATGCGAATTGTCCCCGCGCCGCCGGTTCTGAGGAGGTGGCGAAAAAGCTCTACCGCTTCGGGTTCCGTCTCGGGGCCTTGCAGAAACGAGAGGTTCCGGCCGATGGCCTCCGCCGGCGTGAAACCCGTATGCGCTTCAAACTCCTCTGACACGAAGAGAACGGGATGCCCCGGTTCAGCAAGACATATCACTGCCGAATGCCCTTCTACTTCGGACTGATCCGACGCATCGAGGGCCGTACTTATGAACTCGTAGAATGGTCTCGTCACGAGCCTACATATTCTTATCGTGGGCGACCTGTATAGCCTCAACCAGCTGAACAAGACGCGTTTTCTCGTCGATGTCTTGCAATCTCACAAACGCTCCGACGAGTCTCGCCAGGAGGTCTGCTTCCGAAGCCGATGGTGCAGGGGCATTGTTGGCTGACGTTGGGTGCCCGCTTTCCCTCCGTACAGGCGGAAGGAGCGAGTCCAGTTCGACAGAGTAGTGTTCTGCGAGTGAGATGAGCACCGTGAGACTGCATTTTGTCTGGGCGTCTTCATACTTCTGGTATTGCTGCGGGCTCACGTCGATGACCCGCGCCACATCGGCTTGGGTCATACCGTGCTTCTTGCGCAGCACACGGAGACGCTCACCGACAATGGCATATGCGTCGCCAGCGGGAGCGCGCGCCGGGCTCGTGAGTGTGTCGCCGTCGGAGCCGCCATCAGGTCCGGTACGAGCAAGCTTGGGGGCAATCTGCTTCATTCTCTCATTTTGCGAGAGAAATTGACTCCAGACAAGGGCGATTCCATCAATTTTGAAGCTTTGGATTGAGTGCGCGCCCTCGACGCTATCTCAGCGTGTACTCCTCGACTTGCCCGTGACGCCCGCTCAAAGATCGGTTCGACGCAAAGCTAGCGCGAAATTTCGCCGCAATACTAGTGACCTACACTGGTTCATCACGAGTCGCCGCACTCGCATCTTCAGAGTGAAGTCCGTGCCTATGCTGTACCCGCTGTCGTCAAAAGGTGGTCAAATCAACGAATCTTCGACTGCCTCACGCCATCAATGCGCCCTTTTTCAAAGTGAATTTCTCACAAATTGAGAAAGGCATCGGTCCTTGGAAGGCGTGAAATGATAAGTGCAAGCTCAACAGGGATGCCCAGCAACGGATTTGTCGACGAGCTGCAACCCGGCACGCTGTTGATGCACGGGCAATACAAAATCCGCGACTATCTCAATTCCGGTGGATTCGGAATCACCTATCTCGCAACCGACAGCAATGGCCGGACGCTCGTCATTAAGGAGTGCTTCCCAAGTTCATTCTGTCAGCGCAGTCAATTGCTCGTGCAGGCGCGGTCGCATACCCACCAGGACGAATTGCAGACCATCGTGCGTCTGTTCACGCGGGAGGCCGAAGCACTGGAGCGGCTGAGCCACCCCAACATCGTCGGTGTTCACCAGGTCTTTCAGGACAATAACACTGCCTATATGGCGCTCGACTTCATTGAAGGGCGCGATCTCCTTTCGGTTATAAAGACCCAGGAGGTTGTGTACGACCCGGACACGATCCGAGCCCTGCTGACCAAACTTCTCGACGCGATTGGCTACGTCCACGACGCAGGCCTTCTGCACCGCGACATCTCGCCTGACAACATCATCGTGACCCATGCGATGGAGCCCGTACTGATCGACTTCGGCGCAGCCCGGGAACAGGCCACCAAAGCGACGCGGGCGCTCTCCGCACTTCGTGTGGTCAAGTACGGCTACTCGCCTCAGGAATTCTATATTGCGGGCAGCGAGCAGAGCCCCTCAAGCGACCTCTACTCTCTCGCCGCGACCTTCTATCATCTCATCACTGGTGAGATTCCCCCTGACAGCCAGGTGCGTCTCTCGGCCCATGTCGAGGGTCAAGAGGACCCACATGTCGGGCTGGCACAAAAAACTGATGCCTTTGACCCGGTCTTTTGCGCGGCGCTCGACAAAGCGATGTCGATCCTGCCGCGCGATCGGGTTCAGTCGGCGCAGGAATGGCTCGACCTGTTGGCAGGCAAGACGAAGATCAAACGAACGGCCCGTCCGAAATCCCGTCTGGCCCCAGCCGATAGCCGTAAGTTGACGGAAACGAAACGCTCCAAGGCTCCCGCATTGGTGACCGCGGTCACACTTCTGGCTGCTGCAGGCGGTGGTGCGTACTACTACCTCGGTCCCGTGGAGGGAGGAGCCTCGTCACTCGTTGGCGTGTTCGGCGAACTTGCAATGGGAACGGAAGACTTCGCCTCGACGTCTTCGGCTGCAGGCATGGCCGGGTTGGGGTTAGAGGTTGAGGAGCCCGCTCAGACACGTGCTTTTGCGCCCTCCTCGGGCGATGAAGTCGCTTCTCCGGTGGCCTTGCGAGACACGCTAAACCAAACATCTCTCGGCGAAGCCGGGGCCAACCAAGCTGCGATGCAGTCTCCCGACATCCGTCAGGGGATCGTTGGGCCGGGCGGGCTCTCCTCCGGCTGGGTCGTTGACTTTCCATTTGCCGTGAATGGCGACGACGACCTGACAATCGCTTCTATCGAACCCGGGCTGCCTGCTGAGATCGAGCCAGGTCTGATCGTGACGAGCGTTCAGGGATTGCCGATTGCAACGATGGACCAGGCAATCGACGCCTCGCGTCTTTCGGCACCCGCGCCAGATGGGCGCTGGGCGTCTGTCGCGATCGATTTGGAGGATCCGCTTGGCGGGCAGGCCCTTGAAGCAAATGCCCGAATGGCCATCGTCTACGAGAGTTCCCTTCCAAGCGGTCTGACCCTGCAGACGCGCTGGATAGAGGATGCGTGGCAAACGGTGATTATCGGAACGCCCGACGATCCGGCGAGCACCGTCCGCGTCGGAGACGTGCTTGTGGCAGTTTTGCCCGACCAAGCCGCCGTCACGGACAGTGACATGCTGCGCGAACTGCTGACGCGCTCAATCGAGGCTGGAACTGCCTCTCTTCGCGTCGCGGTGCGGCGCGAGGGATCGATTTGGGTCGAAACCATGGCCGTTGGCGCCACTGCCGGCTGAGATACCACCCCCGAGGAGATAATCATGCGCTTCTTTCGAAGATCCAAGCCGGCCAAGGATGCCGAACATGCCAGCATCCTTGACGATGTGACCGAAATGAAGATGGAAGTCAGCGGGGCATCGCGCCCGCTGTCCGCGCCAACGTCCTACGGGCACAAGCCCCAGGTGCCCACCTCGGGTGTGATTTCCTTCGCGGCCCCTCCGCAGCCTACGCAACAGAGTCGGCCTGTGGAGAACGATAATCGGACACGGCTTGTTGGCTTTGACACGTCGGACAACCGCATGAACCTGTTCGACAGCGACCAAGACTCATCCAACGATGCCCGCGGCGCGTTTGAGCCGGTTGGCTGGCTTGTCGTGGCAAAGGGCCCGGGACGCGGCCATTCCTTTGCACTTCGTGCCGGACTGTCGACGATCGGTCGGGGCACCGATCAAACCATCACACTCGACTTCGGCGACCAAGCGATCTCGCGGAGCAACCACGCCGCGATCGTCTACGAGCCAGAAACCTACAAGTTCCACCTTGGTCACGGCGGCAAGGCCAACATCGTACGTGTGAATGGCAAGCCGGTTGTCTCGACCGAGGAACTCTTGGACGGATCGACCATCGAGATCGGCGATACGACCCTTGGTTTCGTTGCACTTTGTTCAGATGAGTTCAACTGGTCGGCCGAGGAGGCAGCAGACGACGATGATGCGGCGTTCCTCTAGGGCCCGCTTTGACGTCGCCACCGGCGTCGATCGCGGAACCCGAAAGCAGCAAGAGGACGCGATTGTAGCGGACTTTCCGATCGGCGAGAATTGTGGGATCGCGGTGCTTGCCGATGGGATGGGCGGACATGCGTCCGGTGACGTCGCCAGTGCGATCACCGTGACCGAGGTCTTCGCTCAGCTGAAGTTCAGGTTCAACTCCCTGGCCAACCACGAGCGGGAAATCCCGGACTTTCTGCGGAAGGCGATCGACGCTGCGAACCGCTCGCTGCGCCAGCATCTGACGCAGAATCCAAACTCACGGGGCATGGGATCCACCCTGGTCGCGACAGTATTTGTGGGGGGCGATCTGTACTGGGGGTCGGTCGGGGACTCTCCGCTCTATCTGTACCGCGACCGGCAGATCCGGCGGCTCAATGAAGATCACTCGATGGCCGCCACCATTGATGCGATGGTCGCTTCGGGACAACTGACGGCAGAAGTCGGCAAGACCCATCCTGAGCGCAACAGTCTGACGTCCGCCATCTTTGGTACCGACGTCGCCCGCGTTGACTGCCCGGCTCAGCCGTTCCGGGTCCAACCCGGTGACGTTGTATTGATTTCGAGCGACGGGCTGCAAACGCTGCCGGACAACGAGATTGAACGTGTGATCCAACGCAACCGGAAGAAGCCGAGTGCCGAGATCGCTGACGCGCTGCTCGCATCGGTGCGCGACGCCGGCGCCTCTGATCAGGACAATACGTCCGTGACGGTTATCCGGCTTCTGAACGACAAGCCCATCGCGATCTCTGCGCCGTCGCAGACAACCGCGGCGGCGGCACCTGCAACGCAGCTGGTCGAAGCCACCGAGGTTTTCGACGCGATCGAACTTGGAGAACCGGTGGACCTTACAAGCAAGAGACAGGCCTCCGGGCGCTAGGACCCTTCGGGAGTGTGACAATGAAAGAGTCGGAAGCAGTCCTACGGAACAGAATTGCACGGCTCAGGCGTGCCTATGAAGCGGGTGGCTTGTCCGACCGGGTTCGTGACCTTGCGCACGAGTGCATCGCCCGCGCGCAGCGCACGCTGCGCGTTGCCGTGATTGGCGGGAATTCCGTCAGCACAACGGATGTCGCCAATTTCTTTCTGGGGAACGCCCTACTACCTGCCCAAGTGGGCCATGGCGTGCCGACGCGAGTTGGATTCGGCGATCCCGGCGAGGTCACGTGCAGATTCGAGGAAGGCCCTACGCAAACGCGGCCGATTGACGACCTCGATGCCATTTTCGCCGAGGATCCGGTCTCGGTTTCAGTCAGTTCACCGCTGCCTCCGCTGAAGCGGTTCACACTCGTGCGACTCGGAATAGAAGGGGAGCCTTTCGCGAGCGACATCTCGGAGCTTCTGGCCAACAGCGACGTGGTGTTTTGGTGCTCCGATGCGCTGAGCGAAAAGGAAATGGACTATTGGTCCGAAGTCCCCGCAGAAGTGGCCGACCATGGCTACCTCGTTGTGTCGAAGGGCCATCCGGCGGACGATGTGCATCAGAGATTGTTCCACCAGGTGATCGAGGTCGACATCCCGCGTGCCGAAGAGTTGCGGGCGGCGCAAGTACTCGACAAGGCTGCCTTCGAAGACAGCGGCGGAGCGGCTTTGCTTTCCGCCATGCGCCACGAGATTTCTACTGCAGAGCGTGAGCTCAGGGACGCTGTCAATGTCGCCCTGATGCGTGTTGGCGAAAGCGTC
Source organism: Pseudomonadota bacterium (assembly GCA_039822045.1). Lineage (GTDB taxonomy): Bacteria > Pseudomonadota > Alphaproteobacteria > Rhodobacterales > Rhodobacteraceae > HLUCCA09. Next base: position 253,165 of record JBCBMY010000005.1, on the reverse strand, counting down.
GGAAGATCCTCGTCCTCAGGCGCAACTTCCGCCGAGCCATTCAGCCAGTCCTTGGACTCAGCGGGAGACCAGGAGAACCCTTGGACAGCTGAGGAGTTTGTTGTTTCTCGTGCGCCCAGACCGGCCGACCCGCCAATTGCCGAGCGCCTTCAGACCACGTCAAGTGCCGCCATTCCGAGCGGGGGCGACGCCGCCAGCATCGACGACGATACCCCCAGCACGATCGCCGACGTCGATTCTTTCGCCGTGACGCCACAAAACTCCGCCAACCAAGTGCAAGCCGATGGACCGCAGGAGACTGAGGAAACCTCTCTGGAACCTTCTGCTGACATACCGCGAATTGAAGCATCTGCGCTAACACCAGCGCAAGAAGTCGATGCGCCTTCCGACTGCGCGTCCCTCCCGGCTCTCGACGATCAGTTCAGCGGGATGATCAGCCGTCTGCTCGAAGATGCGCACGACATGCTCTCCGATCATGAGAGGCCGTCGGAGTCCGTGCTCGATTGGGTAGAGGACAAGCTCAAGTCTGCTCGAACGCTGATTGAGACGCACGATCATCCCGGTTTGCAAGAAGCCGCCGGCATGACCGGCTCGATAGATGATGCGCTGGAGGCCGTCGGCGACCTCCGGCTCGAAGAACAAGCCGAAAAGGTCCGCGAGGATGCCCTGCATATGGCGCTGCTTGTCGGACGAGAACTTCAGACTCGCCTCGCAGGATAACAGCAGACCGCAGGAAACGACGGGACAAGACGATGATGAGATTTTGTATTGCGTGGAACAAGGTGATCTTCGTGGGAAGTGCGGCGCTTGCTTTGGCCGCCGGGCCGCTCCCGGCCGGCGAAGTCACGCTCAGGTCGACCGAGGGTGCGTTCAATCTCCACGGCGAACTCCTGCGGTTTGCGGACGGCCACTACGTCGTGAAAACCCCCCTTGGCGAATTCCGTGTCAGCGCTGAGCGCGCGCGCTGCGAGGGAGAGGGCTGCCCGACATCCGACATCGAAGATGCCAATGTGCGCTTCGCAGGATCAGACTCGATGAGCGTCGGCCTCATGCCTCTGTTGCTCACTGGCTACGCAGGCTCACTCGGTGCCGAGATCTCTACATCCGAAACACCCAACGCAGGTCAGTTCCTGTCGAGTTTCGTCGCCGATCAGGGATTTGGAGATCCGGTCGGGAGCTACCTCGTGACGCCCGGCACGACGTCCGATGCCTTCGCCGGTCTTCTCGACGGAAGCGCAGACGTTGGCCTTGCATCGCGCCGGATCACGCCGGACGAAGCCCGTTCACTCCGCGACGCGGGTGCGGGCAACATGATCGACCCGCGTCAGGAGCACATCGTCGCCGTCGACAGCATCGTGGTAATCGCGCATCCCGACAATCCGGTGAGTCAGCTCTCGATGCAGGACATGCGCGATATCTACGCGGGTCGGGTTTCGAACTGGGAGGCGCTCGGTGGTGAGGACAGGCCCATCGCGTTCATCGGTCGGTCGGAAGCCTCAGGCACGCGTCAGGTGTTCGAGGAGACCATTTTCGGCGGTGAGAGCGTACCGTTTTCCTCGTCTCACAACATCGCAGAGACCAACGCAGAGATGGCCGCGATGGTAAATGCCGATCCCGGTGCGATTGGATTTGTGCCATTCTCGTTCCAGCGCGGCGCCAGGCCGCTGGACCTCGTCAACGCCTGCGGAATTGTGTCTTCTCCCGATGCCTTCACCGCGAAGACAGGCGAGTACCCTCTGCAGCGGCGCCTCTACCTGTACACGAGAGCTGATGCGGTCGAGCCGGCGGCCGACTTTGTACAATATGCGGGATCCGAGGCCGCCGACGTCATGATTGCGAAGGCGGGCTTCATCAATCTTGGGGTCGAACGGAAATCCCAGAGCGCGGTGAATGGCCGAGCCGATCAACTTAGCACCGAGGGCCTCGACGCATATGAGACGGGCATTCTAGCCAACTTGATCGACGAGATGTCCGCCCACGACAGGCTCTCGACTACGTTCCGCTTCAGAAGCGGGTCGTCGGAGCTCGATGAACGCGGAGCGCGCGATCTCGTCCGTCTCATCGAATACCTTGGGGATCTCCCGAAAGGTACCCAGGTCGCTCTGGTCGGCTTTACCGACGACGTTGGCACGTTCGATAGCAACCTAAGCCTCTCGAAGAGGCGCGCCGAAATCGTCCTCAATACCGCGATTTCGAAGGGAGGCGAGCGGCTTGACGGTCTCGACTTTGCAGCCCTTGGCTTCGGCGAACTTGCGGCGTCCGAATGCAATGTCAGCGAAGCTGGACGCTCGATCAACCGCCGAGTGGAGGTATGGGTAAAAGACGCCGTTGGTGGTTGATCTGGGGCCAAGTAATCCCGCGAAGTCAAGCCTTCGGCTTTTAGCTGCTTGAGGACAGACGTGTCTGCTGCTCATGCAAAACGCTTAAACGGCGACCTGACGACGACCGATGGGTCGACTTCGCCAATACCTGCGCCAAGAGCCGAACTGTAGGATTACACTCGGGTGGGTAGCTGTAGTGAAATTCGCCGCCAGCGGGGAAACTCGTTTCGTTTCAAAATCTTGAAGGATAATCTGGAGGCGAGTACCGGAATCGAACCGGTGTACACGGATTTGCAATCCGCTGGATAACCACTCTCCCAACTCGCCGAAGCAATCGTGGGCGTACTCCAGCGTATCGACTGACGCAAGCGCTTATCGGGCGCGAGGGACGGACGCGCATGGCTCCTTAAAGAGCAATCCCACCCGAGCACGGCTCGGGTGGGATTGCTTGTTTCGGGACGCTTGGTGCGAAACCTACGCGACGCTGTTCAGTACATCTGTCAGAAGCGCGTCCTCGACGGTGAACATGCTGGTCTCCGTGGCGTACACCACATCGTCGCCGTCCTGATACCAACCGGGGCCATTGTCCGCTGGGTTGGGGGCGATGACGATCGTGTCCTCGAAGATGTTGAAGCCGAGGACGACGTCGACTCCGAAATCTCCGATGAAGACGAAGGTGTCCGCACCAGCGCCGCCGACCAAAACGTCGCTGGCATTGTCGTCGGCACCGCCCGAGAGGGTGTCGTCGCCCGAGCCGCCCACGAGAAGGTCCGATCCGGCGCCACCATCGAGGTCGAGCTTCAACTTGTGCGGCAGGCCTTGGCCCGCAATGATCGCGTCATTGCCTCCTCCTGCGTTGACCTCGAGCACCTCGATGCTGCGTAGGCTCAACTCGAAGTTGCCGCCATCGGCGCGTTCGAGATAGGCCGTCGTCCCGTCGCCGCTGATTTCCAGATCGTCGGCGCTGTAGTCGGAGGCATTGACGATCAGCCGGTCTTTGCCGCTGCCGCCACGGACCTCGTCCGAGCCGTCGCCCTGGTTCCACACGAAGGTGTCGTTGCCGGAGCGCCCGGCAAGGATGTCCTTGCCTTTGCCACCATCGATCAGGTCATCGCCTTCGCCGCCGCGGATCGTGTCTTTGTCACCGCCGCCGGTCAGGGTGTCGTTGCCCGCGCCGCCGTCGACGAACAGCGTGACCACCCCCTTCAGCCCGTCGCTGCCTGTGACCTCGTCGTCACCGCCGCCACCGTTGATGCGCATGCGCTCGGTCTCGGAGATGTCGAGTTGGAACTGGCCCAGGTTCTCGCGGGCGAATTCGACCGAACCAGGATGCTCGCCGGCATCGACCGTGAAGATGTCCCCGGCGCCTGTTGCGCCGTTGACCTCGACAATGTCAAAGCCTTCGCCGCCGACCATGCGGTCGGACCCGTCGCCGTTGTTCCACACCATCTTGTCGTTGCCGTCGCCGCCGAACACCTCGTCGTTGCCTTTCGCACCGATCAGGATGTCGTTGCCGTCGCCGCCATAGATGACGTCTTCGCCATCGCTGCCGATGATCAGGTCATCGCCGTCGCCACCGTCGAGCTTGAGCGCGATCACGCCGGCGAGGTCTTCGGACGCGACGATCGTGTCGTCGCCACCTTGGCCATTGACCTCGAGAACTTCGGTCTCGGTGATGTCGAGTTGGAAGAGACCGAGGTTTTCGCGGGCGAACTCAACGGAGCCGTCGGTGGGTCCGGCCTTGATGGTGAAACTGTCGCCGGCCCCATCGGCGCCATTGACTTGGACGCGGTCGTAGCCCTTGCCGCCAACCATCTTGTCGGACCCGTCGCCGTTGTTCCAGACCATCAGGTCGTCGCCCTTGCCGCCGAACACCTCGTCATCGCCCTTGGCGCCGATGAGGATGTCGTTGCCGTCGCGGCCATAGATGAGGTCTTCGCCGTCGCTGCCGGTGATCAGGTCGTGTCCAGCGCCGCCGTCGAGCTTCAGCTTGATGAGACCGGCCAGGCCTTCCGAACCGGTGATCGTGTCGTTGCCACCTTGGCCGTTCACCTCGAGCATCTCCGTCTCGAAGATGTCGAGTTGGAAAAGACCGAGGTTCTGGCGGGTGAACTCGACAGAGCCTTCCGCCTCTCCGGCCTTGATGGTGAAGTCGTCGCCAGGCCCGTCGGCGCCGTTCACCTGCACCGTGTCGTAGCCCCTGCCGCCGACCATCAGGTCAGAGCCATCCCCGTTGTTCCAGACCATCAGGTCGTCGCCCTTGCCGCCGAACACCTCGTCGTCGCCCTTGGCGCCGATGAGGATGTCGTTGCCCTCTCCACCGCGCAGAATATCCGCGCCGTCGCTGCCCGTGATCTCGTCGTCGCCGGCGCCGCCGTCGAGATCGAGCGACACGACGCCAGCGAGGCCCTCGGACGCGGTAATGGTGTCGTTTCCGCCCTGACCATTGATGTCGAGCAGCTCAACCTCGGAGATGTCGAGTTGGAAGAGCCCGAGATTCTGGCGGTTGAAGGTGACGGTGCCGTCGGTTTCGCCGGCCTGGATGGTGAATTCGTCGCCGGCCGCATCGGCGCCGTTGACCTGCACCGTGTCGTAGCCTTTGCCGCCGATCATCTGGTCGGAGCCGTCGCCGTTGTTCCAGACAAGCAGATCGTCGCCGTCGCCGCCATAGACCACGTCGTTGCCCTTAGCACCGACGAGCACATCGTTGCCCTTGCCGCCATAGATCAGGTCTTCGCCGTCGCTCCCGATGATCAGGTCATCGCCGTCACCGCCGTCGAGCTTGAGCTTGATGAGTCCGGCCAAGCCTTCTGATGCGGTGATCGTGTCATCGCCGCCTTGGCCATTCACCTCGAGCAGTTCGGTTTCCGAGATGTCGAGTTGGAACTGGCCCAGGTTCTGGCGGTTGAACTGGACGGTGCCGTGGGTCTCGCCGGCACCAATCGTAAAGCTGTCGCCGGCTCCGTCTGCGCCGTTGACTTGCACAGCGTCGTATCCCGAACCGCCGTTCATCTTGTCGGAGCCGTCGCCGTTGTTCCAGACCATCAGGTCGTCGCCACGGCCACCAAACATCTCGTCGTCGCCGCGGTCGCCGACCAGGATGTCGTGCCCATTGTCTCCAGAAAGGGTGTCGTGGCCGTCCCCACCAAAAACGGTATCGTTTCCGGCACCGGCGAGCACAAGGTCGTTGCCGCCCTTGGCATCAATGAAATCGGGGTTCTTCGAACCCAGAACAAGGTCGTCACCATCAGTTTCGTGTCCGGGAAATGTGATATTAAAGGCCATCTCGAAGTCTCCTGCGTTGCCCTCGCAATGCGGCCATTCCTGCATCGCTGTGGGGGCATCGGTTCCTTCTTGGAAACGGTTCACTCTTTTTTTGCCTTGATTGGGAGGGGGCGCTGCAACGTCCGCCCGCGCTCCCACAACTGCAAGGCCTCGGGCCTTGGGGCACAGTCCGCTGCGGCGCCTGAGACGGTTGCCAGCCTAAGGGGCCTGTGTCACCAGAGGTGCAACGCAAGACCGACAAGGAGGCCAGCCGATGACAAGCTATGCCGAGCGCCGCACGATAATGGTCGACACTCAGGTCCGGCCGTCGGATGTCACCAAGTTCCCGATCATCGAAGCAATGCTGACGGTGCCTCGCGAGCGCTATGTTCCATCCAGTTGGCGCGAGGCCGCGTATACTGGCGAAAATGCGGATCTTGGCGGCGGCCGCGTCGTCCTGGAGCCGCGCACAATAGCAAAGATGCTCGAGGCAGTGGATCTCGGACCCACCGACTTGGTTCTCGATGTCGGATCGGGCCTCGGCTATTCCGCCGCGCTTGCCGCACAATTGGCTGAAGCCGTGATTGCGCTTGAGGAAGACGAGACGATGGCACGCGACGCTGAGGCGACCTTGGCTGATGACGGCATCGACAATGTGGCCGTCATCAAAGGTGCGCTTGCCGCAGGCGCGTCGCAGCATGGTCCGTACGACGTGATCCTTGTTCAAGGGGCGGTCGAAACGATCCCGGACGCCATCGCCGAGCAACTCAACGAAGGGGGCAGGATTGCTGCAATCTTTATGGATGGTGCGCTTGGGATTGTGCGCCTAGGACGTAAGATAGACGGTCGTATCGTGTGGCGCTTCTCCTTCAATGCCGGAGCTCCCGTGCTGGCCGGGTTCCAAAGGCAACGGTCCTTCTCTTTGTAGCGAAATCACCTGTCCCGGTTTCTAAGCCGCTGGTAAGCTCATGCCAAACACCCGCGAAAGGGAGTACTCGAGGTGACCATCGACAGTCTTCGTCCGTGCTGCCGTGCGCGGACGGCAATCTTGGCCATCGCCATCGCGCTTGCGCCCGTGGCCTCGGCAGCCGAGACCCTGGCCGACACGCTGACCACGGCATACCGCAATTCGAACTTGCTGGAGCAGAACAGGGCCGTCTTGCGTGCCGCGGACGAGGATGTCGCGCAGGCGATCGCCGCGCTCCGCCCGACACTGGACTTCATCCTGAATACCTCAACCACCACGGTCACGACGCCCAATTCGCCGTCAAACGGCTTCTTTGAGGATTTCTCCAGCACCATGTCGCTGGTCTCGCAGATCGTGCTGTTCGAGGGCGGCCGGTTGCGCAACGACCGCGAGCTTGCCAAAGAGACTGTGCTGGCCACACGCGATCAGCTCAAGGTCATCGAGCAAAACGTTCTCCTGAATGCGGTCGATGCGTTCTTTGATGTCCTAAGCGCCGAAGCGTTCGTCAGCGTGCGTGAAGACAACGTACGGCTGATCGGCGAGGAACTCCAAGCCGCTCGTGACCGGTTCGAAGTTGGTGAAGTGACGCGGACAGACGTGGCGCTGGCCGAAAGCCGTCTCGCCGCCGCTCGCAGCCAACTGGCGGCGGCACGTGGAGACCTTGACGTTGCCGAGGAGGTGTTCCGGACGGCCGTTGGCCGGTACCCGGGCGATCTGCAGCGCCCTGCAACCTTGCCAGCGACCGCGCCAACCGAGGACGCTGCCCGCGACATTGCGGTGCGTCGCCATCCAAGTATCCAACAGGCCCAGCGCGAGGTGACCGTCGCTGAGCTTGCAATCGACAGTGCTCGCGCGGGCTTTGGTCCGACAATAAGCGCAAACCTGCGGGGCGATCTTGACGATGATGGCGGCGACTCCGCTGCATTTAGCCTGCAGTTTTCACAGAGGCTCTATTCGGGCGGGAACATTCCTTCTCTTGTGCGCGAGGCAGCCGCCCGGCGGGACCAGAGCCGCGCCAACCTGCACCAAACGACGCTTGGAATTGCAGAGAATGTCGGTACAGCCTGGGCAACGGTTGCTGTGGCCCAGGCACAGATCGTAGCGACGGCCCAACAGGTCCGTGCCGCGCAGATCGCGTTTGAGGGGACACGAGAGGAAGCACGGCTCGGCGCCCGGACCACGCTTGACGTGCTCGATGCCGAACAGGATCTGCTCGACGCGCGCGCCGACCAGATTGATGCTGTCTCGCAGCAGAACATAGCAGTTTATTCACTTCTCTCTGCCATGGGTCTTTTGACCGTTGAACACTTGCAGCTCGGGGTACAGACCTACGATCCGGTTGCCTACTACAATGCTGTCGACGGGGCACCTGCCCGTCACAGCAAGCAAGGCCAAGCGCTGGACCGGGTTTTGCGTCGGCTGGACCGGCAGTAGGGTCATTTGAATGCTGCCTCGCGCCTAGGGGTGGCGGGTTTCGCGGCGTGCTTCGGTAGGCCCAACCTTGGCTTGCCCATGGCGTGCCGTGTTGAGAGAGGGAACGATGATGTCCGACGCTGCCAAACCCGCCGAAATCGAGGATGTTCTGTCGTCGATCCGGCGGTTGGTAGCTGGTGGCGCCGCTGATCCGGCTCCCGAGAAACCAAAGTCCGACATTGAGCCGCTCAACGAAGATCTGGTCGAACCCACGCCGGACCTCGATGCGGGGATGGATGACCGGACAGAGGACATGGGTGAACCTGAGCGCCCCGAGGAGGCTGCTCATGTGGATGGCGCCGAACCGCCCAAGGGCGACGAGACCGACGCCACTGCCACACTAGACGGCAGCGACTCTCCCAATCCGCACGAAGGTCTTAATCTGCGCGCGTCGGCCCCCCCTGAGGCTCCTGAAGGGGGGATGGTCGAGAGCGGTCCTAGCGCCTCACCTTCAGGGTTCCTGTCCGCATCCAGCGCCTCCTCCACGGGTCCAAACAACACTGTCGCAGACGTCGGCGGGTCCATTGACGCGCTCGTTCTTTCTCAATCGCTTCGCGTTGAGGGCGCGTCGCACGGCCACTCCTCCTCCAGCGAGCAGGGCAAGGCAGACCTGCCCGATGCCAAGTTGCCAGAGGCCACCGAAGCTTGGCACGCAGACGCGCACGAGGACGCTCGCGCTGCAAAGGTTGGCGCACCTGCGGGATTTCACCCGGGCGATAAGCTTTCCCTGTCTCCAAAGGCGGCCCTGCAGGCCGACCTGCAAACCGGCGACGCCTCTGACGCGCCGACCCCCGAGGAGGCTGCGCCCTCGCGTGACCTTGGCACTGTCCGATCGGATCGCCCGCGCCGATCGCCATTTCTTTCGGAAGCCCTTCAAAAGGCGCAACGATTACAGGTGGTTCAACCGCCTGCAAGTAAGGAGATCGACGAGCCATTTGAGGGAACCGCTTCCAGCGACGATCAAAATCAAGACGAGAAGACCTTGCCAGATCAACCGACCGAAGGCGCACCGGACGGTCATGCGGGGTTCCGCTTCCGGTCTGGTTCGGAAGAAGATCCAACCCGGCATGTGCCGCTGCGTGCGCGAGACAGCTCTGCACCAGCAACGGGCGTTCTCTCCGAGCAAGACCAGTTGTTGCAGACCTCGGGCGCCGGAACCGGCATGGTGGCAACCTCCGCTCCAGCCGACGATCGTGTTGAGCCTGACGCCGCTGCAGACGGTGCCGCCCTTCCACCATCCGAGGACAGTCAGCAGGCTCTAGGGTCGCAACCCGATCTTGGATCTGAAGCGGACGCGCCCGGACGAGAGCTGTCCCAGCCCGACGGCCCGGAAACGCCCGACGATCCGGAGCCTGTAGCCGCGGAAGAGGGCGCGCCTGCAGCCACAGAAGCGGAGCAAGCCCAAGGCACGATGATCGGCACAAGCGACGAAGAGCGCGCTTCCGAAGCTGGGGTCGAAGGCTCCCCAGAGGACGCCGACAGTCACGGGCCTATAATTGCTCCGGGCTTTGCTCGACGACCTGTGTCACGCGCCCGCGACTCCGTCGACCTTTCCAAGGACCTTGAGCGCGCCCTCACCAGCGCGCTGGCCGCGCAGGTCGCACGGGCAACCGGTCCAGATCCTTCCGTTCCCGTCGCTGAAGAGTCAGATGCCGGCGCCTTACCTGCTCACTCACTCACGGAGTCTGAGGCTTCTCGAGAACCAGGGACGTTTGGTGAGGCCGATGAAGAAGGTGTCGCCGCTATTCACTCCACGCCAACCGAGACGGCTAAGCCCGAGACATCCGATGCCACAGACGAAGCCCCTAGGTTGGCCGACGAAGGCGCCACGCTTCGCTCCGAGCCTTCTGCGCCCGTGGAGGTCCAATCGCCCGATGCGGTAGCGCCAGAGATGCCCAGCGGACAAGCGGCTCCTGAGCATCGGGGGTCGACGAGCGCCCATGGTATGACCGATCAGGCGGGACCGGCCGTTGCGGAATCGAGCGCCGTAGAAGAGAGCGTGCCCGACGCCGCCGGCGGCAAGCCGGACGCTGCCGCGGTCGATGAGCGTGGCCAATCCGAAGGCGACGCTTCGCCGGAGACGACCGACAACCTCTTCGGGGAGCCACGCGAGGTCGATGAAGAGCAGCTTAGGGCACTGATCGCCGAGGTCGTGCACAAGGAACTGCAAGGCCAACTTGGAGAGCGCGTGACCCGCAACATCCGGCGCCTCGTCCAACGCGAAATCGCCCGTGCGCTGGAGGCGCGTGGCAACGATTGAACGCGAGATACGTTGCCGCTCGGTAGATCGCTCACCACCCGCTCCTGAGCAGAGCAAGCAACCGGGCCGTTGCGGCCCAGACCTTGCAGCCCGGACCGTGCGGCCTCGGGCACAGGAGGTCTCCATGAAAGCGCGCGCGCTTGAACCGCTTGTCGGCCAAAGCGTGAGATTGGTCGACCGCGTTGTTTGTCGCTTCGCGCCAGCTTGGCACAACGACCGGTCCAAACGAAATCGCCCGGCGCCTTGGCCGGGCGAACATCCGGATTAGGATTGGATTAGGCGGCTTCTGCTTGCTCCGCGGCCTGCCGACGCTCGCTCTCCTCGCGAGACAGCGCAACAGACGTCCGAACCCCTTTGGATACGAACTCCATTAGGCCGTTGACGACCCGCTCATTGGGGTCAATTCCCGCGCAGCTCAGAACCTCGCGACCATCCCGTGACCGGGCCCAGCGGGCAATCTGCTCTGGGCCGTTGCCATACTTCTTGTCGTCGGCGATGGCGTCGTCGAGCGCAGCCAGCACAACTGCGGCAAAGAGCTTCCGCGCCCTTTGCCCCTGCTCATTGTTGAAGGCAGTGCCATCAACGAGATCACTCATGTTTCCCGTCCTTATTCTTGCTCTTGCGTTTTTGGCGTGCCGCCGAATATGGCGGTTTTACGGCGATTCGGTATTGCAGTCTCGGAATGGCATCCATGCGCCTGGCGCATAACTGGACCGCATTGCCCGGGTCTCCATGAGCCCGAAGGCCGGGTTGCCAGACGCCCAAGCGCTGGATATAGGCTCGCGTCAATGCGGTTCAACCACGGTGACAGGTTTGGCATGCCCAAGATCAACGGCAACGAGATTCGCCCCGGGAACGTTCTGGAGCACAATGGCGGCCTCTGGGCGGCCGTAAAGGTTGACCATGTTAAGCCGGGCAAAGGCGGGGCGTTCGCTCAGGTGGAGCTACGAAATCTGCGCAATGGCTCCAAACTGAACGAGCGGTTTCGGTCTGCCGACAAGGTAGAGCGCGTGCGGCTTGAGCAGAAAGACCAGCAGTTCCTCTATGAAAACGACGGCATGCTAGTGTTCATGGACACCGAAACCTACGAGCAGATCGAACTGCCCGCCGAGATCTTGGGCGAGCGGCGCCCCTTTCTCCAGGACGGGATGACGATCCAGATCGAGTACTACGACAACGAGGCGCTGAACGCGACGTTGCCGCAGAAGGTCACCTGCAAGGTTGTTGAGACAGAGCCGGTCGTTAAGGGTCAAACGGCAGCCAACTCGTTCAAGCCAGCTGTCCTCGACAATGGGGTCAAGGTGATGGTGCCGCCCTTCGTGGGTCAGGACGAAGAGATCATCGTCAACACCGAGACGATGGACTACGCAGAACGCGCCTAGCTTTCGGCCGGTGACTCAGCCAATCGGACGCTTGCATCGCCGGCCCGCATGCCGCCTTTCGCCCGGTCGAACCTGAGAAAGGCGATTGCGCGGTCACCTGTTCGTGTAAAGAGGCGACCGGCAGACTTCCCTTCGGTGGTGATCTCGGTTCCCAACTCAGCTGCGCCGTCGACGGTGACGATGGTAAGGCCCTTGCGCAACTCGGTCTTGTGTTTCATGCGCGCAGTCACTTCTTGGCCGACATAGCACCCCTTGCGAAAGTCGACGCCTGCAAGGCGCTCAAAACCTGCTTCGAGGACATAGGTTTCATTTGGCACAAGCTCGATGCCGCTTTCGGGGATGCAGTGGGCGACGCGGAGCGCCTCCCAGTCGGTGACCGGCTCTGTGCCGGGCGACGTGACGTAGCGCCGCCAGCCGAGCGCGGGGTGGCGCGGATCCGCATAGCCGTCGTTCGGTATGGGGCCTAGGCCGCGTTGTGCGTACAGGTCGAACTCCTCAAGGGTCACGTCGGCCCGAAGCTTGTACATCTTCAGTCGCTTGATCAGGTCCGGCACGAGACCGGAAGAAACATCGAGAAGGATGCGATCATCCTGAGTCAGAAGGAAAAAGTCGGCCAGATACTTCCCTTGGGGTGAAAGAAGAGCGGCGTAGACGAGCCCCGACCGTGCCACGTCGTTTGTGACGAGACCCTGAAGGAAGTCCAGCCGGTCCGCCCCGCCGATGGCGAGGATCGTCCGTCCGTCATGTCGTTCGCCGTCCATCAACGCACTCCTTGCTTTCGCTCGATATAGGCGCGAGGGACGGGGCATGAAACCCGAGGACTTCGATGGCAGCGCCGATCTCAGTTGTGATCCCAACGCTGAACGCCGCAGACGATCTGCCACAGACCCTCTCGGCCTTGGTCGAGGGTCTTGGGGAAGGGCTAATCCGGGAAGTGGTGGTATCCGACGGCGGCTCGACGGATGGCACGCGCGCAGTGGCGGAAGCAGCGGGAACCGGTTGGGTTCCGGGTCCGCCTGGCCGTGGCGGGCAACTGGCGCGCGGGTGCGCCGCTGCACGGGGCGACTGGTTGCTTGTCGTCCATGCGGATACGCATCTCGAACCGGGGTGGTCGATTGCAGCCCAGGCAGCGCTGCACGAGCCCGCGCGCGCCCACGCTTTTCGCCTTCGGTTTCGCGCTGCAGGTTTTGGGCCCGCCTGGGTAGCGGGGTGGGCGAACATGCGCAGCCGCGCTTTCGGGCTGCCCTATGGCGACCAGGGCCTCTTGATCGCACGGACGCTCTATGACGAGATCGGAGGGTTTCCCGACATTCCGCTGATGGAGGACGTCGCTCTGGTGCGCGCCTTGCCGTCGGCGCCTCGCCTGATGACCGCCGAGGCGCGCACGTCCTTTGCCCGGTATGCAGCGGAGGGCTGGGTTCGGCGCGGTGCGCGCAACCTCTGGACGTATGCCCGCTGGCGGGCAGGAGCCTCACCTGATCGATTGGTCGGCGGCTACGCCGGAGGCGCATCCTCGCGGAACTGAAGGTGATACAGCTCCGCATAGGCGCCCGCTTGTGCCAGCAGCGTGTCATGTGTTCCCTCTTCAACGACCTGGCCCGCCTCCATCACCACGATCTTGTCAGCCCAACGTATCGTCGAGAGCCGGTGCGCGATGACCAAAGTGGTGCACCCTTCCGATAGCCGCTCGAGCGCACGTTGCACCACGGCTTCGGATTGAGCATCGAGAGCCGACTTGGCCTCATCGAGCAACAGGATCGGGGTGTCGCGCAATAGAGCACGCGCGATTGCCACCCGCTGCCTTTGGCCCCCCGAAAGGGACGAGCCGCGGGGTCCGGCCGGGCTGTCGAGCCCCTCCGGCAACGCGCCCACGAAGTCGGCGACATGGGCCGCCGCCAACACATCGGCTAGGTGTGCCTCGCTCACGTCCGTTCGCCCGAGCAGGATATTCTCACGGATCGTCTCGTCGAATAGGAGCGCGTCTTGCGTGACGACCGAGAATTGCGCACGCAGATCGGCGAGGTCGAAGGCGGCGATGTCCGTGCCGCCAAGCGTCACCGACCCGCCATCCGGCTCGACCAGCCGGGTCAGAACATTGAACACGGTGCACTTGCCGGCGCCCGATGCGCCAACAAGAGCGGTCGTCTGTCCGGCCCGGGCCGTGAACGTGCAGCCGCGCAGGACGGGCAACTCGCCAAAGGCCAAGTCGAGATGGTCAAGCCGCAAATCCCCGGTGGCCTCAGGCAAGCAGATCGGCGTTGGTGGGCTGGTCAGAGACGGTCTCTCATCGAACAGCCGTTTCAGACGGTCGAGGCTCACCGCCGTTTGCTGCCAGATGCCGGAGATTGCCCCGAGCCGACGCAAGGGCTCGAAGGCCAAAGCCATGGCGGTAAAGAACGACATGAAGTCTCCGACCGTCTTCTCGCCATCGATGATCTCGCGGCCCGCGAACATCAAAACGGCGAAGAACCCGAGGCCCGACATGATGTCGATCATCGCTGGGATCGCGGCCTTACCTACGCTCGCGCGCACCTCCGTCTAGATCCGCCGATCAGCAAGATCGCGAATCCGCCGCGCCCGGTACGCCTCAAGCGCGTTGAGCCTGATCGGGTTGATTCCCTGAAAGATCTCCGACAGCCGGACCGACATTTCGCCGGCGATCATCCGGTTGGCCCGCGTCGTACGGCGGACAAATGGCTGCACGAGCAGGGAGGGCAACACGAGAAACGGGGCACCATTCAGGGCGATGAGAGTCCAGCGCCGGTCGATCCAGAGCGAGAAGGGACACCAAGGAAATCACATCGCGCCCGACGCCCGTAATAATGACGTTGGCCACTTGTCGGATGGCGCCCGTGTCGCCGCCCACCCGATCCATCAATGCGCCGGGTGGATTTGCCGAGTGAAAGAGCGTGTAGAGTTTCATCAAGTGACGGACAAGGTCAGTCTGCAGAGCAAAGATGATGCACGCCGAAGCCCGGGTGATGAGGATCCGTTGGGCGACATTGGTGAATGCGCGTAGAATGAAGATGCCGAAGATTAGGCCGCCGACTCAGTATGCGCTCCGGTGTCGCCCTCGATGAAGACCTGATCGAACATTGGCTTCATCATGTAGCTGAGCGCCCCCAGCATGGAGCCTTCGATCGACATGAGCACGCCGGCAACTGCAATCGTCGGCCAGTGGCGCCGCATGTAGCTCCGCCAGATCCATCGGAACAGGCCGCGTTGCGCCTCAGTGTCGATCGTTTCCTTCTCCGACATGGGTGCAGTTGCGTCGGAGGTGCCCCTATTTGTCATGCGATCCGGCCTTCGCCAGCCGTTCCGCGCGGCAGACGCCGGAAACTCTGCTTCACGATCGCGGGGTCATAGTCGCTGCGCAGCCAGTCCTCAAAGCTCTTATCCTGGTCGGCCCGCGCTTCGTAGTGGTCGAGAATGTGGTCGACGATCCCGGTTCGGGTGGCGCGAGAGTGCAGGTAGCGCCACGACAGGTGCTTGCGGGCCTCCGTCAACGGCTGGCCGTCGATCACAAGGGCATAGAGCGCAGCAGCGAGCCCCGCCCTGTCGGCGCCGGACTTGCAGTGCATGACGAAGGGCTTCGGCATGTCGCGCATCGCTTGGATCAGGCTCAGGAGCTCGTCGGGCTGGGCGGCCTTGCGGGCGTAGATCTTGGCGACGCGAAGATCGAGGCCGAGCCTGTCGCAGGCCCCTTTCTCCAGGAGCCAGGGGGGTGCCTTGTTGGCCCCGCGCAGGTTCAACACTCCTTTAATCCCATCGGCCTTCCAACGGGCCAGACGTCGGGGCCCCGGATGGTTGGAGCGATACACACCGTCTGCCACCTTGTCGAAGTTGGTCCAGAAGGTCCGCAGAAACGCGTGGTCAAACAGATTGAAGTTGAGCCAGACCAATGCCCGCCCCCACGGGGTCGACATGTCACGGCCGAAGGAGCCGCGCGCGCGGCGTTCAAGCCCTTTTAGCATCGCATGCAGGCGTTCGAGCATCTGGGTCCGCTTGGTTTTGCGGCGGTTCAATGGGCGCGCCGGGAGATTTTCCGGGCCGGCCGGTGGGTTCAGGCGCGAGGCATGCCGTAAACGGTAGTGCCACGCAAGCGCGGGAAAATCTGGGCCGATTGACGGCCCGAAAGCCGCGGCCTAGGACCCACAGGGTTGAACACCCTCTGGAGCCTGTCCCATGAGCCTTGCCAACGGCATGCATTACCTTGCCATCCCCGGCCCATCCGTCACGCCCGACCGGGTGCTCAACGCGATGCACCGGCAATCTCCTAACATCTACGAGGGAGAGCTGCACGAGATCGTCGACGGCCTGAAGCCTGACCTGAAGGCCGTGGCCCGCACAGAGCACAACGTCGCGATGTACATCTCGAACGGTCATGGCGCGTGGGAGGCGGCGCTGGCGAACACACTGAATCGGGGGGATAAGGTTCTGTCGTTGGCTACGGGGCTCTTTGCCCATGCTTGGTCAGAACTGGCAGAGGCAATCGGCGTCGAAGTTGAGCGGATCGATTTCGGGCGACGGAGCCGGGTGGATCTGGCCAAAGTAGAGGAAGCTTTGACCTCGGACACCGAGCACAAGATCAAGGCTGTCCTCGCCGTGCAGGTCGATACTTCGACGTCGGTCAAGAACGACATTGCCGGGCTGCGCGCGGCGCTTGACCGTGCGGGCCATCCCGCGCTTTTGATGGTGGATTGTATCGCGTGCCTTGCCTGCGACCCAATGGAGATGGACGGTTGGGGCGTCGATGTCTTGGTCACCGGCAGCCAGAAAGGACTGATGACGCCGCCCGGGCTCTCTTTCGTCTTCTTCAACGACCGGGCCAAAGCCACGCGTGATCAGGCGGAGTTCGTGCCGCGCTACTGGGACTGGCGGCCGCGGACCGAACCGCAAGTGTTCTATCAGCAGTTCTGCGGAACCGCACCGACGCACCACATCTACGGGCTGAGAGCGGCGCTCGACATGATCCACGAAGAAGGGATCGAGGCGGTCTGGGCGCGCCATCACAAATTGGCAAGGGCGGTCTGGGCGGCGGCAGAAGCCTGGGGCGAAGGAGGACCGCTGGAGTTGAACATCGCAGATCCGGCATACCGAAGCTGGGCGGTCACATCCGTACGAATTGGCGCGCCGGACGGCACTCGTCTGCGCAAGTGGGTTGCCGATCGCGCCGGAGTAACGCTTGGCATCGGTCTTGGCATGGCAGATGACGCAGATCCTCGCTCGGACGGGTTCTTCCGAATTGGCCATATGGGGCACGTGAATGCGCAAATGGTCATGGGGGCGCTCGGCTCAATCGGCGCAGGGCTAAAGGCGCTCGACATCCCCCATGGCCCAAGGGGGCTCGAAGCCGCGGCGGCCGTTCTTGCCGAGGCCTAGGGCGCGGAGCATCCGGTCAATGGGTGCGGTGCCGCCTTTATTGGCGGCACCGCGTCGTCTCGTCCAACCTAAGCGAAGATGAAGTTGTCGGCGCTGAGTTGGCTCGAAAAGACGCCGAGCAGCAGCATCTCGTCGTCACCGAAATCAAGCCGGGTCGTGAAGAACCCAGCCTCGATGACATCGGCGTCTTGGAGGTCCTCGAACGTCTCGAACCCAAAGTCGGAAACGTCAACCTTGTCGAAGGTGGTCGAGAAATCGAGAACCGTATCGTCGCCATCGCCTTCGCGGAAGATAAGCACGTCACGGCCTCGACCGGTGATGTGGAAATCGTTCCCCTCGCCGCCATCGAGCGTGTCCCAGCCCTGCAGGCCGAACAGATCATCGTGGCCGGCGCCGCCTTCAATCAGGTCTCCGGCAACTCCGCCGTTGAGGGCATCGTTGCCCTCTCCGCCAGAGAGCACATCCCTGCCCAGCTGACCAAAGATCACGTCGTCGCCGTTGCCGCCATTAAGCGTGTCCTTGCCGTTGCCGCCCAGGATCGTGTCCTCTCCATGGCCGCCGGTCACCTCGTCCTTGCCTCGGCCTGCCGCGATGAAGTCATCGCCATTGCCGCCGTCCAACGTGTCGTGACCGCGCTGGCCGCGAACCAGGTCATGGCCGTCTCCGCCCGAAAGCAGATCGTCGCCCCGGTTCCCGGTCACGATGTCGTTGCCCGCGCCGCCGAGCGCCACGTCGTCGCCGCGACCGGCATGGACGATGTCGTTGCCGCCTTTGGCATCGATGAAGTCGTTGTCGATGCCGGTCAGGAAGGTCGAGCCATCATCGTCGCCAATGATAAAGTCGACCTCGTTGGCACCCGTAGAGGGCAGGAGGTCGAGCGGGATCAGCACTTCGCTGATCGCGTGGGCCACGCCGTTGGTTGCCTGCAGGTCCGTGATGAGGAGGCCGGGATCGGGCAGGTCGGGGTCGGCATCGACAAGGGTCGGGCCCGAAAGGTCCACGGTTATCGTGTCGCCAAAGAGTGGCACGATCGATCCTTGAGCAGCCACATCAGCCAGCACCTGTTCGCCCGCCGAGACGTGGTAAAGCAGAATGTTCGTCAGAAGCGGAATCGGATCACCACCGCCGGAGAACAGCGTCAGCGCGTCGACGAGGTAGTCAAAGACGGCGTCTTCGTCACTTGCATCACCGCTGAAGCCCAAAGCGGTGGCAAGGTTGGTGAATGCCGCGTCGACGGGCGCAAAGACGGTGAAGTCGGCCGCCGGGTCGTCGAGCGTACCGGCCAGGTCGGCCGCGATCACGGCTTTTTGCAGGATGTCGAACTCGCCGTCGTCCGCAGTCACGAGGCCGGTGAGCGTCTCCAGCACAGGCGTGTCGAACGGCAGGAGTACGCCATCGATCGCGTGGATTACACCGTTGTCGGCGATGATGTTGGTCTGCACGAGGCCTGGATCGACGACGTCAGGCTCCCTGTCCACAAGACTGGGCAGTGAGATGCCAACTGGAACAGGGCCGTCGTCGTCGGTGAGCAACGTCGCGACGTCGCTACCGTCGGCGCCGACCACGTCGTCCTCCAGGAGCGTGCCTGAGGCGACATGATAGAGGATGATGTCGAGCACGGTTTCGGCCGTTAGCGTGGTGATCAGGAAATCCGCAACGGCCTCTGGATCGGTCGTGTCCGGCGCGGCAATGCCGGCGCCCTCAGCCACGAGCGTCGCGGTGGCCGCAAACGCATCGTCTGTAGGTGCAAATACGGTGAACTCACCGCCTGACAATGTGGTCACAAGGTCCGGGCTTTCGGCGAAAGCCGGGTCGGCATCGAGCTTCAGGAGAACCTGAACGAGGGTCTCGAAGCGATCATCGCCAATGGCGAGGTCTACAATCGTGGGCATGGATCTGGTCTCCGGTTGGAAGGGTCAAGGGCCGCCGGCCACGAAAAGAAGCAGCCGGCGGTGGGGGCTTTGGAGGCTCAGGGCAGCAGGACGCGATCGATGACGTGGATCACGCCGTTCGAGGCGAGGATGTCTGCGCGGGTGACGCGCGAGTTGTTCACGCGAACGCCGTTGCGCCCGTCGATATGGACAGTTCCGCCCTGAACCGTTGCGACGTCCTGTCGGCGTCCGGCCAGTTGGTCGGACGTGATGGCGCCCGGCACGACGTGGTAGGTCAGAATGTCAGTCAGTTGAGCCTGGTTTTCAGGCTGAAGGAGCGACTCCACGGTGCCCGCCGGCAGAAGCTCGAAGGCTGCGTTTGTAGGCGCGAAGACGGTGAACGGGCCGTCCCCCTTCAACGTGTCGACGAGGCCCGCCGCCTGCACGGCAGCGACGAGTGTTCCGAACGTATCGGGATTGGCCGCCGCGATATCGACGATGTCCGGCTCGCTCGGCGCGGCACAGGCCGCGATCAGGGCGATGCCGGCGAACCCGGTTCCAAGTTTGAGAAGGGTGCGGCGGTTCATGGAGGTTCTCCGTGACTGTTCATTCCAAAGTGTGTGAAAATTTCACACGTGAGGCGATATGCCGCTTGATCCTCTGGCGTCAAGGTGTAAGTGGGAAATTGTTCCACGACGGCGAGAAACCCCTGTGCCCGAGCCGACGCCCGATCCCCTCTTGCGCGTGTTGCGCGGTCTCGTACGCCCCTTGGTGCGCATGCTGATCTCGCGTGGCGTCACGGCGCCGGCGTTCTACCGGCTGCTGAAGCAGGTCTATGTGGAGGTGGCGCACGAGGAATTCCGTATCGATGACGCCCCCCCGACCGACAGTCGCATCACGCTACTGACGGGCGTTCACCGGCGCGATGTTCGAGCGATCCTCGAGGCCGATGACGAACCGTGGGAAGAGACACGAGGAAAGGCGGCTCTCTTCGCGACGGTCCTCGGCCAATGGCTGGCACGCAATGACTACACCGACGAAGACGGGCAGCCGAAATCCTTGCCGCGGTCAGGTGCGCCAGGGGCGGACTTCGAAAGCCTCGTCCGCGAGGTCAACACCGATATTCGACCCCGCACGGTACTGGACGAATTGATCCGCCAAGGCGCCGTGGCCGAAGGGCCGGACGGGTTATTGCGCATCGATCAGGCAGCGTTGACTGGCGCGGGCGCGGACCAGACCAAGATCGCTTTCTTCGCGGCCAATGTGGGCGACCACCTAAACGCTGCGGCGGCCAACCTCATGGCCGAGCCTGCCCCCTTCCTTGAGCGGGCCGTCTTCTATAACCGTCTGACACCAGAGGCGGTCGATCAGATCGAGGCCCGGGCACGGGACCTCGCGCAAAAGGCCCTGGAAGACGTGAATCGGGACGGCGCAGCATTGCAGGCGGCGGAGAAAGAGGCGGCAGAGAGGGGGGAAGCGACGGGCCGAGAGCGGTTCCGGTTTGGCCTGTATTTCTATCGCGAGACGGCGCCGGAGGCACCCGAGGGCGATGAGACGCGAAAGGGCCGTTGACGTGAACCGGCTGACGCGACGCCGCTTTGGAGCCCTTGCGGGAGGCGCGCTCTTGTCGGGATGCGCCGCACCGGGCCTCGAAGCGCCCGAGATTGTGACCCAAGATGATCGGAAAGATCCGTTCGAAGGCGGCATCGGCGGCACGGGCATCGTCGGTCTGCTCACGGATTTCGGGTCGCTCCGGATCAACGGCCTTCGGGTCGAGGTTACTGAGCGAACGCTCTTTGACAGCCCCGTAGGGCGCGTCAGCGAAAGCGCGGTTGCGCCGGGTATGCCTTTAACCGTGTCTGCCGAGCGCACCCGCGACGCCCTGGTCGCACGCCGCGTTACGATTGCCTGGCCCCTTGTCGGCACAGTCGAACGCAGTGGAAGCGGGTTTTCCGTCAACGGAGCGAGAGTGCGTCCCGAGGCCGGGTCTATCGGCCGCCTGACACCAGGCGCACGCGTTGCGGTAAGCGGGGTTTGGCGCGGCGGCATGGTCGTGGCGAGCCGGCTCGACCCGGCGCCGCAGGGGCGCGATCTGATCGCGGGCGCGGCGGGCCGAGGCGGGCCAACCGGATTCACAGTTGAAGGTGTGCCGGTGCGCATGAGAGGCGCCGTGCGCCTGCCTCTAAGCGGAAGTTATGTCACCCTCTTCGGCGAGATCCGTGACGGTCTGTTTGAGGGCACCGCTTCGGAAGTCGGCCGATTTGCGAGGAGTGGCCGGGAATTGCGGCAACTGTCGGTCGAGGGATACCTGGCACCGATCTCGACGGCCCCGGGTTTTCGGGTGGCGGGCCTCGGCCACAGTTTCGCGCCCGACCTCGCACTCGCTCCGCTGGCCACGCAACGTGCCCTCTATTTCGGCCGCTACGATGGTCGCTTCGCCGCCGGGCTGGCCCTGCCAGTTCCAGAGAGCTTTGCCGCGCGGCGCAGCCTTCTGCGCGAGGGCGTACCTGACCGGGGTGTGCGTCTGCGCTAGGGGCGCGGCCCGCATTCACCCGAAGACCGACCAGCCCGTATACTGCACGAGGGCTTCCGCGGCTTCGGTGCCGACTTTGGAATTGCCGTAGCGGTTGAGGCCGGGTGACCATACGGCAACCGAGGCCCGGCCGGGCACGGTAATCAGGATGCCGCCGCCGACCCCCGACTTCCCCGGCAGGCCAACCCGGAAAGCGAAGTCGCCAGAGCCATCGTAGTGGCCGCAGGTCATCATCAGGGCATTGATCCTACGGGCACGCCGCGGCGACAGAAGCTGCGGCGCACAGGGCAGGCCCGATAAGATGCGCCCCGCACGGGCGAGTTGCACTGTCGTCATCTCGATGGCGCAGTGGTGGATGTAGGTGCCGAGAACGAAGTCGGGCTCCTCAATGAGGTTGCCATGTGACTTCAGATAGTTGACGAGCGCGAGATTGCGCCAGGCCGTCCGACGCTCGGAAGCTGCGACGCGCCTGTCGACATGAACTTCCGCGTCTTCGGATGCGGCGCGCACCAGCCCGAGCAGTTCGGCCAACGCGGCATCGGGTTTGCGGCCCGTCAGCAGAGCGTCTGTCGTCACCAGCGCGCCGGCATTGATGAACGGGTTCCGAGGGCGCCCAGCTTCCCGCTCCAGAAGAACGATCGAGTCAAACGACGTGCCCGACGGCTCTCGTCCCACCCGCAGCCACAGCGCGTCGCCGACCCGGCCAAGAACGGCGGCCAGCGAAAAGACCTTCGAGACCGATTGGATCGAGAAGGGCGTGTCGGCCATCCCGGCCGACAGGGTCACGCCGTCTGCAAGAGCCACCGAGATGGCGAACTGCGCAGGATCGACCTGCGCAAGTTCGGGAATGTAGTCTGCCGGTTTGCCCCAGTCGCCCTTTGCTATGACGCTGGCGGCGAGGTCGTCGAGGAAGCCCTGCAAGTCGCTGTGGTCGTCGCGCATTGTTCAGGTCAGGCGCTATCCAAAAGGTCCGCGATATGCACCGGAAAGCGCCGCGGCCGATGGCCGGTCGCGTGCCAGATGGCGTTGGCAATGGCGCCGGTCGACCCCGTGATGCCCAACTCACCCACGCCCTTGATGCCAAGCGGATTCACGTGCGGATCGTCTTCGTCGACGAAGTGCGCCTCGATCATCGGCGCATCGGCATTGACCGGCACGTGGTATCCCGCGAGGTCGCCGCCAACGGGCCGTCCCGTGCGCAGGTCGTGGAGGCCCTCCTCATGCAGCGCGAACCCGACCGACCAGATCATTCCGCCGAGGAGTTGGGATCGGGCCAGCCGTGGATTCACGATCCGCCCTGCTGCAAAGACCCCAATCAGCCGGCTCACCCGAACCTGGAAGAGCTCAGGATCGACCTTCACCTCCGCGAAAACCGCTCCGTGCGCGTAGGCGGCCATGTCCTGGGCCGAGGCTGCGCGGCTGGACGTGCCTTCGCCTGTCAGTGTCTCAACGCCCGCGCGCTGCATGATCTCGACATAGCTTTCCGAGCGGCTGGGATCGTCGATCTTGTAGAGGCGCCCCTCGCGCGCCTCGACGCCTTCATTGCCCGCTCCGAAAAGTGGAGATGCCGGGTCGGCTACGGCGATTTCGGCGAGCTTCGACACCGCCGCCTGGCCTGCGGCGAAAAGGGCGCTGCCGGCCGACGCGGTGTGGGCCGATCCGCCCGCAACCCCACCATTCGACTGCGCGTTGCTGCCGCCCTCTAGCTCGATCTCGGCAGCATTGAGGCCCAGGCCCTCGGCGGCTAACTGAGCAAGTGCTGTCCAAGCTCCCTGACCCATATCGATGCTGGAGGTTTCGACGCTCGCCTTGCCTGAACGGCGTAAGGTTGCCGTAGCCTTCGCCGGAAAGAGCAGAGCCGCAAAGAGCGCGGTGCCCACACCCCAGCCCACCAGGTGGCTGTGGTCGTCACGCATTGAGCGCGGAGCCAGGGGCCGGCCATGCCACCCAAAGAGCCGGGCACCCTCAGCGTAGCATTCGCGGAGCGCTTTCGAGGTGAAGGGCCTGCCCGAGGCCGGGTCGGTCTCTGCGTAGTTTCTCACACGAAACTCGAGCGGGTCGAGGCCGGCCGCCTGGGCCGCCTCGTCCATCGCGACCTCCAGGCCCGCTGAGCCCGATGCCTCCCCGGGCGCACGCATTGGACCCGGTGTGCCCGTGTCGATCCGCACCCCACTCACCGCCGTTTGGATCGCAGGGCTGGTATAGGTGTTCTGCGAAGCGCTTGCGGCACCTTCGAGGAAGTCGTCGAAAGTCGAGGTGGACGACAGCGAATGATGGTCGAGGGCCGTCAGTTTGCCATCGGCATCTGTGCCAAGCCGAAGGGTCTGCCGGGTTGCGCCACGGTGGAACACGGGCCCAAACATCTGGTCGCGACGAAGCGTGAGCTTGACCGGCCTGTCGACCAGCTTGGCCGCCATGATGCCAAGCATCTGTGGCGATGTCAGTCCGGCCTTCGCGCCAAACCCGCCGCCTATGAACGGTGTCCGGAGCACGACATTGTCGTGGGGGATCCCGAAGAAGTCCGCCACGGCAGCAGCTGCGAGGTGCGGCGCCTGATTGGGCGTGTCTATCTCCAGCCGGTCTCCCGTCCACTTTGCTACGATGGCATGCGGTTCCATCGCGTTGTGGTATTGGAGTGGGGTCTCGACGACGGTCTCGGTCACTTGGGCAGCGGCGGCCATGCCCGCCTCCAGGTCACCCACGACAAAGCGGGGCGGACCGGCCAGGCCGGATTTCTGTGCGTCGAAGTGCTCGCCGGCATCAAGTGTCATGGCCGGGGTCTCGGTTTCATAGGAGGGCGCCAACAGGCGCGCGCCCTCGGTCGCAGCCTCGATGGTTTCGGCGATGACCACGGCGATGGGCTGGCCGGCATAGCGCACGCGGTCATTGGTCAGAAGTTCCAGGCGCCAGGAGAACATCGTGGGCTTGGCATCCGGGTCCTGGGCCAGCGAGGGTACATTTTCGATCGTCATGACCTCGACCACGCCCGGATGCGCCCGCGCGGCGGCTACGTCCATACCTGCAACCCGGCCGCGCGCGATCGCGGCAGACGCATAAACGGCGTAGAGCAGCCCCTGTGGCCGGTTGTCGGCGGCATACACGGCCTGGCCGGTCACCTTGAGTTCGCCGTCGCGGCGGGTGATCGGCTGTCCGGCGTTGGAGCCGAGGCGCACATGAGCAATTGGGGCGGTGACGGGATCAGGCATCGGACAGTTCTCCTTCAACGGGGGAGAAGACAGAGGCCGGCAGGGCCGGGATCGTCTCGGGCGTGCCGTGCGCTGCACGCGCAAGGGCGCGAGAGGCCACGCGAGCGGCGAGCGGAATTTTGGAGGCATTGTCGCCAGAGGGGCGCGCCTCAGAAACTGCAAGCCGGCCGGCTTCGACAAACAGCTCGGTTCCGGGCGCCGCGCCGCTTAGGGCCGCTTCGGCGTTGCGCGCTCGCCATGGCCGGGCGGCGACGCCGCCGAGCGCGAGCCGTGCCTCAATGATCCGGCCGTCTGCAATACGCAGTGCAGCAGCGGCCGAGACCAGGGCAAAGGCATAGGACGTCCGCTCGCGCAGCTTCAAATAGCGGCTGTGTGGGGCCAGCGGTGTTGCGGCAGGGGGAAGAAGGAGCGCTGTGACAATCTCGCCAGGCGCAAGGGCAGGGGAGGGTGCGCCTGTCTCTGTGGGCAGTTGATAGAGCTGCTCCAGGGGCAGCAAACGACGGCCCGCCGGGCCTTCGATCTCCACTTCAGCATCTAGCGCGACAAGAGGCACCGCGAAGTCCGACGGGTGTGTTGCGATACAAGTCTCGGTCCATCCGATGATCGCATGGCCGTGCGTCTGGCCGCCAAGCGCGTCACAGCCTGCTCCATCCGCGCGACGGTTGCAGGCGCTAGCAACGTCATAGAAGTAGGGGCAACGCGTTTGCTGCAGAAGGTTGCCACCAACCGTTGCCGCGTTGCGCAATTGGGGTGACGCGCCCGACAGCAAGGCTTCCGCCACTGCAGGGGCTCGGGCCAAAATCTCAAAGTCATTGGCGAGATCGGCGTTGCGGACAAGCGCACCAATCCGCAGCGCCCCGTCAGCCAGAACCTCCACCGAGTCGAGCCCGGCGATCTGCCCGATATCGACGACGCGCTTGGGGCTGACGGCGCCGGCCTTCATCAAGTCCAGCAAGTTGGTGCCGCCGGCAAGAACCGCCGTGCCCGGTTCGGACGCCGCTGCAATTGCCTCAGGGATGGTCGTTGGTCGGACATAGTCGAAGGGAGTCACGCGCGTTCCCCCATTGATGAGCCGCCGACATTGTGCATGCGGCGGGCGGCATCGCGCACCGCCTCTGTGATCCCGATATAGGCACCGCACCGGCAGATGTTCCCGCTCATCCCCTCGCGAATGCGCTCTGGATCCTCGCCCTCGGCCGCGCCCTCTGCAATCAGGCCGACAGCCGACATGATCTGCCCGGGCGTGCAATAGCCGCACTGAAACGCATCGTTGTCGATGAAGGCGGCCTGGACGGGGTGAAGTTCGCCACCCTGCGCAAGTCCTTCGATCGTGGTAATTTCTACACCATCGTGGCTAAGGGCGAGTGCAAGACAGGAATTCACGCGGCGCCCGTCGACTAGAACGGTGCAGGCGCCGCACTGGCCGCGGTCGCACCCCTTCTTTGTTCCGGTCAAACCGACCCTATCGCGCAGGACGTCGAGAAGCGTTGGGCGGGCATCCTCAAGTGGGATTGAGTGGTCCGTGCCGTTGATTGTCAGGCTGAGTGTATGAAGCATACGGGCTTCCTTGCTTGGCTGGGGGCCGAGTGCCGCAGCGACACCGCCCTACCTGACAATGGGGTCGTGCTGCCGACGGGCAAGCCCCAATGTTAGGATCGGTCCTCCTTGCTTGCAGGCACAGCGCGCCGCGCGTCGAATTGGTCCGGCCTGATGAAGTTCCCGGTTGCCAACTGCGTCCGTCTCGCCAGATCGTGTGCCGTACTCTAAGTCGAAGCGTCAGGAGACCGCACCGATGTTTGTCGTTTTCCGCCTCCGCCCGAGCGATGCGCGCACCGGTGCCGCCCGTTCGCGTGCGGCCCTCGCAGGGACCCTGGCTGCTCTGGGTCTGACCGTTGCGCTTGCAGCGGCCCCCCTCTCGGCTCAGGAGACCGGCGCCGCTCCAACCCTCCGCCCTGTCAAGACAATGACACTGGCAGAGGGCAGGGGAGCCTACAACCGACAGTTTTTCGGCCGCGTCGTGGCACGGCAGACCGTCGATCTTGCCTTTCAAGTCGGTGGCCAGATCGTCGAATTTCCGGTGCTTGAGGGCGAGCGGGTTCCGAAGGGCAGTCTGATTGCGCAGCTCAACTTGGACCCATTTGAACGGGCCATGGAGCGCGCCGTTGTGCAAAGAGACGAAGCGCAAAGCGATTTGGAGAGGTTGCAGGCCCTTCAGTCCAACGTCGCCCGAACCCAGGTGGAAGATGCCGACACTGCGTTGATGCTCAGCGAAATCGAAGTGCGCGACGCTGCAAGCAATCTCCAGGACGCAACGCTCAGGGCACCGTTTGATGGGATGGTCGCGGCGCGCCAGATGGCCAATTTCACCACCGTTGAGGCGGGAACGCCCGTCGTGCGTCTCCACGATATCAGCGAGTGGCGGGTCGAGATCGAGGTGCCCGAGATCCTGTTTCAGCGCGCAGGCGACGACCCAAACATCGAGCTTGTGGCCCGCTTTCCAGGAATTGCGGGGGAAATTCCTCTCGAGGTTCGCGAGTTCACGGCCGAGGCGAGCGCACTCGGGCAAAGCTTCACCATCACGCTGGCCATGCTGAGGGAGCCGGGGCCGGGCGTGCTGCCCGGCACGTCGGTGACCGTCGATGCGGATCTGCAGATCCTCGCGCCCCCGGTTGTGCTTCCTCCCTCGGCCGTGGTGATGGGGTCAGGGGGTGAGACGTCGGTCATGGTGTTCGAGCCCGACGCGGGACAGGAGGGCGCGGCTGCCCTGGGCAGCGTGCGCTCAGTGCCTGTGACTTTGGGCTCTGGTCCCAACGGGGAGTTGACGCTCGAGGAAGGGCCCGATCCCGGGGTGCAGATCGTGGTCGCTGGGGCGCAGGGCCTGAGAGATGGTCAGGCGGTCCGGCGCTTCGCCGGCTTCCCGAACTGAGGTCCGTCTCATGTCCATTGCACAGACCTCGATCAACCGGCCGATCCTGACATGGCTGATCATGCTGAGCTGTATTTTTGGCGGCCTCTGGGGCTTCCTGACGCTTGGGCGGCTGGAAGATCCCGCTTTCACAATCAAACAAGCCGTGGTCTCCGTCGCCTATCCTGGCGCGTCGGCGGAGCAGGTCGCCATCGAGGTCTCCGAGCCCCTGGAATCGGCCATCCAGAACCTCGACGAAGTCACCACGATCTCGTCGATCAATCAGCCGGGGCGCGCAATTATCGATGTTGAAGTCGACGACACCATTGACGGCGACCAGCTTCCGCAAGTTTGGGACAAGCTGCGCGCACGCGTTCGCGACGCGTCGAGTGACCTGCCCGAGGGCGTGCAGACGCCGATGGTCGATGATCAGTTTGGCGACGTATACGGCCTGTTCTACGCGGTGACCGCGCCGGGCTTTTCCGACGCTGAGCAACACGACCTGGCCACGTTCCTGCGCCGAGAAATCCTTGCCGTGGACGGTGTCGCTGGCGTGGTCGTCAGCGGGCTGCCCGAGGAAGCGGTCTTCGTCGATGTCGACCCCGCGCTTGCGGCCGCGCAACGCGCGTCG
This sequence comes from Pseudomonadota bacterium, assembly GCA_039822045.1. Classification (GTDB taxonomy): domain Bacteria; phylum Pseudomonadota; class Alphaproteobacteria; order Rhodobacterales; family Rhodobacteraceae; genus HLUCCA09. The sequence goes on along the minus strand of JBCBMY010000005.1, from coordinate 224,970 downwards.
CCTCTGGCTTTTCTCGACGCCATTTCCACGTCCAACAGCGTGTCGCAGGCCGGAGAAGTTACGAATGCCGGTGTAAATTCCCGCATCGCTTATCCCGAGGGCTCCGACACCGTCAGCGACATTGCGGGGCTCAATATCGGGGTTCAGGGCGAAGTTCTGAACCTCGCCGACGTGTCTCAGGTAAGGCGCGAGCGGGTGGACAACCCTGGGCTGATCGTGCGGTTCGACGGACAAGAAGCCTTCACCCTCGGCGTGGCAGGGCTCCAAACCGACAATATCGTCGATGTTGGCTTTCGGGTCGACGCGCGATTGGCGGCGCTCCAACCTCTCATTCCCTATGGCGTGGAGCTAAACCCGATCTACGAGCAACACGTCGTTGTTGACGAAAGCTCCACCGCATTTCTCGTCAACCTTTCGATGTCGGTCGGGATCGTCGTGATCGTACTGGCGCTCTTCATGGGCTGGCGGGCCTCTGTGGTCGTGGGCATGACCCTCTTCTTGACGGTAATGGGTACGCTCTTCTTCATGCGTATCTTCGCCATCGAGATGGAGCGGATCTCGCTTGGCGCGTTGATCATCGCTATGGGAATGCTCGTCGACAACGCCATCGTTGTGGCCGAGGGCATGCAGATTGCGATGCGACGGGGACAAGACTCACGCTCGGCGGCACAGGAAACAGCGAGCAAAACTCAGATCCCACTCCTCGGGGCAACCGTTATCGGCATCATGGCGTTCGCCGGGATCGGCTTGTCGCCCGATTCAACGGGCGAGTTTCTGTTCTCGCTCTTCGCAGTGATCGGGATCTCGCTGCTCCTGAGTTGGGCTCTCGCGCTGACCGTGACGCCAATGCTCGGGCACTATCTGTTCGTGACGGGCAAAGGTGGAGGAGAGGATGATCCATATGGCGGCATCCTCTTTCGCGCCTACGGCGGGTTGCTACGCGGGGCGCTGCGGTTCCGCTGGTTGGTGCTCGTGGCGCTGATTGGGGTCACCGTGGTTTGTTACGCGGGCTTTGCCCGGGTCGAACAGCAGTTCTTTCCCGATTCCAACACCCCGATCTTCTTTGCCCACTACAAGCTTCCGCAAGGCACCTCGATCGACGAGGTCGCCGCCGATCTCGGCCGCGTCGAGGCGTGGCTTTCCGAACGCGACGAGGTCGTCAGCGTCACGACCTTTGTGGGGCAGGGGGCTGACCGCTTCCTGCTGACGTACGAGGCCCAGCGACCGAACCCGAGCTACGGCCACTTGATTATCCGGACGAGCACAATCGACGAGATCCCGGCTCTCCGAGCGGATCTTGACGCTTTCGGACAAGGCAACTTCCCCGGTGCCGAGTTCCGTACCGCCAGGCTTGTCTTTGGGCCCGGTGGGGGCGCGCCCATCGCTGTGCGCTACTCCGGGGCCGACCCGGTCGAGTTGCGACGCCTGGCTGAACGAGCGCAGCGGGCAATGGAAGAAGCATCCGACAACCTTCTTCATATGCGAACGGATTGGCGAGAACAGGAACTCGTGCTCCACCCCAACTATGCCGAAGAACGCGCCCAAGCTGCTGGCGTATCGCGAGACGATGTAGCGCAGACGCTGCTCTTTGGTTCCGAGGGCCTTCGAGGAGGAACCTACCGAGAAGGCGAACGTCTGATCCCGATCATCGCGCGGACCGACCCTGACGCCAATCTCGCGCTGCGCGATCAGTTGGTCTATTCCGAGGCGGCTGCAGCCTACGTGCCGATCGAACAGGTGATCGACGGGGTCACGGTCGTGCCTGAGAATACCCTTGTCCGCCGGCGGGACAGACTGCCAACCATCACGGTCGAGGCCGACATTCCCGCCGATCTGACGGCGGCGTCGGTCCATGCCGAAATCCGCGCAGCGGTAGAGGCGCTGCCCGTTCCCGAAGGCTACAGGATGGAATGGGGCGGTGAGTTTGAGAACAGCTCCGAGGCCAACGAAAGCCTTGGGCGGCAATTGCCCTTCAGCCTACTGGTGATGGTCTTGATCTCGATCGTCCTCTTCAACGCGTTGCGCCAACCGCTAATCATCTGGCTGTTGGTCCCAATGTCCGTGAACGGCGTGGTCCTGGGCCTTCTTGGCACGGGCCTTCCCTTCACCTTCACGGCCCTCCTGGGTCTGCTCAGCCTGTCAGGCATGCTCATCAAGAACGGAATTGTCCTCGTCGAGGAAATCGACATCGTGCGCCGAACCGGCGCGCCGCTTGAGGCGGCAATCGTCGAAGCCTGCGTGTCGCGATTGCGCCCCGTGGTTCTCGCCGCGGCGACAACGATCCTGGGAATGGCGCCTCTACTGAGCGACGCGTTTTTTGTGTCGATGGCGGTGACGATTATGGGCGGTCTGGCGTTTGCGTCGATCCTGACGTTGATCGCGGCACCGGTATTTTATCGCCTGTTCTTTTCGCCGAAGTCAGATCCGGCCGTAGGCTCGGCGCTGGTTCCGGCCTGATCCTCGGCCTCTCAAACGTGGAAAGCCGCGACGCCCAGGGGCGCCGCGGCTCTCATGCTTGTTCAAAGAGGTTCAGAATACCAAATCGGAGACGTTGACCGTCTGATCGGCGAACTGGATCTTGTCGATATCGATCAGCTGGTCGCGGCCTTCATACACGCCGTCAAAGCCGCCACGGGGATCGTCGGTGATAGTGATGCGATCGTAATTCGCGCCGCGCGTCCCGTTCCAGTGAGTGCTGATGGCAAATTCGTAGTCCGCGAAGTTGCCGTTGTAGATCGCGGTGTCGGTCTCATCGGCGCCGTCGTCGGCCCAGCCACTGCCGTAGAGCGTGTCGTCGCCAACGCCGCCCGACAACCGGTCATTGCCATCGTTGCCCTTCAACTCGTCGTAGCCGTCGCCGCCAAAGAGCCGGTCGTTCTGATCGCCACCGTCGAGGTAGTCGTCATCGCTCCCGCCGATCAGCCGGTCCCTGCCGTCGCCACCAAAGAGGTCGTCGTCGCCGGCGTCGCCGATAAGGAGGTCATCATTGTCGCGACCCTCAAGCCGGTCGTTTCCGCCCCGACCGCGCAGGATATCCGACCCTTGATCACCGTAGAACTGCTCGTCCTGGCTGCCGCCGATCTCGACGTCGCTGACGGCCACCGTGATGTCATTGAACTCCAGGTACCGAGCTTCGTCGGGATTGATCTCCCAAGTCTGACCGTCGCGACTGATCTCGAGCTGGCCATCGACCATCGAGAAGCTGAAGGTGTCGGCCCGGCCCGGCAAGGAAACGATGCCTTCGCGGGAGGAGTTCGAAGCAAGCTCGTCAGGCTGAGCGACCCGGTCGTACATCGCGAAGTCGGAAATTGTGCCCGAGAAGTAGCCACCGATGTTGTCCACTGTGCCAGCGGTGCTCGACCATCCCGTGGCGCCGACCACGACATACTCGTTGTTCGCATTGAGGCCTTGCTTCACCTCGACATCGTAGGCGACCCGCACCCCGTCAAGCCACAGGGCCACCCCGCCGTTGCCGAAGTTGACGGCCACGTCGTAGGTCTGACCCGCTTCGATGGCGTTGCGCGCGCTGTAGTAGTGGGTCTCTTCAGCTTCCTGCACGCGCAGGATGAGGTCGCCGTCCTCCTCGATATACATCGCAATGTGGCCGGCGCCCTCGCCACTGGAGTCTTTCGAGAAGAGTGCCTGCCACCGCATTTCGTCGGTCGAGAACGAGAACGAGATCGTCCCGTTCGTGTTCGATGTCTCGTCTTCGGGCGCGAAGACCAGGGCCGACCGCTCTTCATTGTCGAAATGCTGCTCTCCAGGCACTGCAAGGACAGGCTTGATGCCGCCATCCAGTTCAAGATGCTCGCCGTCGGGCAGGTCCTTAGGCGGCCTGATGCGGCCGGTGTTTGTGCCCTCGTCCAGCGGCGCAATCGCCTCGCGCAATTCTCCGATGTCATTGACAATCCCGTAGGCTGGTGCCGCCGTGTGCAGGATGTCGCTTTCCTTGACCAGTTCGCCATAGACCTTGATCGTGCCAAGACGGTCAAGGTGGTGGGCGCCGCCATTTCGACCCTGATCGGAATAGAGCTCGATCAGCGAGTAGTCGTAGATCCCGTCACCGTTTTGGTCGCCATAGGTGATCTCGTCGATATAGGTCGTGTGACCCTCGATCACGATCCGGTCGCCTTCGGTGTAGGAGTAGTCGCGGATCACGTCGTTGCCGAGGCGGTCGACCCAGTGGTCGTGGATGTTGTCGTTTTCACCCGCAACGCCGTGCCAGTTGATCACGCCGTCGTCGTTGGTGTGCTTCTCGATGTAGTACTCTTTGGCGTTGATGAGCGTCTGGAAGTAGAAGATGTCCGCGCCGCGGCCGCCTTCCATCAGGTCATCGCCCGGGATCGGCTGATCGGGATAGAGCTTGCCGTTGGTAAGCTCGTTGTACGGATCGCCCTCGTCGCGGTCGGGGATGTTGTAGGGCTTCGGCTCACGGGCGTCGCCGCGCGAGATCAGCCAATCGTCGCCTAGGCCGCCCCGCAGCGTGTCTTCGCCATGACCGCCGTCGAGGATGTCGTTGCCTCTGCCCCCTTCCAGCGTGTCGTTGCCATAGTTGCCCTGGATGACGTCGTCGCCGTTCCAGCCCTTCAGAAGGTCGTCATCACCAAGGCCGATGATGCCGTCGTCCTGGCGGGCGCCATTGATCGTGTCGTCACCCTCGATTGTGTCGCGGTCGGGCGTGCCTTTCATGATGTTGAGTTCGCGGACACCGGAGGACGCCATCTCCATGCCGTCGCCCATACCCATGTCGCCCATGCCCATGCCCATGTCGCCATGGCCTTCGTGGGCCTCGACCATGCCATAGCGCATGGCCGTCATCATGAGCCAGTCCGAGCCATGGTGGGTTTGCTCTAAGACTGGTGCGAGCGCTGCCATGTCGAGTTCGGACTGCGCTTCTTGCCGCGTCGCCTTATCGCGGTAGCCAGCAAGCTTGGCCACCTGCGTCTCGTTCAGCTGACCCTTGAAGACGTGGACATCCTCGATCGTGCCCCACACGCCCTCGGTTGCCAGATCGTCGGCATCGCGCGAGGCCCGCGTGGCCCCTACGGTCAGCGCATTGTCGTTCTCTTCGAGACCCTGCTTAAAGGTGGGCTCTGACGCGGCGAGCTTGCCGTCGAGATAAACCATGATCCCGTCGTCGCCAAAGCTCACGGCCAGGTGGTATTCCTGCCCAGCATTCAGCACCAGATCGGGAACTTTCAGCCACTTGTCTTTGTCTTCGGATTCTTGGCGGACCCAGAGCTGGCCGTCGCGCGACCAGACCGAGAAGTCACCCTCGTTCCGCCCTTTGATGTCCTTAGCGATCAGAGCTTGGTTGCCGGGCAGCCAGTCAAGCTTGAAGCGCAGGGCCACGGTCGCGTTGCCGACCTCAAGGGCTTCGGAGTGGCCCACATCCAGATAGTCGCCGCGGTTGGTCGACAACTCATGCTCGCCGGCCAGCGAAAGAACGGGCTTTGGCTTGATCGGCAGCTTGTCTGCCTTCGGCAGGTTGTTCGGCGCATTGATGGGGCCGGCCTCAACCGACTCGAAGGTCGGCGCGATCGCCTCGTCGAGTTGAGCGATATCGTGGACGATCCCGTAGGCAGGATCGTCGTCAACATGGACGTCGCCCCACTTCACCAGTTCGCCATAGACCTTGATCGTGCCGAGCCGGTCGTACTGGTGCGCACCGCCGTTGTTTCCCTGATCTGAGTAGAGCTCGATCAGCGAGTAGTCCATCACCCCGTCACCGTTCTCATCGCCGTAGGTGATGCTGGCGATTTCGGTGGTGTGGCCTTCGATGACGATCCGGTCGCCTTCGGAATAGCGGTAGTCGAGGATCACGTCGTTGCCGAGCATGTCCACCCAGTGGTCATGCAGTTTGTCGTTCTCGCCGGCAACGCCGTGCCAATTGATGACACCATCGTCGTTAGTGTGCTTCTCGATGTACCGCTCTTTGGCGTTGATCAGGGTCTGGAAGTAGAAGATGTCGGCACCCCAGCCGCCTTCCATCACATCGTCGCCCGGGATCGGCTGGTCCGGATAGAGCTTGCCGTTGGTCAGTTCATTGTAGGGGTCGCCCTCGTCACGACCGGGGATGTAGTATGGCGTCTGCTCGCGCGCGTCGCTCAGAGAGATCAGCCAGTCGTCGCCCCTGCCGCCGCGGAGCACGTCCTCGCCGTGTCCGCCCATCAGAATATCGTTGCCGAGGCCGCCCTCAACGGTGTCATTGCCGTAGCCGCCTTGAATAACGTCGTCGCCGGCCCAGCCCTTCAGAAGGTCGTTTCCTGCGAGGCCGTTAATTCCGTCGTCCTTCGCACCGCTGCCGTTAACAAGGTTGTCGCCGTCGTCACCTTCGAGGGTATCAGCATTGGGCGTACCGACCAGCATGTCGAGCATGCGCGACGGGCCGTGCATCATTACGCCGTCGACCGGACGATGCTCTTGCCACATGCCATAGCTCTCGGCCGTCTCTTGAAGCCATTCAGAGCCGTGGTGCATCTGCTCGAAAGCCGGGGCGAGCGACGACATCATACCGTGATGGCCATGACCGCCAGAGACGCCGGCCATGCTGGCGAGGTGGCCAATCTGGCCTTCTGAGAGTTGTCCGGAGTGGATCGCGACGTCGCCAATTTCGCCCTTGAAGACGGAATGCGGCGTGTCCTCCATGCTGCTGCGATGGGCGCGACTGCCACCGACGAGCAGGTGATCGATGTTCGAACTCATGCCGTACTTGAAGGTCGGCTCAGCAGCTGCAAGCGCGCCGTTCACATAAAACAATAGGCCGTCAGGACCGAACGACAGGGCGATATGGTACTCCGTGCCGGCCGACACGACCAGGTCGGGAATCTTCAGCCACTCGCCGCCAGTGCTGCTCTCCTGCTCGATGTGGATCACGCCATTGATCAGAAGGATCTGGAATTGACCCTCGCTGGCACCGGAACGGTCCTTGGTCAGGAGCGCCATTTCGCCGGGTAGGCTGTCGGCCGTGAAGGTCAGGCTGAGCGTCGCCGCATCAAGCTCGAATGCCTGCCGGTGGCCGAGATCCCGAACGCTTTCGGGAGTGCCGTCGTAGCTGCGGGTAGCAGATTGCGAAAAAACGGGCGCTGGGACTTGCGTCATCATCGAAGGTTTCTCCTGCGGAGGCTTAAGGCGGTCGCTGCGGGTGGGAAGATGCGCGCCATAGGCGGTCACAGTGCGGCCGAAACAGGACGAAATCTGGTTAAGGGCGCTGCGAACAAGCAAAGACGCGCAGTGTCTTTTCGGACAGTTGGCCTCGAATGTGGAGGCCACCCATCAGGACCTTGTTTTTATAGGCTAATACAGTGCGTCAGAGCCCGTATTCATTGGCGAAAAGCCGCCGCTTGGTCAGGTCCAACGGTCGCGCCACGCCTCGAGCATGAGAACATGCCACAAGCCCAGACCATGATTGTATCGACCTGCGAGATGCTCTTGCCACATTCGGGTCACGGCCTCGGGTCGGAATGTGTCGGCGGTGTGAAGGCGGGCCGGGTCGAGAAGGGCTGCGGCCCAGTCACGCAAGGGGCCGCGGAGCCATAATCCGATGGGCACTTCGAATCCCATCTTCGGCCGGTCGACAAGGCTCTGCGGCACGAGCGTATAGAGAAGTCGCCGCAGGATGTGCTTCTGTCCGAGCGGCCCGAGCTTCATCGACATGGGCAGTGTCCACGCAAATTCGGCAACCTTATGGTCGAGGAGCGGCGCCCGAGTTTCGAGCGACACGGCCATCGCGGCGCGGTCAACCTTCGTCAGGATGTCGCCGGGCATGTAGGTCAGCATGTCGAGCTGCATCATCCGCTCGGTCGGTCCGAGCGCGCCCCTGGGGGGAGGATCCCCAGCAAGCGCGTAGGCGGCGGTTCTGCCTTCGGGAGCCAAGGCCTCTGCCCGCCGTGTTTCCTCCAAAAGTCGAAGGTGAAGCGTGTCGAGGTCTGCAGCAGCCAGGTAATCGGCCATTCGGTGTGCCCACTGCCCGTTTGGCTCCTTCCCTTGCGGTGTCTTTCGAATCGGAGCCAGTGCGCGGTCGAGAACCGCGGTCGGCACACCTTGCAGACCGTGCCCGACAAGGGCACGCACTCCCGGGGGAGCGATCGACATGCATCGCCAAAGGCGCGTGCCCTTTTGGTAGCGGTCGTAGCCAGCAAAGAGCTCATCGCCCCCGTCGCCCGAAAGCGCCACCGTTACTGATTCGCGCGCCAGCCGACTGACAAGCAAGGTGGGGATCTGCGAGGCATCGCCGAAGGGTTCATCGAAGATGTCGGGCAGCTTTGGCACGACGTCGAGAAGCTCGCGTTCGCCAACGTAGAGCTCGGTGTGATCGGTCCTGAGGTGATCGGCTAGGGCCCGTGCATGATTGGCCTCGTCGTACCGTTTCTCGTGGAATCCGATCGAAAATGTGTGGACGGGCCGAGCGGACCGACGTTGCATCAGGGCCACGGTCAATGAGCTGTCGATCCCGCCCGACAGAAAGGCCCCAAGTGTGACATCCGCGATCATTTGGCGGCGGACGGCGGTATCGAGAAGGGTCTCGAGCCGGGCTACGGCCTCGGGTTCGGTCACATCTGAAGCGTGTGCCTCGGCGGCAATGCGGGCGCCGTCCCAATACATCCGGCGTTCCGGCTCGTTTGTTCCGTGGGCGAGTGTCAGCATCTCTCCCGGTAACAGTTGGTGCACACCGGTATGGATGGAGTGCCCCAACCTCACATAGCCGTGCCGCGCAAAATGGGTCAGCTCCTCCCGCTTTAGCGGCTGGTCAAACGCGGGATGAGCCCGGAGGGCACGCAGCTCCGAGCCGAATGCAAAGGCGGCCCCAAGCCCTGAGCCAAGCCAGCCATAGTAGAGCGGCTTCTCCCCGAGCCGGTCTCGAGTGAGCGTCAACGCACGCGCCTTTCGGTCCCACACAGCGAGCGCGAACATTCCCGTCGCCCGTGCAATCGCCCCTTCCACGCCCCACGCGTCGAATGCAGCGACGAGCGTTTCGGTGTCGGAGGTGCCGCGCCACTGTGGGGCCGCGCCTTCGCTCTCGAGTCGCGCGCGCAGATCGGCATGGTCATAGATTTCGCCGTTGTACGCGATCACATATCGGCCCGAAGGCGACGCCATCGGCTGGTGTCCTGCCGGGGAGAGATCCACAATGGCGAGGCGCCGGTGGCCAAGGGCAATGCCAGCGTCGGCATCGGCCCAGGCCCCGCCGCTGTCAGGGCCTCGGTGGCTAAGTGTGTCCGCCATGGCCCGAGCGAGCGCCTCGGCCGCCTCAGGGCCAAGGGCGCCGGGCCGAAAGACGAAGCCTGTCAGCCCACACATGGCACGTGGTTTGGCTGGGGGCGGACCTCGCCGGGTTCCGCCGTGCCGCAGAACAGGGCCATAAGCCGCCTAGCCTCAATATCCACGTTGAACTCTGCGGCAACCTTGGCGCGCCCCGCTTCGCCCATCGCGGCCCGTGCTTCAGCCGGCATCGCGATCAGTTGGGCGATAGCATCGCGCAGAGCTGAAGCGTCGCCCGCGGGCGTTATGATGCCTGAAACGCCGTCCTCGACCAGCTCTTCCACGCCGCCCACGCGCGGGGCGATGACTGGCCTGCCGCTGGCCATCGCTTCCATCAAAACGACGGGCACGCCCTCGGCAAAGCTGGGAAGAACGAGCGCATCGGCCTGTGCCAGAGCGCTGGTCACGTCAATTTGGCTCTGGTAGCCCAGAAAACGCACTTGGAGATCTCTGCGCCGAGCCTCTTCTTCCAGTGACGCACGGTCTTCGCCATCGCCAACAAGGGTCAACCGGACGCAGGGCATCCCTTGCAGCGCATCAAGGAGCACGAATACGCCCTTGATCGCCGTCAGGCGTCCGACGAAGAGGAGCTCGACTGTCGGCCCACCTGGCGCCGAACGGGCGTTGGTGTAGCGCTCTGGCTCAACGCCGCAATGGACGACGTGGATCCGCTGCCAGTGCGCGCGCTCGGAAAACAGCATCGCTTGAGCGCGGGCAAAGGAACTGATCGCGACGGTGAAGCGCGCCCGGGCCGTCTTTGCGTCGAGCCGCCAGCTTTGTGGCTCGAACAATTCCGCCGGCCCGTGCAGCGTGAGGGAAAAAGGCCGGCCGGCCATCTCGGCCGCGATCATTGCCAGATTGGCGGAACTGTCGGCAAAGTGGTTGTGAAGGTGTGAGATGCCCTCGCGGGCCATATGCCGGGCCAATACGGCCGCTTCGAGAAAGTAGGCGGCCTGCTTGAGCCCGCCGGCCAGCCCCGGCCTTCCGGTTCGGGCCGCAAGGATGAGGGCCCGCGCATAGCGGCCCGGCCCCGCAAGAAGTGCCGCAACGTGGTCTGACACAAGGCGAAAGGGGTTTCTTGCAGCGCGTAGGACGTGGAACGTCTCGGCCTGTGCGGCTTCTTCCTCGGGGCCGATCAACTCGGACGGAGGGCTGAAGCGCACCGAAGCCGTCCGCACGTCGAGCCCGGCCCGACGTAGCGCCATAACCTCGCGCAAGATGAAGGTGTGCGAGGCACGCGGGTAGCCACCGGTCAAGTACAAGATCGGCCCGTCCGGTCTGGGGCTGTCCGCATTGCACTCATCGGTGAGATTATCGATCTCGGTCAATTCGCGTGCCCGTCTTGCCCCTCGCACTGGGCGGTATGGGGCTCAAATGCAGGGGGTTCAAGTCCACGACGGGCCGCGGCTTCAGCGGCTCGGAACTAGCCGCAAGCCTTCGCGTCGAGGATCGTCCGGGCAAGGCTGAGGGCGGTCGTCCCCGACGATCGTGCGTTTCCGGCCAGGGCGTTGCCTTCGATTTCGATCCGCGCGTTGCAGGTGGGGCCCCAAATCTCAAAGGCGTGGCGGTTTGCCACTGCCCCTGGATCGGCGATCAGCGTCACGTCGACCCCGTCAAAGCCCGGCCCGGCCAAGGCAAGGGCCGCAACCACGTTCGCGTTCTTTGGAAAGGCGAGCGCGGCCTCCCGGGCTGATCCCTCAAACACCACCTTCGGCTCCGAAATCGCGCTAAGATCGCAGGCCTCTTCGGCCGGCGTGCCAACCCATGCTGTGGGCGGTTTCGTCCCTCGATAGCGGACGCGCACGTCGCCGCCAAGCGCCAGCGCGCCCAGAACGTCGAGCCCTCCAATGGCGCCTGGCGGCAAAATGAGCCGCGCTTCACCCGTCGCTGCCGCTGCTTCTAGCCGGGTCTGAAGAGCGGGATCGGCCAGCGCGCCCACCGAAGCCACGACCGTGTCAATTCCGGCCCTGAGCGTTTCGACCACCACGCCTTCGACAGCCGCGTGCCCAGCACACTCGACGGCAAGATCGGGGCGCGAGGCTACAAGGGCATCAGGACGGGCAACAATCCCGGCGGCCCGAACGCCCAGTTCGGCCAAGCGCTCCTCAGTACGTTGCTCCGCACTAGGTCGGACCAAAACCGTCAAGCGCGACAAGGCACTCGTTGGCAGAACGTCGAGAACAGCGGCGGCAATCGCACCGAAACCGATGAAGGCAAGATGCACTGAACGTCTCCTCACACGACCGCTCGATTGGCCTTCGGCACCTGACGAAGTGGCCGATGCTCCTCCGCAATGCCTCAGACCCTAGCATCGGGCGGGCGCAGCGCAGGCGCAAGGAACGCAGCGAGCAGCGCAAATCCGCCAAGGAGCGCAAAGGCAACGCGAAGAGACGTTTCCTCGGCAACAAACCCAATCATCGGAGGCCCAAGGAGCATCGCACCGTAGCCCAGCGTCGCCACAGCAGCGATCGCCTGCCCCGGGGGCAAAACCGGGTCGGCTGCGGCGCGGCTGAAGGCAAGGGGCACCAGCGCTGCGTATCCCAGTCCCATGAGCACAAATCCCACAAAAGCCGCGGGGGCTGTAGCAATCCCCGCCACTAGCGCGATGCCGGTTGCTGCCGCAATCGCGCCCGTCCTTGCCACGCTCACTGGGCCGAACCGCATGATAACGCGATCCACGCAAAGCCGGGTGCCGACCATTGCCACCGAGAATACCGCGAAACCGAGGGCCGCCTGGGCTTCGCTCGTTTTGACCACGTCAGTCAGAAACACGGCGCTCCAATCAGCGACGGCACCTTCTCCCAGGCCCGAGGCCAATGCCACCAGCCCAACAAGAAGGAGCGCTCCGCGGGGTATTGCGAAGGTTGGAGATACGGGACCTGCCGTCTGCCGCCTCGATGACCATGGCAGGCGCAATGCCGGGCCGAGAAGCAAGGCCGCTAGAACCGCTCCGACGAGAAAGTGCGTGCCCAACGATAGGTCAAGAAGGCTCGCCCCTGCGCCGGTCATGGCTCCGAGCCCTGTGCCGAGGCTCCACATCGCGTGAAACGACGACATAATCGACCGGCCGAGATGCTTCTCCACCTCAGTGGCCCAGCTGTTCATCGTTACGTCCATCGCACCGTGTGCGCCGCCGAACATGAAGAGCGCCAGCCCAAGGGCAGCGGTGTTTGGGGCGATGCCAACGAGCACGACCGTGACAACATAGCCGCCCGCAATCCATCGGGTCAGACGAACCGCGCCAAACCGGTCGGCCATGCGCCCAGCAAGCGGGAAAGACAAGAGCGCGCCGACCCCCATAATAAGAAGCAGGCGGCCGAGTTCGGCCTCACCAAGAGCGTGCCGGTCCATCACTGCGGGGATGCGCGAGGCCCAGATGCCCAGGAGTACGCCGTTCAGGGCAAAAGCCGCCGCGACGGCGCGCCAAGGGGTAAGGCGCGGAATCATGGGAACGCTTCAGACCAGGCGCCTAAGGCACGTTTACGGACTATGCTGCGTCTCTTGAGGTCGCGCATCGGGCCTCGGCTGCCCGCAACGGGCATTTGCGTTTGAGTTTCGTGTGTCGGGACGTCACAAACGACGGCTCGGCCCAAGCGGCCTACACCTCAAAGCCCAACTCCATGCAAGCAACATCGCACCGTGCGCGCACTTTGCTGGCCCACGTCCGACCCATAGGGCGCTGCGCAGCGCCAATCGTTCTAGCCCGACGTACTACGCTTCGCGATATGGCCGATCAGATGGTAGAGACCGTACCCGACCGCCAGGACCGACCAATAGCCCACAACCGCCCATAGAAAAATGAAGATCCACAGCAGATTGAAGAAACCTGCGACGAGAAAAGCATCGGTGTAGTCGGGGGCGCGACCCCTGGGCGTATCTCGCATGGTCTTGGTCCTTTCGCGCGGGTTCAAGGAGCATGGCGGAGCTTGGCTAAGGTTCTGTTACGGCGCCGGCCTGTTTGGAAACGGGTTCGGGTGGGTCCACCTGCGCCAGTGTCTCTCTGAGCGCTTCGGCGAACCGATCCAGCATAACGTCGGGACCGCAGGAGACGCGGATGCAGCGATCCAACGGGGCAACGCCGGGCATCCGCACAAAGATACCGCGGGCAACAAGCCCATTGAGTATGGCACGCGCCCGCGCCCCGTCGGCCCCACAATCGATGGCAACGAAGTTGGTGGCCGATGGCAGTCCCAACAGCCCGTGCCGTGCTGCGATCCGCCCAATTCGAGTACGCGCCGCTGCGGTTTGCCCGATTGTGCGCGCCAAGTGATTTGAGTCTGCAAGGCTCGCCATGGCGGCAGCTTGCGAAACGCGCGTCATACCGAAATGGTTGCGCACTTTGTTGAAGGCCTGCGCAAGGTTGGGATGGCAAAGCGCATAGCCGACGCGTAACCCCGCGAGCCCATGCGCCTTTGAGAACGTGCGCATCCTGATGAGTCTCGGATCTGTCACATCCAGATCGAGAACGGCTTGAGGGGGAGCGAAGTCGACATAGGCTTCGTCGAGCACGAGCAGTGTCTCGTCCGGCAGCGCGTCGAGAAATGCCGAAACGCGCTCGGCGTTATGCCAGCTTCCCATCGGATTATCGGGATTTGCCAGATAGACGAGGCGCGCGCCGACGGCATGAGACGTCCGCGCCAGCGCGTCTAGGTCTTCGTGGTCGCCGCGATAGGGCACAGCGTGGAGGTCGCCGCCAAAACCCGCCACGTGATAGTTGAAGGTGGGGTACGCGCCAAGAGACGTAACCACCGGGTCGCCCGCAGCCACAGTCAGCCGGACGAGATAGCCCAGAAGCCCATCGATCCCCTCTCCGACCACAACCGCATCGGGCGGCACGCCGTGATGGGTCGCCAGTGCACGGCGCAGATCGTGGTTTTCGGGATCGCCATACATCCAGGCGTCGGCCGCAGCCCCGGCCATGGCTTCAATGGCCTTCGGAGACGGGCCGAAGGCGCTTTCGTTCGCGCCGAGCCGCGCAACGAAGGGTTGTCCAAGCTGGCGTTCCTGCGTTTCCGGTCCGACAAAAGGGACCGTCGAGGGCAAGCTCGCAGCAAGAGCGGTAAGGCGCAGATCCGACATGCGCCAAGTAAGGCGCATCCTGCCGCGGCGGGCAAGGCTTGCGGCGGCCGTTGGCGGGGATAGGCTCGTTGCCAGCGCCATCCGGCGTTCAGGGAGGACAGTATGGCAGGGCCCGATTACCTCGAGACGCCCCAAGGACGACGGCTCGCCTATCATCTCCATCACGGAACAGAGCCGATCGTCGTCTTTCTAGGTGGACTGCGATCCGACATGGAGGGCACGAAGGCGCTCTATTTGGAGGACTGGGCAGCGTCGACAGGCCGCGCGTTCCTGCGATTTGATTACTCGGGTCATGGCCAAAGCTCGGGCCGCTTTCTGGACGGCGCAATCGGCGACTGGGCCGAAGACACTGCCGCCGTGCTTGCCGAACTTGTGAAGGTGCCGTTCGTCCTTGTCGGATCGTCGATGGGGGGCTGGCAGGCTCTTCTTGCCGCCCGGTCGCAGCCACAGCGCGTGGTGGGCCTTGTCATCATCGCTGCTGCGCCTGATTTCACCGAAGACGGCTATTGGGCCCGTTTTTCTGAGGCCGAGAAGGCACAGGTGATGGAAACAGGGCAAATCGCGCTCCCCTCGGAGTATGGGGAAGACATGATCGTAACTCGCCGGCTGATCGAGGACGGGCGGCAGAATCTGGTCCTGCGTACGCCTCTCCTGCTTCGGATGCCGGTGCGGATGCTCCAAGGCACGGCGGATACTGCTGTGACGACGGATGTCGCGCTGCGGCTCCTCGATCACATCGAAGGGGAGAACACGCGCCTCACGTTGGTCAAGGATGCCGATCATCGGTTTTCAACGCCAGACTGTCTGGAGATGATCCGCAATGCGATAGAGGAGGTCATCGCATGATCGGTCGCGTGCTCCGAGTGCTTCTGGCGCTTCTCATCATTGTCGGGATCGCCGCATGGATCTGGGGCCCGCGAGAGCCCGTAGACCGCGAGATCGCGTTTGACGCGGCGGCCCTACCTGACGATCTCGATGCCTGGGTCGCCGAGAGCGAGGCGACGGTGCCCTCCCTGCGTGCAGGCGCCGAGAAGCGTATCGTCTGGGCCGGTACGCCAGGTATCCAAACGCCCCTGGCGCTCATCTATGTCCATGGGTTTTCGGCGTCGGCCGAAGAGATCCGTCCAGTTCCCGATCGCGTCGCTGAAGAACTCGGCGCCAACCTCTTCTTTGCACGCTTGACTGGTCACGGGCGGGACGGCCCCGCCATGGCAGAGGCTGACGCCGGCGCATGGATTGAGGATCTCGCCGAAGCGATGGCCGTGGGCCGGCGCCTTGGCGAACGGGTGATCCTGATCGGAACGTCGACGGGTGGCACGCTGGCCATTTTGGCGGCGCACGATCCGCTCCTCTCGGAAGGCCTTGCAGGTCTTGTCCTTGTGTCCCCGAATTTCGCGGTCAACAATCCTGCCGCGCCACTTCTGACATTTCCTTGGGCTCGGGATTTCCTGCCTTGGCTTGTCGGGGAGGAGCGCAGCTTTGAGCCGCACAACGAGGGGCATGGTCTCCACTGGACGACGCGCTACCCAACCGAGGCTGTCCTGCCTATGGCGGCGCTCGTCACGCATGTCCGCCGGCTCGACCATGGCGAGCAAGAGATGCCGGCGATGTTTCTCTATTCTGAGCATGACAAAGTCATCGTGCCGGCGGCTGTGCGCGAAGTGCATGATCGCTGGGGCGGGCCAAAGGGGCTCCATACCTTTGTCATGGGCAGAGGCGACGATCCGTCCTCCCATGTCATCGCCGGAGACATCTTGAGCCCCGGTCACACCGACCGGGCCGTTTCCCTGATTGTGGATTGGGCCCACAGCATTGCAGACGCGTCGCAGGCCGCCGAGTGACATAGGTCACAGCCGAGGGAGTGCTCCCAAGTGAACCATGAAGCGAAACGCCTCCGCATTCGACACCTGATCCGAGAGGTGAACGGCGAGACCATGGCAGTTCACGCCAGCGGAGGGGTCGACCCGAACACCTCGGCACATGACGCCCTGATGGCCAAGCTCGCAAGGTGGGAGGCGTCGATGAACCGGATGGAGAAGCTCATGAAGTCCGATCTCCACTTTGCGCGCGTCCGCAACGCGCGGCGTGGACGTCGGGCGAGCTATGCCCAGCGTCAAAGGGTGGCCTCGGCCGAAGCGAACTATGCGGGCCTACGAACGGAAATGGCGCGGCTCGCCTCTGCCATTACCCGTCTTATCGAAGCGATGTCTCCCGATGGGATGCCTTGGAAACGCATTGCCGAGGCCCTCGAGAACATCGCAAAAGGTGGCGGAGACAACTTGTCTCTCGACGGGACGCAGAACCGCGAACTCGTCCAGGTGATCCGTCAACACGAACCCGGCGGTGCAGCTCCAGGGGTTCCGCCCCATGTGCTTGGGACAAACCTCCTCACTCTATGTGCTGCACTCTTCGCTATCCTGAAGCGTATGCGAAGCGGCTCCTAGCGGGGCCCGATCGCTTCCCTCGGGCCGCTCCTGCAACCGTATGCAAAAACCTGTTGAGGACGAGGATGCCTCGTCTATGCTCGTTACCATGCGGGAGGGAGGACCCCATGGCCGAGTATCTCAAGACGGGCAAGCCCGCCGAGGCGCGGGCGGAAGACGACGCCAAGGTGCGCGGGATCGTCGAGGGCATCCTTTCGGATATTGAGACCGAGGGCGATGCCGCCGTGCGCGCGCTCTCAGACAAGTTCGACAGCTATTCTCCACCCGCCTTTCGCCTCACGAAGTCGGAAATTGAGGCCGCCATCCAAAAGGTCTCGGCCCGCGAGATGGCCGATATCCGGTTCGCGCAAGCCCAGATCCGCGCCTTTGCCGAGGCCCAGCGCGCATCGATGACAGATATCGAGGTCGAGACGCTCCCGGGCGTGGTCCTCGGGCACAAAAACATCCCCGTGAATTCAGTCGGCTGCTACGTCCCGGGCGGCAAGTTTCCAATGGTCGCCTCGGCCCACATGTCGGTCCTAACGGCCAAGGTCGCGGGCGTCCCCCGTATTGTTGCCTCCGCGCCTCCGGTGAAGGGCGCGCCCCATCCCGCAATCGTCGCCGCGATGCACGAGGGCGGGGCCGACGAGATCCTGGTGCTCGGTGGGGTTCAGGCGGTGGGCGCCATGGCCCTCGGGACAGAGACGATCGCGCCGGTCGACATGTTGGTGGGACCAGGCAACGCGTTTGTTGCCGAGGCCAAGCGTCAGCTCTTCGGCCGAGTAGGCATCGATCTGTTCGCCGGACCAACCGAGACATGCGTCATTGCCGATGATACGGTCGATGGCGAGAT
Organism: Pseudomonadota bacterium; assembly: GCA_039822045.1. Lineage (GTDB taxonomy): Bacteria > Pseudomonadota > Alphaproteobacteria > Rhodobacterales > Rhodobacteraceae > HLUCCA09. Next base: position 207,354 of record JBCBMY010000005.1, on the reverse strand, counting down.
GTGCGCCACCGACCTCCTTGGACAAGCGGAGCACGGCTACAACTCCCCGGCGGTTCTGATCACCAATTCCCGTAAGCTCGCCGAGGATACACTTGCCGAAATCGACCGGCTGCTTGGCATTCTACCGACCGCAGACACCGCGCGCGTGAGCTGGGAAGAGTATGGCGAAGTGATCCTCTGCGCCGACCACGACGAGATGCTGAGAGTGTCGGAAGACATCGCGTCGGAGCATGTGCAGGTGATGACCGATCGCGACGATTGGTTTCTCGAGCATATGACCTGCTATGGCGCGCTGTTCCTCGGCCCCCGCACCAATGTCGCGAACGGTGACAAGGTCATCGGCACCAACCACACTTTGCCGACCAGAAAAGCCGGGCGCTACACGGGCGGGCTCTGGGTCGGCAAATTCCTAAAAACCCACAGCTATCAAAAGATCCTGACCGACGAAGCGGCGACGCAGGTCGGAGAGTACGGGTCGCGTCTGTGTATGCTTGAGGGCTTTGTTGGCCACGCGGAACAATGCAATGTGCGGGTGCGCCGGTACGGTGGCCTGAACGTCCCTTATGGTGTGGCCGCGCCGTACCGCGATGCCGCGGTGTAGGCGGCGCGGGGCCGGACATTTCGACCGCCACAGCGGAGATATGTGAGAGGGCAGGCGCGTGGAGGATGCAATCGGATCGCAGGTTGGGCCGGGCGAACTCAAGGCCGTCATCACCGGTCTCGAAGCGGCGCTCTACGAGGATATGCGCGGTGCGCAGCGCGCCGGCGACGAGGCGTTTGATGCCGAAGCCAAGGTGCGGATGTGCACGCCTTTTGGCGACCTGGAGGGCTGGGACGGCTGGTGGGATGCGATTCTCGGCCCGCTAGCCGCAGCGTGGCCTGACATCGAGCGGCGCGCTCAGATTCGCATTGCGGGGTCGGACGAATACGGGGCCAACTGGGTTGGCGTAGGCGGCTTCTATCTTGGTACCTTTGAGACCGACTGGATGGGAATCCCGGCCACTCAACGTCCCGCCCACATGCGTTTCCACGAGTTCTTTCGGATCGAGAACGGCCGTGTCGTCGAGGTTCAGGCCCTGTGGGACATCCCCGAAGTGATGATGCAGGCCCGCGCCTGGCCGCTGGCCCCCTCGCTCGGGCGAGACTGGCATGTTCCGGGCCCAGCCACACAGGATGGGACGGGCCCCCACCCTGAGGGGCAGGCCGAGGCCGCGCGCGCGGTGATCGTCAGCATGCTTGAGCATCTCAAGAAGCACCCCAGCCAGGGTGGGCCCGAAGTGATGGAGCTTGAGCGGTTCTGGCATCCCCGCATGACATGGTATGGCCCGGCCGGGATCGGCACGGGCCGAGGCATCGAAGGGTTCCGTCGCCATCACCAGATCCCGTTTCTTGCCGCTATGCCGGACCGTGGGCAATATCTCGACGAGATCACCTATCACTTCATGGCCGAAGGCAACTACATCGGCGTCACCGGCTGGCCCAACATGGTGCAGACCCTCACGCGTGGCGGGTGGATGGGTATCGCCCCCGCCGGCCAGCGCCTTACGATGCGCAGCCTCGACTTCTGGCGGCTCGAAGGCGACCTCATCCGCGAAAACTGGGTGCTTGTAGACCTGCTGCATGTGTATGAGCAACTCGGTGTCGATGTCTTTGCGCGGATGCGGGAACTCGTGACGTGACCCGACGGCGCCGCGCGCCGGGGAGCTACACGGCGCTTGAGGATCTTGGGCGCGAGCGCCTTTCGCGGCACTTCTCCTTCCGGGATTTCCTGCACAGCGAAATCGGGAGCTTTTACGGGCGACCCAACCTGCCAGAAGATCCCGATTTGGCGCTTGCAGCAGGCCGGGGCTTGGCCCGCAACCTTCTGGAGCCTATGGTCGAAACCTTTGGGCCGATCGACATTCGTTCGGGCTATCGTTCAGTCGCGCTGAACGATTTCGGGGCCACCCAGGTCAAGCCGCAAAAAATGGCCCTCAGTCCCAAGAACTATGGCGGCCATATATGGGACAAGCGCGACGCAAAGGGCCGGATCGGGGCGTGCGCCACAGTCGCCGTGCCCTGGTTTATACCGCAGGCCCGGGCCGGGCGAAGTTGGCGCGATCTGGCCTGGTGGCTTTACGACAACCTGCCTTTCCACGAAGCATACTTCTTTCCCAAGAACGCGGCCTTCAACCTCACCTGGCGCGACGGGTCCGAGGCTCGGCGGATCCTGAGCTATGCGCACCCCAAGGGCAGCCTCATTCGCCCAGGCGAGGCGCCCGAAGCCGACCGCGCGCGCCGCTATGCCGATTTCCCGCCCTTTCGTGGCATCACCTATCCTCCAATCCCGGAGCCTGGCCCATGACGTTGCCCCGCACGCCCTCCTTTCGGCTCGACGGTCGGCGCGCTCTCGTCACCGGTGCTTCGCGCGGGATTGGCCTCGGCTGTGCCGTCGCCCTCGCGGAAGCTGGAGCTCACGTAGTGATGGCGGCCCGTGGGGCCGAGGCGCTTGAGGCCTCCGTTGCCGAGATCCGCGAGGCCGGGCTCTCTGCACAAGCAGCGGTTCTTGATGTCACGGACCTTGCAGCTCAGGACGCGCTGGTGGATCGGCACGGCCCGTTCGATGTGTTGGTCAATTCCGCCGGGATCGCCCGCCATGCGCCGGCCCTTGAGGCGACGGAGGAGGACTACGACGCGGTCATGCGGGCCAACGTCAAGGCCGCCTTTTTCCTGGCCCGCAACGTGGCGCGCGGTATGGCCGGGCACGGCGGATCGATCATTCAGATCTCCAGCCAGATGGGGCATGTCGGCGGGATTGACCGGTCGGTCTATTGTGCCACCAAACATGCGGTCGAGGGCATGACCAAGGCGATGGCTGTCGAGTGGGGGCCTGCTCGTGTTCGCGTCAACACCATCTGCCCGACCTTCATCCGCACGCCGCTGACCGCCCGCACGTTCGCCGACCCCGAGCGCGTCAAATGGATCGAAGACAAGATCAAGCTGGGGCGCGTCGGTGAAGTCGAGGATGTCATGGGCGCGGTCACCTTCCTGGCGTCTGACGCTGCCGCGCTCATCACCGGCACCCACCTTCTGGTCGATGGCGGCTGGACAGCCGGGTGAGCAGGCGGCAGGAGTGAGCATGGCCGACAAACGGGTGACATCGCTCGACGTAGCAGCCGCGGCAGGCGTCAGTCAGTCTGCCGTCAGCCGCGTCTTCACCCCCGGGGCATCGGTCAGCCCTAAGATGGCGGAACGCGTGCGCAAGGCCGCTGCGGAGTTGGGCTATCGCCCCAATGTCCTTGCCCGTTCGCTGATCACTGGCCGAAGCCGCATAATCGGCCTCGTCGTGGCCTATCTGCACAACCAGTTCTACCCCGAGGCATTGGAGCGGCTGTCGAACGCACTTCAGGCGCAGGGCTACCACATCCTCGTCTTCGTGGCCCGCGGGCGCGGACCCGAGGTCGAGAAGGTGGTCGAGGAACTCCTTGACTATCAGGTGGATGGAATCGTCGCCGCTTCGGTCGGATTGTCGGACGAGCTCTTTACCCGTTGTGAGGCGGCGGGGATACCTGTGGTGCTGTTCAACCGCGGCCATCAGGACCGGGGACTGTCCCAGGTCACATCCGACAATCTTGCAGGTGGGCGGCTCGCAGCCGAGTTCCTGATCGCCGGTGGTCATCGCCGGATTGCGCACATTTCCGGCTGGCAAGGGGCCACAACCGGCCGCGACCGTGAAGCAGGGTTTCGTGCCGCCCTCGACGCGGCAGGCCTCACGCCCGTCGCTTTGGCCGATGGGATGTACGAGCGGGAGATCGCGGCGCAATTCGCGATTGAGATCTGGCAGGCCGAGCGGCCCGACGCGATCTTCGTGGGCAACGACCACATGGCCTTCGGCGTAATGGATGCACTCCGCTACGATCTTGGCATCGACGTGCCGGGCGAGGTTTCGGTGGTCGGATATGACGATGTGCAGGCCGCGTCGTGGGCGGCGTACAGCCTGACGACGGTTCGCCAACCGGCCAACCGCATGGTCGAGGCAACAGTCCGAACACTCCTGTCGCAGATCGAAGATCCTATACGACCAGTCGAGAAGATCGAGATCACGGGCGACCTGATAGTACGTGGATCGGCGCGTATCCCCGAGGATTGGGAGAGATGATGCAAGGGTTTGAAGACCGGTTTGAGGATTTCACCGACTACATCCTCACCATCACCCGCGAGATCTGGGAGGAGCGGGGCCTCGGCGCCAAGATGCGCGCGTACTACCACCCCGACGTCATCGTCCGGACGCCCGGCGGCGTGAGTATTGGCGAGCCCGCCTCGACCTCGGCGACGATGGCCACGCTCACCGAGTTCCCCGACCGTGTGCTTCTTGGGGAGGACGTGATCTGGTCCGGCACGCCGGAACTTGGCATGCTGAGCTCCCACCGGATTGTCTCGACCGCCACCCACCGGGGAGGGGCGTTCGGGCCCGCGACGGGCAAGCGCGTGACCTGGCGCGCCTTCGCCGATTGCTGGGCCAAGGACAACGTGATCGCCGATGAGTGGCTGATCCGCGACAACGGCGCTCTGGTCCGTCAGCTTGGCCATGATCCCCGCGACTGGGTTGCGGCCCGGCTCGCTGCAGGCGAGGCGGGGACACCCCTGACACCCGAAACCGATGTGACCGGGCCTTACGTCGGCAAAGGCAATGATCATGAGGCCGGGGCGCGCTATGCCGATCTCCTGACCAGCCTAATGGGCGCGGAGTTTTCAGTGATCCCCGCCGAGTGGGACCGGGCATGCCATCTTAGCTATCCCGGCGGCGTGATCGCGCACGGCCACGCGGCGGCAGATGCATTTTGGATGGGGCTTCGCTCGTCCTTTCCGTCCGCTCAGTTCGCTGTGCAGCACGTCATCGGGCGAGACGATCCACTGATGCCGCCCCGCGCGGCGCTGCGCTTCTCCCTGACCGGAGTGCACGCGGGATGGGGGGCCTTCGGTGCGCCCACGGGCGCCGAAGTGCACGTGATGGGGATCGCGCATGCGGAGCTCGGGCCAAGGGGACTTCGGCGTGAATGGGTGATTTTCGATGAAACCGCCATTTGGACGCAGATCCTAAGCGCAGTCGGATAGCGACGCGAGGAGGATGCGCCGTAATCAGGCCTCGCCCGACACCGGCCGGCGGACGTTCCGTCAGGCAAAAACGAGCCGTCGGTCCCGAGCCCTCTGGCGCAGCAGTTAGGGCTGATGCAGACTCGACCAAAAAAGGAGGGGCAGATCATGGCTGAGATCGCAACAACCCACGTGGGCAGTTTGCCTCGAACGCAGGATGTGGTGGACTTTATCTTCGCGCGGGAGCGAGGCGAGCCCTACAATCAGGACGCGTTCGACGGCTGCATGGCAAAGGCGGTCGACGAAACGGTGCGGCGCCAGGTCGAGGCCGGCGTGTCCATCGTCTCGGATGGCGAAACCTCCAAGATCAGCTACGCAACCTATGTCAAAGATCGCTACGAGGGCTTTGCCGGTGATAGCAAGCGCAACGCGCCCGCCGATCTCAAGGCCTTCCCGGGATTTCTCGAGCGCCTTGCGAACGATGGTGGGACACCGAAGTATGCGCGCCCTGAGTGCGTGGGTGAGGTGCGGTCGAAGGGCCAGGGTGAGCTACAAAAGGACATCGATCACCTCCAGGCGGCGATGACCAAGCACGGTGCCGAACGAGGCTTTATGAATGCTGCGTCGCCCGGCGTGATCTCGCTCTTCCTCCCGAACGCTCATTACTCCAGCCGCGAGGCCTATCTCGCAGCGCTGGCCGATGCGATGGCCGAAGAGTATCGGACGATCGTTGCTTCCGGGCTCGATCTGCAGCTCGATTGCCCGGATCTTGCCCTCTCGCGTCACATGATCTTCACCGACCTCTCCGACGAAGAATTCGTGAAGGTTGCGGCCCTCAACGTGGAAGCGCTGAACCAGGCGCTGTCTGGCATCGACCCAGACCGCGTGCGCATTCACATTTGCTGGGGGAACTACGAGGGGCCCCACATCTGTGACATCGGGATGGAGAAGGTGTTCGACGTGCTGATGTCGGCCAATGCACGATATGTGCTGTTTGAGACGTCCAATCCGCGCCACGCCCATGAGTGGACGGTGTTCCGCGATCGGGCCGCCGATATTCCCGACGAGAAGGTGCTGGTGCCCGGTGTCGTCGATACCACTACGAACTTCGTTGAGCATCCAGAACTTGTGGCCGAGCGCATTGGCCGCTTCGCCGGGATCGTCGGTGCCGACCGCGTGATCGCCGGGTCGGATTGCGGTTTCGGCACCTTTGCGGGGTTTGGCGCCGTCGACCCCGACATTGCTTTCGCAAAGCTGGGAGCGCTTGCAGAGGGTGCCGAACTGGCAGGGGCTCGCCTCTGATGGCGGAACCCCTCGTTCTGATCCCGGGCATGATGTGTGACGGGAGGCTCTTCTCTCATCAGTTTCTCGCCCTGAATCGGGATCGCGCGGTCATGGTTGCGCCGATTACTGGTGCCTCGACCATCGGCGCACTGGCGCAGCAGGTGCTGGACTGGGCACCGAAACGATTCGCTGTCGCAGGGCTCTCCATGGGTGGGATCGTCGCAATGGAGATGCTGGGCCGTGCACCCGAGAGGATCACGCGCGTGGCCCTGATGGACACGAACCCGCTTCCCGAAACGCCTCAAGCCGCCGCCGCGCGTGAACCGCAGATCGTGGGCGCCCAGAACGGGCGCCTCGAAGAGATCATGCGCGACGAGATGAAGCCGCGCTATCTCGCGCCTGGCCCGGGTCGCGTCGAAGTTCTGAACACCGTCATGGAGATGGCCATCGACCTTGGCCCAGAGGTATTCGTGTCGCAAAGCCGTGCGCTCCAGCGCCGCCCGGATCAGCAGAAGACCCTACGGCAAACCAAGATTCCAGCGCTCGTTCTCTGCGGGGCCCACGATGCGCTGTGCCCCGTTAAGCGGCACGAGACGATGGCGGAACTGATCCCCGATGCGGTGCTGAAGGTTCTGCCAGATGCAGGCCACTTGCCGACGCTGGAGATGCCGCAAGCTGTGACCGACGCGCTGCTCGAGTGGCTCGGCGGCCCCCTCATCCTGCGCTGAGGCGCTGCGCGTTTCGCCTCGGGTGTGCCTCAACTCCCCGCGAGTGCCTGGGCAAGATACAGCCAAAGCGGGATCGTCAGGATCGCAACCGGCGTTCCGAGCCCGGTCGACGCGCCAATATAGGCCGAAGGGTTCGCTTCGGGCAGCGCGCCGCGCATTGTGGGTGGGCCCGAGATGTCGGAGCTTGATGCGGCCATCACGGCCAGGAGCGCCATGCCGCCCGCGGAGAACCCGGTCAGCTCATGCGCCACGAGCCCAAGCGCAAGGCCGACGGCGCCGTGGGCAAACGGTGCGAGCAGGGCATAGGCCACGTACGCGTGGGCCACGCCGCGCAGTTCCGACAAGCGCGACCATGCCTCCATCCCCATGATCAGCATCAGGATCGACAGCAGCCCGCGGAAGAGCGGTTCGTAGAAGCTTTCGTAGACTTGCTCGGGCTTGGCGAGCAGGCCTAGCATGAGGCCGAGAAGAAGCGCCGAGATGGCCGGGCTCTGCACGGTGTCCACCGCGATCCTCTGGATCAGCTGGCGACGCTCGGGTCCTCCGGGGTTGGAAGCTGCGCCCAGCGTCATCGTTCCGCCGCCTTCGGGCAGCGCGGCCCGTTCGGCGCTCATTCGGGCAAGCATTATGGCCGTTACAAGCGCTGCGATGTCCATGAACGGATAGAGCGCCCCGATGAAGCCCTCGTACGCGATCCCGTCCGCATCCAGAATCGCCATGCCCGCCGCCAGCGTCGACGCGGAGACCGCGCCGAACACGCCCGCCGTGGCCATGCCATCCATCGGCGCGACCCCGCGCAGCCGCACCAGCGTTACCCGGCCGATGAGCACAATGGCAACTCCTGCCAGTGCTGCCAGGATTGCGGGCACGGCCAGCGAGACCAGATCGGCCTCGCGCACGGCGATCCCTGCGCCGAGCCCAACCTTCAAGAGGAGCAGGAGCACGATGAACTTGTAGACAGGCTGCGGCACCTCCAATCGGCTGCCCAAAGCCGCGAGTACCATGCCTCCGAGCAAGAACGACAGTGTGGGCTTCTGCACTTGCTCGACGAGCGTCGAGACCAGGCCAATCAGTACATCCATCTCTCATCTCCAAGGCGATCTGTTGGCGAGGAGCTAGAGGACGGCCGGGTGAAAGAAAAATAGATGTTTTCTTAGAAACCGTTCCAATAAACAGAAGTATGCTTCTGAACTACCGTCATCTTCGGTACTTTCGCGCTGTGGCGCGCGACGGGGTGCTGTCCCGGGCCGCGCAGACGCTGAACCTCTCGCAATCGGCGCTCTCTGCACAAATCCGAACACTGGAAGACAGCCTCGGCCACAGACTGTTCGACCGCGTAGGGCGGCGACTGGAACTGACGGAGGTTGGCCGCATTGCGCTCGACTATGCCGACAGGATTTTCGAGACGGGTGACGAGCTGGTGGCGACGCTGTCAGGGGCGGGCGCTGCGCGCGCCCCTTTGCGTGTCGGAGCGCTTTCGACCCTGTCGCGCAACTTTCAGATTGGCTTCCTGCGCCCATTGCTCGGTCGGTCCGACGTGGAGTTGATCCTGCGGTCGGGCGATGAAGCGACCTTGCTCGACGAACTCGCAGCGCTCGCCCTCGACATCGTTCTGACCACCGAGTTGCCGTCTCACGGGAGCGGCTCATACGTCGCGGAACGCATTGCCGACCAGCCTGTTGGGCTTCACGGAACGCCGGCACGGGTCGGCTATGGCTCCCTTGCCGAGGTCCTCTCTGCAGAGCCCGTGATCCTGCCAACGGAACGGTCGATCCGCATAGGGTTCGAGGCGCTCGTGGAAAAGCTTGGTGTGAACCCGCGCATCGCGGCTGTGGCTGACGATATGGCCATGATCAGGCTGCTGGCGCGCGAGGATGCCGGGCTGGCCGTGGCACCTGCCGTGGTGCTCGCCGACGAGATCGCTGCGGGAACTTTGGCCACCGCGCCCTTCCCCCTCGACATCGTCGAGCGATTTTATGCGATCACCGCACGGCGGAGCTTTCCGCACCCGTTGATCGGCGAACTGCTTGGGCGTGCCGCGGCCGTTCCGGACTGATCACTTCTCGATGCGGTCGAGCTTGGCCTGAAGCTCGGCAAGCTGGTTCTTGATTGTGTCCAACTCGTCGCCACCGGGCTCTTGCTCCGGCGCCTTCCAGTTTCCCCCGATCCCGCCGGTCATCGCCTTGATGAAAGCCTCTTGCTGTGCCTTCATCGCCTCAAAGCCCGGCATGGCCGCCATTGGGTTCATCTTGCCCATGTTCTCCATCATTTTTGACTGCCCATCGCGGAGCATCTCAAATGACATGGCCAGAAATTGCGGCACGACTGATTGCGCGGCGCCGGTGTAGGAGCGCACGAGATCTGTCAGCACGTTGATCGGCAGGACGTTTTCGCCCTTGCTTTCATGCTCGGCGATAATCTGGAGAAGGTACTGGCGGGTCAGGTCATCGCCGGACTTCAAGTCGACAATCTTCACTTCACGACCCGAGCGGATGAACCCCGCGATATCTTCAAGCGTAACGTAGTCGCTCGTCTCGGTGTTGTAGAGGCGGCGGCTCGCATATCGCTTGATCAGAAGCGGTGAGGGTTCTTCGGCCACAGACGCACCCCATTGTTGCACTGCAGCGAGCCTAGTGGACGGAATTGCAAAAGAAAAGGGCGGTTCGTGAATGGTGCACGACGGTCAACGATCAGCGGTCATTGGTTCGCGATAGTCTTCGCGAGTCCATGCCAAAAGGTCGAGGCCCGTGAGCTCGGACGTCCTAACCAAGTCTGCGCGGTACAAGCGGCTGAGTCGCTTGAGCAGTGAGCGCCGAGGCGCGTTGCCCTGCCGATGGTGTACCGGAACAATGTACTTGGGCTGCGCTGCGCCGGTCCATTCGCACGTTGGAAGCCCCAGGAAGCTGCGCACCCGGGCAATCGTAGCCTTCTCGTCGTCCCACAAATCTTCTGTCTTCAGAAACAGGACTTGATCTCGCCGAAAGTGTTCGAGGAGGCGGTCAATCTGCGCCGCGTAGAACCCGCGGGCAAGATAGGAGTGTATTCGCTTGCCTCCAAAGTAGCCGAATTGGCAGCGCACCTCACCAACAGCCGAAAGCGAAAGTGCTAGGGGCAATGGCTCGCGATTGCGTGCGCGCTCCATCTTCCACGCAGAGATTGCTCGAAAGACGGGATGCCGAAGCATGACGATAATGCGTGCGTCGGGGTTATACCGGCGGACACGCTCTATCGCGTTCGGCCAGAAGAGATATATCGGCGTTGCATCGCAAAGGAGATCACCTTCGGGCGTACTTGGCGCAAATTCAGCCGTGAGGTCGCCGTAAGGCGGATTGTACCAATCAACGTCCTCACGATCGAAGAAGTGCAGCTCTTTGCGAGCAGCGCCGGAAAGACCGGGTGTTGAAACCATCTTAGCGTGTAACGCCGTCGTTCCACCCTTTTGCACTCCGGCGATGAAGACACCGACCTTCTGCATCTGCACGCTTTCTCCATGAGCGGCGTCAGGGTTTCCGCGCCTCACACGCGCGTCAAGCGGCTTCGTCGCACAACAAAGGTGAGCGGGCCGCACAAGGCGACCCGCTCGATCCATCCGCACCGGTTAGGGAGGAGGAGGCCGGTGCAGATTCCTGTCGGCCTGCCTCGCGATTACTTTGCGGCGGCCTTCTTGGCGGCCGTGGTCATGTCCGTGGTGGCTTTCTTCACGGCGGCCGTCGCATCTTCGGAGAAGTCCTTGCCGGCGGCGAGCATCAGCTCGACCGTTTCCATCTGCACTTTTTTCGCAACTTCAGCGAAAGCAGCGGCGGTCTCGGCAGCCATTTCGGCCTGGGCAGACGCGTAGTCCGTCAGGGCCTTGGTGTAGTCGGTGGGCTCGTCCTTCAGCTTGGTCACTTCGCCGAGCTTGCCGAGCGTGTCTTTGGTGTACTTGGCCGAGATCTCGGTGGATTTGTCGGCGGCTTCCAGCACGACTTTGGACATCTTCTCGCCAAGCGCAGCTTGGGTCTTGAAGGCGTCCTGCATGGCGGTCGCGTCCATCGGGAAGGCGCCCATCATGTCCTGCATCATCTTGGTCACGTCATTCGTCGAGGTCATTGTCTCTCTCCAGTGTTCCCCTAGAGCGGTTGATCCGTCCGGGCGCCCCGTCTGTTTGCGGTTGCAGCATCTACATACATGCTGCAGCGCAGCATTGCAACCCGCACGGACGCAAAAATGCTGCACTGCAGCATAGCAGATTGCGCGTTCGGGGCGCGCTAACCTGACCTTCGGCCAGAACCCGCCGAAAGGGCACATCAATGTAAGGTCTGTCTGCGATCGACGCCGTCGCTCGAGGGTCAGAGGTCCTTGTCGGCCACGACATAGGTTCCGGGCGCCGGGCAAAGCGGGGGGTGGTTCGGCCCGCCGGGTTCTCGCGCGGCCACCTGCGCCCCTGAGCGTTTCTTCAGCCAAGCGCCCCAACGCTCCCACCAAGAGCCGTCGTTGTAGGTGGCAGAGGACCGCCACTCATCCGGCTTCAGGCTTAGGTCGTCGTTGGTATAGTGACCATACTTCTTCTTGGACGGCGGGTTGATGATCCCGGCGATATGCCCGGACTCCGACAGGATGAACGTCTTGGACCGCGATCCCATCTTCTGGACGCCCCGAAACGACGAGCGCCAGGCCGCGATATGGTCGGTTTCGCAGGCCACCGCGCATATCGGTACGTCGACGTCCCCAATGTTCAGCGTCTCGCCGAGAATCTGGATGCCAGATGAGGCGAAATCGTCGTTCTGGCAGAGCCGGCGCAAATACTGCACCGACATTCTGGCAGGCAGGTTCGTGCCGTCCCCATTCCAGTAGAGCAGATCGAAAGCCGGCGGTGCTTCGCCCATCATGTAGCTCTTGATCGCCGGAGCATAGATCAGGTCGTTGGAGCGCAGGAACGAAAAAGTGGCTGACATGTAGAACTTGTCCAGCACCCCGTTGCGCGTGACCTCCTCCTCAATCCCGTCGACGAAATCGTCTTCGAGAAACACGCCAACCTCCCCCTGATCCGAGAAATCGGTGAGGGTGGTGAATAGCGTGGTCGCGCCCACCGACTTGTCGCCCCGCTTTTTCATAAGGGCGAGCGTGAGCGACATTGTGGTGCCGGCAATGCAATAGCCGATCGTGTTGATCTTGGGCTCACCCGTGATCTGCTTGACCTGATCTATGGCGGCCAGGAAACCCTCCTCGACGTAGTTATCGAGCGACGTATCGGCATAGCTTTCGTCGGGGTTGACCCAGCTGACCACAAACACGGTGAAGCCTTGGTCGACGATCCATTTGATCAGGCTGTTCTTTGGTTTCAGGTCGAGTATGTAGAACTTGTTGATCCAAGGCGGAAAGATCAGCAATGGCGTCCTGTGCACCTTCTCGGTCGCTGGCGCGTACTGGATGAGCTCGAACAGGCGGTTGCGATAGACAACCTGCCCCGGGGTGGTCGCAAGGTTCTCGCCAACCCGGAAAGCGTCTGGATCGGCCAGCGTGACGACCAGATCGCCATCATTGGCCTCCAGATCGCGCACGAGGTTCTCAAGTCCGTCGACCAGGCTCTGACCATCTGTCTCGACGGCGCGTGCCAGCGCGTCGGGGTTCGTGCCTAGGAAGTTCGCGGGGCTGAACATATCCACGATCTGCTTGGAGAAGTAGCGCAGGCGCTGCTTGTCCTTTTCCGACAAGTGATCGATGTCCTCGACGGCTTGAGACACGGCTTCGCTCGACAGCAGATACTGTTGCTTGATCCAGTTGAAATAGGGGTGCGTCGTCCAGAGTTCATGTGCGAACCGGCGATCCTTCTGCGTCTGATCGTCGGGGGCCTTGAGGCCTTGCGCCAAGGCCTGCTGCGCCTCGACGTAATGCTTGAGCGTCTTGCCCCAGTAGCTCACCTGGTGCTCGAGGATCTTGGACGGGTTCTGCATGAGTTCAGCCACATAGGCCGATGCAGCCTTCAGGTAGAGATCCTGTCCCGGGCCCTGCAGAGATGGGTCGACCCGCCGTTTTTTGGACAGGGCGGCGACGAGCCGCTGAGACATTTCCTCAATCCGTCCGAGGTTTTCGTTCAGACGAACAAGGTCTGTCCCCTGGGCGCTTGCGTCACTGTCCTGTTGCATTGCCATCCAGAATGCCTCCCCCTAGGGTGCCACCATTATCGTCGCCTAGTGGGGGAGGCAAAGCGACGAATTGGTTCTCGTTGCCAGCCTATCCGGAGAGGGGCGGACATGAAATACATGATGACCTATGACCTCATGGAGTCCATGCGGGTCACGAATGAATGGATGGGGTCAACGGCCAAGGCCGCGTTTTCTTATCCGGTTTTCGGCCTTGCAGCGAACCCAATGATCCAGTGGACGGCGGCCTGGGGTCAGGTCACTGAGCGGAGCTTTGCGCGTATGGTCGCCAAGCCCGACTGGAACATCTACTCCGTCGTCGGCGAAGATGGCCGTGATCACATCGTCCACATCGAGACGATCCTCCAGAAGCCGTTCGGCGATCTCGTCCACTTCGCCGTGCAGGGCCGCAAGGAGATGGCCCGCAAGGTGCTCCTCGTCGCGCCGATGTCGGGGCACTATGCAACGCTTCTGCGCTCAACCGTCGTCAGCCTTCTGCCAGAGTGCGAGGTCTACATCACCGACTGGCATAATGCCCGCGACATCCCCGTGTCTGTCGGCAAATTCGATGTCGAGGACTACACGCTCTATCTCGTCGACTTCATGCGCCATCTTGGGCCCGACACCCATGTGATCGCGGTGTGCCAGCCGGCGCCGCTCGCCCTTGCCGCAACCGCTTATCTCGCCGAAGAAGACCCCGCCGCCCAGCCCAACAGCCTCGTGCTCATCGGCGGCCCGATCGACCCCGACGCGGCCCCAACCGAGGTGACGGATTTCGGGCGCAGGGTCACTATGGGCCAGCTCGAACGCCATGTCCTCCAAAGGGTAGGCTTCAAGTATCCGGGCGCGGGGAGGATGGTCTATCCGGGCCTTCAGCAGCTCGCGAGCTTCATGGCGATGAACGCGGAGACCCACGCCACAGCGTTCAAGGACCAGATCCTGCGCGTGGCCAAAGGCGAAGCGTCCGACCATGACCGTCACAACAAGTTCTACGACGAGTACCTCGCAGTGATGGACATGACGGCAGAGTTTTATCTCTCAACGGTCGAGCGGATCTTTAAAGGGCGTGAGATCGCGCGGAACTGCTTTGTCGTCGAAGGCAAGAGTGTCGATATTTCCGCCATCACCGATGTCGCGGTCAAAACAGTCGAAGGTGCGAAAGACGATATCTCGGCGCCCGGCCAGTGCGTTGCGGCCCTCGATCTTCTTACGGGCCTGTCGCCCGATAAGAAGGCCAGCCACCTTGAGCCAGGCGCAGGTCACTACGGCATCTTCGCCGGCAAGAGCTGGCGCAACAATATTCGGCCGCTTGTGCTTGACTTCATCGACACCAACATGACCCACGCCCGCCGCTCGATGCGCCGATCGGCCTGAGCGAGGCGCACGCGGCAACGACGCGCCAAACCCTGGGCCGCGTAGTTGCGGCCCGTCGGGCCCGCAGCTAGCCTCTCGCGGCCGGAGCAGGGGGCGGCAGCGCATGAAGGAGCAGTCGGGCCGTCTCACGCTTTGGGGGATCGAGGTGTTTCTGGCATGCGCCGATGAGGGGTCGATCTCGGCTGCAGCACGGCGGCTTGGGGCCAGCGTATCCGCCGTCAGCCAACAGCTCAGCAATCTCGAGACGGCGCTGGGCATCGAACTAATCGATCGAAGTTTGCGTCCTGCCAGGCTGACGCCTGCGGGCGAGACGTTCCGTCGTCGCGCCCTCCGCATTGCTGCCGAAGCCGCTCGGGCACGGGCCGAACTCGCGGCGCCGGACCTGTCGGCTCTCACCGTATTGCGGCTTGGTATGATCGAAGACTTTGATGCCGATGTCACGCCGCGGCTCCTGTCCGGCATGGCGGGCGAGCTAGCCCAGTGCCGGTTCCTTCTGGAGACCGGGGCATCGCACCGCCTCTACGATCTTCTCGAAACCCGCGGGCTCGACGTGATCGTTGCCGCCGAAACCGGTCAGCCCCATCGGGATGGTCTGGAAGTCCACCCCCTCCTGGAAGAGCCCTTCATTGCGGCCGTGCCCAAAGGAGCCCCCGCAGACCAGGCGGCTCTCACCCGTCTTCCCATGATCCAGTACACGCAGCGCCACGTGATGGGCCGGCAGATCGCAGCCCATCTTGCCGCGCAGCAGGTCCGCCTGACCCACCGTTTCGAGCTCGACAGCTATCACGCGATCCTCGCCATGGTGGCCGCCGGCACAGGCTGGACGATCCTCACGCCGCTGGGCTACCTCCGCGCCCAGAGGTTTCGCGACGAGGTCGACGTTCATGCCCTGCCGATCGCCCCTCTGTCGCGACGGATCTGCCTGACAGTACGGCAGGGCGCGCTCCGAGACATGCCGGTCGAGATTGCAGCACGCCTGAAAGGGCTTCTTCCAGAACTGATCGTCGGTCCGGCCACTGCTAGGATGCCGTGGCTCGGCGACCAACTTCGCGTGCTCTAGGCCGCGCGCTCTTGCGACATGGCCGTATCTGCGGCCGACAAGAGCGCGTCGGCGACATAGTCGAGCTCCGCCTGCGTCAGGCGAGGGGGCAATCGCACGTCACAGGCACGCATCAGCATCGCCCGCGTCTTGGGAAGATCCGGCGCGTCGCCTGTCGGCCCACCGGGAATGAACTGCCAATTCCAGAACGCGCGCGCGTTGTCGGTTGAACGGCCAAAGACTTGCACCTTCACGCCCTGCCTCGCGGCCGCTGCGGTGAAAGCGTCGACGGCCGCGTCCGACATGCCGACCAAATTGAACTGGATCGAGTCGGGTGCCCGTTCTTCCGGGCCAAGCGACTGAGGCACCTCGATCCAGGGCGATCCATTCAGCCTTGCCGCGACGTGGTCATGGCCTGCACGACCATCGCGGACCCGTCGATCGATTTCCGGGATCTGCGCGCGTACAAGAACCGCTGACAGATTGTTCATGCGGACATTGTAGAGCGGCAACCGGTTCTGCCAGCGGCTCAGCGCCCCGCGCAACGCCTCGTCCTGGTCGTGCTTCTTCCACGCATGCTCGTAGGCGCCGGACATGATCACCGCCCGCGCAACCAGGTCTGGGTCGTCCGACACCATGATCCCGCCCTCGCCTGCGTTCACCAGCTTGTAGGACTGGAACGAAAAGCAGCCGATGCGCCCGAGCGTGCCGATGTTGCGCCCATGCCAGCGCGTGCCGAGCGAATGCGCCGCATCCTCGATCACTGGAACGCCCGCCTCCTGCGCGAGGGCCAGAATGGCATCCATATCCGACGTGTGTCCGCGCATATGCGAGATCATCACGGCGTCAGCCCCCGCGGCCAGCTTCGCGGCGAAGTCGACCATATCGATCCGGTAGTCTTCGCCCACCTCGACGAGGACCGGTAAGCACTCGGCATGCACGATGGACGAGGGCACAGCGGCAAAGGTGAAGGCCGGGATCAGAACCCGCGCGCCCACCGGCAGGTCGAGCGCCCTCAACGACAAAAACAATGCCGCCGAGCAGGAAGACACCGCCAGAGCATAGCGCGCGCCCAGATGCGCCGCGAAATCCCGTTCAAGCAGCGTGACCGGGGCGTCGGCCGGGGCCGTATAGCGGAACAAGTCACCCGTGGCGAGCAGGCGTTCGATCTCGGCGCGGGCGGCGTCGGGGATCGGCTCGGCGTCATAGACGTTGGGAGCTTCGGTCATGGGAATTGCGGGTCCATCCGTTGCAGTTTCGGGTTTTCCGTAACACGTCTTCGGAAAATCAGATAGAGAATTCTGGAAAGACCTGTGCTTTGCGCGGCCGGTTGCGCCTGTGCCACCCGGGCCTATCTTGCGCCCGTCGTGTTTGCGGAGGGCGCCCCCATGGCTGACGAAGACGAGACGCAGTCGAGCAAGGGAACGGACTCCAATGCAGCCCCTGGCCTAGATGACGCCGGTAAGGCGACGGATCGCTCTGATACCGACAGCGAGGTTGCGCGCGAGACGGCCGACTATGCCATCCCGACCGACCGGGTCCAAGAAGTCCTCCTAGCGATCAATCGGGGCGATGAGCGCGGGCTGGCCCATCTCCTTGACGAACTTCACCCGGCCGACGTGGCCGACCTCATGGAGCAGGTGGGCGACAGCACGCGACGTCTTCTCCTGCGCTTCTGGGGGCGAGAAATCGACGGCGAAATCCTGTCGGAGCTCGACGAGTCGGTGCGCCGCGAGGTCATCGCGTCGCTTCCCGCCGAAGTCTTGGGCGAAGCCGTGCGAGACCTCGACTCCGACGACGTCGTCGACCTCGTGGAGGACCTCGAGGAGGATGTCCGCTCCCGCTTGCTCGACGCACTCACCCCGTCGCAGCAGGTCGATGTTCGCCAGGCCCTAAGCTATCCGGAATATTCCGCCGGTCGCCTGATGCAGCCCGAGGTGGTCCGCGCTCCGGAGGATTGGACGGTCGGAGAGGCGATCGATGCGATGCGCGTCGCCGACGAGCACCTGCCCGAACAGTTCTATCACGTCATCCTGGTGGACCCGGAGGCGCGCCCAATCGGCTATGTCACCCTCAGCCGGCTCCTGTCGTCGAAACGAGCGGTGCAGCTGCGCGACATTACCGAGCCGTCGTTCCGCACAGTCCCGGTCGATCAGGAAGAGGCCGAGGTGGCCTATGCATTCAACCAGTATCACCTGATCACGCTGCCCGTGGTGGACGACGAGGAGCGCCTTGTGGGCGCCATTACGATCGACGACGCAATGGCCGTGCTCGATGAGGAGCATGAAGAAGACATCCTGCGCTTGGCCGGCGTCGGCGAGGAAAGCTCGCTGTCGGATCGGGTCGCTGAGACTGTCAGCCGTCGCTTGCCCTGGCTCGCGGTGAACCTCGCCACCGCAATCCTCGCCTCGCTTGTCATCGGCCTGTTCGACGATGCGCTTGCGCAAATCGTGGCCCTCGCGATCCTTATGCCGATCGTGGCCTCCATGGGCGGCAACGCGGGCACGCAAAGCTTGACCGTGGCGGTGCGCGCCATCGCAACGAAAGACCTTACCGGTGCCAACCTCTGGCGCGTCGTGGGGCGCGAGTTTGTCGTTGGCCTGGTGAACGGCCTCGCCTTCGCTGTGATAATGGGCGCCGTTGCATGGAGCTGGTTCGGCGACCCGCGCCTCGGCGGCGTCATCGCCGTGGCCATGATCATCAATCTGGCCTGCGCCGCCTTGGCGGGGATCCTCGTGCCGGTTGCGATGGACAAGGCGGGCGTGGATCCGGCTTTGGCCTCGGGCACCTTCGTCACCACTGTGACCGACGTGGTCGGCTTCTTCGCCTTTTTGGGCCTCGGCGTGCTGGTCTTGCTATGACCGACCTCACGACCGCCAAGGCCGATGCGCGCAAAGCCGCCTTCGCACGGCGCAAAGCAGCCCACCTGGCTTTTCGCGACAAAGGCTCCGAGGCACTGGTTCGCCATCTGACAGGATCAACCGGCCGAGTGATCGCCGGGTATCTGCCCATCCGGACCGAGGCTGACCCCGTCCCTGCAATGGAGGCCCTGGCTCCCAAAAACACCCTATGCGTCCCAGTCGTCGAAGGTCCGGGCCGCCCGCTTTCCTTCCGGGCATGGGAGCCGGGCGTCCCCTTGGTTGAGGGTGCATTTGGGGTAATGGTGCCGGCCTCGGGCGCGACGCTCATCCCAGAACTTGTCATCGTGCCGATGGTGGCCTTTGATCCTGCGCTCTTCCGTCTGGGCTATGGTGGTGGCTTCTACGACCGCACTCTGGCCGGACTGCGCGCCGCAGGCCCGGTTACGGCGCTGGGCTTTGCCTATTCGGAGCAGGAGGCCCCGTCCTTGCCGCTGGAGCCGACCGACCAGCCGCTCGATCTACTGGTGACCGAGGCCGGCGTGCGTTCACGTCTCTGACCTTGCTCAGCTGCAACACGGCAAGACGTCTAGAGCGGCCAGATTACCGGGATGAGAAGCGATGCGAGCAAACCCATCGACAGGTTCAGCGGTATGCCCACCCGCATGAAGTCGGTGAACCGGTATCCGCCCGGGCCATAGACCAGCATGTTGGTCTGATAGCCGATCGGTGTGGCAAAGCTCGCCGAGGCAGCGATCATTACCGCCACAACGAACGGCCGCGGGTCGAAGCCGAGCGCCTGAGCCAGACCGATCGCGATGGGCGTGACCACGACGGCGACCGCATTGTTCGACACAAGCTCCGTCAGCACGGAGGTCAGAAGATAGACAGACCAGATCATCAGTACCGGCGACAGCGTGCTGATCCATGGCGAAATGGCCTCGACGATGAGGTGCACAGCGCCCGAAGTCTGCAGTGCCGCCCCGACGGCGAGCATTGCAAAGATCATCGCCAGAAGCCGCCCTTCGACAAAGGAGAACGCCTCATCGGCATCGACACACCGGGTCAGCAGGACAACGGCCACCGCCATAACGGCCAAAAGCAGGATCGGCGCGAGCCCCAGCGCAGCAAGGCCCACGAGCCCTAGCAGGGCCGCCACAGCAATCGGAGCCTTGCGCCGGCGATAGGCCCGTTCGGCCGGCCGGGTTACGTCCACCAGTTCCATGTCGGCCGCCAGGCGCTGGATGTCCGCCGGCGCGCCCTCCAGCAGCAGCGTGTCGCCGACCCGCACGACCAGGTCGTCAAGCTGCCGCCCGATATTCTGGTTCCGACGATGCACTGCGAGCGGATACACACCGTAGCGCCGGCGCAACCGCAGCGCCCCCAGGCTGCGACCCACCATCCGCGTACCCGGAGTGATAAGGACCTCGACCGTCTCGGTCCGGACAGAGCTGAGCTTGTCGACGGCGCGCAGGTCCTTGTTTTCCTGCAGGCTCAGGAGCTCGGCCATTTCGGTGCGCAGCACCACCCTGTCGCCGGCCAGGAGCTCCACAGCCTTCAGGTCGCGCCGAAGCGACGCGTCCCCGCGGAGTACGTCGATTACCCGAACGCCTTCTCGCCGAAAGATCTCGACCTCCAGCGCCGGTCGGCCGATCAACGCGGATCCCTCGGGCACGGCGACCTCGGTGAAGAATTTCATGCGCGAGCGATCGGACAGAACCGAAGCCATGCTGCTTCGTTCCGGCAACAGCCGCCACGCAACGAAGCGGAGATAGACCACGCCCCAGCCCACCAGAATGATCGCTAGGGGCGTCACCTCGAAGATCGAGAAGGCCGCCAGGCCCTCCGTCCGCGCCACGCCGTCCACCAAGAGGTTCGTCGACGTGCCGATCAGCGTCAATGTGCCTCCCATGATCGCTGCATAGGACAGCGGGATCAGCAGTTTCGATGCCGCGACACCCAGGCTCCGCGCGATCTGCACCACAACCGGGATCATCACGACAACGACGGGCGTGTTGTTCATGATGGCCGAGGCGACCACGACAAAGCCTAGGAGCGCCGCGATCCCGCGCATCGGGTTCACGCCGGCCTGGGCCTGTGCCAACTGCGTGAACCAATCAAGTGCCCCGGTGCGCACAAGTGCGCCCACCAGCAGGAACATGGCGGCGATGGTCCACGGGGCCGGGTTCGACAGGACCGCCAGCCCTGCATCATAGGGCAGCACCCCCGTGGCCAAAAGAACCGACACGCCACCGATCGCCACAACCTCGGTCGGGAACACTTCGCGCAGAAACAAGACGAACATCACAGCGATCGTGACCAGGGCGAGCACGGCATCGCCGTTGCTGCCCAGCATGGCTCCGAGGGACTGGGTCTCCATGCGGCTCACCTTACGATCGACGCCCCAAACTGGGGACGAGGGTTAGCACGGGGGTGCGACGGCGCAAGCGCCCGCCTCAGGCGGGGGCGGTCCGGCGGGTGCGTGGCCGGACTAGCGTCATCCCCGCAAGCATGAGCGCCAATGCGCCCCAGAAGGCCGCCCCATAGCTTTCGCCCAGAAGGAGGATCGCCCACATGACGCCGAACCCCGTCACAAGATAGCTCACTTGTGCGGCGAAGACCGATCCGGCGCGGCCCACGAGCCAAACATAGGATGCATAGACCAACGCGTGGACCATCGACGACACCACAATGGCCCCGTCGGGCGCGTTCCAGGGCGGGCGCGGATCAATCCACGTGCCCGTGGCCACGGCGAGCGGTGCGGTGATCACGGCGCCGGTCAGCGAGGCTCCAAAGAGCAACTGCACCGGGTCAAGGCCCGCAGTGCCAAACTTCGCAACCGAATTTCCTTCAATGGCATAGAGGAATGGCGGGATGAGCGCCACACCGATCCAGATCAGGCTCACTCCTGCCCCACTGTCTGACCAAGGTGCCGCCAGCAGGGCAACGCCGCCAAGGCCGAGGGACAGGCCGGCGAAGCGCGCCCATGCGAACCGGTCGATTCCGAGTGCGAGTGCGATGGGAAAGGCAAACAGAGGCACGGTTGAGAGTAAGAGCGACAGCCAACCCGACGGCAGAAACCGGGCAGCCTCATAGCCCGCGATCCCTGGCAAGACCGAGCCGATCAAAGCGATGTAGAGGTAGAACAGCAGAGCCGCCCGATCGCGCCGCAGGGGCAACCGCCGCGCCGCACAGATCGCCCCGAGAAAGACAGCTCCGAGCGCCTGTTGCCAGAACAGGATGCCCAAGTGCCGATACCCTTCGGAGACAGCGATCTTTGCCATCGGCTGGGTGACGCCCCATCCTGCACCAAGGACCATCAGAAGGAGAATGAGCCAGATCCACTCGTGCCGCGCGGCGCGCGCATCTTGCCCTGCATTTGGGGCGGTCGTCACACTCCGGCCCCAAGCGGAGACGGTCCAGCCGGCGCGAGGCGCCCGCCCTGTCGCACCATCTCAACTCGCGTGGCGGCGCCTGTGGCGTCGTCGGTCTCGACGTAGAGGCCCGCCAGCGTCGCTTCGCCCTCGGCCGGCTCGAAGCGTCCCTTCGACATGCCCGTCACGAACCGGCGCATGGGCTCGGTTTTGTCCATTCCGATCACGCTGTCATAGGAGCCGCACATGCCCGCGTCGGACTGAAACGCCGTGCCGCGCGGCAAGATCTGTGCGTCGGCGGTCGGAATATGGGTGTGGGTGCCCACGACGACGCTCGCCCGGCCGTCGCAGAAATGGCCGATTGCCATCTTCTCAGAGGTCGCCTCGCAATGGATGTCGACCAGGATCGCCTGCACCTGCCCGCCCCGCGGATGGGCGCAGAGCAGCCGGTTGAGAGCTGAGAACGGGTCGTCGAACGGCCGTTTCATGAAGACCTGGCCCAGCACCTGCGCCACCAGAACGCGCCGACCCTTGCCGTCTTCGAAGATGCGCGCGCCCCGGCCCGGAGCAGCCTTGGCATAGTTGATGGGGCGCAGGATACGCGTTTCTTTCTCAATGGCTTGAAGCATATCTGCCCGGTCAAAGGCATGGTCGCCAAGGGTCACGACATCCGCGCCCGCCTCCAGAAGGAGCCGGGCATGCGCCTCGGTCAAACCCGCGCCGGAGGTGGCGTTCTCACCGTTGACGACCACGAAGTCGAGGTTCCAGGCTGAGCGAAGGGCAGGCAGACGCTCGGACACGGCGACGCGCCCGGCCCGGCCCACCACGTCGCCGAGAAAGAGTATATTCATGGGGCGAGTGCTAAGGCGGCGCTGCGTCGTCGACAAGGCCGGGAGGCCAGAATTCAGGGCCGTCCATCGGTCCAAAGCGGTTTCGCTCGATGGGCGCATGCTCGACCCGGAAGGGGCTGAGCCGGGATTGCCCTTCGGCCAGGCTTTGCGCTATGAAAATCGCCAGCCAGTGACGGGCGTTGCAAGAGCCGGGAGAGACCCATGGCAGGCCATTCCAAATGGGCGAACATCCAGCACCGCAAGGGGCGCCAGGATGCGGCCCGATCCAAGCTTTTCTCCAAGCTTTCCAAAGAGATCACCGTTGCCGCCAAGATGGGCGATCCCGATCCGGAAAAGAACCCGCGGCTGCGGCTGGCGGTCAAGGAAGCCAAGTCGCAGTCGGTCCCGAAGGATGTGATCGAGCGGGCGATCAAGAAGGCGTCCGGCGGGGATGCGGAGGACTACGAAGAGATCCGGTATGAGGGCTATGGCCCGGGCGGCGTGGCGCTCATCGTCGAGGCGATGACCGACAACCGCAATCGCACTGCCTCAACGGTTCGGTCGACCTTCGGCAAGCACGGCGGAAACCTCGGCGAAACCGGTTCCGTTGGCTTCATGTTCGAGCGCAAAGGCGAGATCTTGTATCCCGCAGGCGCTGGAGACGAAGATACGGTGATGATGGCGGCCGTCGAGGCGGGGGCCGAGGATGTGGAGAGCTCCGAGGATGGGCACGTCATCTACTGCGCCGACACAGACCTCAACGACGTGTCGACCGCCCTTGAGGACGCTCTGGGCGAGGCGGATTCGACCAAGCTCATCTGGAAGCCTACCACCACGACGGAACTCGATCTCGAGGGCATGCAGAAGTTGATGCGCTTGATCGAGGTGCTGGAGGACGACGACGACGTGCAGCGCGTCACCGCCAATTTCGAGGTGTCCGACGATGTCATGGAGCAGCTCTCTGCGTAGCCTTCGGGTCCTTCGCAGCGCATATGAGTAGCGTATGACTTTCGTATGAAAAGCATATGAGAAGCATATGAATACCATATGAGTCATCATATGACTCTTGCCCAAACCCGAAGATATCGTAGGGATCCGCGCGGCCTGTCTCGTACGGGGCGGCGAGCGCTCAAATGAGTCCCACTTGGCAGGCCGCGGCGGCCGGGTTCGGCCTTGGCCTCTCCTTGATCCTCGCCATTGGGGCGCAGAATGCATTCGTCCTGCGGCAGGGTCTCCGGAAGGAGCACATCGCAGCGGTCGTGGCCGTGTGTGCGATCTCGGACGCGGTTTTGATTGCTGTCGGTGTGGCCGGTTTTGGCGCCCTGGCTGAGGCGGTGCCGTGGCTCGCCTCTGCGATGCGTTGGGGTGGCGTGGCGTTCCTGATTGGCTATGGCGCTGTGTCGTTTCGCGCGGCGTGGCGCGGCGGCGCGGCGCTTGACCCGGCATCGGAGACACGGCGCGGGCTCGGAGCAGTGATTGCCACGGCGCTGGCTCTGACCTGGCTCAACCCCCATGTTTATCTCGACACCGTCGTTTTGTTGGGGTCGGTTGCGAGCACGTGGGATGGCCAACGCACCGCGTTTGGCGCGGGTGCGATGACGGCCTCCTTCGTGTTCTTCACCACGCTGGGATACGGAGCCCGGGCACTTGCACCGGTGTTTGCCCGGCCGGGCGCGTGGCGGGTGATGGAAGCGGCAATTGGCGCGATCATGTGGGCCATCGCGCTCAAGTTGGCGCTGGGCTAGCGTGCCGCCCGCAACGTCGGGAGGCCTTGAATGAGACGGGGCGGTATCGGGACCGTGTTGCCCAGTCTGCGCATCGAACGCGGTGACAGCATAGACATCGCCATCCGGAGCGAACGGCATCGGGTGCCCGCAATGCAGCGAGCTTCGGACGGTCCGTTTGGTTCAAGGGGAACGAGGCGCTTGTGATTTCGCCCAAGGGCGAGGAGCACGCCCGTGCGGCGGTTGGCGGGTGAGCCGCCGTCCAAGGCGCTTGTGACCCAGGGTCGAGGGGCGTAGGGGCGGGGTATGCCGGCCGCCCCCGACCTTCCCACGACGCAAGAGACGACCGTTCAGGGCGACCGGCCGGTGATTGCCGCAGCCTGGATGGTTGTCACAGGGCTGATGTTCGTGGGCGTGACGGCCACTGTGAAACACTTGGGAGACCGGATCCCTGCAGCGGAGTCCGCTTTCCTTAGGTATGCGCTGGGCCTGGTGTTCCTCATCCCGATGTGGCCGCAATTGCGTGCGGCGCGCTTGACCTCGCGCGCTCTGAAGCTCTTCACGTTACGGGGGCTCGCGCATGCCGGAGGCGTGATCCTTTGGTTCTATGGCATGACCCAGATCACCATCGCAGAGGTGACGGCGATGAACTACATGACCCCGGTCTATGTGACCCTGGGCGCGGCACTGTTTTTGGGAGAGCGGCTGGCGGTGCGACGGATCTTGGCCGTTTTGGCGGCCATGGCGGGGGCCCTCTTGATCCTGCGACCCGGGGTACGTGAGCTTTCGACGGGTCATCTGGCCATGGTTCTCTGCGCGATAAGCCTCGCAGGCTCCTATCTGTTGGCCAAGCGGCTGAGTGGGATGGCGACGCCGGCAGTCATCGTGGGGTCGCTTTCGGTCACGGTGACCGTCATTCTTGCTCCGGTCGCGATGGCGGTGTGGGTTCCCCCGACGCTGGAAGAGCTTGCCTGGCTGATGCTTGTGGCGGCTTTCGCAACGGCCGGACACTACACGATGACACTGGCCTTTCAGGCGGGGCCACTCGCGGTGACCCAGCCCGTGACCTTCCTGCAGCTGGTGTGGGCCGTGAGCGTTGGCGCACTGTTCTTTGGCGAGCCGGTGGATGGCTGGGTGGTGGCTGGCGGACTGCTGATCATGGCGGCGGTGAGCTACATTGCTCTTCGCGAGGCGCACCTGAAGCGCGCGGCGCAAAAGTCTTGAGACAAGACTTTTGCAAATTCCTTGGACAAGGAATTTGCGGCGCGTGGGCTCAGAACGGGTGCAGCCGACCGTCCCATGTCAGGAACTGTCCGGTCGTTTCAAGCGACAGGGCGTCGAACCGCGCCATCAGGCCGTCAGCGCTTTCGTCCACCGAAATCGCCGCTGACGCGCCGCCCATGTCGGTGCGAACCCAGCCGGGATGATAGGCCGCTACGGCAATCCCGAGGCCGCGCAGGTCGCTTGCGAGATTGCGGGCAAGGTTGGTCGCGGCGGCTTTCGACGCGCGATAGATGTAGGAGCCTCCCGATGCACGCTCGCTCGATCCCATCTGGGAACTCACGATGGCGATCCGCGCGACGCCGTGCGCATCGGCGGCAGCCTGCAGCGAGGGCAGGAGCGCCTGTACTGTCTGAAAGACGCCGGTGACGTTCACGGCGAACGTATCGGCCCACATATGCACGGGATATCCATCGGCCAGGTTCTCGCCCCGGTCTGCATAGAGTCCGGCGTTGCAGACAACGAGGTCAACGGGCCGGCCATCGAGGCTGCGTTCCAGCGCGTCGAACTGCTCGGGCTGCGCCACGTCGAGCGGCAGCCACTCAGCGGGGCCCTCAGCGGGCACGGGCGGCCTTGCGCAGGCGAGCACGGGGCCGCGTTCGACGAGGCGCTGGACGAGGGCGGCGCCGATCCCGCGCCGTGCGCCTGTCACCAAGCTGGTCAGAGGCGCCGGTGCCATCAGTTAACCTGGCGGGTCGGCGGGAAGGGCAGAGGAAGGATCGGGACGCCGTCCTCGATCAGAGCGCGGGCTTCTTTGGGCTTCGCCTGTCCCCGGATGGCCCGTTCCGGCGCGGCGCCATTGTGGATGGCGCGCGCCTCGTCGGCGAACTGCGATCCGACATCTTCGGTCGTTGCTTCCACTTTGGCCCGGAGGGCGGCCAAGGCCGCCTCTTCGGGCGAGCCGGGGGCGGCTAGCGGCGTCGCGGGCGGCGATGGCGACGGGTCTGGCGCGGCGGGTGTGGGCCCTTCCGGGAGATCCTTGGTGGCGACGCGTGGCGCCATCATTGCCTTTTCTACCGATGCGATGCCGCAAATGGCGCAGGACAGCCTGCCAGCGCCGGCGAGGTCGTCATAGGCGTCGGCGCTGGCAAACCAACTGTCGAAGGTGTGGCCCTCGGTGCATTTCAGGCTGTACTTGATCATCGCGAGACCATGTATCGGCTGGTCCCGTTAATGCAAGCTTTCGCTGTCAGAGCCCGGGATAGAGAGGGAAGCGACCGCAGAGCTCCTGGACCTCGGCTTTGACCCTAGCCTCGGTTGCCCCATTGCCGTCTTCACCGTGCGCCGCGAGCCCGTCGACCACCTGACAAATCCAGCGCCCGATCTGGGCGAACTCAGGTGTGCCGAAGCCGCGCGTCGTGCCCGCCGGCGAGCCGAGGCGGATGCCTGAGGTGATCATGGGCTTCTCGGTGTCGAAGGGAATGCCGTTCTTGTTGCAGGTGATATGGGCGCGCCCGAGCGCCTTCTCTGTTGCGTTGCCTTTCACCGCTTTCGGTCGGAGATCGACAAGGAGCAGATGGCTGTCGGTGCCCCCGGTCACGAGGTCGAGCCCCCCGTCCTTCAGCGCTTCGCCAAGGGCCTGAGCATTTGCAATCACCTGTTCCTGGTAGGCACGGAATTCCGGCCGGAGCGCCTCGCCGAACGCCACGGCCTTGGCCGCGATGACATGCATCAGGGGGCCGCCCTGAATGCCGGGAAAGATCGCGGAGTTGAACTTCTTCGCAAGCGCCTCGTCATCGGTGAGGATCATGCCGCCGCGGGGCCCGCGCAGCGTTTTGTGGGTCGTCGTCGTGGCCGCGTGGACATGCGGGAATGGCGAGGGATAGACACCGGCCGCGATCAGGCCTGCATAGTGCGCCACATCGGCCAGGAGCCATGCGCCCATCTTGTCGGCGATCGCTCGGAAGCGTGCGAAATCGAGCTGACGCGGGATCGCGGAGCCGCCGGCGATGATCATCGCTGGCTTGTGCTCAAGGGCGAGCGCCTCGACCTGATCATAGTCGACATCGAGGGTGTCTTCCCGCACGCCATACTGGACTGCGTTGAACCACTTGCCGGACTGGTTGGGCCGGGCGCCGTGGGTGAGGTGGCCGCCTGCATCGAGCGACATGCCGAGGATCGTGTCTCCGGGCTGCAAGAGGGCCGTGAACACGCCCTGGTTGGCCTGTGAGCCGGAGTTCGGCTGAACATTGGCGAAGCCGCAGCCAAAGAGCTGTTTGGCGCGGTCGATCGCAAGCTGCTCGGCGACATCGACGAACTGGCACCCGCCATAGTACCGACGGCCAGGATAGCCCTCGGCATACTTGTTCGTGAGCACCGAGCCCTGCGCCTCGAGCACCGCGGCGGAGACAATGTTTTCGGACGCGATGAGCTCGATCTCGTCGCGCTGACGGCCGAGTTCGCTTCCGATGGCGGCGGCGAGTTCTGGGTCGCGGCTGGCGAGCGTTTCGGTGAAGAAGCCGTCGTCGCGATGGGGGGCGTTCATAGACTTGTCCTCTTCGATGGCCGGAGCGTGGTCCGCACGCGGTGTAGAGCAAGCGGGCACGCGGGAAAAGCGTATATTGCGGCACGCTGTGTTCGGAAGACGGCATCGGTGCCGCCGCTAGGGCGCATGCGCACTCTCCTGGCGGAGTTGGACTGGGTCGAGCAGGGCTGGAGTCGCGGATCCCGAGGGATGCGATCGGCGCCGCCAGAGCCGTCGACAGGGCTTGGACGCCGGGCCGCCCCTGACCGTTTGGTCGGCCTTGCGGTCGGCTCCGTCACCGGCTTAGCTGGCGACACGGCCGGAAGGCGGCGGGGGAGGCTCCATGATCACCAAGATCGCCTTTGCGGCCAGCGCGACGCAAATCGCGCAGGAGGCGCGGCGCGCCCTTGTGGCACGGTATGGCGACGTGGCCGTCGAGACGGCCGATGTCGTCGTTGCCCTCGGCGGCGACGGGTTCATGCTTGAGACGCTTCACCAAACGGAGCAACTGCACCTGCCGGTCTATGGCATGAATTGCGGCACCATCGGCTTTCTGATGAATACCTATAGCGAGCCCGGACTGTTGGAGCGGCTGAACGCGGCGGAGGAGGCCGTGCTCAACCCTCTTGCGATGCGCGCTATGAGCGCGGACGGTCAGGCGACCGATGCTCTGGCAATCAATGAGGTGTCCCTTCTTCGCCAGGGGCCGCAGGCGGCAAAGCTCAAGATCTCGGTAGATGAGCGCGTGCGGATGGAGGAATTGGTGTGCGATGGGGCGCTGGTATGCACGCCGGCGGGATCCACGGCCTATAACTACTCGGCGCACGGGCCGATTCTGCCCATCGGGTCGGACGTGTTGGCGCTGACGGCGATGGCGGCCTTCCGGCCACGGCGCTGGCGAGGCGCGCTTCTGCCAAAATCCGCCGAGGTGCGGTTTGACGTGCTGCAGCCGAAGAAGCGCCCCGTGATGGCGGAGGCCGATGCGCGCGCGGTCAGGGACGTGGTGACGGTTATCGTGCGCAGCGAACTGACCATCTCTCATCATATTCTGTTCGATCCCGGCCATGGCCTGGAGGAGCGGCTGATCCGCGAGCAGTTCACCTAGGGGCCCGGACAAGGGCCGGTTTCGGAAAGCTCAGACCTGGTGGCGCGTCTTGCGCGGGGCTTCGCCCCATGCCTCGCGCTTTCGGTAGATCGTCGACGGCGAGACATCGAGCGAGCGGGCGGCCTTCGGAACGGATCCGCCGCAGCGCTCGATGGTCTCCTCGATCACGATGCGCTCGATCTCTGCCAGCGTCTTGCCGAGGAGAGGCTCGAGGGGATTGCGTACGGGTACGGCGGGTCGGGCGGGGCCGTTTGCGGCGCGCAGATCTCTGGCATGGTGGCCATTGGGCGGAAGATCGGCGAGCAGGGCGCGGGGCAGCATGTCGTAGGTTACGACGTCGCCGTCGTGCAGCACCACGATGTTGCGCATCGTGTTGAGAAGTTGGCGTACGTTTCCGGGCCACGGGTGGTCGAGGAAGAGGGCACGCACCTCTGCGTCGAGCCTAGAGAGGGACTTGTTCTCCTCGGCGGCATAGCGTGCCAACATTGCCTCCGCGATCTCGATCACGTCTTCCCCGCGCGCACGCAACGGCGGCAGATGCAACGGGACGACATGGAGTCGGTAGAACAAGTCTTGCCGGAACCGGCCCCTTCGTACCTCTTCGAACGGATCGCGGTTGGTGGCGCAGATGATCCGGACGTTGATCTTGCGGGGTTGGACGGCACCGACGGGCTGAATCGTGGACGTCTGCAGGAAGCGCAGAAGCTTCGTCTGCAGCGCGATGTTCATCTCGCAGATCTCGTCGAGAAAGAGGGTTCCCCCGTCGGCGGCGGCGGCGGCACCGAGTTTGTCGGAGATCGCGCCGGTGAACGAGCCCTTCAGGTGACCGAAGAGCTCGGACTCCATCAACTCCTGAGGGATCGCACCGCAATTGACCGGGACAAGCGGGCCCGAGGCGCGTGACGAGCTGTCATGGACGGCCTGCGCGCAAACCTCTTTGCCTGTGCCGCTTTCGCCGGAGAGGAAGATCGTAGCCATCGAGGATGCGACGGCGCGGACCTTGGCATAGAGATCCTGCATGATGGGCGAAGAGCCGATGAAGCCTGCAAACGAGACGGGCTGAGGCAGACCGTCGCCCGGAGCAGGAGCGCCCCCGGCGGAGGCAGGCTCGCGGGTGGCATTCCGTATGGCATTCAGCATCCGGCCTTCGTCGAACGGTTTGACGAGAAACTCCTGCGCGCCGGCGCGAATGGCTTGGACGGCTCGGTTGATTGAGCCGTTTGCGGTGACCACGACCACGCAGGTGCCGGGAGCATGGTCGAGCATATCCCGCATCAGCTCCAGGCCGTCTCGGTCGGGCAGCATCAGGTCGAGCAGCACGGCCCGGGGCGGCGCAGCACAGAACGCCTCCCAGCCTTCCTGCGCGGTGGCTGCAGTCTGGACCTCGAAGCCCGCATTCCGCAGCACCGCGGCGTAGACCATTTGAAGGGAGATCGTGTCCTCGATCAGCAGGACGGTACGCGACAAACAGACCCCCTCAGTGACCGGCCAGATAAGGCGTGCCGAGCGCCTGCCAGGTCTCATCAATTTCACGGCGAACGCGCGTCAGCATATTCTGGGATTGGCGGGCACCTCGCTCGACCTCGACCCAGTCGTCGCGGTGAGCAGCCTCGTTCATCGTTTCCATACAGGTCTGGAGCGCAGAGGCGCCGACGGCACCCGACAGCGAGATGAGCACATGTGTGGCAGAGCGCACGCTGTCCAGGTCATGCCCGGAGATCCCGTCGGAGAGCGTCCGGTCGGACCGGCTGAGATCGAGGGCGAGGCGCGACAGGAGCTCTTCGCGCCCAGACGGGCCGGCAAGGTCGAGGAGATGTGACATGCGGGCGGGGTCGATCCCGGGCGCCCCTTCTGGAGAGTTGAGACTTCCGGGAGGCGGATTGGAACACGGCCGAGTTGGGAGGGGGGCCGGGAGTGTGCGATTCAACGAGTGTACGGGGGGCGAGGGCGTTCGCCCCGGGATGTGGATGCTAGCGCTGCCTGGGCTGTTTGAACTCTCGTGCTCAGAAAGCGGTGCGCGCAAATTGGCGGGAGCCGCATCAAATGGCCGGCTGTCGACGGTGAGCCGATCGACCGATCCGCACCGGTGTTCGGTTTCGGCGACGTCCGACTTCCGTTCGGGCAGGGTGGGCGTATCCACCTCACGCAATACGCACTTCCGAGCCGTGCTTGGTGACCGTCCGCCGACGGACCGGTCTGCCCGTCGAAGAAGGGCAGCCACGGCTTCTCCGAAGGCCGCAAGGCTCATGACCGGCTTGGCGACGATCCCGTCAGCGCCTGCGTTGTAGATTGTCTCGCGGTGGCTCCCGAGAACATAGGCGGTGACGGCAAGGATGGGGATCCGACCGCGTGGTCCGGGCAAGGCGCGCGTCTCTGCGATGACGTCGATCCCGGATTTCAGCGGCATCTCGATATCGACGAGGGCAAGGTCGAAGCCGCCATCCGACAGTGCGTCGCGCGCGGCGCGCCCGTTCTCTACGAAGTGGCAGGTTGCGCCCATATGTTCCATCATGCGGCAGAGCACGATGCGACTGGCGGCGGTGTCTTCGGCGACGAGAACCGTCTTGCCGGACAGGTCGGGCAGGGCGCCGGGGATGGGGGTGTCGCGGCTCGAGCGCCAGCTTGCCGCCGGCAATATCAAAGAGACTTCGGCGCCGCGCGCGGGACCACCACCCTCGGGCACCAGATTGCTGACCGAGAGGCGACCGCCCAGTCGATCGGCCATAGCATTGGCGATGTGGAGGCCCATGCCGGAGCCGGGTTGCGTCATTCCCTCAGGGCGTGCTCTGAACTCAAAGACCTGGCGCAGGGCGGCGGCGGTGAAGCCGGGTCCCTGATCGCGCACGGTGAACCTGAGCTCGCCGCCGCTGCGCATGTCGGCGCACAGCGTTATCGTCCCGAAATCGGCGTACTTGGCGGCGTTGTCGATGAGGTTGGACAGGATGCGCTCGAGCATCAAACGATCCGTTCCGATCAGAATCGGCAAGTCGGCCGCGAGATCGGTCTTCAGGGAGAGGCCGGCCTGGGCGACGTGAGTTGCCCAGCGCAGCTCCACATCCCGAAGTACGTCGAGCAGGACATGTCCCTTTTCGGCGAACGCGTCGGTGGCCGCATCGCCGTCGCCACTCACCACTGCCATGCTGTGGCAAACCATCCGGCTCAGGCTTTCGGCCACGGCGCGAACACGGTCGAGATGGAGGCGGGCTTCAGGATCGTGCATGTGATCCTCAAGCAGGTGCAGGCCGCCCATCATGTCAGACACGGCGGCCCGAATATCGTGGCCGAGAAGCGCCGCGTCACGACTCGGGCCGCCAGTGCTTGTGGCGGTCTGCTCTATTGCCTTGACGCTGGTAGTCACGCAGATCCCTCGGTCCGAAGTATGGACTCCCGTGCGCCTTATTCGCGCTAGGGTTGCGTAACGCTACTTGAGACACGACCACCGTCCAACCTGCCAAAAAAGACAGGTTGACCCTATGGCCATGATTTCAAGCGGATTCTTTTGGTTTGGAATATCCCAGAGTTTGCAATGCCAAGGCGATTTCGTCAAGGATGGCTGGATCGTCGATCGTCGCAGGCGCCTTAAACGGTTCTCCATCGGCGATTTTTTGCATCGTGCCGCGGAGGATCTTCCCAGACCGGGTTTTGGGGAGCCGGTCGACCACACACGCGAGCTTGAACGCGGCCACGGGCCCGATTTGATCGCGCACCAGCGCCACGGACTCTTTGACTACCTCGTCATGCGGGCGGTTCGTGCCAGCGTTGAGGCACAGAAAGCCGAGCGGCAATTGTCCCTTCAGTTCGTCGGCCACGCCGATCACCGCACACTCGGCCACATCGCAATGCGCCGCGAGAACTTCCTCCATCGCGCCGGTCGACAGGCGATGCCCGGCGACGTTGATGACGTCGTCGGTGCGCGCCATGATGTAGAGATAGCCGTCTTCGTCGACATAACCGGCATCGCCGGTCTCGTAGTAACCAGGGAAATGCTCAAGATAGCTTTTCCGGAAGCGAGGCTCGGCATTCCAAAGTGTCGGTAGCGTGCCGGGTGGCAAGGGGAGCTTGATGGCGATGGCGCCGAGGCTGCCCGCGGGCACTGGATGGCCGCCCTCGTCGAGCACCTGGACATCCCAGCCGGGCATGGCAACGGCCGGCGACCCGATCCTGACCGGCAGCTTTTCGATCCCAATCGGGTTGGCGGCGATGGCGTAGCCAGTTTCGGTCTGCCACCAATGGTCGATCACCGGCACATTAAGCATCGCCTCGGCCCACTTGATCGTGTCGGGGTCGGCGCGCTCACCGGCGAGGAACAGGCTCTCGAGCGATGAGATGTCGTAGGACTTCACCATTTCGCCCTTAGGGTCTTCGCGCTTGATGGCGCGAAACGCGGTCGGTGCGGTAAAGAGGCACTTGACCTTGTGATCCTGGATGACGCGCCAGAAGGTCCCGGCATCTGGCGTTCCCACGGGCTTGCCCTCGAACACGATCGTCGTGTTGCCGTGGATCAGCGGTGCATAGCAGATATAGGAATGGCCCACGACCCAGCCGACATCGGACGCTGCCCAGAACACTTCGCCCGGGTTCATGTCGTAGATGTTCTTCATCGTCCAGTTGAGGGCTACGAGATGGCCTGCCGTGGGTCGAACGACACCCTTGGGCTGGCCCGTGGTGCCCGACGTATAGAGGATGTAGGCAGGGTGGTTGCCCTCAACGGGCACGCAGTCGGCCGGTTCGACGCCGGCCTGAAACCCGTGCCAGTCGTCATCGCGGTCGGGGTCGAGTTCGGCCACCTCCTGTTCGCGCTGCAGGATGACGCAGAAGGCAGGGTCGTGGTCGGCCTGCTCGAGTGCGGCATCGAGGAGCGGCTTGTAGTGTACGACACGGCCTGGCTCGATCCCGCAAGAGGCGGCGATGATGCACTTCGGCTGGGCGTCATCGATTCGGACGGCAAGCTCGTGCGCGGCGAATCCGCCAAAAACCACCGAGTGGATCGCGCCGAGGCGGGCGCAGGCGAGCATGGCCTCAAGCGCCTCGGGGACCATGGGCATGTAGATTAGCACCCTGTCGCCCTTTTCGACGCCACGGTTGCGGAGGGCACCAGCGAGCGAGGCGACCCGGTCGCGCAGTTCCGCATACGTGATCTTGTGGACGGTGCCGGTGACGGGGCTGTCGTGGATAATTGCGACCTGGGCACCCCGACCCGCCTCGACATGGCGGTCGACGGCGTTCCAGCAGGTGTTGACCCGGGCCTCGACGAACCATTCGTAGAGCGGAGCATTCTCGCCATAGAGCGCGCGCGTTGGCCGTTCGACCCAGTCGATGCCGTCAGCCGCGGCGAGCCAGAAGCCTTCGGGATCGGTTTTGGCGGCTTCGTAGACATCCATGTAGCCCATGACGCTCCTCCTGCTCAGGGTTGCAGCGTTGTGGCAAGCGACGCCGCCCGCGGCAAGATGCCTTCCTGCGCCGCGGCGTCACAGGCGGCGCTAACGGACGCGGCGCCGGTTGCGGCTGCACGACCGGGGCGAACAGATGCGCGCGACTGCTCCCGTCCTGGAGGGCCTCATCCGTAGTGGGCGACAGGAGTTCCGGCCAGGGCGGACATATTGAGGAGGCCGCGTGCAGTAATCGAGGGCGTCACGACGTGAGCCGTGTTGCCCATCCCCATCAGGATCGGGCCCACCTCGAGCCCGCCCGCCTTCATTTTGAGAACGTTGCGGACCCCGGAGGCGGCATCGGCGGACCCGAAGATCAGTACATTGGCGGCGCCGTCGAGCCGACTGTCGGGAAGAAGACGGGCACGCAAGGCGGGGTCGAGCGCGGCGTCGACATGCATTTCGCCCTCATACTCGAAGTCCACTTCCTGGTCTTCGAGCAGTTCCAGCGCGGCACGCATGCGATGGCCGGAATCGCTGTCCATATTGCCGAACTGCGAGTGCGAGCAGAGTGCGATCTTCGGTGCGAGGCCGAAGCGGCGAACATGGCGGGCCGCACCGATGGTTGTGGTGGCGATCTGCTCGGGTGTGGGCAGCTGATGCACCTGCGTGTCGGCGATGAAGAGCGGGCCATCCTCGAGGATCATGAGGGACAGGGCGCCCACAGGGTGGCGGTTTTGATCGGCCAGGACCTGGCGGATGTAGTTCAGATGCCAAAGATACTGACCAAACGTGCCGCAGATCAGACTGTCCGCCTCACCGCGATGGACCATAACGGCGGCGATCGCCGTGGTGTTGGTGCGCATGATTGCGCGGGCCAGGTCGGGCGTGACGCCGCGGCGGGCCATAATGCGGTGGTAGGTTTCCCAATACTCCCTGTAGCGCGGGTCGTCCTCGGGATTGACCAGATCGAAGTCGCGCCCGGGGCGGATCGTGAGGCCCATCTGTTCGCATTTCGGCTCGACCACGCGGGGGCGGCCAATCAGGATCGGCTTGTCGGTGGTGTCCTCGATCATCGCTTGGGCGGCGCGCAAGACACGGTCGTCTTCGCCCTCGGCCAGGGCGATGGTGCGGGTCGCTTGGGATGCAGCGGAAAAGACCGGCCGCATGATCAACGCGGACTTGAACACCGAGCCGTCGAGCCGCTGGCGGTAGGCGTCGAGATCCTCGATCGGACGCGTGGCCACGCCGGACTCCATCGCCGCCTTCGCCACTGCGGCTGCGACCGTGCCGATCAGGCGCGGATCGAACGGTTTGGGGATGAGGTAGTCGGCGCCAAACGTGAGCTTTTCGCCCTGGTAGGCCGCTGCGGCCTCGGCGGATGTTGTGGCGCGTGCGAGCGCCGCGATTCCCTCGATACAGCCCAACTGCATCTCGTCGTTGATCTCGGTTGCGCCCACGTCGAGTGCGCCGCGGAAGATGAACGGAAAGCACAGGACGTTGTTGACCTGATTGGGGTAGTCCGAGCGACCGGTCGCGATGATCGCATCAGGGGCGACCCGGCGGGCCTCTTCGGGCATGATCTCGGGCGTAGGGTTGGCGAGCGCGAATATGATCGGGCGCGTGGCCATCTTCTCGACCATCGAGCCGTGCAGGACCCGGGGGCCGGACAAGCCGAGAAACAAGTCCGCGCCCTCGATTGCTTCAGTAAGCGTGCGCTGGCTGGTGGCCTGGGCGAAGGCGGCCTTCTGCGGTGTCATGTCTTCGGTCCGGCCCTCGTAGATCAGGCCATGGATGTCGCAGAGCCAGACGTTCTCCCGCTTCACGCCAAGCTTTAGGAGCATGTTCAGGCACGCAATCCCGGCCGCGCCGCCCCCTGTGGATACGACCTTGATGTCTTCAAAGCGTTTGCCCGCGACGCGCAGGGCATTGGTGGCCGCGGCGCCAACAACGATGGCCGTGCCGTGTTGGTCATCATGGAAGACCGGGATGTTCATCCGCTCGCGGCACAATCTTTCGACGATGAAGCAGTCGGGCGCCTTGATGTCTTCAAGGTTGATTGCGCCGAAGGTCGGCTCGAGCGCGCAGACGATCTCGGCAAGCTTCTCCGGATCGGTCTCGGACACCTCGATGTCGAAACAGTCGATCGAGGCGAACTTCTTGAAGAGAACCGCCTTGCCCTCCATCACCGGCTTGGAGGCGAGCGCCCCGATGTTGCCGAGGCCGAGGACGGCAGACCCGTTGGAGACAACCGCCACCAGGTTGCCGCGCGCGGTGTAGCGCGCAGCCGCCCCTGGGTTCTCGGCAATGGCCGTGGAGGCCTCGGCGACGCCGGGGGAATAGGCCAGGGCGAGGTCGCGGCCATTGGCCAGCGGCTTTGTCGCGCGGATCTCCAGCTTACCGGGGCGTGGGTGCTCGTGGTAATGCAGCGGAGCCGACTGGACGGAGGCGCCGGGATCCTCGGCATCGGGCGGTAACTCGGACAAGGGCGTTTGCGGCGCACCTTTTGCGTGATCGTCGTGCATCATGTCCTCCCTTGCCCGACCCGATCAGCGTTAGCGCAGAGCGCGCGCTTGGGAAAGACGGCGTGGCAGCGCGGCGGCTACACGAGCGTGTGCGCGTCCACGGGGGTTTGTAACCGAAGCTGGGACGGCCTATTTTCACTGCGTGCGACATGTGAGCCATCTTCCGCAAGACCTTGACGACTTGATCGCGTGCCCGGCCTGCGACGCCGTTTACCACGCCGTCGAGCCGGAAGTCGGCGGTCGGGTGGTCTGTGCACGATGCCACCATGTGCTGATCCGGCCGCGGGCCGGGGCGATGCTGCAGGTTGTGGCGCTGGGTCTTGCGGTTCTGTTTCTGCTTGTGGGCGCCCTGTTCCTACCGTTCCTCAAGATCAGTGTACGGGGGATCTCCAATACGTCGTCGATCTTCGACGCGGCATTGGCGTTCAGCGGGCCAGAGCTTGGCTGGCTGTCCGTCGGCGTGATGGCGATGATCGTCGGGATCCCGCTGGCCCGGGTGGGCCTGATCCTCTATGCGCTTGCGCCGCTCCTCTATGACGTGCCGCTTCTCAGGGGTGCACGCACAGCGTTTCGCTGGGCGGAGAACCTGCGGCCGTGGTCGATGGCGGAGGTGTTCATTCTCGGGGTCGGTGTGGCGCTGGTGAAGATTGTAGATCTTGCCCACGTCGATATCGGTCCGGCCTTTTGGATGTTTGTCGCGCTGGTCGTCATCACGCTTCTGCAAGACACGTATATGTGCCGCTGGTCGATTTGGAGAGAACTGGATCGGGCGCCAGAGCCGGGCGCACGCCGCGAGGTGGCAAAGTGAGCGCGCGGCGCACCTATTCGGCGATCACCGCGCGACAGATGGGCCTTGTCGGCTGCACCCATTGCACAAAGGTATGGCCCAAGGGCACAGAGCGCTGCGGGCGCTGCGGACAGAAGCTCGACAGCCGGGATCGGCGAAGTCTCAGCCGGGTCTGGGCCTGGTGGTCGATCGGGCTGATGGCCTATGTGCCCGCCAATCTCTACCCGATGCTTGTCACCAAGACCTTTCTGGGCACCCAGGAGGCCACCATCGTGGGTGGCGCGGTGGATCTGGCACTACATGGCGACTATATCGTCGCGCTCGTGATCCTCTTTGCTTCGGTGGCGATCCCACTTTCGAAATTCGTGGCGATCGGGTTTCTCGCGCTTTCGGTGCAGAACAATTGGCGGGGATCGGGTCTGCGTCGGATGCAGCTCTACGAGCTTGTCGAATTCATTGGACGGTGGTCGATGATCGATGTGTTCGTCGTCGCAATCATGGTGGCGTTGGTGCAACTGTCGGTGGTTGTGACGATCCAACCGGGGCCTGCGGCGCTCGCATTTGCCCTGTCGGTCGTCTTTACCATGCTAAGTGCCATCAGTTTCGACAGCCGAATGATCTGGGACAGCGTTGCCGATCTTGAAACCGCGCGTGGGGTTGACCCTGGGTCTGCGCCGCGGGCAGATGACGTGCAGGTTCCTGCAGCACGCGGGCCGCTGACCCCGCCCGATGCCGTGCCGGCACCCCCCACGAAGACACCCGCCGAATGAGCGACCGCCCCGACGCACCTGACGAAATTCCCACCGCCGAAATGCTGCCTGCGCGGCGCAGCCTGATCGAGCGGGTGTCGGTTGTGTGGCTGGTGCCCCTGGGCGCGCTGCTCATGGCGCTGGGCCTTGCCTGGCAGGCGTATACCGATCGCGGGCCGCTCATCGAGATCACGTTTTCCAACGGAGAAGGGATTTCCGCCGGCGAAACCGACCTGACATTCCGGGACATCGCGGTGGGCCGGGTTGAGACGGTAGGGTTCACCGAAGGGCTCGACCGCGTGCTTGTGACAGTCCGTCTGGAGCAAAACGTGGCCGACTACGTCGACGACGGCGCCGTGTTCTGGGTGGTTCGGCCGGAGCTGTCGGTTGAGGGGGTCAGCGGACTCTCCACGGTGCTATCCGGCATCTATATCGAAGGCAGCTGGGACAGCGAGCCCGGCGGGCTGGTGTTTCGCCACGACGGTCTGGATCAAACGCCAGTGGCCCGACCTGACCAGCAGGGAAAACGCATTGTCCTTAGGACTGACAGCGGGCGGGGCCTGACTTCGGGCGCGCCGATCCTCTACCGCGGGCTGGAGGTGGGCCGTGTCGGGGCGCCACGGATCGCGACGGATGGGATCAGCGTGCTGGCGGATGCGTTTATCGAAGCGCCGCATGACCAGATCCTGACCAACCGGACGCGCTTTTGGTCGTCGACCGGCTTCTCGTTCACGCTCGATACGTCGGGCGCCTCGATTGACTTTGACAGCCTGGCGACGTTGATCCGTGGGGGCTTGGTTTTCGACACGGTGGTGTCGGGGGGCGTCTCGGTGCCCGAGGGCGCTGCGTTCGACATATATGACGACCGCGAGCAAGCCGTTGCGAGCCTCTTCAACACCGTCAACGAGAATGCGCCGCGGCTGAATATGACGGCGATCTTCGAAGAGAACGTGGCTGGGCTGAACATTGGCGCGCCCGTCGAGGTGCAAGGTTTGCGGATCGGCGAGGTGACCGACCTGACCGGCGTCGTCAGCCCCGAGCGGTTCGGCGACGAGCGGGTGCGGCTGATCGCAACGCTGTCGATCCGGCTGGACGAGCTGGTGATGGGCGAACCGAACAACCTCGACCCCGAGAACGTGCTCGATTTCCTGGAAGTGAATGTCGAGAACGGCCTGCGCGCGCGTCTTGTGAACGCGTCGCTCCTGACCGGCGATCTGAAGGTGGAGCTGGTGGAGATCGTGGATGCCGAACCGGCCGCTCTCGATCGCGATGCCGATCCGTTCCCGATTATCCCGACGGCGCCGAGCCAGGTGCAGAACGTGGCCGGCGCGGCGCAAGGCTTGCTGGCGCGGCTGAGCGCGCTGCCCGTGGAAGAGGTGATGGGGCAGATCATCGGGTTTCTCGACGATGCCCGTCAGGTGCTGCGGCAGGACGGGTTGACCGAGATCGGCGGCGAGGCGCTGGGCCTTCTCGAGGATGCGCGTGCGGTGGTGGGCAGTGAAGCGGTGCAGGCGTTGCCTGATCAACTGGGCAGCGTCGCGCGCAACCTCGAGGCGGTGCTCGGCGACCTGCAGGAGCGTGAAGCGGCCGCCCGATTGGTGGAGGCGCTGGAAGGGGCAAGTGCCGCGGCCGACGGGCTGGCGGAGGCGGTCGTGGGGGTTCCTGACCTCGTGGCGCGGATCACCGAGGTGGCCGAAAAGGCACAGGCGCTGGCCCTAGAGGACCTGATCGCCGAGGCGAACGGCCTTGTGGCTTCGGCACGTGGCATCGTCGACAACGAGGATGCGCAGGCCCTGCCGGGAGCGCTGCGCCAGACGCTCGATGGCGTGGGAAGTGCTGCGACCGAAGCCGAGACTCTGCTGGCCGAACTGAACACGCAAGACAGCGCGCGGGCGCTGACCGAGGCGCTGGACGCCGCGGCGCGCGCGGCCGATCAGGTGACGGGTGCCGCCGAGGGTGTGCCGGAGTTGGTCGAGCGGATCACTGCCGTCGCTGCCAAGGCCGAGGCATTGGCGCTGGAGGACCTCGTCGCCGAGGCGAGCGGCCTTGTGACGGAGGCGCGCGCCATTGTTGGGCAGCCGGATGCGCAAACTCTGCCCTCGCGCGTCGGTCAGACGCTCGATCAGTTGGCGGTGACCATCGCCGACGCCCGCGCGGTGATTGGCGATCTCGAAGAGCAGGGGACGGTGACGGCGCTGAACGCGGCCCTCGACGGAGCGGCGGCGGCGGCGGCTGATGTGAGCACGGCCGTTGAGGGAATCGACGAGCTGGTCGCCGAACTCGATGCCGTAGCACGCAAGGCCAACGGTTTGGCCCTTGAGGGGCTGGTGGACGAAGCGGGCGGGGCGCTTGCCGATGCCCGCGCGATCCTGAGCCAGCCCGATGCACAGCAATTGCCCTCACGGATCGCTCAGACACTTGACCAGCTGGCGGTGACGATTTCGGACGCGCGCGGGGTGATCCAGGACATTGAGGATCAGGAGACGGTAACGGCTTTGAACGCGGCGCTGGACGGCGCGGCGCAGGCGGCGTCGGATGTCAGCGAGTCGGTGGCGGACGTGCCCGCGCTGGTCGACGAGATGCAGTCGGTCGCCGAGCGGGCCAACACGCTGGAGGTTGAGGCGCTGATCGCGGAGATCACGCGGCTTGCCGAGGCGGGGCGGCTCGTTTTGGGCACTGACGAGGCGCGCGCGCTGCCCGGTCAGCTTGGCGGCGCGCTGGAGCAGGTGGAGGCCGCGCTTACCGAGTTGCGAGCCGGGGGCACCGTTGAGAACGTGAATGCCGCGCTCGCATCGGCACGGCGCGCCGCCGACCAGGTGGCGATCACGGCAGAGGACTTGCCGGCGCTGGTCGCACAGACGAACGCGGTGTTGCGGCAGGCTCAGCTGTCCCTGGCTCAGCTCGACCAGCAGGGTGCGTTGAACCGCGAGGCGCGTGCGGCTTTGCGCGAGGTAGCGCGCGCGGCCGAGGCGGTACGGTCCCTCTCCCGCGCGATCGAGCGCAGGCCGAATTCGATTCTGACGGGCCGCTAGGGGCGCAGGTTCGCGACCGGGGCTTGGGCGTTGCGCGCGCCCACTATCCGACCCGGTCGAACCGCCAGAGGATCTCTCGGCGCCACTTTGTGCCCGGGTCAAGCCGGATCGATGGGAAGCCCGGATTGTTGGGGGCGTCGGGCCAACTCTGCGCCTCCAGCGCCAGCCCGGTGCGCGAGTGAATTGCAGCGCCGGCATGCCCGGTACCCGGTGGCGCGGATACGCCGTCGCCCGTGTGGACTTGCAGGCCCGGTGCCGTCGTCTCGAGCGTCAGCCGATGGCCTGTCGGCCCGGTCAGGTGCGCGACCGGGCGGAGGGGCCCCTCGGCCGAGGAGATGCAGAAGCAGTGATCGAGGCGGTCTGTAGGCCCAATGGCGCGTGGGGTGTGAAAGTCGACGGGACTGTCGGCGAGGGGCGCGATGTGACCGGTGGGCAGAACAGCGTCGGTGATCGGCAGGAACCGGTCGGCCAACACGTGAAACCGGTGCCCGTCGATGGTGGGCCGGCCGCCAAGATGCCAGTAGCTGTGCTGTGTGAGGTTCACCCAGGTCGGCGCGTCGGTTTCGGCCTCGAGGCCGAGCCGCAGTGCATCGGGCTCGGCCGAATAGGTCGCTGTGAAGCGCCGAGCGCCGGGCAGCCCGCCG
Source organism: Pseudomonadota bacterium (assembly GCA_039822045.1). Classification (GTDB taxonomy): domain Bacteria; phylum Pseudomonadota; class Alphaproteobacteria; order Rhodobacterales; family Rhodobacteraceae; genus HLUCCA09. The sequence goes on along the minus strand of JBCBMY010000005.1, from coordinate 164,992 downwards.
GCGCCCGGTTCGGCGCGGGTCTGCAGGGCGACATGGCTTGGCCCGTGGTCGGCAATCTCCCAGATCGTCGCGTGAAGGCCTGCGGTGCCGGAATGCAGGGCGTGAGGCGCGCCTGTCGCGGAAAGGTCTAGGGTGCCGCCTTCGAACGGGCCTCGGGCGTCGGCGATGCGGCCCGCGACTGGCCCGATCAGAGCGCCGAAGAACCTGAGCGGTCCGTGGTCGTAGGCCGCGAGGCTTGCGCCGCCAGGGGTCATCGGAGCGCCGTCTACCTTCAGGTCCTGGAGGATGCCGCCCAGGGTGAGCACATGTGCGGTGAGCCCGCCTGCAGAGATCTTGACGACCCGTACTTCGGCGCTGTCTTGGGTCGAACCAAACGGCTCGATCATGGGGTGCTCCATTTGTTTGGCGGCGTGCGCCCTCGGACCACCGGATTGCTTGTGTCGCCCGGAAAGGCCATCGGGCCGCGCGGTTTATCCCGCCTGCGCATCGCCACTGGTGTCGGCGTTGCCCCGAGCGATCAGGTCGACGCCCATCTGTGCGAAGAGATCGACATAGTCGAGCAGCACCCAGTTTTCGGCAAGGCGACCCGTGGCGTCGTGCGTGTAATCACAGCGGTAGAAGTCCATCACCCGGAGGGTGAGGTCGCGCCCCGTGGCCGGGACGCCGAGATAGGGCGCGCGATGGGTCATCGTCATCGAGGGCCAGCCGGAGATTGCGGCGTAGTCTCCATCACCGATCCGGCAGTAGTGGTTGCCGCCCTTGCGATCTGGGAAGGCCTGGAGGAACGGAGCGCGGTGATCGGCAACGAAGCCCGCCCATGTGTAGTTTGCACCAATCCCGGCGGGCCCGTACCAGAGCATTCGATCGTCCCAGACGCCGCCCTCGCCGGTCTGCCCGGCCGAACGCATGGTCACGGGGTCGTAGGCGTGGAGATTTGCGATCATCCGTTCCACGAGCGCGATGGATGCGTCGGCGCGCGTGCCCTGAGGCAACACGCCATCGTGGGTGGCGGGGCCGGGAAAGAGCATCTCGGTCCCAAGCGAGAACGGGTAAGGTGAGCGACCGGCCTGGCGCATGAGGTCGGGCAAATCCACGATGATTCGTGCTTCGACAATCTGGCCGTTTGCGACGCGATAGAATTCACCGGCCCGCAGGAAGGCGAGGCGGTTGGACGGAGCCAGACCCCAGAGCGGCGCGTCGAAGGTGCCCACATAGTGGGTGACGGCAGCGCACCATGTGCCGCCTTCGGCGCGGATATTGGTGCCGCCGATAAAGATTTCGTCACGCCTGCGGCACTGGGAGAGGCTGGATCGCAATGGGCGCAGAAAGCCCTCTAGAACAGCGTCGAGCCCCACGAGCTGTTCAACAGGAGCCGAAACATCCCAAACGGTGTCGGATGCGATCAGACCCTTGGCGAGGTCGCTCAATTCGACGTCAGAGGCGGCAATGAGGGCGTTAAGTCCAGCATGGGTCTGATCGCGAAACGCGCGCATTGACATCTCCAGGGGGGCCGCGTGCAGTTTTTCGGTGTCCAGGGGTTGGCAGAACGAGAGCGTTATGTCTAGCTGGCTTGCATACGGTTGCAAAGCGGCGATGCAGCGAACGCATTCCTGCGGTTTGTGCCCTGGCCGGGCGCGACCTGAGTGGCCAGAACAGGGGGGCGGATGGCAGAGATCAGGCTATCGAACGTGTCCAAGCGCTGGGGCAGCTTCGTTGGCGTCGACAGGTTCGACCTTACGATTGCCGACGAGGAGTTCCTGGTTCTCTTGGGGCCCTCTGGCTGCGGCAAGACCACAACGATGCGCATGATTGCCGGGCTGGAAGACGTCACTGACGGCACGATCGAGATCGGAGGTCGTGTCGTGAACGACCTTGATCCAAAGGATCGCGACATCGCGATGGTGTTTCAGTCCTACGGGCTCTACCCAAACATGAATGTCTACGAGAACATTCGCTTCCCGCTGAAGGTCCGAAAGATTCCCGAGGCCGAGCATGACGACCGGGTGAAGCGCGCGGCAGCGATGGTGGAGCTCGAACCCTTCATGCATCGCAAGCCTGCGGAGCTGTCGGGCGGGCAACGGCAACGCGTGGCGCTTGCACGTGCCATCGTGCGCGAGCCGAACGTTTTTCTGATGGACGAGCCGCTGTCGAACCTCGACGCGAAGTTGAGGGTGTCGACACGAGCGCAGATCAAAAACCTCTCGCATGAGCTCAAGGTTACGACGATCTACGTCACGCACGACCAGATCGAGGCCATGACGCTGGCCGACCGCGTGGTGGTGATGAAACAGGGCATCGTGCAGCAGGTTGGGACGCCCACGCAAATCTACGACAACCCGGCGAATACGTTTGTGGCGAGCTTCATCGGATCGCCTGCAATGAACCTTTTGGATGGCGAGTTGTCGGGCGGCACGTTCCGGGCAGACGGGGTGGAAGTTGCCGGGCTGCACGGGCCCGACGGGCCGGTGACGCTGGGGTTCCGGGCCGAGGACGCCCACATCTCGGATGCGGCGGCTGAGGTGAATGCCAGCGTCTATACGCTCGAGCTATTGGGCGATGCCACCATGGTGACGGTGAAGGCCGGTGGTGGCCTTGTAGCGGTGAAGGCGCACAAGGACTACCGGATCGACATCGGACAAGTCGCGCACTTTTCCGTTCCGGCCTCCATCTGCCATCTTTTCGATGCCACTTCGGGCGAGCGGGTCGGCAGCAGCCACTAACGCGCGGCCCCACCAAAACAGGGAGAGTGCCATGCACATCAAAACCATTCTCACAGCCAGCGCTGTGGCATTGTTCGCGACCGGGGCCTATGCCTGTGACTTCCAGAACGACGTGCCGGTTAAATCGCTGTCGGCAGGCTTTGAAGCCTGGAAGTCGGTCACAGATGCCATGGCGGAATGCGGAAACTTCGAGGCGGAGCTGGATCAGGAGTTCCGCACCAAGCAGCCTGCGGCCTTTGCGGCGAACCCGTCGCTCTATCAAATCGGGGGTGTATCGAACGGCACGATCACCCCATTGTTGAATGAAGGCACCATTCGGCCGCTGGACGATCTGATCGCGGAGTATGGGGAGAGCCTGAGCCCCAACCAGCTGATCAAGATCGATGGCCAGACAATGGCTGTGGCGATGATGGTGAATACGCAGCACCTGATGTACCGCAAGGACATCTTCGACGATCTCGGTCTCGACGTGCCAGTAACCTATGCCGAGTTGCTGGACGCTGCCGCCGCAATCCAGGATGCCGGCGTCGTGGAATATCCCCTCGGGATGACCATGCAGTCGGGTTGGAACCTGGCGCAGGACTTTGTGAACATGTTCGTCGGCCATGGCGGATGGTTCTACGATTCAGCCGGCATGCCGACCGTGAACACCGCCGAGGGGGTCGCGACGCTCGAGATGATGGAGGCGTTGACCGCTTATGCCGATCCCGAGGTGCTGGTGAGCGACTCGACCTACGTCCAGCAGCAATTCCAGCAGGGCAAGATCGCGATGGCGAACCTGTGGGCCAGCCGCGGCGGAGCGATGGACAACGAAGAGGAAAGCTCCGTTGTCGGTCAGGTCTACGCCGCCTCTGCGCCCAAGGTTTCGGCCGACGGCCCGCCGGCCACGACGCTGTGGTGGGACGGGATCGTGATCGCGAGCAACATCACCGATGAGGAGGCCGAGGCGGCCTTCCGCCTGGCGATGGAAGGGCTCGACTCCGATATGGTTTCGGGCGCCCAGGATGATGCGATCTGGCTGGTGGCCGGCTATGAGCCCAACCGTTTGGCCGAGGGCGCCATCGCCACGGCCACGTCGCAGCCCGCGCCGCCCTCCTACCCGTCGACCAGCCAAATGGGCCTGATGCACACGGCGCTGGGCAATGAGCTGCCCGCGTTCTTCACGGGCTCGCGCGACGCGGTGGCGACGCTTGAGGCCATCGAAGACGCCTACACGACAGCCGCCAAAGAAGCCGGTCTGCTCGAATAGCACCACAGCGGCCGGGCCCGGACGAGCGGGCCCGGCCGATCCCCGACTTCCCGTGCACGCCACATCCCGCGGGGGACCACGCCCATGAAGTTCCGCACCTTTTTCTGGTTCGTCGCGCCCTCGGTGGTGCTGATGCTGATCTTCATCGCCTTTCCCTTGGCGAGCGTGTTCCTGCAGAGTTTCCAGATCACGCAGCCAGTGGTGGAGCAGGTCGAGGTGGAGACATGCACCGCAGGCTTTCTGGAACAGACCTGCACCACCGAGATCAAGACACAGCCCGTCCTCGATGACACCGGCAATGCGGTCACAACGACGGAATGGGTGGGCTTTCTGAGCTATGCCCGGGTGCTCGGGCTAGAGGAGATGGGCCGCGCATTCTCCAGTGGGGCGATCGGCCAGATCCTGGCCATCGATTTCTGGAAGGCGTTGCGGTTTACGGTGACCTTCACTCTGGTTACCTTGCCGCTTGTGATCTGCGTCGGCCTGGCAATTGCGATTGCTGTGAACAATGCGGCGCGGACAATCCGGGGCCCTGTGATCTTTGTCTCGCTTCTGCCGTTCATCATCACGCCGGTCATCGGGGCGTTGTCGATCCGGTGGCTCTTTTACGGGGACGGGATCATCACGGCGCTCCTGGAGGGATGGCTGGCCACCGACATCTCGGTGGCGGCGAACGGATGGGCCATCGAGTCGCTCATGATGTTCTATCGGGTGTGGCACGTGGCGCCCTTCGCCTTTGTGATCTTCTATGCCGGCCTGCAGACCGTGAACCAGGACACGCTGGAATCAGCGATCATTGACGGGGCGAGCCGGTGGGAGCGTTTGCGGTTTGTGATCGTGCCGCATCTGATGCCGTTGATCATCTTCGTCTCTCTGATCCATCTGATGGACGCGTACCGGGCGTTTGAAGAGGTCGTGGGCTTCTCCAGCCAGGCGTACCGGATCACGCTACAGTGGCTGACCTACGACCTACTGACGCCGGACGATGCTGGGAACAGAGCGATCTCTCGGGCATCTGCCAGCGCCATGCTGACCATGGTTGGCATCGTGATCCTGCTGATCCCGCTTCTGCGCCGCACGTGGCGCGACCACAAGGGAGGCTGAGCCCCATGTCGACGCCCCGTGCCTTGCGCCAGCCCCTTGGGCTTAGACTTGTCTCTGGCGGGTTTCTGGCCTTCTGGCTGCTACTCGCGGCGTTCCCGATCTTCTGGGTCGCTGTCATGAGCTTCAAGTCACCCGTCGATGCGTTTTCGTCTTCGCCCTGGGAAGTCATTACCGGGCCCGAGACCAAGGCGCGCGGCTCGGGTCTGTCGATCCTCGACATCGTGATTGGCCTCGCGGCCGTGATCTATGGCGTGCGGCTGGCGTTTTCGCGCCTGCCCGACTGGGTGACAAGGTTCACACCGCCGGGCTGGGGATTCGTGGGCTGGATAGCTGGCCTGATCGCGTACGCTTTGCTCTTTGTGCTGGCGATCTTCTATGTGCTGCCCGTGATTCTGTCGGGAATCAACGCCATCGCAGGTCCGCTCGGCGAGCCGCTCTTGGGCGCGACCATTGAGCATTATCGGGCGGTGTGGCTCGACAACGAGTTCTACCGCAACTTCCTCAACTCGATGATTATCACGGCGGGCGTTGTGACGGTCTCGCTGACGGTGGGCACCCTTGCAGGATATGGTCTTGCGCGCTCAGGCTCGAACATCGGGTTCTGGATCCTCATCATTGCATTGGTGTTCCGGGCGTTGCCGCATTCCGTGCTGGTGGCGGGCTACCTGCCGGTCTTCATCAACTCCGCCGAGATCCTGCGTCCGATCTTCGGAGACGCGGCGCCGACGCTTTACGGCAAGCCCTTTGCGGTGATTGCAGTGCTGGTGTCGATCAACCAGCCTTTCACGATCTGGATGCTTAGGAGCTTCTTCCTGTCGATCCCCACCGAGCTGGACGAGGCCGCGCGGGTGGACGGCTGCACGCATTTCCAGGCGTTCCGATGGGTGATCATGCCGGTCATGTGGCCTGGTGTAATCACCACCGGGCTCTTCAGCTTCTTGCTGGCCTACAACGACTTTCTGGTGACCTCGCTTTTGCTCGACGCGCAGAACCAGACCATGGTTCCCGCCATCGCGGGCTACTTTAACCGCGAGACGACAACCACCGACCAGGTTGAGGCCATTGCGGCCGCGGTTTCGATCACTGCGCCGCTGTTTCTGCTGGTGATGGTGTTCCAGCGGCAGATCGTGAGCGGATTGACGGCGGGCGCGGTGAAGGGCTGAGGCACCAAAACCCGGTTCGGCCATCCCCGATCCCCAAACTTATCCACATGTCGCCGGCCCTTGTTGGCGGCCTGATACGACAAGACAGGCGCGTTGCCGTAGCGTCGCGCCAGCTGAGAAGCTGAGACAGAAGGATTTTCGCGTTAAGTTTCAGCGACTTCCGCGCATCAATCTTTGATTGCTAGGTCGGAATGGTCTACACGCATAAGGGTATCTTATTCAAGAGTCGGCGAGCTGTGTCAGACTGTCGCAATTTTCCGGGCAAGTTGTGCACATGCGGTGGGTGTCAGTCGCCGTCGTGCAGGGTCGGCGCGGTGCGGTCGAGCGCAAGTTCGGCGTCGGAGAACCGCCAGGGGCCGCGTACCCCCGGCACGCCTTCGGGGTCGATGCGGAGGCCGCGGGCGATCACCTGAGGATCGGAAAAGACGGCATCGATGTCGTTGATCGGCCCGGCGGGCACGGTGGCCTCTTCAAGGGCTTCAAGAAGATCGGCCTGAGACCACCGGACGGTCTCGTCTTCGATCAGTTCGGTGAGCGTGTCCCGGTTTTCAAGCCGGGCCGCATTGGTGGAGAAGCGCGCATCCTGCGCCCATTCCGCAACCCCCAGAACCGTGGCGAAGCGCCCGAACTGGCCGTCATTCCCCACGGCGACGATCACCCAGCCGTCGCTGACGGGCACGGCCTGATAGGGGGCGATGTTGGGGTGGCTGTTCCCACGCCGGCGCGGCGCCCGGCCAGTCGCAAGGTAGTTCATCGCCTGGTTGGCGAGAAGCGCTACGGAACAATCCATCAGCGACATGTCGATCTGCTGGCCACGCCCGGTGCGGTGGCGTTGCTCGACCGCCGCGAGGATGCCGACGGCGCCGTAGAGACCGGTAAGAATGTCTGACACGGCAACGCCGGCCTTCATCGGCGCGCCATCGGCCTCGCCCGTCACCGACATCAGGCCGGACATGCCTTGGATTAAGAAGTCATAGCCGGCCCGGCCGGCATAGGGCCCGTCCTGACCGAAGCCGGTGATCGAGCAGTAGATCAGCCGGGGATTGAGGGCTGACAGACTGGCATAGTCGAGCCCGTACTTGGTCAGCCCACCGACCTTGAAGTTCTCGACAACGATATCGGCGTTTGCCACGAGGGTGCGCACCTTGGCCTGCCCTTCTGGCGTTCGAAAGTCGGCGCTGATCGAGCGTTTGCCGCGGTTGGCGGAATAGTAGTACGCGGCAGACCTATCGCCGTCTCGTTCGATGAACGGCGGGCCCCATGTGCGGGTATCGTCGCCCTGCGGGCTTTCCACTTTGATCACCTCGGCGCCGAGATCCGCGAAGATCTGACCGATCCAGGGGCCGGCGAGAATTCGGGCGAGTTCGACGACCTTGAGGCCTTCAAGCGGGGTGGTCATGGCAGCGGCTCCCTCAGACATTCACCTGTCTTGGCCGAGGGGCCGCGCGCGCGCAAGCGGCGGGGGCCGTCAGTCCACAGCTTGTTGAACGTCGCGCGCGCCAGGGAAGGTGCCAAGTTCGGCGATTCGATAGCCCTTCGGGTAGGTCGGCCTGCGCTTTTTCGTCTGGAGAAACGGGCGCCGGCGGCGAGGCAGAAGGGGCAGAAAACGGCGACGCAGCGCCATGCCGCCGAGCGCTATGGCGGAAACGAGGCGCGGCGGATCGGCAAACCCCATCGCACGGCGCAGGGGAGGGTCCATCAGCGCGTGCGCCACCGGTCGCGCAACGGGGAAAAGGGCGCGCGGCAAGTAGAAGGACAGAAGAAGGTCGCGCGTAGCTTTGCCGACGTCGGCGTTGGTGTCGGCAAAGCGGAAATGCTCGGCCTCGTAGGCGCGGTTGAACGTCTCGAAGTCGGCTCGGGACTCGGGGATGTCCGTGATCCCCATCTGCGTGCCGAGGCGCTTGTAGTAGGTGAAGATCGCGTCCTGCTCTATTTCTGTCAGGGGGCGCCGGCCCCACCGCGCAAGCCAGCGGGGCGGCTCGAAAACGAAGGTGGAGAGCACATAGAGCATGTCGGAGTTGGCGATCCGGTATGCGCCGTGCATCGCGTTCATGCGGTCAAGGGCGGCTTGGCCCTGCGCGCTCTCGATTCCGTTCTCGACGATTTCAGCCAGAATCAGCTCGGTATCGTCGTAGCGCTTGCGGGGACGCTCGGCGAACTCTCCTGTTCGGGACAGGAGGTTCGAGATCGACGGCACCGCGTAGGTGCGAAAGAGCGCAAATTCGAGCGCCTTCTCGATGTCCCACGGGAATTCCCATGCGCCGAGACGGAATACAATCTCTTCGCAATCGGTGTCGGGGTCGAGCTGGCTGAGTGGACGCATGGGCAAACCGGGGGTGACAAGGGTGCGGGTTGGGGTAAGGTGTGCGCTACGACGGGGGTGTCCGCCAATCACAATGCGGCGGGCTGAGATGTGACCCTTTGAACCTGAACCGGATCATGCCGGCGGAGGGAGTCGTCTGACGGCCGCCCCAGGCGCGTCCGGTCGGGCCCCTCTCCGGCGAAAGGAGAGCCATGCGACCGATTTTTCCAACCGCCCTGTTGGCCATAGCCACGGCGCTGCCCGCGGCTGCACAGGACGAGATGACCCTGTTGCTCGATTGGTTTGTGAACCCCAATCACGGGCCGATCGTGGTGGCCGAGGAGCTTGGTTTTTTCGAGGAGGCGGGGCTTGAGGTGGAAATCGTCGCGCCCGCCGACCCGTCGGCCCCTCCGAAGCTTGTGGCGGCGGGACAGGCCGATCTCGCGGTCTCCTATCAGCCGCAATTGCATCTGCAGGTGGCCGAGGGGCTTCCGTTGGTTCGAGTCGGCACGCTTATCTCGACGCCGCTCAACTGCCTGTTGGTGAGGGAAGATGGGCCGATCAAGACGTTGGCCGATCTGGACGGCGCAAAGGTCGGATTTTCTGTTGCGGGGGTGGAAGAGGCGCTCCTGAAGGAGCTGTTGGCGAAGGGCGGGCTGACGTTGGACGCGATCGAGATGGTCAACGTCAATTTCTCGCTGTCGCCTGCGCTCCTGACCGGTCAGGTCGACGCGGTGATTGGCGCATTTCGCAATTTCGAACTGCCGCAGATGGAGATCGAGGGCGTGCCGGGGCGCTGCTTCAACCTCGAGGAAGAAGGACTGCCGCCCTACGACGAGTTGATCTTCGTGGCCAATCCCGAGCGGATGGATGGCGACGCGATTGCACGGTTCCTGGGCGCCGTCGAGCGCGGGGCGCAGGCGATTGTGAACGACCCTGAGGGGATGTGGGAGGTGTTCTCCGGCACGGCCCCGGAGCTTCGAGATGAATTGAACCGGGGAGCCTGGGAGCTGACTTGGGCGCGGTTTGCGCTGACGCCGGCGGCGCTCGACGCGGGCAGGTACGCGCGGTTCGAAGCCTTCATGGCCGAGACCGGGCTTGTGGAGGAGAGAAGGCCCGTTTCGCAGATCGCTGTGGATGTGGGGGCCGAGTGAGCGCGCCCGCGGTTAGCTTTGAGGGGGCGGTCTGGCTTGGCTCTGCCCCCCTCTTCGGGCCGGTCCGGATCGAGTTGGTGCCCGGGGGCTGGACCTGTCTCCTCGGGCCGTCGGGCTGCGGCAAGTCGACGGTCCTCCGCCTGATCGCGGGTTTGGCCACGGGCCCGCGGTTTGAAGGCACGGTGTCAGCGTCGGACGACCGGACGGTCGAGGGGCGGGTGGCTTATATGGCGCAAGAGGACCTGCTGCTGCCATGGCTCGATGTGGCGGGCAACGTGGCGTTGGGGGCGCGGTTGCGTGGCGGGGTGCCGGATGCAGGACGCGTGCAGGATCTGGTGGCGCGGCTTGGGTTGACCGAGCATGCGCATAAGCGGCGGGCTGCCCTTTCGGGCGGACAACGGCAACGGGTGGCGCTGGCCCGGACGCTGATGGAGGACCGGCCCATCGTGCTGTTGGACGAACCCTTCAGCGCGCTCGATGCGGTGACGCGGGCCGAGATGCAGGAGCTTGCATCCGAGGTGCTGACGGGGCGGACCGTCCTCCTGGTGACCCACGATCCGGGCGAGGCAGCGCGCCTGGCTGACCGGATCTATCTGATGGGCGGGGGCGCGATGCGGCAGGTCTCGGCGCCCAATGGGCGGGCCATCCGGCCGGTGGACGCGCCCGAGGTTATGCGTAGCTCGGCTGAGCTTCTCGCCGCCCTAAGAGCGGCGTGACCGGGCTGACGGGGGAGCGCCCGAAAGGGGCATCGAGCCCCTTGCCGGGCGCGCACGGCCGGGCGCGGCGGGCCTGGCGGCAAGCGGCCGGACAGGCCGTGCTGGTCACCGCGGTTCTGCTTGGCATCTGGCAGGGTATCGTGTGGCTTTTTGCGCTGCCGCCCTTCATCCTGCCCGGACCGGGGCGGGTCGCGCTGGCGCTTTGGGAGAATGCCGGACTCATCGTCCACCATGCCGGGATCACCGCGCTGGAGGTGGGGCTTGGCCTGCTGTTCGGCGTGATTCTGGGCGTGTCGACGGCCATCTCGCTGGCAGCGTCGCCCATGGCCCGGGCGATGGCGCGACCGGCGCTGGTTGCGACCCAGGCCGTTCCCGTCTTTGCTCTGGCGCCAATTCTCAACCTCTGGCTGGGCTTTGGCATGGGCTCGAAGGTGCTCATGGCCGTGCTGATCATCTATTTCCCCGTCGCGTGGGCCTTCTTCGATGGTCTTGTGCGCACGCCGCCGGGCTGGATGGATCTAGCCCGCACGATGGGTGCGACGCCCCGGCAGGTGATGTGGCGGATCCGCGTGCCGGCGGCGGTGCCTGCACTCGCCTCGGGTCTGCGGCTGGCGGCGGTTTATGCGCCGATCGGAGCAGTCATTGGGGAATGGGTGGGCTCGGCCGGGGGGCTCGGCTATCTGATGCTGTGGGCCAATGGGCAGGTCAAGATAGACCTGACTTTCGCAGCACTTGCGGTCTTGGCGGCCCTAACGCTTTTGCTGCATCGGGTGGTGGGTGCGATGTCCGACTGGATGGTTGCGCGAGTGGGCTGAGGGGCTAGGGCCGGCTTCGCGGCAGAAGTGTCGCCGCTGTGACACAGTATGCGATCATCTGCGACCGGCGAAAACGGGCTTCGGACAGGGGGCTGAGAACGCGGTGCCGGCCTACTTAAGGGTTGCCAGCCATGTGAGCGCGACCGCATGGGCGGCGTTGGCGAACATCCGCCGTTGCTCGGCCCGCAGGTGGTGTTGCGCGGCCACGACTTGCCCGACGGCGGCGTCGACATGGGACACATGGCGATCGATCCGCTCTGCCGTGACCGCGTCTGTAAGCTCGAATTGTGAGCCGATGAAGTAGCGGGCGCGGCCATCCCGTTCGACAAGGGCCTGCAGGAACAGGAGGTTGTCGAACGGCTCGCCGTTCTTGCGTACGTTGTGCAAGAGCACTTGCGCCTGACCAGCCTCGGTGATGGTCTCGCGGATCTCCAGCCGCGCGGCCACATTGTCGCGCCGCCCCTGCAGAAATCTGCAATTGCGCCCAACGACTTCGTCGCGCTCATAGCCGGAGAGGGTCAGGAAGGCCTGGTTGGCGATAATCAGCGGCATGTCCGGCTGATATGCATCGGCGAGGGTCAGCGCGACGGGCGAACGCTCGAACATTGCCGACACACGCTCCAGCGCGGCGGCTTCCCCGGGGCCCTTGCCTTCGAGATGTAACCTGTCGATCATCGGTACAAATGACGCATTTCGTATTTGGAACTTCAGGCTAGACCAGTTGCCGCCGAGATGAAACAGGACGGACGGAAATGCCGGACGACGAAGAACAGCTCCCGCCGGGCGGGTATTCCGCCGTGCCGGCCGATGCCCGGGCGACCGGGTCGGAGCGGTCTTTCGCTATGGCGTGGGATGTAGACGGGGCGAGCCTGGCCGCGGGGCTGGGCGCTCCCCTGATCATCGGGGTGGGGGCATCCGCGGGCGGGCTTGAGGCCTTCCAGACGCTTCTGTTCCACTTGCCGGACCAGCACGAACTTGCGCTCGTTCTTGTGCAGCATCTCGACCCTGATCACGAGAGCTTGCTGCCGGAATTGCTGTCCAAACGGACGCGGACCCCGGTTCACTCCATCTCGGACGGAATGGACGTGGAGCCAGGGAACATCTACCTGATCCCGCCGGGGTTTTCGGTGACGCTCGAGGGGACGGTTCTGCGCCTGGAGAAGTTCGACAGCCCCCGGGGCCTGCGCCGCCCGATCGATCGCTTCCTTGTGTCGCTCGCGCAAGCGGCAGGGCCCGCAGCGACGGGGATCATCTTGTCGGGGACGGGCTCGGATGGGTCCGTCGGGGTGAAGGCGATCAAGGAGGCCGGCGGGCTTGTGTTCGTGCAGGACCCCAAGCAGGCCAAGTACGACGGGATGCCCCGCTCGGCGCTGGCGACAGGGGCGGTGGACCTTGTGCTGCCGTCGTCGGAAATGGTCGATGTCGTCAACGACTACTACAATCGCCGGTCGGGCATCGAGCCGTCGATCCGCAACAATGCGGAGTTCATCGAGCGCGTTGCCAAGCACGTCCGCTACCGGACGGGGCACGATTTCAGCCACTACAAGGAAGGGACGTTCCTGCGCCGGCTGGCGGTGCGGATGAGTGTGCTGGGGATCGACGAGCCGGCCACGTATCTGAAGGAACTGATCGACAACAAGGCCGAGGCGGGGCGTCTGTTCCGTGACCTGCTGATCAACGTCACGTCGTTCTTCCGAGACCCAGAGGCGTTTGAGGCGCTGAAGGACTCTGTCATGCCGCGGATCGTGGAATCGCGCGAGCAGGACGAAGAGATCCGCGTGTGGGTGGCGGGTTGTTCGACGGGACAGGAGGCCTATTCCATGGCGATCCTGTTCCTTGAGGAGTTGAGCCGGGTCGACGGCGCGCCGCGGCTGGCGATCTTTGGGACCGACATTGACGATGAGGCGCTTCGGGTTGCGCGCCGCGGTGTCTATCCCAACTCGATCTCCGAAGAGGTGCCAGCCGAGTATTTGGAGCGCTACTTCCGGCCGACAACGGGCGGCTATGAAGTGACGTCGGCGTTGCGCGACGTGGTGCGTTTCTCGAACCAGTCGATCATCAAGGATCCACCGTTCTCCAAGCTCGACCTTCTGTCGTGCCGGAACGTGACGATCTACTTCGATCAGGTGCTTCAAGAGGTGGCCGTCCGGGTGTTCCATTATGCCCTACGAGAGGGGGGCTACCTGTTTCTTGGCCCCTCTGAGAACCCCCCGATCCTGGCGCGCTACTTCTCGGAGTTCATCACCGGGCCGCGACTGTTTCGGCGCCGGGCCGGGCAGGCGCGGCCGCTCAACTTGCCCAATTCCGGTGCACCGACGATCAGCCCAAGCGGGCAGGGCGAGCCGCTGGCGCTAGATCTGCACGAGCGCTCCTATGAGCAGGCCCTGCTGTCGCGGCACGTGCCGCCCTACTTGGTGCTCAATCTCAACAACGAAGTGATCTATGCCTCGCAGGGGGCGGCGCGGTACCTCGCGGTCAAACCGGGCGCTACCAAGACGGGGGTCCTGCACCTTATCCGGTCGGAACTTGAGGGCGTGGTGCGCCGCCTGGTCAACCTGTCACCGGACCGTGGGGAGCGCAGCGAGCGCGAGTTTCAGGGCGAGCTTGACGGAATTCCTGTGCGGATTGTGATGGTTCTGGAACGGCTGGAAGACGACACCACGCTCCTGGTGATGCGCGACCACATGGATCTGCGCGACGATCGCCCGGGCCAGATCGATAGCGAGGAGAGCGAGATCACGGATTACGTCCGCGATCTGGAGGAACAGCTCGACACGGCACGGCAGACCATTCGGACGACAGTGGAGGAGTTGGAGACCTCCAACGAGGAGCTGAAGAGCTCGAACGAAGAAATGATGTCGATGAACGAGGAGCTCCAGTCGGCGAACGAGGAGCTGTCGACGATCAACGAGGAGCTGCAGAACAAGGTCGCGGAGCTGAATGAGGCAAATTCGGACCTGTCGAACTTTATTCGCTCCACCAGGATTCCGACCGTTTTCCTGGATCAGGAGCTTCGGTTGCGGAGCTTCACACCCGAGGCGCAGCGCTATTTCCGATTTGTCGAGCAGGATCGGGGACGTCGGATCGACGATATTGGCGCAGACGTGCCGATGGCCCCCATCGTGGCGCTCTGCCAGGAGACGCTGGACAGTGGCGCGCTGCGGGAGACTGATCTGGCGACCCATGACGGGTCGGTGGAATTGGTGCTTCGGGTCCTGCCTTACCGGACAGACAGCGAGGCGGCGTCGGGCGTCGTGTTTACGGTCACCGACGTGACTGAGCTGCGTCGGGCCGCCCGCGAGATAGAGCGGCAGCGCGCCCAGGCGCAGGCCAATCTCGTCGAGATCGAGGAACTCTATCGGGTCAGCCCGCAAGCGATGGCGCTTGTCGACCGCGAGATGCGGTTTTTGCGCGTCAACCAGCGGATGGCCGAGATCAACGGCGTGCCGATCGACGAGCATGCGGACCGGACCATCGCCGAAGTGATCCCGTGGCTTGCCGATGCTTTGGGCGGGCACGTCGCCGAGATCTTCCAGGGTGGGGATCCGGTGCTCGACAGCCGCATCAGCGGGTTCACCAAGGCCCATCCCGACGAGGAGCGGGTCTGGGAGGTGGATTGGTATCCGATCCAGCGTGTGGTGGAGGAAGGCCGTCCGGGCGAAGTTGCCGCGGTCGGGATCAACGTACGTGACGTGACCCTGCAGACCGACATGAGCCGCGAGCTGACGCGGGTTATGAAGGAGCTGCAGCATCGCGTGAAGAACATGCTGTCGAACGTTCTTGCGCTGGTGAACCGGGCCCGGCGCGAAGCCGCGACCGATGTCGAGGTGTTCGAGCGACTGGCCAAGCGGATTGAGGCTTTGGCCAATACCCACAAGCTGTTGACGACGGCAAATTGGGGCGCGGCCCGTGTGCGCGACGTGATCGAGCCTGAGTTGACCGCCGTTTACGGCGATGACCGCGTGTCTTTGCGCGGCCCCGATTTGCCGCTCAATGCGCGCGGAACGCTGGCCGTGGGGATGGCGGTGCATGAATTGGCCACCAACGCGGCCAAGTACGGCGCCTTCTCGAATTCCAGCGGTACCGTGGCGCTGAGCTGGAGCAGGCTGGATGAGGGCGAGGGGGAGCGCGTGCGCATGATCTGGGTCGAGGAGGGGGGTCCGACGGTCGGCGAGGTTGGTCCGTCCGGCTTTGGCACCCAGCTGATCCGCTCGACAATCGAGGGGGGCCTTGAGGGACGGGTGGAGATGGACTTCACGTCCGGAGGCCTGCGCTGCACCATGGAATTCGACTACGATCTCGCGCGCGAGCATTTCGGCGAGCCGGACCTTCATGACGCCGGCTAATCACGCGATCCTCTATCTCGAGGACGAGATCATCATTGCCCTGGATACCACCCAGACCCTTGAGGATATGGGCTTCTGCCGCGTGCATGTCGCACACAATCTGCGCCGGGCCAGGGCGATGGCCCAGGACAGCGATCCCTTCGTCGGCTGCGCTCTGCTGGACGTCAATATCGGCGGGGAAGGGCTTTCGATCCCCCTGGGTCGTGAGCTGATCGAGCGCGGCGCCCTGGTCGTCTTCGCATCGGGCTATAACCGGCACGAGATGGAGGCCGAACATCCGGGCCTCATCTTTGTCGAAAAGCCCCTGAGCGCGGATGCCATTGCCGACGCCTTTGCCCGGTGCGAGGCCGACCGATAGGCGCGCACGCCTCGCCGCTGTCATGCCTCCGTGACCTCCCTCTGTCATCGGCTGTTGGGCAGCCACGAGAGGGAGACACCATGGCCGAGGACATCTTTGCTGCGCCGGGGCGCTTCTGGCGGGGTAACCTGCATTGTCACTCGACCCTGTCGGATGGGGCGCTGGCGCCCGATGAGATGTGCCGCCGCTATCGCGCGGAGGGCTATGATTTCATCGCGCTCACGGATCATTTTGTGGGGCGCTACGGCTACCCCATAGCCGACACACGCCCGTTCCGCGGCAACGATTTCACTACGATCCTCGGCGCCGAGGTGCATTCCGGCACGATGGTCAATGGCGAGATCTGGCATCTGCTGGCTGTGGGACTG
This sequence comes from Pseudomonadota bacterium, assembly GCA_039822045.1. Taxonomy (GTDB): domain Bacteria; phylum Pseudomonadota; class Alphaproteobacteria; order Rhodobacterales; family Rhodobacteraceae; genus HLUCCA09. The sequence continues at coordinate 148,697 of JBCBMY010000005.1, read as the reverse complement.
CCCGAGGATTTCGAGCCGCCGCACATCCCCGATTTCGATCCCGAACGCGGCCAGGAGACGGGGCCCGAGCTTGCGGCGCGCGCTCGTGCAGCAGGAGCTTTCGTTGCGATTGCGCATCCTGAATGGTCCGGTCTGACCGAGGCGGATGCCGCGAGCATCGAGGCGGCGCATGCCGTTGAGGTCTACAACCATGGCTGCGCGATGCTCAGCGATCGTGGCCGTGGATTTCACACGCTGGATCGCTTGCTCGAGGCCGGTCGTCACCTGACACTGGTTGCGACCGACGACAGCCATTTCCATGGCCCTGACAACTTCGGGGGCTGGGTGATGGTGAAGGCCGAGGAAAACGCACCAGACGCGCTGCTCGACGCGCTGAAGGCGGGGCGCATGTACGCCACGCAGGGCCCTGAGATCCGCGGCATCAATTGGGAAGCCGGCGCGGTGGAGATCGAGTGCTCGTCGGCGGCCATGGTAATCGTCCAGGGCCCCGGATCGGCCACGGCAGCGGTGTGGGGTGATGCGATGACCCGGGCCCGCGTCGATCTGGGCCGGCTGGTCGAGGCACCCTGGATGCGCGTCACCGTTGTCGACCGTGCCGGGCGCGCGGCATGGTCGAACCCGGCATTTGCCGCCTGACCGCGGTTGCGGTCAGCGCTTGGCGGTTGCTGAGAGCAGAATGCCGCCAAGCACCAGAGCGCTGGCCAGAAGGAGGCGGGTCGTGATCGGCTCGCCGAGGAGGGCGGCGCCCGCGGCTAGTGCGATGACTGGAACGGAAAGCTGGGCCACGGCGGCGGAGGATGCGGTCAGCTGGGGAAGGACCGTGTACCAGAGCGCGTAGCCCAGGCCCGATGTGACGGCTCCGGAGAGGATCGCCAAGGCGATGCCCGTAGGGGGGGCGGCATCGGGTAGGAGGGCCACCAGCGCAATGCCCAGGGGCGCGGCAAGCAGAAAGTTCGAAGCTGTCGCCTCGGTCGGATCGGACGCCCCGCGCCCCTGCAGCGAGTAGATGCCCCAGCCGAGCGCTGCGACAAGCATAAGCGCCACGCCCGAGAGCGGCGGCGGCGACACGCCGGCCGGCCAGAGAAGCCAGGCGAGCCCCGTCAGTGCGAGCACTGCCCCGGCCCACCGCCGTGCAGGTGGGCGTTCTCCTCCAAGGAGCCCGCCGGCAAACATTGTGATCTGAACGCCCCCGAAGAGCAGGAGCGCGCCGAGCCCCGCGTCGAGCGTGACGTAGGCATAGGAGAAGCCGATGACATAGGCCGACAGCGCAATCACTCCGGTCGCACGGCCCGGAGCGAAGGGTGCCACGCGGCGGTGCGTACGCCAGACCAGCGCCGTCAGGAGGGCGGCCCCCGACATCAGCCGGATCGCAGCAAAGCTCGCAGGTCCCATCCCAAGATCGGCAAGCGCCATCCGGTTCAGGATCGAATTGGCCGCGAACGCCACCATCGTCAGGGCCGTCAGCGCGAAGAGGCGCGTGCCAGTGCTCATCTGAGGCGTGGCGGCTTGGCGGGATCGGAGCCTGGTGCGACCGGGGTCGCTTCCTCAGGCGCCGGTGGGATGTCGAAGCGTAGGGCCACGCGGGCCAGCCGCGCCGAGACAACATGCGACGACGGAAAGAAGGCCACGTCAATCGCGCCCGCGGCTAGACCAGAAAAGGTGAGCACTTCGTTTGTGGCCTGGACCAGCGCCTCTTCGGCACCCGGAGCGGGGTCGATAAAGGCCAGAAGATGTCCACGTGCGCCGGTCTGGTAGGTGACGCTGGCCAGATACGCCATAGACGCCAAGCCCTGCGCGAGCGCCACTTTGGTGTCGAGCGACGTCAGCAGCGCTTCGGGCAGGTCGTTGGGGGGCGCGATGTCCTGTGGGCGGGCCGAAGTCTCGGCCGGGCGGTGCGACAGGGTCTCGGCGAGCCAGTCCACGACTTCCGGGGGCAGCAGCATCTCGGAGGGAGCCTCGCCAAGATTGAGGCCGAGCCCAATGCCTTTGCCAGCAAGCATCGCGACCACGCGACGGCCGGATAGCGCCGCATAGGGCGTTGGCCCGCCGGCAAACCGGGCAAGCCGGTCTTCGCGGTCGTAGACCAGCACGTAGTCGCCGTCGTCGAGCGGGAAGAGACGCGGCTCGATCTTGTCCTCCTTGGCCTCCTCGCGGAGCATCATAAAGAGCTCGCCGTCTGCCAGGCGTTCATAGAACCGAAGGCGTGGCGTCTCGTCGTCTGGAGCGGCCGCCATCTCGGCATGGGCGCGGTCGAGGGGTGTTGGATCGGGCATGGACCTTACTCTACGAGGGCTGCGGCAACACGTGATCGCAAAACGGGAAGCAGATCGGCTGCGAACCACGGGTTCTTCTTCATCCATGCGGTGTTGCGCCACGACGGGTGCGGCAGGGGGATAACGTCGGGTCCGTAGTCGCGCCATGCGGCGACGGTCGCGGTGACGCTCTTGTGAGCGCGTTTCCCAAGGTGCCAGCGATGGCTGTAGCCGCCGACGATCAGACGCAGCGACACCGGACCAAGGGCGGCCATCGCATCGTCCTGCCACGTCTCAGCGCAGACTTTGGGCGGGGGCAGGTCGGCGCCCTTCGCGTTGTAGCCTGGGAAACAGAAGGCCATCGGCATGATGGCAATACGGGATTGGTCGTAGAAGGTCTCGCGCTCGATCCCCATCCAGTCGCGCAGGCGATCGCCAGATGGGTCATCGAACGGGATCCCGCTTTGGTGGACGCGCATGCCTGGCGCCTGACCCGAGATCAAAAGGCGCGCGCCGGGGCGAAACCAGACGACCGGACGCGGCGCATGGGCGGTATGGGTTGCGGCGAACCGCTCGGTACAAATCCGGCAGTCGGCAATCCGGTCATGCACCGGCAGGGGGTCGTGGGCCTGATCCTGAGCCATGGTTGGAGGTCTAATGCACTCGACGCGGGCGGCAACGGGGGGAGGAGCCGGGCGCTCCAAGGAAAGTTTCGAGATCTGTCGAAACATCCCTTGCAAAACTTCGAGATTTCTAGAAGTATCGCGGCATGAGCGACTCACAGCATATCCGTCAGGGTGGGGCCCTGCCCGTTGAAGTTGCGGCGTCTGCGTTTGCGGCGCTGGGATCGGAGCAGCGGCTTGGCGTGCTAAATGCGCTGGTCCGCGCCGGGCCAGAGGGGCTGTCAATCGGTGAACTCGGTGCGCGCTGCGGCGTGACCGGCTCGACGCTGACCCATCACCTGAAGATCCTGTCTCAGGCGGGACTGATCCGCCAAGAGAAACGGGGGCGCAGCATCATCTGCGCCGGCGCCGCTGTAGAGCGGATTGAGGCGCTGACAGACTTTCTGCTCAGGGAATGTTGCGCGGACCAGAGCGGTTGCGCCCAAGACACGGAGAGACGTGATGGCTGAAGCGAGCGTGACGCAGCCGGGGACGGCACGGCAGCTTTGGGCGAAGCTGGACAAGGTGTGGCTGATCGTGGTCTTCGTGCCGCTGGTGATCGCCCTCTACGACACTCAGCAGGCGGGCGAGACTGTAACGTTCGCCGTCGGCGCGATGGCCCACACGGCGCCGTTCATCGCCTTCGCCGTCTTTGCCGTGGCGTTCCTTAAGGCGACAGGCGCCGAGACCCTGGTCGCCCGCGCGTTTGAGGGCCCCGAATGGCGGATGATCGTCGTGGCGGCGCTGGTTGGCGGCCTGTCACCCTTCTGCTCCTGCGAAGTTATCCCGTTCATTGCCGCGATGCTGGCGCTTGGCGCACCGCTTTCTGCGGTGATGGCGTTCTGGTTGTCCTCGCCCCTGATGGACCCGGCGATGTTCGCCATCACAGCCGGCACCCTCGGGTTCGAGTTTGCCCTGGCCAAGGCCGCGGCGGCCGTGGGGATGGGGCTGTTGGGCGGCGCTGGTGTCTGGGCGTTCAGCCGGACGCGCGTGTTCGCCGACCCGCTGCGGGCCAAGAGCGGTGGCTGCGGCAGCTGCTGCGGCGTTCAACAGCCGTTCCAGGGCGCTCCGGTGTGGCGTTTCTGGGGCGAGGCGGAGCGGCGCGAGACCTTCCTGGAGACCGGGCGCGAAAACGCCCTGTTCCTGCTGAAGTGGCTCGCGCTGGCCTATGTGCTTGAGTCCCTGATGCTCGCCTATGTTCCGGCCGAGTGGATCGCGACCGTGCTCGGCGGCGACGGTGCGCAGCCGATCCTGCTGGGGGCTTTGGTCGGCGCGCCGGCCTACCTGAACGGGTATGCAGCCGTGCCGCTCGTCGACGCGCTGATGGCGCAGGGCATGACCCCGGGCGCGGCGATGTCCTTCATGGTGGCGGGCGGTGCCAGCAGCATCCCAGCGGCGGTGGCCGTCTGGGCATTGGTCAAGCCCCGGATCTTTGCGGGCTATATCGGGTTTGCCATGTTCGGCGCCGTGTTGGCGGGATTTGGCTGGGCAATGCTGGCCTGATCAGCCACGGTCGTTGAACATTTACCACTTTGGGGGACATACTGTGGCCAAAGTGTCCCCCTAAGCTCCGCCCCGTGGTGGCGTCTAGCCATGAGTGGTGTGTGCGGATCGGCCAATGATCGAGTTGAGCAACGTCTCCAAGTCCTTCTGGACGGGTAAACAGCGCAAGGTGATCCTCGACGGCGCGAGCCTGCGGGTTGAGCTTGGGCGTTCGATTGGCATCCTCGCGCCGAACGGAACGGGCAAGACCACACTGATCAACATGATTGCGGGGCTGGAGAAACCCGACGAGGGCGAGATCGTCCGTGAGTGCCGGGTATCGTTCCCGCTCGGCTTCATGGGCGGTGTGGTGACACGCCATACCGGCATGGAGAATGCGCGCTACATCGCGCAGCTTTATGGGCTCGATGCTGACTACGTTGAGGCGTTTTCGCGGTGGCTCACCGGGATCGACGAGTATTTCGACATGCCCGTCGGCACCTATAGCCAAGGCATGCGTGCCCGGTTCTGCTTTTCCTTGATGCTGGCGCTCGACTTCGACGTATATCTGATCGACGAGGGAATGCCCCACACAACTGATGTCGAGTTCAACCGCAAGGCCGGGGCCATCCTGCGGGAGCGGCTGAAGGACACGACGGTTGTGATCGTATCGCATCAGGCGAAGACGCTGGAGAAGTTCGCGCGGTCGGCCGCCGTTATGCGGGACGGGAAAATTTACCAGTTTGATACTCTGGAAGAGGCACAGGCTCTTTATGACTACACCGCCTAGGATCGCGAAATACCGGCGTAGGCCGGGCGCGCCCCTCTTTCCCGGCATCGACCCCGGCGCTGTGCGCGAGCGGGCGCTTGAGGACCTGGAGGCGGAGAACGCGGCCAGTGCCCGAACGGTCCGCGCGCGAGCCGACGCCGAGGCGAAGGCCGTATCGCCGCGCGTCTCGGCTATTGGAGGCGACAAGATCGCGCGGGCGGTGGGTGAAACCCTGCGCGCCGCCGGCAGTGAGCTGCAGGGGCCACAGGTCGCACACGGCGAGATTTCCTCGGCCGCCGAGGTCGATAGCGAGACTCAAATCGCCGCAATCCGGCGAGAGGGGCTCACCGGGCGCCAGCTGCGCATGGCCCGCCGTGTGGCGCAGAAACATGGGCTTGCGCCAACCTCGGATTTTGACGCCGTGCGTCTGCTGCGTGCCAAGGGTGTGGATCCGTTCGACCGGGGTACGGTTCTGCAGCTGGTGGCTCCGACGGCGCAAGAAGAGACCAATCGCCCTGCCCAAACCCTGCCATCGGCGCGGTCTTCTGCTCCAGAAGACGCGCCGGTCAACCTGCCCTCAACCGTGACGCGGCACAGCCCGCCCGCGCGAATTGACGACGCCCCCCCCGGGCTCAAGATCCCCGAGGACCGTGCGGGAGAGATCTGGAAGATCCAGCGCGACATCGCTCGTCGCCGCCGGCGCAAGATGGTGTTCCTGCTCGCGCGGCTGAGCTTCTTCGTATTCCTTCCGACGCTGATCGCCGGCTGGTACTTTGCGTTTGTGGCCACGCCGATGTACGCAACCAAGTCGGAGTTCGTCATTCAGCAGGCGGACGGCGCAAGTGGCGCGGGAGCGGCCAGTAGCTTTCTTGCCGGGACGGGGCTTGCATCACAGCAAGACAGTACGAGTGTGCAGTCGTACCTGTTGTCGATGGATGCGATGCTGCGCCTCGACCGGGACCAGGGCTTTACCACGCATTTCATGCAGGACGGGATCGACCCGCTCCAGCAGCTCGAGGCCGAAGCGTCGAACGTGGATGCCTTCGGGATCTACGAGCGCAACGTAAAGGTCGGTTATGACCCCTCCGAGGGTATCCTGAAGATGGAGGTGATCGCGGCCTCTCCGGAAGCCAGCCAACGCTTCTCGGAAGCGCTGATCGGGTATGCTGAGCAACGGGTGAACGATCAAAGCCAACGCCTGCGCGAGGATCAGATGTCCGGCGCCATGCAAGCATTTGAGGATGCCGAGGGTCGGGTGCTTGAGGCCCAGCAACGCGTGCTGGAACTGCAGGAACGGCTGGGTGTGCTTGATCCGATCTCGGAAACGGGCAGCCTGATGCAGCAGATCACCCAATTCGAAGTGCAGCTTCGCGAGAAGCAGCTCGAGCGTGATCAGCTCCTGTCGAACGCACGGCCCAACCAGGCGCGCGTGTCCGGTGTCGAGGGGGAAATTGGGCGCCTCCAGGCCCTTGTCGATGAACTGCGCGCCTCAATGACCGTGGACGAGGCCGGCGATGCTTCGCTGGCAAGTGTGAGCGGCCAGTTGCGCATCGCTGAGGCCGAGTTGCAGACCCGCCAGCTTCTGCTTCAGAACGCCGCCCAGCAGCTGGAGACGGCGCGGATCGAGGCGAACCGGCAAGTGCGGTACATGGCGGTCAACGTGAACCCTATTGCGCCGGACGAGCCCACCTATCCGCGGGTCTTCGAGAACACTGCACTTGCCTTCGCGATCTTCGCCGGTATCTACCTCATGCTGTCGCTCACAGCCTCGGTCCTGCGCGAACAGGTCTCGGCCTGAGCCCAAAGCCCCGGAGGAGCAAATGCGCGAGGTGGCCGTTCGGGCGCCGAAAGAGGGCGTCACCTTTGGAAATGATCGCCCGCTCGTGGTCATCGCAGGCCCGTGTCAGCTTGAAGGCCTGGACCATGCGATTGGAATTGCGCGCGTGATGGCCGAGGCCTGCGCTGCGGCGGGCGTCGGCTATGTCTTCAAAGCCAGCTTCGACAAGGCGAACCGCACGTCGCTGGAGGGGCGGCGTGGTGTGGGGATGGAGGATGGTCTCGAGATGCTCGGCGCCGTGCGCGACGCCGTCGGCTGTCCGGTGCTGACGGATGTGCATGCGCCCGACCAGTGCGCACCGGCGGCCGCGGCCGTCGACATCTTGCAGATCCCCGCCTTCCTGAGCCGCCAAACCGACTTGCTGATTGCTGCGGGGGAAACGGGGGCGGCCATAAACATCAAGAAGGGTCAGTTCCTAGCCCCGTGGGACATCTCAAACGTCGCGAACAAGGTCGCGAGCACCGGAAACACCCGTATCCTGCTGACCGAGCGGGGCGTGAGCTTTGGCTACAACACGCTGGTGACCGACATGCGCAGCTTGCCGATAATGGCACGCGCGGGTTGGCCCGTTGTCATGGACGCCACCCACTCCGTTCAGCAACCCGGCGGGCAGGGTGGATCGAGCGGCGGCCAGCGCGAGTTCGCCCCGGTGATGGCACGGGCGGCCGTCTCGCTCGGCATCGCCGCCGTGTTCATCGAGACCCATCCCGAGCCAGACATCGCCCCATCTGACGGGCCGAACATGGTTCCACTCGCTGAAATGCCGGCGCTCGTGGCGAGCCTTGCCGCGTTCGACCGACTTGCCAAGGCCGATCCGCTCCGGGTTTAGGCGCATTGCCGCGTTAGCTTGGTCCTTCGGGTCGGACTTGGCCTGCTCACCGTAGCAGGGCCGGTCTGAAGAACCCCTCCGCAGATTTGGGGCTCCGTTTCGTCTACAGCGCAGTAGGATCTCAAGCTCTCCGCAGTTTTGCGCCGGCCTCGGTCCGAGTTGAGGTGCGGGAGACCGGATTGCCAACGATGTGCCCCAAGACGGTATGGCGTAAGGTCAGTGGGGCAACACCGGATTGTCCCCGTCGCCCGGGCGTGACATCGGAGCGCCAGCCGCAATTGACCAGGTCCTCGAAGGCGCGGCCCGGACCGATGCTGCGACGGCCGACGCGACGTCTGCGCGCGCCGAGGAGGCGGAGGCAAAGGCGACCTTTCCGAAAGAACTCACCTGCACCCGCGAGCCGGCCGAGGAGCCCGCACTCCTCATCGAGGCGCCAAAGCTCCACGAGGCGCTCGGCGGTCCCCCCAAGGTCAGCGGACGAGGCAGCGGGCGCGACCACCGACGTCGTGGTCCGCCCCGGCGGATCACGTTTGATTGGTTCCAACTCGGGCGCACCAAAAGGGACACGGTCGATCGGTCCGCAATGCATGGGCCGGTGATTGGGCAAGTCTAGTTCGCCGAGGTGCCCGACCGGGGCCCGTTAGAGGAGGGTGATCTGGACTGCCGCGCTGGTTTCCCGGCGCCGCGCGCCCGGGCATTGGGCAGCGCGCTGGGAACGGGCTATTGTTTTACCAGGCCGACCGAAAACGGTCTTGGTGTGGTGGCAATGGCGAACGACCTATCCGATCCATACCTCTCGCAGGGACGGCTTGCGCGCACGGGCTGCTCCTTGAGAAATCTGGCACCGAGCGGCTTGGAAGGCCTTGCAGCCTCACACCAAGCGCTTTACATCGCCGTCACCTTGGGGTGTAGCCAAGTGGTAAGGCAGCGGTTTTTGGTACCGTGTATCGTAGGTTCGAATCCTACCACCCCAGCCAAATCTCATTCTTTGCGGATTTCGCCTGATCTGCCGCCACTGCGCACGCGGCGATAGATGCAGTTTCCGCCAAGAGATCAAAGGGTTGCCGGAAGGTGGCGACCACCTCCCCATCCTCCCAGGTGCAGTTCGATAGCACGAAATTCAGAAGCCGCCGCTTCTCGCGGGCCGGCTGGCGTTCGAACAGGGCCTGCGCGTTCCGGGCCAGTTCGAGAATCCGCAAACCCTCATCCATGTAGGATTGCTCGGCCTCCTGATGCCGCTCAATGTCCCGAAGACAGCGGCTCTGTTCATCTCGCCACTGGCCAGCCATCCTGTCGAAGAAATCGCCAGCGACCTTTCCGTCCAGCTTGTCGACATACATCGCGTCGATCCGCGCCTGGAGCCGATCATACTCGGCGCGCAGCCGGCCAATCGCCTCCTCATGCTCGCGGCGCTCGTCCACATGGCTCGTGTGCAGCGCCTCGCGCACCCATTGCAGCACCTCGTCGTCGAAGCGAAGCCGGCCGAGCATGGCGGTGAACTGCTTTTCCAGAACCTCCTCGCGCACATACTTGCGGCGGCAGGAGGCGGGCTCGCCCGGGCATTTGTCCGCGTAGCCGGTGCAGTGGTAGTAGATGTATTTCTGCTTCTTGATCTCGCCGACCACCGAGCAGCCGCAGCGCGCGCAAGCGATCAGGCCCGAGAAGGCGAAGTCATGCGTCATGCGCCGATGCTTGCTGGCGTTCCGGCCATCCATTACGCCCTGCACCCGCTCCCACAACTCGACCGGCACCAGCGCCTCGTGCTTGCCCTGATAGAGCTTACCGTTCCACTCGAACCAGCCGGTGTAGAGACGGTTGCGCAGGATCGAGTGCACGGTGCTGGTGGGCACCGGCGCGCCGCTTTTCTTGTAGGCGAGACCGACGGCGCGGGCCTTCTTGGCAACCTCCTTCAGTGCGTATTCGCCAGTCGCATACCATTCGAAGAGCTTGGTGATTATTGGCGCCACTTCCGGATCGACGGCGATCACCTTGCGCCCGTCCGGGCCGGTGACATTTAGGTAACCGAGCGGTGTCTTGGTCGGCCAGATGCCCTGCTCGGCCTTCTCCTGCATGCCCTTGCGGGCTTCCTCCGACAGGTTGTCGATGTAGTTCTTCGCCATCAGCACCTTGATGCCGTGCATGAACTTCTCGGACGAGCGCGAGTCCCGCGACAGGACCACCCCTTCCTTCGGGAAGTGGATTTCTGCATCCAGCTCGTCGATCGTCACCCAGTCCTTGAGGTTGCGATAGAGCCGGTCGGTCTTCTCGACCAGGATCACGCGAACGTCCGGATGCGCCCGCAGCCAGGTCACCATCTCGCCGAAGGCGCCGCGGCCAGTCTGCTTGGCGGTCTCGACGTCCACATACTCCTTCGCCACGGTGAAGCCCTCGGCGGCGGCATAGTCCTTGAGCAGCTTCAGCTGTGCCGGGATCGAGTAGCCCTCCTTCTCCTGCTCCTTGGAGGAGACACGGGCGTAGATCACAGCACGCGTGCTGGGCGGCGGGGCGGATGGCTTGGGGGTGAGTGTTCTGGCTGGCATGGTGTTTAGTTATCACTAAACAAGGATATGTTCAACATGATCCGAGGACGCTCCTAACCATTTCGCTGGGGTCGGCCTCATGGCTCGTCCAGTCGGCAACAGATGGGTGCGTCAGCTGAAAGACGATTAGGCCCGCAGGTGAAAGCGTCGCGGTGCTTTGCCATCGACGGTTATTCAGCTCGACGAAAGTGCCCAACTGCTGGCGTGCGCCAGTCCGTCTGCGCACCTCGTCGGCGCAGTCCCCGCCGAGACAAACGATGGCTCTTGGGTTCAGCAGTTTGAGCACGGCAGCATGCACCGGCCAGCAGAGGTCAGCGAGTTGACTGTAGTCGCCTTCAATATGTTGAAGCCGGCGAGAACGAGAGAAGACCAGATTGCTTGCCGGAACTAGACGCGGATTCAAGCCTAGTCGGGACACCATGAACTGAATACGCCTTTGCAAGGGCGCTTGGCCGAGAGGCTTCCCCGCCCATGACTCGTCGCAATATGCGGACCAGAGGTCTGGAGCATACCTTAGGACGAAATCTGTATGGTTCTGGACCGTCTCGTTGCTTTGCGTGTCCGGATCCCCGCCCGGGTTGGCACCTAGTATGTAGACGTCTGCTTGCTCTGCAAATGCAGCGCGGCCGCTGTAGAAAACGCTCCCACTGACGGTGTGCAGACTTTCAGGTACATGTGCGGCGATCTGCTCGATCATTCCGCCGCCTCCGTGATTGCTTCGGCAGCGGGGTTCAGCGCCTCGTGGAGGAGGGCGTCTAGGAGGCGGGCGCGGGTGGTGTCGGCGGTGGTGAGGGCGGCCTCCAGCCGGTCGCAGAGGGCCATGAGGGCATCGACCTTCGCCACGATGCGGTGTTGTTCGGCGAGGGGTGGGAGTCCAACCACAATTGGATAGATCTTCATCCCTGAGATCACCGGTTGCGCCGTCGCATTCTCCTGCTCTTTGAGGTCGGTAGCGTTGAGCAACAGCTCCAAGAACTCTCTATGAATTTCGTTCTTCGAGTATTTCGTTCTGAATGCGTTGTCAGTTATCCAAGCTTCACTGGGTGTGACGTGGATTGATCCACAATAGTAGCCGACGCGGCCAATAACGATCGTTGGCTCAGAGGTATTGGCTGCGTCATGATATCCCGTGATGCCATTGCCCCCAAAAACCGGCACGGGACCGTCTTTCATTTTAGCCGAGGTGAGGCCGTCCCCTGATTGAATGTAGATGAGCTGCCCGAGCCGTGCCCAGCTCCAGCCATTTGGCAGAAGATATGGCTCCTCGGGTTCGGACACAGTTTTCAACTCTTTACGCGGGAGCCTGATCTCCTTCTTTCGGACGGACTCATGCCTCCACACATCGATCCGTTTCAGCAATTCCGACGCCGGTTCGTCGCCCGCGTCCTGCGCCACCAGTTTGCCGCGGACGGCGAGGTTGAGGATGGTCTGGCGGAGGGGTTTGATCTGGTCGGGGCGGGTGGTGAGGGCGGGGAGCGTAGCGAGGGCGAAGCGGGCGTTGGCCGTGAACGAGTCCTTGGTGGTCGCGGAGCCGGACGGAAAACCGGTGCCCACTTTTCCTGGCTCCGCTTCGGGGTCGGTGTGGTGCGCTGTCAGGCGGGCGAGGCTGGCGGCGGTCAGCCGGTCGCGGGTGGCCTCGCGCGCGGTGCGGGCCGCCTCCAACCGGTCCAGCAGCGCCATCAACTCCTCCACCTTCGCCACGATCCGCCGCTGCTCGGCGAGGGGTGGGAGGGGGAAGTAGAGGTTCGCCAATACCTCCTTCTTGAGGTTGTTGATGCCGATCCCCCGACTGCCAGCTGAAATGCTCTCCCGATAAAGATCGCTGCTGAGAAACACCCCAACGAAACCAACCAAGACCGGATCGAAGAGCCTGATCGCGCCGCAGAACCCACCGAAGGCATATTCGAGCGTTTCCGGGACCAGTGCGGCCTTGCCGACGAGGTTTTTTGAGCCACTGGATAACGCGATCATGTAGTCGCCGTGGCGCAGATACTGATCCGTGCTTACTCGCTCAGCTTTCACATATACTGCGTCATTATACGTGAGCGTCGGGCCGATGTTGTTTGCTCGCAGGATAGGAACGAAACCTGCTGAGGGCGTGTCCGCAACGTCGCCCTTTGAGTAGGTGACGCCGCGGACAAGGTGATGAAGCTCATCAAACGGGACCCAGAGCCATTTTGCAGGAAGGTGGTAAGGGTCTTCGCCGGAAAGGTCTGCCTCTTTCCGTGATTTCCTGATCTCACCCGCCTTCACCAGCTGCGCCTTCTCCGCCGCGATCCGCTTCAGCAATTCTGACGCCGGTTCGTCGTCCGCGTCTTGCGCGACCAGCTTCCCCCGCACGGCGAGGTCCAGCACGAAGCGGCGCAGGCGGGCGATGGCGTCGGGCGCCTCGGCGACCAGTTCGTAGAGCGCGAGCAGGCGGTCGGCGTTCATCGAGCAAGCGCCTCGGTCAGGATCATCTTCAACTCACCGCGGATCGCCGCCACCTCAGCCTCAGTGTTCGTCAGATCCTCCAGCAGCGTCTCGGGGTCGCCGTGGTCCTCGGCCACGGTGTGGGGGTTCTTGATGTCGAGGTTGTAGCCGCGGGCCTTCACCTCCTCGGCGCTGACCTTCCAGGCGCGCTCGGTCTCCACCCGCCCCTCGCGCCGCGGCCCGCCCCACCAGGCGGCGCAGTCGGCCAGATGCTCCAGCCGGATGGGCCGGGTCATGGAATAGGCCTTCTGCCCCTCGGGCACCTGATGCTCCCAGAACCATGTGCCTTCCGTCGGCACGCCCTTCTCGAAGAACAGCAGGTTCGTGCCGATCGAGGCGTAGGGGCGGAAGACCGAGTTCGGCAGGCGCACGATGGTGTGGAGGTTGCACTCCTCCATCAGGTGCTCCTTGAGCCGGGTCTTGACGCCCTCGCCGAAGAGCGAGCCGTCGGGCAAGACCACCGCCGCGCGGCCGCCGGGTTTCAGCAGGCGAATGATCAGGGCGAGGAAGAGGTCGGCGGTTTCACGAGTGCGGAAGTGCTGGGGGAAGTTGGACTCGATCCCGTCCTCCTCGCGCCCGCCGAAGGGCGGGTTGGTGAGGATGACGTCCACCCGCTCGTCCTTGCCCCAGGAGATGTAGGGGCGGGCGAGGGTGTTGTCGTGGCGCAGGAAGGAGGGGTCCTCGATGCCGTGCAGCAGCATGTTGGTGACAGCGAGCATGTGGGGGAGTTGCTTTTTCTCGACCGCGCGGAGGCTGGCCTGCATCGTGGCCTCGTACTCGGGGCGTTTCACGTAGCGCTCACGCATGTGCCGGATGGCGCAGGTGAGGAAGCCACCGGTGCCGCAGGCGGGGTCAAAGAGGGTCTCGCCCGGTTTGGGGTCGGTCATCTGGACCATGAAGGCGGTGACGGCGCGCGGGGTGTAGTATTCGCCCGCGTTGCCCGCGGATTGCAGATCGTTCAGGATCTGCTCGTAGATGTCGCCGAAGTGCTGGCGCTCGGTCAGGTTGTTGAAGTCGATGCCGTTGATGCGGTTGACCACCTGCCGCATCAGCTGGCCGGATTTCATGTAGTTGTAGGCGTCCTCGAACACGTCGCGGACGGTGCGGGCGCGGGGACCGGTGACGGGCAGGTCTTTCAGCGTCGGGAAGAGGTCGCCGTTGATGAATGTAAGGAGGTCTTCGCCGGTGATGCCCTCGGGGTCGGCCGCCCAGGCGCGCCATTGCAGGCGGGCGGGGATGGGCGAGCGGTAGTCGTCCCTGAAGGCTTCGAGCTCCTGATCCTGGTCGTCGATGATCTTGAGGAAGAACATCCAGCAGAGCTGGCTGATGCGCTGCGCGTCGCCATCGACGCCGGTGTCCTGGCGCATGATGTCCTGAATGGATTTGACAAGGGTGCGGACGGACATGGGTCAGGCGGTATCCTTGTAGAGTTCGGATTGCAGGTCGTGGACGGCCTGCTCGAAGCCGGGTTTGCCCCCGAAGGCACGGATCAATTCGATGGGCGTGCCGATGGTTGAGAAGGGCGCAATCCGCAGGACATTGGCGTCGTCGAGGTTGAGCACGCCCTCGTCGGCGTATTTCGCGAGCAGCGCGTCGAGGACAGCGCGGGCCTGCGGCCCGTACTTCGTGAAGGTATCGCGTTTCTTGACGTTCTCGGCGCGTTCGCGGCGGGTCAACGGCTTGGCGTCGAAGGCGACGTGGCAGATCAGGTCGAAGGGATCGAGATCGCGGCCGAGTTCCTCGACGATGGGGTCGAGAGGCAGGCCCTCGGCCTCCAGTTCTTCGAGGATGGCCTGCTTGCGCTCGGCGGCGTTCCAGCGTTTCAGAAAGTCGTCGAGGCTGGCGAAGCGTTTGCGGAGGGCGCGCTTGGTGAAGTCGCGCAGGGATTCCGTGACGAGTTTGCCGTTCTCGTCGAGGTATTCCACACGCTCGGCGACGATCGTGGCGCCGACCCCATCGACATAGACCTTCTTCTGCGGCCCACCGGTTGGCGGCAGCGGCAGGCCGGGCTGGTCGACGATGGTCTCGTCCTCGCCGGGGTCTTCGGGCAGGGGCGCGCCATCCTCGTCCGTAGGCGGCGCATCGGGCGGGTCGATGGGCTGGCCGTCCTTCGGCTCGTAGATCTGCACAGGCTCGCCGTCGAAGTCCGGGTCGGCGAAGTGGCTGGTCGCACCGCGAAAGTCGATGAGCGTGAAGTAGTATTTGTGCGTATCCTCATGCACGCGGGTGCCGCGGCCGACGATCTGCTTGAACTCGGTCATCGAGCCGACCTCGCGATCGAGCACGATCAGCCGACAGGTCTGCGCATCGACACCGGTCGAGAGCAGCCGGGAGGTGGTGACGATCACCGGCCATTTGGACTCCGGGTCGATGAAATTGCCGAGCTGCGCTTGACCCTCGGCGTCGCTGCCTGTGATGCGCATGACGTAGCGGGAGTTCTCGGCGACGAGATCGGCGTTCTCGTTGATCAGCGCCTGCCGCATGCGCGCCGCGTGCTCCTGATCGACACAGAACACGATGGTCTTCTGGTAGCGGTCGCCGCTCTCTTTCAGGAATTGCGTGACCTTCTGCGCGACAAGCCTTGTTCGGTCGTCGATGACCAGCGTCCGGTCGAAATCCTTGGTGTTGTAGATGCGATCCTCGACCTCCTCGCCGTCGCGGTCGACCTGGCCCCTCTCGGGGCGGTAGCCTTCCACGTCCCTGTCGATGTGCACCTTCACCACCTTGTAGGGCGCGAGGAAGCCGTCGCGGATGCCCTGCTTGAGGGAGTAGGAAAACACCGGATCGCCAAAATAGGCGATGTTGGAGACGTATTTCGTCTCCTTCGGTGTCGCGGTCAGGCCGATCTGGGTGGCCGATGAGAAGTATTCGAGGATCTCGCGCCATGCCGAGTCCTCGGCGGCGCTGCCCCGGTGGCATTCGTCGATCACGATGAGGTCGAAGAAGCCGGGCGAGAACTCGCGGAACAGCTTCTGCCGCTCCTCCGGTCCGGTGATGGCCTGATAGAGACCGAGATAGACCTCGTAGGCGGTGTCGATGCGGCGCTTCTTGTCCAGTGCGAGGGTGAGATCCTCGGTGCTGCCGTCCTGACGTTCGATGGTCTTGGCGTTGGTCGAGAGCTTGGCCATCGTTCCGCCGAAGGGACGGAAATCGTTGACCATGGTCTGGTCGATCAGGACGTTGCGGTCGGCGAGGAACAGGATGCGTTTCTTGCGGCCGGCCTTCCAGAGACGCCAGATGATCTGGAAGGCTGTATAGGTCTTTCCGGTGCCCGTCGCCATGACGAGCAGCACGCGATCCTTCCCCTTTGCGATAGCCTCGATCGCGGCATTGACCGCGTTTACTTGATAGTAGCGAGGCGTCTTGCCGCTGCCGTCGTCGTAGTAATCCTGAAGGACGATCTGCTCCGCGTCGCCGTCGAGACCCTTCCAGGCACGAAACCGCGCCCAAAGGTCCGTCGGCGCCGGAAAGGCATCGAGCGACAACGTGGTTTCGCGTGGCGTGCTGACGCCGGTTCGATCGTGGAACACAAAGCCGTCGCCGTTCGAGGAAAAGACGAACGGGATGTTCAGCGTCTCCGCGTAGTCGAGCGCCTGCTGGATGCCGTCGCCGACGCTGTGGGTGTTGTCCTTCGCCTCGATCAGGGCGATGGGGATGTTTGGCTTGTAGTAGAGGATGTAGTCTGCGCGCTTGCCCTGACCGCGCGTGACCAGCTTGCCCCGAACGATGATCCGGCCCTTTGTGAAGCTCACTTCCTCCCGGATCTGCAACATCTCGTCCCAGCCGGCCTTCCGAAGGGCCGGAGTGATGTATTTGGTGCAGATGTCGCGTTCCGAGAGGCTGCGTTTGTCCATGCAGATCAAGCGCCTCCCGTATGGGTCCAGGGATCAATCACCTCCACGCCGCAGCCTTCGAAATCGGCCACGTTCCGGGTCGCCATTGCGGCACGATGGGCGCGGGCGGTCGCGGCGATCTGGCAGTCGGGGAAGCTGATGGGTCGGCCCGCGTTGCGGCGGTCCACGAAGATGTTCGCGAAGGCCACGGCAGCGGCGCTGTCGAAAGGCAAAACGCGGCCCGCGAAATCCTCCGCGATCATTGCATCAATCTCGGCGATCAGGCGGTCGCGGCGTTTGCCATCGGGAAGGATCGCCGCGCCGCGCCGCAACTCGGCCTCGCCAACGGCGCTGAGATGAAGCGCCATGGCATCCTGTCCGCCAAACCATGACAGCACCGCGGGCGCCGGGTTCGGACGCATCAATTCCGATATGACGTTGGTGTCGATCAGGATCATCGCCGCCGCCTCAGTCGAACCGCGGCGCTTCGGGCATCGGCTCGCGCGGCGGCAGGTCCAGATCCACACCGCCCAGCGCAGCGAACCTGCGATGGATAGCCTCGCCGAGGTTCGCAGGCGCGGCCGGCTTCCCGATGGCCTGGCGCAGGATTTCCCGCGCCTCCTCCTCCATCGACCGGCCGTGCTCGGCCGCGCGGATGCGCAGGCGGCGTTTCAGTCCGTCGTCGAGGTTGCGAATCGTGATGCTGGCCATGGGGTTCTCCATCGGGATGAGGCAAGATTAGGCATTGATTGCAACGCTATCAAGCTGCCTCGCAGGTGGATTCCGGATTCCGTTGGACTCCCAAAAAAGGAATCCGGTCGCTGGCGAGGTCGCGCGCTTCGCCCGCCAGCATACGCAAATCGCCCGGAAGGAACCGCGAAGTTCCCCTGCCACAGTTGAGTTTAGCGTTTTCAGACATGGACGCTGGATCCTCGTTGCGCTGGTGCTTCCCGCATGAGGAATCCATGCGGAGGAACCACCCGACGCACTTTCGGACTGCGGCTCTACCCGTCCACCTCTTCGATAAGCCCGCGCATTGAGCGGATGAGCGTCGCCAGTTCTCTGCGCTCCGCGATGGCGTCGGCGGTATAGAGCCCGTGCTTGCGGGCATGGTCATTCCCGATCGGCGCGCCCGGAGACTTGCCCCCGTGCATTCGGCACCGGCCGTTCGCCATCGCGGGCGACCGGCACGGGGTCCCGTTCCGTGTCCGCGCCCCGCAGCGCGGGCTCAGGTGCATGGGCAATCTGCTTTGCATGGGGTTGTTCCTCCATTTTGCTCTGATCCCCTCCCCCCGGTCTTTCGACCGTGCCGACCACGGCCTGACCGCCGGCATGGACGTGGACATGCTCGACGGTCACCTTCTGCTGACCCTTCCCGCGATGCTTGTTCAGTGCGTCCAGCAGCGTCGCCCATGTTCGGGACAGCTTGTTTGCCTGGTTGAGGTTCTCGCGTCGGCCCTCGAAGGTCTGCTCGCCGATCATGGCGCGGCGGTAGCATTCCATCGCGGCGTTGTGGGCGGCGATCAACTGGGCCGCCATCATGCCCTCCAGCTCGTCCCTCGGCGCAATGCCCGACAGTGCGGCAACGGTTGCCGCCAACTGACGGTTCTGCTCGTCCTCCCTGGAATGCTTCAGCCACAGGCCACCGATTGCCTGCATCGCCAGAGTATTGTTCCAATGATCGGACTGCGAGCCTCCGAGGGATTTCAACGCGCCCTTTCGGTCTTCCGGGTCGTTCGCGACCACGGTCTTGGCTTCCTTCTCGCCCTTCGCCTTGCGCCTCGTCATGTCGTGTTGCTCCTGTCTTTGATCCCCATAGCCGCGAGGGCATCCGTTGCCTGGTATTTCCTGCGTTCATGCCAATCCTCCCAACATCGGTGATGCAGCCACGCATGGCCCGCCGCATCAGTTCCAAATGGCACGAGCGGCCCCTGGGAACCTTCTGCCTGACCGCACCACAGGCACTGGTCCGGTGACGAGCGGACGGGATGGCGGTTCAGCCATTCCGTCACGCAACAGGCATGGGCGAGCGCCTCGGCGTCGTGCCGGGACAACCCGCCGTCGAATTCGGCGATGGCTGCGCGTTCGTCGTAGAAGGCGCGCCATTCATCAGCGGGCCAGTCTTCACCCTGAGCGCGGAGGATCGCGATCACACCAGCCTTGTGCTGTGCGAGGAGATCCAAAATGGTTTGCGGCGGCTGCGCCGGCGCATTCAGCACCAGGTCCTGTCCATCTACGCGCAGATCCAGACCTGCCGTGCGGGCCGCTGCAAGTGCATTAGCCGCACTCATAGCCGTGCCCCCCAACCGCCTGTGGCCCTTTCGTCTGGACCAGATTGAGGAGCGCCGTTTGCGTCCGCACCGTCCGCTGCGGACCTTTCCTTTGGTCTCAGAGGCCTGGCGAGGACGCTCGGTTCATTTTCACAGTGCTGATCGTCCGCACTGCTCGCCAGCGTCCGCGCACTGCTGTCGGCGAAACCATTGGTGATCCTTTGCTTGTGCTCGCTTGCGGACGAAGCGGACGTTGCGGACGGTCGGGTCCCTGCATCATTCTGGTTCGTGTGCGTCGCGGTCGAGGTGATCCGTATGATCCGGGTCCGCGCCCGGCCCTCCCTCTCGAAAGACAACTCGATGCCGACCTTTCGCAGGAAGGTTGCAGCGCGGCGAAGCCGCCCGGACAACGCGCGTGGACTGTCGGGCCAGGTCTTGGATTTGGCGACGCGCTCCCCCGCTGCCTCTGCAAGGGCGCCCAGAAGATCCGAGGCTGTTCCCGTCCACTCCGTCCGCTCAAGCATCACTGCGCGCACGGCAGCGGCAACGGGATCGGCGTCGATCACGCCTTCCACAGCCTCGTCCCGATTGCCGCAATACGCTGACCAGAACGTGCCCGTGGGCCAGAGCGCCGTTTCGCAGGCCGAGGCCCAAAGCGCGAAATCGGCCATGCGCGGCAGCTTCGGCAGCTTGGTATCCGGCAGGCGCCGCAAACCCTCGGCCACAGCGTCCAGAAGCACACCGAGAACGCGGGGACGTTCCGCGTCGAAAGCCGCCCAGAGTTCCGCCTCCGGGCGGCGGCGGTCTTCGGGGATCGCTTCGAGCGTCAGGAACACTGCGCGATCCGCGAGGTCGGGCCGGGTCACGATGTCCTCGATCCCGTTCAGGATCACCGGCCGCGCAGCGTCGAAAAGCACCTCGTCCTGATCGGTGTATAGCTGGCGCACCGCGAACCCACCGCCGGTGGCGAGGCGGCAAAGCGTGTCCGAGATCCACGCCGGCAGGCCCGAGACGTTGTCGAAGGCCAGGACGTGGCCGTTGCTGGCGGCGATGAACAGGTCGCGATCCTCGCGCGGCAGGGCGCGCAGCGGCGCGGTGTTCGGGTCCAAGAGAGCCCGCAGGACCGCCGAGAAAGTGGATTTGGCCGAACCCTGCTCGCCAGAGAGGACGAGTGCGGGATAGGGTCCTCGGTCGCGAAAGACCCCGATCGCCCATGCCACCACCAGGACGAAATCCTCATCGGATCTGACGTTCAGGAAGCTCCGCAATGTCTCGACCGAACCGCCGCGGATCGGAATGGGTAACGGCTGCACACCAGAGGCACGGCGGAACCTGACCGGCGGGGTTTCGACCACCCGCCATCCCGCGGCGTCGATCTCGACCGCCCGCCAGGCGTCATCACCGAGATCCAGATAGAGTCGGCCCTCGTGGCCGCCGACACGGATGAAGACCTGCCGTTCAGGTCCATCGAAATGTGCCTTGGCCTCGATCACGTTGAGCGCGGACTGCAACGCCTCCGAACTCGGCGCTCCACCGGTCTGCTCGAAGAATTGCCGCGCCAGCCAGCGGCGAAACCCCTTGGTTCGGACCGGCCATGTTTCCCGATGGTCATTGATCGTCAGGTCGGCGAATGCGGTCCCGTCGGGCGCGTGGAACAACTCAGCGGCTCCCGCGAGGTCGATCAGGATGTCGGCTTGCGACGGGCCGCGACCTCCATCACCGCTTTCGTCGGCCATTGCCTGGTCCAAGGCAGTCACCCGGCATCCAGCTTTCTTGAGCCGGAAGCGCAGGGCCTCGAACGCTGCACGGTCTTCGGCCTTGAGGGCAATGAGGCATTCCAGGACATCCGGGGCGAACGGCGCCCCAGGGTCTTCAGCTGCCTGTTCGACGAGCCCGTCAAGCGGGTTCGGGATTTCCTCTGCATCCTCGATGGCATCGAGGATCGGGTCGAGATCGCCTGCTTGCTGTTGCTCTGTCATCTTGCAGGTCCCTCGATCTCGGACCGACGGCCGAGCAACATATCGTTGAAGTCCATCCCCTGCGGCGGTCTGGCAATCCGGACATGGCGACCCTGAGAGACCCAGCGCCGCGCGCAGTCTCGCGCTGCTGCTTCCCCGGCTTCGTCGCCATCAGCCAGAACGATCACATTGCGAATGCCCGCCGGCAGATCGAGGGCGCGAAGTCCGGACGTCGATAACGCGGCCCAGGCGGGGTTCCCGGTCGCCTGCATCGCCGCGAGACTGGTCTCGATGCCCTCGCCCACCATCAGAAGATCCGAGGGTTCGGCGAGCCGGACAACACCACCACGGCACGGTCCGAGCATCATCCTCGCGGGCTCGACCTGCGCCTTGCCTGAGCCGTCACGGGCGAGAAAGGTGCGATGGATGCCCATCGGCGCGGCGTCCTCGCCCTTGGTGACAAGCGCGACCATGCAAGGCCACATCCCGCCCGAAGGATGCTTGAGCGCAAAGTGAAACCTGAGAGCCGATGATGGCGGCGGGGTCAGACCGCGCGACGCAAGGTAGGTCTCAACCGGAGAGTCTGCGGCGGGCTTGGCCGCTTCCCAGATTGAGAGCGCGAAGTTGCCGCGTTCAATGCTCCGAGGGTCGGGGGGTTCAGGCTTGCAAACCATGCGGCCATGCCGATGGCGGCGAACATGCCCTTTCCCTTCCCAGAGGCCACGCGCGCGTAGTGCGTCGATGACATCACGCTGATTGCAACCGGCATGGCAGCGGACGAGCACCTTGCCGCCCGCGTCCCGGATCGACAGGCTCGGATCACGGTCGTCGTGCGCCGGGCACCGCGCCGTCCAGCCTTGCCCGGCCTTCCTGCCACCCAGCGCCTTGGCGATGGTTTCAGCCTTCATCGCGCGCCTCCACGTTTCCGGAGGTCGCGCTGATCTGCACCTCATGTTCTTCGTTGCGAGCCCATTCCGCCAAAACGGCAAAGAAGCCCGTTACGTTCGCGGAGATTTGCCTTGCCTCATCGGGCGTGAGATCGCGCCCAAGGCGCGGTTGCCAGACCGCGCGGGTCCGGTCGATCAGGTTTTCAGCCTGCCTGCTCTGTGCTGTCTTCACCGAAGATCTCACGGGTGGCTCCTCGCCGTCCCGTGCCCCTGATCTCCGGCCTCGGATTCACACCGATAACGCAGGATCTTATCGTCATTTGCATCTTGGGCGTCCCCATCTCAGGGATCACCGTTTTCGCGCCGCCTCAGCGCGGGAGTTCGTCTTCAGGGATCGTGAATTTGTGGGACTTGCCCGCCTCGATCACGAGTTCGCGCCGGTTTCCCTTGCCGACCGCGCTCGACACGGTGGCGCGGAAGTGACCGTGGCTCAGGCCGTCGAGAACGATCTGGCCAATCTGGTCGAGCGCCTCGCGAAGCTGAGGACCGCAGGAGGCTTGGGAGGAGGTGTGGCTGGATTTCTCAAGCATTGTGCAGCAGCGCCTTCATGTCCTTGATGGTGGTGGAAAACGCGAGGGGCGGCACCGTCGCCCCGTCGCCGTAAAAAGAAAGCACGTCCTCGCGCCTGGACGGGCGGTCCCTGAAGACGAACACCTTGCGGCGTCCTTCGGCGCGCAGGTCGACGAGTTCGTATCCGGTGCAGCGCAGGAAACAGGCGAGGTGGAAGTCGCGGGTCTCAAACCCGCCGCCCCGCGCTACTACGCTGAATTTCGCGTGTTCACTTGACACTTTACAGTCTCCTCAAAAAAGGGGGTCAGTCACCCGCGAGAAGCCGCTGCAACGGCACGGTGCGATGCAAAAGCCCCAGCTTCTCCAGTCGGATGCGCATCGCGATGGGCGATACCAAGAACCGCTCGGCGAGCGGCTTGCAGAAGCGTTCCAATGCCTCGTCGTCCGTCTCGCATTCCAGCATCTGTCCGCTCAGCTGAAAGCCGTATTTCGGGATCTCAACGAAGGAATGTGCGATCGGGGTCTTCGGCTGGAGCACGCGCGGCTTGCGATCTGGGAAGAACTCGTCCCACACGGCGAATACCGTCTTGCGCGGCATCAGCAGACAGGAAGCGTAGAAGTCGGCCTGCCACTCGACGGGTTTCTTCCGCTCGCTCGACCGACAGATGAACTTTGGCTCCCCGGTTACGTCGAACAATGATCCTTGCGAGGCATCATCGACGATAAGGTGCTGATGCAAACGCCAGTGTCCGATTTCATGAGCAACGGTGAAGCGATAACGGCCCTCGAGCGCGGGGTTCTCAACGGGATCGAGCGTCTCGTCGATGAAGATGCTGCCGTCACCGTCAATGGCGCCGAGGATATCTGTGTCTCCAAAGTCACCCCGCGGCACGTTGAAACGGTCGTGCAGGTCGTCATACTCGATCCGCAGCTTGAGATGCTTTTCGACGACAGCCTCAACCGGGATCGGCGGTTCGAGAACGACCTCGCGTGCATGCGCGAACTCGGCAAGCAGCGAAGCGGCGTGGCGATCGATAGCCTCCTCCGCGAGATAGGGAACGTGTCTAGTCATCTGTCATCCTTCATCTGCATCGATAGGGCGTCGGCCCGGTAGTTCAGTCGCCTCTGGTCTTTCTTGCCTCCGCCGCAAGCCGGGCGATTTCGTCGCGGGTCATGCCGCTGGTCGTCCGGAGAAGCGCCGACACCTCGACCGGTGCCCGCTTGATGATGTCGGCGAGGTCCGAAGGCATGCGACCCGCCAAGGCCAGCAACTCGTCGGGATCGCACTCGATGATCTGCGCGATGGCCCTGACCTTGTCCTCGGTCGGTGGCGTGAACTCGTCCCGCTCGACCTTGGACAGGTAAGTCGGGCTCACCCCGATCTTCTTGGCCATTTCGCGCAAGCCGATCTCCCTTGCCTCGCGTTCCCGGCGAACGAATGCGCCGAACTTCAGACCTTCAGCGGTCATGGGTGCCTCCCCTGTTTAGTGGATAGGTAACAATTGATTCGCGCGCCGTCAAGCTGTTGCGGCGGGCGGCACTCCGCCTACGACATCTTGCGGCACGATCGTCCTCGGAATCGCCCGTTCTTCCCCATGACGTTATAGCGGCGCGGCCTGCCGGCCCGGTTTGTTGATCCGTCAGTCTGCCGCTCGACTAGGCTGAGGAGCGTAAGCGGTCGTTCGCCGCGGCGCGCCACAAGGTCCGGGTTGCGGGACAAGGACGAAACCGCTCTCGCGGTATTGGCGCTTGTGGCGGATGATGCACACTGAAGTGGGCGCTGCGATTTTGTAGATGGGCGCGCCTGTCTGACGATTGGGACCTTCTCAATTGGATGACGGGAGGTTCCGATGACGGACCAGTATGTGCCTGCGCTGCGCCAGCGTTTTCTCGAAGACATGCGGATCAAGGGGCTGCAGCCCAAGACGCAGACGATGTACCTGCCGGCGATGCGCGACTTCACGCGGTTTCTCGGTCACTCGCCGGACACAGCGACACCGGAAGAGCTTAGGGCGTTCCAACTCGACATGAAGGAGCGGTGTGTTGGGGCGCCCACGTTCAATAACCGTCTGACGGTGCTGAGCTTCTTTTTTGCGACGACATGCCCACGTCCGGAGATGAAGCGGCATATGCGCTATCAGCGGGCGGCCAAGAAGATTCCCGTGGTGCTGAGCGCCGAGGAGGTTGCGCGTATCCTCGAAGCGGCACCCGGGCCGGGTCTGCGGTACCGAGCTGCCTTCAGCGTAGCCTACGGCGGCGGGCTGCGCGCCAGCGAGGTCACGCATCTCAAGGTCGGGGACATCGACAGCGACCGGATGCTCATCCGGGTCGACCAGGGCAAGGGCCGCAAGGATCGCCATGGATGATGTTGTCGCCAAGCCTGTTGGAGCTTCTGCGCGATTATTACCGTGAGGCCCGGCCCGCAGGCTGGCTCTTTCCTGGCCGCAACCGGGTCGATCCGATCTCGACGCGGCAGTTCAACCGCGCCTTTGGCGTCGCCTGCGACTTCGCGGAGATCAGGAAGAAGGTCTCGCCCCACACGCTACGTCACAGCTTCGCGACGCACCTCCTGGAGGGCGGGACGGATATCCGGGTGATCCAGGTGTTGCTGGGTCACGCCAAGCTGGAGACCACGACGGTCTATACCAAGGTGGCGACCAAGACGATCCGGGATGTGACCAGCCCGCTTGATCTGCTGGTGAGACGGGAGGCTGGGTCCGGCTGATCCCGGTCCCATGTCCCGTCCCAGACTGGAGGTCGCGGATATCTTCCGCGCCCATGGTCCTGCCTATCGCCGCGCGCATTCCCGGCATCTGAACCTGCCGCAGCGGAAGGTGATGTCCGCCATCGAGACCTGCCGCACTGCCGCTCTCGGCGGCCACGTCTCTGCCTGCATCAAGTGCGGCCATCAGCACATCGCCTACAACTCGTGCCGGAACCGGCATTGCCCGAAGTGCCAAGGCAGCGCGGCACAGGACTGGATGCAGGCGCGCATGAAGGACTTGCTGCCGGTGGAATACTTCCACGTGGTCTTCACCCTGCCTGGGCCGGTCACCGACATCGCGTTCCAGAACAAGGCAGCGGTCTATGGTCTGCTGTTCAAGGCCTCGGCCCAGACACTGCTGACCATCGCCGCCGACCCCAAACATCTGGGTGCCCGCATCGGCATGACCAGCGTGCTCCATACCTGGGGCTCGGCGCTGACGCACCACCCGCATGTGCACGTGATCGTGCCAGGCGGAGGACTGTCACCAGATGGCACGCGATGGATCGGCTGCCGCCCGGGGTTCTTTCTGCCGGTGAAGGTCCTGTCGCGGCTGTTCCGGCGATTGTTCCTCGAAGGCTTGGCCAGACTTCACGAAGCAGGCAAGCTGCGCTTCTTCGGCGATCTGTCGGAGTTGGCCGACCGGCATAACCTCCAGGCCCTTCTCGCGCCGCTGCGCAAATCCGACTGGGTTGTCTATGCCAAGCCACCCTTCGGAGGGCCGGAAGCGGTGCTCGCCTATCTGAGCCGCTACACGCACCGCGTCGCGATCTCCAACCACCGCTTGATCAGCGCCGATGCCGACACCGTGGCCTTCCGGTGGAAGGACTATCGGATCAAGAAGGGCGATCGCATGAAGGTCATGCGCCTGCCAACGGACGAGTTCATCCGCCGCTTCCTGATCCACGTCCTGCCCTCCGGCTTCCACCGCATCCGCCATGCGGGCTTCCTCGCCAATGGTATCCGTCGTGACAGGATCGCAATGATCAGGCGCTTGCTGGACTGTGAGCCAGAGCCGGATCAAATGGCCGACGAAGCTCCGCTCACCGGCGCTGACGAAGACGACCAGCTTCAGCCTTGCCCGAAATGCGGCGGCGCCATGGTGGTCATCGAGACCTTCACCCGCGGTCAAACCCCGCGATCCCGCGCGCCACCCTGGGAGGATGCCGCATGATCCAGCCCTCACACCTGGTTCCACCATCAGCAGGCGCCGGACCAGTCGTTGCGGCCACTCCACCGAAACCAACGTTGCAGCAGGCCAATGGCAACAGCAAAATGACGATCCCGCGGCATGGGCCCAGAAAAATCAGCTGGCCAGCACGGATCGACGTCGTCAGCCTCAAGCATCATGGCATCCGCCATCCAAGCCTCGAGCCACAATCCCCATAGCACCGAAAGCCGCCCGCGCTTTCCTCCTTGTCAGATTTATCGCCGCTGCAGCTCACGCTGACAGCAGCCACAAACCTTAGACAATGCTGTCGTTCAGCTCACCGGGTTCAATGACCGCTTTTTCACTATTTCAGCGATGTGGCATCACGAATAAAGAGCCGATAGCTGTCGGCATTCTCAATGGCCAACGACGGGCTATTTATGGCCAGCTCCCGACAGCTTGACGGAAACTCATCTCCATAACAGTGATCGTCTGTATTTGAGCCAAGATGAAAATGAGATACTTCGTGAACGATAACGTCGGTTGCGTCGACACCAGCTTCCGGGCTCAAACTCCAAAAGTCGTCACAAATGTGAATTTCGAATGACGTCCCTGAGTAGACAAAAGCAATCGCATTATCGATGCCATCCCCGTCATCATCACAACCACCAGATGGGTAGCAAACGAACCTCGGCGTGCCTAAAAGGGAGTGGCTCACTATTGAGCCCATATTCTCTCGAACACGGGCTTCGTTACTTGCTGACCAGTCTCCGAACCAGGTTTCATACAACAGATTGTCGCCGATGAACTTTTCTGCGTCTTTTGCTCGACCAAAAGCAAGCGAATAAGCATGCAGTAGAGAGTCTTCATGCCCTTCGCACCCGTCGAACTCGAAATCGGCTTGCGCCGCCTGCGGTGTGAACGACGACGACAAAAGTAAAAGGGCCATCGAGTATCCCACAGAGCGCCAATTAGTCATATCGATTTCACCTGTTAGTTTTCAAGACTGACGGGACATTCAGTCAAATCTGGAATTGCAAATACTTCTTCCACAGTTAGGCCATTCTTGAAACCAAACTCAACGATATACGCGATCTCCCTTAAAGAGACTCTCAGATCAGACATTTTTCCTAAATCTGGATAACCAGATTCCGATGTAATATCCTCTATTGGTATTTGTACGGTATCAAGCTGTATCAGAAATCTCGCTGAATCGCCGCGAGGGGACCAAGTCCTTAAACGGCCTTTGGGATCAAACTTAACGTCAATAATCTCATCACTTGATGCATTCCTAAATACTCGCGTCGACTGCAGATCAAGCTCTGAAAGGAATTGAATATCACCAGTGACAACCATATCGGCACTAGAAAGGTAGTTTTCCGCTTTGCCTTGAACGTCCGCGACACTATGGCCATGGACGCATTGCACTCCAAACTCTGCTCGAGACAAGATATCTTCTAAGAATACAATCGAGCGAAGCTCGGGCATAGACGGTAGCGTGCAATTGTCGCCTGACCGGCATGATCTATAAACCGCAACAGCGCTGGTGCGCAAAGTCAACAAGGCATCGTGAATCGGCTTAAAATACTTCGCATAGATTGTTGGTCTGTCGGTTTTGTAGCCTTCATAGATTCCGATAGCTGCGTCAATTCGAACGATTCTCTTGTATATCTTGTTCAAATTCTCGAACGTGTCCGGTGGTAGTGACGGTGGCTGCGCGCCGAAAATTTCGTAAGAAATCAGATTAAATTCTTCTGGTGCAGCTTTCTCTTTTGTGAAGTCAGCAGCAGCAGTTGCTATTGAACTAAAGACCTTGTCGATTTCATCTGGTTTGTAGGTGATTCCCTCAAGGACTTTCGAAACCGATGCAATGCCAGCACCGCCGCGTGACCGTACGTCGTGAGTTATTGTGCCATGACGCTGTGTCAAGGCGAGCGCATTGGAAAGAGAAGTACTTGTGCTCGCCTTTGCTTCGGCAGACAAGCCTTCAAACGAACCTTTAGCTTGGAAGTTTGCATCCCATGTTTGACTAATGGTGTTCTTAAGGGTGCTGGAGACGTCTTTTGCATTAATGACTACGGAAATTTGAGAGACGAGTGAGCGACTTGCGATGAAATGGGTGCCGCACTTTTGTCGAAACTGACCGAATTCTTTTTCGTCTATTAGCTTTTGAAATTCAGATTTCAGGCCGCCATTGTATCGGAGACGCTCGGAGCCATGTCGGGCTAAAGCATCAATTGTGACGCTGAATCCAGCGTTATAGTTCTTCAAGAAAAGTTCAAACTTGCCAGCATTCTTGATGGTGGACGAAGCACTAAAGAGCTTTCCCACACCCGCACTTGCCGTTGTATCGACAGAGTAAGAAAACTTGAAGTCGTTTACAAAGTCTCTGACATCAAACACACCTCGCGTTGATAGTTCGGCTGAGGTCGCACCTCCAACATCAAAGTATATGTCGGTTGGCTCAAATTCTAAGCAAAATTGCCGTGCCTTCGACGGCTCCGCCTCATCGACACCCACACCAAGCTGCAACTCTGTTGTGTCTCCGTAGCGCAATCGAAGCGTTTCTTCGCCTTGAGCGAACACCGTATTCACCGGTATTATCAAAAGTACCAAAAAGAATGCCGTAGCTCTCATTTTCATCACCCAACTGGAAGGTTCTTCAGCTCTTCAAGAATGCTTGGAGTAATTGGGCCGTCCTCCCATGTACCTGTGCCCCCAATCGCACCGTCTGGACCATCAAGACCAGCTTCCCCGAGCGGTCCTTGCATTCCATCTTCTCCACGGTTCCCGGGAAGTCCATCATTTCCGGGGCCGCCGTTCTCGAACCAGCCCTTGCCTGCTCCTCCTCCAGCACCGCCACCTCCGCCTTCTCCGCCAGTTCCCTTGTCGCCACCAAGCCCAGGTGCGCCACCTCGTCCGCCATCAGAATACAAGTTGTATTCTGCAGGCCGTGTTCCACCTTGTTTCAAACCAAACGTGATGTCGCCTCCGGCGCCACCATTCCCTCCGTCACCTCCTGCACCTCCGTTGCCACCTCGACCGCCATCGCCACCGTTACCGCCCGGACCCCCATTTGCGCCGCGATGGCCACACTCTGCGTTTCCACCCCGACCGCCCGGCCCTCCGGTTCCTCCCTTGCCACCATTCTCACCGCGACCTCCTTTGCCACCCGCTCCGCCATCTCCGCCTTCAGTATGAATGTTAAGCACTTCGTCACCGGTTTCGAAGCTTCCTACTGCCACGGTAATTCTTGAACCGCTCAAACCTGGCTTTCCTGGCGCACCTTTCTGGCCGTGGCGTCCGCTTTGCCCGATGTCACCGTCCTCGCCACGACCACCGTCTCTTCCATCTTTACATATCTCAGCGTTTGTTTTCTCGCCGTTTGGTCGACCCGATCTTCCGTTCCGACCTTGTGGTGCAGTCAACGGCTTCCAAATATTTGGGGTCGGCGCAGCGTTGGCACCCTTCTGGCCGCGGGTGGACCGAAAGACGATTTCATCCCCAGCAAGAACGTCAACGGCAACCAAAAGTTCGCTACTGGATTGAATTTCCGCTCCACGGTCAAAGCGAAGCAGAGGGCAAGTTAGCTTAATTAGCTTTGGCTTGTTTGAAAGGTCAACGTCATCATTCCTCTGTAGACGCACAATGCCTTTGATCAATATCTCCTCAATTCCTTCTTTGCGGCAGTCGAACTCAACCCCCTCGATAGTGCGAGTGTCCC
This sequence comes from Pseudomonadota bacterium, assembly GCA_039822045.1. Lineage (GTDB taxonomy): Bacteria > Pseudomonadota > Alphaproteobacteria > Rhodobacterales > Rhodobacteraceae > HLUCCA09. Next base: position 118,698 of record JBCBMY010000005.1, on the reverse strand, counting down.
ATACAACAGAATTCGCAAATGAACCGGTTCCCAAAAAGGAAATCCCAATAAATGTTGTAATAAACAGCGCAAAACGAACAATGTACGACATTTCAAACGCCAAACCTCTCTTGCAGAATTCTAGGAGTAAATGTCTCAATTCTCGGGACGCTTTCTTGGCCTTTCACACCAGGGTCACCGTTTCGGCCATCTCGTCCCTTTGCTCCCGCTTGCCCTTGAGCTCCAGCTGTGCCGTTGGTTCCACAACCGCCAGGCCCATGATGTGCGAATGGTCCGCTCCTGCCGCTTCCGCCGCAACCTGCAGAACCGCCTCGGCCACCTCTGCCCCCATCGCCACCTCGCGCGCCTTGGCCACCTCTGCCAGCAGCGCCTCCTTCGTTAAAAATTCGCACCAAATCAACTGCATCAGCGGTGCCTTGGACAGTCACGTCTCCGCCATTGCCACCGTTCCCTCCGTTCCCGCCGTTTCCGCCTGGACCGCCGGTTCCGCCAACTCCGCCACTTCCTCCGCTTCCGCCAGAGGAAGCACTGTGGCATGACGCTGCATTGCCACCTCGGCCACCGTTCCCCCCGTTGCCCCCATTTCCACCTGGCTGGCCTGTCGAGCCATGACCTCCTTGACCACCGTTCTGGCCGAGAGTTACCAATGTTAGACTCGATCCCTGAGAAAATTCCCTCACAATGACCTTGATGCGGGGCCCATTTGAACCGTGCGAGGCATGCTTTCCAGATCGTCCCGGAGCTCCGTTTTCTCCACGCGAACCTGCGGTGCCATTTCCGCCCCCAGTGCTACGGTCGTTTCGAACGGTGATCTTGAAACCTCTTGTCTCGACACGGCAAGCGGCATTTCTGCCATTTTCACCATTCCCACCTGACCTCCCGTGGCGGGCGGTGTGAGTATGTCTTGCGCCATTCTGACCATCTGCAGCAGACCGGTCAAAGAAGGCAAAGACGAAGCCGCTACCTTCAATGCGAGTTGCCCTGATTTCAAGGGGGCCATCCGTGATAATATGTGGGTCGTAGTCCTCTCTAGCCAAACGAGTTTCTTTTTTCATCAATTCAAGTGCACGCTTTGCATTCTGAACTACTACGTGGTTTGCATTCCGGCTAACGAACTTGATCGTCGGGCACCGTATCACACTAAAAAACTGGTTTGGTACGGCGGTGTTCTGGTTGATGATCAACGTATCTTCACCGTAGTCCCGACAGTCGATTGTTCCAATGGTTCCAACACGTGGCCCGGCGTTGAGACCAAGCTGTGGAATTTCATCGAGCACCAAATCCGCCTTTGACGATTGTGGAAGCATCAGGAATGAAATCGAAAATGCTGCAATCACTACATGAGAATAGAATGACATGACCTAACCCCAAGTGCTTAGTAGATATCTTTAAGCTAAGCGGGATAGGTGATTCGGGTAAAGTGGTTCTTTGACAAACTCGGATGAGCGCAAATAGCACTTGTCAGATCGCTAGAAAGCCCACGAAGCCAGCGCAAGTTGCAGCAGCGGCAACTTTCGGCTGATTCCGTTGAAAAACCCTCTGGTTTTGGCGTGTCTGTTTGAGCTATCGCTCTGATTTCTCTTGGATGTGCAAGTCTTGCCCGCCTTTCATCCTGTGCTGTGCATCGTCGGCTTGAGCTTGGCCAGTTTCCGGAGGTTCTGGGCGGCGGCTGCGAGGGTGAACTCGTCTTGAACACCGCATGGGCCGCGTAGTCGGAGCCGTCCCAGACCGAGAATGCGTTTGAGTTGGGCGAAGAGCATCTCGACCTTCTTGCGTCTCCGCTGCGCAGTTGAGTTGAACTCTGAGGCCGTGCATTGGCGGGCGAAGTCTCGGACGATCTCGTATTTCTCGCGGTGGATCGCGCGGGCCTCTGCGTTCGGGCAACACTTGGCCTTCAGCGCGCAGCCCGTGCAATCGGACTTCCGCGCCCGATATTTGCGGGCTTTCCAAGTTGATGCATTTCGCGCGGGATCGGAATAGGTCCGCCAGGTGTGCCGCATCTCTTTCCCACCTGGGCAGATGTAGCGGTCGTTCTCGTCGTCCCATGTGAAGTCGGATCGCGAGAAAGTCCCGTCGGTCCGCTCACCCTTGTCGAAGACAGGGATGAAGGGGAGTATCCGGCGCTTGAGTGCCAGCCAGACCAGATTGTCGGACGACCCGTAGGCTGTGTCCGCGGCGATCCAATCCGGCTTCACACCGAAGCGCTCTTCGGTGCGGTCGAGCATCTTGCGCATGGCACCCACCTCGGCCGTCTTGTTCGACCGGCTTGCGTCCACATCGACAATGATCCCGTGGTCAGTGTCGATCAGGTAACTGTCAGAATAGGCAAAGAACGCAGGGCCTTTGCGCGCTGCCGTCCATTGGCTGGCAGGGTCGGCGTGCGCGGTGAACTTGGGCTTGGCCGTGGTTGCAGCGCCGAAAGCCTCATCGTCCAGCGTGGCGAGATACTCGCGCACGGCGCGAGGTGCATCTGCGGGATCAATCTCACGAGCCGCCTAGTCCTCTGGGTTGCTCGAGTTCTGCTGCTGAACATCGGCACTGATCAAACTGGCATCGACCGCGAAGCCCTGACCGCCAACCAAGCCTTCCTTCATGCAACGCGCAACCGTCGTCTCGAACACATGACGCAAGAGGTCACTCTCGCGAAAACGTCCATGCCGGTTCTTCGAGAAAGTCGAGTGGTCCGGGATGCGATCGGTCAGATCAAGGCGGCAAAACCAGCGATAGGCCAAGTTCAGATGAACCTCTTCGCAGAGCCGCCGCTCGGACCGGATGCCGAAGCAATACCCCACCAACAGCATGCGGATCAGCAACTCGGGATCGATGGAGGGGCGCCCCGTATGACTGTAGAAATCCGCAAGATGGGCCCGGATGCTGCTCAGGTCGACAAACCGGTCGATTGATCGAAGCAGGTGATCTTGCGGAACGTGATCCTCCAGCGAGAACTCGTAGAACAACGCCGCCTGCGCCTCTTGCTGTGATCCCATCATCGCTCAAACTCCCGACCGCTAGGACAATTGAATCAGAGACTTATGCGTCGATCAACCAAGAGTTTTTCAACGGAATCGGCCCAGAACCGTCGTTCGCTGCATCGACGATGAACGTCCGCTACGCGACGAGGTCGAGGGTGCGGATGTCCTGAAGAAGCTGCCGAATCTCGGGCTCTGGCGCTACGCACATGGTTCGATACGTGTTCAGGAACGGCAGCCATCTCCGCCAGAGCCTGGCCGACGGCCACCTTCCGCACCTTCCCGCGGGGGCGTGGGCGGCAAGCTCCCATGCCTCTTGCACTTCGCCGCATCGGCCAGCGCCCTAATGATGAACCCGACTGAGAGATTGGGCGGAAGGGGCTCCCCAAAAGTTGCCTCCCACTCGCGCGGGGGCGCCGCGCTCTCCGAGTCGGGCCTACCCAGTAGAGTCCGGCGCCCCGGTGGTATTGGCAGGGTCGCGGGCCCGGCAGCTCTCCTCTTATCGCGCGTGGGGGAGGCTGTCCGTGATCCTGGAGCGGGTGAGCCTGCCGCCAGCTCTCTGTTGGCAGAAACGACATATTCGGTCTTCCTTAGCCCCGAGATGCCCGCCCGTGGCGTATGTGGTTGCCGGCCAAGCTTGCCACCCAACGTCCCAACAACGGCCCCAGCCTTTGCGGAGAGCTTCCGCATAAGTTGCTTGTTCTTGATGGCACTGTTCTTGGTGCTCTTGGGCCTGTTCCCGGCCTATGCGTACCTGCTACTCGTCGTCATCTCCGTCTCCTCTCTCTGCGCGGGAGCTCTGTGCTTCGGCGACCGAGCAGAGCCCTGAGATCCGGGCTGAGATGTGCGGTTGCTTCGACGACGCGCGCACGACCGTTCCCCTGCCGGCGGAAGTCCTGAGGAAACTGCGGTGTCGTACGGAGGGACTTTGGCGCTTGTCGCCAGTCAACTTGGAATGGGCGTGATGCGAAGGCTGGCGATCGAGTCGTCGTCCGAGATCACCTCAATGGCACTTAAGCAACGCATGGCGGTCACTTGCGACTCCGTCTCCAATGACGAAAACGGGCCCAACGTGACAAGTCTGGGAAATGGCGCCAAAGGCTGCTTTGGGGTGCTAAGTCACCGTGAACTGGCCCATCATACCGCAATCTTCATGTTCGAGAATATGGCAGTGGTACATGTAGGGTGCGTTGGCGGGGGCATCGTAGTTGAACGTCACAAGCACCTCTGACCATCCCTCGTCGACATGCACCATGTCCTTCCAGCCCTGCGCGTAAGCCGGCGGTGTCGCACCGTTCTGGCTGAGGATGCGGAAGGAGCAGCCGTGGATATGGAACGGGTGCATCATGTCATCAACCGAGATGCGCCAGATCTCGGTATCGCCCTTGCGCACCTCTTCGTCGATCCGATCCATCTTCATCGGCTGCCCGTTGATGGCCATGGCACCGGCATCGCCGCAGAAGTTGTCCCAGGCCAGCGCCAAAGCCGCCAGATCAGCGCCAACATCCATCTGCAATTCAAAAGAGCGTGTCACCGTCGCGGTGTTTCGGTCTGGCGGCGCTAGTGTCGCGAGACGGGTGGGCATCGAGCCGGTGAAGCCCGTCTGGTTCGTTTTCGTCAGCATTAGCGCGGTGGTCGCCTCGTTGGCGCCAAACAGATTTGCAAAGAACCCGGCTTCCTCACCGAGATTCACCTTTAACCCATTGGTGTCTACCGAGGACATATCGACCAGGACCTCGTAGCGCTCCCCAGGTGACAAAACGATGCTTTCAGCGTCGACCGGCGCGGCGAGGAAGCCTCCGTCAGAGGCGATCACCGTGGTCGGCCCAGTCTCCATCGAGAGTGTCAGGAATCGCGCGTTGCAGGCGTTCAGAATGCGCAACCGGACAAGACCGGCCGGAACGGATTGGGCTACAGGGGCAATCGCACCATTCACCACCAGCGTATCACCCTGAAAGCCGTCTTCGAAAACCTCACCGGTCAGCTCGTAGGTCATGTGTCCACTGGCATCGAAGGTTTTGTCCTGGAGGACCAGCGTGAAGTCGTCGACGCCGTATGTCTTGGGCAGATCGGCGGACAAGCTGGCGTCGTCCTCGACCAGCATCACGCCGGCAAGGCCGTCGTAAGTCTGGCGCGCCGTTTTGCCATGCATGTGCGAATGGAACCAGTTCATCGAGGCATGCTGGGAGATCGGGACATCCGGGGACCACGTCTGCCCCGGTGCAATCTCCTGGTGGGGTCCACCATCGACATCCCCGGGGATGTGCAGTCCATGCCAGTGGATCGTTGTCGTGTCGTCAATGCCGTTCGTGACGTCAAAGGGCAGAGTCTGGCCCTGTTTGACCCTCAAGACGGGACCAAGATAGCTGTTGTTGATTCCGAGGGTCTGGCTGAGCGTGCCTTTGCCAAAGTCGTGCGTGGATGGGGCCAAGGCCAGGCGGATGCGCTCCTCGATACCGGCCGTGAGATCGGTCATCGGAATGAGGGGCAATGCACGACCAGCTGATTGCGCCGGCGCGAGTCCGGAGCTGACAGTAAGGACGCTTGCCCCCGTCGTGGTGAGAAGTGTCCGCCGATTCATTGTGCCACCCCGCGTTTATCAACTAAGGTTGATGGATGCGCAAGCAGAGGCTATTTGTCAACCGTGATTGATGAAAAGGACGACAGGTTCCTGGGGCAGAACATCAAGGGAATGATGATGACCTTGATAGCCCATTGGAACGCGCAGATGGATGAGGCGCGTGCCGAGACCGAGTTCGCCGCTGTTCGTCCGGCAGACATCCGGGTCTTTGCCCAACTTCGGGGTCGCACGGTCAAGCTGTCTGACATTCACCGAGAGATGGGCTTCTCACGGCAAGCAGCGCAGCAGGCGGTCGATCGGCTGGTTGCCCATGATATGATCGCAGTCGCGCCTGTGCCCCAAAGCAAGCGCGACAAAGTGGTGACGATCACTCCAAAGGGCCAGCGTTGGCGAACGATCGCCGCATCGCAGATCCGCCAAATCGAAGAACAGATTGCCGCGGCGGTTGGTCAAGAAGGCAAAGAGGTCCTTCGGCAGCACTTGGGCGATCTGATCAAAGCGGCACACAGTAATCGTGGCAGCGAAAGCGGTCGTTCAGAGCCGTGACCCGTTCGACTGCTTTGTCCGCCAGCAGTCATTCAATCGGCGTAGATCCAGGTCAGCTTTCCCTAGCATAGCGAAGCAACACGAGACGGATGCACAGAGCATCCTGCTATGGAACTCGGTGTCCTGCCGCAGCCTACGGCGCGGGAAGCTCTAGGGCCGCTTCTGGCCGTTGATGAAGAACGCCTACCTTTGAAACAAGTTAGCGTGAAGCGCGTTCGCCTGGCGCCAGGGGGCTCAATGAGGTTCGCGTGAAGGCTGCACGGGGCTTGGGTTCGCTCTGTCTAGAAGAATGACGCTACTCGAGTGACCTTGCGTCGAGCTACATTCCTCCAGACTTCGCGCGGGCGATCATATCGGTCACGTGGCTCTTGAGGGCGGAGGGAACGGCTGCATCGTCGAGCGACAGGAAGCCCTGCACGATGAGGTCGCGCGCGGCGTCTTCGCTGAGACCGGAGGCCATGAGGTAGCTGAGCTTCTCGCTATCGATCATGCCCACCGAGGCTTCGTGGCTCAGTTGGGCACCCTCCGCCCGGGCATCGAGCGCCGGCACGGCGACGATCCCGCCGTCTTCCCCGAGCTTGAGGCCGTCGCATCCCAGGAAGCCCTGCGTGCCGCCCGCAGCCCCGATCAGCCTGGCATCGTTCAGGATACGCCCACCGGCGGAGACCATGCGGGTGAGATCCTCCGACTTCGCACCGGTTCCAGCGAGGATCGTCTCCGTGCGGACCACGCGTTCGGTGCCCCCCGGCGCGAAGCAGATCGACTGGGCGACGGACGTGGTGTCCTCAAGCTGCGTGCAGGAGGCGTAGCTTTCGTGGTGGTCAATCGGGGCGAGCGCGATGGAGAGCGATTGATCCTGCGCGCCCCGCTCCATCCGGGAATAGCTATAGGCATAGACCTCCATACCCGCGCCCCAATGCTCGATGGAGACAGAGCGGCATTTGGCGCCGGGGCGCAGATAGGTCTCGCAGACGGAGATATGCCGGCCACGGTGGACATCGCTCGGGGCCGCGGCACCTGAGATCATTTCGACCTCTGCGCCCTCGTCGATCAGGGTGACATCATGCGTGAACTGGCGGCCCTGCGGCGTTTCGAGGAGCGTGAAGGTCTGCACCGGGAGTTGGACCTTTGCGCCGGGCTTTACCCACACGAAATGGCCGAGTGGGTCGTGCATATGCTCCGCCACCATGCGGATATGCGAGTTGGCCTCGGGATCGACCAGGCTGAACATCAGATCCTGCACAAAATCGAACGTCCGGAGCGCTTCGGCGAGCGGCATGATCACCACGCCGGCATCGTTGGATTGCGCGAGCTTCATGGTGCTGTCAGCCAGCACGCCGGTCGCGGCGCGCGTGCCGACGTCGTCGAAGCCGACATCCATGAGCGTCTCGCGCTCGGAATTGCTGAGCACCGTCGCGGGTTCAGTGACGGCTATGTCTCCCATGATGTCCTCCTGGTCTCATGCGGCCGTCGGCACGGTGTAGCCGTTGGCCTGGATGTGAGCGAAAAGGCTGGCCGGATCGCCCGAATGGACAATCTGGCCGCCTGCGAGAATGTGCGCCTGCGCGGCGGCGACGTGGTTCAGGATCAGGCCGGTATGCGTGATTACGAGGCCGGCGCGGGCACGACCCTCTGCATCCGGCATGGAGACGACCTTCCGGATCGCGCGGCCGATCGCCATAACGTGCTCTAGGTCGACGCCGCTTTCTGGCTCGTCGAAGAGCATGAGGCGCGGGCCCTGCAGGATGAGCTTCAGGACCTCCCAGCGTTTGATCTCGCCGCCCGAGAAGCCGACATTCATGTCGCGGTCGATGAAGTCCGCGAGATCCAAGGCTTCGGCAGCCTCCGCGAGCCGGCTTTCTGCGCCAAGCGCCGATGCGAAGGCCGACAGCGACACGCCGTCAAGGCTCGGGGGGCGCTGGAACGCCATGCCGACCCCGAGCTGCGCGCGCTCTTGGACCGACATGCCGCTGATGTCCGTACCGTCCACGAGGATCGCACCCGAGGTGATGCGCCAGGGCGGCAGGCCCATGATCGCGGCGAGGAGGCTCGACTTGCCCGAGCCGTTCGGGCCGAGCAAGACGTGGATCTTACCAGCCGCGACGCGGAGCGAGACGTTCTGCAACACCGGCGCGCCAGCAACCTCGACGCTGAGATTGCGGATCTCAAGAAAGGGGGATGGCTCGGCCAAAGGGCGTCACTCCGTCAACAGGTGTTCGTAGCGCGCATCGGTCAGCGTTTTGAGGAACGCGACGATGGCGTCGATGCGCTGATCATCGAGGGCGGGGCCGTGGGTGAGCTCGTCCATCGAAATCGTCTCGGGCACGGGCGCCGGGCCGAACGGCGCACCCGTTTCAGGATTCACGAGTCGCGCCTCGGACCTGGTATTGTAGATGTTGTAGAAGAGGACGACGGTGCGCAGATCCTCGAACACGCCGTTGTGCATGTAGGGGCCGGTCACAGCCACGTTGCGCAGGGTGGGGGTGCGGAACTTGCCGCGCTGCGCGGGATCGCCCCCGACCATTGGGTTCCCTGCCAGGCCCTCATCGATGGTGCCAATCTCTACGCCGTTCATCTGGCGCAGGGCCACGTTCTCGGGCGTGCCGACGTTGTGGTATTCGTGGGTGGTGAAGGGCTCGCGCGGGTGCATTTGGCTTGCGGCGAGCTGGTGGCACTCGCTGCAATTGGTGAATTGCTGCGAAAAGAAGAGGAGCCGCCCAAGCTCTTCGTCCCGCGTGAACTCAGCTTCGCCGCGCAGGAAGCGGTCGTATTTTGAGTCGAATGGGCTGAATTGTTCTGTGCGCTCAAAGGCGGCGATGGCCTGAGTCATTGCGGTATATCCGGCCTCGGCATCGTCGAGAACGTCCGGGCGGAAAAGTGCGGGAAATGCTTCGAGATATATCGGGTCCTCTCTGAGGCGGGCCACGATAGCTGCCTCGTCCGCCATGCCCATCTCGCCTGCGGCAAGGGGCGGCCCCGCGGCCTGGTCTTCCAGCTTGGCGGCCCGCCCGTCGCGGAACTGGCCGCCGACCCAGTCGCCCGCGTTGTTCCGATGAAAGGCCGGAACGAGCGCGGCATAGGTGGCCGTTGGCGCGTTTCGATCCCCCAAGGAAAGGCCGTCATCCCCGGTCGACGCCATGCCCCGCGGGTCGGCAAAGGCCATCGTCGGATCGTGGCAGGTGGCACAGGCCTGTGTCCGGTTGGCGGAGAGGTTCACATCAAAAAAGAGCTTCTCGCCCAGAGCTTCAATCGTCCTGGGGATGTCTGGAGGATTCGCCAGCGCTCCATTTTGAAGCATCATCAGTGCGCCCGCAAAGAAGACGGCTCCAAGGCCAGCCGATAGACGTTGTTTGCGCATGCCACTCCCTCCGAGTTTCCGAGATACACCCTCACGCAACGTGTCGTGCATTGACGTGGGTCAATCCTGGCGGGCGGGGTTTTGGCTGGGATCTCAACGCTCATGCGAGAGCGCCGATGTCTGGCATACCGCGCCGGCACACTAGCACGGGTCTCGGATGGATCTGATCGCGAAAGCGCGGTCTGCGGCATCCCGCCCATGCCCACGAACAGGTAGGGGGATTTGCGCACGCAGGAGCCCCAATGCAGCGAAGTCGGCTGAGACCTACACCGACTGTGTTCTCGATTGAATTTGTCAGGATTGACTGTGTTCGCGCTTTGGCGCATCCTTTAGGTCAACGCGCTTCACCCGTCTTTCGCGACCCGGATCCGCTGCCATGACCACCCGCACGCAAACCGACGCGCCCCGCCGGGACGCCCCTGAGCCGACCCCGTGCTGGAAAGAGGTCCTTCAAGCTTCGATCGAAGGTCGGGTGCAATCGGACACGTCCCTTGAGGCCTATCTGGATCAGCTCAAGCGGGTCGACCGCTGAGAGAGCCCCCTACGTCCGCAATTCCAAAGTGGGGCGGCCGCACGCCTGAACGACCGGCCTAGGATGGGCTCGAGGGCACGTGGCCCGGGCAGCCGTCGGGACCGGAACTTCCGCTTGCTGGCAGCAGCTTAGTCCGTCGCCGAACGCGCCAAAGGGGCGCGCGTCCAGCCCTGCTCTCCTTTCGCGATGGCGCGTAGGGCGGGGAGGAAGCCAGCGAGGAAACGGGTCGTGGCGGGCATGAAATGCGAGCCGTGATGGTAGCACGGGTCCAGGCTTGTCACGACCATGCGGCCCGCTGTGGTGCACGCGTCGACATAGGCGAGGGCGAGGCCATCGGCATCCCGGATCAAGACCGTGGCGCCCTCCGGCGGGTCGAAATGCCCGTGCAGGTGCCATGTGACGGCCCCGCGGTCGAGCCCCGCCATCAGAGGATGATGGGGCACTGTGACCTCAACGCCGAGGTCGGCCCCATCCTCGCGCCACCACCACCAATTCGTGGGGCGCGGGGTGAAGGCAATCGCTGGCAGCCAGAGGTCGGACCGGCTTTCGCCCATGGCGACAACCGTGCCGCCTTGGTCGAGATGGGCCCGAATCGTTTCGGCCTGCGCGATCAGACGTTGGGCCGGGCTCCGGCAGGGCACGAACAGCGTATCGCCGGGTTCGAGCGTGGTGGCGAGGTCCTCCGGCGGGACGATGGCATCCCACACGCGCGGCGCGCGGTCCCCTTCGAGGGTTTCGATGTGGTAGTAGGTCCCACAGCTTGTTGCGATCAGGCGCATGGCAGGTCTCCTCCGGCCCAAGCGATGCAGCGCTCGGTTAGGACGGGGCCGAGGCCATGCTCCAGCCCCGCGCCCCATAGATCGTTGCCCGCATGGCTAAAGACGGCACCGCGCCCCACGGGCCAATGCCAATCGACGGGGACATGGCTTGGGCCGAGGCCGGTAATAGCGATGGCTCCTTTCGGCATGGGATTGTGGCCGCGGCCATAGAAGCCGGCGACGCCGCGATTGGCTTCGAGCTTTGACGGGTCGATGCCGGTGAGGATCGGGTGATCGGCAATGCGGGTCTGGGCAAAGTCTGCCCGCCCGGGCCGATCCATCGGCACGAAAGGGGAGGCCTCGGGCAAGATCGGACGGACCATATGCCCGTTGAAGAGCCAGCGGCCGCCGGCACTGAGCCACGCGCTCAACATCTCCGCCCAACAGAGCGCACGATCCTGGTCGAGCTGGATGCCAGTTATAAGGCCCCGATGGGCGAAGAGCGCGTCTCGCGTCAGGTCGGTCTCTGTCAGCACGGTCACGCGGCCGGCGGCTTCGGCGGCGGCAACTCTTTCTGAGGGCTCGGCAAAAGCCGACCGGAGCCAGATCACGCCATGTGTGGGCAAGTCGGTCACGGCAAAAGCTCCAGGGAGTGGTGGACCGGGCCGATGCGCCAGTGCCGGGCATCGGAACGCCGGTCCTCGACGGTGGTCTCGAGGTGAACGAAGGGGGGCAACGGCGTCCGGTCGATCGGGAAGGCGATCCTGACCGGCCCGCCGCGGCGGCTCCCGAACGTCATCTCGACAAGCACTTCGGAGATATGGGCTTCGGACAGGTCGATGTCGGTGGCTTGGCCCATGGCCCGCGCGTCGCGGCGGTGCAGAAGGCGGACCCGTTGCAACCGCGCGGTCCGCGTGCCGACGGTCACCTCCACGGCCGTGTCGATCAGCGGGGCGAGGGCACGCGGGTCAGCGCCCGTATCGAGCCGGTAGTCCCAGCCGCCGCCGACCCGGATGGCGCGCAGAAGCGGCGCCTCCACGGGCGCAGCCGCGTGGGCGCGGGCCGCCGCGGCGGGCGCGAACAGCAGCGTGGCGGGCAAGCGCACCGTGACCTGGGTCCTGTGCCATCGGTGCTCCACCACAACGCTGCGGTGGAGGGTGTCGGAGGGTTGGTGCGCGACGGCCTGCGGGCTGGCCAGCAAGGCGCAGGTGAGGATCAGAAGACGCAGCATCAGGCCTCCGCGGCGGCGAGCAGGGATGTCGTGTAGGGATGGGCAGGCGTTTGGCAGATGGCATCGGCCGCGCCGTGGTCCACGATCCGGCCCGCCTCCATCACTGCGATCCGGTCGCAGAAGTGGCGGGCCAGGGCGAGGTCGTGGGTCACGAACAGAATGCCGAGCCCACGTGTGGCGCGCGCGGCCTCGAGCGTGGCGAGGAGATCCATCCGCAGGGATTGATCGAGCATCGAGGTGGGCTCGTCCGCCAGGAGGAGACGCGGCGCGGCCACGAGGGCGCGCGCGATCGCAAGGCGCTGGCGCTGCCCGCCCGAGAGCGAGCTGACGCGGCGGGCGAGGAACGCCTCATCATGGGGCAGCCGCATTTCCGCAAGGGCCGCGCGGACGTCTTCGCGGATCGCCGAAGCGGAATGCCCCGCGATGGCGAGCGGCTCGCCCACCGCCTCGCCCACGGCCATCGCCGGGCGCAGCGACTGATAGGGATCTTGGAACACCATGGCCGCAGGGCCGCCCGGGCTCGGCGGCTCCCCTGCGACCGTGACCAGGCCGCCCGTGGGCCGAACAAGGCCGAGGGCGGCGCGGGCCAATGTCGTTTTGCCGGACCCGGACCCGCCGACAAGCCCGACGACTTCCCCGGCGCGGACCGTCAGCGACACGGCCTTCAAGGCGTCGACAGGGTGCGCGCCCCGAAGGCGCCCGGCCAGCCCCGCGTTGTAGGTCACGCTGAGGTCCCGCGCCTCCAGAACCGTCTGCCCTGCGCTCTCCCGCACCCAGCGTTTCGGTGCGTCGAGCCGCAGGACAGACGCGAAGAGCGCTTGGGTGTGCGGATGGCGGGCCGTCGTCGCAAGGTCCTCCGGCGCACCTTCTTCGACCAGGCGCCCATTCTGTAGGATCGCGAGACGCGCGGCACGGCGGGAGATCATCGGCAGGTCGTGGGTGACGAGCAGCACGGTGAGCCCGCGCGCATGGGAGAGCGCTGCCAGGAGATCCATGATCGCCTTTTGGACGAGGACATCGAGGCCCGTCGTGGGTTCGTCGGCGATCAACACCTCCGGCTCCGCGGCGAGCGCGATGGCGATCGCGACCCGCTGGCGCTGGCCGCCCGACAGCTCGTGGGGGTAGGCTGAAAAACGGTCCTCGGGCAGATTGACCTCTGCCATCAGCCTCCGGGCCCGGTCGATTGCGTCGGTAAAGCCATGTACGCGTGCGGCCTCAGCGATCTGCGCGCCGATGGGGTGGACGGGGTTGAGCGCGGCCATGGCGGCCTGTGGGATCAGCGCAATCCGCCGGCCGCGGAGGCTGCGCAATGTCTCCGGCGACAGGCCGGCGATGTCGTCCGCGCCGAACCAGACGGAGCCGTCGCGGATCTCGGCCGCGGGAGGCATAAGGCGCAGGATGGCCATCGCCAGGGTCGACTTGCCCGATCCGCTCTCCCCGATCAGACCGATGGTTTCGCCCCGCGCGATGGTAAGGGAGACGCCGGACACGGCTGTCTGGTCCCCATAGGAGATCGTTAAGCCGGCGGTTTCCAGCGCAGCCTCCGTCCCGCGCGGCCGTGCGGTGCCTGTGCGGGGCGTGGCCGCAACCGTGCCATCGGCACGCCGGTCCCCTACCCCATGGCCGATGAGCGCCAACGCGACCACCGAGGTGGCGATCAAGAGGCCCGGGGGCAGAACCCACCACACCCAAGCGTCCGTGAGAAACGCCGTGCGGGCATTGGCGTGAAACAGGATCGTCCCCCAACTCTTCGCCGTCGGATCGCCGAGGCCAAGAAAGCTCAGCGCGCTCTCAGTCAGGATCGCGGCATGGGCGATGCGCACAAACTGGGGGACGATGAGGGGCGCAAGCTCGGGCAGGATGTGGCGGGTGCAGATATGCCAGCTTGACCCGCCCATGGCCCGCGCCGCGTCGGTGTAATCTGCGGCACGGAGCGCTTGGGCCTGGGCGCGCAGCTCCCGCACTGGCTGCGTCCAGAGGACGAGGCAGAGAACGGCGATCTGCACGGTGACGGAGGCCCCAAAAAACGCAGACAGCACGATGACCAGCGGCAGGAAGGGCAGCGCCATGACCGCATCCACCGCGCGCATCGCGATGACGTCCCAGAGCCCCCCGCGCCAGGCCGAGGCGATCGCAAGCGCCGTGGCAATAGCGGTGGCGACAGTGGCTGTGATCAGCCCGACCGCGAGCGAGACCCGCCCGCCCACCAGTATACCGGCGAGCAGATCCTGCCCCACATCGTTGCACCCAAGCGGATGGGCCAGCGAGGGGCGGGCAAAGCCCGCACAGACCGTCGCATCGGCGGGATAGGGCACAAGCCAGGGGCCCACGACCACCAACGCCAGCAAGGTGGCAAGGAGCACGAGCCCGGCCTTTTGCACGCCGCGCAGCGCTTGGCCATCGCGGCGCACCGGCGGGGCGGGGAGCGCAATCTCCGTCATCGCCGCACCCGCGGGTCGATCAGCGGATAGGTCAGATCGGCAAGGAGGTTCGCCGCGACAACCGAGAGTGTCGCCACCAGAAACACGCCCTGGAGGAGATTGTAATCCCGCGCCTCCACGCCCTGGACGACAAGCTGCCCGATGCCGGGCCAGGAGAACACGGTCTCAACGACCAGCGCGCCGCCCAAAAGGCCACCCAAGCCGATGCTCACATTGGTGTAGATCGGCAGCGCCGCATTGCGCAGGGCATGGCGCCAGAACACCGCGCGCTCCGGTACGCCCTTGGCCCGGGCGACCGTGATGTAGTCGCGCGAGAGCGCCACCGCCATCGCGGAGCGCGCCGTGAGCCACACGCCCGCCGTCTGCGCAATGGTCAGAGCGGTGACCGGCAGGATGAGGCGCTCGGCCACGCCCGCCACATAGCCCCAGCTTCCCGGCACCGCCATCAGCGGCACAGCGCCGAACGACGGCAGCCATCCGAGCCGCGCAGAGAACAACGTGATCAGCAGCATCGCCACCCAGAACACAGGCGCCGAGCCGATGGCGAGGACGAGAACGGTCGTCCCGATGTCGCGCATCTCACCCTGCCGCCGCGCGGCCATCACCCCGAGCGCCGTGCCGAGAAGCGCCGAGAGCGCGAGCGCCCAGCCCATGAGGAGGAGGGTCCAAGGCAAGCGGCCCGCCACAACCTCCCACACCGGTGCGCCATAGCGCAGGGAGACCCCGAGATCGCCCGCGAAAACGCCCGAGACATAATCGGCGAACTGGGCCGCCACCGGCTTATCGAGCCCAAACTCCGCGAGGACCCGCGCCTCCTCCTCCGCCGACATCTCCGCCAGCACGTCCTCAGGCAAGAGGAACCCAAGCGGATCCCCCGGCGCGAGCCGCGGCAGCGCGAAGTTCAGCGTGAGGGCAAGCGCGAGGACGGCCGCATAGGCCGCCACGACCCGGAGCCAAACCACGCGCGCCTCACTGCCCGGGTGCCATCATCGGGTCGGCGACGCCGTCCCGCGCGGCCTCCGGCAGGAAGGAATACTTGTGGAAGATCCCGTAGCCGGCCGAGGGGATGTAATTGTCGAACCTGTCCCAGCGGTAGGCAAAGGTCGATTCCGGATACCAGAGCATCACGCGGTTGGGATAGCGCGTCTGGTACTCCTGAAGCTCATAGCTGATCTCGAGCCGCGCCTCCCGTGTTTCCGCGTCGAGCCAGCGCTCCACGATCGCGGCCTTCTCCTCATCGACCACCAACTCCCGCCCCGCGTCGCCACGGTAGAGGATGATCAGCATGTCTTGATCGGCAATGCCGTGAGGCGTGATGTCGGCGATGCGCAAGTCAAACTCGCGCGTCCGCCAGAGCGCCGACAACGTGCCGGGATCGACGGACTCAACGGCAACCTCAAGGCCGACCTCGGCCAATTGATCCTCGACCATCTCTGCGGCCCGCAGGAACAGGGGCTGGTTCGACGCGATCTTGAGGTCCCACACCATGGGGGAGCCGTCGGGGCGCTCGCGCATGCCATCGCCGTCGGCGTCCACATAGCCTCGGGCATCGAGGATCTCGATCGCCGCGGCGGGATCATAGTCGGCGCTCAGGTCAGGCTTGGTCCAGAAACTGTCCACATGGGGCCAGGCATGGGTGCCGGGCTTACCTTGGCCGAGCATGATCCGATCGAGCATCGGGGCAGTGTCGACGGCCAGCGTGAGGGCGCGCCGCAAGTCCCGGTCGTCAAAGGGTTCGCGCGCCACGTTGATGTCGAGCCAGGCGCCCCAGAGCGTGGGCGAGGAGATCATCTCGAGGTCCGGATCGTCCTGCCACTCCAGGACAAGCTCGGGGGGTACGGGCCGCGCCGCGCCATCGATTTCGCCGGTCTTCAGCGCGGTGAACATTGTCTGCGGGTCCTTGATCATGACGAGATCAAGGTTCTTCACGACCGGCGCGCCCTGCCAGTAGTCCTCATTGGCCTCAAACCGATAGAAGCGGTCGGCCTCGTAAGAGACGAGCCGATAGGGCCCCGTGCCGACCGGCAGATCGGCAAAGGAGCGGGGCTCGTCCACGCCGTCCCATTGCGCCTTCTGGATGATCGGGAGGTCGGCCGCCGTGATCCGGTCGAAGTTCGGCATCGGTTTTTCGGAGGTCAGGCGCACGGTCCTCTCGTCGACCACCTCGATCCCCACCATGCGCGGCACGGAAGAGGCGTGGTGTGTCCACCGGTTCGCCGGCCCTTCGCGGTAATACTCGAAGGTAAAGGCGACGTCCTCGGCCGTGAACGGTGTGCCGTCGTGCCAGGTGATGCCCTCGCGCAGCTCGATCTCCCACACGGTTGCGTCTTCGCTGAGTTGCTCGACCCGCGTGGCCAGCCAGTCTTGCGAGTTGCCGACATAGGGTGAGGGCTCCCGAAGCTTGTCGTAGACGAGCCAAAGCACCCAATCGTTCCAGCTGTTGCCGATCGTGTAGGTGGTGACGTTGCCCGCGGCGACCCACATGCCCAGGGTCAGGCGGTCGGCCTCTGTCGGCCCCTCATGGTTCACGTCACTGACGAAACGGGCCGGCTCCACGCGGTTTCCCGACTCGCCGGGCGCCAGCGACTGTGCCGATGCGACCGTCGACGAGAGAGCAAACATCAAAGCGAGTCGGGAAACGTTGTGCATGTGAGCCTCCGGAGCCAAGTGCGTAGATTCGGCTGGCGACGGCTTGCCCTCCGCGAAGGCTAGCATAATTCTGATTATTTTTGTCGGATACCTCCGAGAATCGTGTGCGGCGTATTTGACACCACAGCCTCCTGATCGTGGCTTGCCTCACCAAGCCCCTACACTCCTTGCTCTGAGTAGAGCAGTCAAAGATCGGAGCGAGATCTGCGGCGGCCTTATCCTGCCAGCATTTCTTGACCTAGAAGGTGCCGCTGAAGCTCGGCTGAGTGCCCTCGTCTTAAGCCGCACCGCAGCGTCCAAGACTCCGTTTTCCCGGGAAACAACCGCGCTGAGAGCGCATGCAGCGAAAGATTCCAACTCAAAACTTGAGCTCAAAGCAGTTCGATATGGTGGACGCATACCCGGCTTGCCTCTTGCCTGCGCGCAGGAGTGAGAGCTCTTGCGCGCTTTGCCCGGGACGGCCCAACATAGAAGCTTGAGAGAAACCTTCGATTTCGCAGACTTGAACTCGAGCACTCGATTACCCTGCGAGAGGACCAAGAAAGTGGCTCTTGATCCCTAGCAACACATCGGCCCAAACGCGAAGTCCCTAGTATGTCGTAAGATGGCTCGAGCTGGAGTTCGCGATTTATCTGGCGGGCCCATCAACCATCCAAAGCTTACGAGCGCTCACCGCGGAAATATCAGTGTTGCGACGAGCCTGAAGCCGACATCCTGCGGCCCACCCTCTGGGCTTTCCGCCCAATACCTGGCGCCTGCCGCAAGACTGACGGGTTGGTCTCCGACGGTCAGGACCTTCGAGACAATGGCGTTAAGGGGCACCGACCACTGTTCTGTGTTCCAGTCATACGTCGCTTCAGTGTTCAGTGTGAAGGTCCAGGCATTCGATGTGGCATAGGCGGCAAAAGGCTGAAGGAATGTCGCGTTGATCGCGTCGTCACTCTCTTCAGGGTCGATCCCCCAGATGTGGTTGGCGAGCGCCCCATAAGTCCAGGGGCCCGTCTGGCGCAGGGCGACAGCGGTCGGCCCAACGCCCCATTGGTCGGCGGAGAAGTCCTCGGAGCCAGTCGGGATGAGAAAAACCGTCCCTGCGCCCCACGTCCAGCCGTTGTCTGTTGGCGTGCTTGGAGAAAAGAAAAGGCTCTGAACGACATCGCCAAAACCGGCCTGCACATTGCCCGGGCCCGTCACATCCTCTTGATGGATATAGGGAACGATGGTGCGCGAAATCAGGTTTAGGTTGTCGGTCAGCTCAAAGGGCAACACGGGTTGCAGGTTCGTCGTCGTCCGCCACCCATTGCCATCGGCACCAAGCCCTTGATCATAATTGAACTGAAGGGGCACACTGATCAGATCGGCCACAGGATTGCTGAGCTGCTGCGCAAGATCACTTGAGCCCTCCTGTCCCGCCGCGAGGCCAGGCAGGATGCTTGCGATCAAACCGGTGAAAACGTGTCTCGCCCGCATGGGAGAGCTCCTTTCGCAACGGTGCTTCGGCTTGGACCAACGCAACTCGTAGGTGCGAACACGTTTAGGGTGTGCTGATCGCGCTATTCGGTCAAGCTCGGGTCCGCAGATTGAGCTGTTCGGTCTTGCTTTGCTCCCTGGCGCCATGTGCCGCATCCGATCGCCACTCCGCAGTCGAACCCGATACAACCCAGTGTTCTCTTGAGACAAGAGACACGAACTGCTTGAGGAAATCGAAGGCTGCCAGGTTCTGGTGCAGTGTTTGGTCGCATCAAGGAAAGATGACGCGTCACCACGAGTGATGCGATGATTGCGCTGCGTGCTTTCCGGGCTCGGCCGATTTTTTGACTGCCCAAATCGTTAGATACACCCCCGCGCTTTTGGTCGTCGCGCCCTTGGCCCTTTGGCGGCTGTCGCGCTGGCTTTGGAGGAGACTAAGGATGCTCAATCGGATCTTTCCAGTTGCAGTCGCCCTGCTGGCTGCGCCCGTTGCCGCTCAGGACACCTTCAACCCGTTCAGCCCCACGGTACAAACCGCGCCGCACTTGGAGCCCTTCATTCCCCGCCCCGAGCAAGAGGCGGCCGCTGCGGAGAAACTTGCCGCGCTCGCAGAGCGGACAGGGGACAAGCCGAACATTCTGATTCTGCTTGTTGACGACCTCGGCTGGGGTGACCCGGGGGTCTACGGGGGCGGCATAGCGATTGGCGCTCCAACACCCGAGATGGACAGGCTCGCCCGCGAGGGATTGCGGATGACCTCGACCTATTCCGAGCCGACATGCACACCAACGCGGGCCGCTATTCTCACAGGTCGCAAACCAACGCGGAGCGGCCTCACGCGTCCGACACTGTCAGGCGAGAATCCCTTGGTGAACCCATGGGAGATTGAGGCGACCTTGCCGGCGCTGTTGTCAGAAGCGGGGTATCGCACGGCGCTCTCTGGCAAATGGCATCTCGGAGAAGCGGACGGCTCGCACCCGCATCAGGCAGGCTTTGATGAGTACTACGGGATCCTGTCCGTCATTAGCGACTTCTCCCAACAGCTGGATGAAAGGCTCTACCCGGACATGACACTGCGGCCAGAGCGATTGGCGGCGCTCCGCGCGTTGTCGGCGCCCGAGATTACGCAGGGGCAAAAGGGCCAGCCCTTGGAGATTGTAGAAGAGATCTCGTCGCTGGAGGAATTGGCTGAGATCGATCAGAAATTTGCGGACTTTTCCGAAGAGTTCATTCGCCGCGCCGCGGAGGACGACGTTCCTTTCTTCCTCCATCATTCCTTTGCGCGCGTGCATAACGACAGCTACCCAGCCGAAGGCTATGCTGGAGTAAGTCCTGCGGGGTTTCCCTATAAGGACGGCATCGTCGAGATCGACGATATCATTGCGCGATTGGTGGATGTGCTTGAGGACACCGGAGAACTAGAAAATACGTTTGTGTTTCTCACCTCCGACAATGGCGCCAACGAAGACCTCTATCCCGATGCCGGGCACCATCCGTGGCGCGGTGGAAAGGGCACTACCTGGGAGGGCGGCGTGCGTGTGCCCGGGATCGCCTACTGGCCAAGTATGATTGCGCCGGGGCGGGAAAGCGATGGTTTGTTCGACCTGACTGACCTCTTCAACACCTCACTCGCATTCGCCGGTGCATCGGAGAGCATTCCAGAGGAGCGCTACATTGATGGTATCGACCAGTCGTCTTTTCTATTGGACGATAGCGGAGAATCGCGTCGCGATGCCGTCTTCATGTATTCCGAGAATACGCTCATGGCGATCCGCTGGATGGAATACAAGATCCACTTTCGGGTGATGCTCACACAGGCCGCCCGCCGAAATCTGGACGAGACAATTAATGTCGGCGTCGGTATGAGCCCCTGGGTCTACAACCTCTATACGGACCCAAAGGAGATGGCGAGTTCAGGACACGCACGCTTCGAATGGGGCCTGCCGCAGGTCCTACAGCGCGCACAGCGCCATCTTGCGACCTTCGTGGACTATCCGAGCACAGACATCGGGCTCGGAATTCCCAGATAGATCCGGTTCACAATTATCTGCGACATCCAAGAACGACGTCGGCACCACGCTCGATGACCACCTTGTGGGCTAGAGGGTACGGCCGAGGTGTTTCGCGGCGCGCAGGACCTCGTTTCGGGCGCCCGCGCCCGCGGTGACGGTCTTCCATGGTTTGGCGTTCTTGCGAGGCGGGAGCGAGCCATTGATGCGCCATTGATGGAGTGGATGGCTCCCAATTACGACCATGCTTAAGAGCACCTTCATCGAAAGGCACGTCTGGACGACCGCATCACTGTAGGTCCGCTGGCGGCCGCGCCTGACTGCCGGCACGGCATCCCAGCTCATCTCGGGATCGAACCAGATCGTCAGCGCGCCACGGCGTTTGAGCGCGTTCGCCATTGGTCTCGAACACATGGCGACACAATGGCTCACTATAGGCCGGCCAGTTCCTGGTCTTGTAGATGGGTGGTGCCGGTCTGCTCATGCATTCCAGCTGCCGCTCTGAATACACCGGATGAATCCCTAACGGGATGCGTGCAACAGAGCCGCTTCGGGGGACGAAGGTTCGACGTTGCGCTGGGGCTTGGTCCTCTATTCCAAGATCGAGGGAACCGGCAAAAGCACGGTTTGTGCCATTGAAAGAAGCCCTTTGGGTGAGGAAAACGGCCCGTCTATCGATGGCTTGGGAAATCGACCCGGCAAGTTCAACTCGGCCGCAGTCAACGGCAAGCTGGTCACGGCATGGGAGGAGAAAGTCGGCCTCACCTCTGCTCAAGGCGACTGTGACACAGCCATTTCCGCAGAACCTCCGAAAGGACGTCGTTTGGCTACGCCCCAATGCTTGCTCTCGCGGTCCTCCCTTGTTCCCTAGGGGCAACAGTGAAACTATCCTGCTGGGCAGGCGAGCGTGCCTGCAATCAACCTAGTCGGTTGTTTTTGCTATTGTCTTCAAGAAAGCGGGCCAATTCCTCTTCGGACGCTTCCCATGGCTTGGCTGAACCTGACCACACCAAATTGAGCCGCCCAAGACGGGACAATTTGCCGACCTGGATCGGATTGCTTCCTCGGCGGCAACCGGCCCACTCCTCAATTGCACTGAAATGATGTATGGTCACGTCGTCCTTGCAAAGTGAGACCGGGGGCATGTTTCGAAATCTGAACTGCGAGTAAGCTAGTGCGTTTAATTCTCTTCACTGTTGCCGGACTGGGCCTTGCGGGGTGCGCTCAACTTTATGCGGTAGAGGAGCCCGCTGCTCCCGCGCCGACACCGGCGGCCACTTCTGCCCCTCGGCCATCGACGGTATCCGCACCTCCTGCAGCGCGGGCGCCCGCCCCTGCTCCCGGCCCCTCATCTGCAAGTCCTACTGCGCCGAGTACGGCAATTCCTACGCCCGCTCAGCAGGTCCAAGAACCGATCATCTCCAACGAACGCCGCGAAGATGACCGCGGAGGTGGTGACGATGGTGGAGGTGGGTCCGACTCCGGCGGCGGCTGGAGCGGATAACCCAATGGCCTGGATCGCCCGGTTGAGGCATCTCCGTCGCCGCGCCCACTTGGTCACCGCTACGTCGCTGATAGCGATGAGCGCCATTCTTGCCCGACCGGATGCGGCGCCGGCTCAGGACGCGAGTGACCGGGCCGCGGATCGAATTGCGGTGGTCGTGGGCAACCAGGACTACGACAATATCGCCGACCTGGCGAACGCGCGTAGCGATGCCGAGCAGATGTCGACGCTTTTGCGCTCGCTTGGCTTCGCGGTCTTTGAGGGCTACAACCTTGATCGCGAAGGCTTTGAGACCATCCTGCGTCGAGCGATTTTGAATGCAGATCCTGGCGCGGAGATTGTTTTCTTCTATGCCGGACATGGCCTTCAGGTTGGCCGCCGCAATTACCTTCTGCCCAAAGACGCCGCCTTTGACTCCGTGTACGATCTCCCAGTTGAGAGCGTCACGCTCGACCGGGTCATCGAAGCGCTCTCGGCCAGCGGTCTGGTGCATGTGGCGATCATTGATGCGTGTCGCGACAATCCCTTTCCGGACGCAAAGCTGGCCGGGGACCTTGACGCATCGCTTTTCGAGACGAAGACCGGCTTCGACGTGTTCCAAACACCGCTCAACTCGTTCGTGGCCTTCTCGACGGCGCCAGGAATGGTGGCATTTGATGGCGAGGCGGGGCAGAATAGTCCATTCACGCAGGCGATCCTTTCCGAGATCCAAAAGGACGCGCGCGAACCCGCCACGGCCATTTTCGCGCGCGTCCGCCAGGCCGTGTATACCGCAACGGATGGCCGCCAGGTGCCCTGGGAGAGCTCCACACTGGTCCAGCCGTTTTCGTTCGCTTCCGACAGCGCGAGTGTCGAGCTGGGTACGGAAGTTGCTGCAGCCGACGGAGATGTATCGGCGGTCGCCCGGGGCACCGAGCCGCTGCCGCCCGAAGTCTCACTATCGGTACCGTACGGTCGCTCTGTGCTGATCGGAGAGGCTCTCAAGAGTGCACTTGGCCTGGCAGAGTTGCCTGAGTTCGCTCTTGAGCAGGCCCCTGGGAACGGGCGGCTGACATTTCTGCCTGAGGTCACGTACGATCCCGAGTTGTCGGAACGGCGGTCCGGTCCGGACCCGATCACCCTTACGGATGAGTTCGTGCTGAAGCGTCCGGGCTCAGACGCAGCAACGCTCTCGGTCAGCCTCTCGCTGGACGTGAATCCGTGCGACCTTCTGGCCGGCGACGCGCTCGATCCTGCGGGAACGGGCTTCTACCTTCTGCCAAACGAACTCGACATCGAGCGCGCCCTTGCTGCGTGCGCGAATGCGGTAGAGGCCCATCCTCAGGAGCCACGGTTCCACTACCAGTTGGCGCGCGCCGAACAGGCGGCCGGACGGTATGAGGAGGCCTTTCGGCGGTTTGAGTATGCCGCAGAGCAAGGGCACATCCGGGCGCAGACGGCCGTGGCACGGTTGCTCACAGCTGACGAGATTGACCGGGAACTGTTTGACGTGCCCGAGGACCGTGAGAGGGCGTTTGCCGCGCTGGAACGCGGGATTGCTGCCGCCGATCCGTTCGCGATGCACCTGCTTGGACAGATGCTGCTGCGAGACGGGCCAACGGACGCCGACCGGGAGCGGGGCTTTGACCTGTTGGATCGGGCGGCAGAGCTCGGCCATACCTATTCGATGAACGAGCTAGGTGTGTACTTCCTGACCGAGAGCAGTGCGCATCATCTGCCGGAACGCGGGTTGCGCTACCTCGAGGCATCCGCGGCGCGCGACGACATCTATGGCTTTCACAACCTTGGCTTTGTCGCGCTCTACGGACTCGCGGGCGACGAGCCGGATTTCGCTGGCGCCTACACGTGGTTCGAGAAAGCTGCGCTGGGCGGTCATCCTGGCTCGCCGAGCACCATTGGCCGGATGATTGTGCGTGACGAGGTCCCCGGGAGCAGCGCGGAAGACGCCGTGCGCTGGTACGATATGGGGCTGTCGCGCGGGGACGCCTGGGGCGGATTTAACGCGGCGGTTCTGATCCTAAGGGGGGACGTGCCGGAGCTGGGCGAAGCGCAGGCGATCGTGCGTTTGGCGAAGGCGCAGCACTTGGCCGACGAGGAGCCGGCTGGTCGCGCAAGAGAGCGGCTATCGGACCTGCGGTCTGGCGATACGGGCCGTGCCATTCAACTCTTGCTCAAGGAACTTGGAGAAGACCTCGTCGTCGACGGTGTCGTCGGACCCCGTACACGCGATGCTATCGCCAGGCGCGCGGAGGCGGCGGGTTTGGCGTTCAATTCAAACGACCCACTGGAACAGCTTTCCGTTCTTGGTCGCGCCTATTGGGCGCAAAACCCCGTTCGCACGGACGTGTTCTGACTGCGCCCGGTATCTTTCGCGCGGTGCGACTCTAGTCCGGGTGGTGCCTCTGACGCTGGCTCAGCACACGACCGACGATCACCTGTCCCGGTTCGTCCGTGTCAACGCGAGAGATTCGGTGCAGCTCAAGTTCAGTTCGCTGGCCGATCAAACTGGCCTTTGCTGAAGTCAGAAACGTTGCATCTCGGACTAGACCAGTCCCACGGATTGATTTGGCACCCAGGCATAACCGCGGGATCGACGAGTCGACATCTCGAGGAGTGGAAGTTGCCTGTGGGACCCAACCAAGTGATAGGCTCCTAGTGCATGCGCGGCGGTTCAATCGCACTGCGGGATGACATCCAACGATGGGTCGCGGCTGCCCAAGGGCGACGTCCGGCGAGATCTTGAGAGGCCTAGTGGCGTGCATGGAGTGGGGACTGAGAGTGTGGAGATACTCTGCCCGACGATGCGGCCCATGGCCAAAAGTGCGCCGGCTCTCGACTGGGCAGCCCCTTGCAGCCCGGACTAGGGAGCATGTATTGAAGAGATTACACTGCCCGGTCTCAACCGGGAAAGGTCAGACGCAGGTCTGAAAGAAGGGGGCGGACGTGGCCGTATGGGCGGTGAGCCTCATAGCGCTGCAGACCACTGGAGACCGCAGGGCGCCGCAACCCAACCGGTTCGGAATTCGCGGTCTTCCTCCTTCGCCGCTTGCCGGGGCCCCGTTCAGCTGTCTCTGCAGAACAGGTCGTACAGAACTTCCATGATCTTCTTGGGTCGGTTGTCCGCCAAGCTGTAGTAAACCGCCTTGCCCTCGCGCCTTGGCGTCACCAACCCTTCGAGGCGCAAGCGCGTCAGTTGCTGCGAGACGGCGGCTTGGCGGGCCGACAGTAAGTCCTCTAGCTCAGTCACGGATTTCTCGCCTGACGCGAGATGGCATAGGATCATCAACCGGCCTTCGTGGCTGATCGCCTTGAGGAAATTCGACGCGCGCTGCGCGTTCCTGACCATCTTTTCCATGTCTTCGAGGCGCATGTCGGCGCCAGAAACCGGAACGGACGAGGGCGTACTCCCTCTGCTGTTGTCCTGCCTTGTCACACGCGTGGTCATACGTGGTCATCCTCGCCGGTCCAAGGGAGCACCAGTATTTCCCTTCGGGATCTCAATCAAACCCCAGAAGACGTCTGCGCCAGAGTAACGCTCGGTCCGTTCCATTTCGTGGCCATCGGTCATGGGAAGGAACGTGGGCGTGGAGCGTGTTGTCCACTCGACCGCATCATCGGCCCTTTCGCCGTCAAGATCATAGCGGACAAGGGCGCGGGGGCGCCATTGGTGGTTCTTTAGTAGATCGGCGCAGTCCCTGCGTTCTGCCTCTGCAGCCACCGACCGACGGGTTCGAGCCATCGCGCGTGAGAGGATTGAGAGTGTCAGGGGCCGCGGCACGTTTGGTGGTCCTCGATCGACCAATTGGTGCGCCTCATCATAATCGAATTTATGAATTCATAAAGCTAACGACATGTGACAAGTGCGCGAAACTAGATGTTCGGGCGCGTTGCTGACCCTTTGATCACCGACTTCCACGATTGGGCGACATACACCGGTGTCGGCGGCAACAAGATGCCATTCGGTCCGCCGGTCCGGTTCGAGGCGGACCTCCGGCGCAGGAATGTGGCGTGTCTTGTGGCCGACACAAGTCGGGAGAGATTCGTGACTTCGAATGCGCCAGGCCAATGGTCGCTAGCGAGTTGCAGTGACCCTGATAGGGCCGAGCAGAAGACTGGACAATATCGGCCCGTCGGTCTTGCCTGGTGCCTTGCTAGCTCTCTTGCTCATCATGCATAGATGCGCGCTTTCCACTTTGGGCTTTGCAGAGGTCCAGCCATAGGAAAACCGGTCGGACCCTGCCATTTGTGAGGCGCTGCGTGACCGGGTGTTGCGGGTCGGGCTCCGGCTCGGCCATGCGCGAGATCGCGAGGCCCGCCTCAGCCAGGGTGTTTACGTAATCCGACAGGGGGCGCATCCAGCCGCGAAAGCGCATTTCCAGGCCATTGCGGGTGAACGTCTCATCGAAATGCTGGGCCGCAAAGTAGGGCGTCACGACCCTACCCTTGTTGACGGCGCTCAGTACGTCCTGGATCGGGTGGACGATCCCCACGATCATGCGCCCAGTCGGGGCAAGAAGGCGCGCCGCTTCGACCACCGAGCCGGTAAGATCGTCCACATCCATCAGGACGTTGTAGAGCATCACGAGGTCAAATCGGTCGCTGTCGAGCGGCACTGCATCGGCGGCTGCGCTGACATAGCTGTGAGCCGACTGCGCCTCTTTGGCCGCCGACATAAGGGGCTCTACGGGTTCCACCAAGGTGGTACGCCAGCCGAGGTTCGTGAGCAGGCGGCTGATGCGGCCTTCGCCGCCCCCGATCTCGACCGCCTCGCCGGTGCCAGGCCCGACGAACTCGGCAAACGCGCTCCGGTAGGCCCAGAACGCGTCATGGTTTTCGGTTCGCGCCCAAGCGATCCATTGCTCGGCCGCCTCGGACCAATTGGCAACGTCAGTTGAGGGCCCAGTCACGTCCTTGTCCTCCGTGGAGCCACCCAGCGACCGCCTCAGGCGGCGATGAAGTGGCCGGCTTCGACCTCTCGCATAGTGACAGGCTCTGTCGTCGTGCCTGTCGGCGTAATGGGCGACTTGCGGCCCTCGTCGTAGAGCTGTGGGGTGCGCATCGGGTGGTCGGGATCGGGCGTCGGGATCGAGGCGAGGAGGTTCTTGGTGTAGTCGTGGGCTGGGCCGAACAGGACCTTCCTCGACGGCCCGTACTCAACAAGACGCCCCATGAACATGACGGCCACCGCTTCGCTGACCTGCTCGACGATCGCCAAATCGTGGGAGATGAACAGGTAGGTCAGGCCAAGCTCCTGTTGCAGCTCGGAGAAAAGCTCGAGTACCTGTGCTTGGACCGACACATCGAGCGCAGAGACGGGTTCGTCGGCAATCACCAAATCGGGCTCAAGGGCGAGGGCGCGCGCGATGCAAAGTCGCTGCCGCTGGCCGCCGGAAAACTCATGCGGATATCGGCCGAGATGCTGGTCACCGAGCCCAACACGGTTGAGGAGCCACCGCACCCGCTCGCGGATCTGCGTGGGGCTGCCCCACTCGTGAATCACCATCGGCTCGGCGATCTGGTCAAAGGCAATGCGGCGGGGCGAGAGGGCAGCAAACGGGTCTTGGAAAACGATGCCGGTCTTACGTTGGAACGCAAAGCGCTCTTGATCGGAGAGGGTTGCGAGGTCGGTTCCATCGACCTTGATGACCCCTGAAGTCGGCGCAGCGAGGCCAATGATAGCCCGGGAGATCGTGGATTTGCCGCAGCCGGACTCGCCCACCAGGCCCAGTGTCGTGCGCTTTGGGATGGAGAACGACACGCGATCGACCGCGAGCACCTCGGCCGTGACCCGCCGCAAGAGCCCGCTGCGGATCGGGTAGCGCACCGAGACTTCGTCGAGTTCCATCATGGGAACCGGGATCTCGGGGGGCTGGGGCTTGGCGGGCGCCGTCCCTAGAACGGGGACCGCGGCAAGGAGCTTGCGGGTATAGGGGTGTTTCGGTTCGCTGAAGATCTCGTGGACATTGTCGATTTCGACCAGATTGCCCGTTTGCATCACAGCGACGCGATCCGAGATCTGGGCAACGACGCCGAGATCGTGGGTGATGAAGAGTACCGCGGT
This sequence comes from Pseudomonadota bacterium, assembly GCA_039822045.1. GTDB lineage: Bacteria > Pseudomonadota > Alphaproteobacteria > Rhodobacterales > Rhodobacteraceae > HLUCCA09. Next base: position 90,592 of record JBCBMY010000005.1, on the reverse strand, counting down.
GCCATAGTCTGCCTTCAACTTCTTGATCAGCCATAGAATTTGCGCCTGGATCGTCACGTCGAGCGCGGTCGTGGGCTCGTCGGCGATCAGGATCTTGGGCTCGCAGACCAGGGCCATGGCAATCATGACCCGCTGTCGCATTCCGCCTGACAGCTCATGCGGGTACTGGCGGAATCGGCGCTCTGGCTCGGGGATGCGCACCTCCTCCATAGCAGCGAGTGCTCGCGCCCTGGCTTTGGCTGCGGACAGGCCGAGATGCGTGACAAGCGGTTCGACCAGTTGCTCACCGACCGAGAAAACGGGGTTCAGCGAGGTCATCGGCTCTTGAAAGATCATTGCGATCTCGTTGCCGCGGATCTTGCGGGCCTCGGGCTCGGACGCCGCGACCATATCGATCCGGCCATTATAGAGGATCTGCCCGCCTTCGATCTCTCCGCCGGCTTGCCGAACAAGGGCCATAGTGGAAAGTGCTGAAACGGATTTGCCCGAACCGCTTTCACCCACGATGGCCAGTGTCTCGCCCGGCATCAGTTCAAGTGAGATGCCCTTGACCGCCTCGACGCGGGTGTCGCCCGCACCGAAGGCTACGCGTAAGTCTCGGACGAAAAGAACAGGATCGGTCATAGCCACCAGCCCAAGTGTGTGCAGCAGGTAAAGGAAGAGGGCGCCCGAAAGGGCGCCCCGCGATTCCGTCAGTCGAGCGGGATGTCGTTTTCGTCGTCGCCTACGAAGCCCGCGCGGAAGTCGAGCACGTAAGGAATGTGGCCCGGATAGGGGCGCCAGTTGAGCGACTCGCGCATGCCCCAGCTTTCAAACGGCTGGTAGAGGACAAGGAACGGCGCATCTTCCTTCACGACCTCCATGAGATCGGCAAAGGCGGCGTTCCTTGTCTCGACGTCGGTCTCGAACCGGAACGCTTCATACATCTCGGTCCACGTGTCCATGCCGATCGACGGCTCCCATAGGCCGCGCGTCATGCCCGCACCCTCGGGCGCCCACATCTTGCCGAACGAGCCGTGGGGGTCGGCGAAGTACATTGGGTTCGACCAGTTGTGGATCTGATCAGGCGAGCCCCAGCCGCCGGGCGTGCCGGGATCGTTCCAGGACGTCACGACCTTGAGTTCGACATCGACGCCAATCTCGCGCCACATCTCCTGCATCGCCTGGGCCGCGAGGAGCCCGTTCGTGTAGTAGACGGGGTCGGTGTAGAACGGCAGCGACGTGCCTTCGAGCCCGTTCTCGGCGATGATCTGCTTGGCGCCCTCGAGGTCGTACCCAAACGTCACGATGTCGGGCGTGTAGTAGGGGCCATATTGTGGGTAGGTGTGGGTGTTGGGCACAACGGCCTGTCCGCCCCAGAGCGCTTCATTCAGCAGGTCGCGGTCGACCGCCTTGACCATTGCCTGGCGCAGTTCCTTGGTGATGATCTCGCCCTGCTCGCCACCACCGAAATACATCAGATGGAACAGCGGAGTGACGCCGCCGGCCGTCTTATAGCCGGGCGTGTTGTTGATCACGTCGAGTTGGTCGGGCGGCACATTGGTGATGAGGTCGACTTCGCCGTTGACGAGGGCAGTGACGCGGGCGGCAAGCTCGGGGATGCGACGTACGGTGACCTGCTCGTAGGGTGCGGCGTCGCCCCAATATCCGTCGAACCGCTCCCAGATGATGCGGGTCTCGGGCACAAACTCGGCATAGCTATAGGGGCCTGTGCCCACAGGGGCCTGACGGAATGCGATGAAGTCGCTCTCTTCGGTGGCGTTCGGATCGCCCGTGAGCCCCTGTGTGTAGTCCTTCGGCAGGATCATCGCCTGCTGTGCCGCAAGGATCAGCTCGATCAGCGGCTCTGGCTGGACGGAGACGATCTTGAGCGTCGTGTCGTCGACAACCTCAATCCGGTCGACATTGCCGAAGAACTCCTTGGAGCGCTCGATCCGGGCCGGGTAGCCCGGTGTGATCATGTTCTCAAGGCTCCAGACCACGTCATCCATGGTCATCTCTTCGCCGTTGTGGAAGGTCACGCCTTCGCGGATTGTGATCTCAATCTCGGTCGGCGAGGTGATCTCCCACGCCGTGGCGAGCCCAGGGCCGAACACGTTCTGCTCGGAGGTCGGGTCCTTGAACAGGAGCGGTTCCATCGAGTTCACGTAGAACTGCGAGCCGACATTGGAGTGGTCTGCGCCGGGGTCGATGTAGGCAGACAGGTTGGCGGTGGCCACCGTGAGGGTCTGGGCAAGTGCCGAGGTCGACAGCAGCGCCGCAGCGGCGCTCAGTGCAAGAAGGCGAGTCATCGGTCAGAGGGTCCCTTGCGATCGAGGTTGCGGTGCGGGCCTCGGGCCGGCCGATTTCGTTGAGGCGCCGGCCCAGGGCGTTCTCAGGCTTGACGTTTCAAGCGCACGTCAAGCGTGTCTCTGAGCCAGTCGCCCAGAAGCAGAAAGACCAGCGCGATCACCAGGATCATGAAGGCTGGCACGAGTCCGATATGCGGATAGGAGGCGAGGTAATCGCGGCCGAAGCCGGTCATTGACCCGAGCGTCGCCGTGGGCGGCTGCACGCCGAGCCCCAGGAAGGACAGCGAGCTTTCCAGAAGGATCACGTTGGACACGCCGAACGTCCACAGAACGATGATGGGCGAGGCGATGTTGGCCAGCATGTGGTGTCGAATGATGCGGTAGGGCGTGGCGCCCGTGACGCGCACGGCATCGATGAACGGTGCGTCACGGATGGCCAGCACCTGCCCTCGCACCACGCGGGCGTACTTGTCCCAATCGGCAAGCCCGATGATGACAACGAAGATCGTGAGGTCGGTCCCGAACAGGGCAACAGCGAGCAGCGCCATGAGCGTGAAGGGAAAGGCGATCTGGATGTCGACGAGCGCCATCAGTACGTTGTCGACCACGCCACCCATGTAGCCTGAGATGATGCCGATCGTTGAGCCGATCAGCATCGAGATGAGCGATCCAATGACGGCAATCAGGAGCGTGAACCGAAGGCCATAGAGGGTGCGCGAGTAGAGATCGCGGCCGAGCTCATCGGTGCCCAGCACATAGCCCTCGCGATAGCCTTCGAACCCGATCGGGGGCCGCAGGCGGGCAAGAAGGCTCTGGGCGTTGGGGTCGTGCGTCGCGAGCAGCGGTGCCAGGAGCGCGACCACGATCAGCGTAGCAAGCAGGACGAAGCAAAGCTTGATCAGCCAGTTCGCGCTCTGCATCCCGTCCCAGATCTTCGACGGGCGCCGCTTGTTGGTCTGCGGTTCGGGCGTCAGGGTTTCGGCTGTGGTCACGGTCGCTGATCCTTAGCTGGCGATACGGACACGCGGGTCGAGCAGCGCGTAGATAACGTCGACAAGAAGGTTCGCGACGATGACCACCGCGGCCCAGACGATCACCCCGAACTGCAGGATGGCGAAGTCACGCAAGAGCGCGCCCCGGACGATGAGCGATCCGATCCCCTCCAGCGCAAAGACGGCCTCGACAAGAACGACCCAGCCGACGAAGCCGGCCACCTGCAGGCCGAGGTTCGAAACAATGGGGATCATTGCGTTGCGCAGCGCGTGTTTGTTGACCACGAGGGTCTCGCGCAGGCCCTTGGCGCGCGCCGTTCGGATGAAGTCCTCATTCAGGACCTCAAGCATCGCCGAGCGGGTGAAGCGGATATTCCACGCCATCATGGCCATCGCGAGCGTGACCACCGGCATCACGAAGTGGACCCAGGTCATGTTGCCCGACGAAGGCATCCAGTGCAGCGTGAAGCTGAAGATCAGGATCATGAAGATGGCAAGGATGTAGTTGGGAATCGCATAGCCGAAAAAGGCTACCGCCATGATTGCGGTCGATATCGGCTTGTCGCGTTGAGTGGCGGCGTAGATGCCCAGGGGCACGCCCACGGCTACGGCGAGAAGGAACGCGCTGACGAAGAGCTTGATCGTATTCGGAAGGCGTTCCGCAAAAATCTCGGTCACGGGGCGGAACTCGGTGAGGCTCATGCCGAAATTTCCCTCCGCGAGGCCGCGGAAGTAGGCGAGGTATTGGGCAAGAAAGCTCCGGTCCAAGCCGAAGTAGCTTTCCCAGAACGCGTATTCCTCTGGGCTCAGGCCCTCGGGGAACATGATGTCGATCGGATTGCCGGAATAGCGGCTGGCGAAAAACACAGCCGACACAACGAAAATCATGGTCAACGTCGCACGAATTGCGCGCGTCAGGATGAAGTACATTGTCTATCCGTTTGCCAAATCGAACTGTTGCGCTGCCAGGTGAAGCACGTTGCAAGGAGCGATACGGGCGGACGCACCTCCGCTCCCAAATGCGCCTTCAGTGGTTGCGGCGGCACCTCACAGCGGCATGACGGGGCAGGCCTCATTCGGCCGTTTCACAAAAACTTCGCGCAAACCTGCCCGGAGTGCGCGGGCATTGCAGCCAATCGCCGCAGTTCGGTGGCACAAGAGCGTTACCGTGGTGCCATATGCTCGTTCTGTGGCCACGGCAGGGGAGCAGTGGATGACACAGGCCGAACCTTATGCGAAAGACTGGCGCCTGGCGTACAGGGACCTGAAAGCTCAGATTGAACTGGGTCGCCTGGCTCCTGGAGCATCGCTTCCAACACTGGCGGAACTCGCTGGCGCATATGGGCTGACAACCCATGGCGCGCGCCGCGTGATGGCGCGCCTGAAGGAGGACGGGCGTGTCGAGAGTTGGCGCGGGTTTGGCCACCGCGTAAGCGAGAAGCGCTTTGAGTACCGTATCGACGAGCGCCCGCGATTCGGCGCCAACATGGCACGCCTTGGCCGCAACAACGGGTCGGATGTGGTCGCAACGCGGGCGGTGAGGCTCTCACCGAAGCTCGCGCGGTCCATGCGGCTCAGGGCGGGCACGCGGGTCTACCAGACGGAAATCGTCCGGTATGTCGAGGGCCGCCCGGTGGTGCTAAGCCAGAACCACTTCCCGTTGGATAGGTTCGAGGGAATCGACACCGCCCTGACCAAGAGCAAGAGCGTGACACGCGCGCTGGCCTTGCACGGGGTCGACGATTACAGCCGCGAGCGTACACGGATCGAGGTGCGCATGCCGAATGCGCATGAATCGCTGCAGCTCGGCATACCATCGAACCAGCCAGTGCTTGTTTCCACGGGAACCAATGTCGACCGTGACGGTCAGGTGGTTGAACTGACCCATTCCGTTTGGCGCGGCGACTGTGTGACGTTCGAGATCTGAGCCCCGCTATGGTGAGGCGCCCTTTGGTGCGCTTGCTTTGCCCCGGCCCCGGGCGAACGCCTCGATGACGGCGGCATGCCGTTGCTTTTGCAGTGGATCACAACGACCGAACGTAGGTCGGTGGCGGCCCATGTGAGCCGGCGTCGAAATCGGACGGCATGGGCATCGATCGCCGAAAGCGTGAAGCTCACCCCGGTCACATTGGCCCGCTGAAGCCCTGCCGGCGAGGAACCACCTCGCCCGCGCATCGGCAGCCCATACAGCTATTTGGAAAGCGCGCCGGCAGCGAGCGGCGTGCCCTCGCAGGTATCGTCAGGCGTCCCATTGACTGGCGCGTCGGCAATGGGCTCGCGGGGGTGCAGGGGGGTCACCGAATACACGTTCCAACACGGCTCCACCAATTTCCAGAGGACGTGCTCGGCTGACAGGTCGTGGGCATTGATATCGGGCAGGCCGAGCGGTCCATCGCGCAACGCCTCGACGAAAGCGTCTCGTTGACGCTTGGCTCCGGGACGTTCGGCGAAGGGAGGCGCCAAAGCAAAGGACGACAAGAGCACATGTTCGGAAGCGGAAATCAGCAGGACCGCTTTGCCAGGAAGAGCGAGGCGCGGCTCGTCGATCTCAGAAAGGTACTGCCGGCACATCCATGGACAGGCCAGGAGGATCGTGTCGGCTTCGCGCGCGGCAGAGCGAAGCGGCGCGGTCTGCACCTGCCAAAAGTCGTTGGCCGGATCGTTGTAGGCGCGGGCACCGCCCAACAGGTTGACCGCCGAGAGCGCCACGGTGGCGGCAAGGGCCGGCGCCATTGCTCGGCGCGACCCCCAAGGCGTGCGCAGGCACACAATCAGGACGAGAAACACGACGACGTGGATCCAAAACTCCAGGTTGATGGCTTCCCAAACGCAAGCGAGCAGCGCGTATGCAGCGACCAGCCAGACAAGGCTGAGTTCCAGCTTGTCCCAGGGACGAGCATTGCTATGGCCAAGAGCGCGCCAGACCAGGACTGCGCAAAGGCCTAGGGCTGCAAGCCCGATTGCGGACAGAGCAATGGCCCCCGACGGGCCCAGAGCGGCTTCGGCGGCATAGATTTCCTCGACAATCAGCTTGCCGGGTGCGAGGGTGCGGGCGATCTCGCCAGCCCCCGGAAGTCCCACGAACGGCACCACGGATACGATGGCGGCGCCAAGACCCGCCAGACCGAAAAGGGGCGTGCGGGGCCCTGGTGGTGCCCAGAGCCCGCCGCTCGCATGGCCGCGGCTCCAGCGCAGAACGTCGAGGGTGTTCAACGCGTTGCCGGTCTCCGCCACGTAGGCGGCCCCATAGGCAACCGTCAGCACCGCGGCCCCGACTAATCCATATATAAGAGCGGGCCTGGCAGAGCCGTTTGGACGGGAAGACAGCCACAGACCGAACCACAAAACGATGGCCAAGAAAATGTAGAGTTGGTGCATCAGCACCGCGGCTGATGTTGCGAGAGCGAGGACGATGGCATGGCGCCCAGGGCGCTCCGTCGGTCTAAGGTCGAAGATCGCGAGCGCCCAGACCGCCAGGGCGAGCGCCGGAACATAGGCGTCAACCGCCAGTGCATAGTGCCAGACGCCAAAGGTTGCGGCCGTGAATGCTGTTCCAAGGGCCGCAACTGACACCCCGTGCCGGCGCCGGATGATGGTGAACACCCCCGCGAACATGGCAAGGGCGAAGCCAAGTACAATGCCGCGAAGGGCGTCGACCGCCTCGACCCCAGGAAACGGCAGCCGGCAGAGACCCAGCAGCGCCTGCATGATGGGTTCAAACAGCAGATGGTTGGGGTGAAAGTTCACCGCGCCGCTCTCGATGTGGCGGAGATTGGCTGCGGCATCTTCGGCAACCGCAAAGGTTGTGGGCATCCAGTTGAGGTAGACGGCACCTATGCCGATCAGGAGCGCCCCGAGAACACAAACGTCCAACTTGGAGCGAGCGGAGATATCGCCCATTACATCTCGCCTTCAGACGACGGCCGTCATTGCCTTGGCCAACGGAGGCCTACGGGAGGACGGCGAAGCAACATTGGTCACAACCTCAGATTGCTAATGCGAGGCCTCGCGAAACACAACCTTGAATTGAGAGAGCTCTGTTTGGGTTGACGAAGCAAGCGCCATTTTAGCCGGAGCGTGAGGGTGTTTCGGACGGCTAGTTCCCAGGCGTCTGTTCTCGCAAGTACCAACCCCACGGATTGGCGCGATCATAGGTCGTGATCTGCTTTGTCTCGAGGTAGTTGTTCAGCCCCCAGACCCCCAGTTCGCGGCCGACGCCGGATTTCTTGTAGCCGCCCCAGGGCCCGCTGGTGAACGTGGGCTGCGAGCAGTTGATCCAGACGATCCCGGCGCGCAAGGCATGCGCGACCCGGTCTGCTCGGTCTGTGTCAGCCGACATAACGGCGGCGGCGAGCCCGAACTCGGAGGCATTGGCCAGCCTCACGGCCTCGTCCTCGTCGGTGAACGCGCGGACGCAGACGACGGGCCCAAAGATCTCTTCGTTCCAGACCCATCCGCCGAGCGGAGCATCCGCGAGGATTGTCGGCTCGACATAGCAGCCCGCCTCCAGACCTTTCGGCACGCCGCCCCCTGTCACGACCCGGGCGCCCTCGTCCCGGCCTCGTTGGATCGCCGCCAGCACCTTGGATTGCTGCGTGGCGCTGACAAGCGGCCCGAGCAGCACCCCGTCTCGGAGACCCGGGCCGATTGAGATCTTGGCAGCCTCCTCGGCCAGGCGCGCGACAACCGCGTCATAGATTGGTGCTTCGATGAGAACGCGCGACGTGGCCGAGCAAACCTCGCCCTGGTTCCAGAAGATACCGAACATGATCCACTCGACGGCCTCGTCGATGGGAGTGTCCGCGAAGACCACGAGGGGCGACTTGCCGCCCAGTTCCAGCGACACGGCCTTCACGTCCTTCGCCGCCGCCGCCATGATCTGCGACCCGGTCGGAACCGAGCCGGTGAAGGCCAACTTGTCGACGCCGGGGTGCTCGCTCAGCGGCTTTCCAGCCTCGGGCCCGAAGCCTGTGACGACGTTAAGGACGCCTTTCGGAAGGCCTGCGCGTCCTGCGATGTCACCCAGTTCCAGCGCCGTGAGCGGGGTCAGTTCCGAGGGTTTCAAGACCATTGTGCACCCGGCCGCCAATGCTGGCGCGACTTTCCAGGCCGCCATCAAGAGCGGAAAGTTCCACGGGATGATGGCGCCAGCCACTCCGACTGGTTCCTTGACGACACGGGACGTGAAGTGAGGGTCGTCGACTGGAAGGTGTTCAGGGCCCTCATTGTCAAGCCGCTCGGCGAGATCGGCGTAGAAGCGGAAGACACCCGCGCAGTCTTCAATGTCCCACACTGCTTCGGGCAGGGGCTTGCCATTGTCGAGGACCTCGAGCCGCGCGAGTTCATCGGTACGTGCAGCGATCTCGTCGGCCATAGCGCGCAGAATGCGGGCCCGTTCGACGCCACCCATGCCCGGCCAAGGGCCGGACTCGAAGGCCGCCCGCGCCGCACGGACTGCCGCGTCGATATCGGCCGCGCCGCCGCGCGCCACCCGGTGCACGACGCTGTTGTTGGACGGATCGACGACGTCGAACATGTCACCCGAAGCTGCAGCGACCCACGCGCCGTCGATATACAACTGGTCCTTCATCGCCTGTCCCTCTTGTCTGTTTTGCGCATGCCGCCGCGTCCGGTTTCCGCGTGGCATCCATAGCAGCCGGTGAGGGGCCAGCGGTAGGCTTGCCGGACCTGTCTGATGCCGCGCTTGTGCAGGACAGCGCTTCCGGAAAGCAGCGTGTGGCGAGGCAACCTTGGGCGGCAGAATCGGGTCAGACCGATGCGCCCGGATCCGCCCATCGAGCGCGGGCGCCGGATTCCAAGCCGCGGCCGGGCGGGCTGGGCCAAGGCCGTCCAGCCACCGCCTGCCGATCGGCCTACGCGTGGTGCCCTCCGGCCAGAAGAGTCTAAAGGGCGTCGCGCTCCCTACAGGTCGTTGCATGGTGAGTTGAGGATCTCGGCAACGTGTCGGTCCCTGGTTCGAATGCGTGGGGATGTCAGATCAAGCTCAATAACGGGCAAACGTGCGCAGCGCGCTCGCCTTAGCCCGTTGGGAACGCTGTTGGTGGCAAGAGTGCACGACGTCTCTCCACGCGATTGGGGAGCGGCCCTGTCCGGACGGTGGGGTAAGGTTGCCAAAGCGGAGCGATGTATGATCGTCTCACGCTCGCCCAGGACGATTTCCCTGAGATCGAAGAATGTCGCGTGCACTTCCCTTGAGTCGGCATCAGGATTCCCGAAGTCCGGATCATGCGCGCCCTGAACACCTTTGGCATTGGCCGGCAGTCCGGATGTTCTGGGAGCGCAAGCTGCATGCGCTTCCTGCGCGCTAGATCGAGACGAACCAAATCCTAGCAAAGTGTGGCCTAGTGGACGCCGTCGCAGTGTGCTCCCTTGCCGAACGGACGACCCGTGTCGATCTGGAGCGGGATCCCGCCGCGCAGAGGACTCTTCACATGCCTGGCCGGCGCCTTTTCACGGCTGCCCACGGCTGATCCTAGCCACTAAAGCGCGTAGATGCCGGGCCGCTCACGGCGTCGGACCTCCCCTGTTCGGGTTGAACGCCGGGATGGGGTTTCGCTTTATTGGACGATGCGTCATACTAAGTTTACGGAAAAACTGTCTAGTTCAAATGACAGTAAGGGAGGAATTTCTTTGATGGATAAACCCGCTCGCATGCTCCGGCGGCACCTTACTGGTGCTGCCATTGCGGCTCTCGCGCTGCCTGCTTTTGCGCAAGACGAGGCGCCTCTCAACTTCGTCATGATCTGGGGGGACGATGTCGGCTATTGGAACATTTCCGCTTACAACCAGGGCATGATGGGCTACGAGACGCCGAACATCGACCGCATCGCGGCCGACGGAATGCTCTTCACGCACGCCTATGGCGAACAATCCTGCACCGCCGGCCGGGCATCGTTCATCACCGGCCAATCCGGATTCCGGACCGGGCTTCTGAAGGTCGGCCTTCCGGGAGCCGCAGAGGGTATGGATCCGCGCGACCCCACGATCGCCGAGTACTTAAAGTCGAAGGGTTATGTGACCGGGCAGTTTGGCAAGAACCACCTCGGCGACCGCGATGAGCACTTGCCCACCAACCACGGCTTCGACGAGTTCTTCGGCAACCTCTATCACCTGAACGCAGAGGAAGAACCCGAGAATGTCGACTACCCGCAGGACCCGGAGTTCCGCGAACGGTTCGGCCCTCGCGGCGTGATCCGTTCCTCTGCCGACGGCGACATCGAGGATACCGGCCCGCTGACCAAGAAGCGCATGGAGACCATCGACGAGGAAGTCACCGCCGGTGCGCTCGACTTCATGGAGCGTTCGGTCGCCCAGAACCAGCCGTTCTTTCTGTGGTACAACACCACGCGGATGCACATCTTCACGCGCCTCAAGGAAGAGAGCCAGGGGGTGACCGGCCTCGGGATTTATCCCGACGGCATGGTGGAGCATGACGGCATGGTGGGCGAAGTCCTCGACAAGATCGACGAACTCGGCATCGCCAACAACACCGTCGTCATGTACTCCACTGACAACGGGGCTGAGGTCTTCTCTTGGCCGGACGGGGGCACAACGCCGTTCCACGGCGAGAAGAACGACAACTGGGAAGGCGGGTTCCGCGTGCCGTTGGTCGTGAAATGGCCGGGGGTCATCGAGCCGGGCTCGCGGTCGAACCAGATCATCAGCCATCTCGACTGGTTCCCGACCATCATGGCGGCCCTTGGCGACGCCGACATGAAAGAGCGCATGTTGACCGAGACGCCCTTTGGCAACGAGAACACGCCCGTTCACCTCGATGGCTATAACTTCCTGCCCTACTTCTCCGGCGAGACGGATGAAGGCCCAAGGCGCGAATTCTTCTACTTCTCCGACACCGGCGACCTTTTAAACGTGCGCTACAATCGCTGGAAGATCGTGTTCGCCGAGCAGCGTGCAGAGGGGTTCGACGTCTGGGAGGAACCGTTCGTGTTCCTGCGGCTCCCGAAGATTATGGATCTCTACACCGATCCCTTCGAGCGCGCCTATCATGAGGCGATCGGCTATCCCCTTTGGCGGCTTGAGCGGACGTATCTGCTAGCACCGGCGCAGGCCTTTGTCGGCAATTTCCTGGCGACGTTCCAAGAGTATCCGCCGCGGCAGGAGCCCGGAAGCTTCTCGATCGATCAAGTTCTGCGAAAGCTGCAAGACGGCGGCACTGCCAGCAACTGATGTTCGGTCTCCGCCGCCCATGCGGCGGAGGCCATCACGGCTTCGTGTGGCGAATTGACCTCTGGGAAAGCGAAACGCGAAGGCTCATGCAACCTGAGGGGGCCAAGGCGAACTGCGCGGGCTGCATATTCAGCCCATGCGGGAGCCTCGTACCGGTCCTGACTGTGACCCATCCTGGAGGCATCCGATGAAACGCCTGACCGCCTGTATTCTGGCCCTATCGCTGGGCGGGCCCGTCTTTGCGCAAGACGCCGAAAGCCCCAACATCCTGGTGATCTGGGGCGACGACATCGGCCAATCGAATATTTCCGCCTACACGATGGGAATGATGGGCTACCAGACGCCCAACATCGACCGGATCGCCGACGAGGGCATGATCTTCACCGATTATTACGGTGAGCAATCGTGCACCGCCGGCCGCTCGTCGTACATCATGGGGCAGTCTGTGTTTCGCACCGGTCTCTCCAAGGTGGGCCTTCCGGGTGCCGACCTAGGCATGCAGGAGGAAGATCCGACGATAGCGGGCCTTCTGAAGGCGCAAGGCTATGCCACCGGCCAGTTCGGAAAGAACCATTTGGGCGACAAGGACGAGCACCTGCCCACCAATCACGGCTTCGACGAGTTCTTCGGCAACCTCTACCATCTGAACGCCGAGGAAGAGCCGGAGAACGAGGATTATCCGGGCGACTTGGTGCTGGAGGACGGACGCACCTTTCGCGAGGCCTTTGGCCCCAGGGGCGTGATCAAGTCATCCGTTGACGGCGAGATCGAAGACACCGGCCCGCTGACGCGACAGAGGATGGAGACGGTCGATGACGAAACCGTTGCCGCGGCCATCGACTTCATCACCCGCAAAGAAGCAGAAGGTGTGCCCTGGTTCGTGTGGTGGAACGGCACCCGCATGCACTTCCGCACCCATGTGAAAGACGAGATGCGGGAATACGCCAACGGCGAGGTGGGCGGCGGCGTGGCCGACGAGTACACCGCCGGCATGATCGAGCACGACCTGCATGTGGGCCAGCTTCTCGACCTGCTGGAGGAACTCGACATCGTCGACGAGACAATTGTGCACTATTCCACCGACAATGGCCCGCATTACAACACGTGGCCCGATGCGGCCTCTACGCCATTCTGGGGTGAGAAAAACACCAATTGGGAAGGGGGCTGGCGCGTGCCGTCGATGGTGCGCTGGCCCGGTGTCGTCGAGGCGGGCTCGATCTCCAACGAGATTATGCACCATATGGACTGGCTGCCGACCTATCTGGCGGCGGCCGGGCGCCCCAACATTAAAGAAGAGCTGATTGAAGGTGGCGTTCAGGCCATCGGACGCGAATACAAGGTGCATCTCGACGGCTACAACTTCCTGCCGTACTTCTCTGGAGAAGTAGACCAGGGGCCGCGCGCCGAGATCTTCTACTTCTCGGATGACGGGGATCTGACGGCGCTGCGCTGGAACGATTGGAAGCTCATCTTCCTGGAGCAGCAGGCTTGGGCGACCTTTCGCGCTTGGGCGGAGCCATGGACGCCGCTCCGCGTCCCTCTCATTTTCAACCTGCGCCGCGATCCCTATGAGCGCGCCTACCGGACGTCGAACACCTATTACGACTACGTCCTCGACCGGGCCTACATGCTTGTGCCGGCTCAGCAATATGTCGGACGGTTCCTCGCGACGTTCGAAGAGTTCCCGCCACGCCAGAAGGCTGCGAGCTTCTCGCTCGATCAGGTGATGGACGCCATGTCAGACGGGGCCGCGGGCGCCCGCTGATCCAAAGAGCGCCATCGCCGCGGCGACAGTCTGTGGCGATGGCTTTTTCGATAGAGGCGACGCCATGCGCATTCTTCCCTTCCTTTCCACGGTCGCCGCGCTGTTTGCGCTTCCAGTGTCTGCAGATCCGTTGCCATCTTGGGCCGATGGGGCGGCGAAGCAACGGATCGTCGCCTTTGTTCAAAGCGTCACCGACCCATCCTCTCCCGACTATGTGACGCCGGAGGCGCGGATCGCGGCTTTCGACAATGACGGCACGCTTTGGGCCGAACGCCCCGTTTATTTCCAGCTGTACTATGCACTTGACCGACTTGGCGAGATGGCGGCAGAGGACGCGTCGATCCTGACCTCGGAGGTTTTGCGCGCCGCAGCCGAGGGCGATTTGGAAGGCATGATGGCCGGTGGCGAAGAGGGGCTGGTCGAGGTTCTCTCGGTCAGTCATTCCGGCCTGTCTGTCGAAGACTTTCAGGCCGATGTCAGCGACTGGCTCGAGACTGCGCGTCACCCCGAAACCGGCCGGCCCTATGACGCGATGCTCTATCAGCCGATGCTGGAACTCCTGCGCTACCTGCGGGATGAAGAGTTCGCGACGTGGATCGTGTCGGGCGGCGGCGTGCATTTCATCCGTGCGTTCGCGGCAGATGCTTATGGCATCCCGCCCTGGCAGGTGGTCGGATCCCGCACGCCGACCTCGTACGACGAAGACATGGGCGTTGTGATGAAGGACGGCGGCATCTCATTCGTCGATGACAAGGCGGGGAAGCCTGTGGGGATCGACCAGCAGATCGGTCAGCGCCCGATCTTCATCGGCGGCAATTCCGATGGCGATTTCCAGATGTTGGAATACGGCCAGGCCGGTGGCGGCCCGTTCTTCGGGATGATCGTGCACCACACGGATGGTGAGCGCGAGTACGCCTATGATCGCGAAAGTCCGGTCGGCAAGCTGGTGCGGGGGCTCGACGAAGGGCCTGACCGGGGTTGGTTGATTGTCGACATGGCCTCGGATTGGACGCGAGTCTGGCCCAATGAATGACGCGCTCGGTACGTCGATACGGGGCCAGATCGAGGACCTGCGCGACCGTATGGGCAAGGCGATCATCGGTCAGCGCGGCGTAATCGAACGGCTGCTGATCGGCCTTTTGGCGAACGGCAATCTGCTGGTCGAGGGGCTGCCAGGCCTCGCCAAGACGCGCGCGATCAAGGCGCTTGCCAAGAACCTCGACTGCGATTTCTCGCGCGTCCAGTTCACGCCCGACTTGTTGCCCGCCGATGTCACTGGGACAGAGGTGTATTATCAGACCGACAGCGGGTCAGAGTTTCGCTTCGATCCGGGGCCAATCTTTGCCAACATTGTTCTGGCCGACGAGATCAACCGTGCGCCTGCCAAGGTGCAGGCCGCACTTCTGGAGGCGATGGAAGAGCGGCAGGTCACGGTTGCCGGCACGACCCACAAAATGCCGCCCCTTTTCATGGTGATGGCCACGCAGAACCCGGTGGAGCAAGAGGGGACCTATCCGCTGCCCGAGGCTCAGATGGACCGGTTCCTGATGCACGTGCTGATCGACTACCCGCCGGTGGAGGACGAGGTCGAGGTGATCCGGCTTGTCCGCGACGAGGAGATTGCGGCCGGCGCAGGTGGGGATCATCTGGGTCCTGAACCGATCCCCCAGGATGTGGTGTTCTCCGCACGACGTGAAATTGGGGCCATCCACGTGGCCCCCGCGATGGAGCGCTACATGGCCGATCTGGTGGATGCGACCCGGCATCGCGACGGCTATGGCGACGACCTCAAACGCTGGATCGAGGTGGGCGCCTCTCCCCGTGCCTCGCTGGCGCTCGACAAGTGCGGGCGGACCCATGCCTGGCTCAAAGGGCGCGACTATGTCGATCCGGAAGACGTGCGCGCTATTGCGCCCGACGTTCTGCGCCATCGGCTGATGCTGACCTACGAGGCACAGGGCGACGGAGTCTCCGCCGATGGTGTCGTGGGCGAAGTGATTGCGCAGGTGGCGCTTCCCTGATGGCCGACCGCGGGGCGCGAAGCCGGACGGGAACGCAGCCACGTGTCAGGCAGGTGGACATCGATCCGCGCATCCATATCGGCCTGTCCCACTTGCTGTCGCTCGAAGCGCAGGCGCGCGCGCTGTCATTCCTGCCGCGACAGCCCGCCCGCTCGGCCCTGAACGGGCGCCATACGTCGCGCCTTCGCGGCCGTGGCCTGAACTTCGAAGAGATGCGTGATTACCTGCCCGGCGATGACGTGCGCGCTATTGATTGGAAGGTGACGGCGCGCACCGGAACGCCCCATGTGCGCGTGATGACCGAGGAGCGCGACCGCCCGGCGCTGATCGTCGTCGACCAGCGGATGACAATGTTCTTCGGAACACAGCATGCAATGAAATCGGTGACCGCAGCCGAGGCGGCGGCGTTGGCGGCGTTCAGCATCCTCGACCAGGGCGACCGCGTGGGTGGGATCGTCTTCGGCGACGAGCGGATTGCCGAGATCCGACCGAAGCGCAACCGAGCCTCCTTGCACCGGTTTCTGTCTGTCCTTGCCGAGGCCAATGGCGCGCTGCGCGCTGACGCGCCGTTGGTTGCCCCGTTGCCCCTCTCGCGCGTGCTGCGCTCGGTCCTTCGCATCGCGCGCAAGGATCACCTGATCCTTGTCTTGTCGGATTTTGACGGGATCGACGCCGAGGCAGAGATGCTTGTCTCCGGCCTGTCCCGGCACAATGATCTGGTGCTGCTGCCCGTCACCGACCCCTCCGCAGATGAAGTGCCAACAGGTCTTCTGCTGGTCGTGTCCGACGGCGTGGTGCAGGCCGAACTCGACACCGCGGAAGGGGAAGCCCACCGGGCGCTGTCCGCCATGGTGACTGGGCGGCTGGCCGAGGTTTTTGCGTGGCAGCGCCGGTTCGGCGTGCCGGTTCTGCCGCTCTCGGCCGGGCAGGAGACGCTGCCTCAGTTGCGCCGCCTGATGGGGCTCGGCCCCCGATGAACGGCGACGAGCCCACGAGCCTTGTTGGCCTGATCGACAAGCTGATCGAGCCGCCGATGCCCGAGCCCGTCTCGCTTGCCCCGCAAACGGCGGCGTGGTGGGTGATTGGGGCACTTATGCTCAGCTTGCTTGCCTATGGCGCCTGGCGGCTCTGGGCCCATTGGCGGGCTAATGCCTATCGCCGGGCCGCGCTCACGGCTCTTGCCGAAGCTGGCGATGATCCGGCCGCCATGGCCGTGATCCTGCGCCGGGCGGCCCTGGCCGCCTATCCGCGGCGCGACGTGGCGGGGCTCGCTGGGGCCGATTGGGTTGGGTTCCTGCGGCGGACGGGCGGCTTCCCCGAAGCGGCGGGCGAGGCGCTGATCCGCGCGCCCTATGCCCCCGATGTACCGGGCGGGCCCCTGCGGCGCGGCGCAGAGCGATGGCTGCGCACTCATCGGAGGGCGCCATGATCCAGTTGGGACTGCCCTGGGCGCTGGCGCTCTTGCCGCTGCCTTTCTTGATCTGGCGGTTCGCTCCGCCGCACCGCGAGCGGATGGAGGCACTGCGCGTGCCGTTCTTCCGGCAGATCGCCGATGTGACCGGGGTCGAGGCGCGGCCCGGGGCGGTGATCCTGTCGCGATCGCGGCTGCAGATGGGCGCGGCCATCCTGGTGTGGTCCCTTGTCGTTCTGGCACTCGCGCAGCCCCAGCGGATCGGCGCGCCGATCGAGCGGGTGAAGGCCGCGCGGGACGTGGTGCTGGCCATCGACATCTCGGGATCGATGGACGCGCGTGATTTCACTTCGCCAGACGGCCAGCCCCAACAGCGCCTCGCGGCGGTCAAGGAGGTCGTCTCCGAGTTTATCGCCGGCCGCACAGGCGATCGCATGGCGCTGATTGTGTTCGGCACCAAGGCCTATGTGCAGGCGCCGCTCACCGAAGATCTCGACACGATCCGTGCGCTCCTCGATCGGACGGAGGTGGGCATGGCGGGCCCGCACACAGCGCTGGGCGACGCGATTGGTCTTGCGATCCGCACATTCGAGGCGTCGGAGATCGAGCAGCGCCTGATGATCCTGCTGTCGGATGGGGCGGACACGTCGTCGGCCATGTCGCCGGTCAATGCCGCCGAGATCGCGGCCAGTGAGGGCGTGGCGATCTTCACCATCGGCGTCGGCGACCCAGAGGGCTCTGGCGAGGACCGGGTGGATCTTGCAGCCCTGCAGGACATCGCGCGCCGCACTGTCGGCTCGTATTTCTATGCTTCCGACGAAGCTGCACTCACGGAAGTCTACGACCGGATCGACACGCTTGCCCCGCGGGAAACCGAGACTTTGTCCTACCGTCCGCGCCGATCGCTGGCCCACTGGCCGCTCGGCATTGCGGTTCTGATCGGACTTGCGACCGTCGCCGCCCTCCATCTGTCGACCCTCCGTGCGCGGGCGCAGGGCGGGATACGGGTGCGTGCATGACGAGTCTCGCAATTGCCCTTGATGCGTTTCATGTCCTTCGGCCCTTTTGGCTTGCGGCTCTTATTCCATTGGGAGTTCTTTGGTGGTCGGTTCGGTCTCGGGCTCTGCGTCGCCCTCCGGCTCCTGCCGGCATCGCGCCCCACTTGCGCGATGCCCTAACGGTGGGCGGCGGCGCGCGCGCAGCCCTCGTGCCGATCGACGGCGTGGCTTTGGCGCTTGCCTTCGCGGCCCTAGGCGCAGCCGGTCCGACATGGTCGCGCCAGGTCGATCCGTTTGCGGCGCAATCGGCCCCTTTGGTGATCGCCCTGAAGGTGACCCAGTCGATGGCAGAGATCGACATTCCGCCGACGCGCCTTGAGCGGTCGAAGCAGAAGATCCGGGATCTGTTGGAGCTGCGGGAGGGCGCGCGCACGGCGCTTGTGGCCTATGCCGGATCGGCCCATGTCGCCGTGCCGATGACCGAGGATCCGGGCGTCATGCTCCCCTACCTCGCGGGTCTCGCGCCCGAGGTGATGCCGAGCGAGGGGAACCGTGCAGCGCTGGCGCTGGAGAGTGCGGGCGCCTTGCTGGAGCGGGAGGAGGCCCAGGGCGCCGTCCTGTTTGTGGTCGACGCCCTCGATCCCGCGGACGCCGAGGCGCTGAATAAATCCCCCAATCCCGTGGTCGTGCTGGCGATACTGCCCCCTGGGCAGAGCGATGTGGGATTAAACGCGCTGACCAGTGCCACGGTATTGGCGGTGACGCCGGATCTGACAGACGTGACCCGCATCGATCGGATGCTCGACGCCGCTCAGGCGCGCGCGGCGCTCGAGGATGCCGACCAGCCTTGGCAGGATCGCGGGGCCTGGCTGGCGTGGCCCTCCGCTCTCATCATGCTGCTCTGGTTTCGCCGGGGCTGGACGATGCGTTGGGCGGCGCTTGCCGCGCTCTCCTTGGCGTTGCCGGCACCGGAAGCGCGCGCAGACAGCATCGCCGACTGGTTCTTCACGCCAGACCAGCAGGGTCGGCTCGCCTTTCAGCGGAACGACTTTGGTGCGGCGGCGGAGCACTTCGCTGACCCGCTCTGGCGAGGCTACGTGCTCTATCGCGACGGCCAGTATGAGGCGGCAATCGAGGTGCTCGACCGGGTCGAGACGGCGCAAGCCGCCTTCATCCAGGGCATGGCCCACATCAAGTCGCGCGGTTACCGCGACGGGGTGCGCGCCTTCCAGACGGCGCTGACCCGTGACCCGGATTATCCCGGCGCGGCAGAGAACCTCGCCGTGGCGAAGGAGATCGTGGAATATGTCGAGCGGGCCCGGGAACAGTCCGATACCGGCGAAGAGGCCGGGATCGGCGCCGACGATGTGGTGTTCGACAACGAGGCGAACCGCGGCTCTGAGACAGAGATGGAGGCGGCCGACGACGCCGCGCCGGCCATGCTGACGACCGATCAATGGATGACGACCGTAGACACCCGCACGGGCGACTTCTTGCGCAGCCGGTTCCTCCTTGAAGCTGCGAACAGCGGGCAAAGTGCAGAACCTGGCACGGCGGGCGGCAGCGACGCCGAGCCTGAGGAGAAGGCGGAATGATCCGGTTGGTCCTGGCCCTCATCCTTCTTGCGACACCGGCTGTGGCACAGGACCCGATCCTGCGGGTGGAGATCGAAGAGACCGAGGCAATCCCCGGCCAGCCCCTGTCGCTGCGGTTGACGGTCCTCGTGCCGACGTTCCTACCGGATCCGCCCGTTTGGCCGAACTATGAAGCGCCAAACCTCTTGGTGCGCGTAGGGTCAACCGGGCCAGTGAGCGAGCGGGTGGATGGGGCGACGTGGGCCGGCGTGTCGCGGCGGTACTTGATCACGCCGATGGTACCGGGCGGTGTCGATCTGCCGGCGCAAGAGGTCACCGTGACGTGGGCCGATCCCGACACGAACGACCCGCGGCAGGTGGCGCTGCCGACCGAGGCGCTTACCGTCACCGGCATCGTGCCGGAGGGGGCAGAGGGCCTCGACCCGTTCATCGCCGCCGATGTCCTTACGCTCGACCAAGACTTAGCGGGTGAGCCGGAAGGCATGCAGCCGGGCGACAGCGTGACTCGAACCGTGACGGCAACTGTGCGTGGCACGTCGCCAATGTTTGTTCCGCCGCTTCTGACGGCGAGCACGATTGCCGGGGTGCGCGCCTATCCCGAGGAGCCCGTTTTCGAAGAGACTGCTGAGCGGGGCATTGTCCAGGGAAGCCGATCCGAGACTGTTACATATGCGGCCGAGGGTGGCGGGTCGGGGGAGGCGCCGGTGGTCACACTCGATTGGTACAATCTTGGCACCGGTGCGGTCGAAACGGCGGGGGTTCCGTCTCTTTCTCTTTCTGTCGATGGGCCGCCGGCGCAGCTCGCCCCAAGCGTTGAGCCGCGCGATTGGCGGGCGCTGGCGGTTGGGACGGTCGCTGCGGTTCTGGCGCTGACCCTTGTCTTGCTCTCTGTCCGCCGATTGGCGCCAGCGCTTCGTGCATACGCCGTTGAGCGGCGCACGGCTTGGCAGGCGTCGGAGGGCTATGCTTGGGTTGCTTTGCAGCAGAGCCTGCGGACGCGCGACGCGGCACGGCTGCGCCCGGCCTTGGATCTTTGGGCCGCGCGCCTTCCTGGCCCCTATCCGCTGGGCGACCCGCGTGTATCTGACGCGCTGACCACGCTCGGCGCTGCCCGCTACGGTCCGGCCGAAGGGCAAGCGTCTGACGGGTGGCGGCGTCTCGCCAAGGTGCTACCCGATGTACGCCGGTCGGCGCGGCGCCACGCCAGGCCAGACCCTCTTCCGCCACTGAACCCCGGCTCCTGAGCCGCGAACCGCACGATGCGTGCGACCCAGAGGACCGCAATGCTCCGCCCCGCCGCCGTCCTGCTGATTGTTGCCAGCCCTGTCTTCGCGCAAGGGGTGCCCGCCTATGTCGGCTCCAATACTTGCACCGGGTGCCACACGCGAGCGGCGGAGGCATGGCAGGGCTCTCACCATGCACTGGCCTGGACGTGGCCCTCGCCCGAGACCATCGTCGCGGATTTCGACGATACGTCCTTTGCGCACGATGGCATGACCGCGCGCTTTCGTGTGGAGGACGACAGCTACTATGTGTCGGTCACCGAGACGGACGGGGTGACGACCGACTACCGCGTGCATTCGATCGCCGGGATTGAGCCACTTCAGCAATACCTGCTCGAAACCGAACCCGGCAAACTGCAGAGCTTCGACGTGGTGTGGAACACCGAGACCGGGGGCTGGTTTCATCTCTACCCAGACCAAAACCTCGCGCCGGATGACGGGCTGCACTGGACCGGGCCCTATAAGTCGTGGAACGCAAGGTGCGCTGAGTGCCACGCGACAGGGTTCGACAAGAATTACGATCCGACCACGCGGTCCTATGCCTCGACCCAGGCCGAGATCGGGGTTGGCTGCGAGGCCTGCCACGGGCCCGGCGAGGCCCACCTTGCGTGGGCGGAAGGCGAGGAGATCGCGCGAAGCGGTTCCGATCTCGATGCGTTTGGCTTCACTCAGTCGTTTGCGACCACCGAAGCGACCATCAACCAATGCGCCACCTGTCATTCGCGCCGGGAGGCCCACAACGACGCTTCGCCGGTGCCCGGAACACCCTATCACGACGCCTATGGCCTCGCTCTGCTACGCCCCGGCCTCTATCACGCTGACGGGCAGATCAGTGAAGAGGTCTATGTCTACGGCTCGTTTCTGCAGTCAAAGATGTACGCGGCGGGGGTCGGCTGCCTCGACTGTCACGACGCCCACAGCGCCAACCTCGTGGCGGAGGGCAACGCCGTGTGCACCCAGTGCCATTCCCCCGCGGGCAACGCCGACTACCCGACCTTGACAGCCAGGCTCTATGACAGCCCGGAGCACCACTTTCACCCTGAGGGTAGCGCAGGCGCGGAGTGCAAGAACTGTCATGCTGTCGAGCAGGTCTACATGGGCAACGACTGGCGCGCGGATCATTCGTTCCGTGTGCCGCGGCCTGACCTCGTCGCCGAGACCGGCGCGCCCAATGCGTGCACCACGTGCCATAATGATCGCGATGCGGCGTGGGCAGCGGCCGAACTTGAAGCGCGGTTCCCCGCCAGCACGCACCGCGGCCCGCACTATGGGGTGATCTTGGCGCGCGGTCGGGCCGATGCCGTCGTAATGGCCAAGGGTCTGTCCGACCTTGCCACCGATACCGATCAGCCAGGGATCGTGCGGGCGACGGCGGTTTGGCTTTTGCAGAGCGCGGAGTCGGCGGTGACGGCTGAGCGGCTTGCAGGTCTTCTGAAAGACGACGACCCCCTTGTGCGCGCAGCTGCCGTGGGCCTTCAGCGATCGGCGGAGCCGCAGCAACGCGTCTCACGGCTGCTCGACCTTCTGAATGACCCGATCAGGAGCGTGCGTTTGGCAGCGGCGCGAGCCTATCTCGGGGCGCCCGTTGCGCGCCTGCCGGGTGCCATGCAGGCACGCCTCGACGGGGCCATGGCAGAGTGGCGCGCCGCGCTCGCAAGCCGTCTCGATTTCCCTGAGACACACCTGCAGCTGGGTGGGACAGCACTGACGATGCGAGCCGTCCCGTCGGCCCAGGCCGCATTCCGCGAAGCTGTGACCCTTGATCCGCAACGTGCCGAAGCCTGGGTGATGCTCGTGCGCATTGCGGCGGCAATCGAAGGGGCCGAAGCTGCTCGCGCCGTTGCCGAAGAAGCGCTCGCAATTGTTCCCGGAGATCCTACGCTTGAAGGCTACCTGGAGGAACTACAGGCAGAGTGATCGTGTAAAGCGCTGCCTCTCAGGCGTCCTGCCCTTCCGACACGACCTCGGCGAAGCTGTCGAAAAATTTCGCCGACAGCTTCTTGGCCGTGCTCTGGACGAGCCGACTTCCGAGTTGGGCCAGCTTGCCCCCGATTTCGGCCTTGGCCTCGTATCGCAGCAGCGTGCCGTCGCCATCCTCGCTAAGCGACACGTCTGCGCCGCCCTTGGCGAAGCCCGCTGGCCCGCCCTTGCCCTCGCCCGTCAAGCTGAACGCATCGGGCGCGCCCGTGGGGTCGAGCGTCACATTGCCGGAGAAGCGGGCCTTCACGGGGCCGATCTTGAGGGCGACTTTTGCCTCCAGTTCGGTCGGGGAGTGCTGGACGAGTTCCTCGCAGCCGGGAATGCACTGTTTGAGGATCTCTGGATCGTTCAGTGCGTCGTACACGCGTTGCTTCGGCGCAGGGATGCGAATTTCGTCGGTCAGTTCCATTCGCTTGCCTTTCTCAGCAGCATTTCGGGAAGCTCTGCAGGAGCCGGTCCGCACTCTCTCTATCAGTGAGCCGATTTTGCGGGCAGGGTGCAAGCCGCCCGAGCCACCTACGCAGAATGTTCATGGGCTTCTCCCTCATCTTTGCTCGCTCGATCGGAGTTCCGCCACATCACAATCTCGGCCAACACCGAAAGCGCGATGTCGTGGGGGTCGACGCCCTTGAGGTCGAGCCCGGCGGGGGACTTCAGGTTCGCGATCCGGGCCTCCTCCATGCCCTCGGCGCGAAGGCGTGTGATCAGCGCGTCGGCCTTTCGGCGCGAGGCGACCATCGAGACACGTCGGGCCGGGCTCTTGAGAGCGGCGCGCAGAGACGCAAGGTCGTCGGCGCCCTGGCTGGCGACAACCACGAAATCGCCAGGCGCAATGCGCAGATCGTCGATGTTCGCACCATCAAAGCTCAGATGGGCGTCGGGGGCATTGGCCTCGGACTGGGTTGCGACGCGATAGCCGGCAAGAGCGCCGTGGGCGGCCAGCGCCTGGCTGATTGGGGTTTTGCCGAAGATTACCAAGAGCGGCGGGACTGTGTAGGGCTCGATCAAGAGGTCGACGGTGCCGCCCGAGGGGCAGCCGGATCGAAATACCTGGGCTCCGTCCTCGTCATGCAGGGCCACGACCCGGTTTGCGGGCTTTATGCGGATCATCCGCGTCTGACCGATGTGCAGCGCCTCGCGCCCTGCCTCTCGGACAGCGCGCAGAACGCAGGCCCCGCCGAGATGACCGAGCACCTCGCCCTCGTCCGTGACGGCGGCTTTTGCACCGGCTTTGGCTGAAGTGACGTCGGCCGTGCGCACCACGGTCGCCACGCAGAACGGGCGCCCCGCCCGGCGCAAGCCGTCGATGGTGTCGAAGATGTCGAAGGATCCCATGGGCAGTCTCACAGCTTGGCGAATTCGGGCTCGAGCGCGGCGAGCGCCTGGAGCGTGTTGGCAGGCAGATGCGCATCGAGATGGGGGAGCGCTGCGGCTATCCCGGCGGCCACCGGTGCATAGTCGCTCCAGCCCAGAAGCGGATTTAGCCAGACGACGCGGCCCGCCTTTCGCTGGATTCGGGCAAGGCTCTCGGCGAGGCGACCGGGCGTTCCCGTGCAATAGCCGTCGCTTAGAATCACAACGACGGTGCGTGACCCGAGGCGGCGCGCATGCTGATCCACGAAGGTTGCCAACGCGCCGCCGATGTCGGTGCCGCCGCCAAACCCCTCGGCCATCAGGCTCAGGCGCCCCGCAGCGCGGAGCGTGTCGTGGTCGCGCAAGGCGGGGGTGACGCACATCAGACGCGTGTGGAACAAGAACGCCTCGGCGCGCGTGTCGGCCGACACAAGGCCACGCACGAACGCGAGGAAGGGCCGTGCATAAAGGGTCATCGAGCCGGATACGTCGGTGAGCGCCACGATCTGCATCGGTCGGTCAGGGCGGGCCCGGCGGAAGAGGTCTACCGGTTCACCACCGCGGGAGATGGAGGCGCGCTGGATGCGGCGCAGGTCGAGCGCCGGCCCACGCCGCGCTTGCTTGCGGCGGCGAGATCGGCGGTCGCGGATCGCGCGGGCGATGCGTTCGGCGGCCCGTTCGGCGTCACGCAGGCTTTCTTCATCGACGAATTCGCGCAAATCGCGGCGCGTCAGGTTGTCGGTCCGGGTGGCGATAAGCCTGCCCTCGGTGCCTTCGGCCTCGTCAGATTCACCTCTGCTGGAAGGAGCCATTTCGCCATGCGCGTCGTCGGTTTCGAGTGGCGATTCAAAGTGCTTGGCCCAAAGGGTGGGGCGCGCGGTTTGAGGACGCACATGGGAGTTGGCCGTGCCCTGCCGAATGGCGCCCGCGTTGAACCAATAGGCATCGAAGAGCGCGTCGAACCGGTCCCAGATCTCGGCATTGGGAACGAGGAGGGTCTTCAGCGCCCGGCGGGCCTCGGCTGCATCGGTGGCATCGACATGGGTGAGCGCGGAGAGTGCCGCGGCTGTCTCGGCGGGGCCGACGGCCAGCCCGTTCATCCGAAGATGGGCCGCAAAGCCTGACATCCGGTCGGCCAATCCCGCGGCGCGGGTGGGAAACAGGGTCACTTGCATCAGGCGACCCGCCCCACGAGACGCTCCATCACTTCCGCCGGCACGGCGTCGCGGTCGGCCACCGTCTTGAGCAGGCAGACGAGGGTCGCCTGCACGGCCGCGCTGTCTTGGGTCAGGTCGGTCAGCCCAAGGCCCGTTAGCGCCGCGGCCCAATCGAGCATCTCGGCCGTTCCCGGCTTCTTTTCGAGATCTTCTCGGCGCAGGGCCTGGACGACGCCAACAATCTGGGCCGCAAGCCGGGCCTCCACGCCGGGCGCGCGGGCGTTCAGAATGGCGAGCTCGGTCTCGCGGTCGGGGTAGCCGACATAGGTATAGAGGCAGCGGCGGCGGAGCGCGTCCGACAGGTCTCGCGTGCCGTTGGCCGTCAGGATCACGTGGGGGCGGGCCTTGGCGGCCATCGTGCCAAGCTCGGGGATTGTGATCTGGAAGTCGGACAGGATCTCCAACAGATAGGCCTCGAATTCCTCGTCCGCGCGGTCAATTTCGTCGAGCAGCAGCACAGGGGCCTTGTCCTGCTGGATCGCCTCCAGGAGCGGGCGCTTGAGGAGGTATTTCTCTGAGAAGAGCGCGTCCTCGGTGGTGCCCTCCGCGCGGATGGCGAGGAGCTGTCGCTGGTAGTTCCACTCGTAGATCGCGTGGGAGGCATCCATGCCTTCGTAGCATTGGAGGCGGATCAGACGGGTGTTGAGGATCTGGGCCAGCGCCTTGGCGATCTCGGTTTTGCCAACGCCCGCGGGGCCTTCAAGCAGGAGCGGCCGGCCGAGCGCCTGTGCGAGGTGGAGCGCCATGGCGAGATCGTCGCCGGCCATGTAGCCGGTCGATGCAAGGCGTTCCTGAAGATCGCTGTAGGAGGTCATGGCGGAGAGGCCCCGGCGCAAAGGCCGGGGCGTGTGGCTCACTTATGCAGGCCGAGGTCTTCGGCGATTTTCCAGATGCGCCAATGGTCGTGGGGCATGTGGCTCTGGACGAGGCCGAAGGGGCGGAACGCGTCGTGGACGGCGTTGGAGAAGCAGGGGACCGAGCCGACATTTGGGCTTTCGCCCACGCCCTTGGCGCCGATCGGATGATGTGGCGAGGGCGTGACGGTGAAATCTGTGGTCCAGGTCGGCGTCTCCCACGCAGTGGGTAGGAAAAAGTCCATCAGAGTCGACGACTTGTTGTTGCCCAGCTCGTCATAGGCGATCTCCTGGCCCATCGCGATGGCGTAGCCCTCGGTGCAACCGCCGTGGACCTGACCCTCGATGATCATCGGGTTGATGCGCGTCCCGCAATCGTCGAGTGCGTAGAACTGGCGTACCTCGTGCTCGCCGGTGTCCACGTCGATGTCCATCACGCAGATATAGGCGCCGAACGGGTAGGTCATGTTGGGCGGATCGTAATAGCTGACTGCCTCAAGACCGGGCTCCAGCCCCGGGATCGCCTGGTTGTAGGCCGCAAAGGCGATGTCCTTCATGGTCTTGAAGCGCTCGGGCGCTCCCTTGACCACAAAGCGGTCCACATCCCACTCGACGTCGTCGTCGTGGACTTCCAACAGGTAGGCCGCGATCATCTGAGCCTTCGCCCGGATCTTGCGCCCCGCCATCGCCGTAGCAGCACCCGCGACCGGCGTCGACCGCGACCCATAGGTGCCAAGTCCGTAGGGTGCAGTGTCCGTGTCGCCCTCCTCGATGGTGATGTCGTCGGCCGACAATCCGATCTCGCTCGCCAATATCTGGGCGAAAGTGGTGGCATGGCCCTGGCCTTGCGAGATGGTGCCCAGCCGGGCGATGGCGGAGCCCGTCGGGTGAATGCGGATCTCGCAAGAATCGAACATCCCCAGTCCGAGGATGTCGCAATTCTTGACCGGGCCCGCTCCGACGATCTCGGTAAAGTGGGTGAGGCCGATGCCCATGAGTTTGCGGGTCTTTCCGGCCTTGAAGTCTTCCAGGCGCTGGGCCTGCTCCTCGCGCAGGCCCTGGTAGTTGACCGCCTCGAGCGCCTTGTCCCACGCGGTGTGGTAGTCCCCGCTGTCATATTCCCAGCCGAGTGCTGACTGATAGGGGAACTGGTCTTTTCCAACGAAGTTGATGCGGCGGAGCTCGGCGGCATCCATCCCGAGCTCGATCGCCAGCACCTCGATCATGCGCTCGATGAAGTAGGCCGCCTCGGTCACGCGGAAGGAACAGCGATAGGCTACGCCGCCCGGCGCCTTGTTGGTGTAGACCCCGTCGACCGCGAGATAGGCCGTCGGGATGTCGTAGGAGCCGGTGCAGATGTTCATGAAGCCCGCAGGGAACTTCGTGGGGTCGGCACAGGCGTCGAACCCGCCATGGTCGGCGGTCGTGTGGCACCAGAGGCCGGTGATCTTGCCCTGTGACGTGGCGGATATCCGGCCCTTCATCCAGTAGTCGCGGGCGAAGGCGGTGGAGAGCAGGTTGTCCTGCCGGTCCTCGACCCACTTTACCGGTTTGCCCGTGACGATAGAGGCGACGACGGAGCAGACATAGCCTGCATAGGCGCCGACCTTGTTGCCGAAGCCGCCGCCGATATCGGGCGATACCACGCGGATATTGTGCTCGGCGATGCCGGAGATAAGGCTCACCACGGTGCGGATGGCGTGGGGGGCCTGGAAAGTGCCGTAGAGCGTGAGTTTGCTGTTCACCTTGTCCATGTCGGCGACACAGCCGCAGGTCTCAAGCGGGCAGGGATGGGTGCGGTGGTAATACACCATCTCCTCGGCCACCACATCGGCCTCGGACATCACCTGTTCCGTGGCGACCTTATCCCCCTGCTCCCAGGTGAAGATGTGGTTGTGGTGGCGGCGCGGGCCGTGGGCGCCCTCGGTCTGGCCCGCAAGATCCTCGCGCAAAACGACGTCGGACTCGAGCGCCTTGAACGGGTCGACTAAGACGGGCAGTTCCTCGTAGTCAACGTCCACGGCTTCGACACCGTCGGCCGCGGCGTAACGGTCGGTCGCGACAACGAAGGCGACCTCTTGCCCCTGGAAAAGGACTTTGCCGTCGGCCAGGACCATCTGCTTGTCGCCGGCGAGCGTAGGCATCCAGTGAAGGCCGAGGGGCTCGAGATCGGCGGCCGTCAGGACGGCAAGGACGCCGGGCACCTTGAGCGCGGCTTCGGTGTCGATCGACGTGACGCGCGCATGGGCATAGGGCGAGCGCACGAAGTCGCCAAAGAGCATGCCGTCGAGCTTGATGTCGTCGACATAGCGGCCCTTGCCCTGGGTGAAGCGCACATCCTCGACGCGCTTTCGCGAACTTCCGAGCCCTTTGAGGTTGGCGGCGCGGTCCTCCTGTGTGACCTCGTCCTTCATTCCGCGGCCTCCTTCTGGGCGTTCAGCATGTCGGCAGAGGCGAGGATCGCCTTCACGATGTTCTGATAGCCGGTGCAGCGGCAGAGGTTGCCGGCCATGCCGAAGCGCACTTCTTCCTCCGTCGGAGCCGGGTTCTCCTGAAGGAGGCGATGGGCGCGGGTGATCATGCCGGGCGTGCAGTAGCCACACTGGAGCCCATGATGCTCGCGGAACATCTCCTGGATGACGCCGAGGCTGCCGTCCGAGTTGGTCAGCCCCTCAACCGTGGTCATCTCTGCCCCGTCGGCCTGTGCGACAAACACCGTGCAGGCCTTCACCGACTTGCCGTTCATGTCGACAGTGCACGCCCCGCAATGAGAGGTCTCGCAGCCAATGTGGGGCCCGGTGATCCCGAGGTTCTCGCGCAGGAAGTGGATGAGAAGCGTGCGCGGTTCGGCGAGCGCCTCAACCGCTTCACCATTCACGGTCATCTTCACGTGCATCTTGCTCATTGGGCGCGCTCCATGGCTCGGGCGATCGCGCGGCGCAGGATGACGCCGGCCACATGTTTCTTGAATTCAACGGGCCCGCGCATGTCTTCTTGCGGGTCGATGGCTGCGAGTGCGGCTGCAACGCAGCCTTCGACATCGCCCGCAGCAAGTGCGGTGCCTGCCTCTTCTGACCAGATCGGCGTGTCCGAAAGGTTGGTCATGGCAACCGAGGCCTGCCCGCCACCCACCATCACGGCGGCGGCGGCCGTGGCGTAGTCGCCAATCTTCCGCTTCTGCTTTTCGTAAGCGTAGCCGCGCGTTGTCGGGATCGGGATCATGACCTTCGTCAGGATCTCGTCGTCTTCGCGGGCGGTGAAATAGGCTGCCTCGTAGAAGGCGCGCGCGCTCACCGTGCGCTCTCCGTCGGGCCCGACCAGCGTGTAGGACGCATCAAGACACTGCATCAGACCGGGCATGTCGTTGCCGGGATCGCCATTGGCCACGTTGCCGCCGAGCGTGCCCACATAGCGCACCTGTGGATCGGCGATCACGAGCGCCGCTTCGCGCAAGATCGGAACGGCAGCCGCAAGGGCTTCGTTGGCGATCAGCTCGTGCTGAGTGGTCATTGCGCCGAGGGTCACGGAGGTGTCCGAGATCTCGACACCACGGAGCGCGTCGATGTCCTGTAGGTCGATAATGTGTGGGATATCCGCCATCCGCAGCTTCATCATCGGGATCAAGCTGTGGCCGCCGGCGATCACGCGCGCCTCATCTCCGTGGGTCTGCAGGATCGTCAGAGCCGATGGGATATCGGCGGGCCGGTGGTACTCGAACCCGGCTGGTATCATGGTGTCCTCCCTGGGGCTCTTAGGCCTAGGTCTGCTGCGGTGGGCTGTTCTTCGTGTACGCCCGTATGCGGCAGGCTGTCGCAATTGGGGCGGCGCAACCAACGGTTGGCCCATGAAAGACAGGGCTTGCTGCACGAGATGCGAATTGTCTGCACGAGTTGCGCGGGTTGCGCAGTCAGGCGCCGAGCGCTGCCCGCACCTCCGCGAGGCGCGACCGGCTTACCGGCACTTTGGGCAGGGACTCGATGCCTGCGAAGAAGCACGCGCCGTTGTCCTTCGTGCGCCTGAACTCAGTCACGCGCGCCGGATTGATCAGATAGGAGCGGTGGGCGCGGATGAACGTGATCGGCCCGAGCCGGCTCTCGGCCTCCGAGATCGACCAGGGGCAGAAGAGCTTGCCCGCGTCGCTATAGAGTATGGTGTAGTGCCCTTCGGCCCGGACGGCGGCGATCTCGTCGGGGGTGACGAAGCGCGTCCGCCCCTCTTTCTCGTACGGCACCGTGACGCTGTTGGCAGGGATTTTGGGGGAGACAGGTTCGGTTGCCAGAACACCGCCGGCCGGCACAGGCGCCGGAACGGCGATCGCTGGCGCGAAGGGTGTAGGCGAGGGCGGGCGCGTGGATACGGGGGCTGTGGCCAGTGCTGCCTGACCTTCCGGCTCGACATAGGACACGCCAGTCAGCAGGAAGCTCGCGCTGATCGCAAAGGCGGCGACGATCACGCCGACGGCGAGCACTTCGTTCGACAGCGCCGGGCCCGCGGACGTCACGGTGTCGAGCGGCTCGAAGCCTGTGCCCCACATGGCGATGAAGTGCACCGCAAAGACTGACAGGCCGAAACATGCGGTGCCGAGCAGGATGTTGCCGCGCGTCCGCGCGCCGTAGGCCACGAAGATTGCCAGGATCGAGAGGGCCATCGCGGCGATGAAGGCCACTGCGACGCCGAGGGGGGCAAAGACCGGCCGGCACAGTTCCATCCCCAGCATACCCACATAGTGCATCGCGACGATGCCAAGGCCCATGAGACTGCCCGCGGCCACGAGCGTCGCACGGCGCCGTGGGACAAAATGCAGGACCAGGAGCGCCGCCCCCACCACAAGGATGGCGATGAGGGCCGAAGCCAGCGTGAAGAGGGCGTCATAGTAGAACGCGATAGGCAGCTGCAGCCCGAGCATTGCCACGAAGTGCATAGACCATATGCCACCGCCGAGCACCACGGCAGCCAGACCCACCACAAGCTTGCGCCGCCCGACCGCAAGCGCCGAGGCTCCGTGCGTCAGTGACAGGCCACTGAATGCAGCCATGAGTGCGATGGCCAACGACGCTGCCACAAGCAGGCCGTTGTGAGAATACTCCAGCAGTCTGGCATCCTCCCCAAATGCAGACCGTACCTTGATAACAGCCAGATAGGCCTAATCAAACACGTCTCCATCCCGACTGCGTGAGCCGTGACGCACGGTCATGAGAAGCAACGGGCCCCTACGGGAGAAGTCTTCCTAGGCTGGGACGGTCGGTCGGGCGAGCTGCGGGGCTTTGGCCCTCACTTCTTGCCTGGTGTGCCGTCGAACTTCTTCTCAAGGCTGTCCCAGCAGTCGATGTAGTCGTCCTGAAGGGGCGCCTCGCTTCCGGCGAATGCAGTTAGATGTTGCGGAAAGCGGGTTTCGAACATGAACGACATCGTGTTGTCGAGCTTGTCGGGGCCGAGATTGGCGCGCGACGCCTTCTCGAATGCGTCACGATCGGGCCCATGCGGCAGCATCATGTTATGGAGCGACATGCCGCCCGGCACGAAGCCCTGGGGCTTGGCATCGTACTGGCCGTAGATGTTGCCCATCAGCTCGGACATGATGTTCTTGTGGTACCAGGGCGGTCGGAACGTATCTTCGGCGACCATCCAGCGCTCGCGGAACAGGACGAAGTCGATGTTGGCGGTGCCTGGGACTCCCGAAGGCGCCGTCAGTACGGTGAAGATCGACGGGTCGGGATGGTCGAACAAGACTGCCCCGACCGGGCAGTAGTTGCGCAGATCGTACTTGTAGGGCGCATAGTTGCCGTGCCACGCCACCACGTCGAGCGGGCTCTGACCAATCTCTGTCTCATGGAATTGCCCGCACCACTTTACGGTGAGGGTCGAAGACACCTCGCGATCCTCAAACGCCGCAATGGGCGCCTTGAAGTCCCTCGGGTTGGCGAGACAGTTGGCACCGATCGGCCCGCGCCCGGGCAGCTCGAACTTCTGACCGTAGTTCTCGCAAACAAAGCCCCGCGCGGGCCCTTCGAGCACCTCGACCCGGTAGACGAGGCCGCGTGGCAGGATCGCGATCTCCTTAGGCGCAAGGTCGATGATGCCAAGCTCCGTGGCAAAGCGCAGCGTGCCCTCCTGCGGAACAACCAGAAGCTCGCTGTCGGCAGAGTAGAAGTACGCGTCCTTCATCGACTGGGTCACAAGGTAGATGTGGCTCGCCATCCCGACTTGGGTGTTCACGTCGCCCGCCGTCGTCATCGTGCGCATGCCGGTGAGCCAGGTGAGCGGCGCATCGGTATGGGGGACGGGATCCCAGCGGTACTGGCCAAGGCTCGTGACACCCTCCACCACGTGCGGCGCGCTCTTCCAGTAAGGCAGGTCGATCCGCGTGTACCGCGCCGAGTGCTTGACCGAGGGACGGATGCGATAGGTCCATGTCCGCTCAGGCGGATTGGCGGTAAAGGCGGTGCCCGAGAGCTGCTCGCCGTAGAGGCCGTAATTGCAGCGTTGCGGGCTGTTCATGCCTTGCGGAAGTGCCCCGGGCAGGGCCTCGGTTTCAAAGTCGTTTGCCCAACCCGGCATGTATCCTGGCGAGGTCGAGCGTCCGTCGGCCTGGACGAGGCCGGAGGTCTGTGGCGCGTTCATGGCGTGTCTCCCTTGACGGATGAGCGGGGTGCCGCGGCAGCGAGAGCTTCGGTCAGCACGGCGCGGTCGCCGATGTGATTGGCGAGGATCAGGATCAGACGGGCATTAAGGGCAGCGCTGTCGTCGTCCGACAGATCCTCATGCGCCGCAAGCAGTTCGGCATAGAACCCGTCGGGATCGGTGATGTTGGGCTGGGTGTTTAGTGGCATGGCTCAGTCCAGCGCGCAGGCGCGGCGCAAGGCGGCGCGGGTGGAGGCGGCGTCGAAGGCCGGCCAGCGTGCCACGACATGCTGATCGGGACGGATCAGGTAGACGGCCCCTGGCACATCGCCGAGATAGCGCTGGGCGAGGCATCCGCTTGTGTCGTCACGGGCCGAGATCCGGAGCCCTGGAACTGAAATTCCTGCTTCGTCGAACGCCTCCGGGACGTCTGCGTCAATGCCAAGAAGTAAAAACGTGCCGCCCAGCCTGTCGAGCAGAAAGCCTGAACCGAGGGGGGCATCGGGGCACGGGGCTCCGGGACGTGTGCGCGCCGGGCCACTAGCGAGCGCATCTGCCGACGTCAGGGGCAGCCCGTCATAGACGCACGGAACCGACAGCCGTCCGGAGTTCACCAGCGGTCGGGCAAAGGCGTTGGTCTCGGCAAGATCCAGGACCGCGTTCCGGAACAGGTGGCTGACTTTGGACTTCGGGGTGATGAAGTCGGTCGCACGGGTCGAGTTGAGGATGTTTTCGTCGGCGCCATACATGCGCTCGACATCATAGCTGTCGAGCAGCGCTTCGGGGGCCTGCCCCTTGAGGACGAGCCCGAGCTTCCAGCCCAGATTGTCAACGTCCTGCATGCCGGAGTTCGCGCCACGGGCGCCGAAGGGCGAAACCTGATGGGCGGAGTCCCCAGCAAAGATCGTGCACCCATGGCGGAAGCGCCACATACGTCGGCACTGGAATGTATAGATCGAGGTCCAGACGAGGTCGTAGTCGACGTCGGGGCCCAGCATCGCGTCGAGCCGGCGGCGCACATTCTCCTCCTTCAGTTCCTCCTTGCGATCGACGTCCCAGCCGATCTGGAAGTCGATCCGCCAAACGCCGTCGGGCTGTTTGTGCAGAAGAGCGGAGGCGCCGGAATCCTTGAATGGCGGTTCGAACCAGAACCATCGTTCGGTGGGAAACTCGGCCTTCATCGTGACGTCGGCGATCAGGAAGCTGTCCTGAAAGACACGCCCCTCGAAGCCGAGGCCGAGCATCTTGCGAAGTGGGGAGGATGCGCCGTCGCAGCCGATCAGCCAGTCGGCTTCGAGCCGGTAGGGCCCCTCCGGCGTTTCGATGTCAATCAAGACATGGTCGTCGTGAACCTCAACGGATTCGACACGGTTCCGACCACGGAGTTCGATCGGAGCACCATTGGCTTGCGCTGCGCGCACGCGCTCCACCAGGAACCGCTCGAAATAGGGTTGCTGGAGGTTGATGAAGGCCGGGTAGCGGTGCCCTTCCTCAGGCAGCAGGTCGAACTCGAACACCTTGCGGTCTTCGTGAAACACCTTGCCTCGACTCCAGATGACGCCTTTGTCGAGCATCTCCTGTCCACAGCCATAGCGCGCGGCGATTTCCAGGGTTCGCTTGGCAAAACAGATGGCGCGCGACCCTTGGCCGATGCCCTCGTGATCGTCGAGTACAACGGCCGGGATGCCCTGCAGGCCGAGGTCGAGCGCCATGGCCACGCCGATCGGCCCTCCGCCCATGACTACAACCGGATGGCGCACCGGCACCGAGGCGTCCTGATCGGGGGAGCGCACATAGGGGTAGAGCCGGAAGGCCAGCGCATAGCGGTCGTCTAGCATCGTTTCTCCCCCTGTCTCTTCTTGCGGCCACGTCGCCGCTCACGAGCCTTGGGTCAGCCTTGGAGCGCGGCCCACATCTCCAGATCGCGCTCAGCGGTCCAGATCCGCGGCGTGTCGATGCCGCGCGCCTCGTCGTAGGCCCTGGCCACGTTGAACGGCAGGCAGTGCTCGTAGATCGCGTAGTCGGCGAACTTCGGATCGCACGCTTCTCGCACAGCATCCCATGCATCCTTCAGGGTGCCGCCTTTGGCGGCAACGCGCGCGGCCGGGCGGTAGGTGCTGTCGACAAAGTCGCGAGTGCTGGCCAGGGCTGCATCGACCATGTCCCGACCGACAAGCGCGTCGCCGCGGCCCGGTGCGATGGCCTGCGGGTCGTAGGCCTTGACCGCTTCAAGCGTCGCGCCCCAATCGCCGAAGTGGCCGTCGCCGCAATAGCAGGCGGAGTGGTACTCCACGATGTCACCTGTGAACATGGTTTGCTGGTCCGGCACCCAGATGACGCTGTCACCCGCAGTATGCGCCCGCCCCAGATGACGGATCTCGACCTTGCGGGCGCCAAGATAGACCGTCATCGCGTCAGAAAACGTCGTGGTCGGCCAGGTCAGACCAGGAATGCTCTCGTGACCCTCGAAGAGCCGCGGGAAGCGCTGGAACTCGCTGTCCCAGTCTTCCTTGCCGCGCTCGGCCACCATCGCGCGGGCCTTGTCGGACATGATGATCTGGTCGGCGCCATAGGCCGAGGCGCCAAGGACCCGTACGGCGTGATAGTGGGTGAGCACGACGTGGCTGATCGGCTTGTCTGTCACCTGCCGTACGCAATCGATCACCTTCTGGGCCAGGCGTGGCGTTGCCTGCGCCTCGACGATCATCACGCTGTCATCACCGACGATGACGCCGGAGTTCGGATCGCCCTCTGCCGTGAATGCGTAGAGCCCGTCTCCAATCTCGGTGAACGAGGTCTTCTTTTCCGACAAGTCGCCCTGTGAGGCGAAGGCTTTCGCCATGGATCCGGCCCTCCAAGTGTTCTCAGGGCCCCGGTCCCGGGCCTCGGCGGCCCGGGTCCCTCCCCAGTGCCTTTTTCGTTGCAACGACAACGAATGTCAATATCATTGCACATGCAACAAACGGTGAGATGCGATGACCGGCGACGTATTCCATCTTTCGGCCTTCCTGCCCTACAGGTTGGCCGTACTGTCAGAGCGCGTCAGCCGCAGGCTGTCGGCGGTATATATGCAGTGCCATGGTCTGACGGTGGCGGAGTGGCGCGTGCTCGTGCACCTTCAGCGCCGCGGCAAGGTCTCGGTGCGGGATATCCACGAATGCGTGAACCTTGAGAAACCACGTGTCAGCCGGGCTGTGTCCCGACTTGAGGCCGACGGGCTTGTGCGCAAGATCGCCGGGCAGGAGGATGCCCGGCTTGTCGAGATCTCGCTGACTGCCAGGGGCCTGGCAGCGCTGGGTGAAATCTTGCCCGCTGTCACCGCGATCGAGGCGCGCTTACTTGCGGCTCTCACGCGCGAAGAGGCGGACATGTTCTTTGCCGTGATGGAGAAGCTGCACGCCACGCTAGATGCTGATCCCGAGGCCAAGATGCGCTCGCCTATGGATCTGGACCCGCCCACCGAAGTGCACCGAACTTCGCTTGAGGCGGATATCGAGCGGACGGCGTCCTAAGTCGCTGGATCGGCCAGGCGGCCGCGCGCGTCTCGATTCGGCAAGGGTTATGGTGCCGAGGACCAAGGAGGAGCGCGACGCCGCGCTCGTGGACATGTTCGGCTGCAACCCGGTGTTGGTGCGGGGTATCGTTGGCCTCCTCTCACACAGTTCGGACATAGTGATCTTCTTATGTCTCCTGAGCGATTGACGCGGTCCCGAAGACGCGGCCAAAGCCGCGGCGCTCGGCTTCTGCTGGAAAAGACGGCTAAGTGTTTGGCATCGAATGCATTTGGCTTTGGGCAGAGACGAGGCTCCGGATGAGCGCGGGGTCAGCTACTTTCAGGTGCCGACCCGACCGGCCTTCCAGGATCGCCGTGACGTCGTGCAGAATCATGTCGCCGATCAGGTGCCGCCCGCCGGGGACTGCTGCAGCGCGATGCGGGGAAAGGATGACGTTGCGCGCCTGCCGCAACGGATGGGCCGCTCCAAGCGGCTCATCGGGATAAACGTCGGTGGCGAGCTTAATGCGACCGGCGAGAGCGGCGTCGACCAGGGCGGGGAAGTCTGTGCACCAAGCCCGACTGATCACGACAACCAGTGCGCCGGTCCGCAGTCTGGCGATCAGATCTGCGCTCAAAATGCCCCGGGTCTCTTCCGATGGCACGGCCGTCACCACGACGACACGACAGGTCGACGCAAGGGTGTCTAGGTCGCACAACGTCACCTCGGGGCCGGGAGCGGTGACATAAGGATCACTTGCCATGATCGTTGGAGAGAACGGCGCAAGAAGCCGGCGAGTTTCACGTGCGATCTCACCGTAGCCGATGAACCCGATGGATTGCCCATAGAGCGTGAAGTCGGTTCCGTCGCGGTCGTCGAGCCAGCGCTCGGCCCCGCGCCGCATCGCTTCGTGCTCCTCGACGAGGCCCCGACCGGCGGTCAGCATCATGGCCAGCGTCATCTCGGCAACCGACTGGCGGAACCCTGGCGCGCAAGACAGGACCTCCACGCCCCGTGCGAAACACGCCCCATAATCGAGCCCCTCCCGAAACGCCCCCGAGACCTCGATCGTCGCCCGCAGGAGGGGCGCGCCCTCAAGCTCCTTTTCGGTCAACTGAGGCTGCGCCGCGACATAGAATGTGGCCTCTGGCAAAAGCGCCGTGACCCTCTCACGGGCCATGGGCCAGTTCTGGCCACCCCTGATGTCACACACGCGGCTAAGGGCGTCGAAGGCCTCAGGCCGGAAGAGTTCTTCGAGCTTGCGGAAGTGCTGGTCGAGTATGAGGACGGGCTTCATCGGTTAGGTCGGTCTCCTCGTTGTGCCCAGTGTTGGGCGGCCGCGCCGGGCCGGAACACAATTGCACTAGCGGTCTCCGCTTGGCCCAACCTGTCCGCAGGGGTGAGCCGGTCGCGACACTGACTTGAGAAGATCCACCACCCTGGCTCCTGCCTGCTCGATGTACCGACATATCCACGCAGTACATTCGGCGGATGTTGCATGGCACCGTCTCGGCCGCGCCTCCTCCTGGCGCGCTGCTATAAAAGCTTGCCGATCCAAAAGCGCATGTCGAGGTTCTAGATTGCTCGGCACTGCGGCCTGAGACCAGCTTAAGCGCTTACAATCAGGGCGTTTGGCGCCAGCGTTGGCAGTCGCCTCAAGGCTCAGCATCCATTCGGCGCCCGCTTCTCTTCTGAGCTAAGACGACGGCCATCCCGTCGCCTTTTGCCTCGATCATCGCAGTTGACTCTCACGCGGTCACGACGCGACAGTCGTCGCATACCTCGGTCGGAGAACACCGAGGCCAACGGGAGGAAAATATGCACAGATACCTTATGTCCGCGACGGCGGCAGTGGCACTTGTTGCCGGGTCACACGGCGCGTGGGCCGATATGGCCGCGGCTGAGAAGTGGATCGACGACGAGTTTCAACCGTCTGTTCTCACCCGCGACGAGCAGGTAGCCGAGATGGAATGGTTCATCCAGGCCGCCGAGCCGTTTGCCGGGATGGAGGTCAACGTGCTGTCCGAGGGCATTCCGACGCACAGTTATGAATCGGAGACTCTGACGCAGGCGTTCGAGGAGATCACCGGGATCAAGGTCAATCACCAGATCCTCGGCGAGGGTGAGGTGGTGCAGGCCGTCCAGACCCAGATGCAGACGAACCGGAATCTCTACGACGCATACGTCAACGACTCCGACCTTATTGGCACGCACTCGCGTTTGCAGCTCGCCTACCCGCTGTCCGACATGATGGCCGGGTCTTGGGCCGACGTGACGAGCCCGACGCTCGATCTCGATGATTTCATGGGCATCCAGTTCACCACGGGGCCCGACGGCAAGCTCTATCAGCTACCCGACCAGCAGTTCGCCAACCTCTATTGGTTCCGCAAGGACTGGTTCGATGACGAGGCCAACAAGGCCGCCTTCAAAGAGAAGTACGGCTACGACCTTGGCGTCCCGGTGAACTGGTCGGCCTACGAGGACATCGCCGAGTTCTTCACCAACGATGTGCAGGAAATCGACGGCGTCCGGATCTACGGCCACATGGATTACGGCAAGCGCGCGCCCGATCTGGGCTGGCGGATGACGGATGCCTGGCTCTCGATGGCGGGCGCGGGCGACGTGGGCGAGCCCAATGGCGTGCCTGTCGACGAATGGGGCATCCGCATGGAAGCCGGCACGTGCAATCCTGTCGGAGCATCAGTCACTCGCGGGGGTGCGGCCAATGGCCCGGCCGCCGTATACGCAATCCGCAAGTGGGACGAGTGGCTGCGGAACTACGCCCCTCCAGGGGCAGCCTCCTACGATTTCTACCAGTCGCTCCCTGCCCTTAGCCAGGGCAATGTGGCGCAGCAGATCTTCTGGTACACCGCGTTTACGGCCGACATGGTGAAGTCGCAGGAAGAGGGCAACAACACGGTCGACGCCGACGGCATGCCGCTCTGGCGGATGGCGCCCAGCCCCCATGGGCCCTACTGGACCGAGGGTCAGAAAGTTGGCTATCAGGATGTGGGCTCATGGACGTTCCTGAAATCCACGCCTGAAGATCGCGCCAAGGCCGCGTGGCTGTACGCGCAGTTTGTGACCTCGAAAACGGTGGACACCCGCAAGAGCCATGTCGGGCTGACCTTCACGCGCGACAGCACCGTGCGCCACGAGAGCTTTACCGAGCGCGCGCCCCGGCTCGGCGGACTGGTTGAGTTCTACCGCTCGCCCGATCGGGTGGCGTGGTCCCCGACCGGCATCAACGTGCCCGACTATCCCAAGCTGGCGCAGATCTGGTGGCAGCAGATCGGTGATGTGAACTCCGGCGCCTTCACACCGCAGGAGGCCATGGACCGTCTTGCCGAGGAGATGGACGTCACAATGGCCCGCATGCAGCAGGCCGACGAGGCGGCCAACGTCTATGGCGGCTGCGGCCCGCGCTTGAATGATGAGCGTGACGCCGAGTTCTGGCTGTCGCAGGACGGCGCCCCCAAGGCCAAGCTCGACAACGAGAAGCCGCAGGGCGAGACCGTCAACTACGACGAGCTTGTCGCGCGCTGGGCCGACAACTGAGCTTGCCTCTGCTTGAAGCGTGGCCGGATGCCTTGTTGGCGTCCGGTCATCCCGACGCGGGCGATCTGGCCGGTGGCACCGATAGACAGCAAGAACTTGGGTCATCGCATCGCCCGGCTGCAAAGACGGAACACTCATGGCGCTCGAACTGAGACAGGTCACCAAGACGGTCGGCGCTGAGACGCACATCCATGAGATGTCCCTGTCTTTTGACGCGGGTCGATTCAACATCCTGCTTGGCGCCACCAACGCAGGGAAGAGCACCCTCATACGCCTGATGTCCGGCCTGGAACGCCCGACCACCGGCGAGGTCTGGGTCGATGGCCAGAACGTGACAGGGATGAGCCCCCAGAAGCGCAACATCGCGCTCGTCCACCAGTTTTTTGTCAACTACCCCCACATGACCGTGTTTGAAAACATCGCGTCGCCGCTCCGCGTACAGCGCATGGCCGCCTCTGAAGTCGAGGACCGGGTGGAGGAAGCTGCCCGGGTCCTCCAACTGGGACCAATGCTCAAGAGGTTCCCGCAGGAGCTTTCGGGCGGGCAGCAGCAACGCACGGCGCTGGCCCGGGCCATCGTCAAGGAAAGCAAAGCTATCTTCCTCGACGAGCCGCTTGCCAATCTCGACTACAAGCTGCGTGAGGAGTTGCGGGAGCAACTGCCCGATATCCTTGCGGGGCGCGGCACCGTCGTCGTGTATGCAACGTCGGAACCGACCGAAGCGCTGCTCTTGGGGGGAGCGACGGCCCTCCTCCACGAGGGCCGACTGGTTCAACTCGGTCCCACCACCGATGCCTACCGCACGCCGGCTACGGAAACTGCGGCGCGCGTATTCTCCGACCCGCCGATCAACCTCGCCGACGTCGTGAAGAAGGGCGACCGGGTCTCGCTCGGCGGGCTTGAGTGGAACGTGTATGGCCAGGTTGCCGCCCTTCCAGATGGCCCCTACCGGATGGGGATCAGGCCGCACTACGTCACCCCGCTCGAACCGTCCGACGTATCGGTTCCGTTTGAAGGCCTGGTGCGCATAACGGAGCTCAGCGGCTCCGAGAGCATCGCCCATTTCGACATCGGCGGTCTCACTTGGGTCAGCCAGGCCCCCGGCGTGCATCCTTACCGCGTGGGCGAGGCCCATGAGTTTCATCTGATCCCCGGGCGATGCCTCTACTTCGATGCGGCCGGTGCTCTTGTCGCGAAAGGGAGGGACCATGGCGCGCATTGAGCTCAGGAACCTGCGCCACAGCTATGTGCCCAAGCCGTCGCGGGCGGAAGACTATGCGCTGAAAGAGATCAATCTGGAATGGAACGATGGTGGCGCCTATGCGCTCCTCGGACCGTCCGGCTGCGGCAAGTCCACCCTCCTCAACATCATCTCGGGCCTCCTCAACCCTTCCGAGGGGCAAGTTCTGTTCGACGACCGGGATGTCACGACCTTGCCGCCCGATACCCGCAACATCGCCCAGGTGTTCCAATTCCCGGTGATCTACGACACGATGTCGGTCTTCGACAATCTGGCCTTCCCTCTGCGCAATCGCGGGGTTGCCGAGGAGCGCGTCGAGACG
Source organism: Pseudomonadota bacterium (assembly GCA_039822045.1). GTDB lineage: Bacteria > Pseudomonadota > Alphaproteobacteria > Rhodobacterales > Rhodobacteraceae > HLUCCA09. The sequence goes on along the minus strand of JBCBMY010000005.1, from coordinate 49,389 downwards.
CGCGTTCGCGAGATTGCCGCGATGCTCGAGCTCGAGGACGAAGTGCAAACCCGCGCCGCGAACCTTCCGCCCGACAGCAAGCAGAAAATCTCGATGGGACGGGGCCTCGTCCGTGAAGACGTCAACGTCATCATGTTCGACGAGCCGCTGACGGTCATCGACCCCGAGTTGAAGTGGAAGCTCCGGTCCAAGCTGAAAGAGCTGCACCAGCGCATCGCTGTGACGATGATCTACGTCACGCACGACCAGACCGAGGCGCTGACCTTCGCCGACGAGGTCGTTGTGATGCAGGATGGCATCGTCGTTCAGATGGGTACGCCGGTGGACCTGTTCGAACGGCCGCAGCACACGTTTGTGGGCCATTTCATAGGTTCGCCGGGGATGAACCTGTTGCCCTGCGAGTTGCGAGGCGGGCGCGCCTTCTTCCGCGATCATCCGGTCGAGCTTGAAGGGCCTGTTTCTCGCGTTGGCGCGAGCGGGGAAATCGGCATCCGCCCCGAGTTTGTTCGGGTCTCCGAGACGGGGATTCCTGCGCAGGTTCGTAAGGCGGCCGATATCGGCCGGCATGTCGTTGTCGAGGCGATCGCGGGCGAAACGACAGTGAATGCCATCGTGGATGGCGAAACGCCCGAGCCCGGCAGCGCGGTTCACCTCGACTTTATGCCGGAACACACCCGCCTTTACGTTGACGGGTGGCTGGCCACCGAAAGGGCTGACCGATGAAGACCCAGAACGCCCGCGGGTGGTATTTCGTTCTGCCAGTGCTGGTCCTTGTGGCGTTCAATGCCCTGATCCCCTTGATGACGGTCGTCAATTACTCGGTGCAGGAGACGTTCGGCGACAACCTGTTCTTCTGGCACGGCCTCGGCTGGTTCGAAGACATCCTGCGATCCGAGCGGTTCCATGCGGCGCTAGGCCGACAGATCTTTTTCACCGCCACGATCCTACTGATCGAGATACCGCTCGGCGTGGCTATTGCGCTCGCGATGCCCCGTCAGGGCATCTGGGTGCCAGTGTGCCTGGTCTTGATGGCGCTGCCGCTCCTCATCCCGTGGAATGTGGTGGGCGCGATGTGGAACATCTTCACGCTGCCCGACATCGGGTTGCTGGGCTACACGATGAACAGCGTGCTCGGGATCGAGTACAACATGACCCAAAGTCCGGTTGCAGCGTGGATCACCGTGATCGTGATGGACGTCTGGCACTGGACGTCGCTTGTGGTTCTCCTGGCCTATGCCGGCATCATCGCTATCCCCGAGGCCTACTACCAGGCGGCGCGCATCGACGGTGCCTCGAACTGGTCGGTCTTTCGCTACATCCAGCTGCCGAAGATGAAACGCGTGCTCACAATCGCGGTGCTGCTGCGTTTCATGGACAGTTTCAACATCTACACTGAGGTGTTCGTGCTGACGGGCGGGGGACCGGGCAACTCGACGACACTGCTGTCGATCGACCTCGTCAAGGTTGCGCTGGGGCAGTTTGACCTCGGACCGGCAGCGGCGATGTCGCTGATTTACTTCGCGATCACGCTTGCTGTGTCCTGGCTCTTCTACACGCTGATGACGAGGGACGGACAATGAAGCTCCGCGCGCTAGTCCCCATCGTATACATCCTGTTCCTGCTTTTGCCGATCTACTGGCTGGTCGCCATGAGCTTTAAGACGACCAACGAGATCCTGGGCGGCTTCTCTCTCTTTCCGCAGGAGTTCACCCTGGAGAACTACAGGGTGATCTTTACCGATCCAACTTGGTACTGGGGCTACATCAACTCCATCATCTTTGTCTCGCTGAACACGATTATCTCGCTCGCCGCGGCCCTTCCTGCGGCCTACGCCTTCTCGCGTTATCGGTTCATGGGCGACAAGCACCTTTTCTTCTGGTTGCTGACGAACAGGATGGCGCCCGCCGCGGTCTTCGCGCTGCCCTTCTTTCAGCTCTACTCTGCAGTGGGGCTGTTCGACACCCACCTGGCCGTCGCGCTTGCGCATTGCCTGTTCAACATCCCGCTGGCGGTCTGGATCCTCGAAGGATTCATGTCCGGCGTCCCGAAAGAGTTGGACGAGACGGCCTATGTCGACGGTTACTCGTTCCCGAAGTTCTTCGTCACGATCTTCCTGCCGACGATCAAGGCCGGTGTCGGCGTTGCGGCGTTCTTCTGCTTCATGTTTTCATGGGTCGAGATGCTTCTGGCCAAGACGCTGACGGCGGTTGAGGCCAAGCCGATCGTCGCTACCATGACGCGGACGGCGTCGAGCGCAGGCTACGAGTTGGGGCTTCTCGCCGCGGCTGGCGTCCTGACGATCATTCCCGGCGCGATCGTCATCTACTTCGTGCGCAACTATATCGCCAAGGGCTTTGCCCTGGGGAGGGTCTAATGCGCAACCTGCCTGCTAACGCAATGGTTCTGCTTGTGCTCCCGACGGTGGCCATTGCTCAGCAAGCCGGGTGGGGCAATGTCGGCCAACCTGCCGAAGAGGTGTTTAGCTGGTCGAAATGGTGGACCGAGCCCATTTTCGCGGGGTTCTGGATGGCCTGGACACGGGCGACGCTGGCCTTCTTTGTTTTCATCTTCAGTGCGATCGGTCTAATGGCCGTGCTTGAGTTCCGTTGGCCGGGCGGCGCCGAACGAATGGGTGTACTGGGGCTCCAGACCACACGCGGCGACCGGCTTTTCATCGGCCTTCTGGGGTCCGCTTACATCTTTCTGGCTTGGCTCGGCTTTGTTGGGATGCCGCTCTGGGCACCCCTCGTGTTGGCGGGTCTCTGGATAGGATTCTGCTACGCGAAGGTGTGAGTCTGCAGGCCGGTTCGCCTCGCACTTAAGGCCGAACGGGAAAAGCTGCGCGAATGGCCGTTTCCTGCTCCGGCGAAAGATAGGCCGGATGGTGCGTCGCCAGGATTTGGCGCGCCGTCTCGCGCGCACGCGTCCAAGCCTCCGGCGCTCCCTTCTCGGCCCATGTTGCGGGTGCGTCGCGGTCGGCGAGGCGCGGATAGTGGTAGTCGCGCTCCATCGCGGCATACGTCTGTGCAAGCCCCAGGAAATGACCTTCGCCCATCACTGCCTCGCAGATCGAGGCAAAGCCGAGGGTCTCCTCCGAAACTTCGACACCGCGCAGCGCCCGATAGATCGCGGCATGCATCTCGTTGTCGAGCACGAAGGCCTCGAAGCTTGCGCCCAGCAACGAGGCTGTCATGCCCGAGCTTTCATAGATTAGGTTGCCGCCGGCCAGCCCCGCCGCGAGTGCCGTCATCCCCTTCTCGACGCCATGTTGCGCGTCGATCGCCTTTGCGTCGGTCATCGATGCAGCGACGCCTGAGGGCAACCCGAGCCAATTCGAAATCTGCGCAGAGGCCGCGTTCATCACCGTAATCTCGCCGCCGCCTCCCGCGAAGGCGCCGGTGCGCAGGTCGATGACGAGTGGCCAGTTCGAAAAGACCATCGGGTGTCCGGGTCTTATCGCATGCACCGCCACGAGGCTCGCCAACGTCTCGGCCAGCGATTGGGCGAGGAAGCCCGCGAGGGTGGCCGGAGCCGTGGCCCCCGACTGCGCCGCGGTGATGCACGACATTGGAATGCCATGGGCAATGCAAGCATAGAGTACGTCAACAGCATCCTCGCCGAACCGCATGGGCGAGATCACCGGGCTGATATGCGCCTTAAGGAAGGGCCTACGCGAAAAAGCGGCCTCTCCCCCTGCCACGATGTCGAGCATGCGCACGATAGGCTCGACATGGGCGGCCAAAGTGAAGGCTGTCGCCACCGGCTTGGTCGTGTTCCGCACAAGGGCGAAGGCGGTGTTCACGTCGAGCTCGAAGCTATCCTCGACGTCCGTTGCGATGCAGCAGCGCGTGAACCAGCTGATGTTTTCCAGCGTGTCCTGGAGCCGGGTGAAATCCCGCAGGTCTGCAAGGGTAGAGGGGCGGTAGAGGCCTGTGTCGAGGTCAAGCGTTTGCACGGCCGCGCCGCCGGTCCCGAAATGCACACGGTCGCCGCCAACCTCGATCGAGCGCGCCTCGTCGCGTCCATGCAGAGTGAAGGTCTTGGCGGCGCTGGCGATCGCATCTTCGACAAGCGCCCGCGGAAAGAGGACACGGCCATATGCTCCCTCGATGGCTCCAATAGCGAGGAGATCAGCACGTAGGCGTGACGGCACCTCCCCCATCCCCAATTGGTCGAGCAGTCGCAGTGCCGTATCATAAATCGCTCGGATGTCCGCTTCGCCGAGTGGCCGGTATTGCCCCCCGGACTGGCCTGGAGGGCAGGGGTTTGCGGGCCCGGCCGCACGTTGGATGAGCCTGTCCCGGCGCCCGCCGCCGCGCCGTCGGGGTGCTGCCATGGCGACCCTGTCCTCCCAATAGCTTGTCGCAACAGATTGCCCCTCCCGGCGCCACGCGCAAAGGTGTTTTCGCTGTCGCGTCGGTCCGTGTGTCCCGGCCTGCGCGCAACTGGGAGGCTAAATTCATGAAGACGCGCACGAAGGTCGTGGTGATTGGTGGCGGTGTCGCCGGCTGCTCGACGCTCTATCACCTGACCCGGGAAGGCTGGGGCGACGTCATGCTGCTCGAGCGTGATGAGCTGACCTCGGGCACCACGTGGCATTCCGCGGCGCAGGTCACAAATTTCGGCATGACCCAGACGATGGTCGGATTGAAGAGCCATTCGATTGCGCTCTACAAGGAACTCGCGGCCGACCCCGACTATCCGATCAACTATCACAGCGGCGATGGCGGCATCCGGCTGGCCAACACCGAAGCCCAGATGGATGGCTATCGCCACTTCGTCTCAATGGCCCGCGGCATTGGGGTCGACTTCGAGGTGGTCGACGCGCAGGAATGCGCCAGGCGGCACCCGCTCATCTCAACCGACAACCTGCTCGGAGGTCTCTGGGACCCAGAGGATGGCGACATCGACCCTGCCCAGCTCTGCCAGGCGCTGGCGCGACGCGCCCGCGCCGCGGGGGCGGAGGTGCATCGCCATACCCCCGTTATCGGACTGAAGCAGCTTTCCGACGACACGTGGGAGGTCGAAACGCCGAACGGGACAGTGCACGCCGACATCGTCGTCAATGCGTGCGGCTACAGGGTGAACGAAGTGGGCGCAATGATGGGTGTGCACCATCCCGTCGCATCGATGGAGCATCAGTACTTCGTCACCGAAGAGATCCCTGCGATCCGCGAGGCCGGCCACCGGATGCCGCTGCTGCGCTGCCCGATCAGTGACTTCTATAGCCGGCAGGAGAAGTTCGGGCTGCTTGTTGGCTTCTATGAGCAGGATTGCCGCCCCTGGGGGATGGATGGGATCGACCCGAAGTTTTCGAACGCCCTTTGTCCGGATGATCTCGACAGGGTGACGGATGTTCTGGAGGGCGCATTCGCCCGTATGCCGGCGCTCACCGAGGTGGGGATCCACACGATCGTCAACGGTCCGATCACTTACACGATCGATGGGGCACCGCTCGTCGGCCCGATCCCGGGCAAGCGAAACGCCTATTGCATCATCGGGCTGCGCGCTGGGCTGGGCGAGGGGGGCGGCCATGGCTGGCTTCTGGCGCAGCAGATTGTCCACGGCGAGGCCTGCTACGACACTTGGGTGATCGATCCGCGACGATTTACCGGGCACGCCAATGTCGAGCTGACCGCGCTCAAGGCGATTGAGGACTATCAAAACGAGTTTCGCTTCCACTTCCCGCATGAGCATCGCCCTGCGGGCCGGCCGGCCAAGACAACGCCACTTACGCCTGTCCTTGCCGCCGAAGGCGCAGAGTTTGGCGTGGTCAATGGCTGGGAGCGGGTCGATTACATCAAGCCCAGCCCTGACTTCACAGAAACTCACGGCTTCCGCCTCAATGAAGTGCACGCAGTGGTGGCCGATGAGGTAACGGCGGTTCAGACCGCCGTGGGGCTCGCTGAAGTCAACGGGTTCAACCGCATCGAGATCACGGGAAGCGACCGTCACGCTTTCCTCGACCGGCTAGTCTGCGGGCGTGTCAAACGCCGCGCCGGCCGCGTTGGGCTCGGCTATCTCTTGAACGCGCACGGGATGGTGAAGGCGGAAGCGACCATCGCGAATTTGCCCGCAAGTGATCGCGGGCCGGAGCGTGTCTGGTACGGTTCGGCCGCGGCCGCCGAGTTCCACGATATGGATTGGCTGAGGGCGCATCTTCGCCCGGACGAGGACGTGCAGCTCTGCTCTTTGACCAACGACATGACCATCCTTGTGCTCGCAGGGCCCAAGGCGCGCGCGGTCCTGTCAGAGGTCGCGCGGGGCGATTGGTCGGCCGAGGCGTTCCCCTGGCTGTCGGCGCGCGAGGCTTTTGTCGGGGTCGCGCCAGCGGTGGTGATGTCGGTGAGTTTCTCGGGCGAACTGGCCTATGAGATCCATGTTCCGAATAGTCAGCTCTACGCCGCTTATCTCGCCCTTCGCGCCGCGGGCGCGCGGCACGGCTTGAGGCTCTTTGGCAGCCGCGCCATCGAGTCCATGCGGCTTGAGAAGGGGTATTTGCACTGGAAGGCGGAGCTTCTGACCGAGTTCGACCCGTTCGAAACCGGGCTGGACCGGTTCGTGAAGACCGACAAGGGCGATTTCGTCGGGCGTGATGCGGTGTTGGAGCGTCAGGCCGCTGGCCCGCGCCACCGCCTCGTGACCCTGAATGTTACCTGCGACGACCGCACCGCGCGGCCCGGCGCGTCGGTCATGGTCGGCGGCAGATGCGTCGGCACCGTGACATCGGGCGATTGGGGCCACCGGACGGGACTGAACCTCGCCTTGGCGTTCATAGAACCTGCAATGGCAGAGGTCGGCAGCACCCTCGCGATCGATATGTTGGGAACGGAGTTTGCCGCAGAGGTGATCCCGCCTGGGCCGTACGATCCGCAGAACACCCGCGTGCGGGTCTGAGGACAGCGGAAGCCACGTACCCCTGCCAACCTAGGAGACTGCTTGTGACCGATCCCTGTTCTCTCTCTGCGTCGGAGGTTGCGCGGGCCGTGGCTCGTGGCGATCTATCGGCCGTTGAGATAGCCGAGGCGCATCTTGCACGGCTCGATCGTGTCAACCCTTCGATCAACGCGGTGGTTCAGGATTGCCGGACCGAGGCGCGCGCCGTTGCAAGCGACATTGATGCGCGTCGCCAAAGGGGTGAAGACCTCGGTCCTCTCGCTGGAGTTCCGATCACCACCAAAGTGAACGCCGACCATGCGGGGTATGCCACGACCAATGGCCTGCGGTTGCTCAATGACAATATCGCCGAGCACGACAGCCCGTTCATAGCCAACATGCGCGGGGCCGGAGCGGTCACGGTCGGTCGTACCAACACCCCCGCATTTTCACTCCGCTGGTTCACAAAGAACGGTCTGCATGGACAAACGCTGAACCCGCGAAATCCGGCCATCACCCCGGGCGGGTCGTCTGGCGGGGCTGCGGCTGCCGTGGCCGCCGGCCTTTGCGCCATCGCCCATGGTACCGACATCGCCGGGTCGATCCGCTACCCCGCCTATGCCTGCGGGGTGCATGGTCTGCGGCCGAGCCTGGGGCGCGTTCCTGTACTCAATGCGACGTCAGGTGACCGCTATATCGGGGCACAGTTGATGGCGGTGTCTGGGCCCATTGCCCGCACCATCGAAGATCTCGATCTGGCGCTCCGCGTCATGTCGGTGCCGGATCGGCGCGATCCATGGTCGATAGCTTTGCCGCCGGAGACACCTGATTTTCCCAAACGGGCAGCAATTTGCTTGGCACCCGACGGGATGTTGGTGGACGCGCCGGTGAAGCAGGCCGTCGCCGATGCGGCGCGACATCTCGAGGACGCAGGGTGGCGTGTCGACGAGATTCCTTGCCCGCCGCTTCGACCCGCAGCCCGGATCAACACAATCCTCTGGATGGCCGAGACCCACTTCGCAGTTGGGGACATGATGGAACGTGAAGGCGATGAGGACGCACAGTTCGTCTATCGGATAATTTCCCAGGATGTCGGCGCGCCCGACCTCGAGACGATCATGACGGCGCTGAAAGACCGCGCCGGGCTCATGCGCGCATGGGACCTGTTTTTGGAGGAGTATCCGTTGCTGCTTTGCCCGGTTTCCGGCGAGTTGCCGTTCGATCAGCAGGCCGATGTGCGCTCAGAGGGGGACTTCCATCGGATCTACGAGGCGCAATTGACCCAGCGCGGGCTGCCGGTCATGGGTATGCCGTCTCTCGCCGTTGCGACTGGAAGTGCCGAGGGGCGCCCCGTGGGTGTTCAACTCGTCAGCGCGCGCTTCCGTGAAGACATTCTGCTAGCCGCCGGTGCCGAGATCGAGGCGGCATCGCCCCGAGTAACCCTTGCCGAGCCGGCTTGACACCGCGGTGCTGGCTCAGGCCTCCAGGAGCGCGACGTCGACCAGCGCAGTATGGGCACTGCAGCCCTGTCCAAGCTGCGACGTACCGACGTCTCGGGTCAGCGCGTTGGGATTGCCGTCGGGGTCGATATTTCCACCGGAATCGCCGAACCACGCACCGGTCGGAAGAGCCACAACGCCCTCGAGAATGTCGGTGGACACCGCTGCCCGTGCGCGACAGGCGCCACGCGCGTTGAACACCCGAACCAACTGACCGTCGTCGATGCCCCGCGCTCGCGCGTCATTGGGATTTATGACGAGCGCCACAGGTCGGGCTCCTGGGCGATCCGCCAGAGCGCTTTCCAATTGCGAATGCAGTTTGTCGCCCGGCTGCGGCGAGACAAGGTGGAGCGGCGCCGATGGCTCTGCCGCCCCGAGCCACTCCAAGGGCGGCAGCCAGACCGGGTGCCCGGGGCAGTCATCGTAGCCGTACCCGTCGATCGTCTCCGAGAAGATCTCGATACGGCCGGATGGGGTGGACAGCGGGGCTTCGGCGGGATCCTCGCGCAGGCGGGTGAAAACCGTTGGCCGTGGTTCCGTTTCGGTGATGGGCAGACGAACCCAGTTCTGCGTCTTCAGTTCGTCGTAGGATGGCACTTCGACCCCGGCCTCGGCCGCAAGCGCCCGATATTCGCCATAGAGGTGCGCGATCCACTCCGACGCGCTGCGCCCTTCTGTGAACGCCGCGCCAACCCCCATCCGCTCTGCCAGGCCCGCGAACACGGAATAGTCGTCCCGCGCCTCGCCAACCGGCGGGATAAGTTGCGGCATATGGAAGAGGTAGTCGTCAAGGTTCGAGCGTCCGATATCCTCACGCTCATAGGGTGTCGTGATAGGGAAGACGATGTCGGCACGCTTGGCCGTCGCCGTCCACCAGGGCTCGTTCACGATCACGGTTTCCGGCTGCTGCCAAGCCTCGTGGAGGGCGTTCAGATCCTGATGATGATGGTACGGATTGCCGCCGGCCCAGTACACGAGGCGAATGTCTGGGTAGGGCTCCGTTCGGCCGTTAAAGCTGTAGGGCTGGCCGGGATTGCGGAGCATATCGCCCACGCGCGCCACGGGGATGACCTTGTCGATGGGGTTCTGGAGTTGGGAGAACGTCATCCCGCGCAAACCGATCAGAGACTTGCCGATCCCGCCAATCGCGCCATAGCCATAACCGACCCCACCTCCAGGTAGGCCGATCTGACCGAGCATCGCCGCCAGAACCGCCGACATCCAATAGGGCTGTTCGCCATGCTCCGCCCGCTGCAAGGACCACGCAACGCTGATCAGTGTTCGCGTCGTTGCCATTCGCCACGCCAACGCTCGGATATCTTCGGCGCTAACCCCACAGAGGGGCGCGGCCCAGTCCGGCGACTTCGCCACCCCATCCGTGTCGCCAAGGAGGTAGGGCCGAAATCGTTCGAACCCGACCGTGCAGCGCTCGAGAAACGCGCGATCCGTCAGGCCCTCTGTCTCGATTACATGTGCCAGCGCAAGCATCAAAGCGGTGTCCGACCCCGGGCAAACAGGCATCCAGTCACAGCCTTCGGGTGCGTCGCTGCGCTGGGGGCTCACATTGATGCAGGCCGTGCCCTTGGCGATGATCCGGTCGAGCCAGCTGCCGGTATCGTGCTCGGTGATGCCGCCCATGCTGACGCGCGCATTCTTCCGGTTGATGCCGCCGAACATGACAAGCGTTTCGGTATGGTCATGGATCGTCTGCCAGCCCTGCTGCTGCTCGTAGAGCATTGGCAGGAAGTTCATCCCGAAGACGTGGGGCATGATCGCCTGGGCGCAGCCGGTGGAGTAGCTCCCGAACGAGCTGACGTAGCCGCCGATGCAGTTTAGGAACCTGTGCACCTGGCTTTGAGCATGGTGAAAGCGCCCGGCCGAGGCCCAACCGTAGGAGCCGCCATAGATTGCTTCGTTGCCGTGGATCTGGCGGACCCGCTGGAGTTCTTGTGCGGCGATGTCCAGCGCCTCGCCCCAGGGAAGTGCGACGAAGTCCTCCGACCCGCGCCCTTCGCGCGCGCGCCGTTCGAGCCACCCTTTGCGGATTGAGGGGCGGGCGACGCGGCTCTCGTGATGTACGGCCGCCGGCACAGCATCGGGAATGTCGGAGGGTTCGGGATCGTGCTCAAACGGGCTCGTGCCAACGATGCGGCCGCCCTCGACATGCACTTCGAAGGCGCCCCAATGGCTGGTCGTGACCAAAGTCCGCCGGTTCGTTCCGTCTGCCATGGTGACCTCATCATTCGTCGTGCGCTGGGGACTGCGTGTGCCCAGATGGCCCCGCCACCCAAAAGCACGGGACGATGCCTACTCAGCCTGGACCCGGATCGCCGGTTCTTCTTTGGCAAACCAGTCCTTGCCGGGAACGGCAGCCAGCAACTCTTGAGTATAGTCCTGCTTCGGCGCGGCGAACAGCGCAGAGGTCGGTCCTACCTCAATCACCTTGCCCCGCTGCATCACCGCAATCCGATCGCATACCTGGGCCGCAACGCGCAGATCGTGGGTTATGAAGATCATCGACAGGTTCATCCGGTCGCGGATTTCATCGAGAAGATTGAGGATCTGCGCCTGGATCGACACGTCGAGCGCTGACACCGGCTCATCGGCGACAAGGATCTGCGGCTCGAGGGCGAGTGCGCGTGCGATGCCAATCCGTTGCCGCTGGCCGCCCGAGAATTCGTGAGGGAAGCGCTCGAATGCGCCGGCGTCGAGCCCGACGATCTCTAAGAGTTCTAGTGTCTTCGCTTTGGCCTCCTCCGGGCTCGCGCCATACATCGTGGGGCCCTGCGCGATGATCTTGCCGACGCGCGTGCGTGGATTGAGCGACGCAAACGGATCCTGAAACACCATCTGGATCTGCGAGCGGAACGGGCGCATCGCCGCGCGACCGAGCGGCCGCAGATCGGTGTCGCCCAGAACGATCTCGCCGGCTTCGGCATCGTTGAGGCGCACAATGCAGCGTGCCACGGTCGACTTGCCGGAGCCGCTTTCGCCCACAATGCCCAGGGTCTCGCCGCGGGCCAGATCGAGCGTCACGTCGTTCGCCGCATGGACCACCCGCGCCTTGCCACCAAAGAGGCCGCCACCGCTGCGATAGGTCTTTTCCAGATGATTGACCTGCAGCACGATCTCCGACGAACGCGGTCGCGGGGGGCGCGGAATCAGATCCGGCACGGCGGCGATGAGGCCTTGTGTGTAGGGGTGAGTGGGGCGGCGCAGCACCTGGTCGGTCGTACCGGTTTCCACCACCAGCCCGTTTTGCATCACGGCCACCCGGTCGGCGATGTCTGCCACCACGCCGAAATCATGGGTGATGAACAGAACGCCCGTGCCGTGTGCGGCCTGCATCTCCTTGATGAGCTTTAGAACCTGTGCCTGAGTTGTGACATCGAGGGCCGTGGTCGGCTCGTCCGCGATCAGGATCTTAGGGTCGAGCGCGAGGGCCATTGCGATCATCGCGCGCTGACGCTGTCCGCCCGACAGTTCATGGGGGTAGGCTTTCAGGCATTGCTCGGGGTCCGGCAGGTGCACGTCCTCCAGAAGCGCGAGTGCGCGCCGTCGCCTCTCGCGCCCGGGCATCTTCTGGTGAAACCGAAAGACCTCGTCGATCTGAGTGCCGATGGTCATAACCGGGTTCAACGCGGTCATTGGCTCCTGAAAAATCATCGAGATTTCGGAGCCGCGGATATCACGCAGACGTTCGTCGCTGGCCCCAACCAGATCCTCACCCTGGAACAGAACAAGTCCCTGGCTGACCTTGACCCGAGGTTTGGGCAATAGCCCCATAACGGCGCGAGCGGTCAGAGACTTGCCTGAGCCGCTCTCGCCCACCACGCACAGGATCTCGTTTGCCTCCAAATGCACATCCATCTTCTGAACGGCATACGGCCTCTGGCTCTCGGGCGGCAGCGCAATGTGAAGGTCGGTGATCTCCAGAAGCCGGGTCATGTACGTTCCCTCAAGCGGGGGTTCAGGGCGTCGTTCATACCCTCGCCCACCAGGTTGATCGCCAGCACGGTCAAGAGGATCGCGATGCCGGGGAACGTGCAGACCCACCAAGCCGAGCGCAGAAGTGTCCGTCCGGCCCCGATCTGAAAGCCCCAACTCATGATGTTGGGATCGCCGAGCCCAAGAAAGGCCAACCCGCTTTCAATTAGAATGGCTGTGGCAACCATCAGCGATCCGATCACGATGATCGGGGACAGACAGTTGGGCAAAATCTCACCCAACATGATGCGGATGTCCGACATACCAAGCGTGTGACAGGCTTGAACAAACTCGCGGTTTCGCAACGACAGGAACTCGCCTCGCACCAGCCGCGCGACCGCGGGCCACGAGACGACCGCTATCGCGATCACGATGCTCTCGATCGACGGCTTCATAATTGCCACCAAGAGGATAGCGAACACGAAGGACGGGATCGTCTGGAACATCTCGGTCAGGCGCATCAGAAGGTTGTCGATTGCGCCTCCGTAGTAGCCGGCAAGCGCACCCATCACGATGCCCACCACAACTGCAACGATAGTTGCCATCAGCCCAATCAAAAGAGATGTCTTGGCCCCGTGTGCGATCCCGGCCGCCACGTCCCGCCCCAGGCTGTCGCTTCCCAGAAGGAAGCCATTCTCCCCTGGCGGAGACATCGGCTGCCCTGCCAGGCTGAACGGGTCTTCGGGATAAAACAGGCTCGCCGACGCCGCCATTAATGTGATCAGCGCAAGGATCCCGAGGCCCACCACGGCCCCGCGATTGCGAATGAAGAGCTTCCAAAACGTCATGGCGGTCAGCTCACTTCGATACGGGGGTCGAGCGACGAGTAGATCAGGTCGACCACAAGGTTGACCGCCACAACGAGAAGCGCAGACAGCAGAAAGATCCCGAGAAGCAGGTTCAGATCGCGCGCAAACAAGGCCTCAAAAGCAAGCATGCCCAACCCGGGCCAGGCGAAGACCGATTCCACGATCACCGATCCTCCGATCAGCGCGCCGACCTGAACTCCGGCCATGGTGACGACGGGCAAAAGCGCGTTGCGCAAAACATGGACGAACATGATCCGGTTTTCGGTCACGCCCTTCGCGCGGGCGGTCGTCACATAGTCCTGACCGGCTTGTTCGAGCATCGAGGCCCGCATCAGGCGCGTGTAAAGCGCAAGGTAGAACAGCGAGAGCGTGATTGTCGGCAGAACCAGGTGGTGCGCGATGTCCCACACCCTGTCCCAGCCCTCGTAGAACATCGCGAAGTTCTCCATCCCCGAGGTCGGGAACCAGCCGAGGTTGAGCGAGAACACCACGATCAGCATCAGGCCGACCCAAAAGAGCGGCGTGGCATAGGTGATCAGAGCGAAGATCGAGATCGCAGTGTCGCGCCAGGTGTTCAGGCTGATCGCCGCGATGAGGCCAAGTACGATGCCAAAGCCCACGGCCAGCATAATGGTCGATACCATCAGGAGAAGCGTCGGAACCACCCGGTCGAGGATCAACTCGCTCACCGGCATCTCATGCCGGAACGAATAGCCGAGGTCGAAAACCACGACATTCTTCAGATAGATCGCGAGCTGCACAGGCAGCGGCTGATCAAGCCCGAACTTGGCCCTGAGCTCGGCCATGTACTCCGGCGTGGCCGAGCCGGCCTCCCCCGCCAGCACGTCCACGGCATCGCCCTCGGCGAGTTGCAGCAGGAAGAAGTTCAGCACCACTATCGCGATCACGATCGGGATTGCCTGCAAGAGCCGTTTGACCACATAGCGCATGCGCCGGGCGAAATGTGACATGAAGTGCTCCCCAACTCGTTGGAGCGCAGCGGCCGTTTCCGCCGCTGCGCCCGATGTTCAAATCGCGTGGATCAGGATCAATCGTCGATCCAGGCTTCGGCAAACGAGCCGTAGGAGCCGAGCGCCGAGGTGGCGTGGTCCTTCAGCTTCTCGTTATAGACCGTCAGGAACTCCATCTCGAAGAGGTTCGCGACGGGCTTGTCGTTGGCCAGGATCTCCTGGATCTGCGCGTAGATCTCTGACCGTTTGGCCGCATCCGCTTCCTGCGCACCGGCGGAGAGCAGGGCGTCGAGCTCCGGGTTGGAGTAGCGCGACGAGTTCACGAAGTGGGTGCCCTGCCGAATCTGGTCGGTGCCGTAGTGACGGTGAACGCCCAGCACCGGGTCAGGCAGCTGGTAGAAGTAGTTGACGTTCATGTCGAAGTCATAGTCGGCATAGATGCGCTTCAGCCATGTCGGCACATCTTCGTAGCGCAGATCGACGGCAACGCCGATCTCGGCGAGCGCCTGCTTCATGTATTCGCCCGCCCGGCGCCAGTCCTCGCCATATGGGATCAGGTCGAGCGAGAAGCTTGCGCGTACGCCGTCCGCGTTCGGCGTGAGGCCGGCTTCGTCGAGCACGGCGATGGCCGCTTCGACGTTCGAGTTGGGCGCGTAATTCGGCATACCTTCCGCATAGAGGCCCGTCGCCGAGAAGTTGCTCGACAGGGCTGAGGTCGCAGGCTTGCCATAGCCGAACCAGATGTTGTCGATCAGGAACTCTCGGTCGAGCGCGATCGACACGGCCTGGCGCAGGGCCGGGTTGTCGAACGGCGGCTTTGTCGTGTTGAACTCGATCAGCGCCATGGGGTTGATCATGGCATAGCCGTCGGTCGTGACGTTGAAGCCATCGGTGTCGCGCAGGCGCACGGCATCGATGTTCGGGATCGCGCCGAACGCGCCATACATTACTTCCTCGTTCTCCATCGCCGCCGTGCGGGTGGACGCGTCGGGGATGAAGCGGCCGACGACACGGTCGAGATAGGGCAGGCCCTCGCGCCAGTAGTCCTCGTTTTTGTCGAGGCGGATATACTGGCCCTTCTGCCACTCGACGAATTTGAACGGGCCGGTGCCGACCGGGTTGTTCGCAAGGTCCGAGTTTCGCGGATCCTGGCCTTCGAGCAGGTGCTTCGGCACCATCGGGCTCTCATAGGCCGACAGCGCACGCAGCATGTAGGGCGCGGGGTTGGCAAGGTTGAACACCGCCGTGTGCTCATCCGGCGTGTCGATCGAGGTCACCTCGCGGAAGGAGTTGGGCCCGCGCGGGTGGACCTTGCTGAGAATCTCCATCACCGTGAACTGCACATCGGCGGAGGTAAATGGCTCGCCGTCGTGCCAGGTCACGCCTTGACGCAGGTTGAACGTGATGGTCTTGCCATCCTCGCTGACGTCATAGCTCTCGGCCAGCGCAGGTACGATATTGAGCTCGTTGTCGTAGTCGAGCAATCCTTCATAGATCTTCGGAGCGACAAGCCCGATCGGGCCCGAGGTCGACAGGAAAGACGCCAGCGACGGCGGTTCGGGTTGCACGATATAGACAAGCGTCCCCCCGGCTTTCTGTGCGCTCGCCGCAACGGCCCCGAATATCAGCCCCAATGCACACAAGGCCGCTGTGGCCCAGCTCCTGAAACTCATGGTCTTACCTCCGTGTCTGGAAAGGTGCACGTCGTCCGGTGCGTGCACTCGCGCAAAGCGTTGACGATCCGGTCACGCTGAACAAGCCATCCCCCAGCCCAAAACGTGAAGACTCGGGCGGCAAACGCCCAAAGTGTGTGACCATGCGTAAATTATAGGCACGTTTCGTGGGTTGACCATCACTCTCCCACAAGCATTGAGCGTGTTGTTCGCGAACCGCCGGGTCACGGCAGTGCAGGGCTTCCCGACCATGCTCCTCAGTCGAGGCACAGGCCGCGAAAGAACCCGTTGGGCGCTCGGGTCGGCTTCTGCTACGTCACGGCGTAGCGCGCCCTGGAGGTCCAATGCATCTTGCTCGTTTCCCACGCCGGTTTCTGGCGCACTTGCCGACGCCGCTAGAAAAGCTTGCGCGCTTGAGCGCCGAGTTGGATGGCCCCGAGATTTGGATCAAGCGCGACGATTGCACGGGGCTGTCCACCGGAGGCAACAAGACCCGGAAACTGGAGTTCCTGATGGCTGAGGCCGAACTGGCCGGAGCGACAATGGTCATCACGCAAGGGGCAACTCAGTCGAATCATGCACGCCAGACTGCTGCATTCGCCGCGCGGATGGGCATGGCCTGTCATATACTTCTGGAGGATCGGACGGGCTCGACTGAGACCGACTACAACGAGAACGGAAATGTCCTGCTGGACAGGCTCCACGGCGCCACCCTCGAAGAGCGCCCCTCAGGCCTCGACATGAATGCCGAGATGGGCGCCGTTGCCGAGCGATTTCGCGCAGAGGGGCACGCGGTTTACACCATCCCCGGAGGCGGCTCGAACCCCACAGGCGCGCTTGGATATGTGAATTGTGCCTTCGAGATGCTGGGCCAGTTTAACGACCGCGCGCTGCGGGTCGACCATGTCGTGCATGCGACCGGAAGCGCTGGCACTCAGGCCGGTCTGGTAACGGGCCTGAAAGCGCTCAATGCCGGCATCCCGGTGCTCGGCATCGGCGTACGCGCTCCGCGCCCGACACAGGAAGAGAACGTCTTCGCCTTGGCTTGCGCAACGGCTGAGAAACTGGGCTGCGCTGGCGCCGTCTCACGCGGGGACGTTGTCGCCAACACCGACTATGTGGGACAGGGCTATGGCATCCCGACGGAGGGTGGCATTGAGGCGATCCGCATGTTTGCCGAATTGGAGGGGATCTTGCTGGATCCGGTCTATTCCGCAAAAGGGGCCGCAGGCTTGATCGACTTGATCCGGAAGGGCGCGTTCACTCGGGATCAGCGCATTGTCTTCGTCCATACCGGCGGAGCGGCCGCTCTCTTTGGTTACACCGGCGCATTCGCCGCGGGCGTGGCGGCGTAAGGACGGTGGGCGAGGCAGGCCCGGTAAGGACGCCGTCTGGATAATCGCCTAATCTGTCAGAAACGAGCGGTTGACATAGGGGCGACGGATGCGGCTGAGCAAGAACCTGTTGAGTGCCATTGGGATGGTGCTGTTGTTGGCTAACGCCGCTCTTGCTCATTCCGAGATGAAGTCGTCTGTCCCCGCAGATCAGGCGATCGTGGATGCCGCTCCCGACATTGTCAGCCTTTCGTTCTCCGACGAGATCCGCCTGACCCGGATTGAGCTGACCTTCATGGATCAGCCGCGCATGGATCTCGATCTTGCGGGGCAGGCTGCGTTCGCGACCGAGTTCGCGGTTCCTCTTCCGGCCTTGGGGCCCGGCACCTACCGGATCGAGTGGCGCGGCCTGGCGGAAGACGGTCACGCGATGCAGGGCGCATTCAGCTTCGACGTGGAGTAGCGCCGTGCCCGATCCCTGGGCGCTGGCTTCCGCCGCGGTCAAGGTGGTGCTCTACGGGGCTGTGACGATGAGTGCGGGTCTCGTTCTTATCCGGCTGATGTTCCCGAACTCCCTGGCGACGATTGACCGGGCGGTGCGGCGTGCGGCGATTGGCTTGGCCATCGCTGGCATCATCGCTGCACTGCTCGGCTTTTTGCTGCGCGGCGCAGCATTGACTGGAGATGCCGCAGGGTTGGTCGACGTCGAGATGCTCGCCCTGATGTGGCAGACGGCGCTTGGGCCTGCCCTTGTCACGCAAGTGGTCGGTCTGGCGCTACTCACCTTGGGCGCCCTGATCGGTGGGTCGGGGCTGTGGCTTGGGTCGGCCGGTGCCGCCCTCGCTCTCTGGTCGTTCACTTTGGTCGGTCACCTCTCCGACGCAACGAGTGCAATAAGGGCTATTCTCGTCTCGCACCTCGCTCTCGTGGCCATGTGGGTCGGTGTTCTCTGGCCTCTTTGGCGCCTAAGCCGAGATGTGGTGGACGCACCACGCGCCGCCATGCTCGGCGCCCGATTTGGACGGGTCGCGTCGGCCTTGGTCCCGGTCCTCGTACTGGCAGGCGGTACTCTTGCCTGGGAGATCGCCGGATCCGTCGAAGCGTTGATCTCCACGGCTTATGGCAATGTTCTGATTCTGAAGGCCCTCCTGGTCGCGGTGCTGCTCCTCATCGCGGCACGGAACAAGCTCCGGTTGGTTCCGGCCCTGGAAGCAGGAGATCCGACCGCCGGCAGGAGGCTCGCACGCTCCATCGTTCTTGAAGCCATGGTGTTCCTCGCCATTTTCTCTGCAACCTCAGTGCTCACCTCATTGGTTTCGCCTCCATCGTGAACAAACCGGGCACGCCGGGCGCCTCGAACGCCGTCTGGCTGCGCCAGACAATGGGCAAACGGCGGCCCATTGGGACCGCCGCAGGCCGCTCCAAGAATGTCTATCAGCCGTCTTGGGCGGGCGGAGCAGCAAAGTGCTGGGCCATGGTGTCGGCGGCTCGGGTCACGTCCTCCGGGTTGTCGTAGAAGTCGAACTGCGTGACATCTTCCAGCCAGCGCTGCGTGGCCTCACCGGTGAAGCTCTCGAGGAAGCTGCGCACGCCTTGGGGGATTGCGGCCGCTTCGGAATGGACGATCGCCAGAGGCTTATCCAGACGCGGTGCATTGTCGGCGGGGTGATAGGTCAGCCACCCTTCCCATCCGGCATTGTTCCACTGGTTGTCATATTCCGGGATCGCACCGCGATCGGCCTCATAGTAGTAGCCCCCGATCGGCATCAGCACGCCCTCAGCGCCTTCTGGGCCAGCAGCAGGAATGATCTGGCCGCCATCGGCCTCGGCCTGACGCGACATCTCGATGAGGCCTGCCACGCCGTCTTCGCCACCGTACACAGCGTTCACGATGTCTTCGTTCTGCAGCCACGGCGCAACCAGACCGACACTCTGAACAAGGTCGTTGCCCGCCACTGCGTCAACCATGTAGCCGGCCGATGCGCAGATCCCCAGACCATTGATTTGCGTGGCATCAACCTCGGGAAGGGTGGCGACATACGCAATGGCCGCGCGGATATCCGACGTCTTGGCTTCGGGGCTTTCGACAAAGCGAACATTCTGCGGTAGGTCTCCGGACTTGCCCCAACCGCGGAAATCGAAGGTGAAGGCGGCAAAGCCGCGGGCCACCATCTCTTCGGCGTAAAGGCGCGGCATCTGCTCTTCAACGGTCGTCCAAGCCCCGGTCACCACGACGGCGGGCAGGGCGGCGCCGTCATGGCCCTCGGGGAGATAGAGTGTGCCCGACAGGGTCGCGCCCTCGTTCTCGAAGGTCACGGTGCGGGTTTCAACCTGAGCGATGGCGGCGGTCGAAGCGAGCAGAGCGGCGGCTGCAGTGAGTGCGAAGGTTTTCATGGCTGGTCTCCTCTGGATCAATCAAGTGGCCCGTGGGCCGATGACCAGAGAGATACCGTTGGCGGCGCCCCAACACTTGAAGCGCCCTGCGCAGTTTTTGAACGGGACTGCTTTCTTGAATAGGCCTACCTCAGGCGTTGGCCGCCGCGCGATACTGGCGCGGTGTCTGCCCGGCGACCTGCTTGAAGCTCCGCGAGAAGTGCGCCTGATCGGCAAATCCACAGGCATGGGCGACCTCGCCGAGCGAAAGCGTTGCATCGCCCATCATCTTGATGGCCTGCTCTATGCGGTAGGACAGGACATACTGCATCGGCGTCGCCCCCATCGTCTCTTTGAAGACCCGGCTGAAATGCGACGGGCTCATGCCCGCCTCACGGGCGAGTGCGTCGACCGAGATGGTCTGGTCAATCCGCGCGCGAATATGGGCAAGCACCCGGTGGTAATGCGCCGAGGTGAACTTCGACGACAGCGCGACCTCTTCTGGGAGCCGCTTGCCATAGCGCTGCAATAGCTTGACGAGCAGCACCCGGCTCATCGCCTCAAACATCACGCCCGACGAAATGTCGCCAGCGTCGAGCGCGTCGCGCAGCATGACGCCAGCGGCGCACAAGTCGGCGTCGAGGAACTGCGGCATGTCACGGAACTGCTGCGTGTCGAGCAACATGCCGAGCTCCGATTGCGCGAAGTGCGCCACCTTGTCGGGGGCAAGCGTCAAGACGATCACGTCGGAGGTGGCAAACCAGCGCCAGCCCGAGCGCATGCCTGCCGGAGTCACGATGATTTCGTGCTTGTGGTAAGTGAAGTCGCGCAGCTCACCATCGCGCATGTTCTGCACGCGGTGCGGCTCGTCCTTGAGGTTCAGGAGGACATGGTGCTCGGCAAACGCCTCTTCCGGCATTTCGTCGGGTTCGGCCCGGAAGTACTGCACCGACATCAGGGCCGCGGCCGACGGCGCCGCAACCTCGTCGCTGTTGAGCAACGGCAATGACGGATAGATGTCTCGGTATCGGCGCGGCATCGACCTTGGTCCCATTGCCAAGGTAGCGACCGCAACTCCCATCGCAATGGCCCGCCGTTCGCGCAGCCGCAACGCGCCTTTCTTGCCGGGGGCCATCACGCACAAACGGCGCCACTCCGAGCGCTGCGTACCTGCGTCGCTTCAGTCAGACGATCAGCACAACGTCGTCGTCAACGCTGTCCGCGTCCGTGACCCCCTCGAGCCGCAGAACATGACCGGACATCCAGGAAAGCTCGAGCCTCGACCCATCAACCACCCTGGCGGTGTAGCCCAGATCAGTCAGGTGAATCGTATCTACATCGTCCGTGAAGTCGACGATCACATCGACATCGACTGCGCCATCGGTGCGGTAGATGAACAGGTCGGCCTTTTCACCGCCGGTCATGTGGTCGTTGCCATCGCCGCCGTCGAGCGTATCCCGACCGTCATTGCCCATCAGCACGTCGTCCCCGCCGCCGCCGGAGAGCGCGTCGTAGCCCGCATTGCCGGTCATGCGGTTGTCGCCGTCGCCACCAATCAGCGTGTCGTTGCCCTGTCCGCCGACCATCCGATCATGGCCGTCATTTGCGACGAGCAGATCGTTATGAAGGCCTCCAAAGATCCGGTCGGTCCCGTTGGAACCATTCAGCGTATCGTGGCCCTCGCCGCCTTCGATCGTGTCCCTGCCTCCGAAGGCACTAATGGAGTCATCCCCGTCGCCACCCTCGAGGAGGTCATAGCCTGAACCACCCAGAATGGTGTCGTCCCCGTCTCCGCCGAAGATCGTGTCGTTTCCTTCGCGCGCGCGGATTGAGTCGTGGCCATCCGTTCCGTTCCCGATTTCGGCCGGCGGTGCTTGGCCCTCGCCATAGGGCGGCGGGGGCAGCAGATCGCCCGACTCCGGGTCGTCGAAGTCAAGCGCGTCGAGATCTATCCCGGCCTCTGTGTCAACGAGCACCGTCACGCCCGAGTGCAACTCGTAGTCGTAGGTCGCGCCCGGCTGTGGCCAAAGATAGCCATGGGCCATTTCGGCGACGAGCTTGATGTAGACCTCCCCGCTCTCGGCACGGTACACGGCGGTGTCGGGCGAGGCCTCGAGCATCGCCATCGAAGACACCTCGCGCGCCGTCCATGTTTCGCCGGAATTGGGGTGGTTCAACGTAAACGACGAGCCCGTCGGCACCGGGCCGAGATTGAAGATGACGCTCTGGCCCCAATCGGCATCGTGCAGATAGAGCCGGAACTCGTCGTCAATCGACGCGTAGTCCAGCTCATAGGTGTAGTCAAAGAAGACCGGGATCTGCTTGCGCAGCCCGGTCGCGTATTCACCGTCGGAGCGCGTGACACTCAGGTTCGAGCCCGCGTTGCCGTGGTTGTTTCCCGTGTTTGTGTCCAACGTGCCGCTGTCGATGCGGAGCGTGGCGCTCGACGTGCCATAAGTGACGATGGCGCCCCACTCTTCGATGATCTCGTAAGACTCGCCCGCGTTGAACGCGTCGCTCCCGTCGCGGTCTCGGCTCCACTGATAGATCATCGAGCCCGGCACCCCGGTCAGGCTGCCGTCCACATCGACGATGCCGCGCGCCCAGCTGTCGTTCCCGATGGCATTGCCGCCGCCGCCAATCGTCAGCTTGCTGGCCTCGTCCACCCGCTCGCCCCACGTGATATCCTCGACAAAAAAGGACGCCGTCTTGTGGATCGCGTTAGACAGGGCGATCGCCTCGTCGTCGCCCTCGAAGCCGTCGAAATGCACCGATGAAAGGCCGCCCGGCCCGTCATAGAGCTGAAAGCCCTCGAAATGCCCGCTGGACGGAAGGCTGCGAGCCTCGGCGAACTCCTCCTCCGTATCTGGATTGCCGATGTTGCCTTCACTGCGGCCGACGATCAGGCTGTCTTCGATGGTCTGGTTCAGGCGGAAGCGTGCGTTGCTCCCAAGCTCGGCGAAGGCCGACCCGATAAAGGTGCCCTCCACCCCGCGCACATAGACGCCGTTGCTTTTATAGGCCGTGAACCCCTCGACTTCCCAAGGGTCGACCTTTTGCGGCTGATCGGCGTCGCCGCTCGGACTGCCGTCCTGCACAAGCCTGCCGTGATTGAGATAGAAGCTGCGCCCTCCCGAGGAGTGAGCAGCGTTGTCTACGAACGTATCGAAGTCTCGACCTTCGCTGCGCCCCAAGCTGAAGTAAAAGCCCTTGTCTTCCGACCCGGCAGCATGGTTGCCCGTCCAGGTGTTGTCGCCATTCTTGGTGTAGAAGTTGGACGGCTGGGTGTCGTCGGCGCCGCGGATCGCGCCAAACTCCCCGGGTTCTCGGGCATTCATCCCGAGATTGCCGTCCAGCACGTTGTCGGTCTCGGAGCCGTCTTCGAAGTAGTAATTGTGGCTGATCGTCTCGTAGACCACGTTGTCGGCAACCCGCGCACTGTCGGTGCCGTGGACGGTGATGCCCTTGTTAAAGCTATGGTGTATCGAGGAATTCTCGATGTATTGGCCCGTCACGTCGCCCGACAGGTGCCAATGGAGCGGATAGCGGCCAAGGATGCCGGCCTGGCCCATATAGGCGAACTCGGCACCCGAGACGTGCATCTCGCCGCCCATCATCACCATTGTATGGCCGCCGAACTGGTCGTCCTGCTCGTTGAGCGCCTGGGTCGAGTCGTAGTCGACATCGCCCTGGATCGTCACGTCGCGGCTGAGGAGCGCCACCTCGGCGCGCATGTCGAGATCCCAGCTGCGCGT
The DNA here is from genome assembly GCA_039822045.1 of Pseudomonadota bacterium. Lineage (GTDB taxonomy): Bacteria > Pseudomonadota > Alphaproteobacteria > Rhodobacterales > Rhodobacteraceae > HLUCCA09. The sequence goes on along the minus strand of JBCBMY010000005.1, from coordinate 26,112 downwards.
ACCGTTGTCGTAGGTCTCGATCTCACCGTAATGCATGTAGTCGAGCGGGCGATCGACGGTCACAGTGCGTCCGCCGTCGTCTACCGAGACAATGGTGAATTCCTCCGTCTGGTTGAGGTCGAAGTCAGTTGAGGCCACGGCGATGCGGTCGCCCACCTCCCAGCCGGTCGCCTCGGTGAAGGTCAGTTCCGTGTCGCCGGCCTCGGCCGTCGTATCGAGTTGTGTCCAGCTTTCCTTGGCTGCGTCGTCGACATGGATCTCGATGGCGGCGTTGGCGCCCATCGCCATCAGGAAGGCGTCGTTGTTCTGGATGACGTTGGTCATGCCGCTGCCATCGGCGCTTGTATAGTCACCGAGGTCGACGTCGTTATCCGGGTCCTTGCCGGCCAGCGTCAGAGTGAACTTGCTCTGATATGGGTCCTCCGGCGTGCCCACGCGGAAGGTACCGGATCCAAGGGCAACCGCCCAATCGGTGGTCAGTTCGAGATCACCGCCGGCATCCTCAACCGTAAATTCCCCGTGGATCACAAGGCCCTTGACCGTGGCAGGGCTCGCGGCTTCGTCGAAGATCAGCCGGTCGCCGGCATTGACGACGACCACGTCGTCCGGACCGGGGCTGCTACCATCTTCCAGACGCAATTCCGACCAGAGAAGATCCGCCATCTGTGATGCTCCTACGCGCAACCCGGCTGGGCAGTAATTCCCATGGCCGACATTGGCAGGAATTGCGGCGAGCATGTGGCTGTGACGGGCTGTGGGCACCCTGTTGCCCAAGTCGAAAGCACGGGTCGGCTCGGGCTTGCCAAAACCGCAACAATATCTCAGGGGCGGCCTCATTAGCCGCGGAACGAATGGCGCAATATGCGGCGCTCGCTCGTTCTAGGGCACTCAGGACCGACCAACGTACTCGCGGTTCTCAATGAGATCCGGCGATTCTCGATGCGATCAGGCCTGCCTGCGCCAGCAGCCGCCCCGAGGCAAGCGTGCTCTCTCTCTACGACGCGACTTGGCAGCCGCCAGTGTGCGCCTGACGACCTTGGGATCGACCGCCGTCATTCCATGCGCCCATTGAGCTCGTCTGGACCGTCAAGAGCCGCCGGTTGACCGCAAGCCAAGGTTTGCGGGGCTCGGGTGGCTGCCGGTCCCGTCGTGGGTCGATGGGACCAACGACGTCCTCGGCGACGCATACTGTTTGCCCGGGATATGCCGGGCCGTGGCGTCGGATTTGCCTCACTTTCGAAACTGCCTGCCCGATGAGGCGTTACGGGCGCTTGCGCCTTACGTCGAACCACGGTCAGGTGCGTCGCGGGGGCCTTGACCGATCCTATGATGAACCGCATTTCCATCGCCGCCTGTTTCTTCGTCTTCGGTCTTGCGCTCGTTGGAGGGACCTGGGCGCCTGCAGAGCCGCTTGTCGCACCGACGGGCCAGATCGCGCAGGACTACGAGGCGGCCTTGCGGTGGCATCGCGTGGATATGGACTTGGTTTATCTGGACCCGAGCCAGCCGATCCCGTCGCTTGCGGACTTGGTCGAAGAGCCCAGCAATGCAGGACGAGACGAAGCGGCTGGCACACTTCCCGTGGGCATCGTCCGGATAGCGTTGCTCGCGGCCCTCGCACTCTTGCTTTTCTTTCTGTGGCGCGCGTCTCAAGGGCAATTCGTACGCTTCGCCGACACGATAGAACCGCAAAGGCGGCCCCGCGGCGAAGGAAGCGCCTCAGGTTTCCCCGGAAGCCCAGCCAAGACGTCCTCCATCGAAGAAATCCGGGCGAACCCTGACCTGCGCGCAGCCACCATCGCGCTCTTGCACCTTGCGTTACCGCATGCGGTCGAACGGAACGGTTTGCATCTGCACCCAAGCTGGACAGCGCGCGACGTGTTGGCCCGCGTCCCCGACCGTTGGCCGTCCAGGGGCGATCTTGCAACGCTCGTACGCGCGGCGGAGGAAGCACACTTTGGCAACTATCCAGTCTCGGAGTTAGGTTTCGCCGCGTCTCTCGGTGCGGCAGAGCGCATCCTAAGACCGGAGGGTCGGGTATGAGCGACGCCCGCACCGGCGGCATTGTCGCCACCGTCACCCTGCTGGTCGTCGCATTGGCGCTCATAGCGCTGGTCTTCGGAGGCGGGAGAGACCGCCGGCTTGGGAGCTCCGCCACCGGCTTCGATGGGCTCGTCCATTGGCTCAGGGCGGAAGGGATCGAAGCCAGAAACTTCGGCGGTGGCTACCCGCTTGACGCGTCCGCGGTGGCCTTGCGTGTGCTGCCGCTCTTCGACGCAGAGCCTGGGGAGCAGCGCTCCCTTCCGCGCACGCGCGACGACGTCATGATGCTCGACACGGAGCGTGAGCTCCAATGGCCGGTCATCGAAGCGAAGGTCAACGCAACGCCGACGCTGATCGTTTTGCCCAAGTGGCGGCGGGGGGCGCGTCTGACCGGGATCGCGCATCCCGATCTGCTGATCCCCGATGCAAGGCTGAGGGACGTCACAACCCGGCTCTTGGGCAACGAGGCGCGCTTGTCCACGAATGCATCGGCGGGCATTGCGACAGTCTCGCTGGCTGCAAGTGAACACACCCATAGTGCGGCGCTCTATGCTCCCCGTACGGCCCTGGGTTCGACGTGTAAGATGGTGCTCGGCGAACCGCAGGCAGCGTTTTTGCTGGAATGTCTACGCAAGAGCAAAGACGGGGAGAGTTTCGTCTTTGTGCTGACTGATCCGGACCTTATCAGCAATCACGGCCTCGCTCTGGGAGACAATGCGGCCCTCGCGTTGGCGATCCTGCCCAGACTGGCCGAAACTCCGGGACCGGAAGGGCGCGGGATCGTCATCGACTACTCAAGTGAGTTCTGGACCCGCGACGGCCCGCCGCCCGAGCCCGAGCCGCGTACGTGGGGCGAGATCCTGGCCCTATTCCGCTGGCCCTACAGCTTGATCTGGACCAGCTTCGCCGTGGCGTTCCTGCTTGCGCTGTGGCGCGGCAGTGTGCGGTTTGGGCCGCCGGTCCAGCCAAGAGGCCCCGCGCCGCTTGCCCCCACGGACGCAGAAGCGCGCCTCTTGCAATTGTCCGGCGAGAGGGGCCGGCTCCTGGCCGACTATGCCGACCGGCGCCTCGCAGCGTTAACGCAACGGTTGCTGGGGCCGCGGATCGGCACCTCAACGCTCATCGGCCTATTGCCGAGGCGCGCGCCAAAGTCTGGCCCGCTCCTTCTGGCAGAGGCCGAGCGATTCCACACCCAACCCGCGATGATCGCATCCGCCACCGCCATGGCGCAGATGCGCACCTTTGAAACACTGATCGACCAGGTGATCGATGAATTTGACTGATCTACGCGCAACGGCCGATGCCTTGCGCAACGAGCTTTCCCGAACCGTTGTCGGACAGCGCGATGCTGTGGATCTGATGCTGGTGGCGCTCTTCGCGCGCGGGCATGTGCTGCTCGAGGGGCCTCCGGGCACAGCCAAGACCCTCCTCGCCCGCTCGCTTGCGGCAACGCTAGATTTGCAATTTGGGCGCATCCAGTTCACGCCCGATCTGATGCCCGGCGATATCCTGGGGACATCGCTCTTCGATTTCTCAACCAACGAGTTTCGCCTGGTCCGGGGGCCGATCTTTTGCGATGTCCTTCTGGCCGATGAGATCAACCGCGCCCCGCCCAAGAGCCAGGCAGCCCTTCTTCAGGCCATGAACGAGGGCGTGGTGACGCTCGACGGCAAGGACAATACGCTCGGCGAGACCTTCTTCGTGATCGCCACGCAGAACCCGATCGAGCAGCAAGGGACATATCCGCTCCCCGAGGCCCAGCTCGACCGGTTCCTGTTCAAGCTGGTGCTCGATTTCCCGGATGCGGCGGACGAGCAGGCAATTCTGCGTATGGGCGCCGACCGTCCGCTCTCGACCGGAGGCGGCGCCCCAGATCTCACACCGCAAATCGGGGCAGGGGCTCTGTCGGAGGCACGGGCCTGCGTCGATACCGTCCGGCTGGACGACGACATCCTCGGCTACATCGTGTCGATGACCCGAGCGACACGGGAGAGTTCCGATCTGTCCTACGGCGCCTCGACGCGCGCAGCCGATGCGCTGGCAGCGGCCGTGCGAGCGGCGGCGGCGCTCGACGGGCGCGACTATGCTATTCCTGACGATGTGAAGCGGCTCTTTCTGCCCGCGATGCGACACCGCGTCGTGCTGTCGCCCACGGCTGAGATCGAGGGTCGCGGCGCGGCCGATGTGTTGGCCCACGTGTCGGCCCAAGTGGAGGCTCCGCGCTGATCCGTCCTGGCCCCCGTCTCCTTGTCGCCGCCGGCGGTGCTGCGGCGCTGTCTGCAATCCTGATCGCGGCGGAGCCCGGGCTCAGCACTCTCGTGGCGGCCATCTGGGGGGCCTTGGGGCTTGCGGCGGTCATTGATCTCATCTCGGCGCTTGCCCGTAGGCCGACCGTGTCATGCAGTTTGCCAAAGGCGTTGCACACCGGCGAGCGGTCGGCCCTCACAATTGAGTTGGCGCCGCCCCGGATGGGAGCATCCGCTTCGGTAGACTGGCCCATCGGCCTCGAAGGCCCCTTGGATGCGCCACTCTCGAACGACGGAGCGCGGACAGACCTGCCCGTGATCGCCAGGCGACGAGGGACCTGGGACGTGACGCAGCTCTGGCTCAAGATGCCAAGCCCCCTTGGTCTCTTCGATCTGGTCCCCCGCATGACGCCAGCCCTATCCACGGCCGTGTCACCCGATATTCGCCCCGTACGGTCCGGTGAGATTGCCGTGCGAGTTCGATCCGCGCTTTTCGGGATCAAGCAGAACGTCGCGGTCGGCGACGGGGCAGAGTTCCATCAGCTGCGAGACTTCGTGCCGGGGATGGATCCACGCTCCATCGACTGGAAACACTCCGCGCGCCATCGCACGTTGCTGGCCAAGGAGACGCAGGCCGAGCGCAATCATAGCATCATCCTAGGCATCGATTCTGGCCGTTTGATGAGCGCCGAGATTGCGGGGCTGCCCAAGCTCGACCACGCCATCAATTCCGCCCTCGCGCTTGGTTGGGCCGCGACCGTGGCCGGCGATCGCGTTGGGCTTTATTCCTACGATCTGCGCCCACGCCTCTACCTGCCGCCACGCTCCGGTCGCGGCGCATTCGCCCGGCTCCGCGCTGAGACAGCCAAGATCGCCTACGCCGCGGACGAGAGCAATCACGCACTGGCGCTGTCAGACCTCAAGGTTCGGACGCCTCGGCGCAGTCTGATCGTCATCTTCTCTGATTTTGTTGACACGACGACCGCGGAGCTCCTGATTGAGAACTTGGGCGCGCTGTCGACACGCCATCTCGTTCTTTTCGTCGCGGTGTCCGACTACGATACCGAGCGGCAGGCCGAAGCGCGCGCCAACGACCTGCACGAGATGGCTTTGACCGTGGCCGCTGGTCGCGCGGTGAGCGCGCGCGCCGAGGTGCTGCAGCGGCTCACCCGCTTGGGCGTTACGGTGATCGACGCGCCGCGAGGTCAGGCCGCGCCCGCGCTCGTTTCGGCCTATCTCGTCGCCAAGATGGGGGACCGGCTGTGAGCCTTGAAGCCAAGATCGATATGGCTCAGGCGGCCGCCCTTCGCTCAACCCGGTTCAGAGCCGAGCGCGAGAAAGACTGGCATCGCCTCGAGGACTTATTGGCGCGCACTGAGGCGCGCGGCACTCGCGCCCTCGGCTACGGCGAAACACGCGATCTTGCCCGGCTTTATCGCGAAACGGCCAACGCTCTGTCGGTCGCACGTGCAATTTCGCTCGACAAGGCGCTTCTGGCCTATCTCGAGGCTCTCTCGGCGCGCGCCTACCTCGCCGTATATGCACCGCAGATGCGGCCAGCGCGCGTTCTCGAGCGCTTTCTAGCTCTCGGAGCACCACGGGCCATCCGGGCGGCATGGCCCGCGATCCTCCTGTCGACGCTTGTCTTCTTCCTCGGCGCAGCTGCGGGCGGCCTCCTCTACCTCGACGATCCCGCCTGGTTTCGCACGTTCGTTCCGCCGGGCCTCGCCCAGGGGAGGGGGCCAGGAGCCAGCACCGAGACCTTGCGTGCGGTGATCGAGGGGGGCGAGGACCAAACCGGATTGGCGGCGTTCGCGGCCTATCTCTTCTCCAACAACACGATGGTCGCCATCTTTGCGTTCGGCCTCGGAGCGTTTGCCGCTCTGCCCACCGTTCTCCTTCTCTTCTACAACGGTGCAATCCTTGGAGTGTTTGTGGCCCTTTATGCTGAACGCGGCCTCGGTTGGGCGTTGGGAGGATGGCTGTCGGTTCATGGCGTGACCGAGATCGCGGCGATCCTGCTTGCAGGCGCCGGAGGCATGCTATTGGGCGGCGCCGTCCTCTTTCCGGGCCGCTCCAGCAGACGGGCGGCGTTGGCCGGCGCCGGACGGAACGCGACCAAACTCGCTCTGACCGCAGCGCTCATGCTCGTTGTGGCCGCGCTGCTCGAGGGGTTCGTCCGCCAGCTCGTGCAGGATACCGCAACCCGCTACGCCATTGGCTGGGGCATCGGCGCGGCATGGCTGTTGTGGATGCTTGCGGCCGGGCGCGGCGGCGGGGCCAGACCATGACGGCGGGCGTCGGCAATACATCGGACGCCCTGAGAGAGGCCGCACTCAGCAAGAAGGTCTACATCTCACCGCCCGAAGGGGTACCGATCCCTTTCGCCATCGCGGGTCTCGGTGCGCGGCTCTACGCGCAAGTGGTCGACCTCCTGCTTACGCAGCTTCTCCTGCTACTCGTCGTCCTGGTCCTTCTGGCGCTGTTCGGCGGCGGCCCCTACCTGTGGATCGTCTGGTCGCTCGGCTATTTCTTCTTGCGGGTGCCCTACTACGTCCTCGCGGAAATCGCCTGGAACGGTGCGACGCTGGGCAAGCGGCTGAGCGGCTTGCGCGTCATCGATGCCGGTGGCGGGCCGCTGACCATCCACGCCATAACGGTGCGCAACCTCCTCAAGGAGGCGGAAGTGTTCTTTCCCGGCGCCCTTGCGCTCGGGATCGGCGGACTTGACGGGTGGGTGCAATGGGTAGCCGTGGCCTGGATTTGCCTGGCCATCGCCATTCCAGCCACGAACCGCCGTCGCCAGCGGCTCGGCGATATGATCGCCGGCACCATTGTGATCCTCCGCCCGCAAGCCGTGCTATTGCCGGACGCTGCCGTGCATCGCCAGGGCGCCCGGCCGGCAGGTCACGAGGCCTTTGGGTTTTCGTCGGCGCAACTCGACCATTACGGCGCCTATGAGCTGCAGACGCTCGAAGGGCTTGTTCGACAGAATGATGATCATCTGGCACGCGGCACGCGCCCCAGCATCCAGGTGCAAAAGGAAATCGAGGCAGTAAGTGCGGCTATCCGGACGAAGATTGCTTATGGAGTGCAAATCGGAACGCACGATCATGCGCGCTTTCTCAGCGACTTCTACCGCGCCCAGAGGCGGTATCTGGAAGAAAAGCAACTGCTTGGAGAGGCCCGCGCAGATAAGTTTCACGCATCTCGCAAAGAGGCCGGGTCATGACCGGATCTGCGGCACACGGCGTACACTCAGCCTTCACGAGCGATAGGCAAGCTCGAGAGGCAAAGCACTGTGACCTTCATCCGCACACCGGCCGAGCCGAGTTTCGCACGTCCGGGTTGCTGCCCAATGCGCAATCTGGCGCCGTGTCATCGGAGGCAAGCTTGCATTCAATGGCTTGTCCGTTCCCTTGACCAGCGAGTTGGTCCTGCTGATCCGCGTCTCCGTAGGAGTTCGGCCGCCTGACTTGTCGACGAGAACCCCTTCCCTCTTCTCGCCACCGTCGCAGTTCCTGCCCTCGGTCTCCGGCGAAGCGGTCTGATCCCCACCATGACACACTACGGCGCTTGTGGGCTCGAACCTTTCGCGGCACCTTTGCCGAACGATGATCATAGTTTTCCGGTAGTTATGCGAGCTAGGTCTGCCAGATGAACAACGTTCGAATGGGGATCGATGTCGGCGGCACGTTTACAGACGTTGTGGCAACCGACGAAACGCTCGGGACGGTCTGGCACCACAAGGAACCCTCAACTCCGGATGATCCGTCCCGCGCGATCCTGCGAGGGGCGGCGCATGTTCTGACTAAGGCTGGGCGTCGCGGGGCCGACGTCAGCTTCTTCGGTCATGGAACGACCGTCATCACGAACATGATCCTCGAACGGAAGGGAGCGCACGTGGCGATGCTGACAACGCGCGGATTTCGCGACGTTCTGGATCTCGGCCGGCAGGCGCGACCGCACGTGTACGATTATCGCGTGCGTCGACCCTCCGCGCTTGTGGCACGCCGGGATCGATATGAGGTGGCGGAGCGCGTGGATGGCCAGGGGATGGAGTTGGTACCCCTCGACGACGCCGAACTGACCGAGTTGGCCAAAAGACTAGCGGCTGAGAATTATGACGCCATCGTCGTGTGCTTCCTTCACGCGTATCGCGCTCCGAAACATGAGGACAGGGCCGCGACCATCCTGCAAAGAGCGATGCCCGACGCGTATGTCACCACGTCCAATCAAGTGGCGCCGGAGTACCGTGAGTTTGAGCGTTTCGCCACTACAGCGCTCAACGGTTTCGTCGGGCCGAGGGCCGTGCGATACTTTGAGGCGCTCGGAGAGGGACTACGCGAGATCGGCATCGCAGCGCCGGTTTACACGGTGACCTCCAACGCGGGGCTAGTCGACCTCAATACAGCGAAAGAAATCCCGGTGCGCACGGCGCTGTCGGGCCCAGCGGCGGGGGTCCGGGGGATCGGCCGTATCCTCGCTCCACACGGCCTGGGCGACCTCGTGACCTTTGATGTCGGCGGAACCAGCACGGACATCGCGATCCTCCCAGAAGGCGCACCGCGCACGGCGCGCGTGCGAGAGGTGAATGGGCATCCGGTGCTGGCGCCAATGGTCGATATCGAGGTGATTGGTGCCGGCGGCGGCTCGATCGCGCGGCTTGACCCGGGCGGCGCGGTTGTCGTCGGTCCGGAGAGTGCGGGTGCCAACCCTGGCCCGGCGTCGTATGGGCGAGGCGGAACGCACGCGACTGTGACGGACGCCGCGCTGGTGCTCGGGCGGATCGGCGCCGGGGCTGGCCTCGTTGGCGATTTGCACCTCGACCTTCGTGCCGCCGAGGCGGTCGTCAAGAAGTCGGTCGGTGCTCCGCTAGGGCTGTCCGCAGAAGAGGCCGCGCAGGGCATCCTGGAGATCGCGACTGCGGGTATGGCGCGCACCATCCGCTCCGCCGCGCTCGCGCGTGGCGTGAAGCCGGAACAGCTTTGCCTTGTGGCCTATGGCGGAGCCGGGCCATTGCTCGGCACCGACGTGGCCAGCGCACTTGGGATCGGTCGGGTCGTCGTACCGCTGGCGCCCGGGACACTCTGCGCCCGCGCGATCCTTGTGAGTGACATCGCCCGGGACTTTTCGGTCACGCAGATCATACCGCTTGCAGCGGACCCGGATCTCGCGGTGACATTCGCGGGCATGCGCGCGGAAGGAACTCGGTGGCTTGAGGGCGAGGGAGTACCCTTGGAGGATCTGGCCTTCGAGTGCTCGATTGAATGCCGCTATCTTGGCCAGAACTTTGAGATCGCGGTGCCGTTTCCAGAAAAGGCGTCTGCCGAGGAGATGCGGGCGAAATTTCACGCTTTGCACGACGAGACGCAGGGCTTCTCCCTTCCGGACAGAGAGATTGAAGCTGTGACGTTCCGGCTGACGGCACGCTCCGTACGCCCAGATACGCAGCCGGCGGGAGACCTTGGTCAGACCAATCATCCTCCGACGTCACGGCGCGTGTTCTTTGGTCGAGGTCGCCAAGAAACGGCCGTCTTTCGGCGCAGCGCCTTGGTGCCGGGCGAACGGATCGACGGGCCGGCGATCATCGAAGAAGACACGTCGACAACGGTGATCCCTCCAGGATGGGCGGGTGCGGTCCTCTTTGACGGTATCCTGAGCCTCACCCGCGACAATACAGAGGCCACATGAGCGCACTGGACGGTCGCGCAATGATCCGGATGGGGGTGATCCATGAACGGCTGCTCGCCGTGGCGGAGGACGTTGGGGAACTTCTTATCCGAGGGGCGTTCTCATCGAACATCAAGGAGCGGCGGGACTGTTCGACCGCGATATTCGACGCGCGGGGGCGCCTTATCGCGCAGGCTGATCACATGCCGATCCATATCGGCTCGCTCCTCTGGGGTTTGCGGGCGGTTCTGGAGCGCTACGACGTGCGCGAGATCGCCGAAGGCGATGCCTTTGTGATGAACGATCCCTACCTCGCGGGCGGGACCCATCTGCCAGACATATCCGTGCTAACCCCGGTCTTTGCCGAGGGGCGTCTGTGCCATTTCGTGGGCAACATCGCGCATCATGCGGATGTGGGCGGGCCCGTTGCGGGGTCGGTCTCGGGCCAGTCGCCGGACATCTTTCATGAGGGCATCCGCCTGCCACCGATCCGCATTGCGCGGGGCGGCCGGCCGGACCGGGACCTGATCGATCTGATCGCCGCCAATACCCGCGCGCCAATGGAGCGCCGGCTAGATCTGACCACGCAGATCGGGGCGAATGCCCGGGGCGCGGCGCTGTTGCAGGATGTCATCGCAGATTGCGGGCTGGCGGATGTGGAGGCGGCCGGGGAGGCGATCCTTGCCCATACCGGCGCGCGCATTCGGGCGGGATTGTCCCGTCTGCGTGCGGGGACCTACAGGGCCACGCGGTACCTGGACGACGATGGTGCCGGGTCAGAGCTGGTACCGCTCTGTGTCACTGCGACCGTGGAGGATGGGCGGTTGACGCTAGACTTTGCGGGGTCCGGGCCAGAGGCGAACGGGGCGGTGAACCTCAGCGCGTCCTCGCTGGAGGCCACGGTTGCCTATTGCGTCAAAGCTCTGATCGATCCGGGTGTCGCTGCCAACGGCGGCCTCTTGGAGGCCGTCACGATCCGTGCCCCGGAGGGCTCAGTGATTGCGCCGCGGGAGCCGGCGGCGGTTGCGGCACGAGCGGTGACGTCGAACCGCCTCGCTGGTGTGATCTTCGATGCGCTCCTGCCGGCCTTGCCCGAGGAGCGGCGCATGGCGGCGAGCAACGATTCCACGTCGCTTGTGGTCCTTTCGGGGGAGGGCTTCGTCTATCCAGAATCGATCGGCGGCGGGGCGGGGGCGCTGGCCGATCGCGATGGGATGGATGCCGTTCACGTGCATACTGTGAACTCGACCAACCTGCCCGTGGAGGTGCTGGAGACGTCCTATCCCCTGCTTTGCACCCGCTACGCCCTGGTGGAGGGGTCGGGCGGTGCGGGGCGGCACACCGGTGGGCTGGGAATCGCGCGCGAGATCGAGGCGCTCCGGGATGGCACGGGGATGACGCTGCGCTCTGACGGGCATCGCTTTCCGGCGCCGGGCGCGGCCGGCGGCGGACCGAGCAGCGTGACCCGCGCCGTTCTGACTCGTGCCGATGGCGAGGTCGAGGAACTGCCATCGAAGTCGACGCGCGGGCTAGGGGCCGGCGATCGGGTCTTGATAGAGACGCTGGGTGGGGGCGGCTACGGCCCGCCGGCGGAGCGGCGGACCGAGCATCTCCGTGCGGATCTGCTGAATGGCCGGATCAGCCGGGCGCGGGCGCGTGAGATCTATGGCGAGGCCGCAGTGGCGTCAGCCCTTGCGTGAGGCCTGGTAGGCCGCAAGCGTCTCGGCATCGGGGGGATAGGTTCCGTCGAGCGGGGCGCCGCCCTTGAGGCGTTTCAGCAGGAACCGCTCAAGCGCCTCCTTGTCCTCAGCCGCCTGGGCGATGTCGACGGCCATTGCGCGGGGGATCACCGCGACGCCATTGTCGTCGCCCACCAGAACATCGCCCGGGCACACCGTGACGCCCATGCAGTCGATCGGGCGCATCAGGTCGGCCACCAGGCGCCGTGCAGGGCCGGGAATGGGCGCCGAGCCCAGGCAGAAAACGGGCAGGCCGGTCGCGGCGACATCTGCCACATCGGCGATGCCGGCATCGGTGACGATGGCGGCGACGTCCTTGCCCTTGAGGTAGGTCGAAATCAGCTCGCCGAAAAACGAGATCCCGGCATCGCCGCCGCACTCGGTGACGATGACCTGCCCGGCGGAGACCTCGCGCATGGCCTTTCGGTGCAGGTTGGGGGCGGTGCCGTCTGACACCGCGCGCAGCATGTCTTCGCGGACGGGCAGGGCGCGCATCGTGTAGGCCGTGGCGACGAACCGGGCATTGCCGGGATCGAGGGGGCGCAATCCGGCGAGAAACCCGTTAGCAATCCCCTTGGCGGCGAGGGTCGCCGTGATCGTGGGGACGGGCAGGGCCCTGAGGCGCGCAATGGTCGTTGCGTCGAGGGGCGCGCCGTCGGTCATCCTCGTATCCCTGTTCTTCGAGAGCCCTTTCGGCCTACCCTCCGTCTATGCGGGGGCGAATGCAATCGGGCAGGGGCTGAGATGGAGTTGGCGGGCAAGCGGGCCCTTGTGACCGGCGCGGGCAGCGACGGGATCGGGCGAGCCGTGGTGCGCGCCTTGGCCGCTGCCGGGTCGCGGGTCGCGATCCACCATTTCGGACAGCAAGCGGGTGCGGCGGAGCTGGCGGAAGAGATCGGGGAGGGCGCGGTCGCATTGGACGGCGACTTCTCCGATGTCTCCATAGCGCGGAGCGTCGTCCGAGAGGCCGCGGCGGCGATGGACGGGCTCGATATCCTCGTCCATTGCGCGGCGACGCTCGCGCGCGTGCCGTTTCTGGAGATCGACGATGCGGAATGGGACCGGGTTTATGCGGTGAACCTGCGCGGCGCCTTTGCCGTGGGGCAGGAGGCTGCCCGGACCATGGTTACGCAAGGCGGCGGGCGGATCGTGTTCGTCTCCTCCGTCAATCAGGATCATCCGACGTTGCATCTGGCCCATTATGTGGCCTCCAAGGGCGGGGTGCGGATGCTGGCACGGGCCATGGCCATGGAACTGGCGCCCAAGGGCGTGACCGTGAACCTGATCGCGCCCGGCACTGTCGAGACCGATCTCAACCGTGCGGCGCTCGCCGATCCGGCGTTTCGGCAGAGCAAGCTTGATCTGATCCCGATGAACCGGATCGCGACGCCGGAGGAGGTCGCCGGCGCTGCGCTCTACCTTGTGGGCCCGAGCGCGGCCTATGTCACCGGCAGCACGATCACCGTCGATGGGGGGCTGACGCTGTGAGCTATGAGATCTACGCCATTCGCTACGCCAGGGCAGAGCGCAAACGCTCCGAGAGCTTCGTCGGCGGAGACCCCAACGACGGGCCGATGGAGATGGCCTACTACGTCTGGCTGATCCGCAATTCCGAGCGGGCCATCGTGGTGGATACCGGGTTCGGCCCGGAGGTGGCCGCCGCGCGTGGGCGCGAATTCCTGATCTGCCCGGGCGAGGCGATTGGCCGGCTCGGCACCGATCCCGCAAGCATCGAGACGGTGGTGCTCACGCATCTGCATTATGACCACGCGGGCAATCATCACCTGTTCCCAGACGCGACCTTTCACATACAGGCGGCTGAAATGGCATACGTTACCGGCGCGTGGATGAACCACCGGTACTTGCGCGCGGGCTATGGTGCCGATGATCTCAAGGTCATGGTTGATCGGATCTTTGCCGAGCAGCTGGTCTGGTACGAGGGGGACGCACCGCTCTGCCCAGGCATCGACCTCGTTCACATTGGCGGCCATTGTGCCGGGCTCCAATCCCTCGTCGTGACGACGGAGCGTGGCCCGGTGGTCGTCGCCTCCGATGCTGCTGTCTTCTATGAAGGGCTGGAGAGCGGCCGGGCCTTTCCTGCCGCGTTCCATGTGGGGGATGAGCTGGAGGGCTACAGGCGTCTGCTGTCGATTGCGGGCAGCGCCGACGCGATCATCCCGGGCCACGACGCCCGCGTGATGGAGCGGTATCCGGCGGCGCTTGAGGGCGTGGCCTGGCGGGTCGACGTGGCGCCGGTGGCCCCATGAAGGACAGAGCGCCGCCGCCCGAGATCGACCCGGTCACGCTGGAGATCCTCGGCCATCAGTTCCGGGCCGCTGCAGAAGAGATGGGGATTGCGCTCTCCCGTACGGCGCGGACCACCTACGTCCGCGAGGCGGCGGATTTCGGGACGGCGCTCGCGACCCCGGCCGGCAAGTTCTTTGGCTACCCCGCGGCATTGGGCGTGTCCGGGTTTCTCGATCTCGATGCGGGCCCGGCCTTGCGGGCGGCGGGCCCGTTCGAGGAGGGCGACGTCGTCATCACCAACCACCCCTATGCGTCGGGCGGGTTGTCCTCGCACATGCCGGACCTGCAGCTTTTGCGCCCGTACTTTCACGAGGGGCGGATCGTGGCGGTGGGCTGGGCCTTCGTGCACACGGCTGACATCGGGGGGATGGTCCCCTCGTCGATCGCGCCCGACCTAACCGAGCTCTTTCAGGAAGGGCTGATCCTGCCGCCCCTGAAGCTGGTCAGGGCGGGGGAGATGAACGCCGATGTCGTGACGCTCTACCGCGTCAATTGCCGGATGCCCGACGCCAATATGGGCGATGTCCAGGCGATGCTCGTGGCGCTGGAGACGGGCGCCCGGCGGGTCGCGGAGCTGATCGAGCGGCACGGTGTCGAGGTCTTCGAGGCGGCTCAGTGGGCCCTAGCCGGATACGCGCGGGCCAAGGCTACCGAGGTGCTGAGGCGCATCCCGGACGGACGCTATGTCTTCTGGGACTATCTGGACGACGATTACGTGAGCAAGATCCCGGTGCGCGTGCGGTGCGCGATGACCGTGACGGACGGGGCGGTGCATCTCGATTTCACGGGCACCGATCCGCAGGTGCCGGCGGCGTATAACGTGCCCACGGGCGGAGCGCGCCATGTCTGGCTGACGTTGCGGCTGATGCAGTTCGTCGCGAGCTACGACCACTCGATCCCGCTAAACCATGGGATTTTCGAGGGGATCTCCGTGTCGGTGCCAGAGGGAAGCCTGCTCAATCCGGTTTTTCCGGCGCCGGTCGGCATCCGCTCTGCGCCTGCGATCCGGGTGGGGGACGTCGTCACCGGGTGTCTGGCGCAGGCGGCCCCGGGGCTAATCCCCGCGCCCTCGGGCGGGACGGTGGTGCCGACCGTGCTGGCCGAGTACGACGCCGCGCTCGGGACGCGGCGCGTGCAGGTGATGCAGTCGCTCGTGGGGGGGACGGGCGCGCGGCTTGGCGCCGACGGCGTGGACGGGCGCGACACCAGCCTCGCCAATTGCTTCAACACACCGACCGAGGCAAGCGAGGCTGAGGTTGGTGCGGTCGTGACCCATTACGGGCTCCGCCACGGATCGGGGGGCGCGGGCAAGTGGCGCGGGGGCACCGGCCTCATCTTCACTATGCGGATCGAGAAGCCGGGAAGCGCGGTGCTCGGGCGCGGATTGGAGCGGTACGTCTTCCGCCCCTTTGGCCTGGTCGGCGGACATCCAGGCGCCCCGGCCCGCGTCGTGCTCAACATGGGCCGTGAGGGGGAGCGCGAGCTTGGCAAGATTTCCATGGTTGAGCCCGAGCCCGGCGACACAGTTACGTTGATGAGCGCCGGCGGCGGGGGCTACGGTGATCCGTTCGATCGCGACGAACAGGCGGTTCTGCGCGATGTCCGGGCGGGATTTGTCAGCGGCGCCGAAGCGAGAGACGTCTACGGGGTCGCGATCTTGGATGGAGAGTTGGACGCGGACGCGACCCAGAGCCTTCGCGCCGCGCCGCGCCCGGAAGCGGCCACGTTCGATCTGGGGCCAGAGCGCAAAGCTTGGGACAGCGTTTTCACCGATGCGCGGATGGTGCGGCTCTCTAGGGCCCTTCTGACCCATCCGCCGGCTCTGGCGACGCGATTGCGACAGGATCTCTTTGCCGAGCTTCTGTCAGATCTAGGCACGATCCCGCTCGACAAATTGATTGCAGAGCCGGAGGCGTTGGGGGTGCATCTGGACCGGTTAATCGCGGCAATCGAGCAGGCGTGAGGCAGGTCAAGCTCCGACATTTTCCGTTTCGGGCGAGATCCAGTGCGCCATTCGTCGGTCTCAACCGGTCACACCCGTCTGTTCCGCTTCGATCGCAGCCTCGATCAGGGGCCCGACGCGGCGACACTCCTCTTCGGTCGTGTAGGCGGCCACGGAGAGGCGCACCCAATAGGCACCACGGAAGGGCATGATATGGACCTCTGCGCGATGTTTGGCCCAGAGCCAGGCCTTCAGCCGTTCCGACACCGCTCTATCGACCGGCAAGTCGCCGGGCATTCGCACAGTCGACATCATTCCGAAGAGCGTGTCGGGTGCGCCGGTCTCTGTGCCCCATCGCTCGGCCAGGGCGCGTGCCTCCGCTGAGGCCACCGCATGGCAGCGCGCGCGCATCCTCGCGCCACCCAGATCTTCGTGGAAGGCGATGGCCGCGGGGACGGACAGCCAGGCGGAGGCGTCGCGCGTGCCGATCTTGTCGAACTCGAACGTGAAGCCCCTATCGAGATCGTGGGAGATCACGGTGGGGTGCAGGCCTGCCTGGCGTTCCCGGGCGGCCCAAAGGAACGCGGCTCCCTTCGGCGCGCAGAGCCATTTGTGGCAATTTCCGACATACCAGTCGGCGCCGAGCGCCGGCACGTCGAGATCGAGCATGCCGGGCGCGTGGGCGCCGTCCACCAGAACGGGGATCCTACGCGCGCGGGCCGCTGCGGCGATACGGGCCACAGGGAAGATAACCGCTGTGATCGAGGCGAGGTGATCGATCACCAGCAGCTTCGTTGCGTCGGTCAGTGCGCCGGTGACCGCCTCGAAGATTTGGTCCTCGCTAGCCACCGGCAGGCCGATCTCGGCCACCCGGATCTTGGCCCCTGCGGCCTCTACGACGAACCGCACGGTGTTTCGCGTCGCATTGTAGATATGGTCGGAGATGACGATCTCGTCGCCCGGAGCGAACTGCAGCGAGCGGAGCACGGCGTTCAGCCCGCAGGTCGTGTTCTCCACGAACACGGTGTCCTCGGGTTGCGCGCCGACAAAGGTTGCAAGCGTTGCCGCGGCGGCCCGGATCTCGCCCGGAGCGACAGCGTTGATAAACTGGCAGGGTTGGGCCTCGAGCTGGCGGCGCCATGTACTCTGCGCGTCCAGCACGGCGATGGGGGCCGCGCCGTAGGAGCCATGGTTGAGAAAGATCATATCCTTCTCCAGTGGCCAGAACTCTTTTAACTCAGCGCCGTATTGGGTCATCATCCCTCCTGGACCTGATCACGCAAGGAGCGCCCCATGACCCACCAGATCGACGCCGGGCACCGCGCGCTTCTGGAGGGCTGTTCGGTGCCCGCCGTGGTCTCGACCCTGTTTCGCATGGGGTACCAGAACGTCTTCCTGCGAGGGGTGCGGCCGCTCGTCCCGAGCGCGCCCACGATGGTCGGGCCTGCGATGACAATGCGCACGATCCCAA
The DNA here is from genome assembly GCA_039822045.1 of Pseudomonadota bacterium. Lineage (GTDB taxonomy): Bacteria > Pseudomonadota > Alphaproteobacteria > Rhodobacterales > Rhodobacteraceae > HLUCCA09. Next base: position 8,691 of record JBCBMY010000005.1, on the reverse strand, counting down.
TCCGCGAAGATATGCGCAGCGCTATTGCGGAAGGGCGGATCGAGAACCTGCAGGGCCAAGCGTTCGATGAGACCGGGCCGGGCGAGGTGCTGGTCTGCGAAGCGGCGGGGGTAACTGAGACGGCGCTTCTGGGCGACATGGTCGCAACGGCCTTCAAGGTGCGCGGCGTAGCAGGGATCGTGCTCGATGGCGGCGTGAACGACCGCGCTGCCATCGAGGGGATCGGGCTTCCCGTCTATGGCTCCGGCGATGCGGCACTGCCCTTCACATCGCATCGGCACATCACGGCGCTGAACGCACCCATCGGCTGCGGCGGTGTCGCCATCTTCCCGGGCGATGTCATGATCGGAGACCGAAACGGGGTGGCGGCAATCCCGCGGGATGTTCTTGGAGAAGTCGCTGAAAAAGCCCGCGAACGGGAAGACCTGGAGCAGTTCTGCGCCGCCCGCCTGCGTGACGGGGCGCCACTGGCGGGAACGTACCCGCCCGACGACGCGACTGTTGCCGCGTTTCGTGCGCAGCGTGACGGGTAGGCGCTCGGAGTTCATGCGCCCTGGGTCGCGACGGTGTAGTTTTCGACAAATCCGGCGCCATGGGCGAGGGGTCTACCGGCCAGAAGATCTGCATTGACGCACGAGCGGAGCACGCCGGTGCGCATGTAGGTCTCCACGTTTTCCATTGCGATGCGGCGCATGTCGATCACCGAATCCGGGCTGTAGAAGGCCGCGTGGGGCGTGACCACCAGCCGACCATCCAGCCAGTCTTCCGAGGCTTCGAACGCAGCGAGCAGAGGGTGGGTGTAGTCGATGGGCTCCTTCGGCAGAACGTCGAGCCCTGCTCCCCCGAGCCGTCCGTCGCGCAGCGCGGCCTCCACCGCATCAAGATCCATCGTGCCCCCGCGCGAGGTGTTTATGAGCACCATGCCCGGCTTGGCGTGGGCGAGACTGGCGGCCCCGATGAAGCCCGCTGTCTCTGGAGTGAGCGGGGTATGGACACTTAGGATGTCACTGATCGTCATCAGGTCGGCCAGGCTCTCAACCCGTTCGAAACCAAACGACTTCTCCGTCCCTGGTGCGACATAGGGATCGTAGAAGACAATGCGAAAGCCGAAGGCCTGGGCGCGCAGGGCTGCTGCCGTGCCGATCCGGCCCAGGCCTGCAATCCCGAAGGTCAGGCCGCGCGTCCGGCGAACCGTCTTCAGGTCGCGTGCATTCCATCCGATCCGGCGCGTCCGCAGCTTGGCGTCGTAGGCGACAATCCCGCGGGTCAGGCACATCGCCATCGTAACCGCATGGTCGGCGACCTCTGCCGTGCCATAGTCGGGTGCATTGCACACAGGGATCCCGCGCTCAGCACAGGCCACAATGTCGATATGGTTGAAGCCGACCCCTGCCTGGCTCACGATCCGGCAGCGGTTCATATGCGCAACCGTCTCCCGCGTGATGGCATTCCGGCTGCGGCAGTTGACGAGCGCATCGCAGGCTTCGAACTCTGCGACTGGCGGAAAGCCGCGATCCGGCGTACGCCAGACTTCAAGATGCACGTCGGGGCCGACGACGGCACGCTCGACATCGGGCTCTGCATCGAACTGAGGATCAATGATGAGAATGCGCATATGGAGGACTAGAGGCCCGTGAGCCCGACGGCGCAAGTGACCACTGTTGTCCTACTCGCGATTTTCTGGGCTTTGAACTGGCCGATGATGAAGATCGGTCTGACAATCGTCGAACCCTGGACGTTCCGGGCCACGCTCGTTTTTGTCGGTGGTGTGGGGTGCCTGCTTGTTGCCGTGCTCTTCGGGCAATCCATAGCGATCAGCCAGTCGGACCTCCGGCCGCTCTTGTGGCTCACGCTGTTCCAAGGCGTGCTGTGGAATGCGTTTTCGGGCTTCGGGATCGCCTGGGTGGATGCGGGCCGGGCCGCGGTTCTTGGGTTCACCATGCCCCTCTGGGCCACCCTCTTGTCGATCCTCTTTCTGAAGGAACCGGTGACCCTGCGCCGTCTGACAGGCCTCGCGCTCGGGATGGTTGCAATGGCGCTCTTGCTATGGCCGGCGCTGGACGCACTGGGTCGGGAATTGGCGGGCGGCCTGCTCATGATTGCAGGCGCGATGGCTTGGGGTGTCGCCACGGTCATCGTCAAAGCGGTGAAATGGGAGATGGGGGTGCTGGCTTTGTCCGGGTGGCAGTTCGTTTTGGCGGCGCCTCCTCTGATCGCGGCCGCGGTGATCTTCGGCGAACCGGCGAGCCTTTTGCAGGTCGAAGCCCTGACCGGCGCGGCGGTTGTGTATTCCGCCCTGATCCCGATGATTTTTTGCCAGGCAGTATGGTTCGCTGTGGTCCAGCGGCTACCGACATCGCTCGCATCGACGGGGACGCTGCTCGTTCCGCCCCTTGGGGTCTTTTTCGCAGCGCTGATCCTGGGCGAGCGCGTCGGTGTGCTGGAGATCCTCGCTCTGGCCACCGTCGTTTCGGCGTTGGTGCTGCTGCTCCCGGGCTTCAACTGGCGAGCCAGCCTCCATCCACCGCAAGCGTCTCGCCCTGAATGAAGGTCGCGTCGTCGCTGGCGAGAAAGAGCGCCGCGCCGGCCACGTCGTCCGGCGTGCCGAGCCTTGGCCAGGGGGTGCGGGACTCCGAGAACGCGATCACCTCGGGCGCGATGGCCGGTCCTGACTTGCCCGTCAGAATCTTGCCGGGGGCAATCGCGTTGACCATCACGCGCTCCGCCGCATAGTCGCGGGCAACGGATCGCGTCAGGTAATCGACACCCGCTTTGGAGACACCGTAAGTGCAGTTTCCGGGAGCAGCGCGAATGCCCAGTTGCGAGGAGATGTTGATGACTTTGCCGCGCACCTCTCCGACAAGATCCTGACCGACCATCTGCGCCAAGGCGGCTTTGCAGCCATGAAAGACGCCGGTGAGATTGACGGCGAGAACGGCGTGCCACTGCTCCTCCGACGTCTCCAACAGGGGCTTTGGCGGAAACCGCGTGGTCATTGCGTTGTTCACCATGATGTCCAGTCGCCGATGACGCGCGACATGCTCGGCCACCACGTCGCGGACAGAGGACCAATCGGAAACATCGCAAAGCGCAAAGCGCGCCTGGCCACCCGAGCTCTCGATCGCATCAACCGTCGGCGGCCCGCCCTCAACGGGATCTGTCGTGATGTCCGCGATGGTCACCGTGGCGCCTTCAGCAGCGAAACGGCGTGCCATTGAGCGCCCTAGCCCCGAAGATGCTCCGGTAATGATCGCCGATCGCCCCTCAAGTCTCATATCTGTGCATCCGGTGATTTATTGGGCAGAAAGTCGTTGCGGCTCGGCCGGTCGGCTCGCAGGATCGCACTAAGTTTTGGTGATGAGGTCAAGCGTGGGCTTCCGCCGCGCGGGATACCGCCTCGAGCGAGGGGGCTCGAATGACGCTGTTTCTGATCCGCCGGCTGATGCAGGGCGTCGTGATTGTCTTCGCGATGTCCCTGATCGTGTTCCTGGGGGTCTATGCCATCGGGAACCCCGTCGAGATTCTGATCAACCCGGACGCAACGCCGGAGATCAAGCAGCAAACGATTGAGAAACTGGGGCTCGACCGGCCAGTCTATGAGCAATATGGGGTCTTCGTCGTCCGTGCCCTGCAGGGCGATCTCGGCAATTCGTTCATCTACGACGAGCCGGCTCTCCAACTGATCCTGCAAGCAATGCCCGCCACCCTGGAACTGGCCGTCAGCTCGCTTATCCTGGCGATGATCCTTGGCATCCCGCTTGGCATGGTGGCCGGATACTGGCCCGATGCGTGGTTCTCAAAGGTCATTATGACGGGCTCGATCCTAGGGTTCAGCCTGCCGTCTTTCTGGGTTGGGTTGATGCTAATTCTGCTCTTTGCCGTGCATTGGGGCGTGCTGCCGTCCGGTGGGCGAGGTGACACCGTTCCGATCCTCGGGATCGAGGTGAGTTTCCTGACCTGGGACGGGCTGAAGCATTTGTTTCTGCCCGCACTAAACCTTGCGCTCTTCAAGATTGCGCTCGTAATCCGCCTGACCCGGGCCGGGATGCGGGAGACACTGCAGCAAGACTACATCAAGTTCGCCTACTCCAAGGGCTTGTCCGTGCGGCGCGTGATCTTCGTTCACGCGTTTCGCAACATCCTGATCCCCATCGTCACTGTGCTTGGTTTGGAACTGGGAACCGTGATCGCATTTGCCGTTGTGACCGAGACGATCTTCTCGTGGCCCGGCATGGGCAAGCTGATCATTGACTCGATTAACCTCTTGGATCGGCCCATCGTGGTGGCCTACCTCATGCTGACGGTGCTGATGTTCGTGGTGATCAACTTGGTCGTTGATATCACCTACTCCTTTATCGACCCGCGCGTGCGCCTGACGGAGATCGACGAATGAGTGTGGAGAGCGACGACACCGGGCTGGCCCAGTCCCCGGAAAAGGCGCCGACGAAGGAGCGGACAGGCTTTGCGAAGTTCGCGGCCGACTATGCCGAGAGCCCGACTGCGATGGTCGGTCTCATCCTCTGCCTTGTCATCGTGCTGGCCGCGGTGTTCGCGCCATATGTCACGCCGCAGGACCCCTATGACCTCGTCAATCTCGACCTGATGGACAGCCGTCTCGAGCCGGGCGAGACCGGGATGACCGGCACCGTCCACTGGCTGGGGACTGACGGGCAAGGCCGCGATCTTTTCTCTGCGATCATCTATGGGCTCCGGATCAGCCTCGGCGTGGGCGTCGTCGCCGGCGTTGTCGCGTTGACGGTGGGCACGACGGTTGGCCTGACGGCGGCATTCTTCGGCGGCCGCGTGGACACGATTATCAGCCGGATCATCGAGTTTCAGCTTTCGTTCCCGGCAATCCTGATCGCGCTCATCATGCTGGCTGTGCTGGGGCAAGGGATCGACAAGGTCATCATAGCGCTCGTGGCGGTGCAATGGGCCTATTTCGCGCGCACGGTGCGGTCGGCCGCCTTGGTGGAGCGGCGGCGTGAGTACATCGACGCAGCGCGCTGCGCGGGGCTTTCGAACCGGCGGATCATGTTCGGCCATCTCATGCCAAACTGCATCGCGCCGCTGATCGTCGTCGCCACGGTACAGGTGGCCAACGCCATCGCGCTGGAGGCAACGCTGTCGTTCCTCGGCCTCGGGATGCCCGTTACGCAGCCAAGCCTCGGCCTGCTGATCGCCAACGGGTTCGAGTTCATCCTCTCGGGCCGCTACTGGATCTCGACCTATCCTGGAATTGCCCTTCTGATCACGATCGTCTCGATCAACCTTGTGGGCGACCGTATTCGCGATGTCCTGAACCCGCGGCTTCAAACATGAAGGCCACTCCTGCGCTCGACGTGTCGGGTCTCAAGACGCACTTCTTCACCAAGGCTGGCGTGATCAAAGCGGTCGACGGGGTCAGTTTCTCTGTCGCATCAGGCGAGATCATGGGCCTTGTCGGCGAATCCGGCTCCGGCAAGACCGTGACAGGCTTCTCCATACTGGGGCTGGTGGATCCGCCTGGGCGTGTTGTGGACGGGTCCATCAAGATCGAGGGGCGTGAGCTGACCGGGCTCGACCGGCGCGATCTGCAAAAGATCCGAGGGCGCCATGTCTCGATGATCTTCCAAGACCCGATGATGACGTTGAATCCCGTCCTTCGGATCGACACCCAGATGACCGAAGCGATCCACGCCCATGAGACCGTGTCGCACAAGGCGGCGACGGCGCGGGCTCTGGAGGCGCTTGAGAAGGTCGGTATCCCGGCACCCGAGGAGCGGCTTCGGTCCCATCCGCACCAGCTGTCGGGGGGAATGCGGCAAAGGGTGGCCATTGCAATAGCTCTGCTCAATCGGCCTGCAATCATCATCGCAGATGAACCAACCACCGCGCTCGATGTTACGATCCAGGGGCAGATCCTGGCCGAAATCCGGACGCTCGCGGCTGAGTTCGGGACAGCCATCGTATGGGTCACGCATGACCTTTCGGTGGTTGCAGGGCTCGCCGATACGATCTCGGTCATGTATGCGGGCCGGATCGTCGAGCAGGGCAGTGTCGATGACGTCCTCGACCGTCCGATGCATCCCTATACGCGGGGCCTCCTCGATAGCGTGCCCCAGATCGGTCACGAGCGGGGGCGGCTGAAGCAGTTCCCGGGCATGACGCCGTCGCTCTTGAACCTCCCCGAAGGCTGCCCCGTGCAGCCACGGTGTGCCCGCGCCACCGCTCTTTGCCGCGCGGCGCCCGAGCTGATGGAGCGCGCCGCCGGCCATTTCGCTCGTTGCCACCACCCGCTGGCCGAACCGTCCCGGGAGGTGGCGCAGTGACGTTTGACGCTCCGCAAAACAGTCCGTCCAGGGCATCTGCGGCGGACGACCGCCCTATCCTCAAGCTCCAGGGCGTGTCGAAGCGCTTCACCAAGCCGATTGATCTGGCGGCCAAGCTCCTGAACCTCGCGGGGGCCAACTATCGTGAACGCATCGTCCACGCCGTCGACGGAATTGATCTCGAAATCCAGCGCGGCGAAGTGGTGGGCCTGATCGGTGAGTCCGGGTGTGGCAAGTCCACCCTGGGCCGCGTTATCGCCGGGATCTACCCACCGAGCGACGGAACCCTCCGGTTCAAGGGCCAAGAGTTCAAGACCCTCACCCCGGAGCATGCCGGGGATGCGGCGATCCGCATACAGATGATCTTCCAAGATCCAATGTCATCGCTGAACCCGCGCAAACGCGTGGTGGATATTGTGGGTGAGGCGCCCGTCTTTCACGGCATGGTCCCGCAGGCCGAGATGGACAAGTACGTCGATGAGGTGCTCGTGCGAGTCGGGCTGACCGGGGACGTGAAGCGCCGTTTTCCGCACCAGTTCTCAGGTGGGCAGCGCCAGCGGATCGGGATTGCTCGAGCCCTTGCGCTGAAGCCTGAGCTTCTAATCTGCGACGAGGCTGTGGCGGCGCTCGACGTGTCGATCCAGGCACAGATCCTGAACCTTTTCATGGACCTGCGGGAGGATCTGGACCTCACCTATCTCTTCATCTCCCACGACTTGGGCGTCGTGCACCATATCGCGGACCGGATCGTGATCATGTATCTCGGCCGTGTGGTGGAGAGTGCGCCGAACCGGGAGCTCTTCGCTGCGCCGAACCACCCCTATACCCAGGCCCTGCTTGCCGACGTCCCCCGCATCGACCGCCGCCGCCAGACCTATCGCCCGATCAAGGGCGAGCTTCCGTCCCCCCTAAACCCGCCGAAGGGCTGCCATTTTCATCCTCGCTGCCCCCACGCATTTGACCGCTGCCGGGCGGAGGCCCCGGTGCTGAAGCACGTGGCCCCGGGCCGGATGTCGGCATGCCACCTGAACGACGGATAGGGATGGCAATCTTGGCCCCTGGGTCGCCGGAGAAGGTCAGGGTGGGCACAGGACGCTTCAACCGATGCCGGACATCGGCATTCCGCAACTTTACGCAGTCCCCGCTGCGGAGAGGGTCTGGTCGGGGCCCTGTCTGACTGGTGCTGCGCCGGGTGGGAAAGTCTGCAAAAGTGGCTGTGATCACCTGAACTGACGGCACCCCAGGTCCCACACATGAAGTTTGTGAACCCGCTTCCGTTCGTAGAAGACGTCGAGAGATCGAGAGACTTCTACGCAGGCGTGTTGGGCTTGTCGGTTCTCCAGGACCACGGGAACTTCGTCATGTTTGAAGGCGGCTTCGCTATTCACGACGGCAAATCCCTGTTCCGAAACGTCTTCTCTTGTGACGATACCAGTGCGTCGCCCTATGGCCGGCGCAACTTGGTCCTCTACTTCGAAGAGACGGACTTGGATGGTGCATTCACGCGGATCCGGCCAAATGTGCAGCTGATACACGACATCCGTGACGAGCCTTGGGGGCAGCGCGTCTTCCGGTTCTACGACCCCGATCAGCACGTGGTGGAAGTTGGCGAGCCGCAGCTATGAGTGTCCGCGACGCAGCCCGCATTCTCTGGGAATTCCACTGTGTTTTCGATGACCTCCAACAATGCGATGTCATCATCGGCTTGGGATCATACGACCTTCGGGTCGCGACACGTTGCGCGCAGTTGTTCCACAATGGATTGTCCGACCGGATCATCTTCACAGGCGCGTCTGGCAACTGGACGCATGACCTGTTTGCAGCCAGTGAAGCAGAGGCCTTCAGGGATCAGGCGATCAAGGACGGCGTTCCGGGCACCGCAATCACCCTTGAGCCCTGTGCGACCAACATCGGTGAGAACATCCGGTTCAGCGCAGCATTGGCGCCATCGGCAAAGCGGGTCATCATCGTCACAAAGCCTCAGACGCAGCAGAGGTGCAGGGCAACAGCGCTGAAACAGTGGCCAGGCACACAGGCACTCGTCACCGCGCCAACAACAGGTTTCGACGACCAGCCATTGCCGCATCATGGTGAGCGTGCCCTCATCTGCGAGATGGTCGGAGATGTTGAGCGCATGGGCGCTTACGCAGAGCTTGGTTTCCAGGCCGAGGTAGTTGTGCCCGCCGCGGTGCGCGCGGCGTTTCGAACTCTGGTGGACGCTGGATATACCGACCATCTCCGCTAGAGCGTTTCAGGTTTTGACGGAAGCGTATCCTGCGTTCTTGAAGTAGTTTGCACAGTCTTGTGCTGAGAAGCGATCGAGTATCGTTCCGACGGCCCGCCAGAGTGTTTCTCGTGTGCGGGCGCTGGTGTTTCTCAT
>JBCBMY010000004.1:0-346519 GCA_039822045.1 Pseudomonadota bacterium | reverse complement strand
CGCCCCCGGATCAGCATCGAAGCCCCGCGTCCGTCGTCGGGCATCCGCGCCGAGCCAATCGAGGTCTTGATCCGTTCGGCCGTCGTGTCGCCGATCAGAATGTTATGCTGGCGGCGCAGATAGCTGACGATCGCCTCGTCCATCCGGTCGCCCCCCACCCGCACCGAGCGGGCATAGACGATGTCGCCCAGCGACAGAACGGCAACTTCCGTCGTGCCGCCGCCGATATCGACCACCATCGATCCCGTCGGGTCGGTGATCGGCATCCCCGCTCCGATCGCCGCCGCAATCGGCTCGGCCACAAGTCCGGCGCGCCGCGCGCCCGCCGACAGCACCGACTGGCGGATCGCGCGCTTCTCCACCGGGGTCGCGCCGTGGGGCACGCACACGATGATCTTGGGCTTGGTGAACGTCGTACGCTTGTGCACCTTCCGGATGAAGTGCTTGATCATTTCCTCGGCGGTGTCGAAGTCGGCGATAACGCCCTCGCGCATCGGGCGGATCGCCTCGATCGAGCCCGGCGTCCGGCCCAGCATCAGCTTGGCGTCCTCGCCGACGGCGAGCACCTGCTTGCGTCCGTCCTTCACATGGTAGGCGACGACGGACGGTTCGTTCAGGATGATCCCGCGGCTTTTGACATAGACCAGCGTGTTCGCCGTGCCCAAATCGATCGCCATGTCGGACGAAAAGATGCCGCTCAACCAGCTCATGCCTGCTCGCCCCTTGCCCCTATGCCCATTCTGGGTCGCTACGCCGCCCCACGCGCGGCGCTGGCCCGCAACGCCCCACAGCGCAACGGCTGCAGCCTTATACTGGGATGGTCTCCAAGGTGAAAGAGGCTCCAATCGTCACAGTTTCAGGTGATTGTCAATGAACTGCCCCAAAACGGCCACGAGAAGCCCCCAAAATGTTCGAATTGTGCAAGCCCGTTTTTGATGCGATTTGACAACACTCTTTGCCGCCGCTGGGATTCGGCCCTGATCGCCGGCCTCGACGCGGTCATTCGCCGGCGTTTCCCGGGCTTTGCCCGCTACATTGCCGAGAACGAGCCAGGCGTGACGCGCCCCTCCTCCGTCGCGTTTCCACGCACGATCAACGACAAGTTCGCCTGGCGAAAACTCTTCGATCACGACCCCCGATTTGTGACCGCCTGTGACAAGCTTGCCTCAAAACCGCTCGTCGCCGCCCGCGCCCCGGCGCTTCGCGTTGCGCCGCTCCTCTGGGACGGCCGCGACGCCGCCGCCATCCCCGACGCGCTGTGGCAGGGGCCGGCGATGCTCAAGGCAAGCCATGGCTGCCGCATGAACCTCGCCCTTCCCGTGCCCGACCGCACAGCCGCCATTGCCGAGGCCAACGGGTGGCTCGGCCAGAACTATGGCGCACCCCATGGCGAGTGGGGCTACTACCAGGTGCCCCGCCGCCTCTTCGTCGAAGGGTGGGTGGGCCTGCCCGGCCAGGCGCCGGACGAGCTCAAGATCTATGCCTTCGGCGGGCGCCTCCATCGCATCGTCCATATCCGTGACCGGTTCGGCGCGATGGCCGCCGCCGCCTGGATCCCCGATCCGGCCAGCAGCACAGGCTGGCGCCGCGACGCCCAAGGCGCCGCCGTGGGCGATGCCGACCTCGATGCACCGCTGCCCCCGACGTTGGACGCGGCACTCGACGCCGCCCGTGCCCTCGCCGAGGGGTTCGACCATATGCGCGTCGACCTGCACCTTGCTGGCGACGAGGTCTGGTTTGGGGAACTCACCGCCTACAACCTGAGCGGCCACATGCCCTTTTGGGGTCACCTCGCCGACCACCCCGCCAATCGCGACTGGGACATCCGCCAAAGCTGGTTTCTCACCACCAAGCAGCGCGGATGGCGGGGTCTCTACGCCGCCGCCCTGCGTCGCGAACTGACACGCCAGGCGCGGCGGCAGGCCACGCCCCATTGACCCGCCGCCAAAGATCCGACCTAGCTCACATCCTTGTAGCTGATCTCCTTGCCGTCCTTGCCGGCCTTGCGCCGCCGCACGATCAGCCGGTTGAGCGCCGCGATATAGGCCTTGGCGGACGCGACGACGGTGTCGGTGTCGGCCGACTGACCGGTCACGATGCGGCCCGCTTCCTCCATCCGCACGCTGACGGTCGCCTGGGCATCCGTGCCCTCGGTCACCGCATGCACCTGATAGAGTTGCAGTCGCGCCTCGTGGGGAAAGAGCCGCTTCACCGCGTTGAACGCCGCATCGACCGGCCCGTCGCCGGTGGCCGTCACCTGGTGGTCGGCGCCATCCACCGTCAAGGTCAGATCCGCCGATTGCGGCGCCTCGGTCCCACAGATCACCCGCAGGAATTTCAGCCGCAGATGCTCGCCCTCGGCCTCGACCGCCGCATCGGTCATCAGCGCCACGAGGTCGTCGTCATAGACCTCTTTTTTGCGGTCCGCGAGCGCCTTGAACCGCACGAACACGTCGTTCAGCTGATTGTCCCCCAGCTCGTACCCCAGATCCTTGAGCTTCGCGCGCAGCGCCGCACGCCCCGAATGCTTGCCCATCACCAGGTTCGATTCCGACAGCCCGATATCCTCGGGCCGCATGATCTCGAACGTCTCGGCGTTCTTCAGCATCCCGTCCTGGTGGATGCCACTCTCGTGGGCAAAGGCGTTCTTGCCCACGATCGCCTTGTTGGGCTGCACCTGAAAGCCCGAGACGGTCGCGACGCGGCGCGAGATTGCCATGATCTTCGTCGTGTCGATCTGCGTCTCGAACGGCATGATGTCGCCGCGCACCCGCATCGCCATCACGACTTCTTCCAGCGCGGTATTGCCCGCCCGCTCGCCGAGCCCGTTGATGGTGCACTCGATCTGGCGCGCCCCGGCCTCCACGGCCGCAAGCGCGTTGGCCGTCGCCATGCCCAGATCGTTGTGGCAATGGGTGGCAAAGCGCACCGCCTCGGCCCCCTCGATCTCGGCGATCAGCCGCTCGATCAACGCCGCGCTCTCGCGGGGCGCGGTATAGCCCACGGTGTCGGGAATATTGATCGTGGTGGCGCCGGCCTTGATGGCAATCTCGACCACACGTTTGAGATAGTCCCACTCCGTCCGGGTCGCATCCATCGGCGACCACTGCACATTGTCACAGAGGTTGCGTGCATGGGTCACCGTTTCGTGGATCCGGTCGGCCATCTCGTCCATCGTCAGGTTCGGGATCGCCCGGTGCAGGGGCGATGTGCCGATGAACGTGTGGATGCGTGGCGCCCGGGCCTCGCGCACGGCCTCCCAGCAGCGGTCGATATCCTTGATATTTGCGCGCGCAAGGCCGCAGATCACGGCCGACTGCGCCTGCGCCGCAATCGCCCTCACAGCATTGAAATCACCCTCCGAGGCGATGGGAAACCCGGCCTCGATGATGTCCACGCCCATTTCGTCGAGCATCTGCGCGATTTCCAGCTTCTCGGAATGGGTCATCGTCGCGCCGGGGCTCTGCTCGCCATCGCGCAGCGTGGTGTCGAAAATCAGCACACGGTCCTTGGTCATCGTCGTCATCCTTCTCAGATCCACGGCTTGGGCGCGGCCGTGGCCGCGTCGCCGGTATTGGGCAGCCCGGAGGGCTCGATCAGCAGCACTTTGGCCTCCGTCTCGGCGCGGGGTCGGTGCACCACGCCTGCAGGCACGACGCACAGCTCGCCCGGGCCGAGGCGGAGCGTTTCGCCCCCCTCCTCGTCCAGCAGAACAGCGCCATCGAGCACCAGAAAGAAGTCGTCGCTGTCGTCATGCTTGTGGAACGGGAATTCGCCCTGAAACTTCACGACCATCACGTCGTTGCCGTTGTACTGGGCCACGATTCTGGGGTCCCAGTGGGTCGAGAAAAGCGCAAGCTTCTCGTCGAGATTAATCTTCTGCATTGGATTGGTCCTTAGCGATGCGTGGCTTGGCGCGGTGCTACCTCTGAGCGGTCGCGCCGAAAGGCACGCTCAGAGGCGGCTAAGGAGAAGAAGGAGGCCGGCAAGCGACATCGGGCCCAGAGGGCCGTGCGCGATGATATGCCGTGCAGTTGTCATGGCGCGCAGCATACGCGCAGCCTTGTGAAAGTGAAGTTGAAAAATTGGGCGCCGGCAGCCGTCACAATCGCCCGTGGCGTCCGCGCCCGCCTCAAAAGCCCCGTGCGCCCGGCGTGCCAAGCCGTGCAGCAACCCGCTTGCTCAGGCGCGCGACATCGGCCGCCATCGAGGCAAACACGGCAAACTCCGACGCCTCCATCGGCCGGGCCACCGCATAGCCCTGGATCTGGTCGCAGCCAAGCGCGCGGCAGATCTCCCAATGGTCTGCCGTCTCGACGCCCTCGGCCACCACGGTCAGGCCCAGTGCCTTGCCGATGGCCACCACGGCCCGGCCGACATCGACCGTCGCCGGGTCCTCGACCATCGGCAGCACCAACGCACGGTCGATCTTCAATGTCCGCGGCCGCACCCTCAAGAGGGACAGGATCGAGGCCTGCCCGCTGCCGAAATCGTCGATCTCCAGGTCGATCCCCAGGGCCCGCAACTCGCTCAAGCGATCGGCAAGCACCGTGTCGCCGTCGTCGATCACGACGGTTTCCAACAGTTCGAACGACAGCGTGTCGCGGGGGATCTCGATCTCGCGCAATCGCCCGATCAGACCCCGATCCATCAGGTGGCGATAGGTGACGTTGACCGACAGGCGCGGCACCTCAAGGCCCGCGCTCCGCCAGGTCGTCAGATCGCCTATGGCACGCTGCAAGACGACATGATCGACCCGATGGCTCAGCCCAACATCCTCGGCCACGTCCAGGAAGTGCCCGGGCATGATCATTCCCAACTCCGGGTGGTACCAGCGCGCCAGCGCCTCCACACAGCACAAGCCGCCGGTGAAAGGGTCGATCCGTGGATGATAGACCGGCCGGATCTGACCATCCTCGAGCGCCACTTCCAAATCGTCGGCAATCCGGCGGCGGCGGTTCATCGCCTCCAGGAGGTCGGGCGTAAAGGGGTTTGCCCGCCCCCGCCCGGCCTCCTTCGAGCGGTAGAGTGCAAGGTCGGCGCGGATCAGCTGCTCGCGCAAGCTGAACCCGTCTCGCGCCGCAACCGCCACCCCAACACTGACGCCAAACCGCAGGATCGTGCCCTCGAACTGCACCGGGCGCGGCACCTCCGCGACGATCCGCTCCGCCAGCCTCATCGCCTCGGCCATGCCGCCCGTCACCTGGGTCAGCACGACAAACTCATCTCCACCCGTTCGCGCCACGAACCCGTCCGGCGCCGAGATTTCGGTCAGCCGCCTGGCGATCACGCTCAGCAGGTGGTCGCCCGCGGCATGGCCCAGCGTGTCGTTGATCTGCTTGAACCGGTCGAGGTCGATCTGAAGAAAACCGATCTCGGGGCCATAGCCGGTGCGCCGCGGCAGCTCCTGCTCAACGAATTCCGACAGATAGCGGCGGTTTGGCAGGCGCGTCAGCGCATCGTGTCGCGACGCATGGCGCAAGGCCCGCGTCGCCTCCTGCGCCTCGTCAAGCGCGCTCTGAAGTGACCGCGTCCGCTCGGTCAACGTGTGTTCGAGATCTCGGTTGAGCTCGCGGAGGCGCAGATTGGTCTGATGAAGCTCCGACGCCCGCTCCGCCACCAGCGCTTCCGCCACCGCGCGGGACTCGCGTTCACGCGCCAGATCCTGTTCCAGCGCGGCGATCCGCTCCATCGGATCGGCCGAGGCGGTCTCCGCGTCGCCAACCGAGGCGGCGGGCCGACCACGCACCGGCGATTCCACCCGCGCGCCCGCCGCGGCGGCCTGCACAGAATGCCGCTGTGGCGCTCTCGACCGTTCAGAGCCTCTCTTGCGGTCTTCCACGCTCACGCACCCCGCCGCGACACCCGTTCTGCCCGCAGAGCCTTCGAGACAGGACCGCCTGCGGGGCAAGCCCTGCCCACAGACACTCGGCCCGGAGCGATCCAAGGCCGTTCCGCCCGCACAATCCCGGCACGTTCCAGAAAGACGACACCAGACATGGCACCCCCCTTTGCAGCCCGTTCGCTCTAGCGGGCGAACGGTTGCATTGGCGTGTGTTGATCCGGATTAGTGTCGTGGTTTTGCGTCGAATTCGCCTCGCCTGGGTACGGCGTCGCGTGGGCATATCGGGCGTGGACCCAGCGGGCCGCCGCCCCTCTCCCCGTTAAGACAGCGCGCAGTCGGGTCCGTCATCGAGCAGGGCCAGCCCCTCCGGCGGCCGCGTCGGGACATAGTCGAAAATGGCGATCCTCTGGCCACTGTCGAACCCGACCCAAAGGGTGCCGGTCTGCGCCTGCACCGCAATGCCCTCGGCATCCCAGCCATAGGCCGAGAGCGGCGTGACCGACAAAAGCTCCCCCGCGCCGGTGAACTCAAAAATCGCGTTCAGCCCTTCGTTGTCGTCGACCACAAGGATGTTGCCCGTAATCGGATCGCGGGCCACGCCCTGTGGCTCGGTCATGATCGGATCCACCGCCGTGCCCAGGATCTCCAAAAGCCGCTCGCCGTCGGGCGCGATCCGCATCAGCCGCGCCGCATCGTCCTCGACCACCAGATAGCTGCCATCGGGCTCGCGGTGCAGGCCCTCCACGTCATAGAGCCCCTCGGCCAGCCGGAACGGCGCCGACAGCGCGTTGCCCTCCCGATCGATCCGCTGGAACGAGCCGTAGCCATCGGCAATCATTAGCCCGTCGACCTCGACGGTCAGGCTCCGGATCGTCCGAAACCCAGGCTCCACCCGCCGCACTTCCTGCCCCGCAGGGTTGAGCAGAAAGATCTGCGGCCCCTCGATCGCCACCCAGAACCCGCAAACCTCGGCGTCATAGGCAAGCGACGCGGCCCGCGGAAACTCAAAGCTGTCCCGCAATGTCAGCTCAAGCGCTGAGAGCGGGACGGCCGCATGGGCCAGGGCGAGGGAAAGGAGGAAGGCGCGCATTGCGCAAGGGTGCGTCGCCCCCGCGCCCGGTCAAGCCCTCAGTTGCCTCAGCCCCAATCCTCGATGATCACAATGCGGCCGGCGATGTCGTCTGCAGCACCATCCAACCCCGCAAGGTCGGGAATGAGAAACGCCGCCGACGAAAAATCGAGCAGGTATCCGTCCGGCGTATCCCGCCCGAACTGCGCCACAACCTCTTGTCCGGTGTCGATGCCCGGTTCACTCCAGAGCGCCGCATCAAGGAACAGGCGGTCGTCACCCCAACCCAGGTTCAGGATCGTATCCGTCTGGTAGCCCGGGCGCAGAATGAACACATCGTCGCCGCCGCCGCCATTCAGCGTGTCCTGCCAGGTGCCGCCGTCGAGCGTGTCGTCGCCCGACCATCCGATCAGGCTGTCGCGCCCGCGTCCGCCTTCGAGCAGATCGCCGTCCTTGCCCCCATTCAGCGTGTCATCGCCCTGCTGGCCCGACAGCGTGTCGTTGCCCTCGCCGCCGCGCAGCAGATCGGCGTCGCGCCCGCCAAGGAGCAGGTCCCGTCCCTTGTCCCCATCCAGCGTGTCGCTGCCGTCCTCGCCGCGCAGCGTGTCGCGGCCATTGCCTCCGCTCAGCTGGTCGTCCCCAAGTTCGCCGTTCAGGAGGTCATTGCCGCCCTCACCGTACAACTCGTCGGACCCGTCACCGCCCTCAAGCTGGTCGCCGTCGGCGCCACCCTCGAGCGTGTCTCGTCCCCACTCTCCATCCAGAACGTCGGCGCCATCACCGCCGCGCAACACATCGTCCCCGCGTCCGCCCTGCAGGAAATCGTCGTCGGCCTGTCCGTCGAGCGTGTCGTTGCCGCGCCCCCCCACGAGGGAATCGTCGTCGGCGCCGCCACGGAGGAAATCGTCGTCGGCCTGCCCGTCGAGCGTGTCGTTACCGCGCCCACCCACGAGGGAATCGTCGTCGTCGCCGCCGAGCAGGAAATCGCGCCCCGACCCGCCATTAATCCACTCACTCTCTGAGGATCCCAGAACCGTGTCGTTCCCCGCATACCCCAGCACAACACCGCTGTTGCCCAAGGTGCCATCCTCGCCGCGGCGTACGTCAAAAAGATCGCCGTTCGGCGTTCCTTCGACCGTTCCCCCGTCAAGGAACAAGATCTCGGTTGCATCGAGGATGCGCAACAAAACGTCCCGCGCGCCCGCCGAGGTATCCCGCTGCGCCCAGGCAACCGCGAGTGACCCATCCTCCTGGACCGTCAGGCTTGGATTGCGCGAATCCTGGCCCCGCGGGCTCACCCGGATCGGATCGTCCGACGGCACAATCCGCACCGTCGACTGGGCGCCCGAAAGGTCCGGCTCAACGGCAAAGTGCTGAAGATAAACGGCTGCACGCCCGTTGGCGCCGAACTCGTGCCACGCAGCGACGAAGCCTCCGTCGGGCGTCGCCACGAGGTCGAGCCCCCCGCGCGAATGGTCGCTGTTTCGAAACAGGCTGGCTCCATCCTGCTGGTCAAGCGCGGCGCCATCGAAGGCCAAGAGCGCCACCTGTAGGGTGCTGAAGCCCTGCCCGTCCGCCTCCTGCCAGCCCACAACGATCTCTCCGCCGGTCAAGGCAACATTGTCCGTGGCGAACGGGGCGCCTGTTGTCCCAACCCCCGGGATGAAGCTATCGGAGATGATCTCGTCAGCCGTCAAGAGCAGCTGGAACAGGCTGAAGGGGGCGTCTGGCGCTTCGGGAAAGACACGATAAAGCCACGCAGTCTCGCCGGTGGGCAAAACAGCCAAACGCGACAGGTCGAAGTCGGGGAGCACGAAGTTCTGCGGACCTAGGAACGAAGTGATTTCGACGTCGTTCTCATCGTAGAAGACCGCAACGATCTGGCCGTCCCGCTCGTAGCTGGCCGAGTGCGCCACGACATAGCCACCGTCCGGAAGCGCAGTGACAACGGGCGCGAACTCATCGAAATCCGAAGCGGAGACGAGCAAACGCAAGCCTTCATCTTCGACGATCCCGGACCCAGGGTCGAACCGAAAGGTAAGGACGTCGCGGTCAAGCTGGCCGTTGTCTTCCCGAAAGAGATTGTCAAATACCAAGAGCACGTCGCCGTTGGCCAGGATGGTGGCGTCCAGGTTGTCCTCTCGGCTCACGAGATCCGGGAACAGCTCCACCTCCGTCTCCATGATCGCCGTCCCGTCGGGGAGGAACGATCGGCCGAAGAGTTGCTGAACCCGCTCGCCGCTCTCTGGATCGTCGCGCCAGCCTTCGAAGAAGGCGCCGAGGATACCCCCAACTGAAACAAGCACGGGGTCCGCCTGGCGGCCTTCTGTTGTCGTGTTCACAACAATTGGCTCAGTGAGAGCCGTATATCTAAATGCCATTAATCTACCCCATTACCAGGAATTACCCCACCAGAACGCAGAAACTATTCTCAGATACAGAATCTTCCGTCCAGCCAGGCTGCGACGCATCGTCTTTTGACCATACGTAAACCGCCGATCCCAACGGTGATCGGAGGCGGCGGCCAAACACACCAAGACCGGACAGTACGCATTGCGCGAGCGGCCCGGGCAGAGGCGCTTTCAAAGCACCTCGATGTCGTCGGCCACCTGCGCCCGGTCGCTGAACATTACGCTGATTTCCAGTTCATCGCTGCCGAAATCGAGAACCAGATTGTCCGTCAGGTTGCCCGGCCGCGCGGGGCGGCCATAAGTTTCGATGATGTCCGCACCGGTCAAGCCCGCAAGCCCCTGAGCCAGATCGCTCGCCAGCCGGATCGTATCGGTATTGTCCTCGAAATCCACGATGACGTCCTGGCCATAGCCCAAGCCAAACACGAACGTGTCCGCGCCGGCCCCGCCCTCCAGCGTGTCTCTCCAGGTTCCGCCATCGACCGTATCGTTACCCGCGCCGCCATTCAGCGTGTCGCGGCCCCGCTCCCCTGTCAGAAGGTCGTTGCCACCCCAGCCCATCACGAGGTCATCGTCCCGTTGACCATGCAGCGTGTCGTCGCCCGCCCCTCCAATCAAAGTGTCGGCCTTCTTCCCCCCGAAGATCAGGTCGTTCCCGGCGCCGCCATTGAGCTCATCGTTGCCAATCTCACCCCGAAGCGTGTCGTCGCCCGCACCGCCCAGCACCGTATCGGCGCCCTGTCCGCCCGACAGCCGGTCGTCGCCCGTTCGGCCCTCAACGACATCCGCCGCGGCACCGCCCAGAACGGTATCGTCGCCTGCCCCGCCGCTGAGCGTGTCTTTGCCCTTGCCACCCATGGCAAAGTCGTTCCCCGCGCCGCCATGCATGCTGTCATCACCGGCGACGCCAAGGATTGTGTCGCCTCCGCCAAGGCCCAGGACCATGTCATTGCCGAGGCCGGGCCTGAAAATGTTCTGGCCGTCGTCTCCAGTCAACACGTCGTCCACGTCGGTGCCCAGGATGGTCACGGCATCGGCGGTCATCAGACCCGTTCCCTCCACTCCAGCAAATCCTGCCAATGGGATTGGCTGAAACGCGCCAAAAGGTTCTCCTTCGCCGATTTCCACCAATTCACCGCCTTCTTCAACCAGGAATTCTGCGAAAGAAAGGAAATCGGTAAGGATCGGCAGCGGCGCCCCGCCTATCGAATAGATGAAGGCATATGTAACGGACACGCCATCGACAATGTCTTCAATACCAATGCCCAACAAGATCGTGTCGGTCGGCGAGCGCTCAAGCCGGATGACTTCCATCGCCACCTCCGGGCCCTCAGTGGACGCGAGACCCGTGACATTTAAGCCGTCGAGGTAAACGGCGAAGCCGTCGGCAAAATTGAACGCAATGTCCCCCAGGAAACTCGGATCCGGACGATAGCTGATCGAGCCGACATCATCGAAATCAGAGATGACGAGAGTGGAATCCGTAAGCAAGAACGGCTCTAGTTGATCGCCGGGATTCTCAATTAGAAGATAGCCATTGATAGTATAAGCGGTCATTTCGATTCTCGTTTCTTTTGCACTGGCAACGTATTGCGGCCACGCGACCTATTCTGCCTGGGGCGTCCGGCACATCGTGCCCTTGCTACCTATTTGGGCGGCGCGGTCGAGCACAAAATCAACTTATGCGGTGCTCCAAACTGTTTACCGGACATTGCCAATGCGACGCTGGACGCGCGGGTGTCCGTGCGTGCGGCACATATCCCCTGTGCATCGGCGACGCGCGCCCTAGCTCGCGCACCGGAAGGAGAAGCGATGACCCGGGCCCTTGTGATAGGAGATACCGGCGGCATCGGCGCCAGTGTTGCGGCAGCTCTCAGGGCGCGCGGGGCCGAGGTCACGGGCCTGTCGCACCGCCGCGACGGGCTCGATGTCACCGACGAAGCCTCAGTCGCCCGCGCCCTTGGCGCGTTAGAGGGACCATATCCCTTGGTCTTCGTGGCCACGGGCGCACTCGACGGGGCCGGCCACGCGCCCGAGAAATCGGTGTCCGCCGTCACGCCCGAAGCACTGGCCCACCAGTTCGCGGTCAATGCCACGGGGCCGATGCTCGTCCTGAAACACGCCCTGCGCCTCCTGCCAAAAGACAGCCCGGCCACGTTCGCCGCCCTTTCGGCCCGCGTGGGCTCGATCGGCGACAACCGTATCGGCGGCTGGCATAGCTATCGCGCCGCCAAGGCCGCCCTGAACCAGCTGATCCACGGCGCCGCGATCGAGCTTGCGCGCACCCACAAGCAGGCCTGCCTCGTCACGCTCCACCCCGGCACGGTCGCCACACCCTTCACCGCCCGCTATGCCGGTCGCCACCCGACCGTGCCCACCGAGGTCGCCGCCGCGAATTTGCTCGCCGTGATCGACGGCCTGACGCCCGCGCAATCCGGCCGCTTCCTTGACTATGCCGGCAGAGAGATTCCCTGGTGAGCCGCCCCGGTCTTTCTTGACCTCGAACTCTTCGAAGATGACCGCTCTCTGGCCGGCCACGCCGTCAACTCGCATTGTCTCAACGCTGGACTGCACAGCTGGCGCGATATCCGTGAGGGCTCTGAGGCCAATCGGAAGGCCGGGCGTGCGCCTCTGACACTGGCGCACGGGCCGGGCTTTGACGGCTCAGATGGGAAGGGCAAGCGGGACTCGTAGAGAATCTGCGACGCTGATGACTTTTCTCTCGCTTTGGGGGGAGATGTCGCCAAAACTCACAATTTTGTGAGGCTTGGCGGGCTGCTACCCTTCTACGTCGCTGGCGCGCCACCGCGCCGCGCGCCAAGACCCGGAGATTGCATGACAAAAGAGCCATCCGTGGCCCCCCCGTCGCACGCCCCATCGCCTCGGCGAAAAGCTGCCGCCGTCGAATGGCCGACGGTCGCGCTGATCGTCGCCTGCTATGCGATCTGGGGCGCGGGACTGGCGGTCGCGGCTCAGTCCGTCGGCCTCTCGATCCTGCTTTTGACGCTTGCCATTGCCTTCCATGCCTCACTCACGCACGAGGTCGTCCACGGCCACCCGACGCGCCATGCCTGGCTGAACGCGGCTATGGTCTGGCCGGTGATCGGGCTGCTCGTGCCCTTCGGCCGGTTCCGCGACACCCATCTCGCCCACCACCAGGACGCAACGCTGACCGACCCCTACGAGGATCCCGAGACGAACTATCTCGACCCGGCCGTCTGGGTGCGCCTGTCCCCGTGGCAGCGCGTCCTGCTGCGCGCCAACAATACGCTCCTGGGGCGCATCGTGCTCGGGCCCGTTGTTGGGCAGATCCTGTTCATGGCCGGCGACTGGCACGCCATCCGGAAAGGCAATCGGGCCGTGCGCGGCGCCTGGGTCGCTCATCTCCCGCCTCTCCTTGTTGTCGGCATTATCGTTCTGCTCGCGCCCGTACCGCTCTGGGCCTATGCTGTGGCAGTCTGGCTCGGCCACGGCCTCGTGCGGATCCGAACGTTTCTCGAACATCGGGCCCATGGCCATGCCGGCGGCCGCACTGTGGTGATCGAGGATCAGGGGCCGCTCGCGCTTCTCTTTCTGAACAACAACTTCCACATCGTGCACCACATGCATCCGGCGGTGCCGTGGTATCGCCTGCCGGGCCTCTATTTCTCGGATGTCGAGCGCTATCTGCGCCGCAACCACGGGTACCGCTATCGCTCCTATGCCGACATCTTCGCCCGCTATTTCCTGCGCGCGAAAGACCCGGTGCCGCACCCGCTCTGGCCCCAGCCCGACGGGTTGACCGAGGCCGTGCCGCAGCGCGCCAGCCCGCCCGCAGCCGGCCGCCCGGCGCCGTCGTTCGTGGGCCCGCTCCGCGCCGAGCCGTTCGCCAAGGTCCTTCCGGACCCCGCCCCACCGCAACGCTAGGGGCTCCGCGCCCGACCGCATTGGGCGCTCGGGTCCCGGTGGGGCTCCCGCCCCCCTCGGCCTTGCGGCCTGCGGGCGTTGGGCCCGGCGCCGGCCAAGGCCGGCGCGCTCGCGCCCGTGGGGCCGCCCGTCTTCTGACCAGCCGCACGGCTGCGCCGCCATCGGGGTGCAGCCCGGCCCGGCCGGCCGGCCATCCCCCCGCCCTTGACCTCCGCTCTGCCCTATCTTCTAAGGGCGGACTCAAGGGAGGCACGCCATGCATCAGCCCGCCATCACTGGCAGCGGGGTCTTCACACCCGAGGAGATCATCACCAACGACGAACTCGTCGCCGCCTTCAACGCCTATGCCGACCGAGAGAATGCCCGCCATGCCGAGGCCATCGCCGCCGGCGAGCGCGCGCCCGTCCCCCATTCCTCGGCCGAATTCATCCGCGAGGCTTCGGGCATCGAACAGCGCCACGTGCTGAACAAGAGCGGCGTCCTCGACCCCGAAACCATGCACCCGATCCTGCGGCCCCGCGCCGACGACGAGCCCTCGGCGATGGCCGAAATGGCGATCCCGGCCGCTACTGAAGCCGTGGCCCAGGCCGGCGTCGAGGCCGGTGAGATTGACGCCGTGCTCTGCGCCGCCTCAAACCACGAGCGCGCCTACCCGGCCATCGCCATCGAGATCCAGGACCTGCTCGGCACCGGCAGAGCCCGCGGCGGCTTCGGCTTCGACATGAATGTGGCCTGCTCCTCGGCCACCTTTGGCCTGCAGGCCGCGGCCGACATGATCCGCGCGGGCTCGATCCGCACGGCGCTCGTCGTCAACCCCGAGATCTGCTCAGCGCATCTGGAATGGCGCGACCGAGACTGCCACTTCATCTTCGGCGATGTCTGCACTGCGCTGGTGCTGCAGCGGGCCGAAGACGCCACAGGCGACCATTTCCTGATCCGCTCCACCCGCTGCGCCACGGCCTTTTCCAACAACATCCGCAACAACAACGGCTTCCTCCGCCGCACACGCCCCGGCCAGATGGCCGACCGGCGCGACATGCAGTTCATGCAAGAAGGCCGCAAGGTCTTCAAACAGGTGCTGCCCATGGTCTCGGAGCACATCGCCGCGCACCTGGCCGACGAGGGCGTTGCCGCCGACGCGCTCAAGCGCCTCTGGCTGCACCAAGCCAACAAGACGATGAACGACTTCATCGGCCGCAAGGTGCTGGGCCGCACGCCGACGCCGGAGGAGCAACCCAACATCCTGCAGGACTACGCCAACACCTCGTCGGCCGGCTCGATCATCGCCTTCGCCCAACATTCGCACGGTTTCGCCCCGGGCGAGATCGGCCTGATCTGCTCGTTCGGTGCGGGCTACTCGGTCGGCTCGGTGATCGTCGAGCGTCGCACCGCGGAAATGGGCCGCGCATCAGCGGCTTAACCCCACCCGGCGCCGCAGCCTCGAACGGCGGATCACTGCTACAAATACCCTCCCTAACCCGGTGGCCTACGCGGTGTCTGCCACAGGTTTATTGCCGAACCGGCCCCCTGATCTCCACCTCACATCCACCCGCGACGGCGCCAAGTCTCCCGGCCCCACCCCCCGTCGCGCAGGATGATAGGAGAGAACCACAATGGCCAATATCCCTGGCACGGAAGACGATGACGAGCTGTTCGGCACCGACTTCGCCGACGTGATCTCGGGTTTCGAGGGCAACGACACGATCGACGGTGAACGCGGCGCCGACACGATCCGCGGCGGCGATGACGAAGATGAAATCACCGGCGGGCAGGGCGACGATTCCGTCTTCGGCGGAGACGGCAACGACCTGCTCGAAGGCGGCGGCGGCGACGACAGCGTGTCGGGCGGCGACGGCAACGACACCGCCTCAGGCGCCGGTGGCGACGACACGCTCAATGGCGGCGACGGAAATGACGAGCTCTCCGGCGGACGTGGCCTCGACCGGCTCATCGGCGGCGAGGGCAATGACATGCTCAATGGCGGCCGCGCGGCCGACCATCTCCGCGGCGGCGAGGGCAACGACACCCTGATCGGTGGCGGCGGAAACGACAGCCTCTTCGGCGGCGAAGACAACGATCTGCTCGAAGGCCGCGGCGGCCGAGACCGCCTCGAAGGCGGTGAAGACAACGACACGCTCGACGGCGGCAATGGCCGCGACACGCTCATCGGCGGCAGCGGCGACGACACGCTGATCGGCGGGCGCGGCAACGACCTGCTCACCGGCGGCTCGGGCGACGACACCTTCGTCTTCACCGGTGCACGCGACGTGATCACCGATTTCGACAGCGACGACGACGTGATCGACATCACCTCGGGTGGTGGCCTGGCAAACTTCAGCGCCCTGAGTGCCGCCACGACCCAGGTCGGCAACGATCTCGAGATCGATCTGGCCAACGGCAAGATCGTCCTGCGCGACACGACGCTGAGCGACCTCGAGGCCGACGACTTCCTGTTCTGACGTGCGACCCGTGCGGGCTGAAAATACAACGCATTCGAGCAGTTAGGTGTCGGGCTCTTGCCCGGCGCCTACAATCGCGTCAAGGCTCCGCTGGGGGCGACCCGAACAGGACTACGCCATGACCATCAAATTGCTGTCCCGCGCAACACTCGCCGCGCTGTGCCTCGCCCTCGCCGCTTGCGGCGTGCCATTCGTCCCGCTCATCTAGAGCCCGCGACGCGGAGCCGGGCCGTAGAGCCAAGGCGGCGGCCGGCACACGCCCCGCCGCCCAGCCTCAGGCCAGTTCCGCCAAGCGGGCCAACGCGTCGCGCAGCTTCGCCGCCTCGCCTTCGCGCGCCTCGAGGTTGCCGCGGGTCTCCGCCACGACGTCTTCCGGCGCGCTCTCGGCAAACTTCGGGTTCTTCAGCCGCCCCGACAGACCGCCGATCTCTTTTTCGAGCTTGGTCAGCGTCTTCTGCAGGCGCGCCTGCTCCTCGGCCACGTCGATCACGCCCTCCAGCGGCAGGCCCATCACGCCCCCCGTCACCGGGATCGTGACACAACCCTTCGGAAAGGCTGCCACCTCGTCCAGCCGCTCGATCCGCGCCAACCGCTGGATCAGGGCCGCGTTCTTCTCCCAGGCCGCCCGCGCCGACGCATCGAGCCCCGTCGTCACGATCAGCAGATGCGCGCCCGCCGGCACGTGCATCTGCGCCCGCGCCGAGCGCACACCTTCGATCAGCCGGATCGCCCAGCTAAGCTCGGCCTCCGCCTCCGGGTCGGCCAGCTCCGCCGCGGTGTAGGTCGGCCACGGCGCATGGATCAGCATCTCGTCGCGCGCGCCCAGCACCTGCCACAGCTCTTCGGTGATGAACGGCATGATCGGATGGAGCAGGATCAGGCACTGATCAATCACCCAGGCCATCGTCGCCTGCGTCTCGGCCTTCAGGGCCGCGTCCTCGCCCTGCAGGAGCGGCTTGGCAAACTCCACATACCAATCGCACACCGTGTGCCAGACAAAGGAATAGGCCGCGTTGGCCGCATCGTTGAACCGGAACGCGTCCAGCGCCGCGTCCACTTCCTCGCGGCAGCGCCCGGTCTCAGCCAGGATCCAGCGGTTGACCGGCGCTGTGACGGCAGGCGCCGCCAGCTGCCCTCCCACATCGCGCGGTGTCGCCCCGTTCATCTCGGCAAACCGCGCGGCATTCCACAGCTTCGTGCCGAAGTTCCGATAGCCCGCGATCCGGTCGCGTGAGAGCTTGAGGTCGCGCCCCATGGCGGCCATGGCCGTCAGCGTGAACCGCACCGCATCCGCCCCATACTCGTCCACCAGATCGAGCGGGTCGAGCACGTTGCCGAGCGACTTCGACATCTTCTTGCCTGCCTCATCGCGCACCAGCGCGTGGACATAAACGGTGTGGAACGGGATCTCCTTCACCACCTCCAGCTGCATCATCATCATCCGCGCGACCCAGAAGAAAATGATGTCAAAGCCCGTGATCAGGACATCGGTCGGGAAATAGCGCCGCATCGCCTCGGTGTCTTCGGGCCACCCAAGCGTCCCGATCGGCCAGAGGCCGGAGGAGAACCAGGTGTCGAGCACATCCGCATCCCGCCAGATCGGATAGACCAGGTGGGTCGGATCGCCCGACACCTCGTACTGCGCCAGCGCCACGCCCAGCGCGTGGGCCGCCGCATGGCGATCCTCGACCTCGATCACCTGTGCATGGTTCAGCGGCTGCGGCAGCGCTGCGATCACATCGAAGAACTTGCCCTTCACCGCATCCGCATCGTGCGCCGCGTGGTGCATCTCCGCCGTCTCCGACGACAGATCGTTCATAAGGAACCGCAACATCTCGACCTCGTCGAGCTGCCCGTCCCCCTCATCGTCGATATCGCTGTCCGCCAGACGCAGGTCGAAGCCATACCAAACCGGGATCTGATGCCCCCACCAGAGTTGGCGAGAGATCGTCCAGGGCTCGATATTCTCCAGCCAATGGAAATAGACCTTCTCGTGTTGCTCCGGCAGGATCTTCGTCCGCCCGTCCCGCACCGCGTCGATGGCGGGCTGCACGATCTTGGCGGCATCGACAAACCACTGATCCGTCAGCATCGGCTCGATGACCACCTTCGACCGGTCGCCATGGGGCTGTGTGATCGCCTTGGCCTCGACGAGCGGCACGATCTCGGCGGCGTCGCCCGGCTTGCCGCCAAGGCGCGGATCGGCGGCATTGGTCATTACCGCCAGCCCCTCGCCGGTGATCTCCTGGACCACCCGTTTCCGCGCCTCGAACCGGTCGAACCCGCGCAGGTGATCGGGCACCAGGTTCAACGTGTCGACCTCGGCCTCGGTAAAGGCCGACCCTTCCGCAATCTCCTGCGCCCGCGCCGCCGCCTCTGCATAGGGCGCCCCGTCGTCCCGCATATGGCCCTTGCTGTCCATCAGCCGGTACATCGGGATGCCGCCCCGGCTCGCCACGCCGTAATCGTTGAAATCGTGCGCGCCCGTGATCTTCACCGCGCCCGAGCCGAAGTCCGGATCGGGATAGTCGTCGGTGATGATCGGGATCAGCCGCCGATGCTCCTTCGGCCCGACCGGGATCTCGCAGAGCTTGCCGACGATGGGAGCGTACCGAGCGTCCGACGGGTGAACCGCCACCGCCCCGTCGCCCAGCATCGTCTCGGGTCGGGTCGTGGCGATCGAGATGTAGTCCCGCATCTCGCGCTGGGTGACATTGCCGTCCTGGTCCGTCTTGACATATTCGTAGGTCTCGCCGCCCGCGAGCGGGTACTTGAAATGCCACATATGGCCCGCGACATCGATGTTCTCGACCTCGAGATCGCTGATCGCCGTCTCGAAATGCGGGTCCCAGTTCACCAGCCGCTTGCCGCGATAGATCAGGCCCTTGTCGTAGAGATCGACAAAAACCTTCAGCACCGCGTCGTGGAAGTTCTGCCCGCCCGGGCTGCCCTCCGGGTCCTGCGGCGCCCCGGCCATGGTGAACGCTTCGCGCGACCAGTCGCACGACGCGCCAAGCCGCTCCAGCTGCCCGCGGATATTGCCGCGCGATTTCTGCTTCTGCTGCCAAACCCGGTCGAGGAACGCGCTCCGCCCCATCTCCTGGCGCCGGATATTGCCCTCGTTCGCAAGCTCCCGCTCCACCACCATCTGGGTCGCGATCCCAGCATGGTCGGTCCCCGGCTGCCAAAGCGTGTCGTGGCCGCGCATCCGGTGCCAGCGCACCAGGATGTCCTGCAGCGTGTTGTTGAACGCATGCCCCATATGGAGCGCGCCGGTCACATTCGGCGGCGGGATCATGATGCAAAAGCTCTCGGCCCCCGGGGCGGCATTGGCGCCCGCGGCAAAGGCCCCGGCCTCGGCCCACATCCGGTAAAGGCGCGGCTCGGCACTGGCGGCGTCGAAGGTCTTTTCAAGCGACATGCGGCGGCTCCCTGCTGGCGCGCAGGGTCTAGCGAAGCCCACGCCCAAGGGAAAGGCCCCCCGCCAGGGAACCGGCCCTTCCCTCACGACTTACCCTCGCCAACCGCCACGACAAACCGCTTGCGGCCCTCCGCCACGTGCAAACAGGGACCCGGCGCAAGACCGAAAGCCCCACCCCATCATCTCGATCCAAAACTCCCGCCGGAGGCATCCAACCAAAGGAATACGCCGCAGGCGCGCCGCGTCCCAACCGCCTCACACGCCCCGCGACCACTTCACCGACAGGTGGATCAGGCTCTCGGTGTCCACCACGCCGGGGATCGCCCCGATCCGGTCGAGCACCGCATCGAGCTGCGCCGTATCCTCGGCCACCAAGGTCAGGATCAGATCCACCCGGCCCGTCGAGGTCACACAGCTTTCGACCTCCACCATCGGCTTCAGCCGCTGCAGCACCGCCGGCGTCGTCCGCGGCTCGGCCGAGACCAGCACCGTCGCCTTGATCCGCCGCCGCGCCGC
The DNA here is from genome assembly GCA_039822045.1 of Pseudomonadota bacterium. Taxonomy (GTDB): domain Bacteria; phylum Pseudomonadota; class Alphaproteobacteria; order Rhodobacterales; family Rhodobacteraceae; genus HLUCCA09. The sequence goes on along the minus strand of JBCBMY010000004.1, from coordinate 326,892 downwards.
CGCCTCCCCCAGCCGGATCGTATAGCCCGCCACAACGCCTTCGGTTTCGAGCCGGATCAGCCGCGCCTGAACCGTCGAGCGCGCCACGTTCAGCTTGCGCGCCAGTTGCGAGATCGGCGTCGAACTGTCGGTCACCAACAGCGACAGAAGCCTATCATCGAGCTCATCCATACAATCTGCAGTCCATCTTCGTCATTTCGCCATCATTTGACACCGAATCGACCTGATAATCGAGTGAAATCGACCGACGGGCGTCGCACTTTGGGGAGAGTGATCGTCCAGGAGACCCTGAATGTCCGAGGCACGCCCTCTGTTTGAAACCCCCGCCGACGCGGTCCGCCATTGCGGGCCCGAGGCGCCGGTCCTGTGCTTCTCGCCTGAAACCCTGCGCGAGACGGCCGAGACGTTCCGTCATGGTTTCCCCGGTCTCGTCACCTATGCGGTGAAGGCCAACCCCGACCCGGCGATCATCGACAACCTCGCGGCGGCCGGCATCCGTGCGTTCGATGTTGCGTCCCTGCCCGAGATCGAGATGATCCGCTCTCGCGTGCCCGGGGCCGTCCTGCACTACAACAACCCCGTGCGCGCGGCTTACGAGATCGAGCGCGCCGTAGCGCTGGGCGTGCGCTCCTTCTCGCTCGACAGCGCGGGCGAGCTCGACCGTCTGACGCCCCGTGTCGCCCCCGGCACCGAACTCACCGTACGCTTCAAGCTCGACGTGAAGGGCGCGGCCTACGATTTCGGCGCCAAGTTCGGCGCCGAGCCGCCCGAGGCCACGCGCCTCTTGGCCGAGGTCGCGCGACGCGGCTTCACCCCCTCGCTCACCTTCCACCCCGGCACCCAGTGCGCGCCGCCTGAGGTCTGGCATGCCTATGTCGCCGAGGCCGGCCGCATCGCCGCCACCGCCGGTGTCAGGCTCGCCCGGCTGAATGTCGGCGGCGGCTTTCCGGCCCACCGCCACACGGGGCCACGGCCCGCGCTCGACCCGATCTTCGAGACCATCCGCACCGAGGCCAACCGTGCCTTTTCGCCGGGCGCCCGCCCGGCCCTGGTCTGCGAACCCGGCCGCGGCCTCGTCGCCGAAAGCTGCACCCTGCTGACCCGCGTGCGCGCCCTGCGCGGCACCGACATCTTTCTCAACGACGGCATCTATGGCGGGCTGGCCGAGATGCTGACGCTGCCCATGACCGACCGGATCGAGGTCGTCGCGGCCAACGGTCTGCCCCGCTGCGGCGCCCCGATTCCGGTCACCCTCTTCGGTCCGACCTGCGACAGCCTCGACCGGCTGCCCGGCACACCCGCCCTGCCCGGCGACATTGCCGAGGGCGACGCGGTATTGTTTCGCGGCCTTGGCGCCTATTCCGGCGTGACTGCGACACGCTTCAACGGCTTTGGGGCCTTGCACGTCACGACGGTCCGCCGTCTCACAGCCTGATGCCCTCTGCGCGAGAGGGTGTCACACAACGCTGAAAACACATGACAGGGGGCGCTTGGGACGGCATTCTAGCCTTCCCTTTGGAGGAGTGCCATGCCCTGGCATGACGACAAGACATGAAACTCGGCCGGCAGATTGCGGCCTTTTTGCGGCTCCGGCAACGCCGGCGTTGGGGCCGATCGGGCCCGGTCAGCCACGCCCGCGGCCCCGTCACCCATGTCGTCATTCTCGATGGAACGCTGTCGACCCTCGCCCCGGGCGACGAAACCAATGCGGGCCTCACCTGGAAGCTCATGGCCGAAAGCGGCCCCCGCGCCGACCGCTCGCTCTATTACGAAGCGGGCCTGCAATGGGATGACTGGCCCGGCACCCGCGATGTCATCACCGGGCGCGGCCTCAATCGCCAGATCGAGCGCGCCTACGGCTTTCTCGCCTCGCGCTACCGCCCGGGCGACCGCATCTTTCTTTTCGGCTTCTCGCGCGGTGCCTTCGCCGTCCGTTCGCTTGCCGGCGCCATTCACAAGGTCGGCCTGCCGCGCGCCGAGGCGGCGACGGTGCGCACCGTCCGCCAGGCCTACCGCCACTATCGCTGCAGCGGCGAGAGCGAGGCCGCCCGCGCCTTCACCCGCCTTTATTGCCATTCCGAGGTCCCGATCGAGATGATCGGCGTCTGGGACACGGTGAAGGCGCTCGGCCTGCGGGTGCCGCTCCTGTGGCGCTTTTCCGAGCCGACACACCGCTTCCACACCCACGAGCTCTGCCCCAATGTGCGGCACGGCTACCACGCGCTCGCCCGGAACGAGACGCGCGTCGCCTATGCACCCGAAATGTGGGACACGACCGCCCATCCCGGTCGCGTCGAACAGCGCTGGTTCCGCGGCAGCCACGGCGATGTCGGCGGCCAGCTCAAGGGCTTCTACCCGGCCCGGCCGCTCGCCAACGTCCCGCTCGTCTGGATGCTCGACCGGGCCGAAGCGGCGGGGCTGAGGCTGCCCGAGGGCTGGCGCGACCGGTTCCCGCTGGATGCCGCCAGCCCGACCACGGGCACCTGGCAGGGCTGGGGCAAGGCGTTCCTGCTCCGCGCCCCCCGCGACGTCGGCCGCGACCCGTCGGAGGTCATCGATCCGTCGGTCGCCGCCACCCCGCGCCCGCGCCGCGCCCACGAAATTGCTCCGGTTTCCGAGTGGGCCGAGGATCTGACCGAGGGCGCCGCTCCCGAAACCGCCCGCTGACGCCGAACCCTTCGCGCGATGCGGGCCGGATCCAAGGCACCCTACCGGGACACCTGCGCAAGATGTGTGGCATAGTGAGGGGCCAGCGCCGCATCAAAGCCCGCGGGCGACAGGTCGAGCCCGTGCCCAGGCAAAAGGGTATCGAGCGCCCGGCCCGGGTCGATCCGCGCTTCGGTCAAGCCGCCCGCCACCCGCACAGCCAGCGCCCGCAGCGGTCCCAGCTCCTTTAGCTGCGCATTGAACGCCAGAACGTCCGCGATCCGTGGACAGGCATCGCGGACGTGGCGCACCTGCCGCTGCCGCTTGGGATGCAGCAACGCGTCGAGCGCCCCCTCGTCATGCGCCGCATAGCGCAGCGTTTTGGCCGCCCAGTGCCGCGGGGTCAGCCCATCGAAATGCAGCAGGAACACCCCCTCGGCCGCAACATGGGGCGGCACGTGTTTCCCCTCTCCGCGCCCGGCCCACGGCGTGTGGACATAGAGCTGATACTGGCGCCCCGTGCGCGACAGCGCTTTGCCCGCCGTGTGCCCGGCAAAGCCGTAGCGCAGGAACCGGCGCCGCCGCCCGTAGATGGCCCTGTTGACCCAGCCCCGCTCGATCCGACGCCGAAACGCGCCCTCAAAGATCGTCGCGGCGCGGTCGGGCGGCGTCAGCCACACCCGCTCCAGGTTGTTCAGCTTCAGCCATCCGTCGTCCGGGGCGAGCCGCGCCAACTCCTCCGCAAGCGGCCTCCGGCACCACAGAAACTCGTCGGCATCGACATGCAGCATCCATGCCGCGTCGCTCCGGTTATAGGCATAGGTTGCGTTGGCAAGCTGTCGGTCAGACTGCAAAGCGGGGCGCGCCAGGCGGCGCATCGCCCAATACTCCGCATCGCAGCGGATCACCCGGGTGCGCGGCAAGCGGTCCGCCAGATCCGCACTCGGATCGGCCGCGTCATCGAAGAACAGCCACAGCTCCTCCGCCCCCAACGCCAGATGATGTGCCGCGAACGCCAGCGTCAGCGCAGGGGGCTCCCGCACCGTCGCCACAACCGCCCAACCCCCCGCAACATCCCCACCCGCACCGGAGTGAGTCTCACCCGTCACCATCCCGTCCCGCCCTTTCCGGCCATTTGTGATCACACCCTGAAAACGTGTGATCACAAATGTCGATTTTTCCCCGGAATCGCCACCTTGCGGCGGTTTGCCGGTTTGACTGCCCTTAGATACGTGCCAAGCAGGCCGAAAGTCAGCAAGACGGGACAGCGCCGTGAACATCCACGAATACCAGGCCAAAGCACTTCTGCGCGATTACGGCGCTCCAGTTTCCGATGGACGCCCCGTCCTGCGCGCCGAGGAGGCCAAGATGGCTGCGGGCGCACTCGGCGGGCCGCTCTGGGTCGTCAAGGCGCAGATTCATGCCGGCGGGCGCGGCAAGGGTTCGTTCAAGGAACCCGAAGCTGGCGAGAAAGGCGGCGTCCGCCTCGCAAAATCCGTCGAAGAGGCAGAGATGGAGGCCAAGCGCATGCTCGGCCGCACCCTCGTCACGCATCAAACCGGTCCCACCGGCAAGGCCGTCAACCGCATCTATATCGAGGACGGCTCGGGCATCGAGACCGAGATGTATCTCGCGCTTCTCGTCGACCGCGGCACCTCCCGCATCTCTTTCGTCTGCTCCACCGAGGGCGGCATGGATATCGAGGAGGTCGCGGCCTCCACGCCCGAGAAGATCCTCTCCTTCGCCGTCGACCCGGCCACCGGCTACCAAGCCTATCATGGCCGCCGCATCGCCTTCGCCCTCGGGCTCAAAGGGCCGCAGATCAAGCAATGCGTCGCGCTCATGGGTACGCTCTACAAGCTCTTCACCGACAAGGACATGGAGATGCTTGAGATCAATCCGCTGATTGTCACTGACAAGGGCGATCTGAAGTGCCTCGACGCCAAGATGGGCTTTGATTCCAACGCGCTCTACCGCCATGCCGACATCATGGCCCTGCGCGACGAGACCGAGGAAGACCCCAAGGAGCTTGCCGCCTCCAAGTTCGACCTGAACTACATCGCGCTCGATGGCGAGATCGGTTGCATGGTCAATGGCGCCGGCCTCGCGATGGCGACGATGGACATCATCAAGCTCTACGGCGCCGAGCCGGCCAACTTCCTCGATGTGGGTGGCGGCGCGACCAAGGAGAAGGTGACCGAGGCCTTCAAGATCATCACGTCCGACCCCAACGTGAAGGGCATCCTCGTCAACATCTTCGGCGGCATCATGCGCTGCGACGTGATCGCCGAGGGCGTCGTCGCCGCCGTCAAGGAGGTCGGCTTGCAGGTCCCCCTCGTCGTCCGCCTCGAAGGCACCAACGTGGAACAGGGCAAAGACATCATCAACGGCTCCGGCCTCGACGTCATCGCCGCCGACAACCTCCGCGACGGCGCCGAGAAGATCGTTAAGGCAGTCAAAGGGTGACTCGATCCATTGCGTGGCTCGTTCTCCTGTCGGTCACGGCATGTTCCGCGATCGGAGGCGGCCAGTCGGTCGGCGCGTCCCAGTTCGCTCAAGAGTTCAAGGTTGCGTGCCTTGACACCTATCCAACCTTTCAAGGTGCAGAGGCACGCATCCTATCCTTGGGCTATGAAGAGACAGAGACGGTGCAAGGCCAGTACTCTCGCCCCGACATCGACTACCGGACAAGTCCGCGCTTCAACCTCAGGCGTGCCGACGGCGAGCGTTCGGCCTGCGTGGGCGCTTTACCGACACGCTCTGAGGTCGAAGAGGGCGTAGAAGCGTTGCAGGCTCTGATCCCATTGGAAACCCTAGGAACCAACAGCTCAGTCGGGACAAGACTGTCCTTTGAGGACAGCTCGGTCAGCGTGTCGCGCCGCAGCGCCCAAGGTGTTCCGTTACTCATCTTCCTCGTTGCTGAACCCAGATGATGCCCTGGCGACCGATGCGCGCCGCCGCAGATCCGACTGCGACGACCGGCGCCGGCGAAACACAAGCTTGATGTGACCCTGTGATGCGACCAGACTACGCTCCCCGCGGATTGTGCCATTTTCGACATTTGGTCGTCCCGCCAATAGTGCTCCTCCCCGTCACCGCTCCGACAAGCCCATCCATAGCGACGGCCCGTACCGCCAAGGGCGGCGGTGCGTTCGCTCGGCATTTTATGCGCGCCTCGAGGCTGCTCCCGTTGCGCCACCGGTTGGCGGCCCTGATCCTTCTGCTTATGCCAGCTCCCGCCGTTGCCCAGTCCATCGACGTCCCCGCTCTCTGGCAACGCTATCTCGACACCTGCACACCATTCGTCACCGACGTCACAGCCGCAACGGCAGCCCTCGAACCGCTCGCCGAGGGCGCAGAGATGGCCCGCTCCGACGACGGTCGGGCCATGCGCTACGAACTGGGCGATGAGGACGGCCTCATCGGCAACCACATCTACGTCAATCGGGCGGGGCAATCCTCGGGCGTCTATTGCGAGGTCTTCGACTTTCGCATCGGCGACCTCGGCGCCGAAGAGCTCGCGGCAGAGGTGTCGTCCGTGCTCGAACGCGAGACGGGGGCCCCGGCCTCTGGCGGTGTTTCGGCGATCTCGGGGCACCCGACCACGGGCGTCCGCATCTTCGGGTCCAGCGACTACTGGGCGAGCTTTTCCGCCGCCGGCGCGCTGCCCCGGCCCGAATTCGTCACCGGTGCCGAGATCCAGCGCGAGGATTTCGGCGGGGTCTTCGCCACCGGGGTCACCTTCACGCTCTATGCCACGGTGCCAGATGCCGAGTAACCTGCCCTCACTCCCGATACGCGCCGCCGCCCTGCTGGCCATCCTCGCTCTGGCCGCCTGCGACGCGCCGCCGTCCGAGGCGGACCGGGTGCGCAGCCTGCCCGCCGTGCCGCTCGAGCAATCGCTCTCGGCCTTCCGGCAGGTCTGCGTCGGCACGGCGCCGTCGTTTGCGGGCGCCGAAGCGCGGGCAGCCGCGCGGCCCGACGCGGCGGCCTACATCTTCACCGTGGCCGATGTCGGCGGCCGGCCCGCCTGCTCGATGCGCGCCCGCGCCCCGGCCGGCACCGACGTCTTCCAGTCGCTGAACGCCCGCTACGGCCCGGCCCGCGCCTCCAACACCGGCATCATCACGCAGTTCATCACTTATCCCGGCCGGCCGCTCCTGTTCCTTGGCGGCGTGCGGGGCGGCGCTGGCGAAGGCACCTTCCAGGTCGGGATAACCCGGTGATCCGGCTCGCGCTCTTCCTTGCCATGGCCCCGCTCACGGCTGCCGCCCAGGGCGCGCTCGACGTCGCCAAACACTTCGCGCTGTTCGAGGAATTCTGCATCCCCGCGCTCCGGGGCGAGGAGACGCTGCGCGCCACGCTCCAGGTCCCGGGCCCCAACGGCGAAAAGGTCTGGTCGGAAAGCGCCGACGGCTCGCTCGTCGCCTATCAGACAGGGCGCGACGACATGCTGATCATCGGCAACTACCGCTACGGCCCGGGCGCCACGCTGCAGGAATGCATGGTCCAACAGATCGGAGCCTTCGCCGAGACCGCCGACCAGATCGAGGCCACCTTCCTGAGCCTCGTGCCCACGGGCGAGGGCGTTGTCATGTCGGGCGGTCGCGTCGAGGAGGAGCCGCCGCGCATCGGCCTCTGGAGCGCAATGCCGGCGGGCACCGTCACGGATCGGCGCGACTTCATGATCACCGGGGCGCTCGCCCCCTCGGGCACGATCCTGATGGCGTCGATGGGCCAGGGCACGTTCCGTCTGAATGCCTTCCACCTCGAGCTTGCCGAAGGAGCCACGGAATGAGTGCCTTTGTGCCATCCGTCCCCGGTCGCCAAAGCCGGGGCGCGGCCGGACAAACGCAAAGATGCGCGATCCCGGTGTTGAGGTACCGGAGCTTTGAGTTTCTTATCGGAACCCAATCGCAACCCCGCGGGCCAAACGGCACTTGCCCAAGCCGCCGTGCCGCCGGGAGTGCCGTCTCTGCTACGAGGGTCCCCTAGCTCATGCGCGCAATCGTCCATATCGGCGCTCCCAAAACCGGCTCAACGAGCATCCAGTCCTTCCTGCGCAGGAATCGCGACGCGCTCCGGGCGCAGGGATTTGTCGTGCCCCACGACCATTTCGGGGTCGCACCCCCACACGATTTCGCGGCCGCCGCGCTGGCCCATATCGACCGGCAGCTGATCCGTCCGCGTCAGCGCGTGCACTTCAACATGCCCACGCTCGAAGCCCAGAAGGCCGCGACCGCCGACACCGTCGCGCGCCTTGCCGACATCGCGGCCAACGCCAAGGAGGGCGAGGTTGCGCTCATCTCGAGCGAGCATCTCATGGCGTGGCTCAAGGAGCCCGAGACGGTCGCCGGGGCGGTCGCGTTCTTCAAGTCGCACTTCTCCGATGTGCGCTACGTGATGTACTTCCGCCCGCAGCCCGGCCGGCTGCTCTCCGGCTATTCCGAGGCGGTCAAGCTCGGCGGCACGCAAACGCTCCGCGACTTCTGCGAGGTCCGCATCCGCGAGGTCGAAAACAACGTCGACAACACCCTCAACTATGCCCACACGGCCGAGCTTTGGGCCGACGCGGCGGGCAAGGACAAAGTGACCGTCCGCCTTTTGGAGCGGGGCATGCTGCGGGGCGACGCTCTCATTCCCGACTTCGCGGCCGAATGCGGCATCAACACAAAGCCGCTCCGGCGGCCGCCCAAGATGAACCAGTCGCTGTCGCGCGAGGCGCTGGAGCTTGTCCGCGCCCTGAACGAACAGATGAAGCGCACCTTCAAGCCCGGCAAGCCCAATCAGCTCTACGCAGCCCTCGCGAAGACCATTGCGAAAGGCTCCAAACAGGGCGGCGCGCGTCTCGAGCTTGATCCCGATCAGGCGGACCGCCTTGACGCGGCCGTGTTCGAAAGCAACGAGCGCCTCCGCAGGGCGTTTTTCCCAGACCAGAAGACCCTCTTCAATCCACGCCCCGGCTTGCCCTCGCCGGACATGCCGCCGTCCGAGGCGCGTCCGTCAACGGGCGCGCTGATCAAGGAACTCTTCTATCGTGCGGTGCCGTCGCAACGGCCTGCGCATGCCGCCCAGATCACGTACGAAGGCGCGGACATCGCTCCGCTTGCGTCCGGCTCCCCGTCGGGGTCGTGGACGAGCAAGTCCGAAACCTCGCTGACCGGTGCCCTGATCGCCAGCTTGGCCAGTCGGGCTTTTCCAAAGGTGCGCGCCAGCGACGCCCTAGCAGAGGAGCTGAGCGCCGCCGTCCTCGAGGCGCTTGCCAAACGCCGTTCCGTCATCGCCTCTGCGGCGGCCGACGATGGCAACAGCGACGACGACGCCTTGCTGGACGATGCTCCGCCGGACCCGGCCGATGACGACGCCGAACCGACCGCGCTCCAACCCGAGCGCCACCCGCATACTGCCTCACAGTGATGGAGAGCCCCCGATGGCCGTACTCGTAGACAAGGACACCAAGGTGATCTGCCAGGGCTTCACCGGCTCTCAGGGCACCTTCCATTCCGAACAGGCCATCGCCTACGGCACGCAGATGGTGGGCGGGGTGACGCCGGGCAAAGGCGGGATGGAGCATCTTGACCTGCCGGTGTTCGACAGCTGCCACGAGGCCGTGGCCAAAACCGGTGCAAACGCCTCGGTTATCTACGTGCCCCCGCCCTTCGCGGCCGACTCGATCCTCGAGGCGATCGACGCCGAAATCCCGCTCGTCGTCTGCATCACCGAGGGCATCCCGGTGCTCGACATGATGAAGGTCAAGCGCGCGCTGGAGGAATCCAAGACCACGCTCATCGGCCCGAACTGCCCCGGTGTCATCACGCCCGACGCCTGCAAAATCGGCATCATGCCCGGCCATATCCACCGCCGCGGCAAGGTCGGCGTCGTCAGCCGCTCCGGCACCCTCACCTACGAGGCCGTCAAACAGACCACCGATGTCGGCCTCGGCCAGTCCACCTGCGTCGGCATTGGCGGCGACCCGATCAAGGGCACCGAGCATCTCGACGTGCTGGAATGGTTCCTGGCCGACGACGAGACCGAGGCGATCATCATGATCGGCGAGATCGGCGGCTCGGCCGAGGAAGATGCAGCGCAATTCCTGGCCGACGAGAAGAAGGCCGGCCGCTGGAAACCCACGGCGGGTTTCATCGCGGGTCGCACCGCGCCTCCGGGGCGCCGGATGGGCCACGCGGGCGCCATCGTCGCCGGCGGCAAGGGCGGCGCCGAGGACAAGATCGAAGCGATGCAGGCCGCCGGAATCGTCGTCGCCGACAGCCCCGCGGGCCTCGGCGAAGCGGTCGTCAAGGCCATCGGCTAGGCCCGTCCCCGGCCCAAGGGGGCACACGCCAAGGGCCCAGAGGAGGGGCCGGAGATAATGGCTGAACCCGGCCAAAGAGAGCACCAGCGCACGGGCGCCTCCCCCACCGGTGGAGATGCCCGTCAATCGGTGTCTCGGCCGTCGGTCTCTGGGTGCCGGCGAACCGCCTCGGCCGCGTTCGCGTGGCGGCGGCCTCCCTCGGTGGCTCCAGCTCAAACGCACGCGCTCCACCGGATCCGGCTCACCCAAGGGGCCTCTGCGCCCCGCGGCCCCGACATGGTCGCGCACGAGGAGGTTCAGCCGGGGCTATGGTCGGCCGACCGGTGGGGGCCCTACGACGGCGGGCTCAACGCTCTCTCCGAGACGGCACCCGATGCCCCTTTGCCTGCACCGGTCGAGGCCCGGCCATGAGCGTCCGGCCCGCCCCCCGCACCGGCGCACGGCCTTGCGCCAGGACGGAGCGCCGGTGATGCCGTTCTTCCTGCATGACGGGCGGATCCACGTTTTCCTGCACGTGCCGAAGGCCGCAGGCACCACCATCGAAGACGCCCTGTCGCGCCGGTTCGGCCCGCTCGGCCTCTTCCATCCTCCCCACTTCTCGGCACCGCCCCGCCTGCGCTGGTCGCGCACCTCGCCGCAACACGTCACGGCCGACGACCTTCTGAAGCTCGTCCCGCGCGAGATGATCGCCTCGTCCTTCGCGGTCGTCCGTCACCCCGTCGACCGCGTGATCAGCGCCTATCACCACCTCAACGGCTACCAGCGCCTGCCGGTCGGGCTGTCGCTGGAGGCATGGTTCCGCCACTACGCAGCCCTGGCCCCCTCGCACCCGTTCGCGTTCGACAATCATCTCCGCCCGCAAACCGATTTCCTTTTGGACGACACGAAGGTGTTCCGCCTGGAAGACGGGCTCGCCCCGGTGCTCGACCATGTCGAAGCCACCTTCGGGCCGGTCCCTGCGGGCGGGCCGGCTCCCGCGGACGAGCCCGACGCTCCGCATCTCAACGCGGCGCGCGAAGCCGACCCGCGGGGCGCCGAGCTCGACGACCAGAGCCTCACGCCCGCCTTCCTCGCCGAACTCCGCGCCTTTTATGCCGCCGAGTTCGACCGCTTCGCCTATGACATCCCGGCGGGCAAAGCGTGGTCCTACCGGCGCCCCCGCCTCTCGGCCGGGGCCCGCCCCATCGCGCGCCTCGCCCTCTACCGCGCCGGCGTGGCCACCCGTCGCCTTGCCGCGGGCGGATCGCCCCGCACCCCAAAACTCCTTCTTCGCGCGGGGGCCCAGCTATGGTGACATGGCGCAAAGGCCGCGCCGGCCGCCAAACCGAATTGAGAGACATCACCCTCCCCGGGCGGGGGACGCCCGGTCCAACCCGAAAGGTCTACAGCCCATGACCGAACAGAGCCGCAACGACATCTTCCACGCCTCGTCCTTCCTGCAGGGTCCGAACGCCGCCTATATCGAGCAGCTGTACGCCCGCTACGCCGACGACCCCAACGCCGTCGATGCCGAATGGCAGGCCTTCTTCGCCGCGCTGGGCGACGCCGAAACCGAGGTCAAGCACGAGGCCAACGGCCCGTCCTGGTCGCGCAGCGACAGCTTCGAGGCCGACGAGATCACCGCAGCGCTCACCGGGGAATGGCCGGCGGCCAAGGCCGAGGTGAAAGAGGCTGGCAAAAAGATCCGCGAGAAGGCCGCAGAGGCCGGTGTCGAAGTCACCGAGGACCAGATCAAGCGGGCCGTGCTCGACTCGATCCGCGCCATCATGCTGATCCGCGCCTACCGCATTCGGGGCCACCTCGCCGCCGATCTCGACCCGCTCGGCATGCGCGAGGAAACGCCCCACCCCGAGCTCGACCCCAAAAGCTATGGCTTCGCCGAGGCCGATCTCGACCGCCCGATCTTTCTCGACAACGTGCTGGGGCTGCAGACCGCCACGATCCGCCAGATCCTCGCCATCGTGAAGCGCACCTATTGCGGCACCTTTGCGCTCCAATACATGCACATCTCGAACCCCGAAGAGGCCGCCTGGCTGAAGGAGCGGATCGAAGGCTTCGACAAAGAGATCCGCTTCACCCGCGAGGGCCGCCGCGCGATCCTCAACAAGCTGGTCGAGGCCGAAGGGTTCGAGAAGTTCCTGCACGTCAAATACATGGGCACCAAGCGCTTCGGCCTCGATGGCGGCGAGGCGCTGATCCCCGCGATGGAACAGATCATCAAGCGGGGCGGCGCGCTTGGGGTGAAGGACATCGTGATCGGCATGCCCCACCGCGGCCGCCTCTCAGTGCTCGCCAATGTGATGGCCAAGCCCTACCGCGCGATCTTCAACGAATTCCAGGGCGGCAGCTTCAAGCCTGAGGATGTCGACGGCTCGGGCGACGTGAAATACCACCTAGGCGCATCCTCAGACCGCGAGTTCGACGGCAACTCGGTGCATCTGTCGCTCACCGCCAACCCCTCACACCTCGAAGCGGTGAACCCGGTGGTGCTGGGCAAGGTGCGCGCCAAGCAGGACCAGCTCAACGACAGCGACCGCACAGCGGTCCTGCCCATTCTCCTCCATGGCGACGCGGCCTTTGCCGGACAGGGCGTTGTGGCCGAATGCTTCGGTCTGTCGGGCCTCAAGGGCCACCGCACCGGCGGCACGATGCACCTCATCGTCAACAACCAGATCGGCTTCACCACCGCCCCGCATTTCAGCCGCTCCTCGCCCTATCCCACCGACATTGCGCTGATGGTCGAGGCGCCGATCTTCCACGTGAACGGCGACGACCCCGAAGCGGTGGTCCACGCCGCCAAGGTCGCCATCGAGTTCCGCCAGAAGTTCAGCAAGGACGTGGTGATCGACATGTTCTGCTACCGCCGGTTCGGGCACAACGAGGGCGACGAGCCCATGTTCACCAACCCGATCATGTACAAGCGGATCAAGAAGCACAAAACGACGCTCTCGATCTACACCGACCGCCTCGTCGCCGACGGCCTCATCCCCGAGGGCGAGATCGAAGACATGAAGGCCGCCTTCCAGTCGCACCTCTCCGAGGAGTTCGAGGCCGGCAAGGACTTCAAACCCAACAAGGCCGACTGGCTCGACGGCCGCTGGTCGCATCTCGACAAACGGGGCGAGGATTATCAGCGCGGCAAAACCGCGATCAAGCCCGAAACGCTGGAGGAGATCGGCCGCGCGCTCACGGCGGTGCCCGAGGGCTTCCCGCTGCACAAAACCGTGGGCCGCATCCTCGAGGCCAAGCATCAGATGTTTGAGACCGGCCGCGGCTTCGACTGGGCCACGGCCGAGGCGCTGGCCTTTGGCTCGCTGTTGACCGAGGGCTACCCGGTTCGCCTCGCCGGCCAGGACAGCACCCGCGGCACCTTTTCTCAGCGCCATTCCGGCATCGTCAACCAGGACACCGAAGAGCGCTACTACCCGCTCAACAATGTCCGCGCGGGCCAGTCACGCTACGAGGTCATCGACTCGATGCTCTCGGAATACGCGGTCCTCGGCTTCGAATACGGCTACACGCTGGCCGAGCCCAACGCGCTGACGATGTGGGAAGCGCAGTTCGGCGACTTCGCCAACGGCGCCCAGATCATGTTCGACCAGTTCATCTCGTCGGGCGAAAGCAAATGGCTGCGCATGTCTGGCCTCGTCTGCCTGCTGCCCCACGGCTATGAGGGTCAGGGGCCGGAACATTCCTCGGCGCGGCTCGAGCGGTTCCTCACTATGTGCGGCGGCGACAACTGGATCGTGGCCAACTGCTCCACCCCCGCCAACTACTTCCACATCCTGCGCCGCCAGATCCACCGGACGTTCCGCAAGCCGCTGATCCTGATGACGCCGAAATCGCTTCTGCGGCACAAGCTCTGCATCTCCGAGGCCGCCGATTTCACCACGGGCTCGTCCTTCCACCGGGTCCTGTGGGACGACGCGGAAAAGGGCAACTCGCACGCACACCTGCTGCCCGACGAGAAGATCCGCCGCGTCGTGATGTGCTCGGGCAAGGTCTACTACGACCTTCTGGAGGAACGCGACGCCCGCGGCATCGACGATGTCTACCTGATGCGCCTCGAGCAGTTCTATCCCTTCCCCGCCCTCGCGCTCGTCAAGGAACTCGAGCGCTTCAAGGCGGCCGAGATGGTGTGGTGCCAGGAAGAGCCCAAGAACCAGGGCGCCTGGTCGTTCATCGAGCCCAATATCGAATGGGTCCTCACCCGCATCGGGGCCCGGATCACCCGGCCTGTCTATGCCGGTCGCCCCGCCGCCGCCTCCCCCGCCACCGGCCTTGCTTCGCAGCACAAGGCCCAGCAAGCCGCCCTCGTCGACGAGGCGCTCAACGTCGAAGGAAACTGAACGATGACCACAGAAGTGCGTGTTCCCACCCTGGGCGAAAGCGTGACGGAGGCGACCGTCGCGACCTGGTTCAAGCAGCCAGGCGAGTCCGTCGCGGCCGACGAGATGCTGTGTGAGCTGGAAACCGACAAGGTGACGGTCGAGGTGCCCTCGCCCGCCGCCGGGACCTTGGGCGAAATCGTCGCCGCCGAGGGCGACACCGTCGGTGTCGATGCCCTCCTGGCCACGATCGCCGAAGGTGCTGGCGCCGCGGCCCCGGCCGCCGCCCCCGCGGCCGCACCCGCCGCCCCGGCCCCGGCTGCAAATGGCGCGCGGGGCGGTGGCGACACTGGCGGCGGCGCTGCAATCGACGTCATGGTGCCCACGCTCGGCGAAAGCGTGACCGAGGCCACCGTGGCCACGTGGTTCAAGGCCGTGGGCGACGCGGTCGCGCGCGACGAAATGCTGTGCGAGCTCGAGACCGACAAAGTGTCGGTCGAGGTGCCCGCCCCCGTCGCCGGCACGCTCAGCGAGATTGTCGCGCCCGAGGGCACGACGGTCGACGCCACCGCGAAACTCGCCGTCATCGCGCAGGGCGCCGGGGCCGAGGCGCCCGCCGCACCGGCCCCGTCCCCCAAACCACAATCCGCCCCCGCTCCCGCAGCCTCGGCACATGCGGATGTCGAAGACGCCCCGTCGGCCAAGAAGCTCATGGCCGAAAGGGGCCTTTCGCGCGACCAGGTCACGGGCACGGGCCGCGACGGCCGGGTCATGAAGGAAGACGTGCTGAAGGCGCTCACCGCGCCGCCCGACAAGCCCGCCGCCCCCCAGGCCCCGCGCGCCCCCGTCCCCGCCGAGGACGCCGCCCGCGAGGAACGGGTCAAGATGACCCGCCTGCGCCAGACCATCGCCCGCCGCCTCAAGGACGCGCAGAACACCGCCGCCATGCTCACCACCTATAACGAGGTGGATATGGGCGCGATCATGGACCTCAGGAAGGAATACAAGGACGCGTTCGAGAAGAAGCACGGCATCAAGCTCGGCTTCATGTCCTTCTTCGTGAAGGCCTGCGTCAACGCGCTCAAAGAGGTGCCCGACGTCAACGCCGAGATCGACGGGACCGAGGTCATCTACAAGAACTTCGTCCATATGGGCATCGCCGTCGGCACCCCCACGGGCCTTGTGGTTCCGGTGGTGCGCGACGCCGACCACATGTCCTTCGCCGCCATCGAGGCCAAGATCGCCGAACTCGGCGTCCGCGCCCGCGACGGCAAGCTCTCGATGGCCGAGATGCAGGGCGGCACGTTCACCATCTCCAACGGCGGCGTCTACGGCTCGCTCATGTCCTCGCCGATCCTCAACCCGCCGCAATCGGGCATCCTTGGCATGCACAAGATCCAGGAACGCCCGATGGTGGTGAAAGGTCAGATCGTGGCCCGCCCGATGATGTATCTGGCGCTCAGCTACGACCACCGCATCGTCGACGGCAAAGGCGCGGTCACCTTCCTCGTCCGCGTCAAGGAAGCCCTCGAGGATCCCCGCCGCATCCTGATGGATCTCTGATCCCGATGAGCCCCCTGGCCGCCCCTTGGCGGCCAGGGGCCCCGCCCACGAAAGAAAGCCGCCCATGCCCCGCCGCAGCCGCGACGACATCCTTTCTGGCCTCTGCCCACCCCGTGCAGCGTCGAGCCCCGATGCGATCGATGTGCCGGCGCCCGATCCGGTGCGCGACGGCGCGCACCGCGCCCCCGCCGCGATGGCCTCCGCGATGGCCTCCGCGCGGGCCGGACCGGACACCCTGTGCCGTGACCTCGTCGACATCGCCGCGTCCCGGCCTGCGGCCCCATGACCTGCCCGCCACCGCATCTCACGCCGTCCACCCCGCGCGCCGCCATCGCCGCCCGCCGGGGCGTCGCCACGCCCGATGTCACCGCGTTGAGTGAGCCCGGCATCGACCGCCCCCGAACGTCCGAGGCCCGGATCGCCCGCCGCAACCACGCCGCCCCCCCGATCCCCTTTAAGGACGGTTGCAACACGGCCCCCGTCGCCAGCGCGCCCTGGGCCCCAAGCGCCGGACTGGCCGAACCGACGTCACTCTCGACCCGGCCCGACCAGGCCCTCGCGCAGGTTGGCCGGTGCGACATGCCGGTCGTCAAACTTCTGCCGCCCCGCCGCGTGCCGCCGTTGGCCCGGTCCAACCAAACCGAAGGCGTCGACACAGCCGCCCTCCACGACCCCCACGGCCGCACGCGCCTCGGCCGGGGCTACGACGCCGCCCCCACGCTCACCCGCTTCGCCACACCCCGCCCCTCGGCGCACCGCGCCAGGCGCGCGGCCCGGGCCGCGTCCCTCGCCAGCGCTTCGCGCACGCCGATGCGGATGCCGCACTCCCCGACCGCCCCGTCCGCACGCCGGGCCGCCCAGCACAGGAACCGCCCCGCCCCATCATCTTGACCCAAATACTCCCGCCGGAGGCGTCTCCCGTTGCCACCCTCCCGCACGCTCCCTACCCGCGCCGCCCCTGACCCAAGGAGCCCACTATGCTGACCGACGAACTGTCTCTTCTCGGCCTCTACGGCCTCCTCCTCATCGCCATCATCGTGGTGCAGGTCCTGATCGCCCTGCCCAATGTCGGCCTGCCCTACCTCTCCACCCCGCGCGACGAAGGCCGCGATACCGGCACGCTCGGCGGCCGCGCCCAGCGCGCGCTCGACAACTCGGTCGTCGCCATGGCGCTCTTCGCCCCCGCCATCCTGATCCTGGCCGTCAAAGGCATCTCGACGCCAACAACCGTCCTGTCCGCCCAGGTCTTCGTGGTCGCACGCCTCGCCTACGTGCCGGTCTACATCGCCGGCATCCCGTGGCTCCGCACGCTCGTCTGGACCGCAGGCGTCGTCGCGGTCCTCACGCTCTACCTTGTGGGCTTCGGCAGCGTGACCGCGCCGGCATGACCCCGCTTCCCCGCCCCGTCCGCGCCTTGCTCGGGCGCATTGCCGAGTTCTGGGTCTACGGCACGCTTCCCACGGCGCTGCTGCTCCTGATGCTCGCGCCGATCCTCCTGCCGGGTCAGACGGCCGCGATCGTCCTGGCCTATCTGGCACTCCCCGCCTACATGATCCACCAGGTCGAGGAGCACGACGCCGACCGGTTCCGCACCTTCGTCAACCGCTGGCTTGGCCCGTCCTATGCCGGACTTTCAATCGTCCAGGTTGCGATCATCAATCTGGGCCTCGTCTGGCTTCCCCTTGCCGCAACGGTCGGCCTGACGGCGCTGGTCGATCCGGGCTGGGCCGCGATCGCCGCCTGGCTGATGCTCGTCAATGCCACCGCCCATGTCGCCCAGGGGGTCGTCCTCGGGGGCTACAATCCGGGGCTCGTCACCGCCGGCGTGCTGTTTCTGCCCCTCGGCATCGCCATCCTGGTCGTGGCCGAGGTAAGCACGGGCCAGCACATCATCGCCCTTGCCATCACGCTCGTCCTGCACGCCGCCATCGTCGTTGCAGCCCGCCGTCCCGCGCCAAAGCAGAGCCCGGGCACGCCGGCAGACGGGCCCGACCAATCCCAGCCATGACGACACCCGCGCCCTTTTCCCTCGCCCGCACGCCGCGCAAGCCCCGCCAGGCCGCACCCGCGGCCCTGGCCGAGCTTGAACCGGCCTTCGGCGAGCCCCGCTGGGCGCTCGAGTGGCTCACCTATATCGCCGTGGCGCCCTCACGCGCCTGGGCCTTCAAGCCTTCGGGCAAATCCGGCACGTCTTCGGCCCTGCACTTTCTGCATTTGCTCGAATTCGGCGTCCCGGTCAGCGCCTCCCTCGCGCCCGACGACGCGTTGAACCCCGACCAGGCCCCCCACAGCCTGATGTCGGCGCGCGTCTTCACCGATCCCGTCTCGGCGGCAGACCTTACCGGCACAGACCCCCTCGCCCTCCTCCAGAGCGCGCTGCGCCTCGCGCTTGTGCGCGACCCGTTTGACCGCGCCCTGTCGGGCTTTCGCTACCTCTGCCTGTCCGACCGTCGGGGCCTTTCGCATTTCATCGGCACCCGGCTCCGCCTCACCGCCCGCACTCGGTTCGATTGGACGCGCCACCCCGACACCGCCGACGGGTTCCTGCGGTTTCTCGACTATATCGAGGCCGAGATCGAGGACGGCGCCGGCGAAGTGCTCAACAGCCACTTCCGGCCTCAAGTTCTCAACATCCGGCCCGACCTCTTCCGCCCCGATATCGTCGGCCGCACCGAGGACCTGCCGGCCTTCTATGCCGAGATCTGCACCCGCCTCGCGCGGCCCCTGCCCGCCGGGATCGACCCCGCGCGCCGCCACAATGCCCAAGGCGCGCCCGACCCTGCCCTGGCACAGAACAGCGCCGCGCGCACGGCGGCCGCCCGGATCTTTGCCGCCGACTACGCGGCCTTCGGCTACACGCCCAAAGCCGCCGGGCCCGCCCCCGCCCCCCAGGAGCGCTCCGCATGACCCCCGAACTCAATGTCCTCGTCCTCGCCGCGCTGCTGCAGGTCGTGCAATACCTCCTCTTCTCGGTGCCCGCGAACCTCGAACTGGGCACAAAGCGCACGCTGTCGTCCCGCGACCGCCCGATCGATCTGTCGGCCGAATGCAGCCCCACGACGGCGCGCCTTGGCCGCGCCCTGCAGAACCATTTCGAAAGCCTGATCCTCTACGGCATCGCCGCCATCGCCATCACACTCTCCGAGAAATCCTCGCCCCTTACGGCCGTCTGCGCCCATACCTATCTCATTGCCCGCATTCTCTACGTGCCGGCCTACGCGTCGGGCGCCGTGCCCTGGCGCTCCATCATCTGGTTCTTCGGCTTCGGCGCCACATTGGCGATGCTGCTGGCCGCCCTGCTCCTCTGACCCTGCCGTCCGGCATTCGACATTCCGGGGCGATCCGCGCCACGCCGATGGGGGCACCGCCCCGGCCCCGCCCGACCACGAAAGGACACCAACATGGCAAGTTACGACGTCATCATCATCGGCTCCGGCCCCGGCGGCTATGTCTGCGCCATCCGCTGCGCCCAGCTCGGCCTGAAAACGGCCTGCGTCGAGGGGCGCGAGACGCTCGGCGGCACCTGCCTCAACGTGGGCTGCATTCCCTCGAAGGCGCTCCTCCATGCCTCGCATCAGCTGCACGAGGCCGAGCACAACTTCGCCGCCATGGGCCTGAAGGGCGCCACGCCCAAGGTCGATTGGAAACAGATGCTCAGCTACAAGCAGAGCACCATCGACGCCAACACCAAGGGCGTCGAGTTTCTGTTCAAGAAAAACAAGATCGACTGGCTGAAGGGCTGGGGCTCGATCCCCGCGCCCGGCAAGGTCAAGGTGGGCGACGAGGTGCACGAGGCCAAGGCCATCGTCGTGGCCAGCGGGTCCGAAGCCTCCTCAATCCCCGGCGCCGAGGTCGAGATCGACGAGAAGGTCGTCGTCACGTCGACCGGCGCGCTTGAGCTCGCCAAGATCCCCAAGCGCATGGTCGTGGTCGGCGGCGGTGTGATCGGGCTCGAGCTTGGCTCGGTCTATGCGCGTCTCGGCACTGACGTGACCGTGGTGGAATATCTCGATCACATCACCCCGGGCATGGATGCCGAAGTGTCCAAGACCTTCCAGCGCATCCTGACCAAGCAGGGCCTTACGTTTGTCACCGGGGCCGCGGTCTCGAAGGTGCAGGCGACCAAGACCAAGGCCACCGTCAGCTACACCTTGCGCAAGGATGGCTCGGAGCATCAGGTCGAGGCCGACACTGTCCTCGTGGCGACCGGCCGCAAACCCTATACCGACGGGCTGGGGCTCGAGGCGCTGGGCGTCGAGATGACCAAGCGCGGCCAGGTCGCCGTCAACAGCCACTTCTCGACCAATGTGAAGGGCATCTACGCCATCGGCGACGCCACCGAGGGGCCGATGCTCGCCCATAAGGCCGAGGATGAGGGCATGGCCGTCGCCGAGATTCTCGCCGGTCAGGCCGGCCATGTGAATTACGGCGTCATCCCCGGCGTGATCTACACCCACCCCGAGGTCGCGACGGTCGGCAAGACCGAGGAGGAACTCAAGGACGAGGGCCGGGCCTACAAGGTCGGCAAGTTCTCCTTCATGGGAAATGGCCGCGCCAAGGCCAACTTTGCCGCCGAGGGCTTCGTCAAGCTGCTTGCGGACAAGGAGACCGACCGCATCCTCGGCGCCCATCTCATCGGCCCGATGGTGGGCGACCTGATTCACGAGGTTGCGGTGGCGATGGAGTTCGGCGCCTCGGCCGAGGATCTCGCCCGCACCTGCCACGCTCACCCGACCTATTCCGAGGCGGTGCGCGAAGCGGCGCTGGCCGCCGGCATGGGCGCTCCGATCCATTCTTGAGCCGCACGTCGGGGAAGGCCGGGGGGGTGCCTGCCCCCCGGACCCCCCGAGAGTATTGCCGTCAAGATAATTGGGCAGGCCTGGCGGGAACCGCACGGTCGGCACGTCCCCACCGTCCCTCAAAACATAGCAGACCCAAAGCCCTCCAGACTTGACACTCGGTGCATTTGATTGGGCCCGGTGCGGCGCGTCCGGCGTGTGCTGCTGCGCCCGGAGTGCAGGCGCCGCGCGCCCATAGGTGACTCTTTACTCACGTGACCTTGTTGACACGTGAGTAAAGAGTCACCTATAAGCGAGTCATGGACACGATCTTCAAAGCCCTGAACGACCCGACGCGCCGCGCCATCCTGGATGCGCTGCGCAAAGATGACGGGCAGACGCTGACCGCTCTGGAGGAGCAGCTGGAGATGACCCGGTTTGGCGTGATGAAGCATTTGAAGGTGCTCGAGGCTTCGGGCCTCGTCGTGTCCGTCAAGCGCGGCCGTTTCAAACATCACTATCTCAACGCCGTGCCCCTGCAGGAGGTGATCGATCGCTGGATCGAGCCTCTCGTCGCCAAGCCCGCCGCGCGCGCGCTTCTCACTCTCAAGGCCGATCTCGAAAAGGACGCCCCCATGCTCGATACGACCGAGACCCCTGATTTCGTTCAGGAAACATTTATCCGCTGCTCCCAAGACGCGCTCTGGGACGCGCTCACCAAGGCCGACCAAATGGCCGCCTACCACTTCGCCTGTTCGATCGCCGAGGGCGATGCTGCCGACGGGGTCGAGACCCGCTTCATCCGGCAGGACGGTTCTACCATGCTCACCCAGCGCACCACGCGCATCGATCCCAAGAGCCTGATCGAGATGACGTTCGAGCCGAATTTCGGCGCAGGAACCGCGAAGTCGCGCATCGTCTACAAGGTCGCGGCCGAGGGCGCCCAGTGCCGCCTGACCTGCGAGCATTACGACATTCCCGAAGGCCAGGACGGCGTCAAGGAAGGCTGGGCGCGCTGGGCGTCGTCACTGAAAAGCTGGCTCGAAACCGGCACGGCGATGAAACTCGACGCTCCGGCCGCCCCGGCCACCGCCTGACCCGCCATCCAACGACCGGAGAGACCCATGCCTGCCATGCCAGCATCCGCACCCGAAACGCCCGATTTCGTGCACCAAACCTTCATCCGCTGCAGCCAGGACGCGCTGTGGGACGCGCTCAGCGATCCCGCCAAAATGACGGCCTATCACTTCATGGCCAGTTCCGTGGCGCGCGAAGGCGACACCTATGTCTACAGCCACGCCGACGGCTCCGACATGTTGCGCTGCCGCGAGATCGAGGCAGACCCGAAATCACGCATCGTCGCCACGTTCGAGCCGAAATGGGAGGGCGGCGGCGCCCCCTCTCGCACGATCTTCCTGATCCGCGCGGAGGGCGAGGTCTGCTCTCTCACGGTCGAGCATTACGGGCTCACATTCCCCGTGGTGCCCGGTGAGGGCGTCGCCGACGGCTGGGCGCGCTGGGCCGCCTCGCTCAAGAGCTGGCTGGAAACAGGCCAGGCCATTCGGATGCCGATGTAGGAGGGCCCGGTATGACCACCGAACTGATCTGGCTGACCCTTACCACGATCCTTGCCGCATCGCTCTGGATCCCTTTCGTCGTGGGCGTGAACACGATGGAGACAGCGGGCGAGGCGCCCTCGCCCTTCTACCGCCCGCCCGATCTCTCTGAGATGCCCGCCTGGGTGCACCGCGCCCACCGCGCCCATCTCAACATGATCGAGACGCTTGTGCCTTTCGCCGCTATCGTCCTCATCGCCCATGTTGCGGGCGTCTCCAACGGCGTGACGGTGGCGGCAACGGTGGTGTTCTTCTGGCTCCGCGCGGCCCACGCGGTCGGCATGATCAGCGGCTGGGCCACCATGCCCGCGCGCCCGCTGATCTTCACCGCCAGCTGGCTTTGCACCCTGGCCGTGGCCGGCGCCGTGCTCACCGCCTGACCCTCACGCGCGCCGGGGCCCGCCCCGGCGCTGTGCTCCCTGCGCCGCTGGCTTCGGGTCGCCATCGCGCCACCGCGCCCCGGCAGCCCACGATCCCCACTCCCAAACGCCCGCTGCGCACGCGATGCGCCGCGAAGACCTCCTTCGGTCCACGGACCGTGCGGTTCACGAGGCCCCGCACCTACCGCAGCGCGCGGATGCGCCGTTCATAGGTGGCCCGCAGGCATTCGGCGTCCCGTCCGCAGGCATTCCTGGTCCGCAGCCAGTCGCGCTGCGCCACGCGCAGGATCTGCTCGTCCGCTCCCGACCGTCGCCGCACCTCCGCGAGGTAGAGCCGTGTCATCTCGACATCGAGCGCCGACAATCTGTCCGACCCGCAGATCGCGGTCTCGGTGCGGGTCGCGGCCCGCGGGCACCAGTCCGGGCGCACGACCTCGGTCTCGCCCTCCGATCCGCCCTCCGATCCGTCCGCCGATTGCGCCGCTGGGGGCGCCGGAGCCGGGCTCGGCGGCGCGGGCGGCGGGGGCGCGACCGGGGCTTCGGCGGCCGGGATGGAGGCGGGCGGGGCGTCGATCGAAGGCGCAGGCGCCGGCTCGGGCTGCGGCACCAGCGCGGCCTGGGGCGCCACCTGCGCTTCGGGTGCGGGCCCGGCATCGCCCGGCCCCGCCTCCGTCTCATCGCCGCCCGAGCGTGCGGTCTCCGCCCCCGCCTCACCGCCCCCCAGATCGGGCGCCGGCCCCGGCTCGGCCAGCGCCGCAATCCGCTCCCGCGCCAGTGCGGCATAGGGCGAGCCCTCGTGACGTTCGGCAAAGAGCTCAAGCGCCTCCACCGATTGCGACATGGCAAAGTCCTGCCACTCCCGCACCACATCGAACGCAGGTGCGGGCGTCTCGGGCACCGCCTCCACACCGACCGATGCGGCAGCGGAAACGGGCGTGCACGCCCCCGTCAGGCAGACATCCCCGATCACCTCGTCGTAATAGGCCGGCCGCTGCGTGTGGCCGACCGTGCGCGCCAGCGCGTTCACCGCCCGCTGGGTCTCCTTGAACGCGGCATGCAGGTTCTGCGGCTTGGCCAGCTCCTCCAGAAACACCCGGCTGAACACGGAATTCGACGCCGCATCGGTCGGGGTCAGCCGGTCCAGCGCCGTCTGCCCCGCGCTCGCGGAAAACGCGATGAACGTGCCCGCGGGGGCCTCGACCGGCACGAGCCCCCGCTCCAGCCCGAACGAGCGTGTGCCCCGCGCCGCATCGAACGGATTGTCACGGCAGGCGTCGATCACCGCCACCACAAGCGACGGCCCGCGCCGCACGATCTCGTCGAGAACGCCATTCACCCCGTTGCGCAGCGGATAGCTTTCGGCCGCGATCAGGGTCGGCGACCCCGTCACCCCGATATCGCGCGGCACCAGGTAATTCTCGACCCCATCGCTCCAGCCATGCCCCGCGAACACGAACACGACCCGGTCGCCCGGCCGGATCTCGTCGTAGAAGCTCACAAGCGCCACCAGCATGTCGCGCCCGCCGACATCCTCGTGCAGGAACACCTCGAACCCACGCTCGGCGAAAAACGCCCCATAGGCGCGCGCATCAGCCCGGGCGCGCTCCAGATCCGCCACGTTGTCGTAGCTGTCGTTGCCGATCACCAGCGCCAGATCGCGCGCCATCGCGGCCCCGGCCCAAAGGGTACAGATCAGAGCGGCGGCACAGGCAGTCCGGAGCGGTTCAAACATCGCGCACCTCCCGTCAGGGTCGGGCGAACCATACCCCACGTCACCCGCGCCGCCATAGATTGATAACTATGACGTGATGGGCGCGCATGCGCGTGGCTGCTCCCGGACCCGGTTGACTTCCGCGTCGCCCTCCCCCATTTCCACGGCCACCCGCAACCGGGCGCTCGCGTAGGCGCCAAACCGACGAGGATGAGGCCATGGCCGACACCCATTCCCCCCAGATCACCCTGACCTTGCCCGATGGCGCCGCGCGCCAGGTCGCCGCCGGCATCACGCCGGCCGAGATCGCCGCCGAGATCTCCACCTCGCTGGCGAAGAAGGCGATCTCTGCCACGGTGAACGACCAGCACTGGGATCTGGCCTGGCCGATCGAGGGCAATGCCAAGATCGCGATCCACACGATGAAGGACGAGGCGCAGGCGCTGGAGCTTATCCGTCACGACCTTGCCCACGTGATGGCCCGCGCCGTGCAGGAGATCTGGCCCGATGTGAAGGTCACCATCGGCCCCGTCATCAAGGACGGCTGGTATTATGATTTCGACCGTGCCGAGCCCTTCACCCCCGAGGATCTCGGCCAGATCGAGAAGAAGATGCGCGAGATCATCGCCGCCCGCGACCCCGTCCGGACGGAGCTGTGGGATCGTGCCCGCGCCATCGCGCATTACAAGGCCACGAACGAGCCCTACAAGGTCGAGCTCATCGGCATGATCCCCGAGGGCGAGCCCATCCGGATGTACTGGCACGGCGACTGGCAGGATCTCTGCCGCGGCCCGCACCTGCAGCATACCGGTCAGCTCCCCGCCGACAGCTTCAAGCTGATGTCGGTGGCCGGCGCCTATTGGCGCGGCGACAGCGATCGCCCGATGCTCCAGCGCATCTACGGCGTCGGCTTCCAGACGCGGCAGCAGTTGAAAGACCACCTCAACTTCCTTGAGGAGGCCGAGAAGCGCGACCACCGCCGCCTGGGCCGCGAAATGGGGCTCTTTCACTTCGAAGAGGTCGCACCGGGCTCGATCTTCTGGCACCCCTCCGGCTGGCGTCTGTTCCAGACGCTGATCGGCTACATGCGCCGCCGTCAGGAAGCCGCGGGCTATGTCGAGGTCAACTCGCCCGACATCATGGACCGCGCGCTGTGGGAGACCTCCGGCCACTGGCAGAACTACCGCGAGAACATGTTCCTCGCCGCCACGCAGGACGAGCGCGAATACGCGCTCAAGCCGATGAACTGCCCCGGCCATATGCTGATCTACGGCCAGGGCGTCAAAAGCTACCGCGACCTGCCGCTCAAGATCGCCGAGTTCGGCAAGGTGCACCGGTACGAGCCCTCCGGTGCGCTCCACGGCCTCCTGCGCGTGCGCAGCTTCACGCAGGACGATGCACACATTTACTGCACCCCGGAACAATTGTTCGAAGAGTGCGTGAAGGTGAACGACCTGATCCTGTCGATCTACCGCGACTGCGGCTTCGACGACGTGCACGTCAAGCTATCGACCCGGCCCGATAACAAGATCGGCAGCGAAGAAGTCTGGGACAAGTCGGAAAAGGCGCTGCAGGACATGCTCGACGCTCAGGGCATGACCTACACGATCTTCGAAGGCGAGGGCGCGTTCTATGGCCCCAAGCTCGAATACGTTCTGCGCGACGCGATCGGGCGCGACTGGCAATGCGGCACCCTGCAGGTGGACTTCAACCTGCCGGAGCGATTTGGCACGACCTACGTCACCAAAGCGGGCGAAAAGGAGTATCCTGTGATGCTCCACCGCGCGCTTTTCGGCTCGCTGGAGCGCTTTACCGGGATTCTCATCGAGAACTTCGCCGGCAAGCTCCCCTTCTGGCTCATGCCACGGCAGGTCGTGGTCGCCTCCATCGTATCCGATGCCGATGCCTTCGTGCACGAGGCTGTGGCCAAGCTGAAGGCCGCAGGGCTCCAGGCAGAGGCCGATACGCGCAATGAGAAGATCAACTACAAGGTCCGCGAGCACTCGGTCGCAAAGGTCCCCGTGATCCTGGCCATCGGCATGCGCGAGGTCGAAGACCGCACCGCCACGATCCGTCGGCTCGGCGAGACCAAGACGCAGGTTGCGCCTCTCGATGAGATCGTGGAGATGCTCGCCACCGAGGCGACGCCGCCCGATCTCGTTTCTGCCTAACGAAAGACGACGCCGCCGGCGGCCCACCGCAACGGGCCGCCGGCGGCTAGCCAAATGCCTCGGCCCGGGCAACGGGCCTCGCCCGCAACCCATCGCGCCAAACGGGCCAAGGCCAATGGCCAAACCCGCCCGAATCAAGATCGCCGAATCCGGTCGCCACAGCCGACCATGTTCGTCGAGCCCCTGCTCCGTGCCGCGTGAGTCAGCAACGCAAGCCCTGAGTGCAGACGGGCGTGCCCGTACATCCCCTGGTTGATCGTCAGTTTGTACTGGGTTGGTGCGCCCAGGCACGCAGGTTCCAGTGCAATTCACCATAAGACCACAAATCGATGCACTTTTTACTCAACTCTGCCATACGGTGAGCGAGATCCCTTTCTATGCCGAGGTGCAACCAAGGCCGGAGCGCGCGAAACAATGCCTGATTTCTTCCTCACTGGATGGAAACTGTCGGACTTTACCGGCCTGCTCTCCACGAACACGACGAACACCACGGGCACGCCCTTCGTGGGCACATCCGCCACCCTGTCGGCCTCCGCCGAGGAGATCACGTTTGGTGTCGACGACGACGATGCGCGGTTGGAAGATGCCTACATCGAAACCGGCTCGACCTCGTTCCTTGCGGAGGACCTTGTCCTTGACGGGGAGACCTTTGCCGGGGGAACGACGGGGATCGAAGCGGAGTTCACCCTCGTCACCGACGACACCCCGCCGATCACGTTCGTCATCGGACGCCTCGGCACTGGCGCCTCGAACTCAGGCGAGAACTACCTCGTCTTCACCGACACGCCGCTCACGCCCGGGGCGACCTATACGTTCGCGGACAGTTCCGACGGACCCAGAATTCCCTACAACATCATCTGCTTCGCCGCCGGCACGCTGATCGAAACGCCGACGGGCCCGGTACCGGTCGAGCGGCTGTCGGTCGGCGACCTGGTCCTGACGCGGGATGCGGGCGCAAAGCCCATTCAGTGGCTCGGTCAGCGGCGCCTCACCAAGGGCGACCTCACGGTCCGTCCGTCGTTGCGGCCGGTTCGGATCGCGGCTGGCGCCCTCGGAGACGGGCGTCCCTCCACCGATCTCGTGGTCTCGCCTCAGCACCGCCTGCTGATCGATGACTGGCGCGCCGAGCATCTCTTCGGCGAACCCGCGGTGCTCGCGCCCGCAATTGGACTGATGAACGACACCTCGATCCGGAGCATCCTGCCGCCCGAGGGCGTGACCTACGTGCACTTCCTGGTGGACCACCACGCGCTGGTCTCGGCCAACGGCACGTGGGCCGAGACCCTGCTGATGGGCGGCGAGGCCCGGCGCACGCTTGGCCAGGCCGCCATGGCCGAGATCGAGGCCGTCTTCCCCGACAGCCTCCCCACGCTCTCCCGTCCGGTGCGCCCGATCCTCACCGTGCGCGAAGCGCGGGTGGTGGCCAGCCCGCGCTAACGGGCCAGACGCCTCGTCCACGGACCCTTCCAGCGAGAGATCGCCAGAGGCGGTGTCGCACGCCGCATCGGCCCTGTCCGTCGCCGAAGAGGTCACGGCCGTCGCCGCATGCACCGCGTGGTGATGGTCAGGCTCGGCCCAGGCCGCCGCCGCTGAAACAACTCGTCACCCTCGCCACGTCCCATCTTGCCGATGGCACCAAATGTTTCAATCCCCGGCCCTCGGCCCAAAGGGCCCAACACGGCCCCACTGCTCTTTTCCCGCACGCTTTCAATCTGTTAAACCTATTCACGGTACACGTTGCCGCACCGCATCATCACGCGGCTGTGGGGCACAAGCCCGTTATTGGAATGCGACCATGGCCAGCGCCTATTGTGCGCACGTGTCCGGCGTGCTGCGCCGGGGCACGCGAAACCGTGCTGATATCATGCTGACAGAGAGAAAGGACCTCCCATGTCGCAGACCACCAAGTCGCTCGCCCTGATGGGCGCCGTTGCCGCCGCCGTGTCTGCCTATGCGGCCGATCCCGCCCAGGCCCAGGCCAAAGAAAAGTGCTACGGCATCAGCCTTGCCGGTGAGAATGACTGCGCCGCCGGCCCCGGCACCACCTGCGCCGGCACCTCCACTGTCGACTACCAGGGCAACGCCTGGACGCTCGTCGACGCCGGCACCTGCGCCGAAATCGAGCTGCCCGCCATGGCCGATGGCACCTCGCGCACCGGCTCGCTCGAAGAGCTGTCCCGCGACCTGCCGAGCTGATCGGACGATCCCGCGCGTCTGGTCTGCGACCGGGCGCGCCTGCGGGGCAGGTGCATTCCTCCGCCCCGCGCTGCCAACGCCTCGCGCCGCGATCCCGAGTGCCGCGGCACGCCGACAGGCCCAACACCACGGCCGCCCGACCCCGAGACCACCCGCCCCGAAGACCACCCGACCCCGAGACCACCCGACCCCAAGACCACCCGACCCCAAGACCACCCGACCCCAAGACCACGCGAAAGGACGAGATCCCATGCTCGACCTGACCCCCCGCACAGATCTGCCCCCCGCCCCCGGCGTCGGCTTCAAGGCGACGCATTTCGAGGCCGTGATGGCGGATCCCGGGCCGGTGCGCTGGCTCGAAATCCACGCCGAGAACTATATGGGCGCGGGTGGCCGCCCGATCGCGCAGCTCCGCGCGCTGGCCGAGCGCTTTCCGATTTCGGTCCACGGTGTGGGCCTCTCGATCGGCGGCGAAGGTCCGCTCGACACCGATCACCTTTCGCGCCTCAAACATCTCGTCGACTGGGTGCAGCCGGCAAGCTTTTCCGAGCATCTCGCATGGTCCACCCACGACACCGACTTTCTGAACGATCTCCTGCCCCTGCCCTACACCGAGGCCACGCTGACCCGTGTCGCCGCTCACATCGACCAGGTGCAGGACATTGTCGGCCGACGCATGCTCCTTGAGAATCCGTCGAACTATCTCGCCTTCGCCGAGTCCGAGATGGCCGAAACCGAGTTTCTGCGCGAGATCGCCGGCCGCACCGGCTGTGGCCTTCTGCTCGACGTCAACAACGTCTTCGTCTCCGCCACCAACCAGCAGACCGACGCGCGCGGCTACCTTGCCGACTTCCCGCTCGACGCCGTGGGCGAGATCCATCTCGGCGGCCACGACGCCCAGGAAGACGAGCATGGTGCGCCTCTCCTGATCGACAGCCACGGCGCCCCCGTGGTCGACCCGGTCTGGACCCTCTATGGCGAGGTGATCGCCCGGTCCGGTCCGCGCCCGACCCTCATCGAGTGGGACACCGACGTGCCCCCCTGGCCGGTCCTGTCCGCCGAGGCCGCCCGCGCAGAGCGGGTTCTTCAAAGCGTCGCGTGAGGCGGTCGTGGCAGTCACGCAATCTCAGTTCCGCGCCGCGCTCCTCGATCCCGCGGCGGCCGTCCCCGCCGGGCTGACCGGCCCCGACGGACAACCGGCCGGCCGCCGCTTCGACGTCTACCGCAACAATGTCGTGGCCTCGCTTGCCGATGCGCTCGGCACCGGCTTCCCCGCCATCAGCAAGCTCATCGGCGCACAGAACTTCCGCACCCTTGCCGTTGCCTACAGCCGTGCCCACCCGCCCCGCTCGCCGCTGATGATGCAGATGGGCGAGGATCTGCCGGCGTTCCTGACGGGCTTCGCCCCGCTCGCCCGCTTCGGCTATCTCGCCGATGTCGCGCGCCTCGAATTGGCGCTGCGGGAAAGCTATCATGCCGCCGATGCCGAACCGATCGATCCCCAAACTCTGGCGGCAGTCCCGCTCGACGAGCTCGACGCCCTGCGCTTCCGCCTGGCGCCATCGGTGTGCCTTGTGGCCTCGCCCTGGCCCATCGTGTCGATCTGGCGCTACAACATGGAGGGCGGCGCCAAGCCTGAGGCCCAGGCCGAAGCAGCGCTCGTCACGCGGCCCGGCTTCGATCCGCAGATCACCGCGCTCTCGCCCGAGGCGTATGCCTTCCTCGCCGCCCTTGCCGCCGGCGAGACGCTCGGCACCGCGGCCGCGCGCGCACCCAATCTCGACCCGTCCGGCCCACTCTCCGCCCTCCTCGAGGGCCGCGCCATCACTGCACTCACGAAGGAACCTGCCCCATGACGTCGCTTCTTGGCCGCTACGACGCCCTGACCGCCCGCCTCGACGCCGCCTCTCCGTGGGCCATTCCAACCCTGGCGCGGCTCGTCTTCCTGGCGGTCTTCTTCTTCTATTTCTGGAACTCGGCCACGCTTAAGCTCGACGGCCTCTTCACGCCCACCGCCGGCGCCTTTGGCCAGATGTTCCCCCGCGCCGCCGAAGAGGTGCTCTACGACCTCACCCAGGCCAGCTTCTTCCAGAAGGTCGTGATGGTGTTTGGAACCTGGGCCGAGTTCGCTCTGCCGCTTGCCATCGTGGTGGGCATCTTCACCCGCCTCGCCGCGCTTGGCATGATCGGCTTCATCCTCGTTCAGAGCCTCACCGACATCTACGGCCACGGCCTAGCGGGTGCCGATATCGGCGGCTGGTTCGACAATGTCGCCTCCGCCGCCATCGTCGATCAGCGCACGCTCTGGGTGTTCCTGATGTTGGTGCTCATCTTGCGCGGTGCAGGGCCGATCTCTGTCGATGCACTCGTTTCAGCAGCGCGTAATCGTTTGGCACCCACGCAGCCGGCCTGAAAAACAAGGCCCCGCGGTCTTGCTTTTTCTTTGCTCAGTGCCACTTCGCTTAAGGTGACCGAAGGCGCCCGGGGTCGCACCAGAAGGGCTGCGGTCATTGAGCCCCGTGGCGACACGGTCCAGACGACGACGACCAAAGGAGACACGGGACATGCCCACCGGCACCGTGAAATGGTTTAACACCACGAAGGGCTACGGCTTCATCGCGCCCGACGAAGGCGGCAAGGACATTTTCGTCCACATCTCGGCCGTCGAGCGCGCCGGGATGACGGGTCTGGCCGACAATATGAAGATCGAGTACGAGCTCCGCGAAGGGCGCGACGGGCGGATGTCCGCCACCGAACTCAAGGCGCTCTAAAGGCCATCCCCGCGGACTGACGGGCAGGATGAGCAGGCCTCCGCCACGGAGCGCTTGCCGGCCGACGACCGGATCCTCCTCCAGGCGCGGCCATCGCTTGTCAGAGCGCCCACGGGCTGAGCACGACCTGCGATATCAGCGGCGCGTGGCACCGTCGGCACAGTTCCACGGGAAAATTCACGGTTCGTTAGAACCCGAATGGTATCGTGGACGTTAATCGGGAGGAGCGCGGCCAGTCGGCTCATCCCGCACGGCCACGCTCTCCACACGATCCAGTCCCGCATCGCGGGGGTTATTTCGGTTGCCGGAGGCTTCGCTATGCCCGATTTTTACGCAATCCTCTCGCTTTACCGGATGCGGGCCGAGGCCGACGTGACGGGCGCCCTGGTTGCCGAGCGAGCGGATGTCTCCTCAGATGCGCTCGACCAGGTGTCCCGAACCTTCCTGACGGTGCGCGAGCGTGACGGGTGGAAAGAGCTCAGCCAAGAGGCGCGCGCCGCGCGGCTCCGCCTCGGCTATCAGCGATTCCGCCGGTGGGAAGCAACGAACCCCGACATTGCCGCGCTGCTGCGCCGCAAAGCCCGGGCCGCCGCCCTCGGCTGACCCGGCCCACGGCGCCCCAGCCCGGGCCCCAGTTGCGCCCCGCCCAGTTGCATTTCGGCCCAGTCGCATCTCGCCCTAGTCGCATTTCACTCCAGGCACACGTCACACCGAGGGGCGGACACGCCTCGATCTCGGGCTCGCGCGCCCGAAATCTGAACCGGCCCCGCTTGCGACCCGCTCACATCCGCCGGTTCTACGCGTGAAATTCAGGCGGGCGGCGATACTCCGCCGTTGAAAATCCCGTCCTTGCTGCATTGCAGCGTGACGCTGCGTAGCGTGTCGGGGAACGCTCGGCCTGCAGTGTCCCGTTCCGGGAAGGTAAATCCGCCCGGGCCCGCGCGCCCAATGCACCTTGGCGGATCCGCCTTGACCGAAGTTCAGAAAGGAGACCGACATGACCACCTTCTTCGCCCTGCTCACAGCCTATTATCTCTGTGACGCCACCGCATCCCAGCGCCTCCTCACCCGGTCGGAGGTGGCCACCTGCGCCACCTACTATGCCGACGTGAAGGCAGAGTTCCGCGACCCCGGCGCGTCGGGCCCCGCCGCCGAGCGCGAAGCCTATCGCCGCTTCAAGGCGTGGGAGGCCGCCCATCCCGATACCGTACGCCGCCTCAAGGCCAACGCCGCCGCGCAGCTCACGGAAACCACAACCTAAGGCTCCGGGCGCAGCGGCGGATCACTCGCGCTGCTGGGTCTCCAGCCACGCCACGATGTCGGCGATCTCGGCCGCAGCAGACACCGCCGCGCCTCTGGGATCGTCAATCTCCACTGGGGCACCGCTGAAAAAGCGGCCATAGACGGGCATCGCGCCACCATGGGCCTCAAGGCCCGCCCGCCCGTCGATCCGCGCCACCGTTTCGGCCACGGGGAAGCGCCCGCCATTCCGTGCCGAAAGGCCCGTCAGATCCGCCGGCGCGCCCGACAGGATCCCGGCCGACCGGCCCGCCCCATCCGCCGCCGCGCCGTGACATGTCGCGCAGTACAGCGCGAAGAGCCGGCCTCCTTCCTCCGCGTCGCCACCGCGCACCCCGGGCTCCTGCGCCCCGGCCTCGCCGCCCAGCCCGAACGCCACACTCAATCCCAACATCGCTGCTCGCATGCCGTCCTCCTGTTGCCAATGGCGCGCGCCCGTCCGACTCTGCCAGCCGCGTCATCTTTTGCCCCTGCCGCGACCGACACGAGGCCGAGCCCGCCGCCATGCACACCCCGCTGTACCACGCGCTCGCCCGGCCCCTTCTCGCCCGTCGCCGCCGGTCGGCCATCGTCGCCGCAGCCGCCGCCCATGCCGAGCTCGCCGCGCTCCGAATCGGCCCCAGCCTTGCGCAGGGGCCGAAGAGCGGGATCTTCGCCGCATCCTACGGCGGCGCCCCCGTCGTGGTGAAGATCGACGTGACCGACAAGGCCGCCGATGCGATCCGTCTCGAGGCCGGGAACCTCGCCGCGCTCTACCCGGCAATGGCCGAAGGCCCGCTCCGTCTGCCCCGCCCGGTGCTCCACATTCCCGAGGCCGGGATCGGCGTCACCGAGCGTGCCAAGGGCCGGCGCCTGTCCGACGCCCTGCGCGGCGCCTCGACCGCCCGGCGCGCCCGCGCGATCGAACAGGTCGGCGCCTGGCTCGCCCTCTACACGGCCGCGCGGCGCCGGCGCACCTCGATCGGGCCGTTCTACTGGGCCGAGCTCCAACGCACGCTGGCCGCCAGCGCCCCCCGCACCGTCGACCGCACCGCTGCCCTGGCCATCGCCAAGGCGCTCGCCAGCATGGCCGATACGATCCGGGGCAGCCAGATCACCCAGGCGATCGTGCACGGCGACCTGACCGCCCGCAACCTGATGTGGGACGGCACGGTCATGACCGGGATCGACACCGCGTCCGAGGCCTGGTGGCCACTCTCCAAGGACGCCGCGCGCTTCCTCGTCCAGCTCACGGGGGCGCGGCCCACGCGCCGCCTCCCTGGGTCCAGCGCGCCCCCGCCCGGCGCCATCGCCGAGGCCGACCGCGCCGCCCTGGCGGCCTCGGGCGTATTGCGCTCCGAGCCGCCCGCCGTGCTCGATTTCTTTACCGGCGTCGAGATCGGCCGACGCCTCTGCCGGCCCCAGACCCTGCTGACCGAACGCGGCCGCAACCATGCCCTCGCCCGCGCCTGGCTTGCCTGCCACGCTGCCAAATAAGCTCGTGCCCCGGTCCGCAGCTGGGGCTTTGCGGCCCGCGCGGCCCATGCTAGCTCTCACCGGGATGATACAATTGGGGGAGGCCAAACCCGTGATCCGAAAGACCCTGACCGCGTTCGCGCTTGCAGCCGCTGCAGCGGCCGCGCCAACGCTCGCCATCGCCGCCTCGCACGAAGGCCCCGGCGCTGGCATCTCGATGGAACTGAATTCCCTTCGCGATGTGGACACGGGCTGCCGCCTCGCGTTCGTGGTTAAGAACGAGACCGGCACCGCGCTCGACTCGGCCTCCTACGATTTCGCGATTTTTGACGCCGACGGCGCCGTCGACCGGACCCTGGTGTTCCGCTTCGGCGAACTGCCCGAGGGCAAGACCAAAGTCATGCAGTACGACCTGAACGAAATGGCCTGCACCGAGATCTCGCGCGTGCTCGTCAACGCGGTCACCGAGTGCGCGGCCGCCGATGGCAGCTCGCCCGATTGCCTCGGCACCCTGTCGACCTCGACCCGCGCCGAGGTCGATTTCGGCCTCTAAGCTTCGGTGAAACGTCCGCCGCGCGTCACCCTGCGCGGCGGCCGGACCACGGGGCGAATGCCCGGCCGCTAGGACCCGGCGTCAGGCGACGCGCCGTCCGGCCGACCAGACGCCCCGCACGGCCCCGGCGCCCCCGATCCGGTGCACCCGGATCACATCGGCCCGCGCGCCCGTCTCCAACCGTCCGCGATCCTCCAGCCCCACGGCCGCCGCCGGCGCCGCCGTCACGGTGGCCACGCCGCGCGCCACATCGCCCCACAGGTCGCCGAGCATCAGCGCCCCCGTCAAAAGCGCCGACGGCACGTAGTCCGAACTCAGAATGTCCAAAAGGCCGGCCTCGGCCAGCTCGCCTGCCGCCACGTTGCCGGAATGGCTGCCGCCCCGGATCAGGTTCGGCGCGCCCATCATCACCGCAATTCCCTTGTCCCGGCACGCCCCGGCCGCCTCCCGCGTGGTCGGAAACTCCGCCAGCGCCACGCCGTGGTCGGCCGACAGCGCAACATGCTCAGCGGTCGTGTCGTCGTGGCTGGCCAACTGCGCGCCGAGCCGTCCCGCCTCGGCCACCGCTATGCGCTCGTGCGCGTCGCCGTGCCTGTCGCGCAGAGCCCGCAGCGTCTCCACATGCTCGGCAAACTCCGCCTCGTCGAGCCCGCGCTTGCCCATCACATAGCGCTTCAGCTGGGTGACATCGCGGAACTGCCGCTGCCCCGGCGTGTGGTCCATCAGGCTGACAAGCCCCACCCGATCCTCCGGGCCGAACTCCGCCAGCTCGGCCACCAGCGTCTCGGAACAGATCTCGGCCCTGAGATGCAGGAAGTGGCTGATCCGCAGCGCACCCTCGGCCCGAAGCCACAACAGCTCGGTGGCCAGCGACCGGGCATAGGCATTGTAGCGCGACTTCGATTCGGGGATCGATCCCACGCGCATCGCATCGAACACCGTCGTGATCCCGGTGGCCGCAAGTTCCCCGTCATGGGCGACGATGGCCGAGGCATGGGGCCAGTCCACACCCGGTCGCGGCTCGATATGCCGCTCCAGATTGTCGGTATGCAGCTCGATAAGGCCCGGCATCACCAAATCGCCCGCGCAATCCACCCCGCCCGCCGGCACGCCGGCGCCCGGATCGATCTCGGCCACGCGGCCGTCGCGGATCACCAATGTGCCCCGCACCGTCTCCGCCGGCAGCACCACCTCCGCATTCGCAAGGATCGTCTCCGTCATTCGGTCTCTCCTAGCCTCGTCGCACGCCCGGGCTCGCCTGCCGCCCGCGCCCGTGCTAACGCGGAATCACGGAGACCTCCATGGACGGCTTTACCCGCTACGCAATCTACTTCGCCCCCCCGCCGGGGCCCTTCGCGCGCCTCGGTGCCGCGTGGCTCGGCTGGGATGCCGAAGCCGGCCGCGGCGCCGCGCTCGGGCCAGCCAACAGCTGGCCGGCTCTACCCGCCCCGCAGCGCTCCCTCACCGAGCGCCCGCGCAAATACGGGCTCCACGGCACGCTGAAACCGCCGTTCTTTCTGGCCGAAGACCGGACGGTCGACGGCCTTCACACCACCCTCTCGGCCCTTGCGCCCAGGCTCCACCGGGTCCGGACCGATGCGCTGCGCGTCCGCCCCCTCGGCCGGTTCCTCGCCCTTGTGCCCGAGGGCGACACCACCGCGCTGAATGCGCTGGCCGCAACCTGCGTCGAAGCGCTCGACAGCTTCCGCGCCCCCCCGACCGACGACGAACTCGCCCGCCGTCGCGAGCGCGAGCTGACCCCCCGGCAGGACGCCCTTCTCGCCAGCTGGGGATACCCTTTCGTCATGGAAGAGTTCCGCTTCCACATCACCCTCACCGGCCCGCTTGAGACCGACGTCCGCGATGCCACCGCCGCCGCGATCGCGCCGGTCTTCGAGGAGGCCGCCGGCCAGCCCTTCCGCGTCGACGATATCTGCCTCTTCGGCGAGGGACAGGACGGGCGCTTTCGCCTGCTCCACCGCTACCCCCTGAGCGGCTGAGCCCTCGGCGACGCGCCCCGCGCTATCGGCTCAGCGCGGCCACGAACGCCGCCACCGCATCGGCCAGATCCCCGTCGTTCTGCACCACTCGGATCGCCGGACCATTGGGGATCTCATAGGCCGCCCGCGCCAGCCGCCGTTCGATGTCCTCGGCACTCTCCCGCCCCCGTGCCGCCAGTCGCGCAGCCAGCACCGGCGCCGAGGCCGTCACATGGATCACCGAGAGGTTCGGAAACGCCTCCCAGGCCCGGCCCAAAACGCCCCGCGAGCCATTGAATAACACGTCGCGCCCCTCGCCGACCGCACGGTCGACATCGCGCCCGATCCCATAGCAGAGCCCGTGCGCCTGCCAGTCCAACAGAAAGTCGCCCGCCGCCTTGCGCCGCGCAAATTCGGCCTCCGATACCCCCTCGAAGGGCTCGCCGCCGGCCTCCTCGGGCCGCGTGATCGTCCGCCGCGCGATGTAAAGCGCCGGGTGCCGCGTTGCGGCCTCGGCCATCAGCGTGTCCTTGCCCGCGCCCGACGGCCCGACCACAGCGAATATGCGCCCTGCCACCGCCTCAGGCCCTCCCGCACCGCATGCTCTCCGCCCGCATCGACCCTCTCCCGCACCCTTGCCCGGCCCATCTCTGGCCGCGTCCCAGCCGCTATCCCGGCCCGACAAGATTCGCCATCGTGCAAATCCGCCGCGCCCATCCCTCCGAAACGGCCCCGGAACGCACGATTGCCGTCACCCATCCGCCGCATTTTCCGGATTAAAGCTTTTATCAAGATGATCCGGAGGGACCGAGATGAACGAGTTTGTGTTGTTCATGGCCAACGTCACCGTAGGCGATCTGATCCTCGCCGCCCTGGCCACCGCGCTGCTGCACGAGGCCATGATCCTCGTCCTGCCCGACGACATCGCGGGCCCCGGCGGGTGGCTCATCGACACCTCCGCCCGCGAGTGACCGCCCACCCGGGATCCAGCACCGCCGATCGCGGCGCGATGCCCCGGGCCCGCTCCGGACAGCCGCCCAGACACCCCGTCTCGCGCCCGAAACCGTCCGGTCGGGCCAGAGCCGACACGCCGCGCCGAACCGCGCGGCGCGCCCTGTTCCAGTACCCCGTTCCCGACGCCCCACCGTGCGTGTGCAGCATTTCAACCACACGGCACATCGCCTTGAATCATTGGGGTTTGTCATACGTTCGACACAAGGATTCGATAGTTATCCCCAACCCATAGTCACCGAGCAGTTGTGGCCGAGCCCATGTCCGCCTTGCTTCCTCCCCTGCGCTTTACCGGCGCTTCGATCCTGCGAGACGGCGAGATGCAACGCCGCTCGCTCTCGATCGACGAGGGCCGGATCACGCGCGGCCCGCTGCCCGAAGTGAACATGTCGGGCTACCTGCTCCTGCCCGGGATCGTCGACCTCCACGGCGACGCGTTCGAGCGCCATGTCGCCCCGCGCGCCTCCGCCCCGTTCGACCTGCAGATCGGTCTCGCCTCGACCTGGCGCGACGCCGCGGCCAACGGCGTCACAACCGGCTGGCTGGCGCAAAGCTGGTCCTGGGAGGGCGGGCGGCGCGGGCCCGATTTTGCGGAAACGCTCCTGGCCGCCCATGCCGCGCGCCGCGCGCAGTCGGGCACCGATCTGCGCGTCCAGATCCGCTGCGAAACCCACACCACCGACACTGCCGAGCGTCTTCTGGCCGCCGTGCGGCGCTGGGGCATCGACTACGTGGTGTTCAACGATCACCTGCCGGAATCGCTCGAAGAGTTGCGCGAACGGCCTGGCGACGCCGCATCAACCGCCCGTGCCGCCGGCCGCAGCCTCGAAGAACACGAGCGCATCCTGACCGACGCAGACGCCCGGTCGCGCGAAGTGCCCCGCCATCTCTGCCGCCTCGCCGAAGCGTTCGACGATCTGGGCGTGACCTACGGCAGCCACGACGATCCCGATGGCGAAACACGCGAGCGCTACTCGATGATCGGCGCCACGATCGCCGAGTTCCCGACATCCCGCCGCGCCGCTGCGGCGGCCAAGGCGATGAACGACCCCGTCTTGATGGGCGCGCCCAACGTCGTGCGCGGCGGCTCACAGGTCGGCCGGATCGCCGCGGCAGATCTCGTCGCCGAAAATCTCTGCGACGCGCTCGTGTCCGATTACTACTATCCCGCGCTTGCACATGCCGCGTGGCGGCTCGTCGACGACGGCATTCTGCCTTTGCAAGAAGCCTGGGCTCTGATCTCGACTGCGCCGGCCAGCATCCTCGGCCTGCCCGACCGCGGCACGCTCGACCCCGGACGCCGCGCCGATCTGGTGGCGATCAATGCCGAGACGCGCCAGATCGAGATGACGATTGCCGGCGGCAGCCCGACCTATCTGTCCGGTGCCGCAGCCTCGCGGATCGCGCATGCGGGCTCCGGCCTGCGCATTGCGGCGGAGTAGCGCCCAAATTCCTTGTGCCAAGGAATTTGCAAGTCTCTTAGACTAAGAGACTTGCCCAGCTCAGGCCTGGGCGCGCGCCGGTGCCGGAGCGGCGAATGGCGCCCGGTCGAACACCACCGCTTGCCCGGTCCGTGCGCTTTCCTGGGCGGCCAGGCCCATCGAGACGGCCGCCCATCCGTCGCGCAGGCTCACATCGACCGGGCCTTCGCCCCGTACAGCCGCATTGAACCGAACGTGCTGGTAGAAGGTCGAGCCGTTATGGTCGCCGGCCTCCAGCAGGGTCGGGTCCACGGGGCTCTCCACCACCATGGGGCCCTTGGGCTGACGCGGGCTGACGATGACCTGGGGCACCGGGGGCTCGCCCAGATGCGCGGGCCAGAACCGCGACGGCCCCGGCACCATCGCCTCGATCTTGCCCGATGGCCCCGTCGCCGACAGCTCCTCCTGATAGCGCGCGCCTTCGGCGAACATGCACAGCTCCAGCATGGCCCGGGCGCCCTGCGCGAAGTCGACGATCACATAGGCCGAGTCCCAGACATCCGGCACCTGCCCCCCGTAATCCTCGTCCAGATGGTTCACCGCCTGCCCGGCGCTCGCCATCACCCGCACCGGCTCGTCCGCCAGCGCGTGGCGCATCAGGTCGAAGAAGTGGCAGCATTTCTCGACAAGCGTGCCGCCCGACGTGCGGTTGAACCGGTTCCAATGCCCGACCTTCGGCAGAAACGGAAACCGATGCTCGCGCACGGTGAACATCCGCACGCCCCCGGTGGCCGAGCCGAGCGTCTCAAGGAACGTGGCGATCGGCGGCATGTAGCGATATTCCATCGCCACCCAGACCGGCGCGGGATAGCTCGCCTCGAACGCCATCAGACGCGGCACCTCGGCCTCGTCGATCAGAAGCGGCTTCTCGACGAGCAGGGGCAGCGGCCGCGCCTCGGCGATCTCTTCCATCTGCGCCACATGCAGGTGGTTGGGCGAGGCGATGACGAGCGCATCCACTTCGCTCAGCGCCAGCATGTCGGCCACCGAGCCACAGATCCGCGCATCCGGCGCGATCGCCTGCGCCTGCGCCCGCATCTGCGCATCGGGCTCGTGGATCGCCGCCACGCGGGCGCCCGGGATCAGCGCCAGGTTCCGCAGGTGCTCCTGCCCCATCATGCCCGCACCGATCAGGCCATAATTCACAACGTCTTGCATCTCGGTCCTCATGTCAGCCGCTGGACATAGCGCGCGCGCTCGGCGTCGATCCATGTCCGCGAATACTCCACCGCCTCGCCGTCCTGCGCCCGGCCGATCCGTTCCACCAGGGGGCAGGCCGCGCCGGTCGCCGGGGCAAAGTCGTCGGGCGCCCAGTCGGGCACATGGCCCAACCCCACGCGATCCTCTGCGCGCGTGATCCAAAGCCCGAGCCGGGTGCGCAGCGCGTGATAGAGCGGCGCCGCCCGCACCTCTTCCGTCAGATCCGGCACGCGGCCCGCGTCAAACCAGATCTCTTCCAGCGCCACCGGCACATCGTCGAGCAGGCGCAGCCGCCGCAAACGCTGCCCCTCGGGATCAGGCCCAAAGGCCGGAGCATCGGCCGGCTTCGCGCAGCGCGCGAGCCCCAGCACCTCGGCCGAGGGCATGCCCCCGCCCTCCGATTTCTCCAGCCGGAAAAAGCTATAGATCCCGGCGATTTCCGCCCCGGCCTTTATGTAGTTTCCCGAGCCCTGCCGCCGGTCCAGCAGATCCCGCTCGGCCAGTTCCGCCAGCGCCCGGCGCAGCGTCCCCACCGCGATCCCCATCTCGGCCGCCATCTCGCGTTCGGGCGGCAGCCGCGCCCCATCCGCCAGCCGGCCCGCCATGATGTCACGCATCAGCGCCCGCGCCACAATCGTGTAGAGCGGCGCCTCGGCAGTCTGGTCGGGAACGGAGGTCAGGGCCATGGGATCTGAGTCGGGCAACGAATTGATATAGGATTGATCTACATTATAGCCGGTGTTACGCAAGCCCCGACTCGCAAGCCAACGAGGATTCGATGACCATCGTTCCCGTCACCTCCGCCGATCTCGACGGTGCCGAGGTTTCCTGGTTCGCCGCGCTCTGCTCGGACGATTACCGCTTCCTCGGCGTGCCCGAGGGCGATCTGCGCTCCTCCTGGGACCATTGCTCAGCGATCCTGAAGGAGGCCGAGGCCCAGGGCTTTCGCAACATCCTCTGCCCCTCGTCCTACCAGGTCGGTCAGGACACGCTGAGCTTCGTTGCCGGCTGTGCGCCCCTGACCTCCAAGATCAACATGCTGGCCGCCGTCCGCTGCGGCGAGATGCAGCCCATCATGCTCGCCCGCACCGTCGCCACGCTCGACCACATGCTCGAAGGCCGGCTGACGGTGAACATCATCTCGTCCGACTTCCCCGGCGAGACGGCCAGCAGCGCCTACCGCTACCAGCGGTCCCGCGAAGTGGTCGAAATCCTGAAACAAGCCTGGACCCAGGACGAGATCAACTACGACGGCGAAGTCTATAAATTTAAAGAGATTTGGACGGACCCCGCGAAACCGTACCAAACCGGCGGACCGCTGCTCTATTTCGGCGGCTACTCTCCCGCAGCCCTCGAGCTTTGCGGTCAGCATTGCGATGTCTACTTGATGTGGCCTGAAACGAAGGACCAGCTCGCGCACCGCATGAAGTCGGTCAATGAAGTCGCTGAAAAATATAACAGAACGCTCGACTACGGCCTCCGCGTCCACATGATCGTGCGCGACACCGAGGCCGAAGCAAAGGAGTATGCCGAGCACCTCGTGTCGAAGCTCGACGACGAATATGGCCGCCTGATCCGCGACCGCGCCCACGACAGCGGGTCGCTGGGCGTCTCGCACCAGGCCCGCGCGCGCGAACTGGCCGATGAATTCGGCTATGTCGAGCCGCATCTCTGGACCGGCATCGGCCGCGCCCGCTCGGGCTGCGGCGCCGCCCTCGTCGGCTCGGCCGATCAGGTGATGTCCGAGATCGAGGCCTATCAGAAGATGGGCATCCGCGCCTTCATCTTCTCGGGCTATCCGCATCTCGAAGAGTGCCAGCATGTGGGCAAACACATCCTGCCCAACCTGAAAACGGTGTCCATGCCCCAGGCTTATGGCCGTGTGCCCGCC
Source organism: Pseudomonadota bacterium (assembly GCA_039822045.1). Lineage (GTDB taxonomy): Bacteria > Pseudomonadota > Alphaproteobacteria > Rhodobacterales > Rhodobacteraceae > HLUCCA09. Next base: position 284,551 of record JBCBMY010000004.1, on the reverse strand, counting down.
GCGACACCCCCCACACCCCTCGGCACAGGACCAAGGAAATGAGCGCCCCCGACGCGATGCAACGTATCTCCCTCTCCGACGATCTCAGCTTTTCGCGCATCGTCTATGGCATGTGGCGGCTGGCCGACGATGCCAACACCGCCCCCGACCACGTGCAGGCCAAGGTCGAAGCCTGCCTCGCCCAGGGCATCACCACCATCGACCAGGCCGACATCTATGGCGGCTACACCGCCGAGGCGATCTTCGGCGCCGCGCTCAAGGCCGCGCCGGGCCTGCGCGACAAGCTCGAGATCGTCACCAAGTGCGATATCGTGGCCCCCGCCGGCCGCTATGCCGACGCGCCGGTGAAGTACTACGACACCTCCGCCGCCCACATCGCCAAGTCCATCGACTATTCGCTGGCCGAAATGGCGACCGACCGGATCGATCTCCTGCTCATCCACCGGCAGGACCCGCTGATGGACCACCAGGAAACCGGCCGCGCGCTCGACGATGCCGTCGCCTCGGGCAAGGTCCGCGCGGTTGGCGTCTCGAACTTCCTGCCGTGGGATTTCGACCTCCTGCAATCGGCGATGTCGACCAAGCTCGTCACCAACCAGATCGAGATCTCGCTGGCCGCCAACGCGCCCTTCACCGATGGCCAGATCGCCCATCTGCAGCGCCTGGCGATCCCGCCGATGGCCTGGTCGCCGCTCGGGGGCGGAACGCTCATGGCCAGCGGCAATATCGATCTGGTGTCCGAGCTGGAGCGGGTGGCCAACGCCAACGGCGTCGACACCGCCGCCGTCGCCGTGGCTTGGCTCTTGCGCCATCCCGCGCGCATCATTCCGGTGATGGGCACCAACACCATCGCGCGCATCGAAACCCTGTCCGACGCCTTCAAGGTTGAGATGGATCGGCCGACCTGGTTCGCCCTCTACGCCGCTGCCATCGGCCATGAAGTGCCCTAGGTGAGCGCCATGCCTGACGGAACCCAAGGAGCCGCCATCATGGATAGCTTTCGCCCCGGCCCGGGCACCGAGCGCGCCTATCGCGATGCGCTCGGCCGGTTCTGCACCGGGATCACGGTCATCACCTGCATGGTCGACGACAAACCCCTGGCGATGACGGCCAACAGCTTCTCCTCGGTCTCGCTCGATCCGCCACTGGTCCTCTGGTCTCCGGCCGTGAATTCCCGCCGGCACGACCCGTTCGTGGCCGCCCAGCGCTTCTCGATCCACGTGCTCTGCGAAGGCCAGCTCGAGCTCGCCCGCGCCTTCGCCAAGGACGGCTGGGACTTCAGCCATGCCGACTGGCGGCTGACCGATCTTGGCACGCCCGCCATCGGCGGCGTTCTGACCCGGCTCGACTGCCACCACCACGCCGCCCACGGCGCCGGCGACCACACGATCGTGCTCGGCCGGGTCGAGCATGTGGAAACCGCCGACGGCCGCCCCCTTGTTTTTGCTGCAGGAACCTATGGCGGCTTTGCCGAGAGGGACTTGCCGAACGGCGGTTGAATGGATTGACTGAAGGCGGAGGCCGGCAAACCGGCCCCGCTCAAGACTGGCGCCGCAACGACGCGCCATAAGGGAGGGACGCGCATGGGCGCGCTGCTTGGGCCGATCAGGGTCCTGAAGGTCGTCAACGACTACCTGCTTCAACTCGGCCGGGCGCTCGCGGTCGTTGCCCTTGCGATCATGGTCATCGTGATCCTGGCACAGGTCTTCTTCCGCTACGTGCTGAACAGCGCCCTGCCCTGGCCCGACGAGGCCGCGCGCTTCATGATGCTCTGGCTCACCGGCCTGATCGCGCCCATGGCCTATCGGCGGGGCGGATTTGTTGCCATCGACATGCTGGAACAAGCGCTGCCCCGGCGCACCGGTGGCATCCTCGCGCTCACCCTGCTGGTCCTGTCGCTCTTCGTTCTGGCGGTCGGCATCCAGATCGGCTGGTCCGAGGTCACGGGCTTCGGTGGCCGCTTCGCCACGGCCTCACTCTACCTGCCGATCTCGATCACCTTCGACGAATGGTTCCGCATCCCCCGGTCATGGATGATGGCCTCGCTGCTGGTGGGCTTTGCGCTCCTGATCCTGGTCAATGTCGAACTGATCCTCCGCCAGGTCGTCACTCTCTTCGGCAATCCCGACGACCTGCCGCCGCTGGCGGAACTCGACAGCGCGGGAGCCGAATGATGCTGATCTGGTTCCTTCCCGTCTTCCTCGTCATCCTGATGATCGGGATGCCGGTGTTCTTCGCGCTCCTCTTCGCCCCGGGCGCGCTTCTCATCCTCGAGGGTCAGACGCGCGACCTCACGCTCCTCTACCGCAACCTCTACAACGGAATGGACAGCTTCCCGCTGATGGCGCTGCCCTTCTTCATGCTGGCGGGCGAGATCATGAACCGCGGCGGGATCACCATCCGCCTCGTGGAGTTCTCCCAGGCGATCATGGGCCATCTCCGGGGCGGCCTGGCCCACGTCAACATCCTGTCCTCGATCCTCTTCGCCGGCCTCTCCGGGTCCGCCGTGGCCGACACGTCGGCCCTCGGCTCCACCCTGATCCCGGCGATGGAAAAGAACGGCTATACCCGGAAATTCGCCGCCGCCATCACCGCCGCCTCGTCGGTCATCGGCCCGATCATCCCGCCCTCGGGCATCATGATCATTTATGCCTACGTGATGGGCGAGAGCGTCGCCGCCCTCTTCCTCGCCGGCATCGTCCCCGGCATCCTGGTCGGCGTCGGCCTGATGGTGATGGTCCGCATCATGGCCGACCGCTACGACCTGCCCAAGGCCGAGCGCATCGTCCACCACGACCAGCGGATCAGCACGCTGGAATACTGGGTCAGCTTCGTACTGCTGCGCCTCAATCTGGGCGGCATCATCTATGCGCTGACCGGGTTCTCGGGCATCCGCTCCGAGCGCGTGCTGGACGACGGCACCACTATCGGCCCTGCCGCCTGGACGATCTGGCTCACCCTCGCCGTCTGCCTCGTTGTCGCCCACCTGATCCTGATGGCCTATCGCAAACAGGTCGACCACGATTTCCGCATGGTCTGCAAAAAGGCCGTGGCCCCCCTGCAAACACCGATCATCATCCTCGGCGGCATCCTGATCGGCGTCTTCACCCCCACCGAGGCGTCCGCCATCGCCGTGGCCTATGCGCTCTTCGTCTCGTTCTTCGTCCTGCGCTCGATGAAGCTGCGCGATCTCGGCCCGGTCCTGGCCCGCTCGGCCATGGGCTCGGCCACGGTCCTCTTGCTGGTCGGCGCTGCGGTGTCCTTCAAGACCGTCGTCGCCCTCTCCATGGCGCCCCAGGTCCTGGCCGACTTCATCCTGAGCCTCTCAGAGAACCCGCTGGTCCTGCTGTTTCTCATCAACATCCTTCTGTTCATCGTGGGCATGTTCCTCGACGCCGGCCCCGCGATCATCATCCTCGGCCCCATCCTGGGCCCGATCTTCGTCGAAATGGGCGTCCACCCCGTCCACTTCGCCATCATCATGTCGGTCAACCTCACCGTCGGGCTGGCCACGCCCCCCATGGGCCTTGTCCTCTTCGTCGCCTCCTCGGTCTCGGGCGAACGGGTGGAAACCATCTCCAAGGCCATCCTGCCGTTCCTCGCGGTCGAGGTCGCCGTCATCTTCCTGATCACCTTCGTCCCCGCCATATCCATGACGATCCCCCGGCTCACCGGGTTCGTCACACCCTGATCCAACAACCCAACGGGAGGCTCATATGCTCAAAAGGATCACCGGCGCTCTGCTCACCGCGACATTGCTCGCAGGGGTGCCCCTCGCCGCAGCCGCGCAAGACTTCACGTTGCGCGCCACCGCCAACTCCAACGAAAACGACGAAGATTATGACGGCCTCGTCGTCTTCAAGAACTTCGTGGAAAGCGCGTCGAACGGCGCCATCGCGGTCGAGCTCTTCATCGGCACGCAGCTCTGCTCCAACGGCGCAGAGTGCCTTCAGGGCGTGGGCGACGGATCGATCGACATCTACATCTCCACCTCCGGCGGCGCCTCGGGCATCTTCCCCTACGTTCAGGTGCTCGACCTGCCCTATCTGATGGCCGACGACCGCATCGCCGAGGCCGTGCTCGATGCCGACAGCGCGCTCGTCAATACGCTGCAGGACAAGGTGATGGAGGATTCCGGCGGCGCGATCCGTCTGATGACCATCGGCAATACCGGCGGCTGGCGCAACTTCGCCAACACCCAGCGCCGGGTCGCGGCACCTGGCGACATGGAAGGGCTCAAGATTCGCACCGTCGTCGCCGACCTGCCGCAGGAGCTGGTGAAGGCGCTCGGCGCCGCGCCCACGCCGATCCCGTGGCCCGAGCTCTTCACCTCGCTCCAGACCGGCGTCGTCGAAGGCTCAAAGAACGGCATCACCGACATCATGGGCATGAAGTTCCCCGATGCCGGCCTGCAGTACCTCACGCTCGACGGTCACGCCTACATGGGCGCGCTCTGGTACATGAACAACGAAATGTTCATGTCGATGCCGACCGAGCTGCGCAAGGTCGTGGTCGACGGCTTCTACCAGCTCCAGCAGGCCACCTTCGCCTCGCCCAAGCGCAAGTCGATCCCCGCCTATGAGGAGTTCGTGGCAGGCGGCGGCGACCTCTACGTGCCCACGCCCGAGGAAAAGGCCGCCTTCGCCGAGGCGGCGGCACCGGTCTACGACTGGTTCGCCGACAACGTCCCCGGCGGCGCCGATGTGCTGGCCGCCATGCAGGACTCCGTCGCCGCAGCCGAGGCCGCGATCGAATCTGCCTACGAAGACGAGTTGAACTAAAACCTCTCGTCGGCGCCTCGCTTTTGGGCATCCAAGGGCGGGGCGGCGTTCCGGATCGCCCGCCAATGGCAGATCCGGGCGGGTGTTCGCTCATCGAACGCCGAAAGCGCCATTTCGCCGTTCATCGACTCAGCCTCCACGTGTTAACCTCATGCCAGGTCGCCCCGTGGGAGTACTCGATGCGCGCACTGCCCCTCGCCCTGTTGCTGATGGCGCTCGTGGCCCCGGTCTCACCCCCCGTTGCGGCGTCTACGGTCGCCGCGACCATCCTAGACGAGTCTCTCGTCGCCGGCGGCGATTTCTCCGACAACTTCGCCACGCCCGACCAGGGCATCGGCGTGGGCCTCGTCATCGGGACGCAGAAGGCGTCGTCCGAGCGCGATTACTTCCAGCTCAGCGCGTTGCCCATCGCGGGCGGCACGCTCGACTTCACCTTCACCAATCCCGGAGCGAACAATGGCGGCGGTCAGGTTCTGGTGTCGCTCGCGCCCTTCCTGTCCGACTTCCCCTCCGGCTCCGACCTGATCGCGCGGGAGGACTTCAACGCACGGGATGGCGCCGACGACACCGTCCTTGTGAATTTCGGCCCCGACGTGACCGACCTCTACATCCAGATGAATTTCACCAACGGCGACTTTGTGAATGGCGACGGCATCGCCTACAGCGTTCACGTCCCTGTCGAGGAACTGGAAGTGATCCCGCTGCCTGCCGGCCTGCCGCTTGTCGTCGGCGCGCTGGCCGCCTTGGCCTGGGTGGGCCGCCGCCGCCGCGCCTGAGACTGTTTCGATAGCGGAAAAAACCGGAACCTTACCGGAGCGCGCGCCCGGGGCGGCGGAGTCATATCATGCTCATATGGGAGTCATATGGTATTCATACGCGAGTCATATGCGACTCATATGAAATTCATATGCTTTTCATATGCGGAATTTCCATTTGACAGGGCCGGCATGGGCGGGACTCGATAGCTCACCAAAGCCCTAACGGAACGGGTACATCCAGACCCGATAGTCGTCGATCAGCACATGCGCCTTCTCGATGTCCTCTGCACTCATCTTCTTGCGCACCTCGTCGACCGAGATCGCCGCATCAGGATCTCCGCCAATGGTCGACAGCGCATACCACATATAGGCGCGCACGAGGTCGGGAGCGGGCAAGCCCCGGCCGATCTCATAATACCAGCCCACACCAGACTGCGCGCCGGCATGCCCCTTCATCGCCGCACGCAGGTACCATTCAAAGGCGCGCACATCATCTTGTGGCACTCCCAGGCCCAGCGCGTACATAACGCCAATAAGCTCCTCCGCCTCGGCGTTCCCCGACCGCGCCGCTGGCCACAATTCCTCTCGCGCCTCGGCGAATTTGCCGGCCTCCATCAGGTCGCGCGCCACCTCCAGCTCGGCCCGCAGTGGTGTGGCCAGGGCCATGAAAACAAAGAGAAATCGCAGCACCACAATCTCCTCACGGCTGTGCTCGCTGCCAGCCTAGCGGCCCTGCCGGCCTACGCAAGCGAGCCACAGCCTGCCCTGCCCGCCCCCCTGACCGACGCCGATTTCCGTCCCGTCGACCCGGCCAAGGCGGCACTTGGGCAAAAGCTGTTCTACGACAAGGTTTTATCGGGCAACCGCAACATCTCGTGCGGCACCTGCCACCACCATGACCATGCCGGCGGCGACGGCCTGTCCCTCGGCATCGGCGAAGGCGGCGTCGGCGTCGGCCCCGCGCGCACCCCCGGCAGCGGCGAGACGCGGATCCGCAAGCGCATCCCGCGAAACGCGCCAAGCCTTTGGAATCTTGGCCATAACTCCGTCTCCATCCTGTTTCACGACGGCCGCTTGGAGGTATCCGATCTCTATAGCAACGGCTTCAACTCGCCCGCACAGGAATGGCTGCCCAAGGGCTTGCCCGACATCGTCGCCGCCCAGGCACTCTTCCCGTTGACCGCCCAGTTCGAGATGGCCGGCAATCCCAAGGAGAACGAGGTTGCCGGCGCCGTCCACGACCGCATCGACGCCGCCTGGCCCATCCTGGCCCGCCGGGTTCGCGCGATCCCCGGCTATGGCATTGGTTTTGCAAAGGCTTTCGCGCATATAGACACGCCCGAACAGGTCACGATCGTCGAGATCGCAACGGCGCTTTCTCACTTCATCCGTTCCGAATGGCGCAACCATGACAGCCCCTTTGACGCCTACCTGTCCGGGGATCACCTGGCGCTCAGCGACGCCCAAAGTCGGGGCCTTGGGCTTTTCTACGGCGAGGCCGGGTGTGCCGCCTGCCATGCCGGCCCCCTCCTGACCGACCAACAGTTTCACGCACTCGGCCTGCCTCAGTTCGGCCCCGGCCGCACCCGCCAGTGGGACCCGGTCGTGCGCGATGTCGGCCGAATGGCCGAGACGAACCGGCTTGACGATGCCTATCGCTTCCGCACACCGTCATTGAGAAATGTCGCGTTGACAGCACCTTACGGCCACAACGGCGCCTATCCGACACTGGAAGGGATGATCCGCCACCACCTCGACCCGACCGGCGCGCGCGCGGCGTGGACGCCTTCTATGGCAAAGCTGCCCGACGCACCGTGGCTCGCCGCGATCGACTTCATTGTCGCCGAGGACGCGCTCGAAACCGCCCGCCACGCCCGCGCCCGCGACATCCGGCTGAAGACCCCGCTGACGGATGGGGAGGTCGACGACCTGATCGCCTTCCTGCATGCCCTGACCGGCACGTCCGCGGAAACCCGCCCGCTCGGCCGCCCCGACACCGTGCCAAGCGGCCTGTCCGTCGACTGACCCCGTCCGCCCGGCGGACCCTGAAACGGCCCGCCCAGCCGTGAATTCACGACGAGAACCGCCCGTTCTTCCGCTCAGGCCCCCCAATCGTTACCATTTTCGTTAGAGCCTCGTGAATTGTGCGTGAGTCTTTGGGCGACGGCGGCCACTATCTTGGCCTCGCGCCCGGCTCTTGCCCTAGCGTCACGGCCAGCGAAGGAGGGCGAGATGACAGAACAAGTGGCAGACAAGATTCTGAAGGTTCGCCTCTATGGTGCATTCTCCATGGCGCGGGAATCCTCCGAAGAGGTGCCAATTCGCAGCGTGAAGTTGCGCGCGATGCTCGCCATGCTTGCGACCGCGCCCGAGGGACGGCGCACGCGGGCCTGGCTGCAGGACAATCTATGGTCACGCTCGGGGCATGAGCATGGACGGGCGAGCCTGCGCCGCGCCCTGGCGGATCTGCGCAACCTGTTTCAGGACGAGTTCACGACGTTCTTCGATGTCAACAACACCGAGGTCGGCGTCAGGCTTGAGCGGGTGGAACTGGTGGGAACGCCGGCCGACGGCGAATTTCTCGAAGGCATTGATATCGCTGAAGAAGGGTTTGAGGATTGGCTGCGCACCCGGCGGCAGGCCGACACAGCGCCGGCCGCCGCGCCGGCCGCGGCGAGCCCGGCCCCGGCGCAGGTGCCGCACCCGTCGAGCCCGGGCCTGTCGGCATCGCCGCTCCACCGTGCCGCCGACAACCTGCAGCCGTCCCTCGCCATCCTGCCGCTGGCGGCGGCACGCGGGGCCGATGGCTCGGGGATGCTGGGTGACATGCTGGCGGAAGAGCTTTCGCGCGCGATGTCGCGCTCGCCGCTGATCGATGTGATCTCGCATCTGAGCTGCCGCACGCTCGACGCCCGCTCGGTGGCCCTCAGCCACATCCGCGAGGCGCTGGATGCCGACTATGTGGTCTGCGGCAACTACCGGATCGACGGCGAACGGATGATCCTGAACGCCGATTTCATCGACGCCAAAACCGGCCGCATCGGCTGGACGCGCGAGGCCAGCGGCGACCTGCGAGCTTTCCTCAAGGGCGAGGACCAGGTCATCGCCACGCTCGCCGGCGAGATCGGCCGTGCGGTAACCGACAGCGCAATCGAACTGGCCCGCGCCGCGCCGCTGGGGGACGTGGAAACCCACGCCCTCATGATGTCGGGCATCGCGTTGATGCACCGGTTCTCGGTTGCGAGCTTTGCCAAAGCACAGACCTATCTCGAAGAGGTTGCCGAGCGGGCGCCCAAGCACGCGGCCGTCCACGCCTGGATTGCGAAGTGGCACGTGTTGTCCGTCGTGCAGGGCTGGTCGCCCAATTTCGGGGCCGACAAGGCGGCGGCGGCAGACGCCATGTCGCGCGCGCTCGACCTGCGGCCTGACGACAGCTTCGTGCTTGCGATCGACGGTCTGGTGCAGAACCACCTGATGCATCGGCTGGACACTGCGATGAACCGCTATGACGATGCGATTTCGTTTGCCCCCAACAATGCGTTGGCCTGGCTGCTGAAGGGGGCGCTGCATGCGTTCACCGATGACGGGGCGGCCGGTGTTAAGTGCACCGAGCGCGCACGCACGCTGTCGCCGCTCGACCCGCACAAATACTATTTCGACTCGTTGTCCGCCGCAGCGGCGCTGGCCGCGGGCGACTACGCACGCGGGCTCGAACTGGCGAACATGTCGCTGCGCCTGAACAGGCGCCACGCGTCGACTCTGCGGGCCCGCACCGTGGCGCTGCAGCGTCTGGGACGGGTTGAGGAAGCGCGCGTCACCGCCGAGGAGCTGTTGCGGCTCGAGCCCGGCCTGACCGTGCGCAACTATCTCGAACAGCATCCGGCCGCGCATTACGTCGTTGGCCGGGACTGGGCCTCGGCATTACGCGAGGCCGGAATTCCAAACTGATCGGGCCGCCATAGGCCCGTCGTACATTTTCCAACAAGGGGAAGAGAGAAGAATGTCGATCACTTCGGGAGTATCGGGAGTGTCAGGGGTCTCGGGCGTGTCGGGTGTGTCCGGCGTATCGGGGGTGTCCGGCGTATCGGGGGTGTCTGGCGTGTCCGGCGTGTCGGGGGTCTCGGGCGTGGCCGCCCATGACGGCGCGTCGACCACGGGTCTGGTGATTTCGCGAGATGCCATCATTGGCCGCGAACACAAGGTGGACGAGGCGCCGACCCCCCTTGGTGCCAACGAAAAAGGCAACATGGAGCTGTGGACAGACACGGTTCGCCATCTGTCGATGCAGGCCGAGATCCTTGGCGCACTTGCCTATGTGGGAGGGGGTGAGAGCATTGGCGTGTTCCATCAGGAGGCTACCGGCGGCAGCCCCAGCGTGGCGCCAAAGGTGGTCGCCCATCCGCTGATGGACCTGACGCGCCCGGGCGAGCAAGACTTCCTCGACCAACTGCCCCTGATCCTGGGCTATGCCGAACAGCGGGCCGACCGTGCAGCCGAGATTGTCAGCCAGGTTGGCTTTCCAACGCACTATTTTGCGAACATCGCAGCTCTGTCGGAGAACCGCACGCGCTGGACGCTTGAGCTCGTCGCGCTGACACAGCAGGTGGCCGCGCGACTGGCGTTGCGCATCAAGCACTCGCTTGCCGTAAAACGGCCCGACCTCTACTCGGCGCAGATCCAGCCGATGATCCCCACGCCCGGCCACGGGGCCCTGCCCTCGGGCCATGCTACTGAGGCATTTGCGGCGGCCCGCATCCTCATCAACCTCACCGCGGGACATCCGCAGCCGAAGGGGATGGCGGAGCAGCTAATGGCTGTGGCCGCGCGGATTGCCGTGAACCGGACCGTCGCGGGCGTGCATTTCCCGGCGGATAGCTATGCAGGCGCAATGATTGGCATCACGCTCGCCGATTATATAGCGGCGCGCGCCGGCACCAAATCGAAAGTTGCCCATGCCAGCTTCACGGGCACGGGGATCGGCGACATGGACTTCTTCCTGAGCCAAGTGACGGAGAATCACGGCCTATCCGACGTCCCGAACAAACGCGACGGCCAGTTGATTGCGCTGGGGAACCCCCTGCCGGCAATGGCCAGGGCGGAGCTGACCGGCTGGCTCTGGGATAAAGCAACCGATGAATGGAAGGCGAAGGAGAAGGCTGCCCATGCCTGATCTCCTCTGGTCGCCTGAAGCGGCGCCGGGCACAGGGTCGAGCAACTTCGATCCCTATGCCGAGTGGAAGCTGTGCTATGGCCGCGCGTGGGATGCTACCGCGCGCGTGCGGCGGGAAAGCACGGATGAATTCAACTGGCAGGCCGTGATGGAAACCCATACGGCCGCCGACATCGGGGAATTGCCCGAACCGCTGCCCGGACCGGCGACGTCGATCCCGGTCGTGCCGCTTCGGTCCGGCAAAGTAACCGAAAAGCAAGCGCGGAGCGCGACGCTCTATATCGAGCCGCTGGGCGAGACGCCGCCCCCCGGTGTCGCGCCCGAAGCCGGGTCTGGCGGCCAAGCCGCGGCGAGCGAAACGCTCCTCACGCGGGCCCGGTTCCGGGCCCCCCTCAGGGCCGCGAGCATCGCCCATGGCGCGCACGCCGAGGCCCGCTACGACAAGCAAGGCCTATCGGAGACGCGTGCCACATTGGTGGGTGTGATCGACGATGCGATCAACCCGCTCCATGAGCGTTTTCAGTTGCCGGGCGACCGAACACGGGTCGAGTTTGCGTGGTCTCAGGGTGCGGCCGCGCGTGCCTCGGGCTGTGTCCCGTTCGGGCGGTCCTATTCGCGCAAAGAGTTGGAGGCGGAACTTGCGGTTCCTGGGCTGACTGAGGAGGAGCGGATGCGCCGCCTCGGGCTGGTCGACATCGCCGTTCCAGGGCCGACGCCCTTGTCGCGCCGCCTGTCCCATGGGACTCATGTGGCAGATCTGGCTGCCGGCTTCGCCCCGAGCGAGGCGCCCGAAGACCTGCGATTGGCTCTGGTGTCACTGCCGCCGCTCGTGACGCTTGAAACGTCTGGGTCGACCCTTGCGCCATTCACCATCGCCGCGCTCGATTACATCCTCGACCGGGCGCTGCAGATGAGCATCGAAGAGGGCTTTCCGATCCCCGTGGTCGTGAATTTCAGCTATGCCATTGGCGGCGGGCCCCACAACGGGCTGCACATCATCGAGACGGCGATCGACGCGCTTGTGGCCAGCTACCTGGATCGGCTCCGCGAGGCGCTGCCCACCAAGCCCGACCGGCGGACTGCGCATGTCGTGGTTCCGGCCGGCAATTCCTATCTGAACCGCGCGCATGCGGTGGCAAAGGCCCCGGACGGCGGCGGCGAGACCACGCTCGCCTTTGATTGGCGGCTCGCGCCAGGGGACGAGACCGACAACCTGCTCGAGCTGTGGATGCCGCGCGACGCGAAGGATGTGTCGCTCTATGTGACCACGCCGTCGGGTGACCGTGTGCATCTGGCGGGCCTCAACGCAGATCAGCCGCTTCTGCTGCACCCAAAGGGCGCGCCAGAGGGCGTGATCGGACGGGCCGCGAAGGTGGCGCAGGAAGGCTCGGACAGTGACGGCGTGCAGCGGCTCAAGGGCATCCTGCTTGCGCTCGCTCCGACAGCGCAGATGACGGCATCCTCCCATCCCGTCGCGCCCTCCGGGCGCTGGCATGTGGAGTTGACGGCGACGCTCGAGGCAGGCGAACGGTTGCGGGCCTGGGTTCAACGCGACGAGGCGCCCGCGGGCTATTCTCGGCCCGGGCGTGCGTCGTGGCTCGAGCATCCGGCCTACCGCCTTTATTGCGAAAAGGGCAAGATCAACGAGGAGGATCAGCCGGATTGCCCGGTGAAGCGTCTGGGCTCGATGAGCGGGATCGCGACCGGCAGTAAGAGCACAACGACTGTCACCTCCGGTTGGCTCGGCCTTGAGCTAGATCGACGCAACGATGACGGGGGAAGGAACGAAGACAAGGGAAAGGACAAGATGAAGAAGGAGGTCGCTCGGCCCACGCCCTATGTCTCTGCCGGGGATGACGGGATACGGAACGCCAGCATCTCGTGCCAGACCGACCGGACCTTTGCCCTGCCGGGTGTCATTGCAGCCGGCACGCGGAGCGGGTCGCGGATTGCCATGGGGGGCAGTTCCGTTGCCGCACCCCAGGAGACACGGCGCCGCGCTTTGGACCATCTCGGCTTGCCAAATCCTGTCGGACCGGTCGTGACGCTGAAGGAGGCCCATCCTCGGCTCGGCGGGGGTTTGCTTCCCGCAAAGTGACGTACGGTTTCTGCACGTTTGCTCACGCCCGGCTCACACCGGTCTCACAGCGCTCCCGGCATGATCGAATCAATCGGGCGCGCGCTCCCTCCATGGGCGTTGCCCTGAGTGAATTCTGGACCGCTCCCAAGGGCATGCGCACAGCGGGGGCCGCGAGACAAAGGCAGTGATCGGTGACGATATTCGAACGGAAGATGACACGACGGGAAGACGGTGGAGCCGGGGCTCGTGGCGACGGAGGCCGCAGCGCCGATGCAGCGAGGACTGCGTCGATTGCGAGGCGTGGGAGCGGGGCATCCCAGACGTCGGGAACCTCGGCTGCTGACGGACGTGCCAGTGCCGGTTCGCTCGCCGGTGGTTCGCCCGGGTCGGGCCCGGACCACGGTCTTGGCCGGTACGATTACTTCTTTCCCGACGCCGAGGCGGATGAACGGCTCTCGATGGGTCGGGCACTGGCGGAACTCGGCCTTGCCGCCGCGCCGCGGCTCGAGGCGTGGCGGGGCTCTCTTGCACCCGCCGTCATCTGGGGCGCCAAGGCTTTTGGGACTTGGGCGTCTCAGCCCCTGGCTCTTGGCCTTGGCGAAGACGAGGTGCCGATCCTGCCCACCTCGGCGCCCGGGCCCGACGCGGTGCCGTGGGACGCGCTTCAGCCGGCCGATCGCGCAAGCGTGTCGGACGAGCTGGCCAACCTCGCCGGAGGGCTGCCCGAGCCGCCGTCTCCGGCCATTGACGCGGTGTCGGCGAGCCTTCTCACAGCTCTGTGCGACAGCGTGGCGGTCTATGCGTGCGCTGCACCCGAAGGCACGCTGCATGCCCGGCTTGCAGCCCGCAGCGGCCCGCTGCGTCGCCCGCGGACGGTGGCCGTCGAGGCGGCCTTCGGCGTGCTTCCCTTGATCGCCGCGGCACGACCGCCGGCCTATGTGCGTGCGCTCGTGACGGGCAACCGCTTGGCGATGCCGACGGCGCAGGGCGCGCTTGCCACGCTCGATCAGCTCGACGCGCAGGCGGGCATCCCCGGTCTGGCCCGCCTCGACGCGGCGATGCTCGCCGACGGCTCGGACGGTGAGATTGCGGCACGGTTTGGCTTCGACCACCGCTCGCCACTCGCCTGGTATCTGCTGCGCGAGGCGGAGACGCTGGGTGAGCCCGGGCACCTTGGCCCGCTGGGATCGCGCATACTGGCCGAAGCCGTGGTCGGGCTGGCGGGCTCTGTGCCGGTGACGCTACCCGATGCGGCGCTCGAGGCGCTGTCGCATCTTTGGGCCGCCGCAGGGCGGCCTGGCGGTGCGACGCTGTCCTGAACACGCTGCAGGGCGGCCCGCTGACGGGACGCCCAGCGCACCTGACGCCCGAGTGCCCGTAGCGCGGCCAGGGCGCGCCTAATTCGGCCAGCGGGGAGTGCGCGCGAATCAGAGCGCCCCCGCTTCTGGGCATCAAAGATTGCGCATCGGGCCGTTCTGACGTTGCCTGCGATCGCGCCAAACGCCGCAATTCCAAAACACTGGCGAGCATGCGTGCACAGATCTGAAACCAGGCTGTGCAAGATGCGCGCAAACCGGGAACTGCCCTCTTGCATGGTCGCCCCGGCATCGCCAAAAGGCGCCGGGGCGTGCGGGCGACCGGCCGGCGCTCTGGTCTGCGGTGTGTCTGACTGTGTCAGGCAAGGTGTTTGGCGGCGCACCGCCCATTCGGACCCTGAGATTGGACGAGGAGCGAGCGACATGTCCCCACAGGCCCCCAGCGCGGCGGAGCTCGAGACCGCTATCCTGCACCATCTGACCTATACGCTCGGCAAGGATGCCGGGCATGCGAGCCTGTGGGACTGGCGGATGGCCTTGTCGTTCGCGGTGCGCGACCGGATCGTGGACCCCTGGTTCGCAGCCACCCGGCGCAGCTATGAGGCGAAGGGCAAGCGCGTTTACTACCTCTCGATGGAGTTCCTGATCGGGCGCCTGCTGGAGGATGCGATCCATAACCTCGGCCTCACCGAGGCCGCGGAGGGCGCATTGAAAGCGGTCGGCCAGGAGTTGGGCACCGTCGTGGCCAACGAGCCCGATGCCGCGCTCGGCAATGGGGGCCTGGGCCGCCTGGCGGCCTGTTTTCTCGAGAGCTTATCGACCATCGGTGTGCCAGCCCATGGCTATGGCATCCGCTATGAGCACGGTCTGTTCCGGCAGAGCTTCGACAATGGCCGGCAGGTAGAGGAGCCTGAGGACTGGCTCAACCAGCGCCATGCCTGGGAGTTCGAGCGCCCCGAGGTTGCCTATGGGATCGGGTTCGCCGGTGCGGCGTCGAGCCGAGGCGGCGCGAAGGCGTGGCAGCCCAACGAGCATGTGATCGCCTCGGCGCACGACACGCCGATCATCGGCTGGCGCGGCCGCTGGGCGAATACTCTGCGCTTGTGGGAGGCCAAACCGCTCCACGCTTTCGACCTCGCGCGCTTCAACCGCGGCGAGTACACCGCGGCGGCTGAGCCCGAGGCGCTGGCGCGCACCATCTCGCGCGTGCTCTACCCCGACGACACGACCGACGAGGGGCGCGAGTTGCGGCTGAAGCAGGAGTACTTCTTCACCGCCGCCTCGCTTGCCGACATCTTGCGGCGGTTTGAGAGCGAGTATTCCGACCTGTCGCTCTTGCCCAAGAAGGTGGCCATTCAGCTTAACGACACGCACCCCGCGATTGCGGGACCTGAGCTTGTTCGGCTGCTTCATGACGAGCGCGCCATGCCCTTCGACGAGGCGATGGAAATGGCGCGGCATGTGCTGAGCTACACCAACCACACGCTTCTGCCCGAGGCGCTGGAGACCTGGTCGGAGGGGCTGATCGGCTATCTCCTGCCGCGGCACCTGCAGATCATCGAGCGGATCGATGCCGCGCACGCCAAGGAAAACCCGAGCCGCAAGGTCCGGGCCGTGGGCGACGGTGCGGTGCATATGGGCGAGCTGTCCTTCATGATGGCGCACCGGGTGAACGGTGTCTCGGCGCTGCATACCGAACTGATGAAGGAAACGGTGTTTGCGGATCTGCACCGCCTGCATCCGGGGCGCATCGTGAACCAAACCAACGGGGTGACCCCCCGGCGCTGGCTGATGTCGTGCAATCCGCGCCTGTCCTCGCTGATCACCGAGCGGATCGGCGACGGCTGGGTTGACGATCTGGAGCAGCTCGCGACGCTCGAAGACCAGATGGACGATGCCTTCCTCGAGGGCTATGCGGCGGCCAAGCGGGATAACAAGACCGACCTGTCGAACTGGCTTGCCCAGACGCAGGACGTTAGGATCGACCCCGACGCAATGTTCGATGTGCAGATCAAGCGCATCCACGAATACAAGCGGCAACACCTGAATATCCTGGAGACCATCGCCCTGTGGCAGGAGATGCGCGATGCGCCAACGGCCGGGTGGACGCCGCGGCTGAAGGTGTTCGGCGGCAAGGCCGCGCCGGGATACGTGCTGGCCAAGGAGATCATCCACCTGATCAAGGATGTGGCCTCGGTGGTCAACAACGACCCGCTGACGAAGCACCTGCTGCAGATCGCCTATCCGGCGAACTACAACGTGACCCTGGCCGAGCGGCTGATCCCGGCGGCGGACCTGTCGCAGCAGATCTCGACGGCGGGCAAAGAAGCCTCGGGCACCGGGAACATGAAGTTTGCCCTGAATGGGGCGCCAACCATTGGCACGCTCGACGGCGCGAATGTCGAGATCCGCGAGCGCGTCGGCGCCGAGAACTTCTTCCTCTTTGGGATGACGGCGCCCCAGGTGGTGGCCCGGCGGGAAATCGACGGCCATGGTGCAAAAGCCATCGCCGACACGCCGCGGCTTGCCCTGGCGCTCAAGGCGGTCGAAGACGGCACGTTCGGCGCGGGCGACCCCGATCGGCACGCCGGCGTCGCGCAAAACCTGCGAGGGCATGACTATTTCTGCGTGTGCACCGATTTCGCCGACTACTGGCGGGCGCAGCGCGAGGTCGATGCCGCGTTTCAGAACCGGGCCGGCTGGACGAAGATGGCAGCGCTCAACACGGCGCGGTCGGGCTGGTTTTCGTCGGATCGCACGATCCGGGGCTATATGGCTGACATCTGGGATGCCGAACCGATTGCGCCTGCGCCGGATCCGCTGCGCGCGGCCGCCGAATAGGCGGGCCCTCCGCAGCAGCCTGCTGACAGGATGGGCATGCTCTCCGTCCTGATCGACCCGATCCTGCCGGTTTTCGCGATCCTCGCCCTGGGCTTTGCGCTGGGGCGGACGGGCCACGTGACGGTCGAGACCGCGCGAACCCTGAACAGCGTGACGATGTCGGTGATCGTGCCGATCCTGCTTTTTGGATTGCTCGCCGAGGCGCCGTTGGGCGCGCTGGCGCCGCTGCCGACACTGCTCTACGCAGCCACGCAGGCTGTGATCTTCACACTCGTCTTTCTGGCTCTCCGGCCGCGGCTTGCGAGTGGTGAGGCGGTGGTGCTGGCCTATGCCGCCATCTTTGCCAACAACGTGTTCTTCGGCCTTCCGATTGCGGAGTTTCTTTACGCGGGTATCGCGGGACCCGAAGCCCTTCTGCCGCTCACGGCCGTGGTGGTGCTCGATTCTACGCTTTCCTTAGGTGGCGTGATGATCGCGTTGCAGGCCTTGGGCACCGGGCAGGTCTCGCTCCTTGGCATCGGGCGGATCCTGATCCGAACGCCAGCATTGATCGCGATCTTCGCGGGGCTGGGTGTGGCGAGTACAGGCCTGAACCTGCCCACACCCATCACGACATTCATTGCCTTTAATGGAGCGGCGGCGGCGCCACTGGCGCTCTTCGCGCTCGGCGTCGTTCTGTCGGGGACGGCCTTCGAGATTGACCGGGCGGTGGCCGTGACGGTGGCCATCAAGATCGCGGTGTTCCCCATGGCGATCTGGGCGGTGCTGGCGGCAGCTGCCGGCGGCTGGGACGCGATGCGCCCGTTTGCCTTTGCGGCAGCGGGCCCCACCGGAACGATGGCGTTTGCGGTTGCACTGCTCAACGGCGTGCCGACGGCACGGGTGGCTCAAGTGATCGTCTGGTCGAGCCTCTTGAGCTTGCTGACGCTGGCGGCGCTGGCCTAGCCCTTCGCCCCGGGACACTAGCACGCGAAGCGGCCGGTGCGCCGGTCATCCCAACCGTCCCCGCACCCGGCAGGGGTAGCCAACGTGGGATGCGCATGGTTACCGTGTGGCAAATGCGCATCAAGGCGCGTGTAGGGAGGACCCAATGACCGCCACGAGACAACGGCTTGCGAGCCGATCGATGGCCTTTGTGCTCGCCGGCGGGCGCGGCTCCAGGCTCAAGGAACTGACCGACAATCGCGCGAAGCCGGCCGTGTACTTTGGAGGCAAAACACGGATCATCGACTTCGCCCTGTCGAATGCCCTCAATTCCGGCGTTCGGAAGATGGCAATTGCAACGCAATACAAGGCGCATTCGCTCATCCGGCATTGCCAGCGCGGCTGGAACTTTTTCCGGGCCGAGCGCAACGAATATCTCGATATCCTGCCCGCCTCGCAAAGAGTGTCGGAGCATCAGTGGTATCGCGGCACGGCCGATGCCGTCGCCCAAAACATCGACATCGTCGACAGCTATGGCGTTGACTACGTGCTGATCCTTGCGGGCGACCATATCTACAAGATGGATTACGAGGTGATGATCCAGCATCACGTCGAGAGCGGTGCCGACGTCACCGTTGGCTGTCTGACCGTTCCCCGCGAGGAGGCGTCGGCCTTTGGGGTCATGGATGTGGATGCGACGGGGCGTGTCACGGCCTTCCTTGAGAAGCCGGCCGATCCGCCGGGCCTGCCCGAAGACCCGGATCGCACGCTCGCCTCGATGGGGATTTACGTCTTCAACTGGAGTTATCTGCGAGAACTCCTGGTCGAGGACATGCATGACGACCATTCCGACCATGACTTCGGGAAAGACCTCATTCCCTACATCGTGACGAACGGAACTGCGCAGGCGCACCGGTTTGAAGAAAGCTGCGTGCGCGGCTCTGACGAGCGTGAAGCCTATTGGCGCGATGTCGGCACGGTAGACGCATTCTGGAAGGCCAACATCGACCTGACGGACTTTTCGCCCGAATTGAACCTCTGGGACACGCGGTGGCCGATCTGGACATATTCCGAAAGCGTGCCTCCGGCGAAATTCATCCATGACGAAGATGATCGGCGCGGCTCGGCCGTGTCGTCGATGGTGGCGGGCGGATGCATCATTTCGGGAACAGAAGTGCGAAATTCGCTCCTTTTTACCATGGTCCACACCAACAGCTACGCAGTGCTGGATCACGCGGTGGTCCTGCCGTATGTGACCGTCGAACGGTCGGCTCGGTTGAAGAATGTGGTGATTGACCGGGGGGTGACGATCCCGTCCGGCCTGGTCGTGGGCGAAGACCCTGAAGAGGACGCAAAGTGGTTCCGCGTCAGCCCCGGCGGGGTGACGCTGATCACGCAAAGGATGCTCGACGCCCGGTCTGCAACGCTGGGCTGACACCCCGGCGGGGGGCCGGGAGAGACGAGGAGAATGAAGATGCGAGTGCTGTCTGTTGCCTCGGAATGCGTGCCCTTCGTGAAGACCGGCGGATTGGCGGATGTGGTCGGCGCGCTGCCGGCGGCCCTCGAGGATCAGGGGGTTGAGATGCGCGTTTTGCTGCCCGGCTACGAGGCGGTGATCGCGGCCATGGGCAAGCACAAGACGGTGGCCGAGGAGGACAATCTGTTCGGCGGACCGGCGCAGCTTCTCTACGGCAAGGTGGATGGGCTGGGCCTTTATGTGCTGCACGCCCCGCACCTTTATGACCGGACAGAGGGATCGCCCTATCTCGGGCCGGACGGGAAAGATTGGCCTGACAACCCCCAGCGCTTTGCCGCGCTGTCGTGGGTTGCGGCATTTCTCGCGCGGGCTGGCGCGGGCAAGTTCAAGCCCGACATCCTGCATTGCCACGATTGGCAGGCCGGGCTCGCCCCGGTCTACCTGAAGCAAATGGGCGGCGGAGCGGCGACCGTCTTTACGGTCCACAATATCGCCTTCGCCGGGCTTGCCGAGGCGCATCACATGGGTGAATTGCGGCTCGACCCGGCAGGCTTTCACCCTGACGGGTTCGAGTATTGGGGGCAGATCAGCGCGCTGAAGGCCGGCCTTGTCTATGCAGATCGGGTGACGACGGTCTCGCCGACCTATGCGCGCGAGCTGCGCGCGCCCGAGTTCGGCATGGGGATGGATGGCGTGATCCGTACCAAAGGCACGGCGATGCGCGGGATCCTGAACGGGATCGACGAGGTGATGTGGGACCCGCGGAGCGATGAGCTGATCCCCGCACCGTTCGACGCGCCGCATTCCAAGGTGCCGGGGCGGACAGCGTTGATCTCGGAACTCGGCCTCGATCCCACCGCGCCGGGGCCTTTGTTGGTGGCGGTCAGCCGCCTGACGGAGCAGAAGGGGTTCGATCTGCTGGCCGCGGCGCTGCCGACCCTTTTGTCCCGCGGGGGTCAGTTTGCGCTCCTCGGCTCGGGCACCCCAGAGATTGAGGAGCAATTCCTGGCAATGGGCGCGGCAGACCGGCGCGTGGCGGTGCGGACCGGGTATAACGAGCCGCTGTCGCATCGAATTATCGCTGGCGGTGACGCGATCGCAGTGCCGTCGCGGTTCGAGCCGTGCGGGCTGACGCAGCTCTACGGTCTGCGCTATGGCACCTTGCCGCTTGTCGCGCGGACGGGCGGCTTGGCCGACACCGTCATTGAGGCCAACCATGCCGCCCGGCTTGTGGGCGCGGGCACCGGCTTTCTCTTCGACGCGGGCGATCTGGACGGTCTGCGCGCGGCGGTCTGGCGCATGTGCGATCTGTGGGAAGATCGCGCGGCATGGCTGGACGTGGCCACTGCGGCGATGCAGCATCCCGTCGGCTGGCGCGCCTCAGCGGCTGCCTATGCCGAACTATACGGCGAGCTTGCTGGCGGGGCCTCGGCCGCCGCCTGAGCGCCCGTCCGACGACCACAGACAGCCCGCGAGGCCCACCCGACCATGACCGCACGCGCCGCCCCAGGGCAGGACACCGTGAGCCGATGACCAGCGCCGCCGTCTTCTCGCCGCCGCCGGGGGATCGCACCTACGCTTTTACGGCGGGGCGCCCGCATCCGATGGGGCTGACGCTCGACCCGGAGGGCGCCAACGTGGCGGTGTTCTCGGCCCATGCCACCAAGATCGAGCTGTGCCTCTTCGATGCCCAGGGCCGTGAAACCCAGCGCCTCACCCTGCCAGAGCGCGAAGGCGATGTGTGGTTCGGCTATGTGCCGGGGCTGTCGGCCGGCCAGCTTTATGGCCTCCGCGCGCATGGGCCGTACCGGCCCGACGAGGGGCACCGGTTCAACCCCCACAAGCTCTTGATCGACCCCTATGCGCGGCAGCTCACCGGCCAGCCGGTGTGGGACGACGCGCTTATGGGCTATCCGGTCGAGTCGGGCTCGCAGGACCTTGGGTTCGACCGGCGGGACAGCGCGCCCTTCATGCCGAAATGCGTGGCCGTGCCCGCACCTGTGCCCGACTTCGCGCCGGCACGGCCCGATACACCGATGGCTGCGAGCGTGATCTACGAGGCCCATGTGAAAGGCCTGACACAGCTCCATCCAAGAGTGCCGAGCCCCGGCACCTATGCCGCCCTCGCGTCGGACCCGATGATCGAGCACTTCCAGAAACTCGGGATCACCGCTCTTGAACTTCTGCCCGTGCAGGCATTCCTGACTGACAGCTTCCTGCACAAGAAGGGATTGGTGAACTACTGGGGGTATCAGACCCTTGGGTTCTTCGCGCCCGATACCCGCTATATGGCAGGTAGCGAGGTCGCCGAGTTCCGCCAGATGGTCGACCGGCTGCACGGCGCCGGGATCGAGGTGATCCTCGATGTCGTCTACAACCATACCTGCGAAGGCAATCAGCTTGGGCCGACGCTCTGCTACCGGGGGTTGGACAATGCGAGCTATTACCGATTGCACGGGGACGGCCGCTACTATGTCGACGATACCGGGACCGGCAACACGCTGAACATCGACCACCCGATCGTGCTGCGCATGGTGATGGACAGCCTGCGCTATTGGGTGAGCGTGATGGGAGTGGATGGTTTCCGCTTTGATCTGGCCAGCACGCTGGGGCGGCGGGAGGAGCGCCACGGCGGCGGGTTCGACCGGGGCGCCGCGTTCTTCGACGCGCTTCGGCAAGACCCGGTGCTGTCGGCCGTCAAGCTGATTGCCGAACCTTGGGATGTGGGGCCCGGCGGCTATCAGCTCGGGGCCTTCCCGCCGCCCTTTTCGGAGTGGAACGACAAGTTTCGCGATGGGGTGCGCCGGTTTTGGCGGGGCGATCCCGGGCGCGCGCCGGACCTCGCGGATCGGCTGACAGGCTCGGCGAGGCAGTTCGACCATTCCGACCGGGCCGCGACGTCGTCGATCAACTTCGTGACCTGCCACGACGGGTTCACGATGCAAGACGTGGTGTCCTTTGGCCAAAAGCACAACGCGGCGAATGGCGAAGACAATCGAGACGGCCATTCGGAGAACTACTCCGACAATATGGGCATCGAGGGGCCCTCGCGCGACACCGGCATCCTGGCGGCCCGTGCACGGCGCAAACGCGCGATGCTGGCGACCCTGCTGCTGAGCCAGGGTGTGCCCATGATCCTGGCGGGAGACGAGCTTGGCCACAGCCAAAGCGGCAACAACAATGCCTACGCCCAGGACAACGAGACGACATGGATCGACTGGTCGGCAGCCGACGAGGCGTTTCTGCGGTTCTCGGCGCGGATGATCGCGTTCCGTCGGGGCCACCCGATCCTCCGGCAGAAGCTGTTCCTGCACGCGGGCGAGCGCGCCATCGACGGCAAGCCCGATCTGTTTTGGTGGCGGGCCGATGGGCAGCCGATGCAGACGCCCGACTGGCTCGATCCGGAGCTGCGCCTTGTTTGCGCCGAGATGCGCACGGCGCAGAACACACCGACCTATGCTGTGACTGAGCGCGCGATTTTCACCGTGTTCAATGCCGGCCACCATACGGCAACCGTGGTGCTGCCCGAGGCGACGCGGGGGCGTTCGTGGCTGCGCGCCATCGATACGGATGCGCCCGAGGCGCCGGCTCGGCGCACCGGAGAGGGCGCGGATGCCGAGGCCGGAGGTGGGATGGCCCGCGTCGCGGGGCAGTCGGTTGCCGTGTTCGTTCTGGCACTCGATCCATGAGCGATGCCTACCTTGCGCTGGCAACGTCGCTCGGCGTTCTCCCTCGCTATACCGACACGACCGGGGCAACGCACAGGACAACGCCGGAGACCGCAAAAGCCTTGCTGGAGGCCATGGGATTTCCCGTCGGCTCCGAGGCCGAGGCGGCCGAGACCGGCCAAGCCCTTGCCCAAGAGGTGCGCGCCCGACGCCTTCCGCTGTGGGTCGTGGTGGAGGCCGGGGTCGCGGACCAACGCCTGCCTTACAGCGGCGGCGTCGCTACGCTGCGCCTGGAGGACGGCACCGAGAGCGAACCCTATGCGGACGAGGAGCTGAGTCTGCCGGCCCTGCCGCTGGGGCTGCATACACTTGAGCTCGGGGAGAGCCGCACGACCCTGATCGCTGCGCCACGTGCCCTGCCCCTTCCGGCGCGCGGATGGGGGGTGACCCTTCCACTCTATGGCCTGAGGACGGCCGAGGAAGGCGGGATCGGCAGCTACACTGACCTGGCCGGCGCGGTTGAGGCTCTGGCGGACCATGACGCGGACTTTGTTGGCATCAATCCCGTGCATGCCGGCTTTCCGGAGCGGGCAGACCTCTACAGCCCCTATTCCCCGTCGTCGCGTCGGCAACTCAACGTCATGCATATCTCGCCGGCACGGGGCCACGGAACCGGAGGCACGCTGGTCGACTACGCCACCGACATTCCGGCGCGACTTGCGGCCCTTCGGGCGGAGTTCGACGCAACCCGCGACTTTCAATCCGCCTTTCACGTGTTCGCCGAAGAGGGCGGGGTGGCACTTGCGCGCTTCGCCCTGCATCAGGCCCTGTCGCAACGGTTCGGGCCGTTCTGGACCGACTGGCCGGCGGCGTATCGGAACCCGGACAGCGCGGAGGTTCGCGCCTTTGCCGCCGACGAGGAGGCAGGTCGCGAGGTGGCCTTCCATCTTTGGCTGCAATGGCGCGCGGACACCGAGCTTGGGGCGGCGGCCCGCAAAGCGACCGGGATGCGACACGGCCTCTATCTCGATCTTGCCGTCGGTACACACCCTGCGGGCGCCGAGACCTGGGCCGAACCGAAGCTCTTCGCGCGCGGCGTGTCGCTCGGCGCGCCGCCTGACGCCTTCTCGCCGGACGGTCAGTCGTGGGGCATCGCACCGTTTGTCCCGCGTGCGTTGGAAACCACTGGGTTCTCGGCGCTTGCTGAGACATTGCGCGCGCAGTTTCGCCATGCGCGCCTGCTCCGCATCGACCATATCCTTGGATTCGAGCGGGCGTTTTGGGTGCCGGACTCGGATGCGCCGGGCGCCTATGTGACGATGCCCCGAGAGGCCATGCTGGCGGTGGCGCGTCTGGAGGCGGCCCGCGCGGGCGCCCTGATCGTCGGCGAGGATCTGGGCAACGTCCCGAAGGGCCTCCGCGCGGCGCTGGCGAAGAGCGGCATCCTGTCTTGCGCTGTGGCGCAGTTCGAACGCGACCGGCAGGGCTGGCACGGGCCCGAGGCCTATCCCGTCGCTGCTCTGGCCGCGTTCGGCACGCATGACCTTCCTCCGTTCGAAGGCTGGCGGCAATCCACCGATATCGAGGCCCGCGCGAGCATCTCGCTCTGGGGGCCGAGGCAGCTGGAGGCGGCGCGGGCCGACCGGGACACCGAGGTGAGGGGTTTCGTTGAGGCGACCGGGGCGGCCGATCTGCCCGCCCTTGAACGGGCGCTGGCCCGCGCGCCCTCTCGGCTCGTGGCTCTTCAGATCGAGGATCTATTGGGCATCGACGAACAGCCCAATCTGCCCGGCACAACCACCGAATACCCCAACTGGCGTCGCCGCTTGCCCGTTGGGCCGGACGATCTTGCCCGCCATCCGGCCCTCGCCCGGGCCGCGGCGACTATGCAAGAGTATGGACGAAAGGAGCCTGCCATGGAGCGCATCACTGTTTCGACCCAGCCGATCGAGGGCCAGAAACCCGGAACCTCGGGCCTTCGAAAAAAGACCAAGGTCTTCATGGGGCCGCACTACCTGGAGAACTTCGTGCAGGCGATCTTTGACGGGATCGGCGGCGCGGCCGGCAAGACCTTTGTCCTTGGTGGCGATGGGCGCTATTTCAACGATCGCGCGGTGCAGGTGATCCTGCGGATGGCCGCGGCCCAACGGGCGACCCGCGTCATCGTCGGGCAGAACGGGATCCTGTCGACGCCTGCGGCCTCGCATCTGATCCGCACCCGCGGCACCGACGGCGGCATCATCCTGTCGGCCTCGCACAATCCCGGCGGCCCGGACGAGGATTTCGGCGTCAAATTCAACACGCCAAACGGGGGCCCTGCACCGCAGGAGGTGACAGAACAGATCTTTGCCGCGTCGGGCAAGATTGCATCCTACGCGATCCTCGAAGCGCACGATGCCAACCTCTCGGCTCCGGGGGAAACGTCGATGGGCGAGATGGCAGTGGAGGTGGTCGACCCGGTGGCCGACTATGCCGCGCTGATGGAATCGCTCTTCGATTTCGACGCGATCGCCAAGCTGATTGCGGGCGGATTCCGCCTGCGGTTCGACGCGATGCACGCCGTGACCGGGCCCTATGCGAAGGCCATCCTAGAAGGGCGGCTTGGCGCGCCGGCGGGCTCGGTCGTCAACGCTGTGCCCTCGCCCGATTTCGGGGGAGGGCATCCGGACCCGAACCCGATCTGGGCACATGAGCTTATGGGCGCGATGATGGCTGAGGCGCCCCCTGATTTCGGCGCAGCGTCCGACGGGGATGGCGACCGCAACATGATCGTCGGCCCGGGCACCTATGTGACACCCTCCGACAGTCTGGCGGTTCTGGCAGCAAACGCCCATCTCTGCCCGGGTTACGCGAGCGGCTTGAAGGGCGTGGCGCGGTCGATGCCCACCTCGCGCGCGCTCGACCGTGTTGCGGCGAAGCGCGGCCTCGACTGCTACGAGACGCCGACGGGCTGGAAGTTCTTCGGCAACTTGTTGGACGCTGGAAAGGCGACGCTCTGCGGCGAGGAAAGCGCCGGCACCGGCTCGGACCATGTGCGTGAGAAGGACGGGCTCTGGGCAGTGCTCATGTGGCTCAACGTGCTGGCGGCGACGGGCAAAAGCGTGCCGCAGATCCTGACCGATCACTGGGCCGAGTTCGGGCGAAACGTCTATTCGCGGCACGACTACGAGGGCGTGGATGCCGAAGCGGCAGCGGGCCTGATGGATGCGCTGCGGGGTAAACTGACCGGTCTTGCCGGGTCCGAGGTTGCAGGCCGCGTCGTCGAAGAGGCCGATGAGTTTGCTTATGATGATCCGGTGGATGGAAGCCGCGCCGAGGGCCAGGGCATCCGTGTGTCGTTCGATGGTGGCGGACGGGTTGTGTTCCGCCTGTCAGGCACCGGGACAGTGGGCGCGACGCTGCGGGTTTACCTGGAGGATGTGACCGAGGACCCGGCCCGGTTTGCCGACGATCCGCAGGAGGCCCTGGCCCCCATGATCGCTGCCGCAGATGCGCTCGCCGGGATCAAGGATCGGACGGGGCGCGATGCGCCTGACGTACGGACGTAGCCCAAGCGGCGGACCAGGTCGCGGCGGTTACACGACGGCGCAGACACATCGATCGTGCCTGTGCGCACGCGGATTTTGAGGGTGGCGGCGCCAGCGGCAGAGCTCGCACAAAGCGCGGACGGCCGGTCAAGCGATTTCAGCGAGCCTTTGGAACATCGCATGAACGTCGACAATCGACCCTCTCTTCTTGAGACGAGGGAGTCCGATGGACATGGCCCTGCGGAGTGCCCGAGCGGCCCCCGGGTCGGACTAGCTCGCTTCCTCTGGGTGGGTGGTCATTTGGTCGGGACAGCACAAGCGTTTTCGACCGTCTCCGACCCGAAATACGGGTCTGGGGAGACCCACACCCGCGTCGGCGTGCTTGCGGCCCTTTTGGATAGGAAGCCGTGGCGGCCTGGGCTCACATGAAGTCGAACTGGCCTTCGGACAGGTCGGCGCGGTTGATGCCTTCGAACGTGATCTTGTGTAGGCTGTCATTTCCGTGATCGTAGACTGCATTGTCGCCCACTTGGGTCACGGAGTTCATGAAGGCGGTATAGGTCGTCGCTTCGCCTGATTGTCCGGTCATCAAGATCATGTCATCGTCGGAGAAATCGGTGATCCGGTCTCTGCCGATCGCGCCGTCGAACACGAACTGATCGGGGCCTGAGCCCCCTGTCATTGTGTCGTTGCCGCGTCCACCATCGAGCGTGTCACGGCCGGCCCCTCCGTCGAGAAGGTCTGTGCCGTCACCACCGGACAAGAAGTCGTTGCCGTCGCCGCCGTTCAGCGTGTCGTCGCCTCCGTCGCCGAAGAGCTCATCCGCACCAGCATCGCCGTTCAACTCGTCGTCATTGCCGCCGCCTGACAGGAGATCCCCCTGATTGCCACCGAAGAGGCGATCACCACCCCAGCCGCCTTCGAGCGTATCGGCACCGTTCTGACCCCAGAGCCGATCGTTGCCCTGATTGCCCTTAAGCTCGTCGTCCCACTTGCCGCCCCAGATCCGGTCGTTGCCCTGCCAGCCGCTGATCTGGTCGGCATTGCCCTGGCCCTTGATCCGGTCGGCACCGCCGCCGCCCTCGATCGTATCCGCCCCGTCGCCCGCGTTGATCGTGTCGTTGCCCTCTCCGGCATCAATGAGATTGTCGCCGTCATTGCCGAGAAGGAGCTCGCGCGCGCCGCTGCCGGTCAGGTCGAGATCGGCGACGCCGAGGAGCTTGGCCTCGGTTGCGCCTTGCAGGATCTCAAGATCGGCGGAGCTTTCGACACGGGTGCCGTCCACGAGGTCGACCTTCGCGTTCTGGCCGCCGAGCGTGACCCTGACCTGCACCTGTCCGTCGAGGGCCATTTCAATCGTGTTGCTGCTGCCGGAAACGGCGTGAGAATAGCCGCCTGCCGCCCAGGTTGTGGTGCTGCCCTGTTGGGCGGTCGAGATTATGGCCCCACCCCTGCCCTCGCCGACATCGTAGAATTCGTCTTCATCGGTGTCGGAATAGACCACACCGGTGAGGAACAGATCCGTGCCGGACTTGGCGAACTTTTCGGTGACGATCGAGGTGTTCCAGTCGCGGCCGTCGGTTGTCCACTCGCCGATGTACTGGCCGATCCCGATCTCGCGGAAATCGCCGTTGAGGATGTTCAGACGGTGGCCGGGGCTGTCGAACAGGCCGGCATGGTGGGTCGTGACGACCCAATCCTCGTTGACTGTGCCGGTCGTCCGCCACAGTGCGAGATTCTCACCCGTCCGCCACGACCCTTCAAGCTCGTAGCCCGCATCGCGCATCCGCTGGGAATGGGACGAGCCGTTCTCGCCGGTGTGCGAGAAATCGTCGGCGTCCATCAACCACTCGGAATGGTCGTGAGCCGCAACGCCCAGCTCTCGATTGGGGGCCAGCACTTGGCGCGCCTCGGGGCCCAAGCGGCCAGCGGACAGTCCTTCATTCAGATCGATTCCGTAAAGGTCCGCCTCGCTCTCCGGGTCGAGCCGAGCCCGGTTGATCATCTCGAGAAGCAGTTGTTCAGCAGCACTGAGCATGACGTGGCAAACCCTTTACGTCCACGGTCCCCACCCGATAACGCACGGGGACGGTTATGATGCCTGATCATGGCCATGCTGCGGCAGCCCCGGGTCGTCAAAGTGAAAATGGTCGCGACTACGGCTGGTCGCTGCCATTTGGCCCGGGCGTGGCAGGCGACAAAAGGCCGGGCGGATTGGACCGGCGACCGATCGGCGCCCGGCCGCTCGCCCGAGCATGAGTTTGGGCACCGAATTGCCCGAAAGCCGGGCGACCGCCGCGCCACAGACGCGCGCTCGAGCCAACGCAGCCCCCTTGGCGCGGGGATCGGGGAGGGCTAGGAACCCCTCCGGCGGCCCTGACCGCCGCAGCAGCGACACTGCCGGAGAGACCCCAATGCGACAGGCCAGCATCGACCGCACGACGGCCGAAACCAAGATCTCCGTCGCGATCGACCTGGATGGGACTGGGACGTACGACGTCCAGTCGGGCGTGGGCTTCTTCGACCACATGATCGACCAGCTGGCGCGGCATTCCCTCATCGACATGACGATCCGAGCAGAGGGGGATCTGCATATCGACGATCACCACACTGTCGAGGATACGGGCATCGCGCTGGGACAGGCGCTTGGCCAAGCCCTTGGCGACAAGCGGGGAATTCGCCGGTACGGTGCGTGCCTGCTGCCGATGGACGACGCGCTGGTGCGCGCTGCGCTCGACTTGTCGGGGCGCCCGTTCCTTGTCTGGAACGTGCCGTTCGCGGCCCCGAAGATTGGGACCTTCGACACCGAACTCGTGCGGGAGTTCTTTCAGGCGCTGGCGACCCATGGCGGGATCACACTGCATGTGGAGGCGCTTGCGGGGCTGAACGCCCACCATGTCGCCGAGGCCACGTTCAAAGCCGTGGCGCGCGCGCTGCGCGAGGCCGTCGAGCCCGATCCGCGCAAGGCGGACGCAATCCCCTCGACCAAGGGCACGCTCTGATGCCGCTGACGGTGCTTGTCGACTACGACAGCGGGAACTTGCACTCGGCAGAGAAAGCGTTTCAGAGGATGGCGGCCGAAACGGGTGCGGGCGACGTGATCGTGTCTGCCCGCCCCGAGGATGTGGCGCGCGCTGACCGGATCGTATTGCCTGGCGACGGCGCATTTCCGGCCTGCAAGCGCGCGCTGGCCGGCATTGGCGGACTGGAAGATGCGATCGTCGAGGCGGTGGAGGCCCGAGGCCGTCCGTTCCTGGGGATCTGCATCGGGATGCAGATGATGGGGCGCATCGGTCACGAGTTTGAGCCGACGCCCGGCTTTGCATGGATCGATGGTGAGGTGGTCCGGATCGCGCCGGAGGATGGGTCGCTGAAGGTTCCACATATGGGCTGGAACGATCTGGCAGTTCATGCGCACCACCCGGTTCTCAAGGGGATTGCCACCGGCGATCACGCCTACTTCGTTCATTCCTTCCACATGGAAGTGGCGGCCGAAGAGGAGCTGCTGGTCACCACAGACTATGGGGGACCGGTCACGGCAGTTGTTGGGCGCGGCACCTGTATCGGCGCGCAATTCCACCCCGAGAAGAGCCAAGCGGCCGGGCTGCGCCTGATTGCCAATTTCCTGAGCTGGGCGCCCTGATATCCAAGCACGTCGCCCGCTCAGAGGCGGCGGTTCCAGACGTACTGCGTTCCCTTGCCGTAGCCGTAATCGTTGAGGATCGAGGCTTCCCACCGCGCGGCCGCCTTCACCGTGTTGCCGCTGCGTGAGACAATCCAGCGGCACCACAGGCTGTCATCGACCGACATGCGCTGCTTTCCCTCAATCGCCAAATCGTCGGGATCGTCGTACCAGAATTCCTCGAGATCGCCGGCAAGGGCGCGGGCTATGTTCTTGTTTCCCTTGCTCGACGCGTGCTTGATCAGCCGGGCGTGGATCGTCGTCCCCTTTTTCTGTGGGTCGCGGTCGAGCCGCCCGCGGGCGCGCCCGACATAGCGCGGAACGAAGAAGTGGGGCTCGACCCAGAAGCCGACCTCGTAGATCCCCGGCTGATCGGGCGCCTGCTCGCGCAGGATATCCACGTCGAGCTCGATGACATCGCTGAACCGCATGATGCGCGCACCCTGCCTGCCTGGTGTCGTGCCCGCGAGTGTAGCGCAGAGCGGGCGCCGCCGAAAGCAACGGCGGCGCGACCGTTCAGTTCACGCGCTGCCAGGTTTGGCTGCGACAGACGGGACCGACGCAGCCCGAAACTTTGAGGCGGCTGCCGTTCAACTCCATTTTCGAGCGGTAGACCTTGTCGCGGTCCGGCGCCCAGATGCGACCGCCGGAGTAGCTGCCACTTCCGTCGGGGGTCATGTCCCATACGATACGCTTGCCCACAGTGTCGGACTGAACCGCGCTGCCCGACGCATCGAAGGCTCGGGTGATCGTGCCGCAGACCTGGGCCCCGCAGGGTGCGATGCGCACATGGGCAAAGGCGCCCGCGTCGCCGGGCTCGGTCTGCCATGTGCCCGCGGCGGGCTCGGCCAGGGCTGGCCCGCAAATCAGAGTGAGCGCCGCCGCTGCGGCCGAAATCATGCGTATCATGGAGATCCTCCCGTCCTTCAGTGTGGCCGCGACCCTGCTTTGCCGGAGACGCGCCGATCAAGTCTGACGTTGCGGCCGATGCCGGTGCCTTTGCATCCCGGCGCCCGGCATGGCAGGAGCGGCGCGCAGTGCGACCCCGGAGGCCCCTGATGATCCTTTACCCTGCCATCGACCTGAAGGACGGCCAGTGCGTGCGCCTGTTGCGGGGCGATATGAGACAGGCGACCGTGTTCGGCGAGGACCCGGCGGCGCAGGCCCGCGCCTTTGTTGAGGCGGGATGCGCCTGGCTGCATCTGGTTGATCTGAATGGGGCGTTTGCCGGCCGGCCGGTGAATGGCGAGGCTGTACGGTCCATCCTGGCGGAGGTGGATGCGCCCGTGCAGCTCGGCGGCGGCATCCGCGACATGGGCACGATCGAGATGTGGCTCGAGGCCGGGATCGCGCGGGTGATCCTCGGCACGGTGGCTGTGGAGGCGCCGGATCTCGTGCGGGCGGCTGCGACGGCGTTTCCGGGCCGCGTTGCCGTGGGCCTCGACGCTCGGGCGGGCAGAGTAGCCACCCGCGGCTGGGCGGAAGAGACCGACATGCAGGTGACCGATCTGGCCCGCGCGTTTGAGGATGCCGGGATCGCAGCGCTGATCTATACCGACATCGACCGCGACGGCGCGATGGGGGGACCAAACGTCCGGGCCACAGCGGCATTGGCGCAGGCGACGACGATCCCGGTGATTGCGTCGGGGGGCGTGTCGTCACTCGACGACCTGATCGCATTGCGGGATGCCGGGGGGATTGCTGGCGCGATTTCCGGGAGGGCGCTCTATGATGGGGCGATCGACCTTGGCGAGGCCCTGAGCGTTCTTGCAGCGTAGAGTGCGGCGCTGCGGCCCACGATGCCGCGAGCGTTGATCACGTCTTCGAGGGCTGGCGGGGGTGTAGCAGGCGGGCTGGCGCCCGGCCGTGTGTTTCTCGGCAGGCGATACGCGGTCGGTCCGGTGCCGGCCTAGTTCTGGGCCAACTCCACGCCCTGTCGGAACACGCAGCCATCGGAGATAAGCTGCGGCGGCGTCAGACAGAGGCTCTTGGCCGACTGCCATGCGGCGAGCACCTTGGGCACGTAGTCCCGCGTCTCGGCAAAGGGCGGCACGCCGCCATTGCGCTTCACCGCGCCTTCGCCTGCGTTGTAGCCGGCCAGGGCCAGCATCACGTCGCCCTCGAATTCCTTGAGAAGCCACTCCAGATAGGCGACGCCGCCCCGAATGTTCTGGCGCGGGTCGGTCCGGTCAGACACGCCGAACCGTTCGGCAGTGGCCGGCATGAGTTGCATCAGGCCGGTGGCGCCGGCCGAACTGACGGCGGCGGGTTTGCCGGCGCTCTCGACCGCGATGACGGCAAGTGCCAGGGCCGGCGACACACCACGCCCTGCGGTTGCACCAAGAATCTCCGGTCCATGGGCGTCGGCGATACGCTGCAACGTCTTGAGACGTGGCGGGCGAACCGTGGCCCCGTCAGGCCCAAGTGTCAGCGCCTGCTCGGCTTTTTCGAGCCGTCCGGTGGAGCCGGCCGCCAGGTTGGGTGAGATCCGCTCCCAGAACCAGGCATAGCCGCCCTCGGGTGCGTCTCCCGGTGTGACTTCGCCTTTAGCGGGATCATCAGGCAGAGGGCCTGGATCGAACGGCGTCTCGGGCGGCGGCGGTACGGCTGGGTTGGCGGCCAAGATGTCGGCCTGCTCCTCGGGGTCGATCTGCACCGTGATGAAGCGGGCGCCTGGCGCCCGTTCCCCCACTTTGACGCGCTTGAACGTGAACCCTGTTCCCCCGGACGAAGCCGTCTCGGCGGCCGCGCCTGCGGCGAGCGCCGAGCACACCAATACAAGCCCTGCCGTGCGGAGGAGCTGCTCAAAGATCCGCTTGCTCATTTGTCTGCCTCATCGCCGGCGCCGTACCGCACCTTTTGCCCCAAAACCTTGCATGGGCGCCAAGTCACAGGCCAGAAACATACCGTGAAACTCGTGTATCTTTGGTGGATCGATACCCGCGTGCAACGGATCTGGCCTCGGACGGCGATTTCTTGACTGCCTTTTTATTATTTCCTATCAATGCCTTGACCCTAAAAGACGAGGTTTTTTGCAGAGTGCGAAAATCGTACGATCAACAACAAAGTCTTGCCCCATTCCAAGGGCTTATTGCACTCAGCCAAGGCGGTGATCGGGTCACGAGAGAGGCCGATCCGAGACGACCCGACGAGGCTTTGTGAAGTAAGTGACCAACCTCTGGAGGGACCACCCCATGAAACTCTTTGACCAAATCTCGAACTTTGCCCGCGACGAAGACGGTGCCGTCACCGTTGACTGGGTTGTGCTGACCGCTGCCATCGTTGGCCTCGGCATCGCCGTTCTCGGCGTCGTGTCGGGCGGCGTTTCCACGCTGTCGAACACGATCTCGACCCAGCTGTCCGGCCAGACGATCTCCACCACCTTCTAAGGTGATCGGAGCGGCCCATTGGGCCTGCGTCGAACAAGGAGGCCATGTCCGATGGATGTGGCCTCTATCCGTTTTTGGATGACCCATTTACTTGTTTAGACTTTTTTCTTTGACGACCTGACGCGAAGCAGAAGCGAAGCGTCCGACATTTGCGCTGACCCACACGGCAGCACGACGACCCGCCACTTGGCCCTATAGCGAAACGGACTGGTTCCTGACGGCGCACTGACCCGCAGGATTAACAGACCCGAACCGCCTTTTAGCCACATTCTCCTCTCATGTTATCTCCGACTTGGGATATCGCGGCGCGATCGTGCCGTATCTGCTTTACGAGGAGACCGACATGGTGACGATCAAAGCTGCCCCCGCCTTCGCAGCCTTCCTCAAGGACGAAAGCGGTGCCGTCACTGTCGACTGGGTGGTGCTGACCGCCGCCCTCGCCGGTATGGGGATCGCCGTGGCCCTCGTGCTGGGGTCGCAGTTCGCGCCCGCCTCGCAGAACCTCGGCACGTTCCTTGGCGCACGGACGATCTCGACCACCTTCAACTAACGCCTTGGCAAACCCTTACACTGATGCCGCTCCGCATCGGAGCGGCCTGCGTCGCACGCCGAACAAGGACCTGCATTGCGTCACGGTTTGGCCAGAATTAGACGTCATCCTGGAAACAGTCGCACTTGGATGGTCGGGGGACGGTCGCACCGGGCGCGCCCACACCGCCGCCACCCGGGCGGGACCGTAAACAGGAGTTAGACGATGCGTGCGCTGTTCGCCCTTGTACTCGTTTTTGGTGTCGGTCTGGCCGGCTTTGCCGTCTACATGGCCAACGATTTTCTGTCGGGCATGCGCGCAGAGGTTCAGCGGCTTCAGGCCGAGAAGGCGAAACTTCCCGAAATGGTTGAGGTTATCGTTGCCGAGAACGAGAAAGCCTACGGCGAACGGCTGACCAAGGAAGACGTCAAGACCGTCGTCTGGCAGAAGGATAGCCTGCCCGAAGGCATTTTCATGACGATGGACGAGCTGTTCCCGGCCTCGAACGAGGAGCGCTATGTGCTGCGCACGATCGAGCGGTTCGAGCCGATCCTTGCGGTCAAGGTGACGGAGCCTGGAGAGGATGCCGGTATCACCTCGCGCCTTCCAAGGGGCATGCGTGCCTTTGCGATAAGGGTGGATGTGTCTTCGGGCGTGTCGGGCTTCCTGCGTCCCGGCGACCGCGTCGACGTGTACTGGACGGGCAACGGCGGCGCGTCAACCACTCTGGGCTCTGAAATCACCAAGCTGATCGAGTCCAACGTGACCATCATCGCGGTCGACCAAATGGCCGATACCGAGCGGACCGCACCGACCGTCGCACGGACGATCACGGTGCAGGCCACACCGCAACAGGTGGCCTCGCTGGCGCAGGCGCAGAGCACGGGCCGGCTGTCGCTGAGCCTTGTTGGCGCCGAGGACGAATCCGAGGCGGAGGTGTCCGCGGTCGACCAGAACACGCTTCTGGGGATCGTCGAGGCAGCGCCGGTCGTGATCGAGGAAGAGCGCGTCTGCACCACCACGATCCGCCGCGGTGCCGAGCGGGTCGTGCAGGAGATCCCCTGCCCCACAACCAACTAGGGCGCGCAAGCTGCGCTTGCGCAGGGCCTCTCGACAGCTCTGAAGATCCGTGATCCGGTCCTGCAGAAACAGGGAGGGCCGTTTCCATGTCTGAAACAATACGCTGGGGAATCCTGGGGGCGGCGAACTTCGCCCGCAAAACGATGGGCCCCGCAATCCATGCCGCGCATGGCGCTGAGCTTGCCGCGCTCGCCACCTCGTCCCCGGACAAGGCCGCGGGCTTTGCCGCCTTTGCCCCCGGTCTGCGCGTGCACGCCTCCTACGACGCCCTACTCGCCGATCCCGAGATCGACGCTGTCTATATCCCGCTGCCGAACCACCTTCACGTTGAGTGGTGCGTAAGGGCGCTCGCCGCCGGCAAGCCGGTGCTCTGCGAAAAGCCGATCGCCATGGCCGAAGGCGAGTTCGACCAGCTGATCGCGGCCCGAGACGCAGCAGGCCTGATGTGCGCTGAAGCCTATATGATCCTGCATCATCCGCAGTGGCAGCGGGCCCGGGCACTGGTGAGCGATGGGGCAATCGGCGAGATCGTGCATGTCCAGTCGGCCTTTACCTTCGACCTGCGCGACATGAGCAACATCCGCAACCGGCCCGAGACGGGGGGCGGTGGGCTGCGCGACATCGGCGTCTACACGATGGGCAGCGCCCGTTTTGCCACGGGGCACGAGCCCACCGGATGGACGGCGCGCATCGCCTGGGAAAATGACGTGGACGTTGCGGTGGAGGCCGCGGCCGATCTTGGGCCCGCGCGATTCACGTTCCGGGTGGGGATACGGGCCGAACGCTGGCAAGAGGTGTTGTTTCACGGCACAACTGGGCTGATCCGCCTGCCGGCCCCGTTCAATGCGGGCGAGTTCGGCGAAGCCGAGCTGCATCTCATTCGCCCGGGCCGGGAAACAATCACCGAGGCCTGGCCGGTCGCCGCGCAGTACGTCAACCAGGTCGAGACCTTTGGCGAGACGGTGCGCAACGGCACGCCCTATCCCGTTCCGTTGGAGTGGAGCCGCGGCACCCAGGCCGCGATTGACGCGATCTTTGCGGCGGCAGGCTGAGTGGTCATCGGAGGCAGCGCATCGGCGAAAGGTTGCCGATCTGCGCCGGAGCGTCACGCAACCTTAACGCGACGGCAATGCAGGCGTCATCTGGGCAGGAAACGGTAGAGATCCAATCGGACACATCCGGATCGGAGCTCAACGCATGACCCTTTTGCGCACCGCAAGCCTTTTTGGGGCCGCCCTTCTCGCCGTTCCCGCCACTGCCAAGGACGCAACCTATATCGGCGGCGTGCACACAGCCGGCGAAGCGGCCGACACCTCGATGGCGCGCGGCACGGTCTTTCTCGATGCAAACCGCAACGCCACACTGGATGACGGGGAGACTGGCATCGCTGGCGTCATGGTCTCGAATGGTCGCGAGGTCGTGACCACGGCGGACGACGGGACCTATGAGATCACCGCCTATGACGACATGAACCTCTTCATCACGCAGCCGTCGGGCCACATCGCCCCGGTCGACGAGGATATGGTTCCGCAGTTCGCCTACATCCACAAGGTTGCTGGCTCGCCGCCGCTGCGCTTTGGCGGCATCGCTGCAACCGGACCGCTGCCCGACCAGATCAACTTCCCACTCGTGGAAAGCGGTGTCGGCGACCAGTTCGACTGCCGCATCTTCGGCGACACGCAGCCCTACTCCAACAAGGAGATCGGCTATGTGCGTGACACGGTTGGAGAGATGCTCCTGGCCGAAGACTTAAGCGAGACCCAGTGCCTTGTTTTCCTGGGCGATGTGATGGGCGACGACCTGACGCTCTTCCCGCGGTTCAAGAGCATCGTGTCCGTCGGTGAGACCCCGCAGTATTTCGTGGCCGGCAACCACGACCTCGACTTCGACGCCGAGGACGACCAGCACAGCTTCGACACGTTCCGCGCCGAGTGGGGCCCAGAGTACTACAGCTTTGACATCGGCAATGTGCACTTCGTGGTGCTCGACAATGTGCGCTACCCTTGCAACGGCGTGGATGACCACGATTTCTGCGCGAGCGATGCCGACCCGATCTACAACGGCGTGGTCACGGATCGTCAGCTCGCCTGGCTCGAAAATGACCTGGTGAACGTGCCCGAGGACAAGCTGATCGTCGTGTCGGGGCATATCCCGTTCCAGACCTTCACCGACAATACGGCAGCGCGCCACCAGACCGACAACTTTGCAGAGCTGGCCGAGGTTTTGGGCGACCGTCCCGTGCTCACGCTCGCAGGTCATACTCACACTACGGAGAACATTCTGGAGGGCGTGAGCTATGACGGCTGGGAAGAGAACACCGGGCTCGCCGCCTCTCCGTTCCACCAGATCGTGGCCGGCGCCGTGTCGGGCTCGTGGTGGGCCGGCGACCTGAACGATCAGGGCGTGCCGCATGGCACCCAGCGCCTGGGAAGCCCCCGTGGCTACTACATCCTGAGCTTCGACGGCTCGGACTATGTCGAGACGTACCGCGCGTTTGACAAGCCGGAAAGCGCGCAGCTCCACGCCTCGTTCTCGACCGCGCGTTTCCGCGACTGGGCCGAGAAAATCCTCACCTATGCCGATCTCTATGGCACGCCGTCCGAAATTCTGCCGCCGGTGGTGCGTGGCGATCTGGGCGACATGTACATGCTGACGGCCGAGGATCTGGCGGACGGCACCTGGGTTGCCGTGAACGTCTGGAACGGATCGGTTGAGGAGACCGTCGAGATCGCGATCAACGGCGGCGAGCCTGTGCCGGCGACGATCACGCAGCCGGGCGAGGGTGAGGAGAAGAACCGCGGGCCGGAATTTGCGGATCCGCTCGCCCTGGCCCGCCAGGGCACCCAGTCGGACATGGCAGTGCGCTCTGTCGAGGGGGGCGAGGACACGGCCGGCTGGCGCACGTGGCAGGGCACCCAGTGGATTGGTGTTCCAGGGCCGCTGCAATCGTGGATGCTGACCGACAATTCCAACCACCTGTGGCGCGCTGATCTGCCCGAGAGCCTGCCGGTCGGCACCCATGTCTTGACCGTTTCAACAACCGACCGTCATGGCCGGACGTTCACCGAGGACTATGTGTTTGAGGTGGTCGAGACCCTTCCCAATCCGCACTGGCAGGAAGAGTTCTGGGCCAACTGAGCCTGGTCAATGCGGGCGGGTGCGCCGAGCGTGCGCCCGCCCCTCCTTTGCCGATGACGATATTGCTGCGCGCCCTTGCCATTCTGATTGCCCTTAGCGCCGCGCCGCTGCCGGCGGAGGCGCACTTGTCGGCGGGGGAAAAGCGGCAAACACTGATCCTTTGGACGGATGCCAACGGCACGCTGACGGGCTATCTGCGCGTCCCCGCCCCCCTCCTCTTTGGCGACACGATTGCCGAGGCGCGCGCATTCCGCACGCCACTGACCAGTCCCTTTCTCCGGACCGAAGCGCGAGGAGTATATGCGCTGAGCGTGCCAGACACGGCGCAGGACAGCTTTCGCACCCGGCTGTCCCGCGCACTCAGCTGGACGCAAGACGGGAGGGTGCTTGTCCCTGATGTGACAGCGTGGCGCATCCTGCCGGATGCGCGTGTGTCGCCTCCTGCAACCCGGGCCGCAGCGCAAGCCGAGCTTGTCGAGGGCCAGGGTGTGGGCCTGGTGGAGTTTGGCCACGCCTACGTCGCGTTTCTCTTTAAAGTCCGCGATGCAGCCCCCTTGCGGTCGATGTCCGTCCAGGCGGGGCTGCCACCGCTTGAGGCGCTGCCACCTGAAATCCGTGTCACGATGCGACTGAAGGACCTGCGCGGCCCGGCCATGATCCGCACGTTCGAAGGCCAGCTGACCGAGCCGGTTTTCTTGCCGCCAGTGCCCGCGGCCGAGACGTTTCGAGGCGCGATGCTGGCTCTGTTGGCAGCAATTCTGCTCCTTCTCGCCGTCGGAGTGGTGGCACGGCGGCCTGCGCGGTCGGCCGCTTGAGTAGGGCCGCGCCCAATTCTGCCGGCATGGTCACACACGGGGATTTGCACCTGAGCCGCACCGGTCGCGATCTTGCGGCGCGCGCCGGCCCGGCTATGATCGCGCCATGGCAGAGGACCCGATAGATGGCCGCCTGCACGGCCCACAGCCCGACCCCGGCGCGGCGGAGAATATCTTCCTGCGCCTGGTCTACATGGCCCTCATCTGGTTCATGCTCTCCATCGCCTCGACCGTGCTGACCTTCGCTACGATCGTTCAGTTCGTGATCATGCTGCTCAGCGACAAGAAACCCAACGAGCGACTGGCCGAGTTCGGCACGGATCTGGGGATCTGGATTGCCAAGGCCGCGCGCTACCAGACCGCTGCATCGGAGGTGAAGCCGTGGCCATGGACCGACCTGGATTGAACGGGATCGACCGGCGCGCGATGCTGGCAGGGTTGGCCTGCTCGGGTCTCGCGGCCTGCTCCCAAGGCATGCCTGGCAAGCCCGACGAGGAGCCGCTGACAGGGCGCGCGGCGTGGGACGGGATAGAGGGGTTACGCACGTCGATCGCCGCGCTCGACCCGTCGGTCAACGTTGACGAGGCGGCGCGGGCCGCCCATGTCGCCTATTCCGAGACGCGGGCCCTCGCGCTGGCCTACGAGATCGAGGACCCGCCCCTTGTGCACAATGCCAAGGTCAATGCCGGGCTGAAGCCTCGGGGCCTGTGTTGGCATTGGGCCGAGGACATGGAGAAACGGTTGCGTCAGGAGCGGTTTCAGACGCTGGACCTGCACCGCGCCATCGCCAACTGGCGCAATCCGATCCTCATCGACCATTCGACCGTCATCATCAGTGCAGAGGGCTATGCCATGCCAGACGGCATTGTGCTCGATCCCTGGCGGGAGGGCGGCGTTCTGTTCTGGTCATCCGTGCGCGCGGACACGCGGTATGACTGGACCGAGCGCGAAGAGGTGTTCCGGATCAAGTCCGCGAAAGGAGTGCGGCGGAGGTCCTAGGCCGGGAGTGCTTTTGGCTGCCGGCCATTGTCGCTTCAGGACTTGCGCTGCAGATGTAACGCCACGTGCAGGCAGCCGCGGATCGGTTGCACGCCACGCTCGCCGCCCGCGAAATCCTTGAAAAAAAGCGTGTCGCCCCAACGGCGGGCCAGAGCGGGAGAGGCCAATCCAAGGGCCCAGGCCCATTTTCCCCATCCGAAAACTCCGACCCGGTCGAGCACCTGGAAGCGGCGCTCAAGTTCGGCAAGGCGCTGAGCCGTAAAGGGAAACTCCCAATCCGCGTCCGTCTGGAAGGGGCGGTAGGCGGCGCGCATGGCGCGGCCCGGCAGCCAAGTATCCAATGGGTCGTAGGCGACGACCCGGCCACCCGGCGCCAGATGTGCCTCGAGCGCGTCCGCGAGCGGTGCGATATGCGGGAAATGGTGCAGAACGGAATGGGCATAGATCACGTCGAACCCTCCGCCACCCCAGATCTGTGCCAGGACGTCTCCCGCGTGGAAGTGGCGCCGCGGTGCGTCGCCCAGCCACCCTTTCAACGCATCGACCTGACGCGGGCTGAGATCGAGCGCGTGGAACTCCGACGCGCCTTTCGCCAGATGCCACGTCAGCGGGCTGCCACGCGCGCATCCCAGATCGAGGACCTTCAGGTCGTCAAGCGGGCCGATCCAACTGGCTTGCATGGCGTGCACCCGGGCGCGGGCGTCACCTGACACCGAGGCGCCGGCCCGAGCGCGCGCCGCGCGCCAGAGCCGCGTCGCCCTGCCATCGCCGACAGATTGGGACGCATAGGCCCCCTCGCCCGCCGACACCAACGAGCGCTGATCGTAGTACTGGGCCTGCGCAGCATTTGTGGCGAGCATCTCGGCCCGCTCATCGTCTGCACGTTGGCCGGGGTGCATGCAGCTCAGGTCTCCATCGCTTCGAGATCGTCGATGAAGCCCGAGATCATCGAGAGCCCCTTGTCCCAGAAGGCCGGATCGGTTGCGTCGAGCCCAAAGGGAGCCAGGAGATCCTTGTGGTGCTTTGAGCCGCCCGCGGCGAGCATGTCGAAGTACTTTGCCTGGAAGCCTGCATCACCCTCTTCATAGACGGCATAGAGCGCGTTCACGAGACCGTCGCCGAACGCATACGCATAGACGTAGAACGGCGAGTGCACGAAGTGGGGGATATAGGTCCAGAAGTGCTGGTAGCCGTCCATGAAGGTGAAGGCCGGCCCGAGGCTTTCGCCCTGGACGCTCATCCAGAGCGCGTTGATGTCTTCGACGGTCAGTTCCCCTTCGCGGCGGGCGGCATGGAGTTTGCACTCGAAATCGTAGAAGGCGATCTGACGCACGACCGTGTTGATCATGTCTTCAACCTTGCCGGCGAGCATGATCTTGCGCTGTTCGGGCCCCTCGGCCTGTGCCAGCATCCGGCGGAAGGTGAGCATCTCGCCAAAAACCGACGCGGTTTCGGCCAGGGTCAGCGGCGTGGCGGACAGAAGCTCGCCCTGCCCCGCGGCAAGCCGCTGGTGCACGCCGTGGCCAAGCTCGTGGGCCAGCGTCATCACATCACGCGGTTTGCCGAGATAGTTGAGCAAGACATAGGGGTGGACCTCGGAAACGGTCGGATGGGCGAACGCGCCCGGAGCCTTGCCAGGTTTCACGCCGGCATCGATCCAGCCCTTGTCGAAGAATGGCTGAGCCAAGTCCGCCATCTTGGGGTCGAAGGCCGCGTAGGCGCCAAGAACCGTATCGCGGGCTTCGTCCCAGCCGACGATCCGGTCGTCCTCCATCGGGAGCGGCGCGTTGCGGTCCCACACCTCGAGCGTGTCGAGGCCGAGCCATTTGCGCTTGAGTTCATAATAGCGGTGCGACAGGCGCGGATAGGCGGCGACGACGGCATTGCGCAGCGCTTCGACGACCTCGGCCTCGACCTGGTTGGACAGATGACGACCGGTTTGGGCGGTGGGCATCCCGCGCCACCGATCCTCGATCTCTTTCTCTTTCGCCAGCGTGTTGTGGACGCGGGCGAAGAGCTTGGCGTTGCTGCCGAAGACCCGCGAGAGCTCGCGCGCCGCCTCTTCCCGCAAGGCGCGATCCTGGTCGGTCAGATAGTTGAGCGTGCTCTCGAGGCCTTCGGTTTCGCCGCGGACCGTGAACTCGAGCCCCGCCATTGTCTCGTCAAAGAGCCGGTTCCAGGCGGCGGCGCCGACGGTCGACTGGTCGTGGAGGAACTTCTCCAGCTCGTCTGACAATTGGTACGGCTTCATGGCGCGCAGCTTGTCGAAAATCGGCTTGTAGCGCGCGAGCTTCTCGTTCCCTGCCAGGAGGGCGGCAAGGCGCTCGTCGTCCACCCGGTTCAGTTCCAGGCTGAAGAAGACGAGCGGCGTCGTGTCATCGGTGATCTTCTGCTGGCAGTCACCGAGGAACTTGGCGCGGGCGCCGTCTGTCGTGTTCTGGTAGTAGCGCAGACCCGCAAAGGACATGATCCGCCCCGCGACGATGTCGATCCGTTCGTAGCGCTCAACGCACGCGAGCATGGCCCCGGCATCAAGCGATGCGAGCTTGCCTTCAAAGTCGGCGGCAAAGCCGGCGCAGGCCTCGGTGAGCCAGGCCTTGTCGCGCTCAAGCGCGGGGTCGTCCTCGCTGGCATAGAGGTCGCTCAGGTCCCAGTCGGGCAAGGCGCCGAGATCGCGCCCGCCGCCGCCGTCGGTCTTCGCTTCGTGCACAGGAGCGGGCGGCAAGGCGCCGAGGTAGGCGAAGCTGGGCAACATGGGAGATCTCCATCGCGGTTTGCCATGATCTAAGGTGCCTCAGGGGCGGGGTGCAACCCGAGGTGGCGCTTGCCGGCAAATGGCGGGTTTCCGCCGAGATCCCGCACGGGTGCTTGCAGGGCCGGATCGGTCGGGCCTCTGGTCGGTTCACATCGCTACCGACATGGAGCCCGTCTGTGAAGCTCAAAGCACGCACGATCCTTGGTCTGTTCGC
This sequence comes from Pseudomonadota bacterium, assembly GCA_039822045.1. GTDB lineage: Bacteria > Pseudomonadota > Alphaproteobacteria > Rhodobacterales > Rhodobacteraceae > HLUCCA09. Next base: position 241,408 of record JBCBMY010000004.1, on the reverse strand, counting down.
CCTTCTGATGTTCGCCTCCGCCTGCGGGCGCAGCCCGGAGCCGGTGACGCGCACGCCCGACCTTTATCCCGGTGAGACGCCTGAGATCCGGGCCCTCATCAACAAGTGGGCCGACCATTACGAGGTGCCGCGGGAGCTGGTGCATAAAGTGGTGCAGCGGGAGAGCGACTATCGGCCGGCGGCACGCAACGGGCCCTATTGGGGAATGATGCAGATCCTGCCGGAGACCGCGCGCGGCATGGGGTTTGAAGGGCGGCCGCAGGACCTGTTGGATGCCGACACCAACCTGGAATTCGCAGTGAAGTACCTGCGGGGCGCGTGGCTCGTCTCGGACGGGAGTATGGACGAAGCCGTGATGTGGTACGCCCGCGGCTACTACTACGAGGCGCGGGACCGGTGCATGCTGGTCGAGACGGGCTTGCGGACCCGAGAGGTGGCTCGGCGCTGTCGCACCGCCTGAACGAGCTAGCGGCCGAGGAGCCGCAAGACGACGAAAACGCCGAGACCGGCGAGGAGCGCCACAATCGCGGCCTTCAGCAGGAATGAGGCGATCGGGATCAGGACGATAAGTACGAAGACGAGCGCCCCTGCGAGCATCGCCACTTTCACGGAGTCTTCCATTGCGGTCTTCCCATTGCTGCCGGGTCGGTGCCCGGTGATGTGAATTCGGGGGGCTCCCGCCTCCCCTCGGCGCCGTGCGGCGCCTCGCTCCGTTGGGCCCGGCCGCGCGCCAGGGCGCGCGGCACATCCGCTCCATCGGATCTGCCCCTCCTGGTATGCGTACACGGCGGCCAGATGGGGAGGCGGGGACGCGGACGCGGTTGCCGGACGTCCTTTATGCCTGCAGCGCGCGAATGTCGGTCGCCGCAGCCTTAGCACCGGCCAGCATCCAGGCGTGCTCAGAGCCCATGAAGAAGGCCCGGACGCCCTGTTGATAGCGCATGCGCGCGGCCCCCGCATCGCGGACCCATGTAGCAAAGCCTTTGCCTTCGGCGGCACAGGCGGCGCCCACCGCATCATAGGCGGCATGGAGTTCGGGGCTCGTTTGGTCGGTCTTGCCCATGGCGACCGACAGGTCGGCCGGGCCGACGAAGAGCGCATCGATCCCGGGAACAGCCGCGATCTCGCGGGCGGCGGCGACGCCCTCGGGCTCTTCGATCATGCATATGACCACGGTCTCTTCAGCGGACCGCGCGAGCAGGTCGGGCATCGCGCCGGTCCCATACCCGGCCCAGCGCGTTGAACCGGCAAAGCCGCGGCCATGGGGCCCAAAGCGCGCCATGCGCGCCACGTCGGTCGCGACGGCGGCCGAGGAGACATGGGGCACGACCACGCCGACGGCGCCTGCATCGAGCGCGGATTGTACCAACTCGGGCCGGCCCCAAGGGACGCGGACCAGCGCGGGCAGGCCGAGCGCCCGGGCCATGGCGAGGCACGCATCGGTGCGCGCCCGGTCGAACGGCGCATGCTCGGCATCGAGACACACGAAATCGAGCCCCGAGAGCGCCATCACTTCGATCACGTCATGGGCAGGCGTTTTCAGAAAGGTTCCCGACAGCGGCTGGCCCTTGAGCAGGCGTGTGCGCAGTGTTTCGGTCATTGGCGTCCTCCCCTCGCGACGGCGCGACCGTGCGTCGACGGCCACGGCTTTGCAAGGTTTCGCCGCGCTGGCCTGCGCGGCGGAAGTGACGCGCGGATCTCAGGCGCTAGGATGGGAACCATGACAGGCACGCCAGTTCTCACCTTCACCGAGCAGGGCATCTTTTGCCCCTCTGGAGACTTCTTTGTCGACCCGTGGCGCCCGGTGGACCGGGCGCTGATCACGCATGGCCATGCCGATCATGCGCGCTGGGGACACCGGCGCTATCTTGCGACCGGGGCTGCCGCCCCGGTGATCCGGCACCGCCTGGGCGATGTTGCGCTTGAGACCATCCGGTTCGGCGAGGCCCGTACGATCGGGGGCGCGACGGTTTCCTTTCATCCTGCAGGGCATGTGCCGGGGTCGGCGCAGATCCGGGTCGAGGTCGCGGGAGAGGTCTGGGTCGTCTCGGGCGATTACAAGGTCGAGGCGGACGGGCTGAGCGAACCGTTCGAGCCGGTGCGCGCTCACACCTTCATCTCGGAATGCACGTTCGGCCTGCCGGTGTTCAAATGGGCGCCCCAAAGTGAGGTTGCCGAAGAGATCAACGCGTGGTGGCGCGCCAATGCGGCTGCGGGGCGGACCTCGGTCCTGGGCGCCTATTCCCTGGGCAAGGCTCAGCGCCTGATTGCGGCCGTGGACCCCGGGATCGGCCCGATCCTGTGCCATGGGGCCGTCGAAGGGACGAACGCCGTGATGCGCGCGCAGGGCCTGGACCTGCCCAACACGGTTCAGGTGACGGCCGATGTGAAAGGGAAGGACTATCCGGGCGCGCTTGTCATTGCACCGCCATCGGCGCTCGGCACGCCCTGGATGAAACGCTTCGGCCCCTCGTCGGCCGTCTCCACCGCGTTCGCGAGCGGCTGGATGCGCCTGCGCGGAGTGCGGCGGCGTCGGGCGGCAGACCGGGGCTTCGTGCTGTCCGACCATGCGGATTGGGCCGGGCTCAACACGGCCATTGCCGAAACGGGGGCCGAACGGGTTTTCGTCACGCATGGCTACACCGCGCCGTTTCGGGCCTGGCTGGAGACCCAAGGGTATGACGCGCGGATCGTCGAGACAGAGTTCGAAGGCGAAAGCCTCGACGCAGGAGACAGCGAAGGCGGCCTTTCAGAGGACGCGGCCGACGTCATCGAGACCGCCAGCCCGACCTAGGCGCGCCGCGCCGCTAGCAGCACTGCGCGAAGCTCGCGCGCAGATGGTCGGCCGCCGCGCGGACATGGGAGGGCGCGCCATCGGCGACCGCGAGGACAACGACGGAGCCCTGCAGATCCGGCAATCCGACATGGTGCGGCACTTCGACAATCTCGTCGTCGAGGGCAGAATCAGGGAGCGGTGCAATGGCGAGGTCAGCGAGAATGGCGGCGCGCTGGCCGCCGATATGGGGGCTTTGGAACGCCAGACGCCAAGGCCGCCCATCGGCATCGAGCGCCTGAGCGGCGGCGTTGCGCCAGCAACAGGATTCGTTCCAGGCGGACACCGGCAATGGGTCACGCTCATGGGCCAGGCCGCCGGCCTTGGTCGCCCAGACCAAACGCTCGCGCAGGACCACCTCGCAGTTGCCGATCACCGAGGGATCGTCAGCCAGGTTGTAGAGCACGAGATCCAAGTCGCCGCGCCGCACGGCCTGGGCCAGCGGTTCGGAATTGTCGACGACCGCGTTCACGGTCACGCCTGGATGGGTGCACGCGAAGCGTCGGAGCATGCCGGAAATGTAGAGTTCGGCCACATCGTCGGGCGCGCCGAGGCGAACCACACCGTGGAGATCAGGTGTGACGAACCGGGCCAGCGCCTCGCGGTTCAGCGCCAGCATCCGGCGGGCATGCGTCAGCAGAAACGCGCCGTCCTCGGTGAAGCGGACGGAACGGCTGTCGCGGTCGAAAATCGGGCGGCCCACGATCTCTTCCATCTTCTTGACCTGCATCGAGACCGCCGAGGGAGTGCGGAACACGAGCTGTGCGGCGGCCGAAAACGAGCCGCCTTCGGCGATCGCGTCGAGCGTTCGCAATAGGTCGAGATCAAGCAGGGGTATCGACGTTTTCGTTACGGCGTTCATCGCAACCTCCAGTACTGAGTCGAGTATCAGAATAACTGAAAGATACGATCAGATCTATTCGTTTGATTGAAGGCCTATGATGCCCCAAATTCATCGCATCACCGGCAGGCCACACGGGCCCGCCCGCACACTAAGGAGACCAGACGATGTATGCTCTTGAATCACGTCACAGCGCGCCGCTTCTGTCTCGCGTTCTGCACCTTATTGCGGCCCTCCCCCGCGCATGGATGCGCCGCCGGCAGATGCTGACCCTGCTCGACCTCGACGACAAGATGCTGAAGGACATCGGCGTGACCCGCGGCGAAGTGGAGATTGCCGCAGGACTGCCCCTTTGGCGGAATGCCGCTCTAGACCTGCACCGGATGGGGCTGGAACGACGCCGCATGCGGATGTGACGCGCCATCGCCCAGACAGTGCTCTGGGCTATATTCAGGGCCATGGACGACGCCGCGCATGACACCATGGCCCCCGCGCCCGCCCCGGATCTCCCTGCTGGGGCGGGCGGGTTTGCGCGGTTCGTGGCACTTTTCACCGCGCTCGACCAGACCACCAAGACCAATGCCAAGGTCGCTGCTCTTGCGGCCTACTTCGCCGAGGCGCCTGAGGCCGATCGCGTGTGGTGCATTGCGCTGCTGTCGGGCCGCCGCCCGAAGCGGATGCTGACGACCACGCTTTTGCGCGATTGGGCCGCCGAGCAAGCCGGAGTGCCGCTTTGGCTCTTTGAGGAAAGCTATGCGGTCGTCGGCGATCTGGCTGAGACCATCGCGCTCGTGCTGCCCGAGGGTGAGCAGACTTCAGATGCGACGCTGGCCGAGTGGATTGTGCGCCTGCGGGCCTTGCCGACCCTCGAAGAGGCGGACCGCAAAAGCGTCGTGCTCGATGCATGGGACAGCCTCGGCCCGCGTGAGCGCTTCGTGTTCAACAAGCTTCTGACCGGCGGCTTTCGGATGGGTGTGTCTGCCAAGCTGATGACCCGCGCGCTGGCGGGGGCCACCGGCATCGCCGAGCCCGAGCTTGCCCACCGCCTGATGGGCGACTGGCAGCCCGACCGGGTGAGTTGGGAGGGGCTGGTGCTGGCGCCCGACCCCGGCGAAGCCCTGTCCCGGCCCTATCCGTTCTACCTCGCCTATCAGCTCGACGATCCGCCCGAGAGCCTGGGCGATGCGACCGAGTGGGCGGCGGAGTGGAAATGGGACGGGATCCGCGGCCAGCTGATCCTTCGCGGTCACGAGCACTATCTGTGGTCGCGGGGCGAGGAACTGATGACCGACCGCTTCCCGGAATTCGCGGCGGCAGCCGACTTTCTGCCCAACGGCACGGTCCTTGATGGCGAGGTGCTGGCCTGGGACCACGGCGCAGAGGCCCCCCAAAGCTTCAACGCGCTGCAGGCGCGGATCGGGCGGAAGACCGTGCCCAAGAAGCTGTTGGCCGAGGCGCCGGTGGTCTTGCGAGCCTACGACCTCTTGGAATGGGCGGGAGAGGACTGGCGCGCGCGCCCCTTTGGCGAGCGTCGTGCGGCGCTTGACGACGCGCTGAACGGTCTGCCGAGCGAGGCGCCGCTGCGCCTGTCGCCGCTTGTGGCGTTCGACAGCTGGAAGGAGCTGGCTGAGACCCACGGTACGGCTCGTGAGCAGTCGGCGGAAGGGCTGATGCTGAAACGGCTGACGTCGCCGTATCTCGCTGGACGCAAGAAGGGGGATTGGTGGAAGTGGAAGGTCGAGCCCCTTCTGATCGATGCGGTGATGATCTACGCGCAGGCGGGCCACGGACGGCGCGCCAACCTCTTCACTGATTTCACCTTTGCGGTGTGGGACGGGGACACGCTGGTGCCCTTCACCAAGGCCTATTCGGGGCTGACCGACGCGGAGTTTCGGCAGATCACGGCGTGGGTGCGGAAGAACACGCTGGAGCGGTTCGGCCCGGTGCGATCTGTCCGCCCCGAGCATGTGTTCGAGATTGCATTTGAGGGAATTCAGAAGAGCACGCGGCATAAGTCAGGCGTGGCCCTGCGCTTTCCCCGGATGAGCCGCTGGCGGCACGACAAGCCCGTGGACGAGGCCAATACGCTGGCCGACCTGAAAGCGATGCTCGACGCCTATGGATAGGCGCGCTAGCCCGCCTCGGCGAGGCGCGCGACGTAGCGGGCGAGCGTGTCGATCTCGAGGTTCACCGCGTCGCCAACGGCCACCTGACCCCAGGTCGTCACCGCTTTGGTGTGCGGGATGAAGTTGATCCCAAAGATCGACCCTTGGACCTCGTTCACCGTCAGCGACGTGCCATTCAGCGCGACAGACCCTTTTGGGGCGATGAAACGCGCGAGCGCGTCGGGCGCACGCAACTGGACGCGCGTGCTGTCGCCCTCATCCTCGACAGAGACGACCTCGGCCAGCCCGTCGACATGGCCCGAGACGATGTGGCCGCCAAGCTCGTCGCCGACCTTGAGCGCGCGTTCAAGGTTCACCCGGCGACCCGTCGCCCAGGTGTCAAGATTCGTCTTGTCGATAGTTTCGGCGGAGACATCGACGTCGAACCACGCGCCGTCGTCGTTGCGGCCGCGATCGACGACCGTTAGACACACGCCGTCGCACGAGATCGAAGCGCCGAGATCGACGCGGTCGACGTCATAGGCCGTGCCAATCCGCGCGCGCAGGTCGCCGCGCCTCTCGACGCTGCGCACAGTGCCCATGTCGGTGACGATCCCGGTGAACATCGGTTGCCTCCTTGGGTGCGTGTTCTTGATTTCCCTGTGGCTAGCTAGACACCGGGGCGGCCGCTGACAAGCGGCACAGGCGGCCTTGCCCTTGTCACAATTGCAGGTCAGGGAACGGGAACGCGATCTCAACGGTCGTTCTGCATGCTGACGCCTATGGACGCCACCGACCGCACTTTTCTTTTCCTGCAGGGCCCCCATGGCCCGTTCTTCCACCAGCTGGGCAGTATGCTTCGCGCGGCGGGCTGCAGCACGCTGCGGGTCGGCTTCAATTCGGGCGACGATGCCTTCTGGCGGCACCGCAAGAGCTATGTCCCCTATCGCCGGATGCGGGCGGACTGGCCGGCGGCCTGCGCCGAATTGATGGAGCAGCACGGCGTGACCGATCTGGTGGTCTATGGCGACACCCGCCCGATCCATGCCGACGCGGTTGCGGCCGCCCATGTTCGCGGCATCACGGTTCACGTGTTCGAGGAGGGCTACTTGCGCCCCTACTGGGTGACCTATGAACGGGGCGGGGCCAACGGGCATTCGCGCCTGATGAGCCTGACGATCGCTGAGATGCGCCGGGCTCTTCGCCACTCAGATCTCGATCTGCCTGACACACCCGGCCATTGGGGCGACATGCGCCACCATGTGTTCTATGGCGCTCTCTACCATTGGTTCGTGATGTTCCGGAATGGCCGATACGCGAACTTCCGGCCCCATCGTGGCGTGTCGGTGGGGCGCGAATTCCTGCTTCATTTGAAGCGGCTGTGTCTGTTGCCGGTGCACGCGCTTGACCGGGCGCAGGCGACGTGGCGCATCCGCCGTGGGGGCTATCCCTATCATCTGGCGCTCTTGCAACTGGCGCATGACGCCAGCTTCACGGCTCACGGTCCGTTTGCCTCGATGTCGGAGTTTCTGGAGGATGTGATTGCCGGCTTCGCCAGCGGCGCGCCGCAACACCATCACCTGGTCTTCAAGGCCCATCCGCTGGAGGACGGGCGGACACCCATCCCGCACGACATCCGCCGTCTGGCACGGGTCCACGGTGTGAGCGGGCGTGTGCACTTTGTGCGCGGTGGCAAGCTTGCGGCCCTGCTTGACCACGCGCGCTCGTGCGTGACCGTCAACTCCACTGCGGCGCAACAGGCGCTGTGGCGTGGGCTGCCTGTCAAAGTGTTCGGCCGCGCGGTCTATGCCAAATCGGAGTTCGTCTCGCCGCAGCCGCTCGAGGCGTTCTTCGCCCATCCGGTGCGCCCCGATACGCGGGCCTATCGCGATTTCCGCTCCTATCTGTTGGAGACCTCGCAGATCGCAGGCGGCTTCTACTCAGGTCGTGGGCGGCGGCAGCTTCTGCGCCAGGTCGTTGACATGATGCTGAGCCCGCATGACCCCTACGACGCGCTGGCGTCTGGCCATCCGCCGCCGCGCCGCTATCTGCGCGCGGTGACCTGAGACGGTTACTCAACCCGGATCAGAGGCTGCTGCAGGCCGACGATGGGCCGGTTCTCAGGGAAATAGAAACCGGTGCCGTCGACATGCTTGGCGCCCATGAACAGCATGTTGGGCGTGTCGGCGCGCACGAGCAGAAGGTCGTGATCCACCACCACTTCGCTCTTGTCCACGAAACGCAGAAGCGCGCAGGGCTGACGCAGGATGTCACGCACTTGCCCCACCATGAAAGGGCCCTCACCGCATGCGCCCTCGGGCAAAGTATTGAGCTGATCTGCCATTGACGGGGCAAGAACCGTCAGCTGAAGCGCGTCGTCGAGCACGTAGTCCTGCGACCACGCGCCCTCGGCCGCGGGGTTCGCGTCATGCCAGACGATATGGCCGGCGAGGTCGTATGAGATGAGCGGGACCGCACATTCAGGGTCGGCGAAGACCGTGATGGTGGCATCGAAGCCGTCCTCGGCATCGTAGGTGAAGTCGCGCGTCAGGTAGGTGGGGAGCGGCGCGCGCGTCGGGTCTTCCGGGTTGGCCTGAGGGCGCAGCTCACACGCGATCGACGTCCATGAGCCAACGACGCGCTCTTTGAGGGCCGACAATGACGTGTCGTCGGCTTGGGCCGGCGCAGTGAGACCGGCCAGGACGGCCAGGTTGAGGGAAGCAGAACGGAACGGGAGCATCGGGGCCTCTCCATCGATCGACGATGGCTCGCTATGCTGCGCATGGATATGATCCTGGCAACTAGTCATCATTTTCTGAGGTAGTCATGCAAACGGAACCATTGGTACCCGACCCCGGCCGAAACTGCCCGGTGAGCTATTGCCTGACGGTCATCGGGGGCAAGTGGAAGCCTGTCCTTCTCTTCTGCATTTCCAATGGGATAGACCGGTTCGGCGCTTTGCAGCGCGCCATCCCCGCTGTGACGAAGCAGATGCTGACCAAACAGCTTCGCGAGTTAGAGGCGGATGGCATGATTACGCGCACTGTCTTTGCCGAAGTCCCTCCGCGCGTGGAATACGCCCTGTCGGACAAGGGGCGCTCGATTCTGCCGGTGATCCACGCAATGCGGGATTGGGGAGCACAGGCGAAGGAATCGCACGACGCCTGAGGCGGACGGCCCGAGTGCAAATGAGTGGCCGGTCGCGGCGATTGGGCAACACACCAAAGGTGGCAGGCCGTGCCCACCTCCCCATTTCGTGGGGATTCTGTAGGGTTAGCAACAAAACTTGAGGCAAAGATCCGTTAAGGAGCCCGAGCAGTGACCGGACATCTCTCCCACGGGGCGCGCGGTATCGCCCTATTGGCGCTTGCCTTGTTGGTAGGCGCGTGTGCCTTGCCGCGATCCGGACCCAACAAGAACGAGATCTTCGCGGGCTCCGTTCAGCAATCGGGGGATGCATTCGTCGTGGAGGTCGATCGCCGCGTGACCGCTATCGCTGGGCAAACGCCCGCACTTCGGTTCTCGCAGGCCTTTCTCAATGCCGGACAGCTCGGCTCGGACACGATCAACCCCGGCGATACCCTGGGACTGACGATCTGGGAGAATGTCGACGACGGCTTGCTGTCAAACAGCGGCGAGTCGGCGACTTTGCTTGAAGAGATCCAGGTCGACGGCGCCGGGTTCATCTTTGTGCCCTATGCCGGACGCGTGCGTGCTGCGGGCAATTCTCCTGAACGGGTTCGCCAGATCATCACCGACCGCCTCGACGCGCAGACGCCCGATCCGCAGGTCATCGTCCGTCGGCTTGCGGGCGATGGCTCGACCGTATCGGTTGTAGGCGGCGTGGGCGCACAAGGGGTCTATCCGATCGAACGCCCGACCCGCACCCTGTCGGCGATGCTCGCGGCCGCCGGTGGCGTGGTTATCCCGCCCGAAATCGCACAGATCACCGTGGTGCGCGGCAGCCATTCCTGCACGGTATGGTTCGAGGACCTCTATGCCGACCCGCGGTTCGACATTGCTTTGCGCGGCGGCGACCGGGTTCTCGTTGAGGAGGACACGCGCGCCTTTTCGGTGCTCGGCGCCACGGGCTCGCAAAACCGGATCACGTTCGAAAGCCAGACGATCTCGGCGATCGAGGCAATCGCGCAGGTGGGGGGGTTGAACACCAATCTGGCCGACCCGACAGGCGTCTTCGTGTTCCGCGACGAGCCCGCCGAGGTGGCACGCCAGCTTCTCGGTCGGTCCGACCTGCAAGGCCCGCAACGTGTGGTCTATGTGCTCAACCTGACGGAGCCGAACGGCATGTTCGAGGCGCGGGATTTTCAGATTATCGATGAAGATCTCGTCTACGTCACAGAAGCGCCGTACACGCAGTTTCAAAAGGTCCTGTCGGCGCTGACGGGCACGCTGACACCGGTGAACAACATCCAGTCACTGGCCAACTGAGCCTCGGCGCTCCAAGCTGCTCCCGCATCGGAGGGCCCATGGCCGAGACACCAGGCACTGACGCCCCGACCGCACCGTCGGGGCGTCTGCATGTCTATACTGCGGGGTTTCTCTCTCCCCGCCTGCGTCGCGTGCTGTCTCTGGCCGGTTGGCGCCTCTCGACGGGTTGGCCCGGGGCGGACGGCCATGTCGGGGTGTGGGGCGCATCGGCCTATGCCGCGCGGGGCGAGGCGGTGGCTGCGCGGACAGGTGCCAGCATTGTTCGGATCGAGGACGCGTTCCTGCGCTCGATCCGCACGGGGCGTGAGGGAGACCCGCCACTTGGACTGCTGATCGATCCGATAGGTGTGCATTTCGACCCGACGCGCCCGTCTCTCATCGAGCAGCTCTGCGCCACGGCGGCTCTCGATGACACCGCGCTCCTTGACCGCGCCCGACTGGCTACCGACCGGCTCAAGCGCGCGGATTTGAGCAAATACAACGGGTTTGACACCGAACTTGAACCACCTGAGCCCGGCTATGTGCTGGTGATCGATCAGACGGCGGGGGACGCGTCTGTCACCGCCTCGGGCGGCGGCCAGACGCAGTTCAATGAGATGCTGGCGTTTGCACAAATCGAACATCCCGGTGCACGGATCATCATCAAGTCTCACCCGGAAACCCTTGCGTACAAAAGATCTGGCTACTTTGGGCTCCAGCACGAGGATGCCAGAACCCAACTCTGCCGTGCTCCTGTCTCACCATGGCGTTTGCTTGAGGGTGCAACGGCGGTCTACACATACTCGTCGCAGCTCGGGTTCGAGGGGATCCTTGCGGGCCATCGACCCCGCGTCTTTGGGCAGCCCTTCTATGCGGGCTGGGGCCTGACGGCTGACGAACATCCCCATCCACGAAGGAGCCGCAAGCTGACGCGCGCGCAGCTCTTCGCAGCCGCGATGATCCTTGCCCCGACATGGTATGATCCCTGCCGCGACCGCCTTTGCTCGATAGATGATGTGATCGACCATCTCGAAGCCCGCACTCGCGCCTTTCGGGAGGATCGCGCCGGCTATGTCGCAACGGGCATGAGCCGATGGAAGCGAGCGACGCTGCAGGGCTTCTATGGTGGGACGCATCCGTTGATCTTTGCCGATCCCCCGGCGCACGCGGCCGCAGAGGCGGAAAAGACGGGCCGCCCCCTTCTGGCCTGGGCCAGCCGGTTGTCTGATGACCTTCCAGCGTCGGTGCCCGTGCGCCGCGCGGAGGACGGGTTCTTGCGGTCACGTGGCCTGGGCGCCGAGCTTACGCCGCCTCTGTCGCTCGTGACCGACGATCTCGGGATCTACTATGACCCGACCCGCCCCAGCCGATTGGAGCACCTCGTGAGCGAGGCCGCGGCACTGCCCACCGGCGCACTTGCTCGGGCCGAACGACTGGTGTCGCGCCTCGCTGGGTCGGGCGTCACCAAGTACAATGTTGGAGCGCGTCGCCTGCCCGATCTGCCCGCCGGGCACCGGCTTCTGGTGCCTGGGCAAGTGGAGGACGACGCCTCGATCCGGCTGGGCTGCAGCGGATCGGTTCACACGAACCTCGGGCTGCTCGAGGCCGCCCGCGCCGCCTTTCCCGAGGCCGTGCTGATCTACAAACCTCACCCCGACGTGGAGGCCGGCCTTCGGCCAGGCCACGTTCCGCCCGAACAAGTCGCACAGTTTGCTGATGCAACGCTGAGCGGTGTCGACGCGGCCACGGCCCTCGGCGTCGTCGAGGGCGTCGTGACCCTGACCTCGGCCGCCGGGTTTGAGGCGCTGGTTCGGGGATTGGCCGTCACGTGCTTTGGTGCCCCCTTCTATTCTGGTTGGGGGCTGACTGACGATCGTGCCCCAACGCCTGCCCGGCGCCGCGCCGCACGGCCTACGCTCGCTGCCCTCGTCCATGCAGCGCTGATTGCCTATCCGCGGTATCGTGATCCGGTGACCGGTCTGCCCTGCCCCGTGGAGGTGGTCCTGGACCGGTTGGAAGCGGGCTCACCCGCTCGCCGCGGACCCCTGAATCGAGGGCTTTCCGTCGCGCAGGGCTGGTTTGCGAGTCACGCGCACCTCTGGCGTTGACATGGCGCAGGATCGTTTTGCCGGTCGCCGCCGGAGAGTGGCCCTATGACGGCTGCCAGACGGCCATCGCGTCTGCGCCCACCTGGCGGAGCGAAACGAGGCGGAACCGCGGCGCCTCGACCAGTGCGTCGACGCCGAGGGCCCCGAGGCCGGGCTGGCCCTCGGCGCCCAGGCCAAGGCCCGCGGTGAAGGTCACCAGTTCGTCGACAAGCCCCGCCGACAGGAGCGAGGCCGCGAATGCCCCGCCGCCCTCGCACAACACCCGGCCCACGCCGCGCCCGGCCAACACCGACATGAGGCCTGCAGGGTCGATCTGCCGCCCGGGCCCGAGGGGCACTGCGATGGTCTCGGCGCCAAGGTCGGTCCATGCGGCGCGACGGTCCGTCTCTGCATCCGGGCCGTGACAGATCCACAGGCGCCCTGCTCCACTTCCTGGATCAGCGGAGGCGGCAAGCCTCCCGTCGAGGGGCAGATCGATATGGCGGGACACGACGATGCGCGTGGGCTGGCCGACCGGTCCGAGGCCGCGCGCCGTCAATTCAGGGTCATCTGCACGGGCGGTTCCAGCACCGACCAGCACGGCGTCAGCCTGTGCTCGCATCAGGTGCACCCTGCGTCGCGCTTCGGGCCCGGTGATCCAGCGGCTCTCTCCTGTCGCGGTTGCGATGCGCCCGTCGACCGATGTTGCGAGTTTAAGCGTGAGCCAAGGCCGCCCGCGCTCTATACGACTGAGGAACCCGCGATGAGCTGCGCGGGCGATCTCGGGCGCCACGTCGGCCACAACTTCGACCCCGGCCGCGGCCAATGCCGCATGCCCCTTGCCGGCCGTTCGCGGGTCGGGGTCGGTCAGCGCGGTCACGACGCGCACAATACCAGCTGCGACAAGCGCGCCGGCACAGGGCGGCGTTGCCCCGTCATGCGCGCAAGGTTCCAACGAGACATAGGCCGTCGCACCTGCAGCGGCGGCTCCCGCCCGGGCCAGTGCCTGCGTTTCGGCATGGGGCCGACCGCCAGGGGCGGTGGCCGCCCGCCCGAGCACGCGGCCATCCTTGACGATCACGCAGCCCACGGACGGGTTTGGCCAGGCGCGGCCTGCGCCTTGCGCACCGAGGCGCACGGCGAGCTCGATATACCGCCGGTCCTGTGCCGATAGCGCCACCGGATCCCCCTATGCCGTCACCGGCCCAATTGAGGCCGTTTAGGTGTTTGCGGCGTCGGTCCGTGGCCGCAGTTCGCTTACGAACTTGTCGAAATCGTCGGCGGCCTGGAAGTTTTTATAGACGCTGGCGAAGCGCACATAGGCCACGGTATCGATCCGCGCGAGGGTCTCCATGACAATCTCGCCGATCACCTTCGACGGAATATCCGTCTCTCCCATGCTTTCAAGGCGACGCACGATGCCAGAGATCATCTGGTCCATTCGTTCCGGCTCGACGGGGCGCTTCTGCAAGGCGATGCGAATCGAGCGCTCCAGCTTGTCACGGTCGAAATCCTCGCGCCGCCCATTCGACTTGATCACGACGAGATCGCGCAGCTGCACCCGCTCATAGGTGGTGAAGCGACCGCCGCAGGCCGGGCAGAAGCGCCGCCTGCGAATGGCCACGTGATCCTCGGCGGGCCGCGAGTCTTTCACCTGCGTATCGACATTGCCGCAAAACGGGCAGCGCATGACCGTCCCCTTATCCTCTGCCTCTTGGGGTGAGCCCCCATATTATGGGCCAAACTATAGGGGAGGGCCGAGCCCTTGGGTAGGTCTTTTCACCAAGCGTGGGGCGGTGTGACGGCGCAACCGTGGCTGCGCGGGCTCAGTGTTCAGCTGCAGCGGCCGCGAACGATTTGGGATCTGTGGGTGATTTCATAGACGAAGCTGCCATCGGGCCGAATCGTCAGGATCTGCAGTTGCGGGTTCGAGATATGGCAGACCACGGGGTTATGCGCCTTGCGCAGGGTCACCTTGCGCCCATCGACCGCGCAGGTGCCTGCCCGGGCGTTTACGTCGACATTTAGCGACACGCCCGGCCCAGAGCATCGCATCTGCGCCCCATACGCAGAGACGACAGACGCAGCAAGCATGGCGAAAGTAAGCGGGATCAAACGGAACATGGCGGTCTCTAATAGTGAACACGTCCATACCGTAACATAGGATACCGCCCCGCAGAATAAAGGTCAGGCGATATGAACGACGATGTCGCGGCGGTGCGGCCGGTCACGGTGCTCCCAAAGGTAAATGCCCTGCCACGTTCCGAGCAGCAGTCGGCCCTGTGCGACGGGGATCGAAAGGCTGACGGGAAGGTGGGCGGCTTTGATGTGGGCGGGCATGTCGTCGGGCCCTTCCATCCGGTGCGAAATCCAGCCCATTGCGGGAGTGTCTGCGTGGGGGACCAGCTGAGTTAGCCAGTGCTCGAGGTCGCGGCGCACATCGGGGTCGGCATTCTCCTGAATCAGAAGGGAGGCCGAGGTGTGACGCAGGAAGAGAGTGCACAGGGCGACATCGGTGGGCACAAGGCGCGCAACCACATCCGATACGGATGCGGTAACCTCTACGAGGCCAGGGCCGTCGGTTTGGATCGTCAGGGTTGCTTGTGCCGGCAACGCCTATTGGCGACCGGCGGCGTCGCAAAGCGCCTCGGACGCACCGACGGAGCGAGAAGACCCGGTGACACCAGTGCGGAGCAAAACATCTCCGAGCAGGCTCCGATCGAAGCTGCGCCCCTGCGGGCCGACGGCGAACACGACGGACCGGCGCCCGGGGACCGTCAGGCTGGGGCTGAGCGGCCCAACGACTGTCACGCGGTCGGACGCCCGCGCGTTCAGGTGGCGGCGCGCGAAGTCGCCGGCCGCGCAAAAGTACGACGCTGGTCCGACGCCGGCACGGGAAAACACCTCGAACCGATCTGCAGTTCCCGCAGCGGAAAGTCCGGCACGGGTGAAACTGCGCGCCGCCTCTACGGCGCTCGTTGTAAGTGCAAGCACGAGGGCCAGACTGATGGTTCGAATGGCGGTCATACGGGTCCCTCCGGATTGCACATCAACATAGGTGATGGAAGCAGGGCGCGCACCCCCCTCCGCCATTTGTGAGCCGGAGCGCGACCTGGAGCGCGCAGTGACCCGAGGGTGTGAAGAGGTTGGAGAGCAAACGATCTCGATCACATCGCCACGGAATGCCGATTACTCCCCTGGTGGCCATCCCGCGGCTACTGGCAGGTGTCACAGCGAGAGCGGGAGGGGGAGCATTCCGAGATCGCACCATGGCCGCCAAGGGCAGGTTGGGCCTCACGCAGAACAGAGCGCCCAACAAGTGTGTGCGTTTCAGATCTCCTAGCCGAACAACCGTTCGCCCTGTTGGTCGATCAGGGTACGCGCCTTGCCGAGCGATGCCTCCGATGCCGCGTGCTCGCTGTCGAGCATGTCGGCCCTGATCATCAGGTGCTCTTTGGCTTCGCCGTCGACGTCTTTCTTGATCCGCGCACCGATACGCCATTTCCCACCGTCCCGAATGGGCTCCGGGACGATGGTGAACCCCGCATACTCTTCGCTTTTGGCCGAGGCGTCGGAAGCACCGTCATCCGTGCGGCCACCAAAGAGACGAGAGAGAAGAGACATAGGCGACCCCAATCTGGCCCTGGTGCGGCCCCTACTGGTCGAGGAAGGACCTCAGTTTGCGCGACCGGCTGGGATGTTTGAGCTTGCGGAGCGCCTTGGCCTCGATCTGGCGGATACGTTCGCGGGTGACCGAGAATTGCTGGCCGACCTCTTCGAGCGTGTGGTCGGTGTTCATCCCGATACCGAAGCGCATGCGCAGAACGCGTTCTTCGCGCGGGGTGAGGGACGACAGGACGCGCGTGGTGGTTTCTTTCAGGTTTTCCTGAATGGCGCTGTCGAGGGGCAGAACGGCGTTCTTGTCCTCGATGAAGTCGCCGAGCTGCGAATCCTCTTCGTCGCCAATGGGCGTCTCAAGACTGATCGGCTCCTTGGCGATCTTCATCACCTTGCGGACCTTCTCGAGCGGCATCTGCAGCTTTTCGGCCAACTCCTCGGGCGTCGGCTCGCGGCCGATTTCGTGGAGCATCTGGCGACCTGTCCGCACCAGTTTGTTGATCGTCTCGATCATGTGAACGGGGATGCGGATCGTGCGGGCCTGGTCGGCAATCGACCGGGTGATCGCCTGTCGGATCCACCAGGTCGCATAGGTCGAGAACTTATAGCCGCGGCGGTACTCAAACTTGTCCACCGCCTTCATCAGGCCGATATTGCCTTCCTGAATAAGATCAAGGAATTGCAGGCCGCGGTTGGTGTACTTCTTCGCGATTGAGATCACGAGACGGAGGTTCGCCTCGACCATCTCCTTCTTGGCCTGGCGGGCCTCTTTCTCGCCCTTCTGGACCTGCTGCACGATGCGGCGGAATTCGGAGATGTCGACGCCGACATACTGGCCGACCTGCGCCATTTCGGACCGTAGGTCGAGCACCTTCTCGGCCGAGCGATCGAGGAACGTCTGCCAGCCGCGGCCAGTCTTCTGGGCCATGCGGTCGAGCCATGTCGGGTCGAGTTCGTAGCCGCGATACTCTTCGACGAATTCGCGACGGTTGATACGGGCCTGGTCGGCAAGCTTCACCATGCCAGAATCGATCGACATGATGCGGCGGTTGATACCGTAGAGCTGGTCGATCAGCGCCTCGATCCGGTTGGCGTGAAGGTGCAACTCGTTGACAAGTTCGACGATTTCGGACCGCAGCTTCTGATAGGTCTCCTCGTCACCCTCCGAGAATGTGCCATCCTCGTTTAGGGTGGCCGACATTCGCCGGTCCTGCATCTCCTCCAGGTCGGCATAGTCCTGAGCGATGCGGTCGAGCGTTTCCAGCACGCGGGGCTTGAGCGCGGCCTCCATCGCGGCGAGCGACATGTTGGCCTGATCGTCTTCGTCGTCCTCATCGTCTTTAACAATGGGGTTTCCGTCGGCGTCGAGCTCCGGGGTCTCTTCCTTCTTCTCGGGCACGGTGCCTTCGACCGGAGCGGCGACAACCGGCTCATCCTCACCTTCTTCGCCAACGCCGCGGCCGAACGTGGCCTCAAGGTCGATGACATCGCGCAGGAGGATTTCTTCGCTCAGGAGTTCGTCGCGCCAGATCGTGATCGCCTGGAAGGTCAGCGGACTCTCGCAGAGGCCCTGGATCATCGTGTTCCGGCCGGCCTCGATACGCTTGGCGATGGCGATCTCGCCCTCACGGCTGAGCAGTTCAACCGAGCCCATCTCGCGCAAGTACATCCGAACTGGATCGTCGGTGCGGTCGAGCTTTTCCGTTTCGGTCTGCGCGACGGCAACTTCACGCGAGGTCGACGCCTCGACGACTTCCGTCGAGCCCTTCTTGCTCTCGTCGTCGTCTTCGGCCTCGTCATCCTCGATGACGTTGATGCCCATGTCGGACAGCATCGACATGACGTCTTCGATCTGTTCCGAACTCGTCTGGTCCGGCGGCAGAACGGCGTTCAGCTGGTCATAAGTGACAAAGCCGCGTTCTTTGGCTTCTGCGATCATTTTCTTGACCGCAGTCTTGCTCATATCGAGCGAAATTTCCGGTTCTGCTTCGTCCGTCTTCCGGTCGTCAGCGTCCTTAGCGGCCATGGGCACTCCTTCGAGCGGGCGATTCGCGAGCGGGTTCCCGAATCATTAGCGCGGTCTGCGCTCGGGTCCACCCGCGTTACCGGGGGAATCACGTGATTCCAACCGCCCGGCAACGGAAGGCGCTCTCGCGGCGCGTGCCCGCAATACTCATATCACCCCTCCCGGTCAGGTCCGGTCGGGTCGTCTCCGTCTTCGATAGAGCGCAGCAACCGGTGCAGGGCGCTGCGTTCGTCACGATCGATGAGGGCGCCATTCTCGGCGATCTCAAAATCCGCCTTGTCACCCTCTTGCGGCTGTTCGGCCCTTTGACGGGCCTGTGCCGCCTGCCGGAGCCGCCAGGTCAGCGCGTCGGGGCCCGAATCGGCATCCTCGTCACCTGCCGATTCGTGGTTCCACGTCCCGTTTGGCTCATGGGCCTCGGGTCCGCCGATCTCACTTTCCCGGCCCGCACTCGGCACCGGGTCGTAAGGGGCTGCGGCCTCGGCAAATGCCGTGGCCTGCGCCCCGTCGACGTAGCCCGGGTTTATCGCGGCACCCCGGCCCAGCGCCTCCATCGCCTCCACCACTTCGCGTGCGGCTCCCCGACCCGCGATCAGGCGGGCAAACTCCGTCGCCACGCAGAGCCGCGCCGCCGCTTCATCCCCGGGCCGGCGCAGTGCGGGCGAGAGGTGGAGATGGCGCGGCGATGTGAGGCTTTCAAGGGCTCCGCTGCCGAGACGTGTCTCCAGCTCGGTCCGGACATCGTCGGGTGCGGCAAGAACGTCGCACCCGAGGAGCGCCTCGGCGATCTCCGCATGCCCTGTGCCAGTGAACTCGGTCTCCTCGAGGAAGTGCGCGAAATCCTCGATCAGCTGCGGTGCGGCTATAAGGGACGACAGAATCACCGCCTCGCGCAGATGGTCGGGCGTGGTGTCGGCTGCGGCGCGCCAGACCGCTTGGGTCGCCGGTGTGGCATAGGGCACCGGCGAGACCCCCCTGCGCCCAGGAGCGCCGGACCGCGCCCCCCATCTCGAGCCGATCGAGACCGCGCTGCCAGGTGCGGTTTGCCCGCCGGACCGTGAAAACCCAAAGAACGCCTCGCGCCTCTCACGCAACGCGTGACCGTAGTGGGAGCGGACCGAGGGATCGGGGATCTTGGCGACTGCCGTTCGGAGCGCGCGGTCGAGGGCGGCGCGCCGTTCCGGGCTGTCAAAAACTTTGTCGCGTGTCTCGCGCTGCCACAGGAGCTCAACCATCGGGAGGGCGCCGTCCAACGCGGCCTGCATTGCCTCGGGGCCTTTGGCCTTGATCAGGTCGTCCGGGTCCTGCCCGCCTAGCAGGATGGCAAAACGGAGGGCGCGGCCTGTTTCCAGAAGGGGCAGCGCCAGATCAATCAGCCGCTCGCCGGCCCGAAGGCCCGCGCGATCGCCATCGAGGGCGATGATCGGCTCATCGCTCATCCGCCAAAGGAGGTGCAGTTGGTCTTCGGTGATCGCTGTGCCGAGCGGCGCAACGGCGCCCTCGAAACCTGCGCGTGTCAGGGCGATCACATCCATATAGCCCTCGGCCAAGATCAGGGCGTGGCCCTTTCCCGCGGCACCCCGCGCGGGTCCGTGATTGTAGAGGACGTGCCCTTTGTCGAAGAGTTGGGTGTCGGGCGAGTTGAGGTATTTCGCGCCGTCATCGGGGTTCATCGCGCGACCGCCAAAGGCAATGGCGCGGCCGCGCGGGTCGCGGATCGGGAACATGATCCGATCTCGGAACGTGTCGTAGGGCGCACGCCCCTTGTCCGACGCGCGGACGAGCCCGCAATCAAGAAGCTGCTGAACCTCAGCGCCCTTCGCGATCAGTGCCTCGCGCAGCCCCTCCCATCCGGCGGGTGCATAGCCGATCTCAAACCGGTCAAGCGCGGCGGCGTCGAGCCCCCGGCGGGCGAGATAGTCGCGCGCCGCGCGGCCCTGGGCCGTTGAGAGTTGCAGGCGGAAGAAATTCACCGCCTGGTCCATCACATCGGCAAGGGTGGCGCGCTTGGCCTGTTGCGCCGCGGCCTTGGGATCAGGCGCGGGCATCTCCATGCCGGCCATAGTCGCGAGTTCCTCCACGGCCTCCATGAACGACATGTTCTCGGCCTCGCGCAAATAGGTGATTGCATCGCCTTTGGCGTGACAGCCGAAGCAGTAGTAGTAGCCCTGTCGGTCATCGACGTGGAACGAGGCCGTTTTTTCCTGGTGGAACGGGCACGGGGCCCACCAGTCGCCCTTGCTCGGGTTCGATTTGCGAGTGTCCCAGGTGAGCTTGCGGCCAACGACCTCGGCAATCGAGGTGCGGCTGCGAATCTCGTCGAGGAAGCCAGGGGGCAGCGCCATGGCACACCATATCGTAGCGTGGACGCGCCCTGTCCAGTAGGGAGTGAGAAGGGCGAAGCGTCTGCCCGCTGATGTCGGGCACTGGAGCGGGAGGCAACATTACGGCTTGAGCCGACGGGCAGGTCGGCGCGCTCACATCTCGCGACCCTAGCGGCCTGCCAATCAGGCAATCGCTGAGCGGGCCTCTAGACGCGTCATGGCTTCGGCGATTTCGTGGAACGCCGTGTGTGCGAACGACCGCATCACCATGATCTCGAACCCGTCGTCAAGCGACGTGACGTGTGCAGGGATATGGTTGAGCAGGGTTTTGGCTGTGGCGCCACTCGGAAAGGCCGACGGGCTAAGGTCAATTGGGACAAAGCGCGCCAGGATGTCCGCACCGGCCGCTCCAGTGAGCAAGAGGCGCGCGTAGACATCCGAGACGTCCGTAGCCGCGGCTGCGTCCCCCAGGCCGCCCGGCGCATTGGTTGCGAAGAGCAGGGCCTGGGCGCGCCCTGCCCAACGGATCTCGACCTGGGCCGTTCGCGCCGTTTCGCCTGGACCGGGAAAGGGCACACCATAGGCAGAGATCAGCGCGTCGGTTACCCACACCGCTTGACCAGGAAAGGGCTGGATCAAAAAGAGCGCTGAAGGGGTCGCTTCGGAAAGCACGGATCCGTGCGCGTCGTGACGGGACCCACCGAGAGCGCTGTTTGGTGTCAGGTCGGTCATCGCGCCCTCTCTCACGTCCGCGCCCGCGTGCCCTGGGGATCGAGGAAGACAGGCCCCGTCACCTCGACCTCGGTTCGGAGATCGCGCAGATGGTCGACCACGACCATCCGGTCGCCATGCCGCTGCGGCCCCCGCACCGCGAAGCCAAGCGCAATGTCGTGACCGAGCGTCGGCGAGTGGCAGGCGGATGTCAGGTAGCCCTTGTCGTTAACGCGGATCGCAGCGTCGCCCGGTTCGAAGAGGTGTGCACCCGCCAGCAAGCGACCGCCCGGGCGTACCGGTTTCAGGCCCACCAAACGCTCGCGGTCTCGGTCCACGAGACCCGGACGTGAGGCGGCAGCTTTGCCGACGAAGGTCTTCTTGGTCGACATCATGCCTTGCATGCCCAGATCGAACGCGGTGACGCGCCCGTGGAGCTCGGCATGGGTCGGGAAGCCCTTTTCGATCCGCAGGACATTCAGCGCTTCCATGCCGTAGGGCCCGCCCCCCAACTCTTCGGCCAGCATAACCAGCCTGTCCCAGAGCGCGGCGCCAAAGCGCGCGGGTACGGCGACCTCGTAGGCATGTTCGCCGGAGAACGAGATCCGGAAGAGACGTGCCGCCGTTCCGCCGATCGCGACCGCGCCACACGCCATGAACGGAAACGCGGACGCGTCGTGCCCGCCATCTAGAAGGCGCGACAGGAGGTCGGGCGAGCGTGGGCCCGCCACGGCGAACTGGGCCCAACCATCGGTCGTTGAGGTGAACCGCACAGCCATCCTGGGCGCAAAGCACTGCTGGACCATGTCCAGATGCGCCATCACCTGGCCCGCAGCGGCGGTGGTCGTGGTCATCACCCAGCGGTCTTCGGCGAGCCGCGCGGTGGTGCCATCGTCCATCACGTGGCCATCTTCGCGCAACATTATGCCATAGCGCGTGCGCCCGACCTTCAGCGTTGAGAAGCGTGACGCGTAGACGAGATCGAGAAAGGCGCCAGTATCTGGGCCGCAGAGCTCGATCTTACCCAGGGTCGATACATCGGCGACCCCTACGGCAGTGCGCACCATACCGACCTCACGGTCGCAGGACTGGCGCCAGGTGGTCTCGCCTTCCGCCGGGAAGTAGGAGGGGCGATACCAGAGCCCAGCTTCGATCATTGGTGCTCCCCGCGCGATGGTCGCTTCATGGGAGGTGGTGAAGCGTTCGGGCGCATAGCCCTTTTGCTCGGCCCCTGCGCCGAGGGCGCCCAAGGGCACTGGCGTGAATGGCGGGCGATAGGTTGTGGTTCCGGTTTCGGGGATCGTGCGTCCGGTCTTTTCGGCCAGGACGGCCAGAGCAGCGACGTTCGAGCTTTTGCCCTGGTCGGGCGCCATGCCCTGGGTGGTGTAGCGCTTCATGTGCTCGACCGAGATGAAGCCTTCTTGCGCGGACAGGGCGACGTCTTTGACCGTCACGTCGTTTTGAAAGTCGAGCCAGGCGCGCCCCTTCTCGCCACCGACATGGAAGTAGAGTGTGCTGCTGCCAGCCTGATCCTCGGCCTCTGGCAACTCGATGGTTTGCTCTGAGCGTCCCACAAGCTCGAGCGCCTGTGCTGCGGCCGCATGTCCTGATGCAAGGCAACCCGCGGTGTCGAAATGCCCGGCCGCGGCTCCAGCCGGAATGAGGTTGGGCACGGCACCCCGGGATCCGGCGGCAGGCGGCAAGAACGCGCCGCGTTCAGCGTCCCACACTGGCTTGGCCCCCATGTGACATGCGAGATGGACCGATGGGCTCCAGCCGCCTGACATTGCCAGCGCATCGGCGGCGATCCAGCGATGCCCGTTCACCATGATTCTGCGCAGGCCCAGACGGCCCGCCGTGCCGGTGACCCTGGCCCCTCCGAAGTGGGGCGCGTCGATTCCATCGAGCGGCGGGGCGTCGGGGCGCGGATCGATGATCGCCGCAATCTCGACACCCGCGAGAGCGAGGTCTTTCGCCGTGCGCCGGGCGTGGTCGTTGGCGGCGAAGAGCGCAATGCTCTTGCCCGGCACCACGCCCCAACGGTGGAGGTAGGCGCGCACGGCACTGGCCGTCATGATCCCCGGCCGGTCGTTGCCGGGGAAGGCAATGGGCCGCTCGAGCGCTCCGGTCGCCATGATCGCGGCCCCGGTTGCGATCCGCCAGAAGCATGTACGCGGGAGCGCTGGATCGTGCGGCACATGCTCGGCCACGCGTTCGAGCGCGCCGAAGATGCCGCCATCATAGGCGCCCGTGACGGTGGTGCGCGGCATCCAGCGGACATTCGGCATGGCTTTGAGGCGCGCGAGTTCAGTGGCCGCCCAGTCAGCCCCGGGCGCGCCACCGACGGCCTCGCTCTCGGACAACAGCCGGCCGCCGGGGCCGACCCCTTCGTCGGCGAGGATAACCTGCGCACCGGCCTCCGCAGCAACCCGCGCTGCGATCAGGCCCGCGGGCCCTGCCCCGATGACAAGCACGTCACAGAAGGCGAAGGCGCGTTCGTGCCGCTGCGGGTCCGCTTCGCGCGAGAAGGCCCCGAGGCCGGCCGCGCGCCGGATGGCGGGCTCGTAGACCTTCTCCCAAAACGCAGCGGGCCACATGAAGGTCTTGTAGTAGAAGCCTGCACCAAGAAACGGGGCCGCAAGGTTGTTGATGCCGAGCAGATCGACGGCGAGCGACGGCCACCGGTTCTGGCTTGTCGCCTTGAGCCCGCCAAAGAGCTCTTGGACAGTCGCGCGCACGTTTGGGATCCGGGCCGCACCCTCGCCCATTTCGACAAGCGCATTGGGCTCCTCGGGGCCCGCCGTCATGGGCCCGCGTGGCCGGTGGTACTTGAAGCTCCGCCCCATCAGGCGCACGCCATTGGCCAAAAGCGCCGAGGCGAGCGTGTCACCGGGATGGCCGACATACCACTGACCGTCGAAGGAGAAGCGCAGCCGCTCGGACCGGTCGATCCGGCCGTATCCGTCGATCCTCATCGCGCGCGCCCCCGCTCCGGGGACTGCGGGTCTTCAGCCGGCGACCTTGGCGCGCGTGTCCAGGGTGATCCGTGCGGGCTCACGCGTCGACCTCTGCGGCGAGCCGCACCGAATAGACTTCGTGACTGACCGTGTCGCGCTCAACGATGAGCCACGCGCCGCAGCCGCCGCCATGGTACCAGAGTTCAGAGGACCGGCCGGCGGGGTTGTCGCGGAGGTGCAAATACTCATGCCAGGCCCGTGACCAATGCTCGCCGTCCGGAGGATCGGCGAAGACCGCTGCGCCTTTGGGCGTGAACTCACGTGCGTCGCGCAAACCGCAGAGCGGACATCTTATGCGCATGGGAGGCTCCAGGGGGGACGCGCTGGGGATCGCCGCGATGCGGGATCGCCGTTGTCGCCACGAGCGCCGGCGCGGCCGATAAGCCAGTCAGTGTAGGTTGTGCTGCGCACCGGTCGCCTCCTCGTCCATCAGGCCGCGCCCGGTTTCGAAACGGTCGAGCCGAAAGCGCGTGGCGGCAGCGTGGGGGAAATCCTTTGCGATCAAATGGGCAAAGCAGTCCCCCGATCCTGGTACCGCTTTGAAGCCGCCGTAGCACCAGCCGGCGTTGAGGTAGAGGCCGCCGATCTCGGTCCGGTCGATGATCGGGGATCCATCCGACGACATGTCCATGATCCCACCCCAACTGCGCAGCATGCGCGCCTTGGCGATCATCGGCATCAGCGTCACGCCGGCCTCGATGACATGCTCGGCAATAGGGAGGTTCCCGCGCGCGGCGTAGGATGGATAGTAGTCGATGTCGCCCCCGAACACGAGCCCGCCCTTGTCGGACTGACTGATGTAGAAATGGCCCGCCCCGTAGGTCACGACATGGTCGATCACGGGCTTAAGCCCTTCGGTGACAAAAGCTTGCAGGACATGGCTCTCGATGGGCAGTTTCAGCCCGGCCATGGCAGCCACCTGGCCAGACCGTCCGGCTACGGCCAGCCCCACCTTTTCAGCTCGGATCGGACCGCGGGAGGTGTCCACGCCCGTGACGCGGCCGGCCTCAATCAAGATGTCGGTGACCTCGCAGTTCTCGATCAGATCGACGCCCAGCCTGTCGGCGCCGCGGGCAAACCCCCAGGCCACCGCGTCGTGGCGCGCCGTGCCGCCCCTGGGTTGATAGAGGCCGCCATAGATCGGGAACCGCGTCTGCTCGAAGTCGAGATAGGGCAGGATGCGCCGCACCCCCGCCGTGTCGAGCAGGATCGCGTCGTCGCCCTGGTTGCGAATGGCGTTGCCCCGGCGCGCATAGGCGTCGCGTTGGCCGTCAGAGTGGAAGAGGTTGATGATGCCGCGTTGGGAATGCATCACGTTGTAGTTCAGTTCCTGCTCCAGCCCCTCCCAGAGGCTGAGGGAATGGGAGTAGAACTCGGAATTTCCCGGCAGGCCGTAGTTGGCCCGCACGATGGTGGTGTTGCGCCCGACGTTGCCCGAACCGAGATAGCCGCGCTCCAGCACCGCGACCCTTGCGATGCCGTAGCGGCGGGCAAGGTAGTAGGCTGTGGCCAGCCCATGGCCGCCGCCGCCCACGATGATGACGTCGTAGGTTGGTTGCGGCTCGGCCTTCCGCCAGGCCGGCCGCCAGCCGCGGTTGCCGGTGAGGCCCTGCCTAAGGATCTGGAGTGCATTGTAGCGCATGGGGCTCCTTCCGAGAGCGGAGCCAACCATCGGGGCCGTGTGCTGTCCATGCCCTGCGGCGACATGACAGCGTCGCGCGGCGACAAATGATCGGCACGGCGATCGCGCCCGCAGCGATTGCCGAGCGGGTGTCGCCTTCGGGTGTCTGTGGTCGCGGTTTTTTCTACGGGGCTGCGACGGAGGGTGCGTGCGGGGGACGCGCTAAAGTAGGTTCGGTTTGGGCGACAAGACCCAACGAAGGATGAGGCAGGATCAATGATGGTGATGAGACGCGCCGGAGCGGTTGCCGCGGCGGTTATTTTGACGATTTGTGTCGCGGGCACTGCGGGAGCACAATCGGGACGGATGGTGGTGACCGGCACCAGCGATGACGACATGCTCAAGCTTCGCGCGGGGCCCGGCACGGGGTATCGTGTGATCGTCGGGCTGCCCGAAGGAACGGTATTGATCGCCCGCGGCTGCGACCGCGTTGGCGGGACGCCCTGGTGCACCGTGCGTCTCGCCGAAGCCCGCGGGCTGAAAGGCTATGTCTCGGGGCACTACCTTCGCGCGGACTAGCATTGGCCTGGCGCAGATCGCCTTGAGACAAAGGAGGCCGGTCACGTGACCGGCCCCTCGACACAGGCGCCCTAAAGGGCCGCCCCACACCAGCGCGAAGGGATCACGCGGCGGCCTCAGAGACCCTTTTCGCTGTAGCTCTGGGCTACCCGTTTGATTGCGACGATGTAGGCGGCGACGCGCAGATCGTCGACATCTTCACGCTCATGCCAGACGTTGCGCATCGACTGGTAGGCGGCGCGCATGGTGTCATCGAGACCTGAGCGTACCAGTTCAAGTTCGTCGGCCCCGCGCAGATACTTCTCCTTGAAGTTCGGCGTCATCGACCAGGCATCGCCAAGGTGATGGTCGAGCCGCTCCAACTCGTTGAAAATCAACTGGTGGCGCGCTTCTTCCTGTCGGCGCTGCATACGGCCGAAACGAATGTGGCTGAGGTTCTTAACCCACTCGAAATAGGACACCGTAACCCCGCCGGCGTTCGCATACATGTCGGGGATAATCACGACGCCGCGCTGACGCAGGATGTCGTCGGCCCCGGCCGTAATCGGGCCGTTGGCCGCCTCGATGATCAGCCTGGCCTTGACGCGCGGTGCATTCTCGCGCGTGACCACGCCCTCTAGAGCCGCTGGCACCAGGATCTCGCAATCCTGCTCGAGAACGGTCGCGCCCTCCATGACATAGGTCGCGTCGGCATAGCCCTTTACGCCGCCGTGAGTCATGATCCACTGGCGTACGCGCTCGACATCAAGCCCGGTCTCGGAGACGAGCGCGCCGTCCCGCTCAATGATGCCCGTGATCTTGGATCCGTCCTCGTCCGACAGGAACTTTGCGGCGTGGTAGCCCACATTGCCTAGACCTTGCACGACGACGCGCTTACCCTCGAGCGAGCCGGACAGACCGGCCTTGGCCACATCCTCGGGGTGGCGAAAGAACTCCTGCAGCGCATACTGCACGCCGCGGCCCGTCGCCTCGACGCGCCCCTGAATTCCGCCCGCATGGGGAGGTTTGCCGGTCACGCAGGCGTTCGCGTTGATGTCGGTGGTGTTCATGCGGCGGTACTGGTCGGCGATCCAGGCCATTTCGCGCTCGCCCGTTCCCATATCGGGCGCCGGCACGTTCTGGGCGGGGTTGATCAGATCCCGCTTGGCGAGCTCATAGGCGAACCGGCGCGTGATCAGTTCCAACTCATGCGGCTCCCATTCCCGCGGATCGATGCAAAGCCCGCCCTTCGATCCGCCAAATGGCGTCTCCACGAGCGCACATTTGTAGGTCATGAGCGCCGCGAGGGCCTCGACCTCGTCTTGGCTGACATTGTTGGCATAGCGAATGCCGCCCTTGACGGGCTCCATGTGTTCGGAATGGACGGACCGGTATCCCGTGAAGGTCTGCACCCTGCCCCTGAGCCGCACGCCGAATCGCACCGTATAGGTTGCGTTGCAGACGCGGATCTTCTGCTCCAGCCCCGGGGGCAGGTCCATCAGCGATACCGCTCGGTTGAACATCAGATCCACGGATTCGCGAAAGCTTGGTTCGCGCAGCGCCTGGTTCATGGGGTCCTCCTCCCTTGACGTCGTCAGACCCTACGCCCGCATCGCTACGAAATCATGATCTTTCTAGACGTTTTGGACCCCGAATTCGCCTGAATTGCATTGCCTTGCTCGCCCGAACGATTCGCCCAGTTGGGCTTAAGGGAGGCCGTCGGAAGGTCACGATCGAGCCATTGTAGCCACAATCCAGGTTCTGTGCGGGATAGTACAAACCGATGGCGGCGCTTTGGCCACACCGCGTGTCCAATCGGTTAGATCGCGTGACTCTGCGCCGAATTTTCGACATGTCTTTGTCATCTGGGTGGGGGCGCCCGGTAGGCAGGATCGCGGGGAGTGGGTCCCGCCGATGGTATGTTACGGGTGTGGATGGGGATGATGATGAAGCTGCTGAGCCCTAGGATTTGCCTCGCCTTGCGGCGCTTTGCGCATGACGCGTCGGGCGCCTTCGTCATCTTCGCTCTCTATATGATCGTGTTCGTGCTGCTGGCCGTTGGGGTGGGCATCGACATGATGAACACCGAGATCGTGCGTACGCGGATGCAGAACACTGTGGATCGCGCCGTACTCGCCGCCGCCGACCTTGAACAAAACCTGACGCCAGAGGACGTGGTTCGCGACTACTTCGCTCGGTCGGGGGTGCCAGCGGGCGCAGTCAACGTGCAGTCGAGCGCTTCTGACACTGAGCGCGTGGTCACCGCCGACATTACGGCCAACGTCGGCTCGCTCTTCATCAACATGGTCGGCGTCAATTCCTTGCCCGCGCCCGCGGTCGGCACCGCGCGTGAGGCGATCACCGATGTCGAGGTGTCGCTCATCCTCGACAATTCCGGGTCGATGGGCTGGAACGACGATTACCGTCTGGATCTGCTGAAGCCAGCCGCAAGTGATTTCGTGGATGAGGTTCTGCGCGAGGAATATGATGGCTCGGTGATGGTGTCGCTTGTGCCGTTTTCGACGCAAGTCAACGCCGGCCCGGAGCTCGCCTCGGCCTTGAACCTCACCAGCGAGCACGCTGACTCGCAATGCGTCGAGTTCGAGGGCAATAATTTCGACGACACCGCTGTGTCGCCGACGGAAGTGTTGCAGCGCGTCGGACACTTCGATCCGTTCACGGAAAACATGCCGCTGAAGGACAGAGGCCTTGTATGCCAGCGCGGAGAGAGCCGGCACATTCTGCCCTGGTCGAACGACGCGGACGACTTGAAGGCTCAGATCGACGATATGTATGCCTGGGGCAACACCTCGATCGATGTTGCGGCCAAGTGGGGCGCGGCCCTGCTCGACCCGGCCTTCCGCCCGGTTTTGAGCGATCTCATCGAAGAGGATGAGGTCGCCCCGGTGCTCAGCGGCCAGCCGTTCGCCTATACGCGCGACAATACCCTGAAGGTGCTCGTGGTGATGTCGGACGGACAGAACACCAATCAGTATAAGCTGAAGGACGGGTTCCGCGCAGGGTCGTCGCCAGTCTTCCGAGATCCGACAACCGACATCCTGTCGGTCTTTGACGAAGATGCCGGGCTCTATTTCGTCTTCAATGACACCGACATCGAGTCGTTGCCTGGGGGCACGACTGCAGCTGAGCCGCTTGGTGGAGCGAGCGCGGTCAATCTCGACTGGCGGGATCTCTTTTCAGAGATGTCGGTGCGGGCCCTGTCGACCTATGTTCTGGCGCCGGCTCTCGGCGGCGACTGGGACACCTACTACGATGAGATGGTGACCTATATCGCACCGAACGCCAAGAACACGCGGCTGAAGGACATCTGCCAGGCCGCACGGGATCAGGGCGTCGTTGTGTACACCATCGGAATGGACACCTATGGCGAGGGCGACGCCGTTCTGAACGACTGCGCCGGAACCTCGGTCAACTTCTACGACGTGGAGTCGGAAGAGATCGACGAGGCCTTCTCCTCTATTGCCCGTCAGATCTCTTATCTGCGCCTGACCCAGTAGGGCGCAGCTCAAGGGCGGCCCCCCGACGCGGGGCCGCCCAACCACGTTAAGGCGGGAGCGTTTCTGGCCCGCTGCGACGCCTTCCGACCCAAGGTCGGTTTCTAGCGGCGAAACGCACTGTCCTTGGCACTCTGCCCAACTGGACGGACCTGCCGCATTTCCGCCGCTGACACGCCCGTCTTTCGACATTGCCCCATGACCCCTTACGCACGTGGGGTCCGCCGCGCCGTCCTCCGGCCGTCCGGCATTATCGATAGAAAGAGGTACGCATGTTCAGCCAGCCCCGACTCGCGATGCTGCGTCGCGATGTTTCCAACGGCCGCTTCTCCCCGCGTCTTCGGCTTGAACGTGCCCTCGTTCGGTTCCGCGACGAGGAATCCGGCGTCTTCGTCATCTGGGCGCTGTTCATGGTCGTCGCGATCCTTTTGGCGACAGGGACCGGCATTTCGATCCAGCTGCACGAGGTGCACCGTGCGCGCCTGCAGAACGTGCTCGACACCGCTGTGCTCGCCGCAACCGACCTCGATCAGTCGCGCGACAGTGAAGAGGTGATCGCAGACTACCTTGAGCGCGCGGGCCTTCTTGGGTCGCTGGGACGGTCGCGTGTGATCAATGGCGTGAACTATCGCACCACGTACGTGGCCGCCGAAGTCACGATGCCGACCTTCTTCATGCCCGGCCCCGACGAATGGCCGATCGTGGCCAGATCGGAAGCGACCGAGAACTACAATGACATCGAGATCGCGGTCGCGCTCGACAATTCGGGGTCGATGGGCTGGAACGACGACTTCCGCCTCAATCTGCTTAAGCCCGCGGCGCAGAACTTTATCGATACTGTGACCAAGGTTTCTGACGACGGAATTCCCGGCGCGACGCTCGTTTCGATTGTGCCGTTCTCAACCCAGGTTAACGCAGGTCCGGTGCTCGGCGGCGAAATGACGTGGTCGGGCGAACACAACTACAGCCAGTGCGCTCGCTTCGAGAGCGACGACTTTAGCTCCACCCAGCTTGATCCAGACGTGGAGATCGAACAGGCGGCACACTTCGACATCTTCACCTGGGACTCGCCAGTGGACACTGAAGGCGTTGTCTGCCCGTTCGACGCAAGCCGGCATATTACGCCCTGGTCGCAGAAGCCTGATGAGCTCAAGGCGCAGGTCGAAGACATGTGGGCTGGCGGGAACACATCGATCGACGTGGCCACAAAGTGGGCTGCTGCGCTCATCGACCCTTCGATGTCGAGCGCTCTGACGAACCTGCAGGGCGATGGCGTCGTGGAGGGCAACGTCTCCGGTCAGCCGTTTTCGTATACCCGCGAGAACACGGTGAAGATCTTGGTGATCATGTCTGACGGCCAGAACACCGACGAGTACCGCCTGAAAGACGATTACCGCGATGGCGACTCCCCGCTCTATGTTGATGCGGAGACCGTCGTGAATGAAGAGGGCGAGGAAGTACTAACGGGCAATGTCCGCTGGTCCTACCGGTATACTTCGACAAGCTACTACTGGTACCGTACAGAGACTTGGGAAGAGACGCCCGATACGTTCGAAGACGGTACCGCCTCGCGCATGCAGTGGCCGCAAGTTCTGGATGAGATGTCGGTTGCGCATTTTGCGCGCTACTACAAATCCGAGGCCCTCGGTGGCAGCTGGCGCGACTACTACAACGAGATGTACACTTGGGTGTCTTCCAGCACCAAGAACTCGCGCCTGTCCAACGTGTGCCAGGCAGCACGTGACAACGAAGTGGTTGTCTACACCATTGGCATGGACACGTATGGCGAAGGCGACGCGGTGCTGCTCGACTGCGCCGGGACCGCCGCGAACTTCTACGATATCGAGGCGCTCGAGATCGCTGAAGCTTTCTCGTCTATCGCGCGCCAGATTAGTCAGCTTCGCCTGACGCAGTAACGGCGGTGCGGCGGCGGGGCTTCGGCCCCGCCATCCGCGGAACGTCGGGCACGGGCGGCATTCCCTCCAATTGCGAGCGATCCCGCCGCCCTTGCGAGGACTGGACACATCCGCCCCCGTAATCCCGCCCAAATTCTGCCCTTCTTGCATGCTTTACCCGAGGGGCGCAGCGGCTTGGCCGCAGAGGGGTTAGTAACGATGAGACCGAACGAGACCTGTGATGATGGTGGCCGCCCCCGTGGCCTTCGCGCACGCCTCAACCGCTGGCTCGGCTGCCAGGACGGTAGTTCGTCGGTCGAGTTCGTGATCCTCTTCCCGATCTACATGACAATCTTCAGCTCGGCCTTCGAGCTCGGCTTGCACATGACCAAGCAGGTGGTCCTCGACCGGTCCCTCGACCTGACGGTCAGGGCGCTGCGGCTGGGCACGTTTGTCGAGCCGTCGCACACGGACCTGCGCAATGCGATCTGCAGCCAGGCGGAGTTGCTCAACGATTGCCGCAACAACCTGCTGATCGAGCTGTCGCCGATCAATCAAGGAACGTGGGCGCTGCCCGCGTCCGATGCCCAATGTGTCGACAAGGAAGAGGACATCGCGCCTCCCGACATCGACGATATCGGGCAATCAAACCAGCTCATGCTGATCCGGGCTTGTGCTCTGGTGGAGCCGTTCTTCCCCACCACGGGCCTCGCGCTGCAATTCGAGAAAGTGCAGGGCAAGTATTATCGGATCATCGCGACGTCCGCCTTTGTGAACGAACCCGGGTAAGTGCCATGACCCCGAATCTGTTTCATCCGCTTCAGAAGCTTGCCGAGCGCGTTAGGCGCTTCGCTGAAGACACCCGTGGAACGCTGACCGTCGAGACGGCGCTGATGATGCCCATGCTCGCGTTCTTCTACGTTGCCACCTTTGTTTGGTTTGACGCGTTTCGGGCGCAAAACACGATCACGAAGGCGACTTACACAATCGCCGACATGGTCAGCCGCGAGACCCTGCCCATCAGCAACGAATATCTGAGCGCGATGTCGGACGTTTTCGACTGGCTGACCTACTCGCAGGCCCCGACGCAGCTGCGCTTCACGACCGCCAAGTGCACCGAGGATTGCGAGGACGACGCCGCACGCAAGCTTGAAATGTGCTGGTCCTGGGCCACGAGCGATATCCAAGAGCACACCAATACCAGCTTCGAGGGGATCGAGGGCTACATTCCGATCATGGTGCTTGGCGACACGGTTCTCATTGTCGAGAGCTTCATGCGTTACCAGCCAGTGTTCAACGTCCGGATCGACGACCAGGTGCTGTCGTCATCTATCATCGTGCGCCCCCGCTACGCCGGAAAAATCGACCTCGGCGGAGAGAGTTGCTACTGACGAGGCAGAGGCCGCCCAATCGGTTGGGCTCCCGCCGCGGAAGTGACTGGTCGACCCGGTGCTAGGTCCGAAGCCTAGGCTGATCTTTGTAGGTGCATCTCCGTGGCCCGTATCATTGCTTTGGGTTATGGGCGATGGGAGGGCGGCTGTCTCGCATTGGCCTGTTAAGGTCGGCTGCCGGGATGCCGTGTCAGCTTCGCTCGGCGAGGGTAGCTTCGATGATATCGGCCATAATGCGGGTCTCTGCGGCGCGTGTGACGCCACCCACGCCAACTCGGCGGCCGACGCGCCACCATAGCCCAGGAACCCAGGTTCGGACGGCTGGCGCGCTAAGGTGCAAGAGGAACCCGTTGACGGGTTTGAAGGCGAAGATCCCCCGCTCGATCCTTTCGATCGCGTCGACTGCGGCGACCTCGCGCCCGTCCGACACGTAAAGGCCCGCCTCGGTCCAGATCAGGTCGCCCGCCGTGGCCTGCCACTGCCGCCAGGCAAGCCACAGGGCGCACGACCCGCCGCCAAGAAGGATCACAAACCAGCCTGCGGATGGCGGCTGCGTGAGAGCGACCCAGAGACAAATCGCGCCCAGGAACGCCAGCATGCCGGTGCCGGCCACCCGGCGCCCGGGCGAAGCGCGCACCCGCGCGAGAACCGTGCCGGGCATGTCCCCCTTTGGCACGGTCACGCCGTTTCGATCCGCAGAGCCACGGGGGCGTCGGGCACCACACCGGTACCCTCCATCCCCGACAGGGCGTGATCGAGGGCGTCGCGTGTCGTGGGATGCGTGACGATCAATACCGGGGCCTCGGTCGAGTCGTGCCGCATCTGGCGCATCCGGTCGATACTGACCCCGGCCTCGCCCAGAAGCGCCGCGACCTTGGCCAGCGCGCCGGGTTTGTCGGTCAGGGCGAGGCGCAGGTAGTAGGGTGCCGGCAGCGCCGCCCCGGCGCGTTGCGCCCCGGTTAGAGCGCTTGCCGGGCGGCCAAAGGCCGGTACGCGCAGACCTCGCGCCAGATCCATGACGTCGCCCATAACAGCGCTCGCAGTGGGGCCCTCGCCCGCCCCTGCGCCGCGCAATACGATCTGGCCAACGCTGTCGCCCTCGAGAACTACCATGTTGGTGGCGCCCTCAAGCTGGCCGAGCGGGCTGTTCGACGGCACGAGGCAAGGCGCCATACGTGCTTCGATACCCCGCCCGGTTGACCGCGCGACGCCGAGGAGCTTCACGCGATAGCCGAGTTCAGCCGCCTGCCGGATATCCTCGATCGAGATGCGCTCGATGCCTTCAATGTCGACCGCCTCGAAATCCACCCGGATGCCGAAGGCGACAGCCGTCAGAAGGGCCAGCTTGTGGCCGGCATCAATGCCGCCGACGTCCAATGTCGGATCGGCCTCAAGATAGCCCAGATCGTCGGCCTCGGCGAACACGGTCTCGTAGGGGAGCCCCGCGCTCTCCATCCGTGTCAGGATATAATTGCACGTGCCATTCATCACGCCGAGCACCCGGGTGACCTCATTGCCGGCCAGGCTTTCGGTCAGGGCCTTCATGATCGGGATGCCGCCGGCAACGGCCGCTTCAAACCGGATCGTGGCGCCGTGGGCCTCGGCGGCCTCGGCGAGTGGCTGTCCGTGGAGGGCAAGAAGCGCCTTGTTGGCTGTCACCACGTCCTTGCCGGCCTGGAGCGCGGCCATCGTGGCGTCAAGCGCCGGCCCGTCGGAGCCGCCCATGAGCTCGACAAACACGTCGACATCGTCCCGCCGTGCGAGGGCGACGGGATCGTCCTCCCACACATAATCGCCAAGCGGGACACCTCGATCCTTAGTCCGGCTGCGTGCCGAAACCGCCGAAATCGCAACCGGACGTCCCGCGCGCGCCTCCAACCCCGGCGCGTGACGCCGCACGATCTTGACCACGCCTGCACCCACGGTGCCAAGCCCCGCGATCCCGAGACGAAGGGGGTTGGTCATGGCGTGCTCCGGGCTGTGGTTCGTCATCCGTCGCGGCCATATCCCGTCCGGCAGGTCGGTGCAACGGATCGCCATTGGCCTGTCAGCCGGACGATGGGCCGAGATCGAGGCAGACCGAAAAGCACGACGTGTCGGTGTCTTGGACGGGCCACCCTCGCGCTCTGCCCCTTCAGGCCGATCTATTGGGACAGCCGCGCGCGCTCTTCTTCGATCCGGGCACGGCGTGCCTCCATGGATGCACGCGTGTCCGGGTCGACGCCCGTGCCAGACAGGGCCGCACCCCGCGCGCGCAGATCGTCGGACCTCGCGGTCAGCTCATCCTCGACGCCTGTGCCGCGCACCGGTGCGCCCGCTGCCTGGGCCAAGATCGGCGGTCCCGCCACGAGGTCCGGGAAGGCCAAGTTTTCGACGTCAGCGGACTCTGCAGCTTCCACTTCCGGAAAGCGCGTGCAGCCAACCAACGGCGCGCCGGCCATCGACAAAAGCACTAGACCTAGGACCGCCCGGCGCACTCTCGCCTCCCATCGCAACCTGCTCCCTGTTCCCAAGCTACCCCCGGCCAGCTCCTTCGGAAAGCCACCCCTTGAATTGAACACCTGTTCACTCAACACTGTCGCCTATGCCACGCAAGACCGGTTCACATGGCGTTATCACGGGACCTCGCGTCCGGTCCGCCGCGCGGCGGCTCTTCGCCCGCTATGGCTTTGCGGCGGTGTCGATGCGCCAGATTGCTGCTGACGTCGGCGTGCAAGCCGGTGCCCTTTACACCTACACGCCGGACAAGCAGGCGCTTCTGTTTGATCTCATGCGGACCCACATGGAGGAGGTGCTGGCTGCCTGGACCGCAGAGGCCAAGCCGGATGACCCTGTCGACCGGCTGGAGCACTTCACTCGCTTCCACATCACTCACCATCTTGAGCGCACCGAGGACGTGTTCATCTCTTACATGGAGCTACGCAGCCTGACACCGGAGCACTTCCGGACCATTGTCGCGCTGCGCCGGGCCTACGAGGACGCCTTGGAACAGATCCTGATCGCTGGACAGGGCTTCGACGTGTTTCGGGTACACGACACGCGGCTCGCGACGATGGCAGTGATCGCCATGCTGAACGGTGTACAGACTTGGTTCCGCGATGGCGGGCGGCTGGGGCGCGACGCGCTCGTCGACCACCATTGGGCGATGGTCCGGGGCGCTGTGGGGTGCGCTCGGCCCCCGAGCGCCGCAAGCCCGTTGTCGTCCGCAGAGGCCACACCTCATCGCTCGGCGGTTGTGTCACGCTGATCATCCGCCTTGCCCCAACGGCAGAGGCCGGCTAGGCCGTCCCCGCGCGCTGGCCTGCGCGCCCCCGGCCGCGCGCCGCCCAGACCCGCAGAAGGACGCCACCGCCCATGCTCACCCCCAAGGATTTCAACGACCGGATGCTGTCGCTCGGCCTCGCGCGCGTGTCCGAGGCCGCGGCGCTTGCCTCGGCGCAACTCATCGGTCACGGCGACGAGAAGGCCGCCGATCAGGCCGCTGTGAACGCCATGCGCGAACAACTCAACAAGCTCGACATCCAGGGCGTGGTCGTGATCGGCGAGGGCGAGCGGGACGAGGCGCCGATGCTCTATATTGGCGAGGAGGTGGGCAACGGCTCGGGCCCCGCGGTCGACATTGCGCTCGACCCGCTCGAGGGCACCACGCTTACCGCCAAGGACATGCCGAATGCGCTGACCGTGATTGCGATGGGCCCGCGAGGGTCGATGCTGCACGCGCCCGATGTCTACATGGACAAGCTCGCCATCGGGCCAGGCTTTCCCGAGGGAATTGTTTCGCTGGAGCAAAGCCCAGGAGAACGCGTTCGCCTTTTGGCAGCAAACAAGAACTGCAAGACGTCGGACATCACTGTTTGCATTCTTGATCGACCGCGCCACGAAAACCTGATCGCCGAAGTGCGCGCCACGGGCGCGGCGATCCGCTTGATCACGGATGGCGATGTGGCGGGCGTGATGCACTGCGCAGAGCCCGAAACCGGGATCGACATGTATATGGGCTCGGGCGGTGCGCCCGAAGGCGTGCTCGCGGCAGCTGCACTGAAGTGCATGGGCGGACAGATGTGGGGCCGTCTTCTGTTTCGAAACGACGATGAAAAAGGACGAGCCGCCAAGGCCGGGATCACCGATCTGGACCGTATCTATGCGCGCGACGACATGGTGACCGAGCACGTCATTTTTGCGGCCACCGGTGTCACGGATGGATCGATCGTACACGGCATCAAACGCGAGCCGGGCTATTTGACCGCCGAGACGATCCTGATGCGCTCCAAGACCGGCTCGGTGCGTCGAATGTCCTATCGCAATCCGGTGCGCTACAGCCCGCAGCCTGTGGGTATGTGACCGACATGGAGGGCGGCGCCTTCACCGGCTGGATCGCCGAGACCTACGACGCCCTCCACGATCCCAGGGAGACCGACCTGGCTGTAGAGTGTCTCGCCGAACTTGCGGGCGGCGGCCCTGCCCTGGAGTTCGCCGTCGGAACCGGGCGGCTGGCGCTGCCCCTTGCCGAACGCGGCGTCGCCATGTCCGGCATCGAGCTGTCTCCCGACATGATCGCCAAGCTCCGGGAAAAGCCGGGCGGCGCCGGCATCCTGGTTGTGCAGGGCGACATGGCGACAGCCGAGGTGCCGGGATCCTTCTCACTGGTCCTTCTGGCCTTCAACACAATCATGAATCTGACGACGCAGGCGGAACAGGTCGCCTGTTTCGAGAATGCCGCCCGGCATTTGGCTCCCGGTGGACGGTTCGTGATCGAGGTTCTTGTTCCACCCCTTCGCCGCCTGCCACCGGGGGAGACGCACAGGATCTTTGCCGGGTATGATGACCATTGGGGGGCCGATGAATTCGACCCCGCCACCCAAAGCCTGACCTCGCATCACATTTGGGTGGTCGACGGGCAGGCCCGGACCTTCTCGCTGCCCCTGCGCTATGTCTGGCCGTCTGAACTCGACCTCATGGCCCGTATCGCCGGGCTCGTTCCCTTGGCCCGTTGGGAAGACTGGTCGCGCGCGCCATTCACCGCCGACAGCCCGCGACACGTCTCGGTTTGGGAAAAGCCGATTGACGCATAACGCCACCGCCAGTAGCGTAGCACCAATCAAAAATCACAAGATGTGGGGCAGCGACGACCATGCCGGAGGACGGGAGCCTGCGTGGATATCTAGGTGTTGGGACATCACTCACCGGGCGCTCATGGCAGGGCCCGTCAGTGGAACTCGACCGTCAGGCCGAAGCAATAGCACAGCGCGCCGGCCTCGACCCCGCACTTGCCGTTGTTCTGGCACGGCGTGGGGTTGCCGCCGAGGAGGTCGATGGTTTTCTGAATCCCACATTGCGCGATTTGCTGCCTGACCCGACGAGGCTGAAGGATTGCGCTGCGGCCGCCAACCGTTTGAATGCCGCCGTGCGCGGTGGCGAGCGAATTGCGATCTTTGCCGACTACGACGTCGACGGTGGCGCTTCGGCCGCGTTGCTCACGGAGTGGTTTCGTGCCCAAAGCCTGAGGGCGACGCTCTACGTGCCTGACCGGATCGACGAAGGCTACGGGCCGAACGCGCCCGCAATCGCGGCGCTCGCGCAGGACCACGATTTGATCGTCTGCGTCGATTGCGGGACGCTCTCCCACGGGGCCCTGGCGGCCGCTCAGGACACCGACATTCTGGTGCTGGACCATCACCTCGGCGGCGAGACGCTTCCCCCAGCCGTCGCGGTCGTGAACCCGAACAGGCAGGATGAGGCGGGCGACCTCGGTCATCTTTGTGCCGCCGCCGTCGTGTTCCTGACCCTTGTGGAGGCTGGCCGGCAGACGCGCGCCGCGGGCCAGACCGCGCCAAATCTCATGGACATGCTGGATCTCGTCGCGCTGGCCACCGTTGCCGATGTCGCGCCCCTGACCGGCGTCAACCGTGCCTTCGTTTCAACGGGGCTTAAGGTCATGGCGCGGCGCGGGCGTCCTGGCCTGCGCGCCTTGGCTGACGTCGCGGGGCTGAACGAGTGCCCCCGCCCCTATCACCTGGGATACCTTTTGGGCCCTCGAATCAATGCAGGCGGCCGGATCGGCAAGGCGGATCTCGGAGCACGCCTCTTGGCGACCGCAGATGAGAGCGAGGCCGCGGAGCTGGCGGCCAAGCTCGACAATCTGAACCGCGAACGCCGCGCCATCGAGGCGGCGGTCACCGAAGAGGCGCTCGCGCAAGCCGAAGCGCGCGGTCTGGATGCACCGCTTGTGTGGGCCGCAGGTGAAGGCTGGCATCCCGGCGTCGTCGGCATCGTCGCGTCCCGCCTGAAGGAGGCGACCGGCCGGCCCGCCGTGGTCATCGGGCTAGAGCGCGGGATGGGCAAAGGGTCGGGACGTTCTGTGACCGGCATCGATCTCGGCGCCAGCGTCCAGCGATTGGCCGCGGAGGGGCTGCTGGTTCGGGGCGGCGGGCACAAGATGGCCGCAGGGCTGACAGTGGAGGGCGCGCAGCTCGAGCCCGCAATGAACCGGCTCGCAGCACTCCTCGCCCGTCAGGGTGCCGGTGCGCTTGGACCGCAAACCCTGACAATTGATGGGACCTTGATGCCCAGCGCTGTCACTGTCGATTTGATCGAGGCTTTGGAACGCGCAGGCCCCTATGGCGCGTCGGCCCCTGCCCCGCGTTTTGCCCTGCCGGCCATGCGCGTGCATCATGCGCGCCGGGTGGGCAGCGGCCACCTGAAACTGACCCTTGGCGACGGGCATGGCGCCCGTCTCGACGCCATTTCCTTCGGCGCCTGCGAGACTGCATTGGGCCCCGCGCTGGAGGACGCGGGCCGGTCGCGCTTTCACGTTGCGGGCAGACTTGAAATCAATACCTGGCAGGGCCGCTCCACCCCTCAGCTCCGCCTCGAAGACGCGGCGCCGGCCGGTCCCTAACTTGCCCGTCCGATGACGTCGTAGTGTCCTCCATACGGGCCGGAAAAACCCCTTGCCCTCGACAGCGGATTTTCCTAGGTAGCGCGGCACGCACCAGAGTGGCCCGTTCGTCTATCGGTTAGGACGCCAGGTTTTCAACCTGGAAAGAGGGGTTCGATTCCCCTACGGGCTGCCACTTGTTCTGGTATCTCATTGAGAACATTACTCCTTTTTCGCGGTTGGTCCAACCCTTTCTGAGAGGTTGGACACGTGTCGCCCGTCGAGGCACCCCCAAGCTTGGCAAATGCGCGGTCGGCCAGGCGCGCGCGATCCGCCTCCTTGGTGTAGGTTTGCCCCTCCTTGTTCGTCTTATGCGCGAGCAGCGCGCGAATCTCGTCGGGCGTGCCGCCCAGATTGGCCAAACGGGTCGCTGCCGCCTTCCGCAGCCCATGCGCACGCCCCTTCACGCCAGCGGCAGCACACTGGTCTGCGAACCAGTTGCCGAGCGTTTCCGGCTTGTAGCGCTGGCCGCCGGTATGGGTCAGGAACAGACCCTCGCGGCTGGGAAGCTGGCCAAGTTCGGCCGCAAGGTCCGGTCCGATCGGCAGACTGGCCAGAACACCGGTCTTACCCCGCCGAAAGACCAGCCGCCCCTCGGTGATATTGGACCAGCTAAGCCCGGCTGCATCCTGCCGCGAGGTCGCCGTACCAAGAAAGATCTCGAGGGCCAGGCGCGCTTTCGTCCCGGTGGGATGGACCTTGCGGTATCGCGCGATCTCCGTCTCGGTCCAGACATGGAACCCGTTGGGGTTCTCTCGCCGCGCCTCGGCATAGCGTGCCGGGTTGGTGACGACCCCGTAGTCCCGGCGGATGGCGAAGTTAAAGAGGAGCGAAAGGTTCTTGCGCACCTTGTTGGCCGCCGCCGGCCCGTCCTTGCGATCCATCAGCGCCTCGACATGTTTGAGCTTCATGCGGGCAAAGGGCAGATCCCCTGCCTGATCGAGAAGCCAGTCGAGTTCCTTGCGCAGCACGCGTCGCGAGCTTTCCGAGCGATCGCGGTATTTCGGAGAGGCCAGGTATTGCGTGACAAGCCAGTGGAGCGAGGTCGTGTCGGCGGGGGCGCGCGCCGGTTTGACGGATGCCTGGCGCGCGGCTTCATAGGCCTCGCGCCAGGCAGCGGAGGCATAGTCGCCGGGCAGGTAGCAGGAGAACCCCTTCGACCGAAACCGCCATCGCACCTTGCCATGGCGATCGCACACCCGGGATACGCCCGGAAAGGGGTTCCTTGCTCGCCGTCTCACTTCAGCAGCATGTCGCAGGGATTAGTCCCACGGTCATCCCCGGAACCAGGCTCGATCACCACCGTCCCGTTCGGCTGAATAGTAATACGCGGGATGTCGAACCCCGCGGCCCTCACTGCCTTGAGATAGCGAGTCAGGTCGGCCTGTTTCAGACTGGCGATCGGTCGTGCCATTACGTGGCTCCTTGTAATTGCGCGCCGCCGAGGCGCGTGAAGTTCAGGGGCTGCATGAATGTGTCGCCCTCCTCGACCGGCGGCAGGTTCTCCATCCGCCGGATCTCATTGACAGAGAGGAAGCCCGCCTCGCGACCGACGCGGTAGGCCTCGTAGCGCGCGCCGAGATCCCCCCGCAGCAGCGCTCCCATGTCGTGCTCGATGAAATGCCGCCGGCGACCGTCAGGCGTGAACAGCGCGGCATTCATAGCCTGCTCGATCCGGCGTGCCATCGGCGCGAGGCAGCGCGTCACCAGCGCTCGGGTCTCGCCCTCGACATTGCTGTAGGTCGCGGCATCGACAATCCCGACCGCCGTCGGCGGCACGTTGAAAACGCGGGCGATCTCGAGATTGGAGAGCTTCCGGCTCTCCAGAAACTCCGCATCCTTCGGCGAGAAGGAGAGCGAACGCCACTCCGCCCCGCCATCGAGCACCATGATCCCGGCATCATCGGTGTCGGCCAGGAGCTTTTTCGAGAGTTCTGAGAAGATCCGTCGCCGCTCGCCGTCCCCGAGGGTCCCGCCGAGGCTTTGCGGGAACACAAGCGCCCCCTGGGGGCGGAAACTCCATTCGGCGTGGCGCTGTGCATGGCGCTGTTGGGTCAGAGCCAGGGAAAAGGCCTGGCGAGCCAACTGAATTGGCGAGGCGCCGAGCGCCCCGTCGGCGTCGAGCCGATAGCGCAGATGCAGCATCTCACCCTGGATCCTGACCCGAACGATGCCGGTGCGATCGGTGATCCGGTAGCGGAGCCGGCCGGCCCGGGTCTCTTCGACCGACACCCACCGCGCCGGAACGGGCCGCAGAGCCGTGATCTGACCCCGGCCGTTGGTCTCTATCTCGGCATAGGCATTGCCTGCCGTTAAGAGGTCGGAGATCAGCGCCTCACGGCCCTCGAATGCGGTCAGACCCTCGGCCATCTGGTCGTGCAGCACGCGATGCAGGGGGTGCGCTGTGGCCCGCTCGCGCGCGCCGCCCTCCGAGCGCTGATAGACGTTGAGCGGCATAGCCGCGAGGTTCTGGCTGATCACCGTGATGCAAGCCTGTGCCACAGCGAGACCAGACGCCCGCTCAGGATCGACGGGCGCGCCCCCGGCGCCCCTGGCGCCGAAGAAGGCATCGAGCGAAGGGTCTGATGCCTTGATATTGGACCGGCGCTCACGCCGCCGCAGACGATCGAGAATTCCCATGATCAGGCTCCCATCCGGGCCGAAGGCTCGTGCTCGAGGTCAAGAATGCGCAAGGCGCGCAGGCAGGCGACGCGCCGCGGTGCGCCGCTGCGCAAATGGATGGCCGTCCCGCTATAGGCCGGCCAGGCCGACACCACGGAAATCTCGAGGAGATCGACTGAGCGCAGGGTGCGTAGCGTCCCGTCACGCGCGTCATCGGTCGCGATGAACCCGAAGGACATGCCGCCGATATCGCCGCGCTCGGCGAGGGCCATAACGTCGCGGGCAGCCTGAGTTTCGGGAAGGTCGAGATCGAAGGCGAGGCCAAGGCTGTCCTCGGCGAGTCGCAAGGATCCCGAAGCCGTGCGCGCGAGAACTCGGGTCGGATCGTGATCCACCAGCGCCAGGATATCGCCCCGCGACGCGAGACTGTCCGCGAAGGCCCCGGGCGCGATCCGCTCCGTAAGCCCCCCGCCAATCTCTGCCAAGGCGCCGAAGACCGCCGCATGCCCCTCAAGCCGCCGCCCCCGGGCCCGCATCTCCGCAGGCCTCATGCGGCGCTCGAGCTCGGATGCGCGCCCGGTCAGGTCGCGCACGGGATGGGAAAGCGGCCGCATCAGTCGATCTCCGCGTAGCGAAAGGCTTCCACGTGGCGCACCACAACGTCGGCGTCGAGGAAGGCATGGAGCAGCGCTCCGCCCTTGCTCGCCACGTCGCTGTGATAAGGGTTCATGAGTAGATCGACCCCCGACCAGTAACCGATGTAGAGGCTCGCCCATTCGCCGTAGATCAGCGCGTTCTTGTCGCTGCCGGTGCCGATATCGCCCGGCACCTGAGTCGAAGTCTCCACCTTCTCGTTATGGAAGCTCTCGGCGATCGGGATCACGCGACCCGTGGTCTCCTTGAGCTTCCGCGCCGCATTCATCACGGCGGGGTTGGTCAAGAAGGCCGCCGTGCCGGACACGTTGTCGGTCTCAAGCGCCGCAATCAGGTCGGCAGTAACATCCGACGAGAATGCCCCGCCGGTGACGGCCAGAACGTTCGTATCGGACAAGACCCCCGTCGGCTCGTTCGTGCCGCCGCCCCGGATCGCAGCGGCGTCGAGGGTCTGCGCCAGAAGGAAGCCGAGATCCTGGCGCAGGATCGGTTCAAGCGCCTGGTTGGATTGCAGCAGCATCCGCCGCGAGACCTCGTATTCCGCAGTCACGGTCTTCGGGCCCATCGACGTCTTGGAGAAGGTCGCATCCGAGCGCGTAGCGGCGCCATCTTCGGCGACCCAGCCGGCGGTGCCCGACGCCGTGAGGCGTGGCAGATCGATGTTGCCGGTGAGGCCCGGCAGAACAGTGGCCCCCATCGCCTCGACCCGAAGCGCGGGGCGGCGGCGATCGGTCATCTGCCCCAGATCTGTCTGGACCATGTTCCCGCCGCTGGCGGTGGTCAGGAGTGCCCGGGTCTCGCCGCCGAGAATGATCTCGGTCGGGACCATGACGCCTCGCACTTCGGCGCGATCCTTCGCAAGCTCCTGGTGCGCCTCAGCCTC
The DNA here is from genome assembly GCA_039822045.1 of Pseudomonadota bacterium. Classification (GTDB taxonomy): domain Bacteria; phylum Pseudomonadota; class Alphaproteobacteria; order Rhodobacterales; family Rhodobacteraceae; genus HLUCCA09. The sequence continues at coordinate 197,342 of JBCBMY010000004.1, read as the reverse complement.
GAGGCCGGTCAGGCCGCCATTGCGGCTCTCCACGAGCGCCTTGGCCAAGGAATAGCCCGACAAATCCCCGGTGCGGAGCGCGCCGGCGGAGATCGGCTCGGCGCGTTCTTCGAGGCGCTCATACTCCGCAAGGCGCTCGGCATCGGCCAGGCGCGCGTTGAGGTTGCGGACCTCGCCGTCGAGCGTTTCAAACCGCGTCCGCTCCCCTTCCGAGAGGTCGCGCCCCGCATCGGAGGCCGCATTGTTGATGGCGCGCATCTCGGAAATCCTTGAGGCGCGGTGTTCTTTGATCTGGGTGATATTCACTTTGGGGGTCCTTCTAGGAAAGTGCCGCCATCACGGCGGGGCTGGGGGTCCATCGGGCCGGCGAGCCGGCACGGGGAGTGTTGCGCTTCACAGCGGGAAAGGGGTGCGGCGTCCGTGCAGGGTGAGGAGCGTTCCCCACCCAGACCCGGCACGGTTGAGGCGCCGCCGCGGCACCAGTGTCCCTTCTGGGTGGGTATTCGGTGTTAGTGATCAGAAACAATCAGGGTATTCGAAACTGACGTCGGCAAACCCGGGCTCGAGGTGCTCCAACTCAAGCCCGGCATCGAAACACTCGACTAAGGTCCGACCCGTCACCGCAACCGACCGCTTGATCGACGCCTTCCAGTAGCCCGGGATCTGGCCAGGACTTTGGTAAACCTGACGAGTGCCTGCGTGATGAATCACCGCCGCCGGAAAATCTGGGCAGATCTCGTAATGCGCATCATAAGCGGATCGACGAAGATCGCGCTCTGTGGGGGGCATCTTTTTTGGATCTGCGCCCGCTAAGCAAAGGTTGAGCGCAAGTTCCTCGCCAAAGGCGGACGGCTTTTCACCCGGAAAGCTCTCTGGAATTACAATAATGCGAAGGTTGTAGATCTCCTCGACCACCAGAGCAGTCCTCTCGTATCGAGGGCGCACGAGCGCGGCGATCAGAAGACGCGTGAACTGTCTCGCATTAATTCCCGGAATACTCCTCCCGCGGCTCAGCGGAAGCGCACCTGCACTCTGCAACTTGCGCGCGTAGCGATAAACGACACTGCATTCCTCGCTACAGACCGAAGATACGATTGTGCATGCCTCGGAGACGCTGATGCGCCTAAAGTTGTCCGTCATCGGAACGACCTCCTACTATGTGGCGATGGTTCCCGGGGCGGGCTTCCGTGCCGCAGTTCCCCGAGGCTGACTAGTTCGTAGCATTTGGAAGACACAGATGTCAAGAAAAATCAATTAAAACAGACACTTCGCACTTTTTTTTGTGCATCGCACGATATAATGTGCAATGCATGCTTCCCCGTGCACTACAGGTTCGCAATATGACGGACTCGCCCAATGTGCTCGCTGATCTCCCGAACCAGAAGCCGCAGCGCCTCCACATCCTCATCTGCCGACAACCATCGATCCCGAGACAGTTCATTCGACAGCAGTCTCGCGATCGACTGGCAATCTTGAATCTCTGTCGTGAGCGCCTCTCTCCGCTCGTGAGCTTGCCAATCGACTGATTTGATGTCTTTAGCCATTGTATTCCCCTTTGTGGTTTGGAAGGAATTGAGTGAGGCAGGAGGGAAGCGGACTGGCCCGCTCTTTCTCAATACAACCAAGAGCCATCGCGAGGGCGACCACCCCGTCGATCCGGCCGCCGCTCTTGTTCTTGGCAAGCTTGCGATTGCCGGCTGGATCCAGCTCGATCACGGCGTTGGCAGCGCAGAAGGTCAGAATAGGATTACCCGCGTGACGGATGCTCCCCTCGGCTACCAATCGCTCGAGCTTGTCGATCGCCGGTGCCATGTCCCGAAACCCCTGACCGAATGGTTCGAGCGGCGGCGCCACATTCATGCGAGCGAGCTCGCGCCTGAGATCCTCGATCCGCCACCGATCATAGGCGATGCTCTTCACGTCGTAGGTGGCACAGGCATCCGCGATCGCCTCTGCCACGTAGGACGGGTCCACCGTCGCGCCCGGAATGAGCGACAGATATCCGTCTCGGGCCCAAACGTCGTATGGCACGCGATCGAGATCCGACTTCTCGTCAATGCCGCGTTCGGGCAGGAAAAACCGGGGATACACATCAAGCCCCCCGTCTTTGTCCGGAAACACCATCACGAAGGCGGTCAGATCCCGCGATTGCGACAGGTCCAGCCCCGCCCAACAGGCCCGCCCTCTCAGACGGTCAAAGTCGATGCCGCCCGCGCAGTTGTCCCACTCGCGCTTCGACAGGAAGCGCACATGAGCATCGACACGCTGGTTCAAAATCAGATTGCGGAAGCCTTGCTCCGCGGCCGGCATTCGCTGCGCCTGGGCCGCCTGGCGCCGAACGTCCTCGATCGACCGGAAGTCACCGAGCGCCGGGTTTGCCTTTCTCCAAGTCGCCTCACACCAGGGATCATCCTCGAGATCGGCCGCATAAAGCATGAGATGGAAGCTGGGGTCATCCACTTCGCCGGCATTCACCTTCAACCCATAATCAACCAGCGTCGAGAGCGCTGCGGTGTCGCTCGAGGCCTGGGTGCTGATGACGCACATCAGCGGATCGTCGCGCGCCCCCATGGCGGTATCGAGCGCCTCGTAGAGGTCGCGCTTGGGCGCCGTACCCAATTCGTCGTAGACGACAAAGCTCGGAGACAGCCCCTGCTTGGTGCTTGCGTCTGCAGATAGCGCCTGAAAGATCGAGCCCCGCCCGGCGCCATGGAGCACCTCGATCCGCTTGTGAAAGTTGATGATGTTCGCGCGCGCCCCAAGTTCCCGATGCGCCTCGAGGATGGCTTTCATCTCGAGGAAGGTCTTGCCCGCCTGCGCCTTGTCGTTTGCCGCGGCATAGACCTCGCCGCGCCCCTCGGCCTCCGGCCCCAGCAGATGGGCAAGCGCAAGGCCGGCGACGAGTTGAGTCTTCCCGTTCTTCCGCGCCATCGACAATACGGCGGTACGCACCGGCCGGCGGCCGTCCGGTCCCTCCGAATAGACCGCGGCAAGAAACTCGCGTTGCCAGGGACGCAGGCGAAGGTGTGTGCCGGCGAGCGAGCCCTGGGTAATCGGGAGATCCTCGAGGAACGCGATCAAGCGGTCCAGACGGGAGAAGCCCTCCTCCTCCCAGGGCAGCCTTGAGCGCAGCGGATCGAGGTCGTTGAGATCAAGACCCAAATGTCCCTGCCGGTTGTCTGCGACCGGCTTCGGCGCAGCGCCATGCCCTCTCAGACCCATTGTTCGGCCCCTCCTTCTTCGGCGTTCATCGACGCATTTTTCCTGGTCGAATTAAGTATTTTCGTGGCTTCACCATCGGTCCTTCGCAGAGGGGCTTCTCGCGATCGAAAGCTCCCCCCTCTCATGTCCACCACCCGTCGTTCGGGTCGATAGGATTGCCATCCACACCGCATCCCTTGAAGCGTCTGCCAAGCGCATTGCCGCCTTGGCGGTCGTGCGTGTGCGTCTTTTCGTTGTGGCACGCGTGACAAAGCGAATGTAGGCCATCGAGGTTTGGGAAAGCCGGGCCACCGGACGAGATTGGAACGCGATGGTCAACCGTATTCGCTGGAACAATACGGTCGCGCAACAAACAGGCGTAGCAGAGCGGATCGCGCGATAGCTTCGCAATACGCAGCTTGCGCCAGACCTTTGTATTGTACGGCCATGCACTCATGCCGCACCTCTGCCGGTGCATCCCGAGATTACTGCGGTCAAGGCGCGACGCATTCGCAATGCGGGAATGGCGGTCACAATGATCTGGGGTTTATGGCTGAAAGCCATAACCCCGATTGTGACCCTAGCGCAAGCCCTTATTTCATTTGCACTTTTTGCGCCCTTGACCCACGAGAGGTCACATGTTTGATAATGGGTTTTGTGACCATTGTGATCGCAAATCGTAAATGTTTGACTTTGAACTGAAATTCCTGTCACAATAATGGAATTCCATTCTGTGACCGACCTCGAATTTCGGGGTCCGACGCCCCCCAGGACGGGAAAATTCTTATCACTGTCTCCATATTGCGACATTATAACAACCACCAACTTCCAGATTGCGACCGAGCGTAATCGTTCTCAAGCAGCCATTCTTTCGCCCGGCTCCACCGCATCTTGTTCGTCGAGGATTGGTCGTCCTGATCGAGCATCCCTTTGAGTCCGCAATACCGTCGCCAGGTTTCCTCTCCGACCATGCGCAGCGCCGGATAATCCGGGCCCGACTTGACCTCACCGTGCTCCCGAATGGCGTCGCGAAGCGCTTGGAGTGCGATTTCATTGTTTCCCTTCGGGCGCTTTCGCTTTTCCGACTTTGCTCCGTCATCGAGGGGTTGCACGACGCACGTCGTCACTGGATCTCCGTCGGCATCATTGCCAAGGGGCACTTCCTTGAGCGTCAGAGTAACTTCGCCCGCTGATGTGTCGCGTTGTTTGGTCGCTCGCATCGAGATCGCGCCAGTATCGTCGTCCCGGCTCAGTTCGATCTCCGTGTCGACAGCCGCCCTGAGCGAAGTGTGACCGCGGGCACCAGCTGAAGTGTCTTTTCCCGTGTGGTGAACCACCATCACGTGCGCTTCCGAAAGCTGGCGGAGCTTGTCAGCGTTTCGGATGACCATGCCCATATCGACATTCGAGTTCTCGTCACCCGCTGGCATCGCTCTGGCGAGCGTGTCAACGATGATAAGCCCGGATCCGGGGGTGGATCGTCGCTCGGAGAAGACGTCGGCAAGGGCTCTGACGTCCGCATCGCTAGAGTAGAGGTCGAACGGATAGGCCACCCAATCGAAGATTGCAGGGGCGAGGGCGGCAACGCGGTTTTCAAATGCGCGCCCTCCTTCGGCGGCGATGTAAAGGACATGCCGACGCCGGGTTCGGCAACCGAACCAGGGGCGGCCAGATCCAATCGCTGCTGCGAGATGAAGGGCTACGAAGGTCTTTCCGACATTCGAGGGGCCGTAGATCATGCTCGTGGTGTCAGCCATCAACCAGCCTTTCACGAGATAATCGGGATCGAGGTCGGGCTTTGCGTCCGCCGCGCGGCGCACGGCGCTCGATATGCGCGCGCGCCGATCGGTGATCTCCTGCACACGAGGAAACGGCGATAATGATGCATCCCCCGATCTCCGAGGTCCGTTCTCGTCCGCCCCGGGACGTACGTAACCCACTGGAACTTCGCTGGACTGATTTGCCGGAAGAGGATCGATCTCCTCGGCCCGGTCGAGGGCGCGGCGCACCGGATCGATGCCAGTCATCCCCAAGGACGGAATGTCGCGTGTCATGCCTGGCAGACGGAGGCCGACAGGCTTGGTGGAACCGCTTCGGGCGTAAACCGGTTGGACGCGAGGCAAATTTCTCCAAGCCTCTCAACGGGGCGATCCAAGCAGGTTGGGCGACATAAGCCATTGTTATTTATTGAATTATTCCGGAACCCTACGGGCTGCCACTTGGTTTTTTCTTCCTTTTCAATCAGATGGTTAGAGGGCGAAATCGTCCCACCTTCTGCCACGCCCCCCAAAAGTGGGACACTTTTGTCCCCGTTTTGTCCTTCGGTCATCTTCCGTAGGGCCCCCTCCGCGCGGGTGCGTTGGGACGCCCCCTTCGTGTAGCGCGTCACCTCTTTTGAGGTCTGGTGCCCGGTGATGGCCATTATCTCAAACTCAGTGCAGCCGAGTTCGGCGAGCCGCTTTGCGGCCGCTTTCCGCAGCCCGTGGACGGAACAGTGGTTCAGCCCAGCATCGTCGCACCACTTGCGGAATCGGTTGCCGAAACCTGCAGACGAGAAGGGTCGTCCGTATTCCGTGGTCAGGAACGAGAGATCGCCCGTGTCGGTCGAATCCATGATCCGCTGCAACTCAGGGATCACCGGAATCTCCAGCCGCACGGGGTGGCGGTTCCTCCCCTTGTGCTGCGTGAATACAAGCCAAGCCTGCCCGTAATCATCGGCCCGTACATGCTGGCGGCCGAATTGCACTAGGTCAGATCGGCGCTGCCCGGTGTAGAGGGCAAGGCCCAGCGCGAGCCGGGCCATCGTGCCCACCGGGTGCGTCTCCTCGAAGCGTTCAATCTCGGCGAGTGTCCACGAGTGATAGCCGTCTGAATTGGTAGCCAGGTATTCGACCTGTTCGGCTGGATTAGTGTCGTGGAGATCGTATCGGACGGCAAACTTGAACAATTGCTGGAGCGTCTTCACCATCGTGTTGGCCGCGGCGGGCGTGCCTAGGAGCGCGTCCCGTCGCTTGCGGACGTGCCGAGGGAGCATCTTAGCGAAAGGCTTCTAGCCGTCTGCGTTGGTGTCACAGAACCGCTCTAGTATGGATCGGCGAGTGCGCTGCGTCGTGGGGTCCAACTGGCGAAACATCGGCGAGCGGTAGTATTCAGTGCAAAGCCATCGGACGGTGCCACGCCTGACTTTCGGGAGGCTGGCAGGCTTGTGCTTCTTCGGCTTGTTCGCGTCTTCTACCGTCTTCGCGGCGCGGCGATAGTCGGTCAGAAACTGTGGGGAGCCCAACGGTCCGCGCAAGCGTATCTTCCCGTGTCCCGGACGGCGATAGTAGAGCCGCACGTTGCCGTGTCGGTCGGTGTCCTCCACCACATACTTAAGCCGCATCTTCATTGTCTTTGTCCCACGGGTTGGTCTCAGATTGGATGCCCCCACCCAATTCGTCAAAGGCCCGGTCAAGCGCACGCACGTCCCAAAGGCGGCGCCCGTCGATCTTCACCGGCTGCGGCATCCGTCCATCACTCACCGTTTGGTCGAACTTGGAGGAGCCCACGCCGACATATCCCGCGGCCTGGACACGGTTGAGCCCCCGCCGGGTCGGCAGGGGACATTCCAGTGTCTCAGGCGCGCGAGCGAGGGTCATCCGTCAGACCGACAGCCGGACGGCAACCGTGGCCGAGGGGTTGCCGGCACCGGTGACGGCGTGGCCCACAATCGGGTTACCCGTCGAGTCCACGGTTATCTCACCGGCGGTCGCATCGAAGTAGACGGCGGCGCCCTGGGCGATCACGTCTGTGGCGGTCTTGGGCAGCGTGTAGACGCCCGTGGTGGCGATCACGAGCGTCGCGCCGGATTCAGCGTCGGCCGTTGCGATGCCAAACAGGTCGCCGACAAGGATAGGCTCGCCGCTTTGGACGGCGGCGGGGGCGGTCACGTCGATATTTTGACCGGGCTGGACGAAGTTCTTCATCAGGTGAGTCCCTTGGATGAGGTTGTGTTGACGCGTGCCGGGCGGCCATGCCCGGCAAGCTGGCGTTCGAGGTCGCGGACATACGCCGCGAGGCGAGAGGCGGTGGCGGGACGAAACTCGACCCGCTCACCCGACTGGTCCACGAAGACCGTCGCGGCCTGCCCGGTGAGCAACAGGTGAAGCTGCTTGCGGGCGTCCTCCAGTTGCTCGGTCAGGGTCATGTGCCCGTTCCGTCAGACATGTAGGCGCGCCAGTCGGTCCACGCCGTGCCGAAGTCCATAACGACGCGGAAGCTGGTGCCGAGTGTGTTCCACTGGTCTTGCCGCTGGACCTGTGGCCCCTGCACAGACGACAGGTAGGCGTGCCTAAGGACGGCCACCTGCGCCGGATCGGCGAACATGAACCACGCCTCATCAGTGATGCGCGGCTCGACAAGCAGCGTGAAGGCATCTGTCCAGGTGTTAACGTTTGCGACGGTCGCGGGAGCAGTCGAAGCGAGCAGCTTCTCTGCGTCCTGTTCGATCTCGGGGCCGACCACGAGGAAGCGCGGCGCGGCGGAGATGAGCGTCTTTCCGTCCAGGCCCTTCATCGTGCGGAACCACTTCCGGGCGGCGTTGAGCGCTGCGTCATCCAGGTCGTCGGGCACGACGTTGGAACGGCCCGCGGCGAACACGGCAGTGCCACCCGAGAGGGTCGGATTGCTGTTGAGCGTCTCGACAAGCAGATCGGCCTGCATCGCGGCAGCCGCGCGCCCGAGTTCGGCGGCCATATCGCTAAAGAGGCCCAAGCTATCGTTGATCAGAAGCTGGCGGGAGGCATCGAGGCGCGCGGCGTAGGTCGCAACGGAGATGGACTCACCAGTCTCAGCGCGGCTCACGGCTTTGACCTCGCCAGACTCGGGCACCTCTTGGAGGGCTCCGGCCTCGCCGAGGCGGACCATCGTGTGCGCTTTGAAGTCGGGGACGGTCATCTGCCGACTGACCTGCATGAGCGGCGATTGCGCATACTGGAAGGACTGCATTGCGGACAGGGACGCCACGTTTTGCAAGATCGTGGGGAAGTCCGAGGTCGTGTGCGCGGCCCGGTGGAAGGTCTCATCGGGCGAAAGCGAGCGCGTGGACACGCCCGCCGCTTCGAGGCAGCCCCGCGCGTGGTCGAGGAGGCTGGCGTGCTGGTAGGCCCGAGCGGGCTCCGGCAGATCGGCAGCCACACCCGCGCGATGCGCAAGGGCAGCGGAACGTTGATGGACGGCCTGCGCAGGGTCGTCGCTGGTCTCCGCGCTGTGCACGCGGATGGCCGGGCGGGAGCGTGTGGTGACGTGGTCGAACAGCGCGGCCTTCACCTCCGGCACAGTCGCGCCCTGGTCGATGAAGTCGTCGGCCCGTTCGGGCGCCAGACCGGCACCGCGGACAAGCCCACTGATTTCGGAGCGACGGACTGCTTCGTCCTGCTCAAGGGTGGTGTCTTCAGACATTGTAACTCCAGAGTCTGGGGCGCGATTTGTGACGCGGTCGGTACCGCTACCGCCCGACCGCGCCGTTGCGTCGGGGGCTATCTGGGAAGATCGGATGCGGGCCGTGGGGTCCGCAGGCTGAGAAGTCAGCGACACTTCTGTCACTGTCCACGCGGTGGGTGTCTTGATGCGCCGCCCGCGGTCATCTCGGGACTCGGTCCAGCCGCGGACGCGGTAGCCCACGCTGACGTGCCGCACGGTCCCGTCGGCCACGCGCTGCCGCAGTTGTTCCACGTCGTCGGCTGCGCTCAGTCGAAGTCCAGCGACGATCACGTCGCCTTCCCGGCGGAGCGAGGTCACGATCCCAACGGTAGCGCGTGCAGACCCGCCACGGTGGTTGTCGAACACGGGAACCTCGCGGCCTTCATTCCGGAAGGAATCGGCGGTCAGCACTTCGAGGAACGGCCCTTGCGCGTCCCGGCGCTCGACCGGGTAACTAGTCGCGGCGGTGGCCTCGAAGGTCAGCGCCTCCTCATTCCAGGAGGACGGCCGAGCATCTGCCCGACGGGTGCCGGCCTCGGCATCGGCCCATCGGTCGGGCGTGTTGGCAAAGGTATCGTCCACCGTCTCTGCAGGCGGGCCATACATCTTGCCATCATATTGAGCCATTGGGCCGCGCTCAGGAAACGTAGTCATCGGGCTTTTGTCCGGTCGGGGTGAATTTGAGGCCCAGAGCAGTTTCCCTCTCCCGGTCTGAGGCGATTTCTTGGTCCAGATCGGCCACGTTCCACCCCATCGCGGCGGCCGCTTTGGTGCGAGAGTTCAGCCCAAGTGCGAGTTGCTCGCGCAGCGCCTGGGTGTCCTTGAGTGGGTCCACCTGCATCGGCCGCGGCGGCAGCCACTCGGCCCGGGAGGCCTGGGCGAGGTCCACGTCCAGCCGGTCGGCGATGATCTCGTGCGAGATCACGCGGCGCCAAAGCGGGTTGAGCACCTGTGGCACAAGGCAGTGATACTGGAACTGCTCCACCCGTTGACGGAACGGTAGAAGGCCGGCCCGAAGACTAGAGTAATTCGCGTTGGACAGGTCGCCGTCGAGTAGGTGTTGCGGTACGCCGAGGCCCGCCGCAATCTGGCCTAAGGTCAGACGGTCGAAAGCGACGGAGTCCTTCGCGGCTTCCGGGGAGTTGAAGGTGATAGCCTCGCCGGCGGACAGCCGATGGATCACACCGGGCTCAAGGCTCACCTCGTCGCCGGTCTCGTCATAGGAGCTTGGGCCGGTGAGATCGTTTTGATTGGTGATGAAGCCCGCGTGGAGCGCGGCCACCTTGGTGCCCACCAGGAGGGCGTCCAGTAGCTGGTCCAGTTCGTTGACGGTCAGGAGCACCGGGGCCAGCCAGGAGATGCCGCGCACCTGCCCCGGCCCCAAGGGGCACATGAGGTGCAGCACTTCATCCGCGGGAACGCGGATCGGCTCCTTTGCCGTGGCAAACAGATCGGTCGGACGTTGCGGGAGGACGTGGTAGGCCACGCGGCGGCCCTCGGCATCAAACTCGACACCGGCGGCGACGTAACCCCCACTGGGGAGATTCATCGTGCGCGATTCGTCCACCATCTCGGCGGGCAGCACCCGCACCCGAATGCCCTCAGGGCCCTCCTCGACTACAGCGAAGGACTCACCGTCGATTATCGTGGCGCGAGCCATCAGGGCGAGGAGCCCCCGAAGGTCGGTGCGGCCCTCCGCGTCGGCCCCCTCGGCGAAGTCGAGGAAGGCCCCTTCGATGACCGGCCGCAGATCGGCGTCAGGGTGTGCGGAGGTTGGCTCGATGCCGGCCCCGACGATCTCGCCGACATAGGCCGCCACGCCGTTGGCGATCCAACCGTTGTTCGCAGCCGCGTATCGGGCCCGGGATCGCACAGGGCCGGCTGCGGCCATAGTTTCCGGCCCGGTGGAGCCGAACGCCCGAAAGGCAGCGCCTCGACGCCCAGCTGTGACCGCGTCGAAGGATCGGCGGTGCGGGGCCAGGGCGGTTTGCCGCGTGAACAGACTGCGGAAGCGGTCAGTGAGTGCCATGTGCGCCCCCTTTGAAGATCGTGTGAGAGGCAATCTGAGCGAGAAGCCCGGTCAACGGCAGCAGGTGGGCCGACAACAGCACCTCCCCCTCCTGTTCGGTGACAGCGTTGCCCATGGCACTGTCTTCGCGGATCAACGCTGCCACGTGCCGGTACTCACCGGTCAGGGCGTTGCGCCGAACGTCAATTCGGAGGGTCCAGTTGCCGCCAGTCTCGCAGAAGTCGCGAAGGACGAATGCGGCGGGGGAGCCCGGACGGTCTGGATTTGGTTCACCTTCAGGGTCTGGGTCGCCTGGCTTCCAGGTTGGGTTCTCATCGGTGACCCGCCACAGCCCCAAGCGGTCAATGGCAGCCTGAAAAGTCGGCGAGTTGGAGAACCCTGCGGCCCAGAGGTGGAGAACCACGCCGGCCTTTACTGCGTCCGCGGGTGAGTACCAGTTTTCCGTTTTCTTCCCGGCCGTTGGCCTCTCCTCGGGGTGAAGAAACCGGTTCCGCACGGTCATGTTGAGAATGGCCCCGGAGACCTTCCGAACGTCATCAGTCGGATGCGCTATCGCTCGGGCGACGGCCGAGCGTTTCAGAGATGGGGCTGAGAAAGGGTCCATTTGGTCCTCAAGGTGCTTTCGTGCACCAGATGTAGCATATGATTCCATCAGTATCAAATATTGAAAGCGACAGTTTGATGCGCTATCAAGGACTCACCGGAGGAGCGCAAACCAGAGGACCGCCGGTCGAGCCGGCGGCAAAGAGGTCGCGCTATGAAAGAAGCCAAGTTCAAAGATGCAGCACCCGTCCTACCGGCAAGGGTGATAAATACAATCCGGATGCGCCGTTGGGCTGTGGAGATAAACGCAAGGCACGGAGATCGGGAATCAGCAATCGAATATGCCAATTCCGTCTGGGGTATGCCGCCCACAGTGGCAGAACGGGCAATTGCCGGGGTTCCGGACGATTGGAGCGAGTTGACCGACAGTCAAATCATTCAATTGGAGAAAAGAGTGTAATTCCAGTTCGGGGTGAAAAATCACTAGTCAAATGATTTACTTGCCTGCCGAAAAGCAGGCGACAGATAAGCACTGAGAGAAACGTCCAATGAGGCGAATCATGAGCGCTAATGATGAGATCGACCCACGTCGATATTCAGAAATGCCACCCGGGGCTGTCGCGAAATGCGTAGGGGAGATCGTACACGGGCTGGAGGGCGCTTGGTTGCCCTGTGCCCTATCCATCGACGGGCGCTACTGGCCGGCAGTCGTTCCCGTGGAGCCTGGTTCGCTGGTCGTTGTGGACCGCGCCGTCCCCTGGACAGACCCTAACGTTGCACTCGGCGCGGCAGAGGTTTTGGCCGCGAGGATGGCCGACGCTTGAACCCTATGCCCCATGAAATCCACTTTCAGGTGATTTATCCACTTTCGACTAATCATTTGATGTTATGCACTTTTTTCTTTCCGCTGCGCTTCTGGCCTGCTAACTCGGTAGTGGGGCGAAATTGAAGAAGGAGAGAGTGATGGAGAATGAAGCTTCCAAGGAAAACGCGGAGGTCGGCTCAGACATCGAACACGGCGTGCTCATGATTGATGGGCGCCCTGTCTCAATCGAGGAGATCAGACCAGTCTTGCGTGAACTCGGGTACGAAGTCGTCAAGGATGATGATCCGGCCGGGTCGAAGCGCAGTTTGGCCGAGCTTGGACGGATTCTAGGCTGATAACCATTTCGAGCGCGTGACTTTCGGCTTCGTTTCCACAGGGCGCGCGCTCGATACTTCCTCAGCCCGGCGCTCGGGCGGCATCAAGATAAGCTGCCGTGCGGCAATGGCATAGCCGAGTGTGTCGAGGGCTTCATTGCGCCGCCCGGAGATCAATTCCCATTGGCGCACAGGGTGGCCACGGTGCATCCGAGTTACCAACCGCTCGGCGGCCAATTGCTCAAGGTAATCACGGCCCAGATGGTCAGCGATCTGAATCGTCGAACCTTCCTTTAGGCGCTCCATGATTTCCAATTTGATAGGGTCCACGCCGATCTGGGCTAGCCGGGTCTTGCGGCTCTGCCCCGAGGCGAGGCGCGGACGGTGGAAGCCTGAGACACCCTTGCCGGCGACGATCCGACGGGAAGTCCGGGGGCGAGTGAAGGCGTAAACTTCGTCGGCGTGATACCCGCTGTCGATAACGGCGGAGTCGATGTAGGCCAATCCACCTGCGGCGTGCCGGAATTGCCGGCTGAGCCATTGGTCGAGTTCCACCCATGTCTCGGGCTCCCGCGGGCCTCCCCATATTACCGCATGATCGAGGACACGGATCGCGTTCTCTGCGGTGAACCCGGCCAATGTGACCTCCAGCCGGTCGCCCTGACAGTCCACTCCAGCGGTCAGGAAGAGCACTTCCTCGGGAATTGGGGAGGTCGAGAGCGGCATCTGGAGCCGGGCGAGGTCAGACGGATCAAGGTCCTCGCCTTCGCCGCGCCACGGCTCACCCAGGATCGTGTTGACCCAAGGTTTGAGTGTTACCGGGCTCCGCTTGGCGTCCAGGAACTCCGCCACCAGTTTTGGCCAGGCCGCGTTTGGTAGGAGCGACGACAGAGCGTTGATCCGGTAGCCGTGGTGGCCCTTTACTTCGGGCCGTGTGGCCCTCCAGCGGCCCGCCAGGAGCATGGGGGCCTTCTCGCGGTCGGCAGTCAATGCACCGCAAGAGGGACACGCCCAGGAGGCGGAATCCGGATCGCTGTCCGTCCAGGTTATGTCCTGCCATTTGATCTCGTGAAACTCCCCGCAGTGCTGGCACGGACATTCCCAGACTCGTTGATCACTCTGCGCATAAAGGCGACAGATTCTGGAGGTCTCCTCATCCACCGGCGTGCTTCCTGCGATGATTCTGCGATCTGCGAAGCTAAACGTGCGTTTCTCGGCCAGAGTGAGCGGGTCGCCCTCCCCACGGGCGTCGATTTCCCATCCATCGAGTTCATCGAGAATGAGAACCCGGGCCGTCAATGCACGAAGGTTTCGCGGCGAGGCAGCGGAGACCAATTTTAGGGAACCTCCCGGGAAGGCTCGGGACAGCATCGTGTCTCGTCCTTAGGTATCAGCGGCGAGAAGATCAGAGAGGGCGGGAGACTCCCGGAAAGTTGGCTCGATAACCCCAGTCATCAGGTGCTTCGCGTCGGCCTCGGCAGGCAGGACGGCAAGAACGGGGGCCGGGTCGTTGGCGGCGTAGTGGGCGAGGGCCGCGACCGCGAGTTGCGCGTAGCCGACTCGGGCTGACTTGAGCACGGACACTCGCTCCACGGTCGGGTCGCCCATACTGTCCGCAATAGCCCGCTGATAGGGGAACAAGCGCATCCGTCCTGGTGCAGCGGCGATGGTCGAGGGGAGGATGACGTTCTGCTCAACCCACGCAGACAGGCGGAGGCGCGCAGGGCGGCGTAGGCGGCCCGTGTGATGTCGTCTAGGCGGGTCATGCGAGCATCGCCTCCACTTCGGCCTCCAGGAGCTCCTCTGCGGCCTACTCCCTGGCGGTGGCGATCTGGTCCAGGGCTGCCCGCAACTCGGCATCCAGCGCGGCAGCGGCGGCCCGGTCGAGGCCCATCTGGGTGGCGATACGTGGCGGCACAGCGAGGAGGGCAGACCTCAGCGCCGTTATCGTCTCCACCCACCGGACATGCACGGCTCGCGCGTCAAGGAGATCGCCGCGGGCCTGTGCCGCCTTCACCTCGGCGAGTTCGGCCTGGGCACGGGTCAGGCCCGTCTTCTCGGATTGAGGTCTTTTGGCGCTGCGGGCCTGCCATCCGGGTGATCCGCCCGCCACGTGACGTAGGCCGCCACTGCCTCGGGAAGCGGGTAGCTGTTTCGGCCCTTTTTCGGGATCACCCCATCCTTAGCCAGCGCCGAGATGCGGGTGACGGTCAGGCCGAGGAGTCGGGCGAGGTCCTTTGCGCCGATGGTGTCGGGGAGAGCGGAAGCGTTCATGAGGTCATCTTAGTTGATAATCGTTCTCATTTCGAGAACCTTCGAAGTGACTCGAATGTCGGGCTCCGCGCTCCCCGCGACAGCCGAGCCGGCGGGAGGACCCAAAGCTAGACCAACTGCACCAGCGTGGGGCCGCGCCATATCTCTGCCAGTATTGGCTGCTACCTGGTAGTTGATATGATGGAGGCGGAATCTGCTAGACGCCGGATCGAGGCGATGCCTGAGCGCATCAGCGCGAAGTATGTGCTCTGGAACAGGATCGACGGCAGCCCCGTATACGTCGGAACTGCAAAGGCACCCTCTCGGCTCAAGTCCCATTTGCAAAAGGACTTCAAGCGAGAAGGTCCGCTGGGAAAACTGATAATCAACCCCCCGTTCTATGAATACGTGATGCGGCAGCCCGTTGGTTGGCTCGGCATCACGGTCGAGCTTTTCGATACGGACCAAGAGGCAAGAGTCGCGGAGATCGCCGAGATTGCTCGCTATGGCATCCGTCCCGAGGGGACATTGTTCAATAGACGAGCCGGCGGATAGCGCCGACTTTCGCAGAGTATCAGTGCGCCTCACGGGTGACGGTGGTGACGGAAGATTGCCTATATTGCCCCCGCGCGCCTGCGCGTGCCCCCCGCTTGCCCCTTTGCCCTTCATACGGTCGTCTCCCGCCTCCGTGGGCATTTCCACCGTCACCACCGTCACCAGCTGCATAAGAGACTGATGGACAACGAAAATACGATGACGGCGGGATCGGACTCCCAGCGTCACCGCACCGTCACCCACCGTCACCCATTCCACAGGCCGCAGACCTTTCTTCTGCCGGTGGTCGGTCATTGCGGCCTCTTCCAGAAACGGCCTTGCTTGCTCCGCACTGGGCTCAAACCCATCTGCTGGAGGATCGCAGCGGCGCGCTTCCCCGCGGCCCCGCCTTTCTGCCCTGTAGGCAGATCAATTGCGGCGAGCACCTCCGCGGTGTGCACGTAGTCGAGCGGTTGACCGTCTTCGTCCAGCGTCCCGTCAAGGTAGTCAGAAAGTAAGGTCGCCCATGGGTCTTCTTCGGTTGCCGCCGCCTGAACCTCTCGGGCAAGGGCTTCCGTCTCCTGATCCAGGTGCCAAGCCTCCCCCGCCCCGAAAGCGGCAAGCGCCTCCGCGAAAAGCTGATCTCGGTCGCGGGTGAGCCCTTCCGTGTCGATCTCGGCGCTCACGCTAACGGGCCAGAAGCGCCGGCCACCAGTGGGGTCGCGCAAGAATTGCTCATCATTGGTCGTGGCAATGAAAGCGCATTGGCGGGGGATTGACTCCGCGAGGCGGCCATAAGGCGCCCGCACGTTGTCGGTCGCTCGGCTCAGGAAGGACTTCAACGTCTCCGCTTCGGCTTTCCTCGTGGGCGCCATCTCGCTCAACTCGACAAGCCAGTGGCCCCGCAACCATCGAGAGGCTTCAGTGTCATCGCGGGCGAGGCTTGACAGATTGTCACCATACCAGGGGCCGCCGAGGATACGACAAACGGTGCTCTTTCCCGCACCTTGGGCGCCAGTCAGAGTCAGGACGTGATCGTGCTTGCAGCCGGGCCGCATAACACGAGCTACAAGCCCGATGACTGAAGCCCTCCCGACCGCACGCACATAGCGCGAGTCCTCGACACCTAGATAGTCCGAGAGCCACGTGTCGAGGCGGGGGCGTCCGTCATGAACGAGGCCGCCGAGCCAGTCTCTAACCGGATGATAGGCGTTGCGCTCGGAGATTGCGCGGACCGCACGAACGGTCAGATCGTGGCCGATGTTTCGCATCCCGGCGCGCTCAACCTCTACCCGGATCCGGGTCAGGTCAGCATCCCTGACTTCGCCGGCACGCCATTCGTCCTGTCCTGTGAGAGCGTTGTGCCTTATGGCAAGCTCACTGGTTCTATTGGCGCGGTCGAGGTAGATCACGGCGTTGTGGGCAGTAGCCTCCGGCTCACCATTCTTCTTACGCATGACCGGAGGCGAAGACGCAGTCGGGAGTTCGGGCAGGTCGTCGAGCAATAGGCCGAGATCGATGGACGGTTTCACCTGCTCCCGCGCGCGGAAAATGGTCCGGGCACGTTCTCGCTCAGGAGCCCTTGCCCACCATTCCCCGGCCGGACTATCCTCCCTTGCCAACTCCTGGACGATCTCACAGTCGTCCAGACCATTTCCCACAAGCATACAGACGCGGCGCCAGGCGTGACCGGAACCTGACTCGTCCATCCCGTCGCCGTTCTCATCCGTTCCCGCCCATGCTGGAGCATATTCACCGAGAAGCCATTGGAGGTTGGCGAGTGGGACGGGGCGGATGGTATCCGACAGCCCGATATCCCCTTCGTCGTAATATTCTTCCGTGACCGTTAGAAACTTGCCACCGAAGAAGGCGGCGATCTCAAGGTGATTGCCTCGCAAGAACGAGCGGCCGACCTTTGCAATCAAGCCATCCTCGCGCAAGCTTTCCACGTCCGCGATCCGGGCATGGAACAAGACATGCAAACCGGTTCCACTCGGAGAAGCTTCGGTGAGGGTGTCGAAGCGATACACGATTTGCTCCGCCCAGGACTCCAATTCACCCGTATCCGGGTCGCGGCAGCCGTCCAGATCGAGGCCTGCCCGGCACCATCCATCGGGTGCGTGGATGGCGCCCAGCATCAGCCCGACTCCTGGCTCGCGCTCGCTAGGGACGTTTGCTGCGTGTTTCTCGGCCCTATCGCGGTCTGCCCATGTGTCGGGCGTGTCGTTCTTTGCCGAGCGACCCGTCTTCGGATTGATTGGTGCACGTTTTGATTTCACCACAGCCTCAGGCGCGCCACGCGCTGCCCAAATCGGAAGGGTAGACAGGTCGATCAGAGTCTGATGATTATTTTCACCAATGTTGTGTTTCGTGCTCGAATCGGTTGCTTCTTTACTTGCCATGGGGTTCTTCCTTCATCTCGTGGTTGGCGCTTGGCTTCGCGCTCTATTCGTCCTCAGCCCCGCTCTCCCGTCGCTGGGGAGCGGGGTTTAGTTTTCCGCTCAGAGCAGAATTCCACATTTCGTAGGAGTCGAATCCCCAAGCCACTAAATATAGCATGGAGAGCGCCGCGACTGGGAGCGCTTCATTCGGGAGGGAAAACATGCGATTCCGCGGCACGTAACCGATTGATCGATGGGAAAAAAATTCCAGAAAACCTAATGAAACAGTGGGAAAGCAAAAGTGTCCCACCGCTGCTAACCATCTGATTTTTCGAGGTCAGGAAAGTCCCCTACGGGCTGCCAGCATCCACTCTAATCCAACAGTCTCAATTTGTTAGCGGGCACTGTGTCCTACTGAAGAGCGTCGTAGGACACGTCCGACTAAGACTGCGTCCAGTTCAGCGCCGTTCTGCCCCTGGGCGTAACCACATCACTAACTGTCGAATGAGTGGTGCCACGAGCCTTCGGACGCCGTCTGGCGCGACGTGCAAAGTAAATCGGTCACGCCCCGTCGCCTTGGCGGCGAAGATGGCCCGGATCGTGTGGGTGATCCTGACGATACCTGACGATACCTGGCGCAACCTACGAACGGCGTCCACAGGAGGCTGCTACCGCATGACGCTAACGCTCTTCCGGTCAAACCGGAACGGATTGCGAGGCTCGAGATAATGACGAAAGGGAAGATCAGAATTCGGTAAATCCGGCGTGAAAGCGGGCTTCGCGCCCGAACCAGCTGTTTGGAAACCGCATGTGCGGGTCTCATCATGGCCTGGCCGGAAAACCGGTCCACTCGCGAGAGGCCGGATACATTTACGCAAACCCAAGCGTCGCCATCGAAGACCCTTGCAACGGCAGGGCGGACCATACATTTCGCGAGGCGACATCCTGAAGCATCTCCTTATCCGGGCTGAGCTCCGCAACGAGTTTCTTCAGCCGCGCATTCTCGTCCTCAAGCTTCAACCGCCGCATCTCAGGCGATGTCATCCCCGCATACTTCATCCGCCAAGAGTAGAACGTGGCTTGGCTGATCCCATGTTCCCGGCATGCATCTGCCGTCGCCACACCGCTCTCCTGCTGCTTAAGGATCGCGATGATCTGCTCTTCGCCGAACCGTGATCTCTTCATACAGTCCGTCTCCTTGGTCGGGACGGACTCCAGCTTAAGTTGGAGGAGAAGACGCGTCTCAGATCACAACGTCTTCCTCTCAGCCGTCGCGCGTGCCGCAGCCGACATCTTCTGGCTTTGACCCGCAACGAATCTGGGTCCTCGCGCCGGGAGAAACCGCAAACAACGGCGATGTCATCCAACAGGCTGACCTCTTCAAGAGCATCGGCCCCGAGTCGAAGTGGAATGGGGTCCACCGCGTCACATCGTCCCTTTGGTCAGCTCCCTCGCCTTGTCCCGGAAAGAGATCGGTGCTCTTTGAGATGGTGAATCTGAGTGCGAGAAGAGCCATGCGGAAAATCCTGAACCGACTCGTCCGGCCCTTCGGACAGAAGGTGGTCGAACCCCGTGAAGCCGAATTGGTGTACCAGCACAAATACGACGGCGGCTACGACGAGTACCGCGCGACCCAGATCCACCACAACAAGCGCAAGCTGCACAACGTTTGGGCGGATGATATGACCCTCTCGGCGATTGCCGCTGACCTTAGGGAACAGGGTCTGGGTGCGACCGGGGTGTGCCACGGTGCGCGCAATGGGTATGAAGTAGAGTGGTTTCGAAAGGCCCTGAATGGTAATGTCATTGGTACCGATATATCGGAAACGGCGGCGCAGTTTCCACACATGTACGTTTGGGATTTCCAGGATGTGAACTCTGATTGGGAGAGTAGGTTTGAATTTGTCTATACCAATTCGCTCGATCAGGCGATGGAACCCAAACGTGCCCTTGACGCATGGGTTCAGCAACTGAAGCCAGAGGGGCGAATCTACATAGAACATACAATGGCACACTCGCCGTCCAATGCGGGCGAAATGGACCCCTTTGGCGCGCACCCAATGGCCATGCCCTATCTGTTTTTCGTTTGGGGGCGCGAGACCTACAAGCTGCTCGACATCCTTGAGATCAGCGAGAAACAGAACAACCAAATGAAGGCATGGGTCTTCGTGCTGGGGTTAATATAGGAGAGCGGCTTGAGCCCGGCAGGTGGCTTTCCTGTGTTCCGGCGGGCCAGACAACACAGACACGAACCTCGGAGTGAGAAGACGAGCTCGAATTGATCCGACTGCAACGCCGGCGACGTAGATGCTTACCCGCCCTGGGACACCTGCTCGAGAAGCCGCTCGAACCGCGCGATGAGAACGGCGTTGTCGAACCGGCTGACCGCACGCGCGCGTCCTTCATGTCCCATTTCCGCGACCTCGGTTGGCCGCGCCATGGCGCGGTCGATTGCAGCGGCGAACCCCGCCTCGTCGTATTCGTCGACAAGGAAGCCAGTCACCCCTTCCTCAACGGCCTCCGGAATGCCGGCATGCCGGGTCGAGACTACAGCCATGCCGCAAGCCATTGCCTCCTGGATCGCGGTTGGCAGGCCTTCGGTATTGCCGTCCTCGGGGGTTACGGAATGTTGAAGGAACACCTGCGTGTCAAACATTCGCTCGGCCACGAAGCTGTGTGGCTGCCAGCCGTGAAAGGTGATCCTGTCAGCAATTCCGGCCTCGTGCGCGATGATGCGGCAGCGCTCCAGCAAATAGCCGTCACCGATCATCTCCAGCGTAGCCGCCGGATGCTCTTGTGCGGCGCGAGCAAAGGCCCGCACCACGAGATCTGGTGCCTTCTTCTCGATGAAGCGGCCCACTGCAAGAAAACTGTTGGGCCGCTTGTCGGGCGCGGGCTTGAAGCGGCGCAAATCGACTCCGCTCGGGATGACGTGCGCATTTGGATGCGTAATCCCGGCGCGCGCCAGATTGTCGAGCAGGAATTGCGAGACTGAGACGACTGCGGCCAGCTTCGGCACACTCAGACGATAGGCCCGCCGTCGGCGCGGGCTGCGCAAGGTTTTCGAGGCATCCTCTCCTCTGAAATAGCCGACAAGCGGGATCCCCGCGGCCTTGAACACCGGCGCCACTATCATCGTCTGCGAGCCCATTTCGGAAACCCCGATCTCGACGCCCTGTTGTTTCAGAAAATCGGTTATCTCGGCCCGCCTTCGCCCCTGCGGCACCTTGACCGTGCCGTGCAAGAGGGAACTCGTCGCGCGATGCAGCAGCCCCTTGGGCTTGCGATAAACGAGAAAGGGACGGTCATTCGGCGCAGGCTTCTCATCGTTTGCGCTAAGCACGCACGTGTTTCCCTCAAAGAGATTCTCGATGTGGAAATTCACCATGGTTTCGGAGGGCTTGTAGTAGCCGCCAGTCACAATGCACGCGCGCATGATATCAAGGCCAAGTGAAATCGAATTTCGAGGTAAGGCCTAGGGCCTCAATTCTGCTACGCACGGCATCCAACTCTGTTCCAAGCCCCTCGATTCTGTCTTCATGTGTTTCAACGTAGACCTTGTCGACCTTCTCTACAGCGGGCGTCTCGACAAGTTCGGCGATGACACGAGCCTCTGCGCCTTCGATGTCCATCTTGATCAGGCGCACCCCGCCTTCGATGCCGTCGATCACATCAGACAGTTTCACAGTTTCGACACTGGCCGACTCTTTGTAGTCGAGGTTCGATTTTCCGTGCATGAGTGTGGAACCTTCGGTCGGTTTGTCAGTCCTGCCATCGCTTCCAAAGAAGAGGTCCAGGGAACCTTCCTCAGTCCAGATAGCCTTGTTGATCGGCACAATTCGACGGTAGTTGCGCACATTGCGGCGCAGCGTCTGAAAGATCTCGGGATGAGGTTCGTACGCGAGGACACGCCCTGCATGATGGGAGAATTCTATCGCTGCGATCCCCACATGGGCGCCAAGGTCGATAACGGTATCGCGTCTCGTCAATTCACGGGCGACCCTGCGGATGAACTGCTCATCCCCCCGCAACCAACTGTTCGGGATCGGCCAACCCTTATCTCGGAGAAGCGCCCGTCCTTTGTTGACGAGCTCGCGTTTCATTTTTTTGCGGCCCACCGTGTCCCCCTCTGCAAGCCCGAATTCAGACACAGACCATCCTAGTTTCCGACTACCTTCATGCACGACAGCGAACAAGGCGGTTCAGATCCTGATCAGGCTCCTTCTGTTGCATTCTGTCATGCAAGCCGTTCTCGGGGCGTTGTCCCTGCTATCCGTAGGGGATCGAGCACCGATCCTTTCCTGTTTCTCTCACCACGAAGAGACCGCAAGACCAGTGGGTCGAAGCCTCCGCTCTCCATGGGCTGTTGGGCTCTTGAGCTTCGGACGACGGACGCATTCAGAAAAGACCAGGTACAAACGGATGTGCTCTCCCGGAGCAACCCAGCGATGATGCAATTCCGACATGATCCTCGGGCATGGCGCTGATCGCGTTCAGGAAATCATGTTGCAGTAACTGTCTTCAGAGGCTGTCGCTGTTTCCGCACATGCAGGCGCGCGGCGCTATTCTGCCCGTCTCGAGCCCGCCGCCTCCTCGACGACGGTCACATGTACTGTCGTTCGTCTTCTGGTTCAGAGGCCTCCGCGCCAGCTTCTTGTTCATCTATGGTGAAGAGCGTGCGGAACTCGTTATGCTCTTCGGCCAGCCGCGCGAATGTGTCAAAGCCCACGACCTGGCCGGCGTCAAGCATGATGACGCGGTCCACAAACCCCAGCGTCGAGGAGCGATGGGTCACGAACATGACCGTCGCGTCGCGAATATGAGTGCGGATGTTTTCCAGGACCGCCAGATCGTTGCGTGCGTCAAGGGCACTGGTCGCCTCGTCGAGGATGTAGATCCGCGCGTCGCTGAGGAGAGCACGCGCAATGCCGACCCGCTGCCTCTGGCCCCCTGACAGATTCGACCCGTTCGGTCCGACCTCCGTGTCCAGGCCGTCCGGCATCGACGCCAGGGCATCATCGAGCGCAGCGAGGTGCGCTGCTCGTGCTATCTCAGTGTCGAAAGCGTCCGGCCGTCCGTCGCGGATGTTTTCACGGATGGTGCCCTCGAACAGAAAAACGTCCTGACTGATGAGGGCGATGTAACGGCGCACCGAGGCCTCCGAGACCTCGCGCAGATCGTACCCGCCGATCCGAACTTGCCCCTCTGTGGGATCGTAAAAGCGCTGGACCAGGTCGATCGTTGTAGTCTTTCCTGATCCGGACCGGCCAACGATGGCGATGCGTTCTCCTGGTGCGATCTGGAACGATACGCCGTGTAGGGCGGGCGAGTCGTCGTCGTAGGAGAAACTCACGTCTTTGAATTCGACAGACGGCGCCGCATCGTCGAGCGTTTCCACCCCGCCCAGTGCACGGCGTGCAGGGCGTTCAAGCGCGATATACATCTGTTGCGCGGCGACGAGAGACTTCTGCACATCCACCCAAAGCTTCGAAACCCGCTCGGCTGGCTGATAAGCAAGCAGAAACGCGGTGATGAAGGCGGTGAACTCTCCGGGCGTCCTTCCGTAACTGATCGTCTGCCACGAGGCATAAAGCACGAACCCCCCCAAGATGAGACCGCCCAGAAACTGCATCAGCGGCATCGTTGCGGATGTCAGCCGTGCGATCTTGAAGATGCGCTCCTGCACTGCGTCGACGGCCGAGTGGTATTTGGAGATCGATTTCTCTTCCAACTGGTAAGTCTTCAGCGTGCGAATGCCCTGAAAAGCCTCGGAGGCGACGGCATCGACCGCCCCGGTCATGGCAACCTCGTCCTTGGCGACGCTACGGATGCGGGCGGACAATCCGCTGACCAGGGCAAAGATCAGGGGGAAAAGGACCAGAAGGACCAGCGACATCAGCGGATCCTGCAGGATCATGACAATGACCAGGGCGGTCAGGGTCAATACGTCAGTGATGAACTTGTTGGACAGGTTCACAACCAGCCTCGACGCCGCGTTGCTGAACATCTTAACCTGATTTATGTACCGCGCCTGGTGCTCGCCGAGAAAGAACCAGACATCCTTGCGCACGAAGTCTGCGAAGATCCGCTTCTGATAGTCCGCTTGTACTGACCGCTTAAAGATCACCTGGATCATGGCATTGGCGTAGTCGACCCCAGCCTTGACGACCGCGATACCCATGAGGATCAGCGCGACGTCTACTGCAGCGCTGGCATCTCCGGCGGAAAAGACGTCATTAACGACGAGCTTGGTCGACCACGCCAATGCGCCGGTCATGGCGGCAACGCCGATCATACATATTATGGACAGTCCATAGAGCCGGAAACGCGGAGGAAGTGTCTCCTTGAGCAGCCGCACCGCAATTTCCCCCGGGCTTGCCTCGGTCGCGGGCGTATCGGTCCGCAGAAGCTCACGCAGGCGAGCGAGCCCAGGAAAAGGCGCCATCTTGCTCATGGCCGGGGAATACGTCCTCCAGTCAGCGTTCTCAACCGGGCGTATAGTCCCCGAACCGCTGTGCCACACAATATGATCGCAAGTCCCCACGCTCTCAAGTCCCCGGCCGGTTCTTGCTCCGATGTACTTTGCCGGGTGATGTCAGAGGACACGGGCCTCAGGCTGGGCAGAGGTCTCCATTGGACACGCTCGGTTTGATGCGGGGCAGGTCGCTGGGTATACGCTGTCTCTGCGAGACGCATTGCCTTCGGGCTCGCATCGTTGTGCCGTTGGCGGCTCGGCCTGTTCGTCGCGCTACGCTGGGGACATGTCCCCACCCACTCCAAGCTGGCGTCGTCTGTCAGGACCGGACGCACCGTGCACAAAGTCGCTTCACGCCCCGTGTTGATCGTGCGCACAAGCCTCTCAAGCGGCCATCACGCTGTCGTTCGATCGACAGGATGAGTTCGTGCCAGCGAGACCAGTCAACGTCGACGTTGTCATCTGTAGCCTCGGATGTGACCGTCCTGCGAAGGTGCTCTGGCGCGGGCCGTTGGTTCCCGGCTACGCTGCCGGCACAGCGTAACGCCAGCGCATCAACTCGTCGAGACGGTGGATCTTGTGATCGGCAGTTCGACCGAGCACCCAGGTTTGCGGATCTTCTCCTCTGCTGAATGCTGGTTGCGGGTGCGCCCGCCGATGTCCTTCACGACCTTCTCGGCGCGCGGCTTCTGTGTTCCGGGTTTCTGTCTCATCTCCACTCATTGGCGGTTACAATGAGCCAGAAAGCCTCCCTTCCGGAATCAAATCAATTTCGCTGAGGCGCTGATCCCGAACAGTCAAACCGGAACGGATTGCGAGGCTCGAGATGATGACGAAAGGGACGATCAGAATTCGGTGTATCCGGTGTGAGAGCGGGCTTCGCGCCCGAACCAGCCATATGGAAACCGCATGTGCGGACCTCATCATGGCCTGGCCGGAAAGCTGGCCCACTCGCGAGAGGCCGGATAGATTTACGCAAACCCAAGCGTCGCTATCGAAGACCCTTGCAACGGCGGGGCGGACCATACATTTCGCGAAGCGACATCCTGAAGCATTTCCTTATCCAGACTGAGCTCCGCAACAAGCTTCTTCAGCAGCGCATTTTCGTCCTCAAGCTTCAACCGCCGCATCTCAGGCGGTGGCATCCCAGCATACCTCTTCCGCCAGGAATAGAACGTGGCTTGCCTGATACCTGCCTTGCGGCGGACGTCACCGACCGGCACGCCTTCCTCCGCCTGCTTCAGGATGAACGCCTTATGCGCGTCCGTGAACTTGCTCGCCTTCAGCGCTCTCCGCTCCTCTCCCGGCCTCCTCGAGCATAGCCCGGACTCTAGATAAGAGTGGCCCGAAGCACAGGGGGCAGAGCAGAGAGAGTTTCGCTAAAGACCCACGGTTTGCCAGCTGCCCAGTTATGTCCTCGAACACCCATTCCGTTTCGAAGGAGCGTTCTGCGCTCGTCCCTATAGTTAGGACATGTTTTGATTTAATGGCGTGGCGCGGGTTCGGCACATCCGATGTCGACGAGGCGGGTGCACTTGGCGTTCTTGTTGTAGGTCTCGCGATGCCCACTTGCTTTGCGGGCAATGCTCGTCCTGCTCGGCATAGCCGGTGGACCTGGTCAAAGGGGCAAGCCACAGCGTCTCCCTGACGGCGCAGAGGATCGACGGCCACCCGCAGTCGACCCCATCGCCCCCTTCGTCGGCATGGCCATGGAACATCCAGTCGCCCCTTCCGATCACTGTCTTGGCCGGTTCGGTTTCCGCGCGTGTTGAGGCGCGGACGCTCCCGATTACAGCTCGAGGGGACCAACTCGCTCACAATCGGGTCAACGGGCAACCGTCGTGGCTGATGCGGGGCCCCACGCCTTGTTTCCTTAACTGCCGCCGGATACCGTCGCTCGACTGTAATCGATGAGAGGTTCGTCTTGCCCCGCCGTCTTGCCCCCATTGCCGCTGTTGCCCTTGGCCTTGTCACCGCGCTGCCCACATCCGCCCAAGAGATGCGGGGCCTCGCGGGGGCCTATCTTGCCGCGCGGCAGGCCAGTATCGAGACCGACTTTGCGGCTGCGGCGCGGTATTATGGCCGCGCGCTTATGCGGGACCCGGGCAATGTCCAGTTGCTCGAAAACGCGCTGATGGCGCATATAGGTCTTGGCCAGGTCACGCGTGCCGTTCCGATTGCCCGCCAGCTGCGCGAAACGGGCGGCGACAACCAGATCGCCAATCTTGCCCTTCTGGCCGATTTCATGGCGCGGGAAGACTGGCGCGCCGCCGGCGATGCGATCGACGAAGGCCTCACGGTCGGCCCGCTCGTTGACGGACTTGCACGCGCATGGGTCACCTTGGGCAGCGACGATACGGCCGCGGCGATCGAAGCGTTCGACCGGGTGGGCGAGGAAACCGGCCTCGATGCGTTCGGGCTCTACCACAAGGCGCTGGCGCTCGCGGTGCTCGGGGATTTCGATGCGGCGGACGCCGTCTTTGCCGGCGATGGCGA
Source organism: Pseudomonadota bacterium (assembly GCA_039822045.1). Classification (GTDB taxonomy): domain Bacteria; phylum Pseudomonadota; class Alphaproteobacteria; order Rhodobacterales; family Rhodobacteraceae; genus HLUCCA09. The sequence goes on along the minus strand of JBCBMY010000004.1, from coordinate 170,830 downwards.
GGACCCGCTCCGCATCACCCGCCGCGGGGTGGTTGCCCACGCGCAAGTGCTCAGTCAGCTTGGCCGGAACGACGATGCACTGACGCTGATCGACACAACGATCGGGCCCGACCTCGACGCGAGCCTTGCAGCCCTGCGTGCTCGACTGGAGTCGGGCGAGACAGTCCCGTTTTCCATGGTGGAGAATGTGCGGGATGGGGCGGCAGAGTTGTTCTATACCGTCGCCAGCGCGCTTTCGAGCGAGGCGGCCGACAGCTACACCCTGCTCTACTCGCGTGTGGCCGAACATCTCAAGCCTGACCACACCGATGCGCTGCTGCTGAGCGGCAACCTTCTGGAGGATATGGGGCGCTACGAGCTGGCGACGGAAAGCTATGACAGCGTGCCGCGAGAGGATCCGGCCTTCCACGTGGCCGAGATCGGCCGCGCTCAAGCGCTGCGCCGCGCGGGCAAGGACGATGCTGCGATTGAGGTTCTGGAACAGCTGACCGAAAGCCATCCGGGCATAGCCGACGTCTTCGTCACGCTTGGAGACGTGTTGCGCCAGTTGGAACGCTACGAGGGCTCGACCGAGGCCTATGACCGTGCCGTTGCGCTTTACTCGGACGATCGCGAAGACCAGTGGTTCACGTACTTCGCGCGCGGGATTACCCATGAGCGGTCGGACAATTGGTCGGACGCTGAGGCCGATTTCCGCAAGTCGCTGGAGTTGCGGCCAGGGCAGCCGTCGGTCTTGAACTATCTCGGCTACTCCATGGTCGAGATGAAGGAGAACCTCGACGAAGCGCTCTCGATGATTGAGCAAGCGGTCGCCGAGCGGCCTGACAGCGGCCACATCGTCGACAGCTTGGGATGGGCGCTCTATCGGCTTGGCCGCTACGAGGAGTCGGTGGTGCACATGGAGCGCGCGGCCGAATTGCTGCCGGTGGACCCGATCATCAACGATCACTTGGGTGATGTGTATTGGGCCGTCGGGCGCAAGACAGAGGCACGGTTCCAATGGCACCGTGCGCTGTCGTTCGAGCCGGAAGAGGACGAGGCAGAGCGCATTCGTCGCAAGCTGGATGTTGGCCTCGATGCGGTCTTGGCCGAGGAGGGCGCACCGCCCCTTGTGGTGGCTGGCGACGACGGGTGACGGCTGAGGGCCCCGCTTCAGGCATATCCGTGTTTGCGCCGGCGAAGGTCAACCTGACCCTGCACGTGACCGGCCGGCGAGACGATGGCTATCACGAGCTCGACAGTCTTGTAGCGTTTGGCGCCGTGGGGGATGACGTGACACTCGTTCCGGCCAAGGAGACATCGCTAATCGTCGACGGTCCGGAGGCGGGCGGCGTGCCGAGCGGAGGCGACAATCTTGTACTCAGGGCGGCATCGGCGCTGCCTAGTGCGCCCGCGGTCGCGATCCGGCTGACGAAGCGACTGCCGGTTTCATCGGGTATTGGAGGCGGCTCAGCGGATGCGGCGGCCGTTCTTCGTGGGCTGGCTGAACTTGGCACCGGGGAGCAGGCAGAAGACCGAGACGCTGCCGCACACGCGGCGGCGGCACTGGCGCTTGGTGCGGACGTTCCCATGTGCCTGCGCTCCTCAGACACCCGGGCGCGCGGTGTGGGAGACCGCTTGACGGATGTGGCGGCACTTCCGCCGCTGCCGGCGCTCCTCGTGAATCCCCGCGTGCCGGTATCGACGCCGGACGTGTTCCGCGGCCTTGCGTCCAGGTCCAATCCACCTATGCCGGACGAGTTGCCGGTGTGGGAAAGTGTCGTGGACGCAAGTGCTTGGCTGGCGACGCAGCGGAACGATTTGGAGGTTCCAGCCCAATCGGTCGCTCCCGTCATCGCTGAGGTTACAGGACGGCTCAGTGCTATACCGGGGTGCCTTTTCGCGCGCATGTCGGGATCGGGCGCAACCTGTTTTGCGCTGTTCGCGACAGAGGCGGAGACGCGAGAGGCGGCAGAGCGCATCGCTGCCGAGCAGCCGGACTGGTGGGTTTCGCCCACGGTGTTGGGCTGTCAGGCGGAACGGGCAGCGCCGCGCGTGCTTGCGCGGACCTGGGCGTAGAACTAGAAGTCGGGCGAAGTCGCTTACTCAGTTGATCCGGGCGACGACGTAGTCCGCGAGGTCGATCAGAAGGCCCTTGATCTCGCTCTCAGGAAGCGGGGTGAGAGCCTCTTTGGCCCGGGCCGACCAGCCGAGCGCATCGACACGGGTGGCCTCGATCGCCCCGTGTCGCCCCAGCAGGCCAAGCGCGTGGTCAAGATCGCCGTCCTCCTGCCGGCCCTTTTCGATCACCCGCTCCCAGAATGCGCGTTCCTCGACATCGGCGCGGGCCACGGCCTTGATCAGCGGCAGGGTGAGCTTGCGTTCGCGGAAATCGTCGCCGAGGTTCTTGCCGGTCGCAGCACTGTCGCCGTCGTAATCGAGCAGATCATCAACGATCTGGAAGCTGACACCGAGCGCGTCGCCATAGGCGCGAAGGGCGGTGCTGACGCGTTCCGGCTGGCCCGCGATCACGCCCCCAACCTCGCAGGCCGCCGCAAAGAGAGCGGCCGTCTTGCCGCGAACGACTTGCAGGTAGATGGCTTCGTCTGTGGCCAGGTTCTGCGCCGCGGTGAGTTGAAGAACCTCCCCTTCAGCTATGGTGGCCGCGGCGTCCGCGAGAATGTCGAGGACCCGCAGCGCCCCCGTTTCAACCATCAACTGGAACGAGCGGGCGAACAGATAGTCGCCGACCAGAACGGAACTCTTGTTGTCCCACAACAGGTTCGCGGTTGGGCGCCCGCGACGCTGGCCGCTTTCGTCGACCACGTCGTCATGCAGCAGCGTGGCGGTGTGAATGAACTCGACCGTGGCCGCGAGCTTGACGTGGTTCTCGCCGTCGTAGCCGCACATCCGTGCGGTCGCGAGGGTCAGCATCGGCCGAAGTCGCTTGCCGCCCGCCTCGACCAGATGAGCGGAAACTTCTGGAATTCGAGGGGCATGGCGCGACGCCATGCGCTCACGGATCAGCGCGTTTACCTGCGCCATCTCGTCGGACAGAAGGGCGGCGAGCGTTTCGTGGGGCTTGGTCGTGCCAATGGTGTCGGCCATGTCGGCGATGCTCCTCGACAAGGCGCCCGCCCTGTCTTTAATTCAATGCCATGAAGGAGCTTTTGCGCACCAACGACCCGGTCACGATCGCCCACGCCAAGGCCCTGCTTGACGGCGAGGAGATAGTCCACTTCGAGATGGACGTCCATATGAGCGTGCTGGAAGGATCGATCGGAATCCTGCCCCGCAGGTTGATGGTTCGCAGCCAGGATCTGTTCATGGCGCGCGCCGTCATGCGCGACAACGATATCGCCGTGACCGAGGATCGATGACCGCCACACCGCCGGTGACGCGGGACGCCTTGCTCGGCGGGAAGGTATGGATCTCGCAGCCGGTGCGGGGCTATCGCGCGGGGGTGGACGCGGTGCTTTTGGCATCCGCCTGCCCGGCGAGACCGGGCGAGAGCGTTCTGGAACTGGGGTGTGGTGTTGGGGCGGCCGCCTTGTGCCTGATGGCACGAGTACCTGGCCTGGCGATCACCGGAGTGGAGCGGCAGGTGGAGATGGCCGCGCTTGCCAGAACGAACGCGGCCGAGGCTGAGGCCGAGGCCGCGTTCGAGGTCGTGACTGCCGATCTTGCCGCCCTGCCACCGACCTTGCGCGAGCGGAGCTTCGCCCACGTCATCTTCAATCCCCCGTATTTCGACCGCAGTGCCTCGGTCGCATCGCCTGATTCCGCGCGAGAAGCTGCGATGGGAGAAGAGACGCCGCTCGGCACATGGCTCGATGTGGCGACCAAGCGGCTTGCCCCGCGCGGCTGGTTAACCCTCATCCAACGAGCCGAGCGTCTGCCGGACATCCTCGCCGGGCTCGGCGGGTTGGGCTCGATTGCAGTGCAGCCGTTGGTGCCGCGCACGGGCAGGCCGTCGAGCCTTGTCCTGGTGCGGGCGCGCAAGGATGGACGGGCGCCGTTCACGCTTCATGCACCGCTGGTGCTCCATGCCGGGTCGCACCACACATCCGATGGTGAGGACTACACCGACGCGGTTCGCGCCGTGCTGCGCGACGGCGCGGCGCTGCCGGCCTTTGGGAACGCGACGTTGGCGTAACGCCCGAGCAACCAAGGCGCGAAAGATTCGTGACAGAAACGGTTATTCGTGCTGGACTGTCGAGATGTAATCTGCCGAAGGAGAACCCGATGACGGTCAGCGCACATGTCAACGCGCTTCGCGAGAAGCACCAGTCTCTCTCCGACAAGGTTGAGGCGGCGCAACGAAGCCCAGGCGTAGACCCGCTGCATATCGCCGACCTCAAAAAGCAGAAACTCAGGCTCAAAGAAGAGATCGCGCGCCTGTCAGATCACTGATCCGACAAAAGCAACCGCGCACCGGTGAGCCCAAGAGCAGGGCCGGCCCGGAAGCGGGCCGCGCCCTTATCGGACGAAACGAATGTTGAAGCTGTAGTCGCCTCGGGGAAGTGCCGCCGGAGCAGGCGGTAGCTGTGCAAAACGAACGGCGCGCGTCACCTGGGCATCAAACGCACTGTCGCCAGACCGATAGACAAAGCGCATGTCGGTCATTTGACCGGACGTATCCACGGTGATCCTGACCACGGCACTGCGCGGCGGACCAAAGGTGCCGCGCGCTCCGCGTTCGACCGCGGCAAAAATCTCACTGTTCCATCTGCCGATCAGGCTTTGTCGTCGCGAGGGGGTGAGCGCCGCAACATCTGAATCGCCATCGGAACCGGCAGTCCGACCGCCGCCGGAGCCCGCAGCGCGGCGTGTGGCGGTGCTGCCGACGAGAAGGTCGGTGATGGAAGGGGCTGCGAAGCGCTGTTGCGCTGGCGCAGGAGGCCTTCGGGGCACGGGGCGCGAGGTGATTTGGGGGGGCTCAAGGCGGAGCGGTGCAGTCGCCGTGTCCAGCTGAGGCGGCGCAGCAGGCACCGGCAAAGCGGGCACACTCGCGGGTGGCAGCGAGGGGGGAGCAGGGGCGTCGGGCGTCGGTTGCGGCAGGGCCGCGAGCTGGTCAGACGGGTCAGACCCTGGCACCGGCGGCGGAGGCGTCGGCCGAGCCTCGCCCGCGACGGGAGCGCGCCCCCAAGCCTCGACCAACTGTTCCAGCTCTACCGTTGCGCCCCGGAGGCTGATGCGATCTTCGCCCTCGTCTCCTGCGCCTCCAGGGCCGGATGCATAGCGACCTTCGTCGCCCCCGCCTGACCCGAACAGCGCAAGATGCAGGACCAGTGCGAGGGTTCCGAACACAATGGCATCGAGCACGCGTCTCATCGTGGCACCACCGCCAGTTCGACATCGGGAAGGCCGATCCCAGCAAGACGTGACAGAGTCTGTGCCACCTTGATCGCATCAGTATCGGCGTCCGCGCGCAGGGTGACAGGGCCAGTTGCACCCACGATAGCGGCCCAAACGGCCTCGCCCGCGACGTCGCTGCCGCCAAGGGCGATAAGGCCGTCAGCCGAGAGATAAAGCTCAAACTCCGCATCAGGGGGATCTTGGCTTGTCGCAGCGCTGGGCAAATCGACCTCGACCGGTGGGGGTGTGCTGATCTCGGCCGTCATAAGAAAGAAGATCAGGAGCAAGAACACGACGTTGATCATGGGCACGACCGTCTCGGCCCGTGGGCGAGGTTTGGGCGGCGGCAGGCGCATACGCTATTCCACCACGGCGAGCGCGGTCAGGCCCGCGGACCGCAGGGCCTCGGCCACATCGATCAGACGCTGCAAACCGACACCGTCGGCCGGGCGCAGCACGACGATGTCGTCGGGACGACGCATCATGGGCTGGAGGGCCACAGGGAGCTCGCCGAGCAGGACGGGCCGTCCATTGAGGCTGAGCCCGTCGGCGGCGACTGAGACAAGGCGGGGCGGGCCGGAATACTCGCCGCCACCGCCCGCGGCCGAAAACTGCAGTGCACCATCGCGACCGAATTGCGAAGCCAACATGAAAAAGATCAGGAGCAGAAACACCACATCGATCATCGGCGTGAGGGCCGGGCGGCGGCGACGCGGAGGTGCCCCAAAGGTGAACATCAGGCGGCCTCCCACCGGTCGGCGGTGAGAACGAGACGCGTGGCAATATCCTCGAGATCGTGTTGCGCGCTATCGGCCACACTCTCGAACCAGCTGAGGGCGACGGCGGCGGGGATCGCCACGGCCATGCCGGCAGCGGTGGTCAGGAGCGCCTCCCAGATGCCACCGGCGAGCACCGCAGGGTCGGCACGAGCGCCAGTATCTTGCAGGGCCTGAAATGCCTCGATCATGCCGAGAACGGTGCCGAGCAGCCCGACGAGCGGCGCGATCGTGACGATGAGGTCGAGCGCGCGGAGGCCCGTGCGCAATCCTGCTATCCGACCCAGGGCAACGCGCGTCACCTCTTCGCGGAGGGCATGTCCGGTGAGCTGGCCGCGATCAACGATATCGATGACATCACGCGCGAAACGGGCGCGCACGCCCCCGCCTTCGGGCAACGGGCGGCCAGCAATCCAGGCGCCGATCACAATCTCGACCCGCCGGCGCGCCCATGCACCCACAAGCGTCAGTCGCCAGACCTTCCAGAGGATCAACGCCATCGTCAGGACCGACAAACCTCCGATCACCCAGAGCGCCGGCCCGCCCCGAGCGAGAAAAGCCAGAGCGGCCTCGATGTTGAAGGTCAGTGCGGAAAAGTCCATCGATGCCTCACTCATAGTCGCAAGCCGCGCGGAGCGCGTGCCCTTCTCTGTGGGGCCGCCTGGCCGCGGCTGCAAGATCCGCGACGCAATGATCTCGCGAAATTGCCCGGATGGACGATTGGGACCGCTCTGCTGCCCTTGGCGGGCAAGGATCCGCTGCTTCCCTGCCGCGGCCAGCCTCAGATTGTCCGCCTCGGGCGGCCCGAATGGGCAACAGCACGCGGCAGGGACCACGCCAAGCCCGAGATCGTTGCCGAACCTTGATCATTGTTGACCATTCGCACGGGCTGGGGACCGAATTTCCCCGTTGCGAACGGGGCCGTTGCGCCGCCCGATCCGCTGCCGGTAGGGTCTGACCATACGGTGAAACGGCGGCAGATGCAGACGATCCTGAAAGACTCTCTGACCTGGGCTGCTGGTCTGGTGGCTGCGCTTGGCGCCGGGGTGCTGGTGTGGCAGTTCCCGTTGACCGGGGCACTTGCACTTTTGCCTTGGGGGCTTGCCGCTGCGCTTTTTGTCGGCTGGATCGGCCTTGCAGCAACAACCGGACGGTACCGCCGGCTCGGTCACCACGCGGCCTCAGCCTCGGCGCGGGCTTGGTCGGACCGGCAGGCCCGGCGCGTTGACGCCCTGAAGCTTTCGTTTCAACGGCTAAACGACGAGGCGGGCGGCCGACTGACCGAAGACCTTGCGCGAAACTACACGGCGTTTGGCCGCGCACTCGGCATGCGGCCACCGGCAGATACGCGACGCTGGGGCGCGGCTGGGCGGAGCACGTATGAACGGGGGCTGACACTGTTGGAAGACCTGTCGGTCGTGCTCAACACGCTGTCGGCGGCAGGCAAGGACCAAGGTTCGGAGCCACGCGTCGCCGAACTCCTGGAGGCGACCGAAGGACAGGCCGGCGCGCTCCTGGGCGCGGCAAGCGCGCTCTCGGACGGTCGGCACGACACGTTGCCCCCGGCACTGGAGGCGTTGGAAGGGCGGACCTAGCCAGCGGCGACATAAGGGCAAAGCGCCCGCTGTGTCATTCCGAATTGGCGCGCGGTCGGCTAGAAACATGGCACAGGCGCGACGAACAGGTTAAATCATGACCAAGAGATCTCTCGGCGGCACAATCGGCTTGCTCCTTGTGGGGGCGATCGTGGCTTGGAACTTCATCCCCGACCTGCCCAATCAGGTCGGACGCCTCATGGGGGGCGCGGGGATCAGCGGGCCGATGGATCCGGTCGCGGCAGAGGCAGAGCTCGATCGCAAGCTCAACGATGTGACGTGGAGTGTCCAGGCGGTGACGGGGGTGTCGACAATGGCCGCTCCTGTCTCCGACCTTGCGGCGACATTGCCACCGGTCGAAACCTTCCCGATGGCGGTTCAGCCCGAACTGAGCAGCCGCGCGACGGCCGAGATCTTTGTGTCGACCGAGAAGGCGGGCACTGGCGACGACGGATGGATGCGCGAGGCTGCGGAAGCCTTCAACCGGGCGCGCGTCACGCTGCCAAGTGGGGAGATCGCTCAGGTAGCGATCCGCGCGATCGCTTCGGGAACGGGATACCAGTTCATCGCCTCAGGCAAGTATGTGCCGACAGGGTACTCGCCTTCCAACGTTCTTTGGGTCGAGATGGCCGAGGCGGCCGGACGTGAGGTGGACGTCGTCGCGCCACAGACCGCGGCAAACGTGGCCGGGATCGTTATGAAAGACGAGGCGGCCGAAACGCTGCGTGAGGCCGGTCAGCTCAACGTTCCGGGGATCATCGATGCGGTCGTGCAGGGCCGGCTCGTCGTCGGCTATGCCGACCCATTCGCCTCGTCGACTGGGCTCAACTTTCTCGTTTCCGTTCTCAGCCATTTCTCGGGTGGCGAGGAGGGGCGGCTTTTGTCGCCCGAAGCGGTCTCGGCCTTTGAGAGCTTTCAGGCGCGGGTGCCCTTTGTCGCACTGACGACGCTTCAGATGCGGGAAAGTGTGCGACGCGACGGATCCTTGGATGCGTTCGTGATGGAATGGCAGACATTCGCAAAGACCGAGGAGCTGGCCCGCGGTTACGAGTTCATTCCGTTTGGATGGCCCCACGACAACCCGCTCGCGGCCATCGACGCGCCGGAGGGGCCACAGCGCGAGGCTCTGGAGGCATTTGCGGAGTTCCTCGCCACTCCTGAACAACAGGCCATTGCCACGCGCTATGGGTTCAACCCGGCGCTCACGCACCAGCCGCCGGCCGCCCTGCCCGATGGTGACCGCCTGAGCCGGGCGCAGACCACATGGAAGACGTCGAAGGATGCCGGTCGCCCAATCGCAGCGGTGTTCGTGGCCGACGTCTCGGGCTCGATGGAGGGCAACCGTATTGCGGGGGTGCAACAGGCTCTGCGCGAAGGGGCGAGCTTCATTTCTCCCGAAAGCGCGATTGGCCTTGTGACCTTCAACCATGAGGTTCAGGTGCGACTGCCGGTTCGGCCCTTTGCGGCGCTGCAGAATGCAGCGTTCCAGACGGCGGTCGACCAGATGTTTCCCGGTGGCGGCACAGCCATGTATGACGCAATCGCCGTGGGCTTGCGACAGATCCTCGACTACCGCGCCGAGAATCCTGACGTGCGACCGATGCTGTTTGTGTTGACCGATGGCGAGACGCAGGACGGGATGATCTATTCCGAACTGTCTCGCGTGATTGAGGGGATCGGCATCCCGGTGCACACGATTGGGTTCGAGGCCAATATCGACGAGCTGTCGCGGCTATCCGGGACCGTGGAGGCGGCCTCGATCCAGGCGAATTCCCAGAACGTGCGCTATCAGATCGGGCGTATGTTCAATAGCCAGATGTGAGCCGGCGATGCGGGCCTTTTTCCTGTGGCTTGGGGTGTCGGCTGTGGTTTGGGGCGGCGCGGCTTTTGGGCTCGACCGGTACTTTGGGGCGCGCCCGGCCACAGTGCTCGTCGTCGTCGACACGGCCTTTGCGATGGAGGGCGATTGGGCTGCCGTCGGCCCGCTGCTCGACCGGATCGATAACGCAAGCTACAGCCAGTTCGCTCTGATGGGCCCGCGCGGGCCGATCCACGGCCCCGAGGCGGCGCTGTCGCTCGGCGCAACCCAGGCCTATGGCACACGTGATCTGTCGGCCGTGTCGGGGTTTGGCGCGGGAGCCGATCGGAAAATCCTGGTGACCAACGCGCCCGATGGCGAATTGCCCGACCTCCCGGGGTGGGAGGTCCTGCGGCCATGAGCCTACGTGGACCGGATGCAACGGTCTTGCTGCAAGCCCATCACCTGTCGGACAAACCACACGCGGTCAGGCAGGCATCAAGATAATCATCGTGGCCTGCGTCGAGCATGGGAAGGTGCGAGTGGCCCGGGGCGAGGCTTGTGTCCTTGGAAAGTATGGTCGCGTGCGCTCCGGAGGCTGTCAGTGTTGCAACAGAGTGCTGCCACCGCGTTGAGAGTCCGCGCCAGAGCTCAGAATGATCAAGGTGGTCTCCGGCGGCGATGACCATAGGAACACCGGCGAACCGATCTGGCGCACGCGGGTCCGCGGAGGGCTCGACCGCGATGATGCGGTCGATCGGCGCCCCCTCAGCGACCGCACCGAAGACCGTCTCCGCCCCCTGGGAGTGGCAGATGACGATGGGACCGCCGAGGCGCACCAGAAGAGCGTGTAGGGCAGCTTGCTGGAGGGCGGCCGTTGACAACCACCGCGGAACAAAGAGGCGCGCGAGCGCTTCCATGTCACTCACCGGAAAGCGCTGGTCGGGAAAGGGCGTGCGGGTTGCGAAGCCTTCCGTGGGCCCGATGCGGAAGAGCGTCCAGGCATCTTCCATCGAGCGCAGGACCGGCGCGCCGTCCCAGAGATCCGGGGCGAAGCCCGCCCTGCCCCGCTCGACGATGTCGACGACGTGTACCTCGTAGCCTCGGTCGAGGAGCAGGTGCAGCCAGCCTTTTCTTTCGCCCGGCAGACCCTCCCAAACCGTGCCACACATCCCGCCGCCATGAAGGAGAACGACCGCAGGCCCGGGGCGCCGCGCCTCGGGGATGAAGTACTGCACATATGCGTGTTCCACGGCGTAGTGTCCGCGCGGATCGACAGTGAGCGTCACATCGCGCGTCACGGCAATCTGGTGCGGCTCACCTTCGCTCACGTGGTGGAGCCGGCCGCCCACGGTATAGGCGCCGAAATCCCTCAGCCTGAACCCCATGAGCGGCGCGGCCCGGCGGCTCAGTCGAGCGCGCTCAGCGCCTGGTACTCCTGATAGCTCTCTCCAAAGGCACGATAGCTCTCGATCACACGTGCAAACATCCCGTCTTCAGCCGCGCGCTCGGCATAAACCTCATCTGCCGCCGTGCGCAGGGCCTCGAGCACGCTGTCAGGGAAGCGCGCGACGGTGACGCCCTTGCTGCGGAACTCCTCGAGAACGTCTGCCTGTGCGCCGGCCGCGAAGCCGAGCGTCCAAAGGTTGATGTCATTGCAAGACACTTCTATGGCGATGCGCTGCGCGTCGGTCAGGGCGTCCCACGTCTCCTTGTTCATGTAGAACTCGATGAAACCCGCGGGCTGGTGCCAGCCCGGGAAGTAGTAGTGGTTGGCGACTTGATCGAAACCCAAGAGCCGGTCGACCAGTGGAAAGCTGAGCTCGGTTGCGTCGAGCCGGCCCGTTTCGAGCGACGTCGAGATTTCGCCCACGGGCAGCTGCATGGCGTTGGCGCCAAGCTTGGCCAGGATTGCGCCGCCTAGGCCGCCGATACGGATGTTCAGGCCCTGCAGATCTTCGGGGCTTTCGATCGGATCGCGATACCATCCGCCCGCCTCCGACAGGATCACGCCGCAGGCCATGGGCACAAGATTGTAGGGCTCGTAAATCTCGCGCCAGAGTTCCAGTCCGCCGCCATGGTTCAGCCAGGCGATGTATTGCAGCGGTTCGCCTCCGAAGGGAACCGACCCGAAGAGGGCCGCCGCGGGCTCTTTACCGCTGGCATACGCGGCGAAGGACCATGCGGCGTCGATCGCGCCAACGCTCACATTGTCGAAGATCTCGAACGGCGGCGACAACTCGCCCGCGCCCAGATGCTCAAACTCAACCGTACCGTCGGTCAGTTGCGCCACGTTGGCGACGAACCGTTCGGCCGCCGGGCCAAGAACCGGAAGCGTTTTCGAGAACGCACTCTGGAGGTTGTAGCTCTCGGCGACAGCCGCGCCGGCTGATACGGCGAGTGCGAGGATGGCGGTGAGGGAGCGGTTCATTGGATCCTCCGATGGTGGGTCTCAGATCAGGCCGGTTACAAGGCCCGGGAACAGGATGATCAGTGCCAGCACGGCAAGCTGGAGCAGGATGAAGGGCACGACGCCGCGATAAATGTCGGGGGTGGCGAGTTGGCTGCCGGCGGCGCCGCGCAGGTAGAAGAGCGAAAAGCCGAAAGGTGGTGTGAGGAACGAGGTCTGGAGGTTCACGGCGACTAGGATCCCGAACCAGACAAGCGTGGCCTGCTGGCTGAGGCCGTTGCCGAAGTCGAGCCCGGCCACGATGGGCGCGAAGATCGGCATAAGTATCAGCGTGATCTCGAGCCAGTCGAGCACAAAACCTAGAACGAAGATCGCCGCCATGACAACTGCAAGAACGGTGAATGGGCCGTCGCCAAAGACCAGGACGCCCGCTTCAACCAGATCGTCCCCGCCGACAGCCTTGAAGACGGCAGAAAAGCAGGTGGCCCCGATCATCACGAGCAGGACCATCGAGGTGACAGTGATGGTTTCGCGGGCGGCATCAAGGATCTTGGTAAGGCGGAAGCGGCCGTAGAGCGCGGCAATGAGGATGGCGCCGAATGCTCCGAGGCCGCTCGCCTCGGTGGGCGTCGCAAGCCCGGCGACGATCGAGCCGAGGACGGCGACGACGAGGGCGAGAAGCGGGCCGAGATCGACCAGCAGACGCAGCGCGGAGCCAGTTGGCACCGGTGCGCCGGGCGCAAGACCTCGGGCGCGAAAGGCGACGAAGGCGCCGTAGATGGCCACAAGGATCAGCCCGGGGCCGAGGGCGCCCGCGAACATGTCGGGCACGGGCGTTTGCAACTGGTCGCCAAGCACGATGAGCATGACCGAGGGCGGGATAAGGATGGCGAGCGTGCCCGACGCCGCGACGAGTCCTGCAGCGGTGGGCCGGTCGTAACCTGTCTCCGTCAGCCGCGGAAGGGCAAGGAGCGCGAGTAGCACGACCGAGGCCCCCACGATGCCTGAGGAGGCGGCAAGGAGGACCGAGACCAGGAGGACCGACACGCCCATCCCGGCGGCGCTGCCGCCGAGGGCCGCTTGGGCTGCGCGCAAGGATTGCTCCGCCACCCCGGATTTCTCGAGCACCAGCCCCATGAACACAAACATCGGGATCGCGACCAACAGCCAGTTGGACAGGACGTTGGCGTAGATCCTGCTATTCAGAAGGTTGAAGTAGGCGAGCGGCAGGTCGGAGATCAGGATAAAAAGGGCCGCCGCCCCGGCGAGCACCAGGGCCACGCGATAGCCCGCAAGGATGCCGCCGAGCGCAAGGGCCGCCATGGCGAGGGGAAGGGCCGTGTCGCTCACCGAGCGCGCCTCAGGAGGCCGATTGTCTCGATGATGAGGGCAAGGGCCAGGAGTGCCAGACCGAGCGGTAGAACCGCCTTGATCAGCCAAAGGTCTTCAAGCCCGCCATTGCGCGAACCTTCGCCCGAGGCGCGCGCCCGCATCGCGAAGTCCCATGACGCGGGGAGGATCAGCACAAGAAACGGCGCGGCAAACAGAAGGTTTCCAACGAGATCGACCCGCGCGCGCCAGCGGTCGGAGCGGCCTTCATAGAGAAAGTCGACCCGCACATGGCCGCCCCTAAGCCACACGAGCCCGGCCGGCAGCAGACCGACGATCACGAGAAGGTGCCACTGCAGATCAAGGAGCGAGTTCAGCGTGATCGCGCGGCCGAGCACGGGCCATGGCTCGGCAAAGGAGACCAACGGATTGACGTCGAAGAAGCTGCAGACGACCTGAAGGACCACAGCGAGCATCAAAAGGATCACGCCGAACGCGAGCACCGAGAAGGCGCTGCCGCCGCGCGAGTTCTGCTCCTGATCGCTCAATGGGCTCCTCCTCCCTGCGGCCCGAACCGCCCCTTCGTTGCGGCCGAACCTGCACTGCCTGCTCCGCCGCTGAGCGGCGTCAGACGACCTCCACCACCCCAATCATGCCCGAAGCCTGATGCGAGAGCACGTGGCAGTGCAACATCCAGCGCCCCGGGTTATCGGCGACGAACGCAATCTGCGCCTCCTCCCGGGGCGCCAGCAGGACCGTGTCGCGCATCGGCGGATCGGCAACCGGATCGCCGCCTTGCTCAAGCACGCGAAAGCTGTGGCCATGCAGATGAATGGGGTGAAACCATGCGGTACGGTTCTCCAGTCTGAGGACATGTGTCCGGCCGCGGGTGAGGCGCAGGAGCGGAGCGGCCCCGTAGAGATCGGTCGGGACCGTGCCATTGATGGCCCAGAACCGGCCGGCTTCAGCAAGCGCGCGCATGTCCAACATCTGGCCGTCCATCTCGGCCCCGGTCATGCCTCCCATGGCGCCCCCCTCGAAGACGAGGTCATGCATGTCTGCGCTTGCAAGATCGGGTTCGGCGACGGGATTGGGGGGCAAGGCTTCAGGCGGCGACAAAGGCATCTCGCGGAGCGCCGCCTCGTCGGACGCAACAAGTGTCATCACTTCGAAGGCCTGATCCGGCCCGCCCGCGCCGTCGATCACCCGTGCCGTAGCCCCCGGAGCGAGGTCGACATCGAGGACAAGGTCGGCCCTTTGCCCGGCGCCGAGCCAGAGCCCACCGCCCGCCATCCGGCGCGGCGCGATCGGGTGTCCGTCGAGTGCGACAATCCAGGGATCGAGATCGAAGAAGCCGAGGTAGAAGCTGCGGGCATTGGCGACATTGCACAGGCGAAGTCGGACACGCTCACCCGCGCGCACCATCTCTCGCGTGTGGTGGCTGCCATTGATCGTCAGCACGTTTCCCATGCGGCCGCCGTGGGTCGCATCGTGCCGGTTGCCAAAGGGCGCAATCCGGGCATCAGAGTCGAGGCGCCAGTCGTCCAGCACCCAGATGATCTCGCGGTCGGCCCCCAGGCGCGCCGCGATCTCGGGCGGCTCCTCGACAATCAGGACGCCGTGGAGACCCTGACCCACCTGGGCGCTGCTGCGGATGTGGGGGTGATACCAGAACGTGCCCGCATCCTTCAGAGAAAGGCGATAAGTGAACCGTCCGCCAGGTGCGATCGGCGGCTGGCTGAGCACCGGGACGCCGTCCATTTCGACCGGCACGCGCAGGCCATGCCAGTGCACGGTCGTGGGTTCGTCCAACCGGTTCTCGACTTCCACGGTCAGCGTGTCGCCCTGGCGTGCCCGCAAAACGGGACCGGGCACACGACCGTTGTAGAGCCAGGCCGGGGTCGGTGGCCCCTCAGGCACAACAAGCGGGGCTTCGCCCGGCGCCGCAACAAGCCGTTTCACCGGGCCATCCGACGACGCCCGCACGCGCTTTGGCATCACCGCCACGGCGGCCAGCCCTGCGGCCCCAGCCAGAACCTGACGCCGCGCCAGCGAAGCCGGCGCCTCAGTCAAGCCGCACGGACGGGCTGCTGCCCTGCTCCTCGGCCGAGAAGCCCAGTTCGTTGAGCCCGAAATTCGCACCCCATGAGATTGCCACCAGGGCGACGCAGGCCAGGATGAAAGCGCGCATGTTACTCCTCTCTGTTGTCGGGCTCGAGTGTCGCCGTCCGCAGGAACGCAATCAAGTCGGCCCTGTCTTGCGGATCGGTGATGCGCTGCTCGGGCATTTTTGAGCCGGTGATAAAGGCGTCGGGACCCTGGTCGAACAGCGCATCTATGGTGTCGTCACCCCATACAACGGAAGACCGGCGGAGCGTCTCGGAGTAAGTGTAGCGCGCCAGAGTGCCTGCCTTGCGGCCAAAGATGCCGTGGAGCGTTGGCCCCGCGCGGCGCTGCCCGTCGGGCCCCAGCGCATGGCAAATCGAGCATTTTCGGTTGTACTGCCGTTCACCGTTCGACACCGCGCTGGCGGGCACAAGATAGCTCGGAACCTCTGCCACCATTCGCTCGCCGTTGCGCAACCCGGTCACGGGCCAAGAATACATCGCAGTATCGAGGCCGCCGGCATGGACATTTGTGCCGTCAGGCGAAAAGGCGAGCGCCCAGACCGGACCGCGCAATGTGGCACGGAAGTCGGCAACGAAGCCCCAGGTCTCGGTTTCGACGATGGAGATGTACCCTTCGCCGTCGCCGATCGCGAGAAGGCCGAAGTCGGGGCTGGCGGCCAAGGCCAGAATTGGGCGCCGTTCGAGCGTGAGATCGCGCACTTGCGCGCTCGTGGCCACGTCTATCACTCGCGTCACGCCATCGATGGCGCCGTAAGCAATCCAGCCGTCGGCCTCATTCAGGACAAGGCGGTTGATCCCGAAGCCATTGTGGACGAGTTGCCGGATCTGGGCACCGGTCGCAACGTCCCAGACCCTCAAAGAGCCGTCGGTGGAGCCGGAGTAGAGCACGGCACCGTCGTTGGAGAATGCGACGGCATTTACGCCAGACGTGTGCCCGTTGAGAAAGACCGGGCGCACTTCTGCGGACCCGTCATGGGCAGAAAGGTCCCACAGCCCGATCTGACCGTCCCAACTTGCAGAGGCCGCGCGACGGCCATCGGGCGACACGGCCAATCCCATGATCTTGCCGGCGTGTCCGTTCATTGCGCGGGTCGCGCCTGTGTCCGGGTCCCACACTCGCAACTCAAAATCGTCGCCACCCGACAGAATGCGCCCGTCGGGCAGAAACAGGACCTCGTTCACGGCGGCGCTGTGCCCCTCAAGCCAGAGTGGCACACCATCTCGCCAGAGGCCGACGGAGTTGTCGAAGCTGGCCGTGAGGATGCGCCCGTCTGCCGCCGCGGCGATCCCCTTGACCGGACCGCCGTGGCCCTTGAGCGTAAAGAAGTCCCCCGCCATGGCTTGGCCCAAGCCCAAAGCGAGGACCAATGCGATGCTGACGCCGCGAACCATGCCCACGGGCTTATTCCGCAGGCGTCCCTTGCGGCCGCGCGCGGCCATGATCGGCGTCATGATGCGCGACCTTCTCGCCCGTCACATCCTCATACCAGATGGAATGGTGCTCGCGGGCCCACTGCTTTTCCACCTCGCCCGAGCCCATCGCGTCGAACGCGCCCTCCATGCCAACCGAGCCGATGTAGATGTGGGCGATAATGATGGCCATGAGTGCGAAGCTGACTATGGCATGCCAGGCAGTGGCGAGTTGCATCTCGTGATGCGGCAGCAGATCCGTCGGCAAGACGCCCAGCCCGAGAACCTGCGGGATACCGGTTTGATTGAGAACATTGAACGTTTTGCCAAACATCGGCAACTCGAACGGGAAGAGCATCGACAGACCCGACAGCGAGATCGAGCCACCAAGCAAAATCACCGACCAGAAGATGAGCTTCTGCCCCGCATTGAATTTCTTGGCCGGCGGATGCACGCCCTTCACGAAAAGGCCACCGCCCTGGGCCATCCATCGCACGTCCGTCATGTTGGGAATATTGTGCCAGACCCAAACGACGAAGACGAAGACAAGCGACACCATGAAGGCCCATGCCACGTTGTTGTGCACCCATTTGGAATAGAGCGCGATGGTGGCGAACGCGTCATGGCCAATCAGTGGGATGAGTTGCCGCCCGAAAAACACGATGAGACCGGTGATCCCAAGTAAGATAAAGGAGGTTGCCAGCAACCAGTGTGAGAACCTCTCAAAGCCTGCAAAACGGGTGATTGTCTCGCCAGTCTTTTTGCCGTCGATGGTGATACGGCCGCGGGCAAAATAGAACAGCAGCAGAAGGCCGATCGTCCCGAGCAGACCCCAGCCGCCCCAGCGGGCCAGCGGACCCTCACGGAAGGTGAGCCAACCCATTCCGGTATCCTGGATTACGACATCCGCCGCCGGGCCGCGGGCCTGCGTCGTCAGATTGGCCTCGCTATAGCGCAGGGCGCGGAACATGTCCGAGTCGGATGCGCCGCCCAACGTTCCGAGCTGCCCCGAGATCGGCGCCGCCTGGTCCGGATTTCCGATATTGCTTCTGCGGAGGCTCGTGTCGACACTTAGCCCCTCTTGGCGCGCCATGATCTCTTCGCGGGTCATCGCACCGCCCGTCGCCTCCCGCGCCTCGGCGAGCACGGCGGGATCAATCCCGGAGGTGTCAGTCGCACGCGGAGATACAATCGCCGTGACGACAAAAGCCGCGATCACGAGAAGCAGAAAGAGCCCCACGCCGCTGCCGCTGCTGGACTTGGCCATCGTCTATCCTCCCTGGTGCCGCCCTCGGTGCGGCGATCTTATTGGTCGTCTGTCCAGCCAGCGTCGCGGTGGCTGCCGTCACAGAACGGCTTGTTGTTGGAGTGGCCGCATCGGCAGAGCACGTATTTGGCACGGCTCGCGCCGACGCCATTGAACTCCGCCTCGATGGGCACGTTCTTGACGCGGTAGGGGCCGTTCCTCTCGACTTCGATCGAGGCCTCGCCGGTTGTCATGTGCTGGGCTGTCATATCTGCGAGCCTGACGCGGAGCGCGCCCGACGGACAGGCCGCCATCACGTCGAGGATCTGCGACATCGTTCCGTTCTCGGTCACGATCCAAGGCTTGCGCTCGGGGTCAAACACCGCGTTCGCGCGGCTCACGCACTCGGCGGCGTGGGAGCACAAGACTGGGGTATAGGAGATTGTAACCTCCACACCATCGACCGTGCCGGTATAGTCCACAGCGGCATTGCGCAGCTTGGTGTGATCCGGTGCGCTTTTGAACGCCGGCTCGGCACTATGTGCCCCGTCGCAGAAAGGCTTGTTGGCCGATCGCCCACAGCGGCAAAGCGCAATAACGGGCTTCGTCTCCACTTCCGCGCCATCGGTGTCGCGCAAGAGCGGTGGCGCCGACACGACAAGAGGGCCATTCTCGCGAAGGGAAATTTTCGTTTCCGTCGTCATCGAAGCCCACCGCTGAATTGCTGTTGCTGTCTGGCCGGGTCTTGCGAAAGATAATAACTCCGTGCGGCGCAGAGACCAGCCGCAATCTCAGGACGGATCATGCAAGCCGATCTCCCGTCCTCCAACCCGAGCCTGGAGAATTGCAAGGCGACCCGGCACTTGGCAGATCCACCCTGAGCACGTGCGATCGCGGAGGCAATGATGGACGTTCTTGCAAGATTAGGATGAACCCCAAGCCTGGGGCGGCCCAGAACGTGTGGGCAATGCTCGAAATCGCTTCGCCACCGCCACACACAATACGCGTTGCGCGCCTGAGCCGGCCAGCCGCACTCTATCAGCGAGACCGCGTGACGGGTCAGTTCCCATCCATCAAGCGGAACACCATGCATCGACTGCCTTGTCCTGAAGCGCACCATTGCTGGGCTGCACGAACACTTACCGCCATAGCCTGATCGAATTCGTCCCTTGCGTCCGTGAGGGCGACAGCGGGACACGACGCCAATTGGGTCGGCCGCCAAGCGTGATCACATGCGGATTCTGCTGTGCAGACAATGCGGTCCCATCGCGTGGGATTGAGGATGTCCGGCTATTCCTGCGGCTTCCGAATCCTACTAGCGTCTCCATCGTGGCGCATGTCTGTCTTTTTCACACGCCTCTGGGCAAGTGCGGTGTCGCGTGGTGCGGTGAAACCGTGGTCGCAACGCGTCTTCCGGACGTGACGCCTGAACACACCATCGGCCTATTGGCCGCCCGGACGGGCGCGACGCAGGGCGCGCCGCCCGGTGCGGTTCGTCATGCCATCCAGTCGATGGTCGCTCTGCTTGAAGGGGAAGAGGAGGACCTCTCGACCATAGCGTGCGACTTCGGGCGCGCCGGCTCATTTGCCGAGAAGGTCTACGCAATCGCGCGCGCCGTTCCGCCGGGCGCCACATCTACGTATGGGGCAATTGCATCGGAACTGGGCGACAAGAGCTTTGCGCGACGCGTCGGGCAAGCGCTCGGCCGAAATCCGGTGCCGATCATCGTGCCCTGCCATCGGATCATCGGCGCGGATGGCAAACTGGTCGGATTCTCCGCCGATGGGGGCGTCGAGATGAAGCTCAGGATGCTGGAGATTGAGGGCGCACAGATCGGCTCCACGCCCGGACTGTTTGACAACCTGCCTCTCGCAACGAGACCTCAACGATAGAATGGCCCCGTTGCCGCTTATGCGCTTGTGGCAACGCCTCGCTGGCCCGCAACGAGAAGGTCTAGATGGTCGGCGTCACCACTTGTGTTTGCTTGCCAACTTTTCTCGACCGTTAGACATCCATGCCCTCAAGGGTATGCAAAGGGCCATTGAGCATAAGCGCCGGTGCTGCTGCGCGGCCTTCTATGTCTTCGCAACAGCCTGCAACCTTCCCGCCGACGAGGCCCTTGACCCGCGCGACGGCACTCGCGACACCTCTGCCACGATGCCTCATGCCGGAGAAGAAGCAGGTGATCCGCCAATGGGGCAGCAGTGGACTGGTCGTTGTGTCGGCGCGGAGATTGTGTATCCGGGGCACCTCGTCTGCTGAGCCGAACTGACGCGAACTCTGGCGCGCCGGGCCCTCGTAGAGGAGTGTGGCGTGGGCGTGACCGGTCCTCGCACGAAGCTACTGGGCCAGTCGTTTAGCGTCTGACGGCTCTTCCGCGCTGTCTTGGCGTTGGACCAAGTGCATCGGCAGCCACCCCAGGCTCTGTAGGCCGGCTCAACCAAGCGGGCGAAGTTCGGCCATGTCTCTGGATCGAGCGGTCTAGTCGCAGGCCTCGCCATTTGCCTACCTCGGTTCCCACTCTTCAGGAGCGACCTAGCGGGCTCGCGGAACTTCAACGTTGCGCCCCGCCGTCGGCGTGACGAGAAACTCCGGAAAGCGCTCGTTCGCTGTGCCGCGCTCTATGTGAAAGAACGGCTCGCGACCGACCTTGGCGGCATCTGAAGCTCCTTAACCAAGAGTTCTGCGTTTGGATCGGAACCCCTTAGCAGGCATCGCTCCTGCAGAGGTGCGCGCTCCACTGGGGCATCGATTCTCCCGAACGAAGACGGGCCAACGAACTCCCTAATTGGAAGCCAGCAATCGGAGACTCAAAGGGTATCGCGTGTTAAGCAAATAGCCTGCACGCAAACCTCAGAAACACGAGACCGAAGTCAAGCAACCCGCGCGGATGCTGAATGAGGATGAAACCCGCACTTGCTAGCGGTGCCTCCCTCAGTCGTGCGAGACACGTTCAGCCGACTTTCCCATGCTCGGAGGTACCCCACTCTAAACGACGGCGCCTCGGGCCGCCACGCGTTCACGGGATGTGCCCGCGAGGATGTCGCCACGCAATTGGCCGTTTGAGCCTTGGTCGCGACGCGAGTTGACGTCACACTTTACCGGTCAAAGGGAGTTCAACCAGGGAGAAGTCTTTAATGGGGCTTTCCTTCGAAGTCGGGATTTTGGCCGATCTACTTGAACACGACGAAGAGGGCGCCGCGAGGGTTCAAGCTCATTTTGCCGATATCAACGAACACAACGAGCCGAGGCAATGTGACGTTTGGTCGGCAGAAGGTGTTGGATATACCGGGCTGCACGCTCTTCGAGAAGTCGCGGGACTTTCTTGGCGCGGTCAGCCAATTCCACACGACCGCCGCCTAACTGGATGGGAGGAAACTCGCACCGGTGATGACCTCTTTGGAGCAGCGCTTGACGCCGTTTCGGGCGAAGAACAGCCCGGCTTCCTCTGGAGACTCTTGAGCCGTCGCCCTGCCAAGAAGCCCCCGCCCTTTAGCCATCTCGTCTTCCATTCCGACGCACAGGGCTACTATGTCCCGGTGGACTTTCCGCATCCGCTGATCCCGAACAGGATCAGAAAGGATACCGCTTCGATTTGGCCATTGGGGTCGGTTCAGCGTCTGGATTGTGAGTTGGATACTTTAGTTGGGCTCCTGCAGATCCCGAATGGCGCATATGCGCAATCTGAAGCGCTACAGAGGGCCTTGCGCGATGAGCAGGTTGAGCCCAGCGATCCCCTTTGGCTTGTCCAGTCAATCGCCAGCTACTCGGCGCTGATAATGAAAGAAGCCTGTGCGAATTCCTTGCGCACCGGAGGAGCGATCGCATTCTGCTAGGCGACACTCGATTGATCTTCTCGCGCTTGCCAGGTGCACACTGCCCGCTCAGAGAAACTGCCTGACAACCGTAGGAGGTTGAATTGCTTCAGCGAGGAGGAAGTACACCGTCCGAGCCAAACCTTAGAACTCAGACACGAAAGGAGGCCCCGCCGTTCTAAACGGCTCCCCATGTTGTACTGGCCGAACTCAGCCGTTTTGCAGGTCGTAGGCAGTACCCTGGCCGCTCGAGCGGAAACCGCCGGCCGCCACGCGCTCGCGGAAGATGCCCGAGACAAGATCGCCGGCGCCCGCACCGCGTTGTGCAGTTTCCAACGGCATCTAGCATGAGCTTTAGGCTTGCGGCCCTTTAAGCCCTGCCTTTCTAAGTCTTGCCAATCGACCGAGGTTCCATTGCGACGCATAAGTTAGAGCGAACGCGATCACGAACCCGTACCTAACCTCGATCCAAGGGGAGAGCCAGAATGGAATGAAAAAGAAGGCGCAATATAGAGAAACTGTGGAAACCAAAAAATTTCCGGAAGCTATCTAACAGCCTCCTGAGAACTGTGATTGCCACAACCAAAATCACATATCACTCCTTCGTTCGCCAGAAAAAGGGAAAGCTGCTCCAAAGAGCCTTCGATGCCATTGAGCTTGGGTCGCTCAAATCCAATAGTATGCTCGATTGTCCAAGCACATGCGCCGGTCTGCCCGCGTGACCATACTTCCACTGAGAATAGCAAGCTTGCGGGAATGCTCAATGTTAGCGTCGGCGTCCTCAGAAGGAAAAGCCCCGCCGTTTCAAGCGGGGCCTCCCTAAATTCTAACGACTGAGATCAGCCGTCTTTTTGGTCGTATGCGGTGCCCCAGCCCCAGGCGCCGGAGCCGAAGCCGCGGGCTACCACGCGTTCGCGGTAGATGCCCGAGACGACGTCGCCGTCACCTGCGAGGAGGGCCTTTGTGGCGCACATCTCGGCGCAGATGGGGAGTTTGCCCTCGGCGATCCGGTTGCGGCCGTACTTCTGGAACTCGGCGGTGGAGTGCGTCTCTTCCGGGCCGCCGGCGCAGAAGGTGCACTTGTCCATCTTGCCGCGGGACCCGAAGTTGCCCGCCTGCGGAAATTGCGGCGCGCCGAAGGGGCACGCGTAGAAGCAATAACCGCAGCCGATGCACAGGTCCTTGGAGTGGAGCACCACCCCTTCCTCGTTCTGGTAGAAGCAGTCCACCGGGCAGACGGCCATACAGGGCGCGTCCGAGCAGTGCATGCAAGCCACCGAGATCGACCGCTCGCCCGGCGCGCCGTCGTTGATCGTCACGACCCGACGGCGGTTGATGCCCCAAGGCACCTCGTGCTCGTTCTTACAGGCCGTCACACAGGCGTTGCACTCGATACAGCGCTCGGCGTCGCAGAGAAACTTCGCTCTTGCTGCCATGTCTCTCGTCCTCCCTTAAGCGGTCCAGATCTTGCACAGCGTTGCCTTGGTCTCCTGCATCTGGGTGACCGAGTCATAACCGTACGTCTGGGCGGTGTTGGTGGATTCGCCGAGCACGTAAGGATCGGCGCCGGCGGGATACTTGCTCCGCTGGTCCTCTCCCTCGAAATGCCCGCCGAAGTGGAACGGCATGAAGGCGACGCCTTCGCCCACGCGCGGGGTGATCATGGCCATCACCTTGACCTTGCCGCCTTCGGGGCCCTCGACCCAGACCTGCGTCCGGTCGCGGATACCGAGGTTGTTGGCGTCGCGCGGGTTGATCTCGACGAACATGTCCTGCTGCAGCTCGGCGAGCCACGGGTTGGACCGGGTCTCGTCGCCGCCGCCCTCGTACTCGACCAGCCGGCCGGAGGTGAGGACGATCGGATAGTCCTTCGAGAAGTCCTGCTTCTGGATCGATGCATACATCGTCGGCAGGCGATAGAACTTCCGGTCCTCGTACGTCGGGTAGTCGGCCACGAGATCCCGGCGGTTGGTGTAGAGCGGCTCGCGGTGGAGCGGGATCGGATCCGGGAAGGTCCAGACCACGGCCCGCGCCTTGGCGTTGCCGAAGGGCGCGCACTCATGGGCGATCGCGACACGCTGGATACCGCCCGAGAGGTCGGTCTTCCAGTTCACCGCGCCGATATCGCCGTCGCCCGCAACCGCCTCGATGGCCGCGCGCTCGTCGGCGGTGAGATCACCGTCCCAGCCGAGATCCATGAGCATCTGCATGGTGAATTCCGGATATCCGTCCTGGATGTCCGAATTCACCGAGTAGACACCCTCAGCCAGCAGGTTGTCGCCGTCCCGTTCCACGCCAAACCGGGCACGGAAGGTGAGACCACCCTCAGACACGGGCTTCGACATGTCGTAGAGGTTCGGCGTACCGGGGTGCTTCATCTCCGCAGTGCCCCAGCACGGCCAGGGCATCCCGTAGTAATCCCCGTCAGCCGGCCCGCCGATCGCCTGCAGCGTCGTGCGGTCAAACGTGTGCTGGTTGGCCATGTGCAGCTTGATGCGCTCCGGGCTTTGGCCCGTATAGCCCACCGTCCACATGCCGGCGTTGAACTCCCGCGTGACGCTCTCAATGTTCGGCGTGTTCTCGTCGTCCATCTCAATGTTGCGGAAGAGGCGGTCGGCGAAGCCGAACTTGTTCGCCAGGAGGCCGATGATCTCATGATCCGTCTTCGACTCGAAGAGCGGATCGATCACCTGCTCGCGCCACTGGATCGACCGGTTGGAGGCCGTCACCGAGCCGTAGGTCTCGAACTGGGTCGAGGCCGGGAGCAGGTAGACGCCATCCTGACGGTCATGCAACACCGCCGACACCGTCGGGAAGGGGTCGATGACGACGAGCATGTCGAGTTGCTCCATCGCCGTCTTCATTTCCTTCAGACGGGTCTGTGAGTTCGGCGCGTGGCCCCAGAGCACCATGGCGCGGACCTTGTCGCGCTGATCGGTGTTCTCGGGATCTTCCAGCACGCCGTCGATCCAGCGCGACACCGGTATGCCGGTGAGGTTCTGGAGCGACTTCTCCTTGCCGTCGGCACCGGTGACGGTGTCGAACTGGCCGGCGAGCCATGCGCTGTCTTCACCCCAGACGCGTCCCCAATGGGCCCATGCGCCGCCGGACAGGCCGTAATAGCCCGGCAGGGTGTGGCTCAGAACACCGAGGTCGGTCGCGCCCTGCACGTTGTCGTGGCCGCGGAAGATGTTGGTGCCGCCCCCCGTGGTACCCATGTTGCCCAGCGCAAGCTGGAGCACGCAGTAGGCGCGGGTGTTGTTGTTGCCGTTGGTGTGCTGCGTGCCTCCCATGCACCAGATCACGGTGCCGGGGCGGTTGTTCGCGAGCGTCCGGGCAACCCGGCGGAGCTGCGAGCCGGGGGTACCGGTGACGCGCTCAACCTCTTCGGGGTTCCACTTGGCCACCTCTTCCTTGATCTGGTCCATCCCCCAGACGCGGGTGCGGATGAACTCCTTGTCCTCCCACCCGTTCTCGAAGATGTGCCACAGGATGCCCCAGACGAGGGCCACGTCCGTGCCGGGCCGGAAGCGGACGTATTCGTCGGCATGGGCGGCGGTGCGCGTGAAGCGCGGGTCGCACACGATCACCGGCGCGTTGTTCTGCTCCTTGGCCCTGAGGACGTGGAGGAGCGAGACCGGGTGTGCCTCGGCGGGGTTGCCGCCGATGATGAAGATCGCCTTGGAATTGTGGATGTCGTTGTAGGAGTTGGTCATGGCGCCGTAGCCCCATGTATTCGCAACACCCGCAACGGTGGTAGAGTGGCAGATCCGCGCCTGGTGGTCGACGTTGTTCGTCCCCCAATAGGCTGCGAACTTGCGGAACAGGTAGGCCTGCTCGTTGTTGTGCTTGGCGGAGCCGAGCCAGTAGACGCTGTCAGGTCCGCTCTCGTCGCGGATCTGCATCATCCCGTCGCCGATCTCGTTGATCGCCTGCTCCCACGAGATTCGGACCCATTCGCCGTTCTCTTTCTTCATGGGGTACTTCAGGCGGCGCTCGCCATGGGCGTGCTCGCGGACGGCCGCGCCCTTGGCGCAGTGGGCGCCGAGGTTGAACGGGCTGTCCCAGCCGGGCTCTTGCCCGATCCACACGCCGTTCTGAACTTCGGCGATCACAGTGCAGCCGACCGAGCAGTGCGTGCAGACGGTTTTTTTCAGATCAACCGTGCCTTGGATGGCCTGCTGGGCCGTGGCGCGGGTGACGGTGCCGCCGGTGGCACCTAGGGCGGCAAGGCCGCCGATCGCGAGGCCCGAGCCCCGCAGAAATGTGCGCCGGTCAACAGTCGACCCGGCGGCTTCGGAGAGGAAAGTGCTCCGCTGGGGGCGTCGCGCAACCCCGTTGGTCTTTTTCCTGAGCATAGTGTCACTCCTGGCTAACCCCGATCGGGGCTTGCTGGTCTGCCAATCGTTCTGGGCGTTCGGGCGTCACGCAACCTTGGCCCGCCGCGACTGGCGGCGAAGTCAGGGTCCGGGTGTCAGAACCGGGCGCTGGCGAGATAGGCGCGGGTGTGCGCTGTGTCCTGCATGCGGTCACCCGCGTCGGCCACACTCGCCTCCGCGGCGCCGGGCGCCGTGAGGGTTGCGGCGGCGGCCGCAGGTGCAGCGACGGCGGCCACTTTCAGGAAGTCGCGGCGGGTGGCCTCGCCTTCCTTGGGCTGAATTGACATTAATTTCCTCCTTTACCTGGCTTACGCTCGGTCACATTGCCAGCATGCCCCGTATTGATACGGTGTGGGCTGGGCAAATCGTCACGCGTCGTACCTCCCACCCTCCATGCGAAAGGCCTGCACTTCGATTTCCATGAAGGCGCGCCCGGCCGTTCCAACGGGCGCATAGAAAACGGCGTTCTGTGCCGCAGCCAGGTCGGAGAAGAAATGCTCCGCCCAAGGCGCGATGTGCCGACTGAAGAATTCCTTCTGTCGATCCAGCGGCTCGGGGCCGCCGAACCGGCCGAGGATCATGCCGGCCATCATCTCCATGAGGCTGGCGATGTTGTCTTCGGGCTCGAAGACATTTGGCGCGCGCGTGATGTGCCGGCGGGTCATGTCTTGCCGCAGGATCGCGAGCGGTTTTTCATTGAGAAAGCCGGTGACGTAGTAGCTGGCATAGGGCAATAGCTCGCCCCGTCCCAGCCCGATAAAGAGACGGTTGAATTCGCCTTCAACGGCCTTGAGCGACAGGGCTTTGGACACGCGCGAGAGGGCCGTAATCGCCTCGCCGAGGGGCGTCTCGTCACCGGTGAGACTGGCGCACTTGCGCAAGAGGTCCCCCGATGGCGGGCGCGAGAGGATCGCGGCGAGGAAGTCGTAGAGCTCGGCGCGCAGCCGGTCTTCGTCGGGAATGAGGGGAGTGGCCTCTGCCGCCGTCATGCCGTGTCCTCCGGGGCATCATAGGAAAAGCGCATCCGCCGTGGTTTGGGCGGTGGCATGTTGTCATGGTCGTCGGCGAACGCGATTGGCGCGGGCGCCTCAGGTTCATCGACGGGTCCGCTCTGAGATGAGGGATCTGAGGGCAGTGCCGGGTCCGGAGATGTATCAAGATCTTCGACCGCGTCGGATAGTTCCGCTGTTTCGGGCTCTGCAGGCTCCTCGACCGGGTCATCCTTGGCATCCGGCACATCGGTGTCCTCAATGAGGTCGCGCACCATGCCCTTGCCAACGCGGTAGACCGTGTTCAGGACCTCAGGAACCATGGCGGCATCCGTGAAGTCTCCGCCGTAGTCGACCATCCCATCAACATTCGCCAGCACCGGGTTCGTGCGCCACAGCCTGCGCAAGGCGCGTGTGCGAAGACGCGCGGGAACGTCCGCCCGCAGAAACGCCGAGAAGTCATCTCCCGCGCCGAGCGTGTCGGGGTCGGGCAACTCGAGCTCTTCAAGAAGCTCTGCGTCGGACATCGCCTCTTGGCGCGCCTCGCGGTCTTCGTGCTCGGCCTGCTCCCTCGCGTCGGCCTCTGCGGCGCGAGCGGCTTGCTCTTCCGCGGCGACGGCAGCTTTGCGGCGTGACCAGAAGTCACCCGGGGCTTCGGCGCTCATTGGAGAACTCTACGCTTCAGCGAGGACGGAGCCCGGTAGACGTCGGCGACCTGGCGCACGCGCGCATCGCCGATGCCGTCTTCCTTGCGGTCGACGCGCTGTTTGTCGCGGCGGCGCTTCACGAACGCCTCGTCCTCGTGATGCTCTTCCACGAAATCGCGAATGAGCGCGACGAGCCCCTCCGGCATCGGCACAAGCTCGACAATCTCCTCGCCGCTGTCGAGATAGTCCTGGGTCTCATAGGGTGAGGCCGTTGCCAGCGCGACCTCCAAGTCCTTCCCTTCGCGCCGCATGACCACGCCGACCGAGGGCGTGCGTGCCGAGATCCCAGCGCGATACGCCTCGGCGTCGGATCGATAAAGCTCAAGCGGCACCGTGGCGGCATGGTACTCCACCGCATCGCCCTCGCGCCGCAGCTCGCGCCAATCTGCCGGGCCGGCGCCGGGCAGCACGGCAACGGCCCGCCACGCCCATTCCGCCCAACGCGTAACGCCAGGCGTCTTTCGAATGACGATGCCCAAGGGTAGCGTGACGTCCGGTGGACGCATTATCTGAGTAACCTCCCCGAGCGCTGGGGTGCTTTTGTTTTGCAGCGCCGAGCTAATGTGAAACGGATTGGCGCGCCCTGCCAAACGTTTTTTTGGGCAAACCGGGGCGATAGGTCGCCGCAGGTGCCTTTACCGCACCCGCTCTTCTTGGATAGGGTCGCGTCCGCGCAGCCCTGCCCACGATCTGTTGGGCCGCCACGCGCAGGGAGGTGACCATGCCAAAGACCCTGCTTTTGTGTGACTGCCTCGGCAGCCAGACACCGGATCGAGACGCGCTCGGCACGGTGTCGGGCGTGGCCTGTTCCGCCGTTCACACAGCGCTCTGCACGCGGCAGGCCGACATTTCGGCGCATGCAATTGCCGAGGGCGATGCCATCATTGCATGTGGCCAGGAGCGGCGGCGCTTTGAGGAAATGGCCGAGGATTTGGGCGTCGACGCACCACTTTGTGTCGACCTTCGCGACCGCGCGGGATGGTCGGACGACGGTGCGGAGGCCGGCCCGAAGATGGCCGCCCTTCTCGCCGACGCGCTTCATCCCGAGCCTGCAGTGCAGAGCTTTGATGTCACCTCCGACGGATCGTGCCTGATCCTTGGTACGGCCGATATCGCCCTGCCTGCGGCGCGTCAGTTGGCCGGGGCGCTAGCCGTCACCGTGGCCTTGGAGAATGCAGACGAGGCGCCGCTGGAGCATGGGTTCGACGTTGTTGTGGGGCGGCTTGCCCGTGCAAGCGGCAGCCTCGGCGCGTTCGATCTCAGCTTCGATGCCCTGCAAGAGGTGGAGCCGGGAGGGCGTGGGGCCCCGACGCTGACCCCGCCCAAGGACGGTGCGCGCAGCCGATGTTCCATTATTTTGGACTTGCGTGGGGGCGCACCGCTCTTCCCGGCGCCGGAGAAACGTGACGGCTATCTCCGCGCCGATCCCGGGCGACCACAAGCGGTGGCCGACGCGCTGCTGGCGGCCTCCGATCTGGTCGGGACGTTTGAAAAGCCGCTCTACGTGCGATTGGCGCCCGAACTGTGCGCGCATTCCCGGGCAGGGCAACCAGCCTGTTCGAACTGCCTCGACGCCTGTCCGACCGGGGCGATCAGTCCGGCGGGCGATCACGTGTGGATCGACCCGACGATCTGCGCCGGCTGCGGCGCGTGTGCCGCGCTCTGCCCGTCGGGCGCATTCACGACGGAGGACCCGGATTTCCGATTCCTCTGCGGTCGCATGTCACGCATGGCCAGAGCCTATACGGAGGCCGGTGGCGCGGCACCGCGTCTCCTGGTGATAGATCGCGTATTCGGGGCGGAGATGGTTGAGCTTGCCGCCCGCTTCGGCCGAGGACTGCCGGCTGACGTGGTCCCGCTCGACCTTGAGCGCCTGTCGGGATTTGGCCATGCCGAGATCCTGGCAGCCCTTACCTCTGGCTTTGCAGCCGTCGATGTGTTGCTGGCCCCCAAGGCCGACCGCGACACACTTGAACGCGAGGTGACTTTGGCTCAGGCCTTGGCCGGAGGTGCGCCGATCCGACTATTGGACGTTGCCGATCCCGATGCCCTGCCAGAAGCGC
Source organism: Pseudomonadota bacterium (assembly GCA_039822045.1). Classification (GTDB taxonomy): domain Bacteria; phylum Pseudomonadota; class Alphaproteobacteria; order Rhodobacterales; family Rhodobacteraceae; genus HLUCCA09. The sequence goes on along the minus strand of JBCBMY010000004.1, from coordinate 140,846 downwards.
TCTATAGTGACGAGGGCCCTGCCCCCGCGGCCGACCCGATCCTTGCGCTCGGTAGCCGCCGCCAGGTTGCCCGGCTCGCGGCCAAGGCGCTGAACCCTGACGCCACCGAGCCACTGCCCCTGCCGGCGACCGCTCCCTACGGCGCGACCCTTGTCGACACGGAAGCCTGCACCCTGTGTCTGGCCTGCGCCTCGCTCTGCCCGGCTGGTGCGTTGGGCGACAACCCCGAGATGCCGCAATTGAGGTTCCAGGAAGACGCCTGTCTGCAATGTGGGCTGTGCGTCAACGTCTGCCCCGAGAACGCGATTACGCTGGAGCCTCGGATGGACCTGTCGGATGCGGCCTTGTCGCAGCGTGTACTGAACGAGGAAGAGCCGTTTGCCTGCATCGAATGCGGCAAGCTCTTCGGGTCCCGCTCCACGATCGAGAAGATCACCGAGAAGCTTGCCGGCAAGCACGCGATGTTCACCGGGAACGACGCGACCAAGCTCATTCAGATGTGCGACGATTGCCGCGTCAGGGCCCAGTTTCACAGCGAGAACAACCCCTTTGCCGCGGGCGACCGCCCCGCGGTGCGCACGACCGACGACTATTTGACCAAGCGCCGCGATCACTGATGCTGGATTGGCGCTCCGAGATCGGCGGGCACAATGCGGGCTACGTAGGCGACGATGTTTTCAACCTCGTCGATCGTCAGCTCGATGGGCGCGATCGCGGGCGGGCGCTCGGGGTCGAACGGCGGGGTGACGTCGGTGATCTGCGTGAAGGCGGGATGCGGTCTGAGCGCGTAGAAGGCCGAAAAACGGTTCTGCCAATCCTCGAACGTGCGCATCAAAGCGAAAGAGGGCGACGAGCCAATCCCGTCGAGCCGGTTCTTCTCGCCCACCACATGGCAGCGCCCGCAATGGGAGAGCGAAAGGGTCTCTCCGCTCACCGCGTCTCCCTCCAGGTCAAGCGCGACGGGTTCCACTGCACGCACAGCCGGAGGACCGAACGGCGCAGTCCCGTCGATTTCAAAGCCCGCGATTGCGGCCTGTCCGGCATCGGAGCGCACCCAGTCGGCGAGCCGCCCCGTGAACTCCGTCTCCGACAGGACAACGAGGCGATATGTTTCGCCGCCGCCAGAGAAGACTGCACGGCCATCGGCATCTGGCGCGGAGGACAGCACAGCCTCGGCCGTCGCATCGTCGAGCGGAACGACCGTCACGCGCGTCGAGTTCTTCAGCGAAAAGCGTGGCAGGACGAACTTCAGGAACCCGTTTTCGGTCAGTTCGGCAGGCGCGGCGAGAATAACGCGTCGCTCTTGTGCTTGTGCGGCGCCTGTCTGATAGAACAGGCCAAATAGAATGAGCGTGACCAGAAGGCGGGCGACTTTGGGCATGGCTGGCTCCCGGGTCTTGGAGCCTTCGAGGCTAGAGGCGCTGGCGCCCTTGCGTCAATGTAGAGCCGCAAATTGTGGGAGGCAGACCGATGAGCGACGAGTTCAACATGAGCATGCGGAAGTTCCTCAAGCAGGTGGGTGTCACCTCGCAGCAGGCCATAGAGACCGCGATGCGTGAAAAGGGCGCGACGGCCGGCCAGAGCTATGAGGCGAAGGTCGTCCTGAGGATCGACGGGCTTGATCTGGAGCATGTGGTTACCGGCACAATCGCGGGTGACGATACGTGAGCCTGACGCGGGATGACGTGTTGACCGCGCTTAAGACGGTCGAACTGCCTGCAAATGGCGGCGACATCGTCTCGGCCGGCATGGTGCGTGCCCTGAATGTCGAAGGGCGTGCCGTGCGCTTTGTGCTCGAGATCGATCCGGCGCGATCCCGCGAGATGGAGACGGTTCGGGACGAGGCGGAGGCGAGGGTCAAAGGTCTGGCCGGCGCTGAAACCGTAGCCGTCGTGATGACAGCGCATTCGACACCCCAGGCCCCGCCTGACCTGAAGCCCAAGAGCTCCGCTCTCAAAGGCCCCCAGAAGGTACCAGGCATCGACCGGATCGTGGCCATCGCCTCGGGCAAAGGGGGCGTTGGCAAATCGACAGTTGCGGCAAACCTTGCGGTGGCGCTGGCGGCCGAAGGTCGTCGCGTAGGTTTGTTGGACGCCGACGTCTATGGCCCGTCGCAGCCCCGTATGCTGGGCGTATCGGGGCGGCCTGCCTCGCCAGACGGCAAGACGATCCTGCCGATGCGCAACCACGGCGTCACAATGATGTCGATCGGGCTGCTGACCCGGGAGGAGGAGGCCGTGGTGTGGCGGGGCCCGATGCTGATGGGCGCGCTGCAACAGATGCTCGGCCAGGTGCAGTGGGGCGCACTCGATATTTTGCTGGTCGATCTGCCGCCGGGCACGGGCGACGTGCAGATGACGTTGGCGCAAAAGGCCGACCTGACGGGAGCAATCATCGTGTCGACGCCGCAGGACATTGCCCTCCTCGATGCGCGCAAAGGGATAGACATGTTCGGCAAGCTCGGCACGCCGATCTTGGGCATGATCGAAAACATGTCGACCCATATCTGCTCAAATTGCGGCCACGAGGAGCATGTCTTCGGCCATGGCGGCGTGGCGGCCGAGGCCGAAAAGCTCGGCGTGCCGCTTCTTGCCGAGATTCCGCTGGCCATCGAGATCCGCCTTGCCGCCGATGGCGGAGCGCCCATCGTCGTCTCACAACCGGACGCGGCCCAGGCACAAGCCTTCCGCGAGACAGCCCGGGCCCTGATCGAGGCTGGGCACGCATGAGCGTCACCGACCTGCGCGACGAGACGGCCGGGCCGACCTTTCCGCCGCTCTTTTCTGGCCTTGCGGTGACCGGCGCGGCAGACCCGTTGGAGCACGCGCGCGCGCAGGCAGTTCTTGGCTGTGACGCTGGGCTGGTCGTGCACCGGATCACTTCTGAGCGGTTGCAGGCAGCCATCGTCTTTGCGCCTGAGAATCCGCTGCGCGACGCAATCGTCGCGCTCATTGCCTGCGGAGTGGGCTTCCAGAACGCGCTCGGTGCGCTCGCGCCCCCGGAGGTCGCGGTTCAGCTGACATGGGATGGTCGGATCCATGTGAACGGCGCGACGTGCGGGCGCTTTCGGGTAGCCGCGCCCGACGGCGACCCCGAGGCCGAGCCCGATTGGCTCATCATCGGTATCGACCTGCCATTGAGCCCGCCGGACGGCGTTGATCCTGGCATCGATCCGACGGCGACGACGCTTTTCGAAGAGGGATGTGCCGATGTCTCTCCCGTTACTCTGCTTGAAGCATGGGTGCGGCACACGCTCTACTGGATCACTCGAATGATCGACGAGGGAAATCGCCCGCTCCATTCCGAATGGCGAGGTCTCGCGCTTGAGATCGGAGAGGATGTCCGGATGGCCGTTGGCGGCACGACCCAGGCGGGCACGTTTCTTGGCGTCGACGAGTCGTTCGGAATGCTTCTGCGGACCAGTGCGGGCACACAGGTGATCCCGCTCACGGCGCTCTTGGAGGACCAGTGATGAAGCTCGCCCGCGCGACCCATCTCGACGAAAGCGACATGAACATCTTCTTCAGTCCCGCCCGGACCGGGGAATGGGCGATCTCGGGCGGGTTTGAGTTTTCGAATTGGGCAGAAGGTGACCTGACCGGAAAGGCCCGACAGGCGTTCTCCAATGGCTGGCTGGGGCTCGAGACCTTCGGTCGTGTGACGTTTGTTGCTGTCACACAGGTCGAGCCTGGCGAACTTGAGCGGCTGGAGTTGGCACTGGCCGAACATTTCGTTGCCGTCTACGGCGCCCCGTCTGTCGAGGTAGCCCGTGGCACTGCGGCGGACGAGATCGCTCACATGGTCGAGCTCTGCGAGGACCACGACCCCAATACGCTTCTCACCGTGGCTCGCGATTTGACTGAGGCGGGGGTCCGTGAGCAGTTCCGCGCCATCAAGGGCGAAGACGCCGATCTGACGCAATTCGCTGTGCATGTCAGCGACGAGTAAGCTTCAGTCGAAGTCGGTGTAGGGAATGTAGCGGACGGGCGTGCCCGGTTCGATCTCGCGCGCCCCCTCGTCCAGTTCGACCAACCCGGCAGCCCAGGAGAGCCCTGACACGCGACCGGACCCTTCGGACGGAAAGACCTCGACCTGCCCCTCCGCGTTGAGCCGAGCGCGCAGGTACTCGGCACGGCCGGGCTTCTTGCGCTTGCAGAACGCGGCTGGGAGCAGCAGGCCCGCAGGTCGGTCCCATCCGTGCCCGGCGAGCACGCGGAGGGCGGGCCGGGCAAAGACGAGTGTGCAGACATAGGCCGCCACCGGGTTGCCCGGGAGGCCGAAGACGGGGACGCCGTGCCAGAGACCAAGGGCAAGCGGCCGGCCTGGCTTCACCGCGATACGCCAGGTATCCATGCGCCCCTCGGCCGAGAGTAGCGCCGAGACGTGGTCTTCGTCGCCTGTCGACACCCCACCCGAAGAAAGGATCGCATCGACCCGCCCAAGGGCTCCATCGAGCCGGGTACGCAGGTTCGCCCGGTCGTCGGCGGCGTGCCCGAGATCCACGGCCTCGTGGCCCCAGGCAGCGAGCTGCGCCAGAAGCATATGCCGGTTTGCGTCGTAGATCTTGCCGACCGGCATATCCTCGGCTGCAACGGCACCGGGAGGGACAACCTCGTCGCCGTTCGAAAGGACCCCGACGCGCAGGCGCAGGTGCACGGTGAGGTCCGCCAGCCCGGCGGCGGCGAGCATGCCGAGATCAGGGGGCACGAGCCGGTGGCCTGCTGGAAGAAGGGTGGCCCCGGCCGCCATGTCTTCAGCAGCGCGGCGGGCATTGGCCCCCTGCTTGAGCGGGCCGTGAAAGACGACGCGCTGGTCATGGAGGGCCACGTCTTCTTGGAGGACAACCGTGTCGATGCCAGGGGGCAGCACTGCGCCTGTAAGGATCCGAATTGCATGTCCTGAAGGCACGGTGCCGTTGAAGGGCACGCCGGCGGCGGCCCGCCCCTCCACCAGAGGAAGCATGGTCAGGCGGTCAGGGGCGGGCCCTGCGAAGCCGTATCCATCGACTGCGGAGTTGGCGGCGGGCGGGTTGGAGCGCCGGGCAATGGCCGTGTCCGCCAGCACGCGGCCTGCGGCATGAGCGAGCGGCACCGTCTCGCGGCCGACGACAGTGCTCAAGCCCGCGCGCAGGCGGTCGAGAGCGGTTTCAACCGGGACCCAATCGACGCCAGGCGGCAGGGCGAAGCAATCGTTGCGCAAGGGCGGCGCGGCGCTCATTGCACCCCCACATCGGCAAGGATGAACCGGGCAATTGCGGCGGTATCGTCTAGGTCGAAGATCGGGCCGCCCGCCCAAGTCACTTCGTCGGGCGTGTCGCTTGCCACTGCGCGGATCGAAGTGTCGGTGTCGGCGATGAGGGGCTGGCCCGTGGCGGCGCGATGGGCCTCGATCTTAGGATGGCCTTCGCGCTTCCACCCCTCGGCGATGACCAGATCTGTCGGACCCAGGCGGGCGATCGCTTCGGCCAGGCTCGGCTCGGGCTTACCCCTGAGTTCCGACATCAAGGCCCAGCGCGACGGGGTCACCAGCATCACCTCAGCCGCGCCGGCCGCGCGGTGGCGAAAACTGTCCGTGCCGGGAGTGTCGATATCGGCACCCGCATGGGCGTGCTTGACCGTGGAGACCCGAATTCCCTGCGCTGCGATATCGGCGACGAGCCGTTCCACAAGGCCGGTTTTGCCGGAGTTCTTCCAGCCCACGACACCGTAGAGCTTCATCCGGCCCGCTCCGACGCCAACGCCTCGGCGCGCACCAGGTCCTCTGGCGTATTCACATTGAAGAACGGGTCCGCGTCCGGACCGGAGTTCTCGAACAGAACATCGACGGCGTTGTGACGGTCGGTCCAGATAACAACCTTGCGCACACCGTCGGCCAGCGCGGTGCGGAGATCTTCCCGCAGCGCAACCGACCAAAGGCCGAACGTCGGATGTCGGACGTGCCCCCGATTGGGATCCGGAGTGGCAGCAAGCGCGACCGGCGCGCCGGCAGCCTCTGCGCCCGCCTTAAGGCGTGCGACTAGGTCCAGTGGAAAGAACGGTGTATCGGCGGCTACGGTGACGATGCGCTCGGCGCCAAGCTCCGCTGCCCAGTCGAGACCAGCCAGCACTCCAGCCAGCGGACCGGGATGATCTGCCACGCTGTCGGCGATGACCGGCAGGCCAAGGCCATCGAACCGACTTGCGAGGCCGTTTGCGTTCAGCGCCAAAGGCTCGGCCTGCGGTGCCAATCGGGCGACGACCCGGTCAAGCAGCGTCTGGCCCGCTATCGTGCGCAGCCCCTTGTCGCCACCGCCCATGCGCGTCGCCCGCCCGCCCGCAAGCAAGACCCCTGGGACCTTACCCATGGCTTGCTCCTTTGCGCCGGTGGCGCGCATCTTCGTCGCCGACGGCGGCCAGATCGGCGTCATAGACAATCCGCTCGGCGCCCGACAGGCAGGTGAAGCGGCGCCCGCGCATCCGGCCGATCAGCGTCATCCCGAGGGACCGTGCCAGTTCGACCCCCCAGGCCGTAAATCCCGACCGGCTGACCAGAGCGGGGATCCCCATCTGCGCCGTCTTCAGAACCATCTCGGAGGTCAGCCGCCCGGTGGTGTAGAGCATCTTGCCATTAGGTGTAACGCCCTCCCGGAACATCCAGCCCGCGATCTTGTCGACGGCGTTGTGACGCCCGACATCTTCCATGTAAACAAGTGGTTGGGCGCCCTCGCACAGGACGGTGCCATGAATGCCACCGGCTGCGAGGTAAAGACTCGGGGTGCGGTTGATGCGGTGAGCCAGCGCATAGAGATCCGACGTGCGAAGCTCGACGGCCGGCAGGTTCACCCCCTCAAGGCCCTCCATCATGTCGCCGAAGACGGTCCCAACCGCGCAGCCGGAGGTCCGCGTTTTCTTCTTCAACTTCTCTTCGTAGTCTGTTTGGCGCGCTGTCCGGACTACGACGACCTCGAGCTCGTCGTCATGGTCGATGGCGGTGATGGTGTCATCGTCGCGCAGCATGCCCTGGTTGCGCAGAAAGCCGACAGCGAGGTAGCCAGGGTAGTCGCCGATCGTCATGGCTGTGACGATCTCCTGGCGGTTGAGGTAGATCGTGAGGGGGCGTTCCTCGACCACCGACACGGTTTGCTCCTGCCCGTTCTCGTCGACCCCTGCAACGGCACGCGTGAGGCCTTCGGCATCGGGCACCGGCGCGATCAAATAGTCTGCAGGACGGTCGAGCTGGGCCAACTGAGCCTCCGATGCGAAGGGTGTGCTGACACGAGAAAGCCAGACCGGTGATGGGTTTGCAATGGCGGCCCATGCCGCGGCCCAAAGCGGCGCTTGCCGGATTGCGCGATGCCCTTGCGCGCACGCCTTCAGCAGCTAGGGTCTCGGCATGATCCCAGACCTTGAAGTCGATGCGATCGGGCTCTTGTGCCCCCTGCCGGTCCTGCGCCTGCGCAAGCGCAGCGTGGGCCTGCCGAAAGGGTCCGTCGTGCGCCTGCTCGCGGACGACCCGGCCGCCCTGATCGACGTGCCGCACTTCTGCGCCGAGGCCGGCCACGAGTTTCTTGGAGAAAACGCCGTCGAGGGCGCGGAGACGGTCCGCTCTTACCTCGTTCGCCTTGGCTAAGCTGGCCCGGCAAGAGGCCATTCCATATGCTTGCCTTTGGTAGGCCGTTGGTAGCGGAGGAGGGACTTGAACCCCCGACACGCGGATTATGATTCCGCTGCTCTAACCAGCTGAGCTACTCCGCCACAGGCCCGCGCGAGATACGCAAGGGGCCTTGGGGCGTCAAGGGGGATTGATGCCAGATCGGGACCACGACCCATACGCAACGCTTTCGGCGTTGTTCAACGACATCTGGACCCGGATCGGGCGTGGCGTGGCCGACCGGCGCGCGCCGGCGCGGCACCCTATTTTGGCGACATCTGGCGTTCGCGGGGGAGGTGAGGCGCGCGTTGTCGTCCTGCGAGCCGCCAGTCGCGCGGCAGGTACGATCGAGGTGCATACTGATGCGGCTTCGGCCAAGGTGGCGGAGTTGCAGGCCGACCCGCGAGCGACCCTGTTGATCTGGGACGAGGGGGCGCGGCTGCAGATACGGCTGCGTTTGAACATGTCGATGCGGCCGGGCACCGAGGCCGAGTGGGCGTGGGTTCCGGATCCATCGCGTCGCGCCTATGGCGGCACCCCGCCGCCCGGCGCTGCCCTGATGGCGCCGGATCACCATGATCCCACGCCAAGCATGGCACGCTTTATGATCGTGGAAGGCGAGGTCTTGGAGATCGACGCCCTGTTCCTTGGCGCTGCGCGGCATAAGCGTGCGCTGTTTCGCCGTGAGACAGCGTGGGAGGGGGAGTGGATTGCGCCCTGACCCAGGCTCTCAGGCGGAGAAGAGTGGGAAGGACACACCGATCGCCCAGGCGAGGATCAGCCCGAGCCCCAGACCTTGAGCGAGCGGCCCTGACCGGCGTCCGATCCAACCGCCCATCGTACCGAAGATCAGAAAGAACAACAGGATGACGGGCAGGATCAGGACGAGGAAGAACAGACCCTCAAAGTCGAGCGCGACGGCAAACGCAAAGCTCGCAAACACCGTGGCGCGGGCGGCAAGTCGCATCAGTATGTGCGTGCTCCCTCCAGCGGTGATCAGAGCATCGCCTAGCATGAATGGGATGGCGCCGAGCGCAACGGCCCCAATGATCGCTAGGCGCCCGGCATGGGGAACAAAGCTTGCGCCAAACTGATCGAGCGCGAGCCCGAAGACGCCGATGCCATAGACCGCCAGCGCGAGACCCGGCCAGAGCGGGCCCGAAGGCAAGCGGCAGCCGAGGGCCCACAGGACAGCGAGTTGGATCAGCCCGTAGACGCCAAGGTGGAGGGCCAGATAGTCAGCCACCAAGACGGGCAGTACAGAGAGGTCGAGGGGCCACAGGAGGAGCGGCACCGCGGTTGCCGGCACAAGAAGCCCCGCGACCGCCAACCGTGTGGTTGGGGCCGTGGCCCGAACCTGCAGCGGCAGGGCAGAAGCAACGGGCCAGGCGAGCGCCATGATGCTGGCAAGCAGAAACGCGACCCAGGGCCCGCGCTGGGCTACATCGCCGGTACTTTGCCGATCGAATGTTTCGTCAAGCCAGTCGCGGGCCTCGTTCAAGGTCGTTTTGGAATAGAGGACGCCCACATGCTCGACATGGGGCGCGACCACCGCGCGCCGGGCCACGTTGCCGTCAACCACTGTCTCGCTCTCGCCTGCAGTCGGCGCAACTTGAGCTATCACGTCGAGCGCTGCGTCGCGCAAATGCGGCTCCCACTGCCCCGTGATCATCAAAAGCCGTTCAGGCCGCTCAGCGGTTACCGCCTCGGAGTACATCGACACGGCGACGATCGCGTCGACATCGTCTCGCTCGAGCGCCGCACGCACCAGAACGTCCGTCGCCATGGAGTGGCCAAGCAGAGCAAGCCCTCCCCCGGCTTCGGGCCGTGCTAGGCCCGCGTCGATCACGCGCTGCGCTTCGGCCATCAGGAGCCGTGTCGTGCCATCGACAACTCCGACGTCGCCCGACATGGGCGTTGGGTTCCGGCCATGGCCCTGAAAGTCGAACGACAACGCTGCATAGCCGGCCCGGGCTAACGTAAACGCAAAGCCCTCCATGAACTGGCGCGAGCCTGCAAACCCATGGGCGATGACGACGAGAGGGGCGCCCTCGGTGCCTGGCTGCGCGTAGAGGGTTGCTGGGGTCGTCCCGACTTCGAAGGAGGTGCGCTCTACGCCGGCGCCTTCGCGCCAGAGCATCGCCAGCGCCACCACTATCGCCACCACAGCCGCGCACGCCACCATGAGGCGGACAACGAACTGCCGCTGCAGCGGACGCCCTGCTGCGATCTGTCCAGTGGCCATGCCTTGCCCTTCTACGCCGCCTCTGCTCAATCCGACCCACGATTTAGCGGAGCCCAACCAGATGCACAGCCCACTTCCCCTGACGCGCGATCTGGTTCTCGTTGGGGGGGGCCACACCCATGCATTGGTCCTGCGGCGTTGGGGCATGCGGCCCCTCCCCGGTGCCCGGCTGACGCTGATCAACCCCGATCCGACCGCTCCCTATACCGGGATGCTGCCGGGGCACATCGCAGGGCACTATCCCAGGGATACGCTGGAGATCGACCTAGTGCGGCTGGCGCGATTTGCGGGCGCAAGGCTCGTCTTGGGACGTGCATCCGGGCTCGACCGAGCAGAGCGGCGCGTACTGGTCGAAGGACGTCCTCCGATCCGCTATGACGTCGCCTCGATTGACGTCGGCATCACATCGGACATGCCCGCGCTGCCGGGGTTTGTCGAGCACGGGGTCGCCGCGAAACCCCTGGCACGCTATGCATCGCGATGGTCGGCATTCTGCGACGAGGTCGCGGCCGGGCGTGCCGCGCCGCAAGTGGCAGTGATCGGAGCGGGGGTTGCGGGTGTCGAACTTGCTTTGGCCATGCATCACCGACTGGAGACCCTGGGTGCGCTGCCAACGGTGACGCTCGTCGACGCCGGAGCCGCGCTGTCCGGGATCGCTGGAAGCACACGGACCCTGCTGTTCGAACGTCTGCGCCGGACGGATATCGGATTGATCGAAAGCGATCCGGCCGCGCGCGTCACGCCCACGACGGTTGAGACGGCTTCGGGTCGATCGATCTCAGCCGCGTTCGTGGTGGGCGCGGCCGGTGCGCGCCCGCATGCCTGGCTGGCGGCCCTCGGGCTGGCGCACGAGCGGGGCTTTCTGGCTGTCGACCGGTTTTTGCGATCGGTAACCGACCCCGACGTCTTCGCCGTAGGCGATTGCGCGCACTTGGCGTTCGCGCCCCGACCAAAGGCAGGTGTGTTCGCGGTACGCGCGGCACCGATCCTCGCCCAGAACCTAGAGGCGGTGCTCGCCGGCGGGCGTCGCCGGCCGTTTCGGCCGCAACGAGACTTTCTCAAACTGATTTCGCTGGGCGCGCAGGAAGCAGTCGGCGACCGGTCGGGCCTGACCCTCTCGGGCGCCTGGCTTTGGCGGTGGAAGGACCGGATTGACCGTCGCTTCATGAACCGGCTGGGCAATCTGTCGCCAATGCCCCAGCCCGCCCTGCCTGCACGGCGGGCAAAGGGTGTAAGCGTGGCGCAAGGCGCCCACCCGCCCTGCGCCGGGTGCGGTGCGAAAGTGGGCTCGGGCGCCCTGACGGCGGCACTCGCCCGTCTACCCGAAGCCGAACGCAGCGATGTTGCCTCGAACCCTGGCGACGATGCCGCCGTCCTTGTGACGGAACGCGGCTGGCAGGCCATGACGACAGACCACTTGCGCGCCTTCACCGAAGACCCGGTGCTGCTCGCCCGCATCGCGGCCGTTCATGCGATGGGAGATATCTGGGCCATGGGAGCCGCGCCCCAGGCGGCGACCGCGTCGATCATCCTGCCGCACATGACCGCGGACATGGCCGAGGCGACGCTGACCGAAATTCTGGAGCCGGCGGCGGCGGTCCTGCGTGAGGAAGGGGCCGAGCTTGTGGGCGGGCATACTTCGTTTGGCTCGGAGCTGACGATTGGGTTTACCCTGACTGGGCTCACAGACCGGCCTCCGCTGCGTCTTGAAGGGGCGCGCGCGGGCGACGCTCTTGTTCTGACGCGGCGGATCGGGTCGGGCACGCTTCTGGCCGCAGAAATGCGGCTTGCGGCGCGCGGGCCCGACCTCGCCGCCGCACTGGACCAGATGGCCAGATCGCAGGGCAAGGCGGCCCGGATCCTAGCCGGATCGGCCCGGGCGATGACCGATGTTACTGGCTTTGGGTTGGCGGGACACACGATATCGATGGCCGAAGCGTCGGGATTGGCCGCGACGATCGATCTGTCGAAGGTGCCCCTCTACGCCGGCGCCGAGGCGCTGGCCGCCAGGGGCGTTCGGTCGACCTTGTGGGACGACAACCGCGCAGCGCTTGCAGACCGCATGCCGGAGGTCGAGGGCAACCCTGTCGCCACGCTGCTCTGCGACCCACAGACGGCGGGAGGCCTCTTGGCCGCTGTGCCCGCAGAGGTTGCTCCCCGGCTCATCGCGTCTCTCCATGCGGCCGGGTATAACGATGCGGCATGCATCGGCGCGCTGGCTCCCGGCAGTCCGAGCATATCATTTGCGTGATTGCTGCCGCGCACACTTTGCAGCGCGGCGGAGACAGTTTACTCCCGCGCACGCAAGACCCGCGCGGGCCGGGCCGCAAGGGGACGCCACGCAAAAGCAAGGCCGGCCAGAAGGGTGGCTAGCACGCCGCCCACGACAATCGACAGAGCTGAGACTGGTTCGAAGGCGAAATCCGTCTCCATGATGAAGGTCGTGACGCCCCAGCCGCCGAGGCCGCCGGCGATGATTGCCACAAGGCCGGCAGCCCCGCCGATCAAGGCCGAGCGGATCGCGAGATATGACAGGACCTGGCCGCGCACCGCGCCCACGGTTTTGAGTATCGCGGCTTCGTAGACGCGGGTGCGTTCGCCGGCCGCCGCCGCCCCGATGAGGACCACGATGCCGGTTACAAGCGTTGCGGCGGCACCGTAGGTGATCGCCGCGGCGACGCCTGCAAGGACCTCCGACACCCGGTCGATTGCCTCGCGAACGCGGATGGCGGTGACGTTGGGATAGGCTTCTGCCACGTCGCGCAGGATCTGGGCCTCGGCGGATGCCTCCGCATAGACTGTGGCAATAAAGGTGTGGGGCGCTCCAGAGAGCGCGGACGGGTTCATCGTGAGGATGAACCCGATCCCGGCAGTCGAGAAGTCGACTTCGCGGAAGCTCGTGACCTCGGCCGAGATGTCACGCCCAAGGATATTCACCGTGAGTTCGTCCCCGAGCGTCAGACGCATTTCGGCCGCCTCTTCCGCCGCGAAGCTAACTTGCGGTGCGCCGGCATAGTCCGCTGGCCACCACGCGCCCTCGGTAACGACCGTCCGTTCATTTGGCGTCTCCGAGTAGGTGACGCCACGGTCGCCATCCAGCACCCAGTGGTCGCCTGCAACCTCGCGCGCCGGTTCGCCATTGATCCGCGTAATGATCCCGCGAAGCATAGGAGCAGTGTCGGTGCGCGAAACCGCTGGGTCCCCTTCGACCCGCTCGAGAAACCCGGCAAATTGGTCGGGCTGGATGTCGACGAAAAAGTAGGACGGCGCCACCTCGGGCAGATCGCGGGCAATCGCGTCCCGCAGGTTGCGGTCGATCTGGCCGACCGCGGCAAGGACCGTCAGGCCAAGACCGAGCGATAGGATCACCGACGTGGTCGCCCCCCCCGGTCCGCCAACGGCGCCGAGAGCAAGACGCAGCGCGGTGCGGCCACGCACGGCCCGCGCCCGGGAGAGGCGTCGGCAAGCCAGTCTGACTGCCACTGCGGCAATCGTCAGCAAAATCAGCGCGCCCACAATGCCCCCGGCAGTGTAGAGCGTCAGTTCGACGGTCCCCGAGAGCCAGGCCGCGGCCGCAACAAGGACGGCGAAGAGGCCCACAGTCACCGCCAGGTAGATGGGGCGGGGCAGTTGGCGGCCGCCATCGGTCGCGTCGCGGAACAGCGTGGCCGCGCGCACCTCTTCGGTGCGCGCCAACGGCCAAAGGGTGAAGACGAGCGCTGTCAGAGCCCCATAGAGCGCGGCCTCGGCTAGCGGCGCAGGATATACCGAGAACGCGGCCGGCACGGGAAGCCGGGCCTCGATGATCGGGGCGAAGGCCAAAGGCACTAGCGCGCCGAGCGCAAGCCCAAGAGCGATGCCGATCACGGCGAGAACACCGACCTGCGCGAAGTAGGCTACGAAAATCGTGCGCGCTTCGGCACCCAGTGTCTTCAGTGTGGCGATCACCTCGGTCTTGCTGTCGAGATAAGCGCGCACAGCAGCGGACACACCGACACCGCCGACCGCGAGGCCTGCAAGGCCGACGAGCACCAAGAACGCCCCCAGGCGGTCGACGAACTCAGCCACTCCGGGGGCGCCATTGCGACTGTCGCGCCATCGCAGCCCGGTATCGCGGAAGAGGCTCACCGCCTCCGTCTCGAGCGCCCCAAGGTTGGCCCCATCCGGCAGGGACAGCCGGTACTTGGTCTCGAACAGCGTGCCGGGCGCGATGAGCGAGCTATCGGCCAGCGCGTCGGTTCGAACCAGCGTCCGCGGCCCAAGCCCGAACCCGTCACCGGCGTCGTCGGGCTCCTCGACGATCAGTGCCGAGAGGCGAAAGTCCTGCGTGCCCATGCGGAATGTGTCGCCGACCTCCAGCGCCAGCCGGTCGGCCAGCGCGGGCGCCACAACGGCGCCCGGGACGTTGCCGTCGATTGCAAGTGCCGTATCGAGCGGGATGTCGGGCTCAAGGCCGACGGTGCCATAGATCGGGTAGGCGCTATCGACCGCCTTAACCTGCGTCAGCGCGCGATCGGCCTCGCCGTCCCGCTCCAGCACCACCATGGACCGGAAGTCCACGACCTCGGCCACGGTGTCGGCCACACCAACCATCCAGGCGCGCTCTTCTTCCGAGGCGTAGCGGTAGGTGAACGAGAGTTCTGCATCGCCGCCAAGCAGCACGGCGCCCTCCCGTTCGATCCCGCGTTCGATGGCCACGCGCACCGACCCCACCGCGGCGATGGCGGCAACACCGAGGGCGAGACAGGCGAGGAAAACCCAAAAGCCGCGCAAGCCTCCGCGAAGCTCACGCCGGGCGATGCGGAGTGCGGGGCTCATTCGGCCGCCTTGTGCGCCGGTTCGTCCCGCACAAGCCGGCCATCGGCCAGACGCAAAACCCGATCGCATCGCGCCGCAAGGTTGGGCGCATGGGTCACCAGAACCAGCGTTGCGCCATGACGGTCTCTCAGTCCGAAAAGCAGGTCCATGATTGCCTGTCCGTTGGCCCCGTCGAGATTGCCAGTGGGCTCGTCAGCCAACAGGATGTGAGGACGGGGTGCGGCGGCACGCGCTAGCGCCACGCGCTGCTGCTCACCTCCCGACATCTGGGCCGGGTAGTGGCCCGACCTTTGGCCGAGCCCGACCGCGTCGAGCTCGGCCTCGGCTCTCTCAAACGCGTCGGCATGACCGGCAAGCTCAAGCGGCGTCGCCACGTTCTCGAGCGCCGTCATCGTGGGGATCAGGTGGAAAGACTGGAAGACCACGCCCATATGCGCCCTGCGAAAGCGCGCCAGCGCGTCCTCGTTCATCGCCGTCAGGTCCTGTGCAAGGGCCTCGACTGTGCCCGAGGTCGCACGTTCGAGCCCGCCCATGAGCATGAGGAGCGACGACTTGCCAGACCCGCTTGGGCCCACGAGGCCTACCGTTTCCCCAGACATTACCTCGGCGTCGATCCCCTTGAGGATCTCCACTGGGCCGGCATTGCCCATCAATGTCAGGCGCGCGTCACGCAGGGTCAGGACAGGCTCGGACATGGCTCTCTCGGCGTTGTGGCTGCTCCTGACGCGATATGGGCCGGTGCGCGCCGGTCGCAAGGCGATTGCCGCGATTGCTCTTGGTGCAGCGCTGGCGGGTGCCGTTGCGAGCGGGTCCGCTGCCGAAGAGGTAGTGATTGTCGCCCTCGGCGATAGCCTGACCCAAGGCTATGGCCTTCCGGCCGACGAAGGGTTCGTCCCGCAGCTACAGGCCTGGCTCGATGAACAAGGCGCTGAGGTAAGACTGATCAATGCGGGCGTCTCGGGAGACACCACGGCGGGTGGGCTGTCGCGCGTGAGTTGGACGCTGACGGACGAGGTCGACGCAATGATCGTTGCACTCGGTGGCAATGACGTGTTGCGGGGGCTCGACCCGTCTACCTCTCGCGCCAACCTCCGCGGCATCCTTGAGGTGAGTGCAGCGCAAGATGTCGAGGTGCTGCTCGTAGGCATAACGGCGCCGGGCAACTATGGGCCCGACTACAAGCAAACCTTCGAGGGCATCTATCCGGACCTAGCCTCGGAATTCGGCACCTTGTTGGCTCCAAATTTTCTTGCCGCACTCGCGGAGGCCGCCGAAGGCGGTGCGGCATTGCAGACCCTCATGCAGCGCGATGGAATCCATCCCAGCGCGGAGGGGGTCGCACTGATCATCGAGGATCTGGGTCCCAAGGTTGCGGACCTCGCCGAGCGCGCCGCCAACTGACTTTTGCAACGGGCTGCCCGCCCTGCCCGCTGACTAGACCTCGGGGCGAACGGGGGCGAAGCGATCGAGCGGCTCGCGTGCCACCGAACGCAAGAGCTCAACAAAGCCAGCGACTTGATGAGCGCACGTCTGGGCCCCCTTCTCGGCGGTCGCGCGCGATGCGTCGCCAACGGTGCCCGCCTCGTTTAGGTCCCGCGCCATCCAACCGTGCGAAATTGGGCCAACCGGGGGGATCGTGGCACCCTCAGCCGCGGAGCGGAAGTCTTCTGCCCTCGTCATGTCCACCGTCTCCGGCCGAAAATGCAGCATGAGGGAGGTCTCGACATCGCCGCCATGGATGCCGAACTGGCGCTCGTGATCAGTGTAGAGGCCTTCCGGATAGCCAAAGTTGCCCCACTGGCACTTCACCGCGAACATGCCGCCACGGACCCGCAGCTCGCGCGACAGGATCG
Source organism: Pseudomonadota bacterium (assembly GCA_039822045.1). Lineage (GTDB taxonomy): Bacteria > Pseudomonadota > Alphaproteobacteria > Rhodobacterales > Rhodobacteraceae > HLUCCA09. Next base: position 124,301 of record JBCBMY010000004.1, on the reverse strand, counting down.
AGATGAGGTCGAGATTTCCGCCGTGGCTGTTGACGATCACGATCTTTCGCACGCCCGCACGCGCCACCGAAAGGCCAATCTCCACCCAAGCTCGCAGTGCCGTTTCCGCTGTCAGCGTCAAAGTCCCGGGCGCGTCCAGGTGCTCGTTCGACTTGCCAACGGCCTGAACGGGTAGGATTCGGATGTCGAGGGCGTCCGGACAGGAGCGACGCAGCTCCGCCAGCATACCTTCCGCGATCATCGTATCGGTGCCGACAGAAAGGTGCGGCCCGTGCTGCTCGATAGCTGCCGTGGGGAGGACGGCGATGACGCGCATCGGATCGATCTCTTGAAACTCCGTCCGCCGAAATGCGCCCCAGTCGAGCCGGCGCTCAGGCATAGGTCGCCTCGAGGCGCGACCGCAGATACTCGGCGCCGGTCACCGGCGGGTAGCGCGGTTCTCCGGTGCCCGGCAGTGCGGCAATCACCGCGTCTGGGTTGGGATCGAGAAAGAACGCCACGGAGCGGCGCCGACGTGCGGGCGGCAACACTCGGTGCGGGGTCGAAACGTAGGTATCATTCGACCACCGCATCAGGCAGTCGCCAATATTCACTACGTACGTGTCGTCGACCTGTGGAACATCGATCCAGTCGCCATCGCGGGGCCGAACCTGCAAGCCGGCCTCGCCATCCGTCATGAGGAGGGTGATCGAGCCGTAGTCAGTATGGGCACCGGCCCCGATCTCGCCGGCCTCTCCGCGGCCGGGTGGATAATTCAGCAGGCGAAGCGTTGCCATCGGCTCGGAGAATTTGTCCTCGAAGTAGTCCTCGGCGAGCCCAAGATCCGACGCTAGAGCCCGATGCAGGCAGACACCGAGGTTCAATGCGGCTTCGAAGTAGCGCATCGAAACGTCCCTGAAGCCCGGTACCGGCGGCCATAGGTTTGCCCCTCGGAACGGATCGCCCCGCAAAACGCGTGGGTCGTTCGGAGCAAGGTCCAAGCCTATGTTAAAGGCCTCCTTTCGGTCGATTTGGCCGCTCGCCTCGTCGAGCCGCTCCGTGCCCATCGCAGCCCATCCGCGATTGTGCGGGTTGGAGTTGATCGACACCTTTCCTTTTGCTTCGTCGGACAAGGCGAAGAACTGGTCGGCACTTGCAAACACATCGGCGATCAGCGCGTGATCGATCCCGTGATGTTTGAGAAGGAAAAAGCCCGTACTCCGACAAGCGGCCGACAGATCGGCCACGAAGCCTTCCATGTCGGTGCCGCCTGCATAGCGGCGCCAGTCGAGCACCGGAATCCGCTCTGCTTCTTTCGGGCTCGCGCCTGGTAGGCTGCGGGTTTCCTGGCTGCTCATGCAGTACGCTCGGATAGGGCGGACATTTCCGGCCGGCGACGGCCCGTCAGACGGTTAACCTGGCGTGCAACGCGCGCGAGGTGCGCCGCGCGGCTTTCGGGCGTGGAGCTGTCCATGGCGTAATGCGCGGCGAACGCCGTGCGCAATGGCTTGGCGCACATGAATCCGACGCCGCGCAGAAGCGTGCGCTTGCCGGGTGCACCGACCAGACGCGTCAGCCACCACGTCGCCCCACATGTGGTGAACACGCCCAAGCGCCTAATTTGCGTGAGCCCGCGGCGGATGTTGCCGTTGGGTTCTGTCGGCATGTGGAACGCTACATCGGGCAGCAACACGCGGTCGAGCCAGCCCTTGAGCGCCGCCGGCAATCCGTACCACCAGGTCGGGTAGATGAAGACCAGTGTGTCGCACCAGCGAAGATCCTCAACGTCTTGCCGCACCGGAGCAAGGTTCGCCGGACACTCCAAGTAGCCGTCCCACTCCTCTCGCGACAGGATCGGCTGAAATCCGCGCCCGTAGATGTCGATGAGCCGGATTTCCGCGCCCGAAGCCTCAAGGCGTGCGATGGCCACGTCGCGCACCGCCGCGGTAAAGCTCGACGGGCTGGGATGGCAATAAACAACGAGTGCGCGCATCTCAAAACACCTCCATCTCGCGTCCGACCCTATCGAGAAACGCCGCGCGGCGTGCATGGGTGGCGCGGTTCATGTCATAGAGAGCGAGATACCGCATCTTTCTGGGCCGGCACACATGCCAGACGGCCCGCGTGACGCAGCGCCGCGGGGGGTCGCCCACCAGACGGGCGCGCAGACGCGTGCCGCCGTAGGTGGTTACCGCGGCAAGGCGCCGGATATGGGTGAGATTGGGCCGTACCTTTCCGTCCTCGAGCCGGAAAGAGACGCCCGGTAAAAAGACGCGGTCGAAATATCCCTTCAAGATCGCCGGATACCCGAAGTTCCACACCGGGAAGACCATGATAAGCGCCTCCGCCGCTCGAAGGCGCGCGACATGCTCAGCCACGGGCTCAGAGTTTGGTCCGACGTCGTGGTAGCCCCTGCGCTCGGCCTCGGTCAGAACCGGGCCGAAGCCCTCGGCGTTAAGATCACAATCGTCGACGTCCCACCCCCGCCCCGTCAAGGCGTCGACAACCCGCCGATGGAGGGATGCGGAGAAGCTTTCCGGACAGGGGTGGGCAAAAAGAACGAGCGCGCGCGTCATGCACCCAAATTCCCTAAGGTTCGGCGCGCCCGTCGGAAAGGAGCCTCCGGCGGGAGTATCTCCATCAAGCTGGTTGGGGCAAGGCAAGGGCGCGTTAGCGTTAAGGCCTGATGAATGGGGCCGCGGTGCAGGCTGGAGAGCCGATGACCGCTCAAGGTGATGGATTGGTGCGAGGTTTTCCTTGCCCGGGCCCACCGTGCCCCAGCCCCCTCGGGCTGCGCCACGCGCCTCCCCCCTCGGAGTTGGGGCGGCTTTGCTCCAACATCTTGACCAAAGTACTCTCGGGGGTGCCTGACGGGCGGGGGGCAGACAGCCCCCCTCCCCAGCCCGACGCTCATTCGGCCGCCTGGATCTTGGGATAGGAATACATCCCCTCGTAGCTCCAATGCGGGTCGTCCCATGCGATCATCTTGCCGGGGTTCAATAGGCCCTTCGGGTCGGCCTCGCGCTTGAACGCGAGCTGGCGGTCATCGACAGTCTGGCGACCGCCTTCCTCGAGCGTATAGCGGTGAGGGTTGAAGATCATTGCGCCGAGTTCTTCGTGGCGGCGCACAATCTCGTCGAGGCGTTCCTCGGTCGAGAACTTGACGAGCGTCAGACCGCCGAAGACGAGCCCGGCGCCATCGAGGATGACCTCAAGATGCTGAAGGCATTCGGGCGAATACTCGGCCCGCAGTTCCTCGACCTTGGCGATCGGATCGGGGCCGCCATAGCGGACCTGAAGGTAAGTGATCGAGGGATCGACCTTGAGCGCGCGAAGCGTCGTGTGGTTCCAGCCATACTCGAACACCGGCCCGGGCGATCGGGTCCAATCGCTTTCGTCATCCGAGCGGTAGATCATCCGCCCGCCCCCATGCTGTGCCAGAAGGGCCGAAAAGCCATCCATTGCATTGGGTGCCACCATCAGCGCAACGAGATGGGTCCCTTGGTCCACATGCGGCTTGATCCGCTGGAAATAGTCGTGGGCGACCGGCGCTTCGAAGACGGTCGACAGTTTGATCAGGACGCCCGGTTCGGCGCCGGCGGCCATTGCAAACTTGCAGGAGGCGCGGAAATCGTCGAAAGCGACGAAGATTCCGATCCAGTCATAGGCGGGGGCAAGCGGCATCTCGACTTCGGTGATGATTCCGTTGGTGCCATACGCGTGCGAGACGCGGGCGAGGTCTTCACCATGGAACTCAAGTATTCGCGGCTCAGCTTCCATCGTCACGACGCGCAGCCGGATGATATTGCCCAAATCGCGGAGCGACCCCCAGGTGCAGCTCCCCACGCCGCCCGAGCCGCCCGCAATGAAGCCGCCAATGGTCGCCGTCGCCCAGGTCGACGAGAACATTCGCAACTCCTGCCCAGAATGCGCGATGCAGTGAGCATCGAGATCCTTGAGAAGCACGCCTGGCTCCGTGACGACGCGCCCCGGGGCAACCTCCTTGACGCGATTGAGATGCTTAAGGTGCAGGATGCAACCGCCGGCCAGGGGCATCGCCTGACCATAATTTCCTGTGCCCGCGCCCCGGGTCGTCACCGGCACGTCGTGGGCGTAGCACACTTTCAGGACCTCGATCAGTTCCGCTTCATCGGCCGGAGCTACGGCGAAATCACCCACGATGTGGTCGAGCCGGTCTTTTAAAACCGGAGAATACCAAAAGAAATCCCGGCTCTTGGACCTCACCGAAGTCGGGTTCTCGTCGATGTCCATATGCGCGAGGGCGGCCTTGGCGGCGGCGATATTGGCACTCATTGGGCAGGCTCCGGCAGCGGCGTCTTGGTCATGAGATCATCAAGTTCGGCATAGTCAGGCAGCGTCGCCTCAATCTGGCGGCCAGCGCGGATGACGATGCGGTCAGCCTGCGGCCGTGAGAAGAGCTCAGTCCACTCGCGGCCTCGGCAGATCACCAGATCGGCGGGCGCGCCAGGAGCGAGCGAAGGTTGCGCGAACCCGCAAGCTGCAGCCGGCACGGTGGAAAAGGCCAAGGGCCAGTCGTTTCGCGAATGATCGAGATGGCCGATCCGGGTCGCCTCGCGCATGACCTCAATCATGTCGAGATCGCCATAGGCGTAGAACGGGTCACGCGTGTTGTCTGAGGCAAACGACACCGAGATGCCGCGCGCCGCCATTTCGTGGACGAGCGTTATGCCACGTCCCCGCGGCGTCCGGCCTGCCTGCCTGTCTTGCAGATAAAGATTGCACATGGGGAGCGACACGACATGGAGCCCGGCCTTCGCGACCAGATCGAGCGTATCCAATGCGCGGGTCTCCTCCTGACTCGACAGTGAGCAGCAATGGCCCACGACGACCGGGGCATTGAAGCCGGTTTCGATCACCACTTCCGCAATCACTCGCAGCGTCTCGGTTCCCGGATCCATCGTCTCGTCGACATGGAAATCGGCCGCGAGGCCACGCGCGGCGGCCATGGACAGGAAGTCCCGCACAGTCTCCGCGACGTTTGGCACAGGATAGCTCACCATCCCGAGCACTCCGCCGAACGACGCCACGAGATCAGCAGTGTGTTGGAACGGACCATCGAGGGAGACGTCTTCGATCCCGACAAGGCACACGCCCTGCAGCTCGATCCGGCCCGCCCATGCTTCGCGCAACTCTCGGAAAACGGGCCATGAGATATCGTCCTGCGGCGGACGCGAATCGAGGTGGGTGCGGATGGCCTTCGTGCCGTGGGCATAGGCGCAGCGGAGCGCGAAATCGGCCCGGCGGCGCACGTCTTCGCTCGACCATTTGTCCTCGCAATCGGCGCGCACGGTGCGGAGCGCGCCCGTGAAGGTGCCGTCGGGATTGGGCGCCCTGCCCCAGATATGGCCCTTGTCGAGATGGGTGTGCATGTCGACGAAGGCGGCAAACACCATCGCCCCGCCCATGTCGATCTCGGTCCCGCCGCTTTCGGTGAACCTTCCATTTGCGATCGAGAGATCGTGACGCACCAGATCGCCGTCACGCCCGAGAAGGCAAGCCGGCACCGTCAAGTTTCGTAGCCGTAGTGGCCCCTCTGGCAGGGTTCGAAACGCCATCACGTCTCTCGTTTCAGCGCGCTCTCGTGCCACTTGCGCAAAAGCAGATGCGCAAATAGCGACAGGGCGGCGAAGATGAACACGCCCATGGCCGCGACGAGCGAGAGCGCTGCGAACATGCGGGCAATGTTCAACCGGTAGCCGGCCTCCTGGATGCGAAATGCCAGGCCCGACCCGATGCCGCCCGTGCCCGCGACCAACTCTGCGACCACGGCCCCAATCAGCGACAGGCCGCCGGCAATCTTCAGGCCGCCGAGGAAATAGGGAAGCGCAGAGGGAAGCTGCAGCATCACCAATTTCTGCCAGCGGCTGGCACCGTAGATGCGAAACAGATCGCGCAGGTTGTGGTCGACCGAGTTCAGGCCAAGCGTCGTTGAAGACAGCACCGGGAAGAACGCGACAATCCAGGCGCAGATCAGCATGCCGGCGATCTTGCTCTCAACATAAATAAAGATCAGCGGTGCGATCGCCACCACAGGCGTCACCTGCAGGATCACGGCATACGGGTAGAAGCTCATCTCGAGCATCTTCGACTGGTTGAACAAGATGGCGAGGCCTGCCCCGCCAAGCACGGCCAGAAGGAGGGCCATCAGCGTGATCCGCGCGGTCAGCCAGGCCGCATCCATAAGCATCCCGAAATCCGTGACGAGGCTCTGCCAGACAAGGTCGGGACCCGGAAGAATGTAGTGGGGGATTTCGTTCCACACGACGACCCGGCCCCAAAGCCAGATCGCAAGCACCATCACGAGGGCCGGCAAGGTCCACTTCGCTATGGCCTCGATCCGACGACGCCGGGCGCGCCGCGCCTCTTCGGCATCCACGCGGACCGGACCGCCAGCAGCGATTGTACCCTGTTCGGCGATAGTCATGCGGCGTCTCCCATCGCGGCATGCAGCGCGTCCGACGCCGCGCGGCAGTGGGCCGCATAGGTGGCCGAGGTTCGGAACGCCTCGGTGCGCGGATAGGGCTCGTCGACCCCGAGCTCTTCAATGACGCGGCCAGGGCGGGCGGCCATTACGACTATCCTGTCGGACAGAAAGACACTTTCGAACACCGAATGGGTGACGAAGATCACGGTGCAGCCGACGCGCGCTTTCAGTTGCAAAAGATCGTTGTTGAGTTTGAACCGCGTGATCTCATCGAGCGCCGCAAAGGGCTCGTCCATGAGAATGAGCTTGGGATGGGTCACCATCGCCCGCGCAATCGACACCCGCATCTTCATGCCGCCGGAAAGCTCGCGCGGATACGCGTTCAGAAAGCCGCCCAAACCAACCAGATCCAGGGCCTCCTTCACGTCGTCCTTGACTTGGGAATAGCTCTTGCCGCGCAATCGGAACGGCAGGAACACGTTCTGCGCGACGGTTGCCCACGGCATGAGCGTCGGTTCCTGGAAGACGACGCCCAAGTCACCCTTCTCGCGCGCGCCGTCCCAGGCGATGCGACCAGCAGTCGGCTCCATCAGGCCGGCAATCAGCCGCAATGCCGTCGACTTGCCACAGCCCGAGGGCCCGAGAAGCGATATGAAGTCGCCCTCGTGCACGTCGAGCGCCATTCCCTTTAGGGCGACGACATCGCTGCCAAACACCTTGTCGACCCCCTGCATGGCCAGAAGGTGCGGGCGCTCGGCAGGTTGAGTCAACGCTGGCTTTGGCTGAGGCTGCATCGACGCGCACGCTCCTCGATTTCTGACGGCCGGCACGCGGCGGGATTCGCAATAGCGGCGCCGGCACGACGACGGCGCACGCGGGGCCCCGCGCGCGCCCTGATCAAAGACCCATCAGTTGTACAGGTCCATCCCAACCTTCTTGTTGGTGAACTCGGTCGTATAGGCCGCTTTCCAATCGATGCCCTCTTCAATCACGCTGGCGTCGACCATCTTGTTGTAGAAATCCTCGACCTTGGCGTCGGTGAGCGCACCGATACCGAGCTCTTCGGCATCGCCGGACACAACGATCCCATTCTCCAGCATCGAGGCTTTGGCGAACTCGATCTTATCCTGGGTCATGTCGGGATTGTCGGACTTGATCAGGTCGTCAGCGGCCGAGCTGTCGCCGTAGAGATAGTTGTACCAGCCCTTCAGCGATCCATCGACGAAGCACTCGACCACTTCGGGGCTCTCGGCGATCGTGTCGGCCATCGTCTCGATAGTGGTCGCATAGGTCGAGTAGCCGTTGTCGGCGATCAGAAAGACGTTGGGCTTGAAGCCAGCTTCCTTTTCCACGGCATAGGGCTCGGATGACAGATACCCCTGCATGCCCTTGCGCTTGTCTGCGATGAAGGGCGCGGGGTTAAAGGTGTAGGGCTCGCGCTGATCGGCGGTGAAACCGTGTGCGGCGATCATCCACTGGTAGTAGCTGGCGAACCCGTTGTCGCCGATCAGCAGCGTCAGTTCCTTAAGGTCATCCCAGCTGTCGGCCTCGCCAGGATGGGCCAGGATCACTTGCGGGTGTTTTTGGAAGATTGCGGCGACCGACACGACGGGGATCCCCTCTTTCACGGCATTGAAAGCCTGCAAGAGATCGCCGCCCATGTGAAAGTCGATCCGTCCCGCGAGCATTAGGGCTCGGTTGTTTACCTGTGGCCCTCCCGGAACGATGCTGACGTCGAGGCCGCACTCGGCATAGGTGCCGTCCGCGACCGACTGGTAGAACCCGCCGTGCTCGGCCTGGGCCAGCCAGTTCGTGCCGAAGGCGACCTCGGTGAGATCTTGCGCGGCAGCAGCGGTGCCGAGCGCGGCACACACGACGCCCAATGCGAGGGTTTTTTTCATTGGAAGCTCCCTGTTCGTTGGCTTTTGCCGTTGCATTCGTTTTTTGGTCTCGCGCGATCCTAGGGAGTTAGCGCGGGACAGCGCAGTGTCGCGGCTCGGTTTCTGGGCAGCCTCAGGGCGGAATTGCAAGTCCAAGCGGCACTCAGGCGACCAATCGCCCACTTTTTCCGCAATTGGGGAGGGGCGGCGTGCCGGCATGTTGGAGCCAGAGCCTGCACTCGGCCAAACCTGTGCCAGCCGACAAGGGAGATGACCATGCCACGCCGAATGCTGACCCCAGCAACGATTCGTCCGCCGTTTGCGCGTTACGCGCACGGTGTGGAAGTGCCCGTTGGGCACAGGCTCATTGTCACATCTGGGCAGCTCGGCATCACGGCAGATGAAACGGTCCCAAGCGACCCGCGCGCGCAAGCCGACCTTTGCTTCACAGCCTGCGGAGCCATTCTGGCGGAAGCAGGCATGTCGCCCGGAGACGCCATCCGAATCAACGCCTTCGTCACGGATCGCAGCCACATGGCGGCCTACATGGCGGCGCGAGACGCCTGGCTGGAAGACATTCCTAATGACGCGCTGCCGGCCTCGACGCTCGTGATCGTGCAAGGCTTCACGCGCCCCGAGTTTCTTGTCGAGGTCGAGGTGACGGCTGCGGCGCCCTAGTGCACCTAGACGTTGCCGACCTGCAGGCTGACTTCGCGATCGAGCCGCCTATCTCGAGCATTGTTGGAGAAAGGGAGCCCTGCGATGGAGATACTTGCGCTACTGCTGACGGCCATCCTGTTTGGAGGCATGGTGCTCTATTCCTTTGGTTTTGCGCCGTTTCTTTTCACCGCACTGCCGCCGGATCAAGCCGGCCCAACCATCCGCGCCGCGTTTCCGCACTACTACCTCTTTGTGATCGTAGGCGCGCTGGCGGCCGGGCTGGCCCTTCTTCTCGTCGATGCTCGCGGTGTGGCCCTAATGGGTTGGGTTGTGGCCCTCGGGGTGGTGTCGCGCCAGTTTCTGATGCCGATGATCAACGACGCGCGCGACCGCCAGCTTGCCGGCGACGCAGCAGGCAAGTCTCGCTTCGCCGCCCTTCACGGTGTCTCGGTGGCGATCAACTTCGTGCAGCTAGGGTTGATCGGCTGGGCGCTTGCCCGCTTCGTCTGAGAGCCCTTCCGCCGGCCGGCCGCCTGCGCTACGCCGCGCCGATGAAACTCCCGATGCCCCCACTCGAAGAGCTGCCGCACCTACCCTTCGACACGATCATCGATACGCGCAGCCCGGCCGAATATGCCGAGGATCACATCCCGGGCGCGATCAATCTGCCGGTTTTGTCGAACGAGGAGCGGGCACGGGTCGGCACCATCTATGTTCAGGAGAACCCGTTTCTGGCCCGCAAGATCGGCGGCGCGCTTGTGGCCAGCAACATCGCACGGCATCTCCAAGGGCCATTGGCCGACAAGGACGGCGGGTGGCAACCCCTCATCTATTGCTGGCGGGGCGGACAGCGCTCGGGCGCTTTTGGCCTTTGGTTGCGGGAGGTTGGATGGCGCGTGCGCACTCTGGAAGGGGGCTACCAGAGCTATCGTCGCGTCGTCGCCGCACGGCTTTACGACGAACTGCTCGCACAGCGCATCCTCTTGCTCGACGGGAACACTGGCACAGCGAAGACCGAGCTATTGGCCCGTATCGCCGAACGGGGCGGTCAGGTGATCGACCTCGAACGCCTCGCCAATCATCGCGGCTCGGTGCTCGGTCTGATGCCCGGTGGCCAGCCATCACAAAAGGCGTACGAGACGCGTCTGGCGACAGCACTTGCCGCGCTCGATCCTGATCGACCCGTCCTCGTCGAGGCTGAAAGCTCAAAGGTTGGCAACCTTCTCATCCCGCCGAGCTTGTGGAAGGCGATGCGTGCGGCGCCACGCATTCGGGTGCAGGCAAGTGTTGAGGCGCGGACCGCCTATCTCTGCGCCGCCTATGCCGACCTGTTCGCCGATCTTCCGCTCTTCAAAGAGCGGCTTGCGCTTCTCACCCCGATGCAGGGCCGCGCCCGAATGGAGCGCTGGCACGCGCTTGCCGATGCCGGAGACTTCCGGCCGCTTGTTCGCGAACTGATCGAGGAGCATTACGACAGACGCTACGGCAAACATCGGGCCGAGGCAGGCGCCCCTTTGGCGGCGATCGATGTGGATCTCCACGCGGACGGGCTCGATCGGGCAGCCGACCGCATCATGTCCTATTTGGATCGCTAGCGCTGCGCTCGGAGCACCCATAGGCTCGCACCCATGAACGCCGATGCAATCCTAACCGGGCAAGTCCTGAGCTTTGTCGCAAGCCCCTTCGACGTGCCGCCCGAGGACGCGGCGCGCCAATGGACCCATGGCGGCATCGCACTTGCCGGCGAGCGAATCGTCGCCGTCGGGGAGGCCGCAGAGCTACGGTCTGCTCATCCTCAGGCGCGCGTCGAAGACCATGGTCAGGCATTGCTGCTGCCGGGCTTCGTCGATGCGCATGCCCACTATCCCCAAACCGCCATTGTCGCATCATGGGGCAAGCGGCTGATCGACTGGCTGAACACCTATACTTTTCCCGAGGAGGCACGGTTCGGCGATCCCGCCTATGCCCGCATGGTCGCAGATACCTACTGCGACCTCCTTCTGGCGCATGGCACAACCTCGGTTGCAAGCTTCTGCACGATACATCCGATCTCGGTCGATGCCCTGTTCGAGGCCGCCGCAGAGCGGAATATGGCCGTCACGGCCGGGCGGACGTGCATGGACAGAAATGCCCCCGACATGCTTCGCGACGACCCCCAAACGGCGCACGATGAGAGTGCTGCCCTTCTGACGCGATGGCACGGAGAGGGCCGCGCGCACTATGCAATCACGCCACGCTTCACACCCACCTCGAGCCCGGAACAGCTGGAGGCTCTCGGTTCCCTTTGGGCGACATATCCCGACTGCGCCATGCAGACCCATCTGTCGGAACAGACCGACGAAGTGGCCTGGGTTGCCAACCTACACCCTGAGGCCCGGGACTATCTCGATACCTACGAGCGCTACGGCCTGCTCGGCCCTGGCGCGCTCTTCGGCCATGCGATCTGGCTGACCGACCGCGAACGCGCGCGCCTTGCCGAGAGCGGGTCGGCTGTCGTGCATTGTCCAACTTCCAACACTTTCATTGGCTCCGGGTTGTTTGACACGGCCCGCGCCCATGCGGAGGGGATCGTCACGGGGCTGGCGACCGATACCGGCGGCGGTTCGTCCTTCTCGATGCTGCGCACGATGGCCGCCGCCTATGAGGTTGGCCAGCTCGCGGGCGCGGCCCTTCACCCGGCGCAGCTGCTGTGGCTGGCGACCGAAGGCTCAGCCCGTGCCCTGCGCCGCGACGCCGAAATCGGGACGCTCGCGCCAGGGTCGATGGCCGATATCATAGCGCTCGATCTGGCCGCGACGCCTGCCATCGCCCAGCGCGCGGCGAGGGCCGACACTCTCTGGGAAGCTGTCTTTCCGACAATCATGATGGGCGATGATCGGGCCGTGAGCGCTGTCTACATTGCAGGGCGACGGGCGCGCTAGTTGGTTCGAGGTGCCAGACCTCAGGCAAGCCCGGCGACGAGTTCGCGCGAGCGTGCCGTGATTGCCCGAGCATCGACGGTGACGAGAGACCCATCGGACACGATGCGCCGTCCCTCGACGATCAAATCGCGGACCTTCCGTGGGCCCGCCAAAAGGAAGGCAGCCGGGTCCCACAACCCGGCACTGTCGAGATCGCCCAAGTCCCAGATTGCAATATCAGCGCGAAAGCCTGGAGAGAGTTGCCCGATGTCGTCGCGACCGAGAACTGCCGCACCGCCGCGCGTCGCGATCTCAAGGGCCCCGCGGGCGGATAGCGTGTCCGCGCCCCACGCCAGCCTTTGCATCAGCATCGCCTGTCGTGCCTCCTCGGCCAAGTTGCCGCCATCGTTGGAGGCTGACCCGTCCACTCCGAACCCCACTGGCACGCCCGCAGCGCACATGGCTGCGACCGGTGCGATCCCCGAAGCCAACCGCGCATTCGAGCAGGGGCAATGGGCCACGCCCGTTCCCGTGTGCGCAAAAAGGTCGATCTCAGAACCGTCGAGCTTCACGCAATGGGCGTGCCAGACGTCGTCACCGACCCAGCCCAGATCCTCTGCATACTCACCCGGTCGGCAGCCAAACTGCTCGGCACTGTAGGCGATGTCTTCATCGTTTTCGGCCAGATGCGTGTGCAGGCGCACCCCCTTGTCGCGGGCGAGCAGGGCCGTGTCCCGCATCAGGCCGCGGCTGACCGAGAACGGCGAGCACGGGGCAATGCCAACTCGCACCATCGCGCCGGGGCTCGGATCGTGAAAGGTATCGATGACCCGAATGCAGTCGTTCAGGATCGCATCCTCCCGCTCGACCAACGCGTCGGGCGGCAGACCGCCGGCGCTTTCGCCGATCGACATTGCGCCCCGCGTGGGGTGGAAGCGCAGACCAACTTCCGTCGCCGCCTCGATTGTGTCGTCCAAGCGCGCGCCGTTGGGGAACAGGTAGAGGTGATCTGAGGAGGTCGTGCAGCCCGACAGCGCAAGCTCGGCCAAGCCGAGCATCGCCGAGACACGGATCTCTTCGGGCCCCATTCGCGCCCAGATCGGATAGAGTGCCCTCAGCCAGTCGAATAGCGCTGCATCCTGTGCCGCCGGCACAGCGCGCGTAAGCGTCTGGAAGAGATGGTGATGGGTGTTGACGAGCCCGGGGGTGACCAACGTTCCGGAGGCGTCGATCACTTCCGCACCCGCCGGATCCAGACCACGGCCGATCTGTGCCACCGCACCATCCCAAACGCGCAGATCCGCCCCCTTAAGTTCCGACCGCGCCGCATCCATCGTCACGATCAGATCGGCGTTGCGGATCAACAGGTGCGGCACGCCTACCCCCTAAGAAGGTCGAGGGCGGCCGCGTGCAACTCGGCTGTGGCAGCCGCAACGGCTCGGCCACCAGCGTGCGCCGGACCGCCTTCCCAGTTCGTGACTATGCCGCCCGCGGCTTCCACAACGGCGATCGGGGCACAGATGTCATAGGCATGGAGCCCGGCCTCGATCACGAGATCGACATGCCCGGCCGCGAGCAGCCCGTATGCATAGCAATCCATCCCGTAGCGCACGAGGCGCGCGCGCTCGGCGACCCGTACGAACGCTGCACGCTCGGCCTCCGTGCCAACCTCGGGAAATGTCGTGCACAGGAGTGCACCGTCGAGCGCGCGCGTGCCTCGCACGCCGAGGTCAGCCGTCCCGTGCGGCGACGCGAGGTTTGCATGGCCCAGACCGCCTTCCCAGCGCTCGCCGGTCCACGGTTGGTCAATGATCCCAAAAAGAGGACCGTCCTCTGCCACGGCAGCGATAAGAGTTCCCCAAACGGGAGCGCCGATCAGGAAGGCCCGCGTCCCATCCACCGGGTCGATCACCCAAGTCAGGCCGGACATCCCTTCGGCCCGGCCCAATTCCTCTCCATGCACTCCGTCTTGCGGCCGACGTTCTTCCAATACGGCCCGCATGGCGACCTCGGCCTCGCGGTCGGCTTCGGTGACTGGATCGAAGCCTGCGCCGTCGACACCGTCTCTCTTGTTGTCGACGCCAAGAGCAGTTCGAAATCTTGGCAGTGTTTCGGCACGAGCGGCGTCTGCCATCGCACGCGCCGTTTCAATGATATGCTCAGCATCCTGAAGGGACGCTCGAGTAGAAACTGACATTGCGCGCCCCCTTGTCGCCTGCGTCTCGTCGATCTCGCACGGCGATGCGTCGCCGCGCTAATCGTGCGGGGCAAGTGCGTCAAGAAGGGTTGAGCCTAGGCTAGCTCAGTCCTTACGCTTTCAGGCGGCGTCACTGAGCACGCGGGCAAGATCAAATAGCCTGCGCCTCTGGTGCTCCGGGATCGCATAGTAGGAGCGCACAAGTTCGAGCGCTTCCTTGTCGGCCAACATATCGGCCTCCGGCGACTCGGCTTCCTGGCCAAGGCCCTCGAAAAAGAAGCTCACGGGCACGTCCAACGCGTGGGCAATATCCCAAAGACGGGACGCACTGATCCGGTTCATGCCGGTTTCATACTTTTGGATCTGCTGGAACTTGATCCCTACTTTCTGGGCAAGCTGTTGCTGCGTCATACCAACCATCCAGCGGCGATGGCGAACGCGTTTGCCAACATGGACATCAACCGGGTGAGACATTCGATACTCCTTGACTACTCAAGATTGTAGATAGCAACTACCGTGCCAAAACGGAATCCTATCGTAGTAAACAACACTGAGATCGCGCAAACAACTGATCCAAAAAGACAGTTTTTGACTTACTCTCGCGGGAAGACCGGCCAGCCACGCACAGATCAACGTTACGTAATAACGTCAGACAGGTTCAACACCTGAGTTCCCAAATTGCAAATTTGACCGCGCGCACAAAATCGCAAAATGCACATGTTGTCTATGCCAGGACGCCATGACTAGGATCGGGACCAGAGCGCGCTACCGGCGGATCCATGAAAGCATATCACATCACGGCGCCCGGTGCGCGCCCGGAATTCAAGAGGCTAGACCTGCCACCTCCTGGACCCGGCCAAGCTCGGGTGAAGATCGCAGCCTGTGCGCTGAACTTCGCCGACCTGCTGATGATCGAAGGGCGCTACCAGGAAATGCCGGAACCGCCCTTCGCGCTTGGGATGGAAATGGCAGGCACAGTGGAGGCGCTCGGCCGCGACACAACTGGCCCTCCCCCAGGTACTCGCGTCGCGATTTATGCGGGCTGCGGTGGATTGGCGGAAGCGGGGAACTTTTCTGTAGAATTGCTGACCCCCGTTCCAGACGCGATTTCCACTGAAACGGCCGCGGCTTTTCAGATTGCGTATGGGACCGCGCACCTCGCGCTTGCGCATCGTGCGACTCTGAGGCCTGGAGAGCGCCTTGTCGTCACCGGTGCGGGTGGCGGTGCGGGACTGTCTGCAGTCGAGGTCGGGGCCCTGATGGGCGCCGAGGTTGTCGCGGTTGCGCGGGGACACGACAAGATGGAGGTAGCGCGGCGCGCTGGGGCCGCTCACCTCCTCGATTCCGACAGGATGGATCTTCGCGCTGAGATCCTGAGCCTGGGCGGCGCCGACGTGGTGTATGACACGGTGGGGGGCGATCTCTGGGAGGCGCTCTTTCGGGCCGCCAACCCCGAGGCGCGCCTTATGCCTATCGGTTTCGCGGGCGGGAGTGTCCCGCAGATCAAGGCAAACCACTTGCTGGTCAAGAACCTGACCGTCATCGGCCTGTATTGGGGCGCCTACCTGAAATTCGCGCCATCAACTCTAACCAGCTCGCTGGCACAGGTCCTGAAGTGGCTCGCTGAGGGCAAGCTGACGCTTCACATCGGTGCCCGATATCCCTTCGCTGAGGCTGGCGCAGCGCTCGAGGCACTCAAGTCCAGAAGCGTAGCGGGCAAGATAGTGGTGACGATGGACTGAGACCCGGCGCGTTCAGCCCACCCCGAACGCCGACGCCAGCGCGATCTCCACCATGTCGGCAAAACTCGTTTGCCGATCAGCACTATCGAGGGCCGCACCGGTCAACAGATGATCTGAAATCGTGAGTACAGCCAGCGCCCGCGCTCCATGCCGCGCGGCGACAGTGTAGAGTTCGGCGGCCTCCATCTCGACGCAAAGAACGCCGTGGCGCGTCATCTCTTCGTTGAGATCCGGTCTCTCGTCATAAAACGTGTCAGAACTATAGATGCCGCCGACATGGGTCCGCACACCGCGCGCCTCGGCAACGGAGGCCGCGTGCTGAAGAAGACCCCAATCGGCGCACGGCGCGAAATTCAGCTCTCGAAACAGGCCGCGCGACGGTGTGGACAATGTCGATGCCGACATCGCAAGGACGACATCCCTCAGATGCACATGCTGCTGCATGGCACCAGCCGATCCAATTCGGATAAGGGTCTTTGCGCCGTAGTCCCGAATGAGCTCGTTTGCATAGATCGACAGGGACGGCATTCCCATGCCCGACCCTTGAACGCTCACGGAATTCCCCTGCCATGTGCCGGTGAAGCCGAGCATCCCGCGCACCTCGTTCACGCACACCGCATCGTCGAGGAACGTTTCGGCCACCCACTTTGCCCGCAAAGGATCACCCGGCATCAAAACCGTTTCCGCAATCTGACCTGACGAAGCGCCGATATGGATGGTCATGTCACCCGCTCTCCCTGCATTGCCGACCAAGTCGCGCCATGCCATGAGAAGGGCAGCTTGGCTCGAAAGGCAAGGACATGCCTCACTCCGTCGTCCCGGCCGTCCTTGCGGCCATTGTCAGCTTTGGTGCCTTCTCTCCAGTGGCGTCGGAGCCCTACTCGCATGCGGAACGGGCCCTGGCCGAAGCGCTCCTGTCTCGAATGCAGTTGCGCTCATTCGCCGATGGCGTGGAGTTCTGCGGATACATCTATACCGACGCCATTGGCAGGTTGCGCGCCGGCTCCGCCGCGCGGGGCGACGCCGACTCCTGCTCCGCTCCGCTCCCGGCCCACGAGCCGGTGTCGTCGTGGCACACACATGGCGAATGGGACCCTGAGTCTTGGAACGAAGTTCCTTCGGCCCTCGACATCGAAACGGACGCCTTGGAAGGCGTTAACGGTTGGGTTGCCACACCTGGCGGCCGGCTTTGGTTCGTCGATGGACGCGAGATGAAGGCAACGTTGGTGTGTGGGCCGGCTTGCCTGCCTCAGGATCCCCGTTTCATTCCGGGCGGCGATGGCCCTATCCTGCCAACGTATACAATCGACGCTCTGATCGACAAATTTAATGGTGAGTGATATGGCGCCGCTCAGGTCTGAATGTTCGCCTCTGCCCAACTAGATCGCGCGAAGAAGGCGTTGCCATTAGAAATGCAGCGGACGGAAAGCGCTTCGGTCCGCTGCATCAACAATCTTGGAGTCTAACTCTTGTACCCTAGGAGGGGTCAGATCTCGAACGCCGAAAGATCTTCGCCTGCTGCCTTGATCCAATCCGGGCGCCGTCCACGACCAGACCAGGTCTGGGCGGGATTGTCCGGATTTCGGTATTTCGGGGGATTCTTTGGGGCGGACTTGGCCCCGCGCTTTCTTCCGTTCTTTCCGGCCGTCACGCCGAGTTCGGCGAGCGTGAAGCCATGTTTTGCAGCGGCCTCCTCCGCCGCAGTTCGGGCGGCTTCCAGTTCCCGCTCTGCCAGCGTCTCCATCGCTGTGTCTACTTTGTCCCGCAATTCCATGAGTTGGCCGCGGTTCATCTTTTCCAGGTCAATCTTCATCATTGTTCTCTTGTTGCCGTAAGGAACGGCATACCAAGAAGAGTGGCGAAAGCAATTCGCCATTCACAATGACGTGCATTTTTTTCTAGGTTATTCGGCAGCCACCGGGCAAGAGTCCGCCAAGCGAACGATATCGCCCATGATTCTATTGAGTTCGAAGTCTTTTGGCGTATAAACGCGCGCCACACCCATCGCTTTCAATCGTTGCGCATCTGCATCAGGGATGATGCCACCCACGATGACCGGAATGTGTGTCAAACTCTCGGCTCGGAGCTTCTCCATCAGTTCCGCCATCAGTTCCATATGACTGCCGGACAATATCGACAGTCCGATGACATGCGGTGCTTTGCGGCGGGCGGCGTCAACGATCTCGTCGGGCGTTAGCCGAATGCCCTCGTAGTCGATCTCCATCCCACAATCGCGCGCGCGGAAGACGATTTGCTCGGCGCCGTTGGAATGGCCATCGAGGCCGGGCTTGCCCATCATGAATTTCAGCCGACGCCCGAGCCGGTCGCTGACGGCATCGACCTCGGCGCGCAGATCGTCAAGTCCATCGGTCTTGTTGGATGGACTCGATGCGACACCGGTCGGGCCCCTATACTGGCCAAAGACCGCACGCATTACACCGGCCCACTCCCCAGTAGTCGCACCGGCGCGGGCCGCTGCGATCGTGGCTAGCATAATATTCTCGTCACCCTTTGCTACGCGACGAAGCTCGTCGAGCGCTTCCCGCACCGCATTGCTGTCACGGGCGGAGCGCCAAGAATTGAGGCGGGAAACTTGATCTGCCTCCACGTCGGGATCGACGGTCATGATGCCGCCATCCTCGTCCACAAGCGGTGAAGGTTCACCCTCGACATAGCGGTTGACGCCTACCACTACAGTTTCACCGCGCTCGATCCCGTTTACCCGATCGGCATTGGAATTGACGAGTTGCGCCTTCATATATTCGATCGAAGCAACGGCGCCCCCCATCGCATCGATATTTGCGAGCTCGGCACGCGCGCCCTCCTTCAGCTTGCGGACCTTCTCGTCGACAACCGGATTGCCATCGAACAGGTCGTCATATTCCAGCAGGTCAGTTTCCAGAGCGAGGATCTGTTGCATCCGGAGCGACCATTGCTGGTCCCAAGGCCGCGGCAAGCCCAACGCTTCGTTCCATGCGGGCAACTGAACGGCACGGGCTCTCGCGTTCTTCGAAAGGGTCACCGCGAGCATTTCGATCAGTATCCGGTAGACGTTATTCTCGGGCTGCTGCTCAGTCAGGCCCAAGGAATTGACCTGAACGCCATACCGAAAACGGCGAAATTTGGGATTGTCAACTCCATAGCGCTTATGGGTGATTTCATCCCAAAGCTCGGCAAACGCCCGCATCTTGCACATTTCGGTAACAAATCGGATGCCTGCATTAACGAAAAAGCTGATCCGACCGACGAGGACCGGGAAGTCCTCATCCGGAACCTTCCCCCTTAGATCGTCCAGAACCGAAGTCGCCGTCGCCAGGGCGAAAGACAGCTCCTGTTCCGGCGTCGCTCCCGCCTCCTGCAAGTGGTAGGAGCAAACATTCATTGGATTCCACTTTGGAACTTCTCGATAGCAATAGGCCGCGACGTCGGTGATCAGACGAAGGCTCGGTCGCGGAGGCAAGATATAGGTGCCGCGGCTCAGGTATTCCTTAATGATATCGTTCTGGACGGTGCCTTGAAGCTTGGAGACGTCCGCGCGCTGCTCCTCTGCCACCGCAATATAGAGCGCCAGAAGCCAGGGTGCCGTGGCGTTAATCGTCATCGACGTATTCATTTGCTCGAGCGGGATCTGGTCGAACAAAGTGCGCATATCGCCCAGATGTGCCACGGGCACACCCACTTTGCCGACCTCCCCGCGTGCCAACGGGTGGTCGCTGTCGTAGCCGGTCTGGGTCGGCAGATCGAAGGCGACCGAGAGGCCAGTCTGCCCCTTTGCAAGGTTGTTGCGATAGAGTGCGTTTGATGCCCTGGCGGTCGAGTGACCTGCATATGTCCGGAACAGCCAAGGCCGGTCGCGCTCGGGGGTCTCGATCGTCTCGCTCATCTCGCCGGCTCCTCTCGATGCGCAACAATATTTCTCAGAAATGGTGATAGAGCTAACAATCTGCCGCTGTCAATCCGCCGCACCGCAGCGTTGGTTCCGCAAAAGGCGAAAGGCGAGAGCCCGAACATACAAGATCCGGCGCGTGGAGGAGACGGACATCGAGGTCCTGCGTCCGAGCCAATGCAGTACGGCAGGTCAGAGGTTCGCTTGCATCTGAGGCCGGTCCGAATAGCGGCCGGATATGGACGGGGCGCGCCCCACCTGCCAACGTCCGGCAATGTCGACCCCGGTTTCCGTGCCACTCTGGCTGCTGCTTTTGATCCTTGCCTTCGCGACGGTCACTTTTGCCTCCCACTTTCTGTTCCCCTCAGTGCGCTGGTTCTTCAGGCGTCGGGCCGAACGTCTGGTGGTTGAGCTCAACAAGCGGCTGGCCACGCCGATCCAGCCGTTCAAGTTGGCGCGCCGGGCCGACATGGTCATGCGCTTGTCCTTTGACAGCGACGTAATGGAGGCCGTTCAGCAAGAAGCTGCTTTGGACGGCATCCCCGAGGATGTGGCGTTTCAACGCGCGCAGCGCTACGCCCGAGAGATCGTTCCGTCGTTCTCCGCAGCGGCGTATTTCGGCTTTGCGATCCGAGCCGCGCGTTGGTTGTCGAACGCACTCTACGACGTTCGACTGGATGTGGCTGATGAACGGGCCCTGCGTGCGATCCCGACGGACGCAACTGTCGTCTTTGTCATGAACCACCGCTCAAACATGGACTACGTCCTGGTCACCTACCTTGTGGCTGAACGGACGGCGCTGTCCTACGCCGTGGGGGAATGGGCACGGATCTGGCCGCTCCGGACGCTCATCCGCTCCATGGGAGCGTACTTTATTCGCCGAAAGTCGCGCGGGCAGCTCTATCGTCGCGTCCTCGCCCGATATGTTCAGATGGCAGCAGAGGGCGGAGTGACGCAAGCGATCTTCCCAGAAGGTGGATTGTCCCTCGATGGCGCGCTGGCCGCGCCAAAGGTCGGCTTGCTGAGCTACATCCGTGAGGGCTCTGAAAGAAGCGGACGCCCACTCGTCTTTGTGCCCGTGGCGCTGAACTACGACCGCGTCCTGGAGGACAGGGTACTGATTGCAGCGCAAACCGAAGGTGGCAGGCATTTCCGCGCGCGGCTGCCGACGGTGCTCGGGTTTTGGTGGAAGATGACGCGCCTTCGCCTCTCCGGACGCTTCCGTCGTTTCGGGCGCGCGGGGGTCACGATTGGGCGCCCCCTGTCGCTTGACGAAGCGGAAGAGAGTCCCGAGGCGATGGCTGCGCAACTCATGGCGCGCATCGAGGCCGCGATGCCATACCTGCCATTGCCTCTAGTGGCTCGTGCCTTACTCGAAGGGGACGGCCCGTCCTCCGATGCCATGCTTGCTGAACGCGTTGCGAACTATCTTACCGAGGCGGGTCGGACAGAGCGCGAAACCTCGCAAGAGCTGTTGGCCGAAGGGCTGGCAATGGCGCGCCTCCGGCACTTCGTGCGCGAAGGTCCCACCGGGATTGCGCCGGCCCCGGAAGCGCTGTCGCTTCTGCAGTTCTACGCGGCGTCCGTCACGCGATCCGGCCCGGCCCCAATGCCGGACCCAGGTCAACAGGGCGCCACGCGATCGACCAGCCTGACGACATAAAATTACTCAAGAGGCCGCAAATGCATTGCATTATTGCGTCACCGGTTCTATGTCGACCGCTAGAGATTCTGCGTTGCGGCATGCCGGCGCAGCAGAAAATTGGACAAGGAGGCTTCGATGGCGCTCGACACCCAGACCCCGCTGCCAACCTACGAGGCGGAAAAGAAAGATCTCTACGAGATCGGCGAAATGCCCCCGATGGGCCACGTGCCCGCGCAGATGCACGCCTGGGCCATCCGCAAAGAGCGCCATGGCGATCCCGACACTGCCATGCAAGTCGAGGTCGTCGAAACACCAGCTATCGACAGCCACGACGTGCTCGTCCTCGTGATGGCTGCAGGGGTCAATTACAATGGTGTCTGGGCCTCCCTCGGCCAACCGATCTCGCCGCTCGATGGTCACGGCGAACCTTACCACATTGCGGGATCGGACGCTTCGGGGATCATCTGGGCCGTGGGCGACAAGGTGAAGAACTGGAAGGTGGGAGACGAGGTCGTCATCCACTGCAACCAGGACGACGGCGACGATGAGGAGTGCAACGGCGGCGACCCGATGTACTCGCCCACTCAACGGATCTGGGGTTATGAGACGCCGGACGGCTCTTTTGCCCAGTTCACACGCGTTCAAGCACAGCAGCTCATGCCGCGGCCGAAGCACCTGACCTGGGAAGAGGCCGCGTGTTATACGCTGACGCTAGCGACCGCCTATCGGATGCTCTTCGGCCACCACCCCCACGACTTAAAACCCGGCCAGAATGTTCTGGTCTGGGGTGCGTCCGGCGGTCTTGGCTCCTATGCCATTCAGCTGATCAACACAGCCGGGGCCAATGCCATCGGTGTCATCTCAGACGAGGACAAGCGGCAGTTTGTCATGGATTTGGGCGCACAGGGCGTGATCAACCGCAAGGAGTTCAACTGCTGGGGCCAGTTGCCCACGGTCAACACGCCCGAGTATGCCGAATGGTTCAAGGAAGCCCGCAAGTTCGGCAAGGCGATCTGGGACATCACTGGAAAGGGCGTAAACGTCGACATGGTGTTTGAGCACCCGGGCGAGAGCACGTTCCCTGTGTCGACGTTTGTCTGCAAGAAGGGCGGAATGGTGGTCATCTGCGCGGGCACCACCGGCTTCAACTGCACGTTCGACGTGCGCTATATGTGGATGCATCAAAAGCGTCTGCAGGGCTCGCACTTCGCGCATCTCAAGCAAGCTGCTGCAGCGAACAAGCTGATGCTGGAACGGCGGCTCGACCCCTGCATGTCGGAGGTGTTTCCGTGGGCCGAAATCCCCGATGCACACATGCGGATGATGCGCAACGAGCACAAGCCCGGCAACATGGCCGTGCTCGTTCAAGCGCCGAAGACGGGGCTGCGAACACTCGAGGACGCGCTCGACGCACGCGGCTGACGGCGCGCATTGGTCGGGTGGCTCTTACTCTATGGAGCGACCCGATCAAGCCATCTTTCGTCCCTGCGCGCGTGCGATGTGGGCAACCACTTGCGTGCGCTTGCACCAAGCCCGCTGACGTATCGTCACAATCGGACAGTTGCACCGGTTCCTCGTGCCGGCCGTGTGGCCCGTCATGCCTGCCTTTGCTCTTCGGCTCCGAGGGCTCAGCGACGCCGGTGGTGACTCCGCCGGTCAGACCAGGTGATTCGTGAGCCGCGTTTACGCTACGCAAGATGCACGAACTGACACATCCTTTGCGATCAAGCATGTCTCGGCAGGCTCCCTCGCCATTTCTGGGGAGTGTGGTTTTGCGAATTTCTGAACACAGATGGTCTTGCTAAGGTTGTGCAGAGCTTTCGTTAACCACCAGAAAGGCGTATTGTGATGCAACACGACTGGATCCTCGATGTTCTGGCAGACCTGAAAACCTTTGCGCAGTCCAACGGATTGCCGGGCCTGGCAGAGCAACTCGACGATACGCGTCACATGGCCCTCGCCGAGATATCGGTTTCCAGCCTTCGTGTCGCCCCGGCCGTGCGGGGGCGTGGTGAGTGCGGAGCTGATGCAAAAGGAGCTCGAGAGGGTTTGTGAGCTGGTGCAGGCGGCGGCAGATGTGGCCGGGCTCCAGTCGGCGACTGAATCGCTAAGGGATGCGCTTTCGGTTGACCACATCGTCTATCACTGGGTCAATTCACGTGGCGAGCGCTTTGGCGCCGGTACCTACAGTCAGGATTGGGTCGACCGCTATGTCGAGCGCGACTATCTGAGGATGGACCCTGTCATCATCGGATGTCTCCAGCGCTTCGACCCGGTGGACTGGAAGAGCCTCGACTGGTCATCGCGCGCAGCCCGGGCCTTTCTTCAAGAAGCCATCGAGTATGGGGTCGGCAACCAGGGCTACTCGATCCCGATTCGTGGGCCGTCTGGTCAGTTTGCGCTCTTTACCGCGTCCCACAGGTGTGGAGATCCTGCCTGGGCCACCTTTATCGCCGAGCACCAGCGCGACCTGATCATTATCGCGCATGAATTCAACAAGAAGGCTCTGGAGTTCGAAGACGCCGATGATGTGCCCATGCCGGCCCTCTCGCCCCGCGAGCTGGCTGCCATGACCTATATCGCGAAGGGGATGAACCGCGCGCAAGCGGCACAGGAAATGAAGATCTCAGAGCACACGTTGCGGGTGTATATTGAGGCCGCTCGCCACAAGCTCGGCGCCATGAACACCACGCATGCCGTGGCGCGCGCGCTCTCCAAAGGGCTGATCGTCGTGTAGCCCTGTACCCCGCTCGCAATGCGACAGACAGGCAAGATAACGAACTGTAAACCACTCGTGCTTGGCGTTCGGCCTTTGTAAACCACGGTGGCGTTAACCCTTTCCGTATCGCTCCGGAAAGGACTTGCCCATGCTTCGCTACCTCTACGGCCACGACCTCCATCGCTTCCCCATCCTGCGCGACACGATGTTTCGCGACCGGGCGGACCAGTTCCATAATCGGCTCGGCTGGGCCGTGACCGTCGACGCTCGCGGCTGGGAACAAGACCAGTACGACGACCTGGACCCGCTCTACGTCATCTGGGAGTTGCCCGATGGCACTCACGGCGGTTCGATGCGGCTGTTGCCGACGGTCGGGCGCTGCATGGTGAATGAGCATTTTTCGTATCTGACCGATGGCGTCCATATCGAGAGCCCTCTGATCTGGGAATGCACCCGTTTTTGTATCAGTCAGCGCGCCGATCGCAGCGCCGCGGCCGCGCTCGTGCTTGGCGCCGGTGAGGTGATGGCCCGGTTCGGCCTCGCTCACTATGTCGGCGTCTTCGATCCGCGCATGGAGCGCATCTATCGCCTGTACGGCGTCCAGCCCGACGTGATCGGAACGTCGGGCAGCGGCGGAGAGAGGATCGGCGTCGGCCTGTGGGAAATGCAGGCGGATGCCTGGCCCAAAACTCTGAAGCGCGTGGGCGTCGACAGAGCGACGTCGGCCCGCTGGTTCGAGCATTCGCTCGGGGGCGCGACCGCCGAAGCGCTCGCAGAGACAGCCTAGGTGAATGTGGAGCGAGTGGTGATGCAGTCGTGCGGGTAACGTTGGGCAAAGGGCATGTCCCACCCTTGCCCAATTCCCCTTGCTTCGCCGATCCACTAGGCTCCGGCGCATGTCCGAGGCCCCTGCCCCCCCGCTTCCCTTCTCCGACGACCAGGCCGCGGCATGGGATACGATTGCCGACGAATTGGGCCGGGCCGGTGTCGATCTGGTATCGGAAACGCTGACCCCACGCGCTGAAGGACGCGACAGCACCCTTGCTGTGATCGGCAAGGCCGGATCGGGCAAAACCCTCCTTCTGGCCCGTTTGGCCACCGCCCTTCGCGAAGCGGGAGTCGAGGTGGTTTCGGGCGATTGGGAGGGTCGGCGGCGGCGCGACCGACGCACGCTGGCGATCCTTGCCCCCACGAACAAGGCCGCGTTCGTGCTGCGCCTGAGGGGCGTGCCTGCCACCACCATCCACCGCATTCTCTACACGCCGGTCTATGCCCCCGAATACGAAGCGCTGGCCGCATGGATTGCCGGTCAGGGCGACCGGCCCGAGGTAGAGGGGCTGACGGACATCGCGCTCGACCGCGCCCACGCCTACTATCAGCAGAACCCTTCGATCCCCGGGGCCCTGGCCGCGGCCGGACTGCGCGGCTCGGATTTCATCACCGGTTGGAAGCGGCGGGAAGAGCCGCTGGACATCGGAATGGTCGACGAGAGCTCGATGCTCGATACCCGTCAACTCGACGACCTGCGCGAGATCTTTCCGACTCTTCTGCTTTTTGGCGACCCGGCGCAGCTCGCCCCGGTCAAGGGCGCCGGCGAGGGCGAAGCGCGCATGGTTTTCGAGACCTTGCCCGAAAAGCGCAAGCTGACGCTCACGCGCGTGCACCGTCAGGCGGGTGACAGTCCTATCCTTGACCTGGCCCACGCGCTTGCTGATCCTGACCTGACGTTCGAACAGTTTGAGCGGATGGTTGAAGAGGCGGCGGCCGATGACAATCGGGTGGAACTGTGCCCCCGCGTCGATGCCGACCTGATGGCGCGCTCGCCCGTTCTTGTCTGGCGGAATGCAACGCGGATCCGGCTGATCCAGGCGTTTCGAGGGGCCCATGCCGCACCACCGGACGATTTGCTGCCTGGCGAACCGCTGATTTGCGATGGGATCGAACTGCCCCTCAAACATCGGAAGAAGCGCCTCGATCTGGAAGCGCGCGGTTTGATCAAGGGTGCGCAAGTGATCTATCTGGGACCAGGCAAATCGCCGGGCTTTGCCCGGCTCCACGTGATCGGCGCCGAAGACCCACGCGTATCGGCGGCTTCGATCATCAAGATCGAGCATCCCGGCGAGGAAGAGCCGTTCATCCCGTCTGCTGCGCGTATGGGGGCTACGTTTCTGCACGGGGCCGCAGTGACAATCCACAAGGCACAGGGCTCGCAATGGCCGAGAGTTCAGGTCTTCGCGCCTGATCTCTACGCCGCGGCGCGGGCCGGCCGGATGGAAGCGGGCCAACCGCTTTGGAAGCGCCTGGCCTATGTCGCAATCACGCGGGCCGAGGAGCGACTGGCCTGGGTCACCCGCTACGCTCTGGCGCGACCGAAGGGGCTGTTGGAAACGGACGATCTTCGGATCGAGACGGCGCCGGCGCTCGCACTTGAGGAGGAACGCGAGTGACCAAGTCGATCCTGATCACGGGCGCCTCGTCAGGCATCGGGGCAGCGACGGCGCGTCAGTTTTTGGAGAATGGATGGACAGTCGGGCTGTTCGCCCGACGACGCGACCGACTCGACGCCGTGGCAAACGGCGCAGCGCGTGCACTCGTCCTGCCAGGCGATGTGACTCTGGCCGAAGACGTGCAGAGCGCGGTCGACAACCTCGCAGAGCACTGCGGTCGCCTCGATGCGGTGTTCGCCAATGCGGGCGTCTTCACGCCGGCCGCACCCATCGACGAGATTGCGATCGAGGACTGGCACACATCCGTTTCGGTGAACCTGACCGGCATGTTTCTAACGGTGCGGGCGGCGTTCGGGCGCATGCGGCGGCAGGACCCACAAGGCGGACGCATCCTGATAAATGGTTCGATCTCGGCCCATGTTCCGCGTCCCGGGGCGGCTCCATATACCGCAACGAAACACGCGTTGACGGGACTTACAAAGCAGACGGAACTCGATGGTCGCGACGTCGGGATTAGTTGCAGTCAGATCGACATCGGCAATGCGCACACCGAGATGCTCGATGCTCTTGGCCGTGTCGAGATTGCCGCTGGTCGGCAGCCGCCCCCGACCTTTCCAGTGGAAGAGGCCGCGCGCGCCGTTTGGCACATGGCCACGTTACCGCCCGAGGCCAATATCCTGACCATGACGCTGATGGCGCCGAAGATGCCCTATATTGGGCGCGGCTGAGGCAGTACCTTTTCGCTCTGACAGCAGCAGGGCACTCCGTCAGACTTCGTCCATGTCAAACGGCGGCAAGCTTGCAAAAGCCTCGCGCAGGGCATCGCCCCACCCGTCCGAGATCGTTGCAAAGTAGGGGTCACCCAGCTCGATACGGCTCTCGGGGCCCTTGCGCAAACTATCCGCGGTATAGATCTGAAAGTCGATTGGCATACCAACGGAGAGGTTCGCCTTGATGGTCGAGTCAAAGCTCACGAGCAGCAGCTTCACCGCCTCGTCGAACGGCATATCGGGATCGTAGGCGCGTACAAGGATCGGCCGGCCGTACTTGGTTTCACCGATTTGGAAGAACGGAGTGTCTTCGCTCGCCTCGATGAAGTTGCCTTCCGGGTAAATCAGGAACAGCCGCGGTGGGCCCGGCGCAATCTGCCCGCCAACGATCATTGTGGCGTCGAACATCGCATCGGCGCGTTGCCCACTCGTGGCATGCCCCCCGATGACCTCGCGCAGCGTCTGCCCAACTTCGCGCGCCACCTGGAACATCGACGGCTGCTCCAAAACGCTTGGGTGCCGGTCGCCCGCAGCCTTCGACCGCTCGTCGAGAAGCGAGATCACCGCTTGGGTGGTCGCCAGATTGCCGGCCGTCATGATCGTAACCAGACGCTCCCCCGGCTTTTCCCAAGTCGCCATCTTGCTAAAGGTTGAGATGTTGTCGACACCCGCATTTGTGCGCGTGTCAGACATGAAGACGAGGCCGCGGCTAAGCCGCAATCCAACGCAATAGGTCACCCGATCCGCCTCCGTCTCGCGCAAGGGGTGCGCGATTCCCAGCGAGACCTTACTGCTGCTGCACCTGGATAGAAACCGACAGGCGCTCGCTGCCAAGCTCCGAACCTCCCTCTCCCATGCGCAGGCCCGTCACCGGAGCCGCTTCGCCGTAATCGAGCCCGGTCGCGACCCGAACATAGCGCTCATCGGGCGAAATCCCGTTGGAGATATCGTAGCCAACCCAGCCCAACGGCTCGATATGGACCTCTGCCCACGCGTGGCTGGCATCCTGCTGCACCTGCTCGTCCATGGCGAGGTAGCCCGAGACATAGCGTGCAGGTGTCCCGAGAAGGCGCGCCGCAGCGATGAAGATGTGGGCATGGTCCTGGCAGACGCCCGCTTTCAGCGAGAGGCTTTCTTCGGCGTCGGTTTGCGCCTCGGTCGCCCCTGTCTTCCACTCCACCTGATCGAGGACCCGAGCCGACAGCGCGTGGAATCGCGCAATCTCGTCGGGATAGTCCGCCACGAGGCCGCGCGCGAGGGCGCGCACACCCTGTCCTGCACGCGTGCGCTTGGTTGGACGGAGGAAATACCAGAGCGGTGAGAACCCGGCATGTTTACCAACGATCCCGCTGGTGTCGGCCGTCTCAACCTCGCCCTGACACCTGATCGTCAGTGCGCCCGCCTCCCCCTCGAAAGACACCAAGATCACCTGGTTCATATGCTGGTCTTCGTAGAGCGCTTGTCGGACACCGCCGTCGATGGCCGTCTGCCATGTGAGAACAGACTGGCCGTGCCGGCTTTTGGGCGTCAAGCGAAGCTGCTGCAGGCCGAATGCGACAGGCGTGTCGTAGGTGTAGCGGGTCTCGTGTTGGATGCTCAGGCGCATAGGGGTGTGTCGGGTCCCGTCTGTTACCTATCCGGTGAACCGGTAGTCTGCTTCAATCTGGGCCGAAAGACGCGCCACATCGGAGATGAAATCGAGGGTAAACTCGTGAAGACCTGTGTCGAACACAGCTTCGACCGAGCTTGACGACAAGCGTCCCATCAATGCTTCCACTTGCTCGTGGCACGGGTGGCGCGTGCCATACTCTTTTTCGAGATAGCCCAGATTTGCTCCGATCTTTGAGGTGCAAAAGACCAGGCTGCGCGGCATCCGACCGTCGAGGATCAGGAAATCGGCGATGCCTGAGGGCGTGACATCGGCACCGTTGAGCCAACGATAACTTCGCTGCCCGCCAACCGATCGCAGAATCGTCTCCCATTGAACGTTGTCGAGTGCTGATCCGATCTGACTGACATCGGGGAGCAGGACGTAGTACTTCACATCGAGTATCCGCGCTGTGTTGTCGGCCCGCTCCACGAATGTGCCGATCCGCGCGAAGTTGAAGATGTCGTTACGCAACATCGTGCCGTGGAGCGCGCCACGAACGAGCGCCGATTGCTGGCGAATGACGGCGAGGACTTCGGGCAGGTCCCGGTCGCGGACCGGGCGCGCCAAGAGGCGCTTGGCCTCCATCCAGCATTCGTTCGTCGCTTCCCACACCTCTCGCGAGAGCGCCGTGCGCACCAGGCGGGCGTCGTTGCGTGCGCCTTCGATACAACTCATGACAGAGGATGGATTTGCCGGGTCTCGCAGCAGGAAGTTGATCGCAAGCGCCTGCTCCATGCGGTCGTAGCGCTCGTCGTACCGCGCCCGTGCGCCCGCAGCCTCGAGGACGCTCGCCCATTCATCATCTGAGTTGGACGGGCGTGTCAGGGCAATCCGGAAACCTGCCTCGATCAACCGCGTGGTGTTTTCGCTCCGCTCAAGATAGCGAAACATCCATGTGAGCCCGCCCGCCGTCTTGCCCAGCATCAGCGGTGCCCTCGGATCGGCATCGAAGCGAAATTCGCTGCCCACATCACAGGATCAATTCCGAAAGGGCGTGTCGGCGTTCTCATTCCTCTAGAACCCACGTGTCCTTTGTTCCCCCACCCTGCGAGGAGTTGACTACGAGGGACCCTTTCTTAAGAGCGACGCGCGTTAGGCCGCCCGGCGTGATGTCGATCCCCTTCGGCGACACCAGAACGAAGGGGCGCAGGTCAACGTGCCTTGGTGCCAGGCCCGCTTTGGTCAGGATCGGCACTGTCGAAAGCGCGAGTGTTGGCTGCGCAATGTAGTTGCCCGGTCGCGCTTCCAGCTTGGCCCGAAATGCGGCCATTTCCTTCTTCGAGGCAGCGGGTCCGACGAGCATCCCGTATCCACCCGACCCGTGCACTTCCTTGACCACGAGCTCGCTCAGATGGTCAAGCACGTAGGCGAGGCTCTCCGGCTCGGCGCATCGCCAGGTGGGGACGTTCTTCAGAAGCGCCTTTTCACCCGTATAAAACTCCACGATATCAGGCATATAGCTGTAGATCGCCTTGTCGTCGGAGATCCCGGTGCCGGGGGCGTTTGCAATGGTGATGCCGCCCGAGCGGTAGACGTCGAGAATGCCGGGCACGCCCAGCACGCTCTCAGGGCGAAAGTTCAAGGGATCGAGGAAATCATCGTCGACGCGGCGATAAAGCACGTCGATCGGCTTGTAGCCGCGCGTCGTTCGCATTGCGATCCGTCCGTCCACGACGCGCAGATCGTGCCCCTCCACAAGTTCTGCACCGGCATGATCGGCAAGGAACGAATGCTCGAAATAAGCCGAGTTATGAATCCCTGGCGTGAGGACGGCGATGGTGGGCTTGCCTGAGCATGCGGCAGGTACGCAGGCCGCAAGGGAGCGTGACAGGCGCACGGGGTAATCCTGCACCGGCTGCACACGGATCTGCCCGAAGAGCTCGGGAAACATCTGCAGCATCGTTTCGCGGTTCTCGAGCATGTAGCTCACGCCTGACGGCGTGCGCGCATTGTCCTCGAGCACGAAGAACTCGTCCTCGCCGGTCCGCACCAAATCGACCCCAACGATGTGGGTATAGATGTTACCCGGCGGCGCCACGCCGATCATCTTTGGGAGAAACGCCTCGTTGCGCGCGATCAACTCCGCCGGAACCCTGCCCGCGCGAACGATCTCTTGCCGGTGATAGATGTCGTAGAGAAACGCATTGATCGCGCGGACGCGCTGTTCGATGCCGCGGGTCAGCTTGGCCCATTCGCGCGCCGAGATGATTCGGGGCACGATGTCGAACGGAATGAGTCGTTCCTGCGCTTCGTCATTTCCATAGACGTTGAAGGTGATGCCCGTGCGCCGAAAGAACCCCTCCGCCTGATCTGCCTTCTTGCGAAGGCGCGCCATGTCTTCTGTTTCGAACCACTTGTAGTATCCCGAGTAGGGGCTACGCGGGTCGCCTTCGGGTGAACTGAGTTCGTCGAAGAAGCGGGGCGTGTCGGACATAGGATCACTAAACCGCGCACGTCCCTTTGTCGCAAGCGGCGCCTCTTTTTCGGGCACGATATGCCGCGCAGCTGGGCGGTATCGGGCCGCGACGCCGCATTTGCGAGCAGATCAGGCCGTTGTGTCGATCCAAATGGTTACTGGACCATCATTGATGAGATCCACTTCCATGTCGGCTCCGAACCGGCCCGTGGCGACCTCTACGCCTTCGGCGGCCAGCGCTCGGGAAAAGTGGTGGTAAAGCCGTTCCCCTTCGTCGGGCGCTGCCGCCGCCGAGAATCCGGGCCGGTTCCCCCGTGCGGTGTCAGCGGCCAAGGTGAACTGCGAGACAACAAGAGCGCTCCCTCCGGCGTCGAGAAGGGAACGATTCATCCGGCCCGCATCGTCGCGGAAGATCCGTAGCCGCGCGATTTTGCCTGCCAGTCTCTCGGTCGCCGCTTCGGCATCGCCGGCCATTGCGCAAATGAAAACAAGCATGCCGGGTCCTGTGGCACCGACAACCGCTCCGCCCACGCGGACCTCGGCCTTGCTCACCCGTTGGATTAGCGCCCGCACGGATCAGGCAAGCTCGGCACGTGTCGGTGGGTTGGCGCCGGCACGCGCCACGGTCACGGCCGCGGCCTGCACACCGAGCAACAACGCTGCCTCAAGCGCATCCTCGTCCGGCGATGCCGCTCCGGGCTTCGTCAGCATGCCCGCCTCGTGTAGCCCTGCAAGAAGGCCCGCATTGAACGTGTCCCCCGCACCCACGGTATCGACGACCTCGGCCCGCGGCGCGCTCACGTGCAAATGCCCGGCGGCATGATGGGCCACGACGCCCTGTGCACCCATCGTGACACACACGATCTTCGGACCGCGCTCCATCAGGACGCGGGCCTGGTCGGTCGCATCGCCGCCGCCCATGATCCAGTCAAGGTCTTCGTCCGACACCTTCACGATATCGGCATGCCCTAGAAAGGTGTCCAGCCGGGCGCGATAGCCGGCCTCATCTGCGATGAAGCCCGGTCGGATGTTCGGGTCGAGCATCACCGTGCGCGTCGCGGCTTCGCGCGCCATCAAGGCGGCATAAGTCGAGGCACACGGCTCGACCATCAGCGAAATGCCCCCGAAGAAGAGCGCAGTGACGTCGCTCACATCGCTTGGCAGATCGGCTTCGGTCAGCATGCGCCCGGCCGTATTCTCGTCGTAGAAAGCGTAGCGAGCGTGGCCGTCGACCAGTTCGACGAATGCCAAAGTGGTGGGACGGTCGCTGCGCGCCGCGCGCGATGCGTCGACGCCGCTTTCGGCAAGCGCAGCGGCAAGGCGCTCTCCGAACAGATCCGTCGACAGGCCGGTGAACAGCCCAACCGGCGCGCCGAGGCGACCCAGGGCCACCGCTGTGTTAAACACTGCGCCACCCGCTTTGGGCGCAAAGGCGTCTTCGCCCGCGTCGCTTACCCGCGGCAGCATGTCGATAAGGGCCTCGCCCGCGCACAGGATCATGTCCGGTCCCCTCCCAGTCCGGCAGCATTGACGCAGGTCAATGAGACAAGGGCAAGCCCTCGGCGATACTGGCGCCAATGTCCGGCACACCGCCCAACGAGGGGCGAATTCGGGAGGAATCCATGGTCGAGAAATCACATACCAGCGGCTTCTGGCCAGCGCTCTATGACCCGTTCCGGGCCGTTGGTCAGCGCCTTGCGGAATGGGTCGCGCCCGCGGCCGAAGCGTCGGGGTCCGGCGATACGTACCAGATTACGATCGAGTTGCCGGGAGTGTCGGAAGAGGACATCCACATCGCGGTTGCCAACCACACCGTCACGGTTCAGGGCGAAAAGCGGACGGTGCAAGAGAGGCAAGGCGAAAGCTACTATTTCTCCGAGCGGGCCTATGGATCGTTCAGCCGGTCTTTCAGGCTGCCCCCCGATGCCGATGGCGACACAGTGGCAGCGAACCTGACGGACGGAGTGTTGACGATCTCAATTCCCAAACACGCCCCGGCCCCGGACAAGTCGGCCCACCGCGTTCCCATCAGCCGGGGCTAGTCCTGCAACGAGCCCAGATAAAGCAGGGCAGCGGCGCCCAGAAGCGCGAGCAGCACGGCTACGAGGATCTTGCCAGTTGAGTATGGCCGCTCGCCCTTCACCTCGCCGGTTCGGCCATTCACGACAAAGCGGTAGGTCTGGCCTCGAAACTTGTACGCAGCCATCCAGATCGGCAGCAGCACGTGCTTGAAGGTGATCTTGCCGACTTGCGTATCGACCCGGTCGATGCGCTGCTGGTCGCCTCCGATGTCCCGACGGATATCGAGCGCAATCTGAGTGTCGATCCGCGCGCGCGCCTCGGTCCAGCCGTCCGCGAGCGGCACCTGATACCCCTCGGCGCGAAACCCGGCTAGATAGTCGGGGCGATAGGGCTTGAGCCCTGAAACGTCCCACGGTTCAAGTGCATCGGTGTAGCTTTTGGGCAAGGTCTGCGAGGCGAGAACGAGCACGTCATCGAACGCACATGAAACCTGGCCACGCACCCGCGTCCAGCGGATTTTCTGGACGCGAACCTGCTTGCGTTCCCCATCCACAACACGGGTCTGGGTCGTCCAATAGGCGTCACCGCGCTGGCCGGTATACGCTGAGCGCGTGGGCGCGTCATAGGTCCAGTACGGTACATAGAGGCCCTGCAATCTCCGCCCCTTGCGCGCATAGTCCTGCAGTCCGTTCGGCGCGAACCACAGACGGCCGAGCCACCGGCCCATCGCTGCACGAGCCTCTTCCTCCTTCAGACCAAACGGCAAGAGCGCGCGCGGCTTAATGTGGCGATGCGCGCCCGTGTCCGTCACCAGCGGGGAGGCGCAAAAGGGGCATTCCTTTGAGTGGATTGCAGGGTCGAACTCAACCTCCGCACCGCAGCTATTGCACTGGGCGACGCGCGTGATCTCCATTGCTGACGGCGGAACCTCGCCGCGCACGGCAGCATCGAAATCGAGCTCGGCGATGGCCTGCGCACCCTCCCATGGCCCGGCGCCCTCGATTTGATCAACGTTGCCGCAATGGTCACAGGTCAGCGTTTCGGTGCCCGGCGCATAGCGCAGATCGGATCCACAGGCCGAGCACGGAAATCTGTGCTCCTCCACCGGCTGGTCTGAGGTCAGGGTGTCTGCCATGGCTCACCTCGCGCAATTGGCCCGGGTGTAGCTCTCTCGTGCCCCGGCCGTCCAGCCGGATCAGAGGAACCGATGGAAGCGCTTGGGCGCCATGATCCGCAGAACATTGTCCTTCAGCCAAAGATGACGCCACGTGTGAAAGCCCGAATGCGCGATCACGACGCCCGTAAGCACGTAGAACTCGTAGACATGGACCTCTCCCCACCATCGATTGGCCGACGGCATGCTGAGGGGCGGCGCAATCGGCACAATCCCACCGGCCCAAAGCAAAACGTGTGAGGTAAGCCCGATCAGGAAGCCCGTCATCGCCACGCCGAACATCAGGAGCAGGAGCGACCGGTGCAGCCACGGATGCAGCCAGCGGGCGACACCCTTTAGCTTTGGCCCCGGCCGCCCCGCCAAACCGCGCCGTAGGGTATCGGCCGTCCAATAGAGCGTCAGCAGCACGAAGACGAGCCCCAAGACAGAATGGACCCGAAAGGCCCACATGCCGATCCGCATCACATCATCGGGTGTAACAAGCACGAACCAAATCAGAAGGGGAACAAGGGTCCAGTGCAGCCACTTCAGCATAACCCGGCGATGGGGAGCCCGCTTGGCAAGGTGATCGCGGGCGGTCGCAAGGGTGTGGCGCAGGGTGCGCAACCCGTGCCTTGGGTCAAGTGAAGCCGTCATGGAAGCGCAAACTGCATCAACGCGCACACGTTTCAACACCTCGCTCCGACGCGTTCGCACCGTGGCTCCCGACACAGCGGTTCCAGATAACAGCCTCTTAGCCAAGAACGAGCGGTCTGAAGCTCTTCGGGGTCGAGCCGACTAAGAGCCTGTCAGACCCAAGCCCATTCTCATGACTTCTGGAACCCGTCTGTGCGGCCTCCCAATCATCCTGCCGGCGGGGGCGGTGGCGGCGGTGGCGGCAAAATGGTGAAGAGCTGCGCGAGTTCCCGCACATCTTCCGCCTTTAGCCAGCCATCCTGGCCGGGCGTCCAGACAAGGCTTTCGCGCTTCAGGTTGCCGTCCTGCGCCATTCGGCCCATATCTGCGCGGCTAAACGGACCCTTGGTCGCCCCGTTCTCGGCAATGTGCCACACATGTTCGGCAGGTGGCGGCGGTGGCGGCACGGCCTGCGCTGGCGATGCAGTGGGCGTCGCCTGACCTTGCACACCGCCCCATGGCCCCATAACGTGCGCCATCTGGTTCGCCATCGCCATGCCTGCGCCCATGCCGAGCCCTGCACCCATCCCGGAATTCGGGGTCGTCGCAGCGGCACCCATGGCTTCTGCGGCCGAAAACTGTGTGAACTTGCCCAGATCCCCGACAAGGCCCATCGACGTACGCTTGTCGAGCGCCTGTTCCACTGCCGGCGGCAGCGAGATATTCTCGATATAGAACTCAGGCATCGTCAGTCCGTACTCAGTCAAGACCTTCGACACTTCGCCCGCCACGAGTTTACCCATCTCGCCCGTATTGGCCGCCATATCCAGAACCGGTACGTTACTGCCCGCCATCACGCGCGCGCTTTCCTGCACGATGATGTTCCGGATCTGGAATGTGATTTCGTCCGTTGTGAACTCACCATCCGTGCCGACAATCTCGCGCAGGAAGAGCGCCGGATCGGTCACCTTGATCGTGTACGTGCCAAAGGCGCGGATCCGCGTTGGCCCAAACTCAGGGTCGCGCAACATAACCGGATTCTTCGTGCCCCACTTGAGGTCGGTGAAGCGGTTGGTGTTGACGAAGTAGATCTCTGACTTGAACGGCGACTTGAAGCCGTGATCCCAATGCTGGAGCGTCGTCAGGATCGGCATGTTGTTCGTCTCGAGCATGTAGAGCCCCGGCGTGAACACATCCGCCAATTGGCCCTCATGAACAAAAACCGCAGACTGCCCTTCGCGCACCGTAAGCTTGGCGCCATACTTGATCTCGTGACCCTCGCGCTCGAAGCGCCAGACCAGCGTATCGCGGCTGTCATCCACCCAATGGATGACGTCGATGAACTGCCCGGAAAGAAAATCGAAAATGCCCATGCTGGACCACCTCGTCTGGCCGCGTCTCGGTTCCCGCGGATCATAGCCAGCCCGCGGCAGGCTGGCGAGAGGGAACGGTTCTCACCCGATATG
Source organism: Pseudomonadota bacterium (assembly GCA_039822045.1). Lineage (GTDB taxonomy): Bacteria > Pseudomonadota > Alphaproteobacteria > Rhodobacterales > Rhodobacteraceae > HLUCCA09. The sequence continues at coordinate 87,666 of JBCBMY010000004.1, read as the reverse complement.
GGCACGGGTTCGTCTCGCGCCACCGTCTTGTCGGTCCGATGTGGGGCGAATTTGGCCTCGTGGCGCAAGTCTTTGGCCGACGCGCGTGGGATTTGCCTTTCGAACCTCAGCAAACAGGTCGGAGTGCGGGAGGCCTCATTCAAGCGGGTCGCGCACGGCTCGCCCGGGCCGCCCTAAGCCACTGCTCACGGTCGGTTCGGGCGGGTTCGGCACCGAAACTGGTGCTCCGTTCCATGCTCACCGCATGGTGGGTCCGGGGGAGACTGCGCATAGGTGGGTGCAACTGCGCGCCCGCCTATGCGCCTTGTTGCTTGTGGGCGATTGCCCCAGGTGCGGTGGCCTCGTTGTCCTGCGCAGTAAGACCACGGACGGTCGAAACCCCGCTTTGCGCTGTCAATCCGCCAAGCCCTTTGCCGGGCGCCTTTCTCGGTGTAAGACGCCGATTGTCTTCTGTTACCGAGGTGTGGCGTGACGATCGGCCAACCGACCATCGGCGTTACGCGGCATGTCGCACAGCACCTGCTCGAGAGCGTGGGGCGGGATGCGTGCGAAGCCGCGCTTGCCAATGCCGGCATGTCCGGCATTTTCCAGATGCCGTCCGATGCCACGATCCCGTTGGAGACCGAAGCGGAGTTCGTTCAGGTTGCTGCCGAGATCTCAGGCGACATCGACATTGGCTTCCGAGCTGGCGTCGCGTTGTCCGTCGCAACCGCCCTGCCCGGCTACGTCTCGAGCACCTCACGCACACTCGGGGATGCGATGCGGGATGCCGCCCGGCTTTTGCCTGTTGTCCGGCCGGGCATCGACTTTCGGCTGGACATGCCCGGGAACGTGGTGGCCCTCCGGATGACGCTGTCCGATCCCACAATGGCAAGTTATCCGCGACACCACGAGTTTCTGCTGGCTGCAGTCGTCGGCCAGGTCCGCTCTTTCACCGCGCGCCCTTTCCACCCCGAAGCCCTGTCCTTCAGTCACGCCAGGGTGCCAGTTAAGCGCCGAGTTCGCGGCGGGGTCGGGTGCGAGATCAGCTTTGGCTCGGAAACGACCGAGATGCTGATCACCCCCGAAGCGCTTTCGCGCGAAATCAGGGGACGGGACGACGCGCTGCGCGCCCTGCTCGTAAGCTACGGGGAAACCTTGCGCGAAGAGTTGGAGCGGCGAGGTCTGGGGTTTTCCGAGCAGGTGGAACTCTACGTCCAGTCCTGCTTGCCCGATGACGTGCCCGACGCCGAGGCCGCCGCCCGTTCGCTTGGCGTGTCTCGGCGCACACTGTCACGGCGTTTGGCGGAGGCCCACACGACCTTCGGCGACATCGTCTCCCACGTGCGCCTGCGTATCGCAGCCCGAGAGCTTCGGGAATCAACGCTCCAAGTGAGCGAGATCGCTGCGAGGCTTGGCTATGCCAGCCCCTCCGCTTTCACCGCAGCCTTCCGCCGCGCCACTGGCCTGACCCCGCGCGAGTTCCGCGCCGTGCCCGACGATCACTCGACGCTTTGATCGGGCGCAGCTCAGCTTTCCCCCAGCAGCTCCTGAGCGATCAATTCGGCAATTGGCCCGGCCTGCTTGGACACCATCCCGGGACGCAGCCTCTGATCGTACAGCATGCTCAAGAGCAGCTCATCATGGCGCGTGAGCAGCGCGAATTCCTCGTCATCGTTGAAGATCGATGGGCGCGCGCGCGGACTGTCGTTCGCAAGACCAAGTCCTTGCGCCACTTCCTCCTGGATACAAGACAGGCGCAACAGGTCCGGGTGCTCCCCCCTGATCACGGCGATCGCATTGACATAGTCCGATGTGTCGCCCCGTGAGAACGCAAAAACGAGGCAGAACGTAGATCGCGGCATCCCGACGATCGTTCGCACGGCGGTATCGCCTATCCCGGGAACAAGGTCTCTCAGCGCATCGCCGTAGCCGACGCGCTCGTCCTCGTTGAGGATCAGAACGTGGAAGTTTCCGTTGTCTCTCACTACGCCGATCTGATGGCCGGACGCCCGCGCCAGTCGCCGCGCATAGGACGACAGCGCAGCACTGTCGGTCTTTCGATTGTCTTCGCTGATGCTGTCTCCAAACGTAAGCTGAAGGCGTACCGGGGTCTCCCACCGGCGCAAACGGCTGGCCCGCTGACGCGCGACCATCGTGCCTGCCTGCTCGGTGTATTCGTCAAACAGCGCAACCCGAACGAAGTTCTGTGTCAGGATCCGCGCATCAAAGGGTGTGTCTTGCCCGCCCCCGTCGGTGCGCAGAAGACCTTGTGACACGAGGTCTCGCTCGACCCGCGCGAAGTAGGTCTCAAGCTTTAGACTCTCGGCGCTACGCTCGACCTGCGGCGTCAGGCTCGAGATAGCGCGATCCGGCCGGCCGGGCGGTTTTGGCGACGACGACGGGCCGAGCCCCTGCTCGCACCCCGAAAGGGCGAGGGCCAGCCCGAGCCCCGCAAGGACCACCCGTCTTGACATATCTAAGGCCCCGATAGCCGGGATGCCGATCCGCCGGTCACCCCATCACGGGGTTATACCATCCCCGCGGCGGCGCCGGTATCACGACACCGCAATCGTGACCAGCCCGTGATGCCGCGATCAGGACGCCGGAACCGAGGTTGCCGCAACGTCGCCGGAGCCTGTTGCCCGTGCTTTGGCCGAAGCCAGCGTGTCGCGAAGCTCGGCTTCCATCTTCTGAAGGTCGGCCTCCGCGGCGGCGCGCTTCTTTTTGCCCTCGTCCGCGATCTGCAGGCTCTCGTTGATCGTGCTTATCAGCGTCGCATTCGCATTTTTCACCGCTTCGATGTCGAACACGCCGCGTTCCATCTCCTGGCGGACCGTTCGGTTGGCCTGCTGCAAGTTCTCGGCGTTCGCAGTTAAGAGCTCGTTGGTCAGATCGCCCGCCTCCTTGACCGCCTTCGCGGCCTCGCTTGAGCGCTGGATCGTCACGGCCTGGGCCAACTGCGTTTCCCAAAGCGGCACGGTGTTGACAAGCGTGGAGTTGATCTTGGTCACGAGGCTCTTGTCGTTCTCTTGAACAAGGCGGATCGAGGGCAGAGACTGCATCGTCACCTGCCGGGTGAGCTTGAGGTCATAGACCCGCCGCTCAAGGTCGTCACGGGCCGCACGCAGATCGCGCAGCTCCTGCGCCACCATGACCTGGTCGGCTTCCGGCGCGGCTTCGACGTCCTTCTCTTTCGCGGGGATCGTCTCGCCGTCTAGCTCGGTCAGCTTTGCTTCCCCTGCGGCAATGTACAAAGCCAGCTCGTCGTAAAAGTCGAGCGTTTTCTCATACAGGATATCGAGCGATTTGATGTCCTTAAGGAGCGTGTGCTCGTGGCCAAGTAGGTTGTCTGTGATCTTGTCGATCGTGCTTTGCACATCCTCGTACTTGGCCATAAAGTCGGAAATCGATTTGCCACGTTTGCCGACGAGCTTCTCCCACCAACTCATTTTGCGGTTCGGGTCGAGTTCCTCTGTCGAAAACCCGCGGATGGTCGAAACCATATCGCGCAGAGAATCGCCTGCCGGGCCGACATCCTTGTTCTTGACGTCCTGCAGCATCGCCTGACTGATTTCCTGCAGCTCCGCTTGGGCGGCGGATCCAAATGCAACGATCGAATTGGTGTCGCCCATGTCGATTTCGCCCATGCGCTTGCGGATCGCCTCGCTCTGCTCGGGCGCTGCGGCCTCAAGCGTTACCACCTCGTTGGCAGGAACAGGCTCGGGCAGCAGCTTCGAAGACACTTCCTCGACGTCCTTTAAGGTCGCTTCGGCCTGCTGGCGGATGGTCTCAGACATGGGGGCCTCCCGGCAATTGTCGGTGGATCTGGTCTCAATCTATGGGCTTGACGCCTTCGCGGCTCAAGCGGTCACGCAACACTCCGATCTCAACATCAAGATCCGTGCGGTCCCCCTCGATCATCGCGAGCGTTTTCTGGGCGAAATTCTGCTCAAGGTCGTCGAGTAGCGCCAGATAGTCGTCGCGCGCCCCTTCATCGCCGGTCCGCGCATAGAGATCAGCGAATTTGACGGTCGCGTCACGCGCGCCGAGCAGATAAACGCCCAGGAACTTCCGCGCCGAAGTGAGATCACGCGGATCCTCCTCGACCGTTCGAAACATCTGCCGCGCTGTGACCTGGAATGCCTCGACCCGCCGCTCCAGAGCCCGGTCGCCGGCACGCGAAATCGCAAGACCCATCGCCTCGAGATGCGCCTCGGCCTCGTCGACCGCTCGTGCGACACGCTCCGACTGGAAACCGTCGATACCGTGTGTGCCCTTGTCTTTCATCGGATCGATTCCGAACGAAACCAGATGTAGCGCGGTGGCAATCAAGCCGTAAATCAAGGGTTGAAACAGGCTCGGCGCCTCAGGCGCGAAGCCGGCCAGGAACACGCCGAAGCCCAGAACGACCGATGAAATGATCTTGCGCGGGATGGCCGGACGCTTGGCCACCTTGCGTTCGGCGAAAGCATCTTCCGCTTTCAAGCCTTCCGATAGCAGGAATACGGCGCTAGCAATCACCGCCGCCGCCGCAAGGTCGGTCGCCATGCCCACCGCGTCTTGCCGGAAGGCCGTCCACAAAAGCGGCAACGGAGCGAGGTAGAGCAGATTAACTCGCCCGCGTCCGCGCACCGGCTGGCCTGCACTGGGTCGGATAGCCGAACCCGGGCCCTTGCCCGTCGATTTGCCCGCAGTCCCGCCGGGCGAAAAGCGTCCGCCGAAGCGCTGCGCCATTACGACCCTCCGATCAAGCCCGCCGACACCCCGACGACAAGCAGCCAAAGAACCGCGAAGGCAATCTTCGAAATCGTGGAGGATGTAATTGGCGTCCCTGCGAGCGCCTCCTGGCTGGTTCTCGCAAGGGCGGTGGCCGCCGTGACAATGGCGAGAACGAGCCCCACCATGATCGCCATGACGACCGCAAGCATAATGATCATGCGCATGGCCTTCGTGTCCTCCCCCAGCCCGGCCAGAACCCCGGCCACCTATACGACATGGGAGGGGCCAGTCAAAGCTACAACCGGCCCTGCGGCGACGCCTGCAGCTGATGGCACGCTTCACCAAGGCCGGCGGCGGCGGCCGGGTTAGCCTCGGCTTCGCGGTTTGGCTTGCCGCCTGGTGCGTTGCGGCGTCGGCCGTTGCTTGTTCCGCGGTTTGAAAGTCTCGTCGAGACCCAACTGGTCTCGCAGGACGCGCGGCTTGACCTCCTCCAGGTCGCCGGGCCCCAGTTTGCCAAGCTGAAAGGGGCCATAGCTCACCCGTATGAGACGGTTGACGGTCAGGCCGACGGCCTCCATGGCGCGCCTGATCTCGCGGTTGCGACCTTCCCGCAGCGCAACTGTGAGCCAAGCATTTGCCCCCGGCTGTCGATCGAGGGCAATCTCCATCGGTTGAAATCGCTCGCCGTCGACCTCCATCCCATCGGTCAGCGGCTTTAGCATGGCCTCAGTCGGTGCGCCCTTCACCCGCACCCGATACCGACGCAGCCAGCCCGTCGAGGGAAGCTCCATGCGCCGCTTGATCCCGCCGTCGTTCGTCAGCAGAAGGAGCCCTTCGGAGTTCAGGTCGAGCCGTCCGACGGACACGACGCGCGGCAAGTCTTCGGGAAGCGCATCGAACACCGTTTTGCGCCCCTTCTCGTCGTTCGCCGTCGTCACCAAGCCGACTGGTTTGTTATAGAGCCAAAGGCGCGGCGGTTCGGGAGCAGCCAGCTCACGTCCATCGACTTCTACTCGGTCGGCCGCGGACACATTCAACGCCGGGCTGTCGATCTGCCGCCCGTTGACGCTGACCCGCCCCGCGGCGATCAACCGTTCCGCCTCGCGTCTGGATGCGCGCCCAGCGCGTGCGATGACCTTTGCGATCCTGTCTCCGCGTGAGGTCTCGCCGGTCTGTCGGATTGGGTCGTCACCATGTGCCATTCCACGGCCTTAGCCCCGCGCCACGCGCTTGCCAAGCGCCGCGCGCCGCGCCATCAGAGCTCCATGCCCTTCCTATCCCACATGGAGATTGCGCTGGCCGAAGCGCGCGCCGCGGCCTTGAGGGGCGAGGTGCCTGTGGGCGCTGTCATCGTCAACCCGTCCGGACAAGTCGTGGCGCAAGCCGGCAATCGGACGCGGGAACTGCAAGACCCCACGGCCCACGCGGAAATCATCGCCCTTCGGGCCGCGTGTAGAATCGCCGGATCCGAGCGTCTGCCGGGATATGCACTTTATGTCACTCTTGAGCCCTGCGCGATGTGCGCCGCGGCCCTCGCCGCCGCGCGCATTGCGCGTGTGATTTACGGGGCGGACGATCCCAAGTCCGGGGGTGTGGCCCACGGCGCGCGCATCTTCACCCACCGCCAGAGCCACCACGTGCCGGAGGTGATCGACGGAATCGCCGCCGCCGAAGCTGAAGCCCTTCTCAAGGCGTTCTTTGCGGAGCGCCGCTAACATCCTCCGCCGCACGAAACTGGTGCTAGATCTCCACGGGTTCCAGCACGTTCGGCAGTCGGACATCGACGCCCGGCAAGGCGTCGCGTAGCGGCTCAGCCGACTGCGCGAGCACAGGAAATGTCTTGTAGTGACACGGAATTACGATCTTGAAGTCGAAGAACGTCCGCGCGGCATACGCGGCGCGCCGGATATCCATCGTGTAGTGCCCGCCGCAGGCGAGAATGCCGATGTCTGGTTCATGCAGATCCTGAAACACCTTCATGTCGGCCATCACATCGGTGTCGCCCGACACATAGACGACATGCCCTTCGCTCGCGATCATGTAGCCCGCCTCACCACCAGCATAGACGCCGCCCGCGAAATCGAGGCTTGAGGAATGGGTCGCATGGACCATCGTGGCCTCGACGTCACCGAGCTTGACGGTGCCGCCCTTGCCCATGCCAATCACCGATACTCCCTCCTGGCCATCCCACGCCTCGGCCATCTCATGGACGCAGACCAAGGGCGCCGCGGTCTCGCGCGCGATGGTGAGGGCTTCACTCGCATGGTCGCCGTGGCCATGGGTCAGCAGGATATGTGTTGCCCCCTGGACCGCTTCGTTACGCCGTGCATCTGGGAAGACAGGGTTCCCTTCGAGCCACGGATCAATGAGGAGGATCTCGCCACCCAACTCGATCCGAAAGCTCGCATGCCCCAGCCAAGTGATCTTCATTTGCCGCGCCTCCCGTTCGGCCTAGCCTAGCGATAGCCTAGCCGAAGTGGGGGCCAATGGAAGGCTGGACCACTCAGATCGACATCTACTGCGAACGGCTTGGACCCGGACTGTGGGCGGAGCCGATCAATGCCGTCTCGAATCTGGCGTTCATCCTTGCTGCCCTCATCATGTGGCGCCGCGCGAGAGGGGATACCACCGCGCGAGCCCTTGCAGTGATCCTCGCTGCAATTGGGCTTACGTCGGGGCTATGGCATCTCGCAGCTACAAGATGGGCCGTCGCGCTGGACGTGGCGTCGATCGCCGCTTTCGTGCTTGTCTATATCCAGGTGGCGAATCGGCGATACTGGAGCCTGTCCCCCGTTTGGGCGACGGTGGCGACGGCTGGGTTCTTCCCGTTCACCGCCCTTACAGGGCCGGCCTTCGCGGCCCTGCCCTTCTTCGAGGTTTCGGCCGGCTACTGGCCGATCGCGCTCCTGATCGCGATCTACGCGGTGGCGCTCGCCCGACGAGCCCCGGAGACGGCCGGACGCCTTGGCATCGGCGCGGGCATCCTTGCACTCTCACTAGCTTTCCGTTCGGTCGACGAGGCCGTCTGCTCCAGTATCCCGATCGGCACGCACTTCATGTGGCACATACTGAACGGCGTAATGCTGGCTTGGATGATCGAAACCGTCCTCCGCCATCGGCCCTCCGACGTCTGAAGCCGCGCTCCCAGGGCCAGCTCACCGGATCCTGTGGGCTGAGACCAATTGCTCCAGCGGCCTGCGCGCGCCACTGCCGTAACGTCACCTTCGATCAGGGGACCTAGGGCGTGGGGGTCGGCGGCCCATTCGGGCCGCACACGCTCCAGTCGTGATTTTCGACACCGTCGTTCCTAGGGGGGAGGTCTCATGGCAATCATTGCACCCGCAACCGACGATATCGGCACCGGATTTCGCATCAATCCAGCATCAGGCGATGTGGTCATAGTGCGACCTGGGATTGTAGTCGGCTCAACCGATTCCGATGCGATCAATGCTCTGGGAGATTCCGACGTCCGGATCCGCGTTGATGGCACGGTGGCCAGCGAGGAGAACGCCGCGGTCGCCTTGGGTCCCAGCAACACTCTGACGGTGGGGCCCAACGGCGCCGTCATCGGAGAGCGGTTCGGGCTGTTTCTTGCCGGCGGCGGATCGGCCGTGGACAATCAAGGGTCAATCACGGGGGGAAGCCTCGTTGAAAGCTCCGGCTTCGAGACAGCCATCGAGATCCAGTCCACAGCCAATGGAACGGTGATCGCCAACGCGGGCAGCATCCTTGGTCTTGAAGCAGGCATCGTAACTGCGGCCTCATCGGTCTCCATCTCAAATACCGGGTCAATTTCCGCCACCCTGGATGCAATCCGATCGACCAACGACGTGGCCGTCAGCAATTCCGGCACGATCACGTCGAGCTCCGAACGTGGCGTCGAAGCGATAGCCAACGGGGTGAGCGTGTCTAACTCTGGCTCGGTGACGGCACGGCACGAAGGCATTTTCGTCGAGGGTCAGGGCGGCGAGATTTCCAACGATGGCATGGTTCTCAGCACGACAAGCGACGGGATCACGGTTCTCGCTGGCGACAACACGGTCATCGCAAACACCGGCAATATCTCGGCCGCAGGCTTCGGCATTACCCTAACCGGCCAGGGGGCGGTCACCAACAGCGGCACAATCAGCGCATCTGGTCGCGCAGCCATCTTCATTGACGACAACTTTGCTGGTCCGACGCTCGTACAGAATGACGGTGTCCTCACCAGCCCCGATGGCTTTGGCATCACTATCAGCGGAACGAGCGATAGCGTTCTCAACACTGGCTCGATCACATCCGACCTCGATGCAATTCGGGTGTCGAGCATCGACGCCCATGTCACCAATTCTGGGGACATCGTCTCCGAAAGCGCCGGCATAAACCTGACGCGCTACGGGACGGTCATCAACTCCGGCACGATCTTCGCCCTTTTTCGCGGCATCACAGTTGGCTCAAACAGCGGAGCTGCTTCCGAGGTGATCAATTCCGGTGAGATCGTCGCCAGCTTGCAAGAGGGCGTGACTCTGAACACGGGCGATATGGACGCCCGCTTCATCAATAATGGACGGGTCGCCACGCTTGGGGACCTCGGAGTGGATTTCGATACTATGTCTGCAACGGCCAAAGGGACGCTGCAAAACGACGGCACAATTGCCGCTGGCGATGGACTGACGGCGGTGTCCGGTCATAACGGCGTCAACGCTATCAGAAACTCAGGAACGATTGACGGAAACGTTGTTCTGGAGATGGGCGCCGACACCGTGTCGAACTCCGGCGCGATCTTTGGCGACGTTGTCCTCGGGGACGGCGACGACGTCTACAAGGGTCTTCAATGGGGGGCGACCCATGGCACCGTAACTGGCGACCAGGGCAACGACACTCTGATCGGGAGTATGGCCGACGACACCTTGGTTGCCGGCACCGGCGATGATTTGCTGCGCGGCCGCGGCGGAAATGACGACCTGCAAGGCGGCGGCGGCGTAGACACGGTTCGCGGCGGCGACGGCGACGATTTGATGTCGGGTGGCGGGCGTGGCGATGTACTGATCGGCAATGAGGGCAACGACAGCATCTCTGGCGACAGCGGCAACGACGTGCTGCGCGGTGGCGACGGCCACGACACGATGGATGGCGGCGCTGGCAGTGATGATCTTCGCGGCTGGGGCGGCGACGACAGCCTCATCGGCGGCGACGGCAACGACGATCTCAGCGGCGGGAAGGGCCATGACGTTCTGGAGGGCGGGGCCGGGGCAGACGTCTTGGAGGGCGGCAAAGATGACGATACACTCAGCGGGGGGACCGGTGGCGATACGTTCGTCTTTCGCGCCGGCTGGGGAGATGACCGCGTGACCGACTTCGCAAGAGGCGAGGACGTCATCGATCTGACAGCATTCGGCTACTTCAGCCTCGTCGACTTCGAGGCGGAAGTCGCTGACCGCCGCTTGCCGGGCGGGATCGAACTTCGGTTCGACACGGGCGATACGCTCACCGTGATCGGCCTAACGCGCAACACGCTGACCGCTGACGATTTCGTCTTCTGACCATCGCGGCGGCGGCATCCGGCGTCCCCCAAGACCCGGCGTCCGCCAAGACAAGATGACGGGCGCCCTTACCGAAGGACGCGGGATCGGAGGTGCAGAACGGCAGCCGCGGCCGGTTGATCACACAAAACGAAGCTTCTGCACAGCCGACCTGCGCTCGGTCGAAGCCGTCAAGCAGCAAAGCATAATCGGGCGCGCACCTACTGGGAGGACAAGATGGCCAGTTTCACTCTTTTTAGCGGTTCAACAACGGCGCGCACGCTGCTTGCCAACGAAGACGGAATCGTCGGTCTAGGCGCTACGCTCGCTACGACAGGTGCTGTCGCGATCTCTGCTACCAACGCCCAGATTGCGATTCTTGGGGCTGTCGTCAGCTCTGGCAATTTTGGAGTTTTCGCAACCAATGACGTTGACCTTGTGGTTGGGCCACAGGGCAGCCTCACCTCAACAACATCGGCGGCGGTGAGCTCCGCTTTGACCCATGGCGACCTCGTGTCCATCTCCAACGCTGGCACAATATCGGGCAATCAGGACGGCATTGCGTGGTCCACCTCGTCAACGAATGCCGACAATCCAAGTCCGATAAGCTTCGAAATCGGAAACATCGGAACCATTCAAGGTTTGAGCGACGGCATTACCGCGTATGCCGTTATCGGCACGTCCATCATTACCAATTCGGGCGTGATCCACGGCAAATTCGACGGAATCAGGATTTCAGAGAGCAGCGTAGCCGATAGTCCGACGATCCGACTCCTGAACTCAGGTGAAATCCTGGGAGGTGGCGGGGGATACGACGGCGTTCGTGGGATCGACGAAATCACCAACACCGGAACCATAGCCACTCAACGCGGCCAGCGGGCCATCGACACGTTTGACGGCGAAGACGTTGTGCACAACGCGGGAACCGTCGTGGGTGACATCTATCTTGGCCTCGGAAATGACACCTTCAAGGGCCGCAAGGGGCTGGTGGACGGGACGATGTTCGGACAGGCCGGCGATGACACCCTGATAAGCGGCGACAGCGACGACATCCTTCTTGGCGGAACAGAAAATGACTCGCTGCTCGGAGGTGCCGGGAACGATACGCTGAACGGCGAGGCCGGAGACGACACCGTACGGGGTGGCAGTGGCGACGACGAGGTCCTGGGCGGCGGCGGTGTCGACAGGGTGCGAGGCGGCGACGGGAACGATTTCGTCTCGGGAGAAGGTCGCGGCGACGTCATTATCGGCGACGCGGGCAACGACACGCTCTTGGGCGGCGGCGGCAACGATATCCTGCGCGCCGGTGCCGATGACGACACGCTGGATGGCGGTGAAGGCAACGACGAACTCCGCGCGTGGACCGGGGATGACAGCTTGCAGGGCGACACGGGCAACGACGATCTTTTCGGTGGCAAGGGCGAAGACACGCTCGGCGGTGGGTCTGGTGCCGACCTTTTGTCCGGCGGGCGCGGCGACGATACACTGACCGGCGGCGCCGACGGCGACACGTTCGTCTTCCGGGCCGGCTGGGGCCACGACAGCGTGACTGATTTCGTAAAGGGCGAGGACGTCCTCGACCTAACGGCGTTCGGCTACTTCAGCCTCGCCGACTTCCAGGCCGAAGTCGCCGACCGCCGCTTGCCAGGCGGGATCGAGTTTCAGTTCGACACGGGCGAAACGCTCACCGTGATCGGCCTGACGCGCAACACGCTCACCGCCGATGACTTCGTGTTCTAGACGATCGGCAGCTCGCAGCGGGCAGGCACCGCTCAGACTTACCCTGTGCAACGGTCTGGGAAGAACCCAGAGAGTGGCTACCGTCGCTAGGTGGGCGAGAAGGACCGCGGATCGGCATTCCGGTGGCGGCACACGTGACCCTGCGTAAAGCAAACCTACGAATTATAGTTCCGAAATGGTACGATCACGCCGGCTGGGCAGCGCCCGTAGAATGGCATCGGTCCAGCCGAGTGGTAGGAACGAAATCAGGGGGACAAAATGGCACTTCGCTTCACCAACAGCGTCTCAACCGGTATCGTCGTCGATGCAAACGGCGACACCTGGATCACGCGTCAAGACAGATATGTCGCCGACGATACCGACGCGTTCGACTTTTCGGATTTCGACAGCGTTGAGTACCTTCTGCAAGGAGATGTATTTGCAGGGGACGACGGTATTGTCGCAGGGTCTGGAGCAAACGACCTTTCGGTCGTTGTCGGCCTTGGTGCTTCGGTGAATGCCGGCGGAGATGGGATTCAATTTCTTGGAAGCGCCGTCAGCGACAGTGGTCACCGCGTTACGAATGACGGCTCGATCATTGGCGAGGGCGGAGAAGGCGTCGATATTCGCGCCCTAGGCTCTCAGGTTTCAAACAATGGGTTTATCTCTGGCGTTGGTTTTGGAGTTTTCATCAGCGGAAACAGCGGCTCCCTGTTCAATACCGGCACCATAATATCGAACTCCAACGGCGTTGGGATATCGGGCGATAACGCCGAAATCTTTAACCACGGGAATGTTGCTGCAGGCTCCGACGGGCTCGAAATAACGGGCGACAATGGTCAACTCGTAAATACTGGATCAGTCGCAAGCGGCTTGGTCGGGCTATCTCTTATCGGTACCGGCACGATAACCAATTCCGGAGACGTTGTTGGTGACTCCGATGGCGTGCTAATGGGCATGTCGCTCGGAGAAGCCGGCACTTTCTTCAACAGCGGCACAATAGCCGTGCTTGGCCAGGGAGCGACGAACTTTGCTTTCGACGGGTCATTTGGCAATGAAACCGTCGTCAATACAGGACGTATGCAGGGCGGTATCGGCTTGGACGAAGGAGACGATACATATGATGGCCGCAGCGGGACAGTCACGGGGTCGGTGTTCGGCGGCGACGGCAACGACACCTTGCTCGGCAGCGCGGCTGACGAGGTGTTCGACGGCGAAGCAGGGGACGATCTGCTCCGTGGCGGCGGTGGCGACGACGAACTGTTGGGCGGCGGCGGAACCGACACGCTACGCGGCGGCAAGGGCGATGACTTCGTCTCAGGCGAGGGTCGCGGCGACACGCTCATCGGCCACGAAGGCAACGACACGCTCTCGGGTGGCGGCGGCAACGATGTGCTCCGGGCCGGGGCGGGCGACGACACGCTGGATGGTGGGAGCGGCAATGACGATCTCCGCGCCTGGGACGGCGACGACAGCCTGCGGGGCGACATCGGCAATGACGACCTGAACGGCGGCAAGGGCGAGGACACGCTCGACGGCGGCGGCGGCATCGACACTCTGTCGGGCGGGCGGGGCGATGACACACTGACCGGCGGCTTCGATGGTGACACTTTCGTGTTCCGGGCCGGTTGGGGCAACGACCGGGTAAGCGACTTCGCGAAAGGTGCCGACGTCATCGACCTTTCATCGTTTGGCTATTTCAACTTCTCCGACTTTCAGTCCGAAGTCGTGGACCGAGGCTTGCCCGGTGGCATCGAGTTTCAGTTCGACACGGGCGACACACTGACCGTCATCGGCCTAACCCAAGGCACCGTCGCTGCCGCCGACTTCGTGTTCTAGGGGTCTGCTTCCCGAGAGTGCTGGCCGACGATCACAAACGTGGAACTCGGCCTTCTATGCTTGGCCGAATTCATTTCCTAGTGGGAACCAACTGTGAACTCGGAATGCGTCCATGGGACTTCAGAGTTCTGGTTCCAAGCCAAGCCCCAACGCTCTTCAGTATTTGGTCATCCTCTCTGGACAGCACCACTACCGGGCGCAAACCATGTGCGCGCGGCCGTTTGCATGCTGGCAAGTCCGGAATGACAATTCCCACCCAATGCCATCGATGGGAGCGCGACTTCTCCCGTCTACCCGGCGGTAAGGATCTAGATCGAGGCTTCAAGCATCGTGGCGAGCGCCTCCCGCGCTTGAGGCCGTCTCACCAGCTGAGCGAGGGCAGGCGTGGAGATCAGCGCAAGCGCTCGGAAGGCCCTTCGAAATAGCGGCGACGCCGGTTCCGGGGCATTTGGCGCACTGCACATGTGCTGGCCCGACAGCGAGGACTGTTAGAAATGCGCCGAGTAGTCTCTGCACGCTATCCCCAAGAGGGCTCGTCTTCCGCGATTCCGGAAGGAAAAACAGCTCTGCCCGCACCGTCGATGCTGGAGGAGTAACGACAAGCTCATTGGACCGCGCTTCGGTCGCAGCATGTTGCGCGAAGACGCCATAGACCGGCGCCGCCGTGGGCTCTGAAGGTCTGAGCGCTAGGTTGTACCAACCAAAAGCCCGTTGCGTGGATTGGGTTGGAGAGGATCGCGCCTCACACTTTCGAAGAAACTTGTATCTCCGCAACAGTGCCAGACAACACCCCGCCTCAGCGCTCATTCTTCCTTCTCGGTGGTGAATGCCAGAGGATAGCCTGCCTCGCGGCCGAGCATGTTGGCCTGCTCGGCTTTCGTCTCGGCGATTTCCTTGGTGAACACGGCGACGACAGAGGCGCCGCGACGGTGCGCTGTCATCATCACACCAAAGGCTTCACCCTCGGTCATCCTGAAGACCGCTTTAAGCACCTTCACTACGAAATCGCGCGGCGTGAAGTCGTCGTTGAGCAGGATCACCTTCCACAGGCGCGGCCGCTCGACGCGGGTTTTCGCCTTCGGCTTGAGAATCGTGTCGCTGTCGCTACCGGTGACCATGCTGCCGCCCCTTCGACTCACAGTGCCATTCTCCCAGTCCGCAGGCCTGCGGTCCACCCGGTGGACGCGCACGCTCTGCCGCTTGCGGCGCCCAACGCGAGCCTCTAAACCCGGCCTCCGAGCCCAAGGATGCGCCAAAAGGGAACGCGCCCATGTCCATCGATACCGATACGGCCCGAAAGGTCGCCCATCTCGCGCGCATCCGTGTGGCGGAGGAGGACCTACCAGCGCTTGCGGATGAATTTAATGCAATCCTCGGCTTCATCGAGCAACTGAACGAAGTGAATGTCGAGGGCGTCGAGCCGATGACATCGGTCACGCCGATGCGGCTCAAGCGCCGGGCCGACGGGGTCACCGATGGTGGCTATCCCGACAAGGTTCTCGCAAATGCGCCGGACGCGCGCGAAGGCTTCTTCGCCGTCCCCAAAGTCGTGGAATGAGATGACAGATCTTGCCGACCTGACCATTGCCGAGGCGCGCGACGCCTTTCGCACGGGCGCTGCCAGCCCCAGCGCCATGACTGAAGCATGTCTGCGTCGTGCCGAGGCCGCCAAACCGCTCAATGCGTTCGTCCACCTCACCCCCGAGATCGCGATGGAGCAGGCCCAGGCCGCCGAAGCCCGGCTGGCCGCCGGCGATGCGCCCGCGATGTGCGGCGTGCCGGTCGGCATCAAGGACCTGTTTTGCACGCAGGGTGTGCCGTCGCAGGCTGGCTCGAAGATCCTCGAAGGCTTTCGACCCGAATACGAGAGCACCGTCACCACGCAGTTGTGGCGGGAGGGAGCGGTGCTGCTTGGAAAGCTCAACATGGACGAATTCGCAATGGGGAGCTCCAACGAAACCTCGACCTACGGCGATGCGGTGAGCCCGTGGCGGCGGGCCGGCGAGAACCGTCCGCTGACCCCCGGCGGGTCTTCGGGCGGCTCGGCCTCGGCCGTCGCGGCGCGCTTGTGTCCGGCCGCAACCGGCACCGATACCGGCGGCTCGATCCGTCAGCCGGCCGCCTTCACCGGCATCGTTGGGATGAAGCCGACCTATGGGCGTTGCTCGCGCTGGGGAATCGTCGCGTTTGCGTCTTCGCTGGATCAGGCGGGGCCGATGGCGCGTACCGTGCGCGACTGCGCCATCATGCTCAACGCAATGGCCGGGCACGACCCGAAGGACTCCACGTCGGCCGAGCTTGCAGTGCCCGACTTCGAAGCTGAGCTGTCGGGCGACATCAAGGGCAAGAAGATCGGCATTCCACGCGAATACCGAATGGAGGGCATGCCCCAGGAGATCGAGGATCTCTGGGCGCGCGGCCGCGAGATGATGCAGGATGCCGGCGCGGAACTCGTTGATATCTCTCTGCCTCACACGAAGTATGCGCTCCCGGCCTACTACGTGATCGCGCCAGCCGAGGCCTCGTCAAACCTCGCGCGCTATGACGGCGTGCGCTACGGGCGCCGGGCCAAGCTCGACCAGGGCGACGGCGTACTTGACCTCTATGAGAAGACGCGCGCGGAGGGATTTGGCCCTGAAGTCAAGCGCCGCGTCATGATCGGTACCTACGTGCTGTCCGCGGGATTCTACGACGCGTACTACAACCGCGCGCGACGCGTGCGCGCCCTCATCAAGCGCGACTTCGAGACGGTCTTCTCCGAGGGAATCGATGCGATTCTCACGCCCGCCACGCCTTCATCAGCGTTTGCCCTGGGTGAGATGGCCGAAGCGGATCCGGTTCAGATGTACCTCAATGACATTTTCACGGTGACAGTGAACCTTGCGGGCCTCCCCGGAATCGCTGTTCCGGCGGGCCTCGATGCTCAGGGCCTGCCTCTTGGCCTACAGCTGATCGGTCGCCCGTGGGAAGAGGGGGCGTTGCTCGATTGCGCCGCATCTCTGGAAGAACGCGCAGGGTTTGTAGCGCGGCCAGAGGCTTGGTGGTAACGTCGACCCGACCTGCCTGCCTGACCTCGGAGCCAAACATGCGCCGTCCCGCCCTAACCATCGCCGCGCTTGCGGCTGGCCTCGCCGTTGCCGCCTGTGACGTTGTGAAGGTTGTCGATCAAGAAACCCCAGCCACGCGACGGGGCACCTTGGCACTGTCCGACACTAATGAGTTCGGACGACGGGCCGCGTCTCGCAATGGCCAGCTGCAAACACCCCTCGTCCGTCGACCAGAAGAGACCGGAGCCCCGCGAGCAACCTTGTCGGGCCCTCGGCTGGACATCGATCGGCAGGACCTTATCGCCGTAGATGCCGACATCTCGCCGCGCGTGCGGGTGTGGACGCGAGACGCCCGAACTGGTCAGGGCCGCATCCTCTACGGCGCAGAACCAGGAACCGTCATCTACCTGGGCGAAACGATCGCAGTCGGAGAATGCGAGCGTATTGCACAGTGCGCGGCCGGCACACGCTGACGCTCGCGAGGCGACACACGCGGTGTCGGGGCGCCGGTCTGCGGCAGCGAAGACTCAGTCACGAACTCTTCGGTTGACCCCCGTGGCGGCCGACGCCACAGGCTGATAGCGTGCTGGGAAACGAGGCGAGCAGGAAAGCCCGATGACACGCATGGATTACTGGGGCCCAAGCCGGGCCTGTACCTTGGCCGTTGCAACCGCGTCGCTGGCGCTGGTGGCCGCGTGCGCCCCGCCACCGCCACCCGCAGATTCCGGCGTGGGCTTTGGCGACTACGAGTCGTATCTTGCCAATCGCGGCCCCGAGAACGTCGCCCGTGAAGCACAGCTTCGTGGCGAGACAACGCTGCCGCCCGAAGCCACGGGCGCGCCGGAGGCAACGCTGTCCAACCCGACATCCGGTGTGACCGCGTCCGATCTTGCGGCCGCTGGCATCGGCGTCGACAATACGACCGGGTCACCCGCGCCGGTGGCCGCGACCCAGCAACAGCCCGCCGCGCCACAGGCACCCTTGGCCGCGCCCGGCATCCAAACGGCTAATGCCGGCGGCCCGGTTGCTCCGCAATCGGTGGCCGCGGCTGCGCCGACCGCCGCCGAGCCCGTCATTCAGCGAGAGGCCGCCGCCGCTCCCGCCGCCCCCACGCCTATTTCGGCTCCGGCACCCCAGCCGCAGCAGGCCGCTCCAGTACGCCCCGTGGCCGACGGGCCCGACATTGTGGCTTTCGCGCTGTCGACCAATCACGCCGTTGGCTCCAAGCAGTATGACCGGGGCCTGATCTCGCGCAGCCAGGCCGGCCGCAACTGCGCCCGCTTCCACGGCGCCGACCAGGCCCAGCGCACCTTCCTCGAATCGGGCGGTCCGTTTCGCGATCGCTACGGGCTCGACCCGGATGGTGATGGTTTTGCCTGCGACTGGAGCCCCGAGCCCTTCCGCTCCGCCGTGCGCGGCTGATCCTTCAAGGACCGATCGGGCACCCAAACCCAAAGGCTGGGTGCCACTTGCAGCATCGGACCAGTCGGTATGATGGAGAGAGGCGACACGGGCGAGGCCACCGGCGCGCTCTGGTGGCCGTCGGCCAATTTCGGGGCGCGGCGCGAAACTGAGCACCCCTCCCTCATCGTCTTGCACTACACCGCGATGGTGTCCGCCGATGTTGCGCTGGAGCGGCTTTGCGACCCAGCGTGGAGCGTTTCGGCGCACTACCTTATTGGGCGCGACGGCAAGCTGTGGCAGCTCGTGCCCGAATCCGCCCGGGCGTGGCATGCCGGGGCCGGCACCTGGGGTCCGGTGCGTGACGTTAACTCCGCCTCCCTTGGCATCGAGATCGACAATGACGGGCGGAGCCCGTTCTCCGAACCGGCCATGACCCGGCTTGAGGCACTGCTTCACGAGCTGTCTGCGCGCTGGAACATTTCCCCATCGCGCGTGATCGGCCATTCCGACTGCGCGCCGGGCCGAAAGGTCGACCCCGGCCCACGCTTCGACTGGCGGCGTCTGGAGTGCCGGGGCCTGGCGACGCGGGCCCAGCCCGGACCTGACGGCGGCGCCTCGCTCGATCAGCTCCTGAACTCGGCCGGATACACGGCCGACGCGCCGGAAAGCGACCGGCTTTCCGCATTCCGCCTGCGGCACCGTCGACACGCAACCGGGCCCGCCAATGCGCAGGATCGGGTGCTGCTCGCGGGCCTAGCCGCGATTGACGGGGGCAACGGCGCGGCGTAAGGGCGTCCGGTGCGGATGGCCGGGCGACCGCGGGCGGGGGCGACCCCGCGCGAGGAAAGTCCGGACTCCATGGAGCGACGGTGCCGGGTAACGCCCGGGCGGCGAAAGCCGACGGAAAGCGCCACAGAGATCAGACCGCTCGCCGTCTTCGGGCGGCAGCAAGGGTGAAACGGTGGGGTAAGAGCCCACCGCGGGCCTGGCAACAGGGCCGGCACGGCAAGCCCCACCGGGAGCAATGCCGAATAGGACCTCCCTTGGGGCCACTGGCCCAGGGCCGCTCCAGCCCCAGGAGGTCGGGTTGGCAGCTGGAGCCCGTCGGCAACGGCGGGCCGAGAGGAATGGTCGCCCAGGGCCCCACGGCCTGGACAGAATCCGGCTTACAGGCCATCCGCGCAATCCTGCCTCCAATCGGCAATCCGCGACGCCATGACGCCACGTTATCTCTGGTCGGCATGGCAAGGTTCGCCTGTGCCGAAGGGAGGGCCGACACATGAGTTTCATGAGGACTTTAGCCACGGTCGCAGTGGGCTTTGCCGCCGCGAAGGGCGTTGAGAAGTACAAATCTATGGGGGGCATGGCCGGTCTGCAAAAGATGATGGATGGAATGGGCGGCGCCGGTGCAGCACCGGGCGCTATGCCAGGCATGGACGCGATGTCCAAGATGGCCGACCAGATGGGCCTGGGCTCGATGATGCAGGCGATGACCGGCGGGGCCGGCACGAGCACCAACCCGATGGACCAGATGATGCAGGCCTTCTCCGGCCCTCAGGCGGCGGGAGCCGCGGGCCTGGGCGGTCTGATGGCCGCGATGCAGGGAGCGGCTGAGGCAGGTGGAAAGGGTCTCGACGACATGATGTCGGCCTTCGCCGGCCAGTCCCCCGCCACGCAGGTGATGGAGAACAATGCCAAGCTGATGATCAGCGCGATGATCCAGGCGGCCAAGGCCGACGGAGAGATCGACGCCGAGGAGCAGCAGAAACTCATGGACCAACTCGGCGATGTCGACGCGGAAGAGCGCGCATTCGTCGAGGCCGAGTTGGCCAAGCCTCTCGACATACCGGGACTTGCCCAGCAAACGTCGGACGCGATGAAGGCACAGGTCTATGCCACATCCTTGATGGCGATCCGCGTCGACAGCGAGGCCGAGGCAACCTATCTGCGGCAACTGGCGCATGCGCTCGGCCTTACCGAGGAAGCGCGCCAGCGGATGCACCAGGCAATGGGGGTCGCATAGTCCCGGCACATGTACTGCCGCCGCATCGGCGCTTGACTCTTGAGCACCGGCGCATAGAAGGCGGAGCTCATGGATTTTCCGGGCCGCCCCTGAGCGTGGCCCGGCCGAGGAGAGCGACGATGGCGAAACCGACTACGATCAAGATCCGGCTTAACTCGACGGCCGGGACGGGCCACTTTTATGTGACCAAGAAGAACGCCCGCACGATGACCGAAAAGATGACCATTCGGAAGTATGATCCGGTGGCGCGGAAGCACGTTGAGTACAAGGAAGGCAAGATCAAGTAAGGTCTTGCCCGACAGGTACGGACACGGAAGGCCGCGCCCGGGCTAGGGTGCGGCCTTCGTGCTTTGAAGGCCCTGCAAAGGAGCTGACCAATGCCCGAAACGATCACGATCCGTCCCACCACTCCAGACGATTTCGCGGCAGTCGACGCGCTTCTTGCTGAAAGCTATCCGCGCCTCCTGAAGAAGGATTATCCCCCCTCCGTTATGGTCACGGCCGTTCCCGTGATCGCGCGTGCCCGGCCCGAGCTTGTCAGCAGTGGAACCTACTTCATTGCCGAGGACGATGCCGGTCGCGCATTGGGCGCCGGTGGCTGGACCCGGCGCCGCCGACGGCCGTTCGAGGCGGATATTCGACACTTGGCAACCGATTGGCGCCACACGCGACGGGGCATCGCGCGTGCGATCCTGCGCCATGTGTTCACGACGGCGGAAGGGGCGGGTGTAACTCAGTTCTCGTGCCTCGCCACGCGGACGGCGGTGCCATTCTATCGGGTTATGGGCTTTACCGAGATCGGGCCGGCCGTCATCGAACTTGGTCCTGGGATCGACTTCCTCGCCGTGCGGATGGAGCGGCGCTGACGTCTGGGGTCGGCGCTACTGCGCGAGCGCGCTATTCGTCCTTGGGCGCGTCATCGTAGCGATCGTCCAGAATGCGCCGTGCATCACCCTCGGGATCGTCAAACTGATCGTCTCTTACGGCCCAGAAGAATGCGATAAGGCCCAGAGCTCCAAGTCCAAGCGCAACGGGGATGAGGATAGCCAGAACCTCCATCAGCGCAGCCTCAGTGCGTTGAGCGATACTGTGAGAGAGCTTGCCGACATGGCCAAGGCCGCGGCCAAGGGCGTGGCAAATCCGGCGATCGCAAGGGGTACCGCGACGACGTTGTAAACGGTCGCGATGTGGAAGTTCTCTTTGATCCGGCGCACGGCGGATCGCGCCGTCGAAACGGCCGATGTCACGGCCGAGATGTCGTGACCCAGAAGGACCATGTCGGAGGCAACCCGCGCCGCGTCGAGTGCTGAGGCTGGTGACAGCGAAGCGTGGGCGGCGGCCAGCGCGGCCGCGTCGTTGAGCCCGTCACCGACCATCAGAACACGCGCGCCCGCGCCCTGAAGGGCCTCGACCCGGGCAGCCTTGCCCTCGGGCAGGACTTCTGCCGTCCAATCCTCGATCCCGAGCAATCCGGCGAAGCGGCCCACAACCGCTGCGCCGTCTCCTGAAATGAGCGCCACATGCAGGCCCTGTGCCTTGAGGCCAGCCACTGCGTCGGCCGCACCCGGTCGGACTTTGTCAACGAAAGCAAATGGCTTTGGCTCGCCGTCCCCACGGTCGAGCCAAGTGGCCGTTTCGGCCCCGGCGTTTGCGCCGACCCAAGAGGCGCGGCCGAGCCGCACGCGACGCCCGCGCCACACCGCCTCGGTGCCGAAACCCGGGCGCTCAGCCACGTCCTCTAGCAGAAGTGGCGCTATGCCTCGGTCGGCAACGGCCGCACCCAGCGCCTGCGCCAACGGATGGGCCGAGCCCTCGGCCAGCGCGCGCGCCAAAGCGAGGTCCTCTGGGTCGAAGCCGTCAAGAGACTGCACTTCCGGCTCGCCCAAAGTGAGCGTGCCGGTCTTGTCGAAGAGCACGGTGTCAACCCCGGCCAACCGCTCCAGCGACGTGCCGTCCTTGATGAGGAGGCCGCGCCGAAAGAGACGCCCAGATGCCGCCGTGGTCACGGCCGGCACGGCAAGGCCCAGCGCGCAGGGGCAGGTGATGATCAAGACTGCCGCCGCTATATTCAGCGAGAGCCGCAGATCGCCGGTGTGGAGCCACCAACCCAGACCCGCCGCCGCCGAAAGGATGTGGACGCCGGGCGCATAAAGCCCAGCTGCGCGATCCGCGAGCGATGTGTACCGGCTCTTGGAACTTTCAGCGGCTGCCACGAGGTCGGCCATCCGGTGCAGCGAACTGTCTCGCCCGGCGGCAGTGACACGCAGCGTCAGCGGACCTGTCAGATTGACCTCGCCCGCGCTCACGGCCTGCCCGGGGCCAGCGAAAATCGGTCTCGTCTCACCCGTCAGGAGGCCTCGATCCAGTTCGGACTGCCCGCCTTCGATCACGCCGTCGACGGGCATCCGCCCGCCAGGTCGCACGAGCACCTGATCGCCGGGCCTCAGGTCAGCCACCGCCACCTCGACGGGCCCATCGCTCTCAACCCGAAGCGCCCGCGGGACCTCCAGCGCAGCAAGCTCTTCGGCCGCCGAACGCGCTGCAGCACGGGTGCGATGGTCAAGGTACCGGCCACCGAGCAGGAAGAAGGTCAGGGAGATCGCCGCGTCGAAATAGGCGTGGTGGCCCGAATGCGCGGTCTCGTAGAGCGACGTCCCGATTGCCAGGAGTATGGCAAGGGTAATCGGCACATCCATGTTCAGCCGGCCCGCCCGAAGCGCGCCCCAGGCCGACACGAAAAACGGCCGGCCAGAGAAGGCAACAGCCGGGATCGCGATTGCTGCCGAGATCCAATGGAACAAATCCCGCGTCGCGGCTTCCGCGCCCGACCACACCGCGACCGACAGAAGCATGACATTCATCGCGGCAAATCCCGCCACCGCCAGCCGCATCAGCAGGTCCCTGCCCTGCCGGTCGGCCTCAGTCAGCGACAATTGTCCAGCGTCGAGTTCGTGCGCTTCGAAACCGGCGCGCTCGAGCACGTCGACCAGGTCAGCGGCGGTTAGGCCGGGCTCGGTCTCGACGGTTGCGCGCTTCAGCGTGAAATTGACCCGGGCGGACCGAACCCCCGGCACCTCGCCGAGCACGCGCTCGACACCGGAAATGCAAGACGAACAGTGGATCGAAGGGAGCGACAGCATAGCGCGGGCGGCCGCTGCCTCCGCCTCGGCACAGGCTGAAAGGCGACGCGCCATCGGGGTCGCAGCGCAGGCCGGACAGGCGCTGGCGCCTTCAGCCTGGTATCCCACGCTCGCATCGGTCATGTCTCGCTCTCCGGAGCGGCCCACGCCGCCGCTCGTTCAACTCCGCCGCCGGGTCGCGTCGCCATTGGTCCGGGCCACTCACTTCACCCGCAGGACGACACGACGGGCAAAGGCGGTGCCATCCGTCGCCTGGGCCTCAATCCGGACGTTCCAATTCCCCGGATCGAGCTCCATGCCCGCGCGGAACACACCATCGCGCCCCTGGAACTCAGGAAGGATGTCATCGTTCACGTGGGTGGCGCGACCGACAACTGCAGCAAGCTCCGGCACCTCGACGGGCCGCCCTTCGTCATCGGTGAACGTAAGCGTCAGCAATCCGTCGCTGTAGTCGGTCTCCAGCTCCCACCCAAGGGCATCTTGTGCATCCCGACGCGCCTCAAAGCTCTGGCTGGCCACGAACCCGTTCTTCGCCTCAAGCCCCGGAAATGTACCGACAGCCATCGACGCCATGACCAGGTTCACCGCAATGATTGTTCCAAAGAACCCCAGGAAGATCGCCAGGACGTGCCAGCCCGTCAGTTCCCACCCTTTGGTCTCACTTGCCTCGCTCATGTCGGTCTCCCCTACTCTCCTAGCGCGCCAGTGCCGATGAACGTGTTGTCCTTGTAGACACGCTCGCCATTGGCCAGATCTTCCACCCAGAAGCGGATCGGGGTCCTGTGACCCTCAGACGCGGCCGATCCGGGAGGCGCCAATACATAGACTCGCGCCAGATCTGTGGTGTCGGCGGGCACCATGAAGCTCTCGTAGGGCGTGCCCTCGATCGCCACGCGCAACTCCGGCGGCGCCGTAAGGGACACCCGGAATCGCCGGTCCTCGCCATGCTTGTTCCGCAGGCGGATGTCATAGGTGTTGCGGATCGTGCCATCCGACAGGGTGACGTACACCGGGTTGCGCTCTGCCGCGACGGTCATCGAAATGTCCGGTCGCACGAAGAGCGCGACGATGAGACCGACGCCCACGAGCGACCAGAGCGTGGTGTAGAGGATCGTGCGCGGCCGAAAGACGTGGTTCCAGATTGGCTTCGGCGGCGCGCCTGCCCGCTCGCGCCCCTCGTCGGACAAAGCGATATAGTCGATCAGGCCGCGCGGCTTGCCGATCTTGGCCATAATCTCATCGCAGGCATCAATGCAAAGAGCGCACGTTATGCACTCGAGTTGCTGCCCATCGCGGATGTCGATCCCCATGGGACAGACATTCACACAGGCCATGCAGTCGATGCAGTCGCCAACCTCAACTGTCGGTGCCGCGCCGCTGGTCCGCAGTGACGCCTTTGCATAGGGCGTCGCCTTGTAGCGGGCCTCGCCCAAACCATCCGCGGCCGCGC
Source organism: Pseudomonadota bacterium (assembly GCA_039822045.1). Lineage (GTDB taxonomy): Bacteria > Pseudomonadota > Alphaproteobacteria > Rhodobacterales > Rhodobacteraceae > HLUCCA09. The sequence continues at coordinate 62,842 of JBCBMY010000004.1, read as the reverse complement.
GCGATAGTGTCTCTGCCTCTGCCGCCTCGGCCCGCTGTTTGTGGATGCGGAAGTTGTGCTTGCCGCGAGGCTCTCCGCGCCAATCGCGATAGGCCACAGTGATCGTGTCCTCGTCCATCATTGCACCCTGGATTCGCGGCCAGGGGCAGGCATAGATGCAGATCTGCTCGCGCGCGAACCCGCCGAAAAAGAACGTTGTAGCCGTGAGGATAGCCATCGTTGTATAGGCCGCGGCATGGGCATTCAGCGTCACGAGATCGCGCGCAAGCGTCGGCGCATCGGTGAAGTAGAAGACCCACGCCCCGCCGGTGGCGAGCCCGATCAGCAGCCAGACGGTATATTTCGTGATCCGAAGCCGAAGCTTCCGCGCATCCATTTTTTCTTGCCGCTGCAGACGGATACGGGCGTTCCGATCCCCCTCGATCCAACGCTCGACCGCGATAAACAAATCCGTCCACACCGTCTGAGGGCAGGCATACCCACACCAGACTCGGCCCAGCGCCGAGGTGAAGAGGAAAAGGCCAAGCCCCGCCATGATCAAGAGGCCGGCCACGAAGTAGAATTCGTGCGGCCAGATCTCGATCCAGAAGAAGAAAAAGCGCCGGTTCGCAAGATCTACAAGCACTGCCTGATCAGGCAGGTTTGGCCCACGGTCCCACCGGATCCAGGGGGTCAGATAGTAAATGCTAAGCGTGACGATCATGATCGCCCATTTCAGGGTCCGAAACGGGCCGTGGACACGCTTGGGAAAGATCGGTTCGCGGGAGGCGTATAGCGATTGCGGCTGGCTGTCGGCCACGAGGCACTCCGTCGGGATTGTTGGCTGCTCCGGGCTTACGCCGCACCCATAAAAGCAGTCCTTGATATGCATCAATCAACGGCGACAGACCGCTCGTCGCTCTCGCCACACGGTCAGGCCGCGCATCTCAGATCTTGGAGAAAGCAGGATGCGGACGCGACCCAATGAGCGCGTGGTGGTAACCTACCAGCCTGCCTTTTCGTTGCACCCGTCCCAGCCAGCACTCCGATCTAAGCTCAACGGCGCGACCCTAACTCAGAGGTCGAGGCACCAACGCATGATTGCCTTCTGGGCATGGAGGCGGTTTTCAGCTTCGTCGAAGATCACCGAGTGCGGCCCGTCCATGACCGCCGAGGTCGCCTCTTCTTCGCGATGGGCCGGCAGGCAGTGCATGAACAGCGCCTCGGGCGCCGCCGCGCTCATCAATGCCTCGTCCACCTGATAGGGGCGCAAGAGGTTATGCCGGCGCTCGCGCGTCGAGGGGGCATCGTGCATTGAAACCCAAGTGTCGGTGACCACCAAATCGGATTCCGCAACAGCGGCAACAGGATCCCGCTCGATGGTAAGTTTCGCGCCCGCAGACCGCATCTCGGTAAGGAAATCGGCATCGGGATCAAGCGGTTCGGGGCCGGAAAAAGTAAGAGAGAACCCAAAGCGAGCCGCAGCATGGGCAAAGCTCGCGTAGACGTTGTTCCCATCTCCAAGCCATGTCACCTTACGGCCTGCGATCGGCCCACGATGCTCCTCGAACGTCATGACATCTGCCATGATTTGGCAGGGATGCGACTGGTTGGTAAGCCCATTGATGACGGGTACCGTTGCATGGGCGGCAAGCTCGGCCAGAGCCGACTGCTCGAAGGTGCGGATCATGATCAGGTCGACATAGCGTGAGAGAACCCGCGCCGTGTCCGCAATTGACTCGCCGTGCCCCAGCTGCATCTCGGCGCCCGACAAGACCAGCGATTGCCCCCCCATCTGCCGAACACCAACGTCGAATGACACCCGTGTGCGGGTCGACGGCTTCTCGAAGATCAGTGCCACGATCCGCCCGTCAAGCGGCGTTTCGTCGTCAGGTAACCCCTTTGGCCGGCCTGAGCGGGCGGCCTTGGTCGTACGAGCCTGATCCAGAATGGTCCGCAGATCCTTGGTGTCCGTCGTATGAATATCCAGGAAATGCGGCATGGCAGCCCCCCTAAGGCAGAGCCCGGACAGGACATGCAAAGTCTCTAAAGATCAAGAGGAAAGGCCGAAACAGGCGCTCCGCCCGTCAGTCGAACGTGGCCATCACCTCGTACATCACCGGTTCGAACCGCGAGCACATCGAAGCGAAGCGCCGGTTCCGGGCGCGCATCTCGTCGGAGCGCAGCATCGCCTGGAAGTCCTCGCGCCGCTCCCACTGCGAGTAGTTCGCGATGCGGGTCTGGGCATCGTTAATGTGCAGACCTGCGGCGATGAAACCGGGTTGCTTCGAGATGAACTCCGCATAAGCGGCACGGAGCTCTTCCAGAAGATCCTGCGCCGTGCCCGGCGTCATCTCGAATGTAGTGATGACGGTCTGGCCCGTCTTGCCTTCGCGGATTACGGGCATGGGCCCCTCCATCTTGCCGCTGTCTGATCAGACTAGCATGCGGGCTGGCAACTTGTCCGCAATGGAGGCTCCCCTAGGATCACAGCCATGACAGAGAAGAAGATCGATCCCATCCGACAGACCAACGATGAAGCCCGCGCTCTCGGCCGCAAGCTGGTCACCGAGGCGCGTTTCGGCGCGCTTGGGGTATGCGAGCCGGGAACGGGGGCGCCGATGGTAACACGGGTGGCCGTGGCTCTAGCCTCCGATGGTCGCCCCGTCACCCTGATCTCAGATCTGTCAAGCCACACCCAGGCTCTGAAGGCCGATCCGCGATGCTCACTGCTGTTGGGCGAGCCGGGCCAAAAGGGTGACCCGCTGACCCATCCCCGCATCACGCTGCAGGGTGAGGTGAGCTTCTTGCGCCATGGTGAGGCCGGTCACGCTGAAACGCGCACGGCTTACCTGTTGCAGCAGCCAAAGGCCCAACTCTATATCGACTTCGCAGATTTCTCCTTCGCCATTGTCGATGTGCACGTGGCCCATCTCAATGGGGGCTTCGGCAAAGCCTATCGGCTCAATCCAACAGACCTTGGCCTTGGCTAGCGCTCAGTGCTCCGGCGCCTCCGCATGCCCGTCGTCGCGAGGATCATCATCCTGCGCATCGTCGGTCGGGATCGCGTAGCCCCCAGTCAGCCAACGACCAAGGTCCACGTCGGCACAGCGTTTCGAGCAGAAGGGACGATAGTCGGTACTGGGCGGTTTCGCACAGATCGGGCAGCTCATTGTGCAGCCTCCAGAAAAGAACGGTCGAGCGGCCAGCGTTCGCGCTTGCGGCTCAATTCGATATGTCCAAGCGGCGTCCAGCCAACAAAGGCCGTCTCCACAGGGCAGGCCTTGAGTGCAGTCTTGGCCACCTGTTCCGCTTGCCGTCGGTGCTTCTTCGGCAATGGCGCGAGATCTACCACGACTTGTCCGCCCAAGCCTCGCAGGCGCAACGCACGCGGCAGATCGCGCAGGGCCGCAAGATTGACCTTCAGCGCAGCGGCCGGGCTGGTATCGGAGCCTGTGTTCACATCCACCGCCACAAGGGCCCGCGTGGGCTCTACCGCCATGAAACCGCCGCCGGGCAGATCAGTTTCGGGCCGGGCCAGCGCCGCGATCTCATCGAGTATTCCTCGATCGGCAAGGCATCCAGGCGTCGTGTCGATCTCCTGGGCCTCCGGCCAGTCCCGCCATGCAAGATGATGGGCGTCCGGCGCGTCCGTGAGCCACTCGGGCTGGCCATGAATGTCTCCAGTCACAGCCTCGGCCAGAGCGCGCATGTCGGCGATGTCGTCCGCCACAGCACCCTCCTCTGCCTCGGCAGAGCCCGAACGCAAGATCAGGCCCATGCGCGTGTCATCCATCAGATCTTCGGCCAACGTGCGCAACCGTGCACGCGTCTCCTCATCCTTGATCTGGCGCGACAGGTTCAGACCGGGCGCGCTTGGTGTTACGATGACGTGGCGCGACTTGAACAACAGCTTTGGCGTCAGCGGAACTGCCTTGCCGGGCTCCGCCCGCCCTGACACCTGAACGAGAACCGATGCCCCGGGCGAAAGCCCTGTCTCGCCGCGCAGAAACCCACTCATGCCGTCGGGCAGTGCCACGAACGTCCCCCCTGCGCCCTTGGCAGGCCGGTCGACGCGTGCGCGTGCAATCGCGCCGGGGCCAGGCTCCGCATCCTCCGGGGGATCGGTAAGCAAATCGTCGAGACGCCCGTCCACGAGGCGCGCAGCCACCCGGCGCCCTGCAACCTGGTCCAGCAGGATGCTATCCCCCGTCATGCCGCGCCATAGAGAGACACGCCCGCGGCCTTCAACAGCCCCGCTGTTTCCGCAAGGGGCAGACCGACCACGCCCGGATAAGAGCCCTGGATCCAAGGAATGAAGGCACCCGCCGGCCCCTGGATGGAATAGCCACCCGCTTTGCCGCGCCAATCGCCAGTCGCAAGGTAAGCCGCGATTTCCTCACCCGAAAGCGACTTCACACGCACTGTCGTGATGCTGTCGCGCTCCCAAAGGTCCCGTCCCCTTCGAACGGCCACCGCTGTGATCACGCGATGACGTCGGCCGGAAAGGGCCTCCAGAAACCCACGTGCTTCGGCTTCATCGGATGGTTTGCCAAGGATGCGCCGACCAAGCGCGACCGTTGTGTCTGCCGAGAGCACGATTTCGGCGTCTTCCGCCTCGACCGCAACCGCCTTTTCCCGCGCCATGCGCTGGCAGTAGAGCCGAGGAAGTTCGCCTTTGGCCGGTGTCTCATCGATCTCAGGCGGACGCACAGCGTCCGGCACAAGGCCAAGTTGCGCCAATAGATCCAGCCTTCGGGGGCTGCCCGAGCCGAGGATCAGCCGAGGCCTGGCCAAGTCTTACTTGAAACGATAGTTGATGCGCCCTTTGGTCAGATCATAGGGCGTCATCTCGACCTGCACCTTGTCCCCTGCGAGGACGCGGATCCGGTTCTTTCGCATCTTGCCTGCCGTGTGCGCGATGATCTCATGGCCATTCTCAAGCTCGACCCGGAACGTCGCGTTCGGCAGGAGTTCCTTCACGACACCGGGAAATTCGAGCATTTCTTCCTTGGCCATGGTTACTCCGTTCGTTGCTACAGCGCGCCCTGCGCCCGACCCGAACGACGTACGCTGAACGTGACGGGTAGATGCGCCGCGCCGATGCGCAAATCAAGGGGTTTGTTCTTCGAGGCCAGTCGCCCTAACGCTCTTCGCGCGTGCCGCGGCCTCGATACTATGGGCTCGCGTTGCAATGGCCCCGTTGGCACGTGTTGCTGACAGGGCGCCACGGGGCAGGTCTGCGAAAACCCATCCCGGAGCGTCCAGTTCGCCGTCGGCCAGAATACCATCGTCGGGGAAGCCGAGGTCGGGCGGGCCGAAGATGCCCGCGCGCCCTCGATTGGCATCAACAATCTCGCACTCTGAAATGGCGCCGAGCAGAGGCGCATGCACGGTGACGGCTTGCTGCTCGAGGGCCCTCGCCCGGGCGGCCGCACGCACGCGGCTCTGTCCGGCCAGTGCTTCGGTGCAGGACGGAACCAAGAGGATGTCAGGGGCCATCGCCTGTGCCAAAACAGGAAACTCGGCATCGTAGCAGATCAAGACGCCGAGGCGTCCGGCGGCTGTTTCGCCCACCGTAATTTGGGTCCCAGGCGACAAGGGCGTTGCTACACGCTCCCATGGTGTGAGGACCTGCTTGTCATGAGTGGTCACGCACCCGCCCGGCGCGCAAAGCCAGGCACGGTTGCGCCACCCACCGTGCTCGCGCACCGGCAAGCTGCCCGATAAGAGCGTTAGCCCATGATGGTGAGCGAGGCTGGCCGAGAGACGTCGGAAGTCCTCGGCCGCGTCGGACGCGCGCACGAACCAGTCCGCTACGCTGAGTTTCTTCCTAGGGCCGACAAACGCCGCCTCCATACCCATGTATTCTGGAAGTGCTGCATGGGTCGCCTGGTGCGAGGCCGCCGTCTCCACCCATGCCGACAGCTTGGAGGCGAACCCCTCCCAGTCGGCGTGCCATTCGAGAGGCCATGCGCCGGCAGCAAGGCGCAAGGGACGCGCTGGAAGAGCTTGTGAGGAGAACGTCACTGGCCCGGTCACAAGCGGCGCATCCAGAGCTGGAGGGGCTTCATCGTCTCGACATCCCGTCCGACATCGCGCCACGCGAACTGCGCCACTGCGCCAGGAATCGGTGAATAGCCGCGCTTGTACCAGAATGCGTCGAGCGGGCGATATCCCAGAGGGCGCTCAGGATGGTTCTCCGGTCTTACGACCGAGGCAAAAGCGGCATAGGCGCGACCAAGCGCCCGTCCCTCCGCCTCTCGCGCATCGAAGAAGCGATGGCCGAGCCCTTGCCCGCGATACTCTGGCAGCAAGACGCTTTCGGCACAGTAGTAGACACTGGTGGGCTTAATTCCCGCGGCGGCAAGCGGCGCAGAGAAACCGTCCTCATGGTCCTCCATTGGACAAGCCGTCGCCGCTCCGACCAGGCGACCCTCACTGGTGGCAGCCACGACAAATGCGCGCGGAACACCGGCAAACCGGCCAAGATAGCGACGTTCATAGTCCATATCCCCGTCATAGAGGTACGGATACGACCGGAAAACCGAGATGCGAAGACATGCAAGGTCAGCAACTGCGCGCTCGATCTGGCCACCGCGCAGCACCTTTGTCTCGACCACATCACCACCCTCGATCAGATCGCTCAAGTCCTGCTCCGCGCGTACGCGCCAGTTTGGCTACCTCGCACCACAATGCGCAAGTCGCTGAAAGCGAAGGTGCCGGTTCTCCCAATTTCCTCAGCAAATTCCTTCTGAAAGGAATTTGCAAATCTCTTGATTCAAGAGATTTGCGTCGACCACATCAAGACCGTCCCTCGCGCGGGGCCCGACCTGCCCGAGAAAAGACCACGCTGCACCCCTTCACCAGACCGACCAACCGGCACTCGCCCCGTCGAATGCGCGATTGGCTTCTGTCCGAGCGACATGAGCGCCGGCCTCGCTTATCGATGAGGTACAAGCCCACCCCAACGTTCAATCATCCGCTCGATGATCTGATCGCGCGTCGTGCGGTAGGCGACGAGGCGGCTGTCGCGGCTTTCCCCCAACCCAGTTGGATCCATTACCGGCCAATAGACCACGTCGAGGGCGAAATCGCGCGTCAGATCGAGCGCACGGCGCTGAGACGCTGGCGAAAGCGCCACTACCAGGTCGAATGCGCCCAAATCGTCCCCCCAGAGGCGCATCTGATCGAAGCTCCGCGAGCGGTGGCGCGACAATCCCACTCCCAGCTCCGCGCACACCGCAATCGCGAATCCATCGATCTCTCGGTCGCCATGGACTCCAGCCGATTGCAGATAAGCCCGGGTGCCGTACATCCTTTTGGCAAGGCCCTCAGCCATCGGCGAGCGGACGGAGTTATGATCGCAGCAGAACAGGATAGACGAGGGAAGATCCGCCACCTGGTCCTCAGCCCCCGTAGTGCATCACACAGATCAAAGTGAACAGGCGGCGGGCCGTGTCGGTATCGACATCCGCCTTCCCATCTAGCCGCTCCTGCAGGACCCGAGCGCCTTCGTTGTGGATTCCGCGACGCGCCATATCGATGGCCTCAATCTGAGCCGGAGGCAGCCTCTTGACTGCATCAAAGTAGCTCTCGCAGATCTGCCAATAATCCTTAACGACCTGGCGGAAGGGCGACAGGGACAGGTGGAACTCGCCAATGCGCGTCTCATCTTCCTGGGCGAGATCAAAAACCAGACGCCGCTCGCGGATCGCAAGGACAAGTCGATAAGGGCCAGGCGGTATCGCGTGTCCTCCACGTCTCGGGATTGCAAAACTGTTGTCCTCAAGCAGATCGAAGATCGCCACGCGCCGCTCCTGCTCGATCTCCGCGGTCGGAGGCGGCAGGTTCGCATCGTCGATCTCGATGTGGCAGAGGCGGGTCATAGCGGCGCTCGGTTGATCCGCGCCCGTGCTAGCGCGTGCGCGAACGTGTGGCAATTTCCTTGGTGTTCACGGGCTGCGGGGCCGGGTTTCGGGGCCGTGAAACGGCAGGTTCTGCGCCAAACCGGCGTGGCGCCAAGCACACGGAGGGAACGCGACGACCCCATGCCCCTTTCCTACAAATCTTCGTTCAGTCGGTCGAGGCGGGCGCGAACGGACAGCCCATGCGCCTCGAGACTCTCTGAAATCGCGAGCCGTTCGGCGGCAGGACCGATCGCGGCGAGGGCGCCAGGTGTCATCTTTGCCAGCGTCGTGCGCTTCAGAAAGTCCATCACCGACAGGCCCGAAGAAAAGCGGGCCGATCGCGCGGTCGGCAATACGTGGTTTGGGCCGCCGACATAGTCGCCGATCGCCTCTGGCGTCCACTGGCCAAGGAAGATCGCACCGGCATGGCTGATCTTCTCGGCGAGCGCGTCTGGGTCGTCGGTGCAGAGTTCCAGATGCTCGGGCGCCACACGGTTCGAGAGCGCTGCCGCTTCGGCAAGATCGCGCGTTGTGATGACCGCCCCAAAGTCTCGCCAGCTGGCCCCTGCAATCTCGCTGCGGGCAAGCGTTTCGAGGCGTCGCTCAACAGCCTCTACCACACGCTCCGCCAGGCCCCTGTCTGGCGTGAGTAGGATCGCTTGCGCACTTGCATCATGCTCCGCCTGTGACAGCAGATCCAGCGCGACCCAGTCGGGATCGGCCGTGTGATCAGCAATGACAAGGATCTCGGACGGCCCCGCAATCATGTCGATGCCGACATGCCCAAACACCCTTCGCTTGGCGGCCGCGACATAGGCGTTGCCAGGGCCGGTGATCTTGTCAACGGCGCGAACGGAATCCGTGCCATAGGCGAGCGCTGCGATGGCCTGAGCCCCGCCCACCCGGTAGACGATGTCGACCCCGGCCAGCCGGCACGCCAAAAGCACCAACGGATTCACTTCACCGTCCGGCGTCGGCACTGTGACGACCAGACTATGAACGCCCGCGACCTTGGCCGGGATGGCGTTCATCAGCACCGAGGACGGATAGGACGCGAGACCACCGGGCACGTATAGGCCGGCCGAGTCCACCGGACCCCACCGCCACCCTAGTTCGGCACCATTGTCATCGATCCAGCGCGCGTCCTGAGGCATCTGACGTGCGTGGTAGGCCTCGATCCGCTTGGCAGCGAGTTCAAGCGCCGCGCGCTCCTCCGCCGAGACCTGGGCCGCGGCCCTGTCGATCTCGGCCTCCGTGAAGGCGAGGGTGGCCGGTTCGAGACGGATCCGGTCAAACCGTTCGGTCAGTTCGATCAGAGCCTCATCGCCCCTGTCTCGCACATCGGCGATAATGCCAGCGACGACATCGTCCACCTCGGGTGCATCCTCCCGTTTGGCCGAGAGCAGCGCGGCGAAGGCCTTGTCAAAATCGGCGTCCGTCGTGTCTAGGAGTTGCGGCATGAAGCCCCCTTTCAGCGCCGCGATGTAGCTCCGCCGAAGCAGAGGCTCAAGCAGACCACCCTCAAGTAAGTTGGGAACTCCCTACTGCGTGCGGACAACTTCGGCGCCGCCGTGAACTAAGGTGGAGCCGCAATGGCGGCAGGTGTGCGTGCTCTCGCGTGACCAGGGGCAGTCACAGGTATCGATTGACGAGGTTTTCGAGCCGTTCCTGCCGACCTGACGATGGCTCGGGCTCAATCCCCTGGCCGACAATGAGGTCGGCGCAGTCGTCCAGCGTCGCCCGGCTCATCAGGGTTTTCGTCGAAGGGGCGTCCCACTTCGCATAGCGCGCAGCGCGAGCCTCTTCCAATCGCCCGTCAGACAGCATTGCCGCCGCGCCCTTCAAAGCCCGCGCGCACACATCCATTGCGCCCGCATGGGCCAGGATCAGATCGGCCGCGTCAAGCGACTGGCGCCGCAGTTTGGCGTCAAAGTTGGTGCCTCCCGTGCTGAATCCACCCGCCTTCAGAATTTCGTAGTAGGCTAGCATCACTTCGGGGGCGCTGTTCGGAAACTGGTCGGTGTCCCAGCCGGACTGATAGTCGTTCCGGTTCATGTCGATCGAGCCCAAGATGCCAAGGCTCGCGGCAAGCGCAATCTCGTGCTCGAAGCTGTGGCCGGCAAGGATCGCGTGGCCCTGCTCGATATTGACCTTTACCTCACCCTCAAGCCCATGACGCTTGAGAAAGCCCCAAACCGTGGCGACATCATAGTCGTACTGGTGCTTGGTGGGCTCCTGCGGTTTCGGCTCGATCAAGATCGTCCCCTCGAATCCGATCTTGTGCTTGTACTCGACCACCATCTGAAGGAAGCGACCCATCTGCCGATCTTCGCGCCCGAAATCGGTGTTCAGCAGGGTTTCGTATCCCTCGCGCCCGCCCCAGAGAACATAGTTCGCGCCGCCGAGTTTCTGGGTCGCGTCCATACAGGCCTTCACCGTCGCTCCGGCATAGGCAAAGACGTCCGGGTCCGGGTTCGTCGCGGCGCCTGCCATGAACCTGCGATGCGAGAAGAGGTTCGCCGTGCCCCACAAAAGACGTGTGCCTGTCTCCTCCATCTTCTGCCCGAAATAGTCGGTGATCTCGTCGAGGCGCGTCGCGCTTTCGGCGAATGTCGCGCCCTCAGGGCGCACATCGGCATCATGGAAACAGAAGAAGGGCTGACCGAGGCGTGCAAACATCTCGAAGGCTGCGTCGGCCTTTATCTTGGCCCGCGCCATATCGTCTTGCGGGTACCAAGGCCGCTCGAACGTGCGCCCGCCAAACGGATCGCCGCCTTCCCAGGCGAAACTGTGCCAGTAGGCAACTGCAAATCGCAGATGGTCCTCCATCCGCTTGCCCATGACCTCCTCGTCGGGGTCGTAGTGGCGAAAGGCAAACTCATCCTCGGTTTCTGGACCCCGGTAGGTGATCTTTGGGATGTCGGCGAAGAAGTCGGTCATGGCAGCTCCTGAAGCGCTCTGGCCGCGGCGCGGTAGCGGACGTGAGCCTCATCGAACGCCGGGCTCAATGCGGCAACGGGCTCGATGGTCTCTGTGATCGGGGGCGCGACGGCCACCTCGGCGCCCACACCCGTCGCCGCCATCAGGCCAAGCCGGGCAGCCCCAAAGGCCCCTCCGAAATCACCTGCCGCCGGCAAATCGACAGGCGTTCCGAGCGCTGTGGCGATGGCCTCGACCCAGTAGCGCGAGCGGGAGCCCCCTCCGACGGCAATGAGGCTGTCGAGTTGTGTGCCCGTGGCCGCCAGCGCGTCCCTGCAATCCCTCAGCGCAAAGGTCACACCCTCCAGAACGGCGCGGGTCGCCGCCGCTCGGTCGGTTGCGTGATCGAGATGCAGGAAGGCGCCACGGATCGCAGCATCGTTCAACGGGGTGCGCTCGCCTCCAAGGTAGGGCAGAAAAAGTGTGCGGGCGGGTGCTTGGAGTGGCCCGAGATTGCCTGTGAGGTCCGCCGCAGCCTCACCCGTGAGCGCCGAGAACCAATTCAGCGCATCCGTCGCAGCCAGGATCACCCCCATCTGGTGCCATGTCTCGGGCAGCGCGTGGCAGAATGTGTGAACCGCCGTCACGGCGTCCGGCCAGTAGCCATCGGTGGCCGCAAAGAGCACGCCCGACGTGCCGAGGCTGACGAATGCCTGCCCCGACCGGACGACGCCTACGCCGACGGCCGAAGCCGCATTGTCGCCCCCTCCTCCCGCGACCGGGACAGCGCCAAATCCCCACCGCGCCGCCAAATCGGCCCGCACATGCCCCGAAACCTCAGCCCCTTCGACCAGGCGAGGCATGTGATCGCGCGACAGCCCGGTGGCGGCCAGCAGAGTGTCGGACCAGTCGCGCGCTCCGGTGTCAAGCCAAGCCGTTCCGGCCGCATCCGACATCTCGGCCACATGCTCTCCGGTCAGCCAGAGGCGCAGATAATCTTTGGGCAACAGCACCCGTGCTGTGCGGGCAAACAGGTCGGGCTCGTTGGCGTTGATCCAAGCAAGCTTGGGTGCGGTGAAGCCGGGAAACACAATGTTGCCCGTGATCTCGCGCCATTGCGGATCCCCGTCGTACCGGCTGGCCTCTGCGTGAGCACGTGTGTCGTTCCAAAGTATGCAGGGGCGCAGCACCTCGTCCGACGCGTCGAGCAGCGTGGCGCCGTGCATCTGGCCCGAAAGGCCGATCCCCTGGAGCGCGGCCAGCCCATGCGGCGCCAGCTCGTCGAGGACGGCCTCCGCCGCCGCGATCCAATCCGCCGGGTTCTGCTCCGACCATCCTGGATGCGGCCGAGCCACCGAAAGCGGCGCCGTGGCTTCGGCCACTACCACCTGATCCGCGTCGATCAGAATGCCCTTAAGGCCGGACGTGCCAAGATCGAGCCCCAGAAACATGGTTCACGCGCCTCCCTTCGACGTGCAGGCTGGGCTAGCGACGCCCGGCGACCGTGCGGTCACGCTGCCAAATGCTCGGGCTTCTTGCCCGCGATGATCATCGCCAGAATGTCGTCGGTGGACACTGCGTCGACATCCACCGTTCCCACGAGCTTGCCATTCTTCATCACCGCCGCCCGGTCGCAGAGCGCCTTCACCTGATGCACGTCGTGGTCGATCAGGAAGATGCCGAGGCCCTGGCGCTTCAACTCGCCAATCAGGTCGGCCACCATCTGTGTCTCTTGTGGACCGAGCGCCGCCGTCGGTTCGTCCATTATCAGAATACGCGCGTTGAAGTAGACCGCCCGCGCAATGGCCACAGACTGCCTTTGTCCGCCCGACAGCGCCGACACCGGCGCCGAGAACTTGCGGAAGTTGGGGTTGAGCCGCCCCATGATCTTGCGCGTCTCCGCCTCCATGGCCGCATCGTCCACAAGGCCCACAGGCGTTGTCAGCTCACGGCCGAGAAAGAGATTGGAGGCGGCGTCAAGGTTATCGGCCAGCGCCAGCGTCTGATAGATTGTCTCGATATTGTGCCGGCGCGCATCGCGCGGATTCTGGATGGTGACCGACTGACCGTCGATCAGGATCTCCCCCGCATCCATCCGGTAGGCGCCGGACAAGCACTTGATCAGAGTGGATTTTCCCGCCCCATTATGCCCCAGGAGGCCAACGACCTCGCCGGGGAACAGGTCGACCGACACCTGATCGACGGCCTTGATGCCCCCAAAGGCGATAGATATGTCGCGAAGTTCGACCATCGGCGTGCCCGACCGGTCGACGGGTGTGGGTTCCTTTGCCATCACTTCGCTCCCGTACGCTTGCGGTAGATGATGTCGATCAGCACGGCAAGGACGAGGACGCTACCGACCACGATGTTCTGAAACGGCGCATCGACCCCGACCATCGCCATCCCCGATTGGAGCGATTGCATGATGAGCGCTCCAAGGATGGCGCCGTAGATCGTGCCAAGGCCACCCGACAGGGCGGTGCCCCCGATCACGGCCGCGGCAATGACGCGCAACTCGTCAAGTGTGCCGATGTCGTTGGAGTGGAAGGTCAGCCGCGCCGAGGCGACGATCGCCGAGATCGCACACAGGGCCCCCATGATCGCGAACACCTTAACGGTCAGAAGCCGCGTATCGATACCCGACAATTGCGCGGCATCCGGGTTGCCACCTGCAGCAAATATGTAGCGCCCGAGGCGCGTCCGCGTTGCAACCACCGTCATGACCACGGCGATCACGATGAGAAGCAGCACCGAATAGGGCACTCCATAGCCTGCGGTGAACCCTTCGGGCATCACCTCGCCCCGGGCTTCGAACATCCGCGCAAGCCGGCGTTCGGGGATCTCATAAGCGTTGAGCACAGCAACGAAGCCAAGAATCGCGCCAGCCGTGATCGCCGCCAAGGTCAACTCGGCCCAGAGCGGTTTGACCGGGAAGTCGTGGGTACGCTTGTTCCGTCGCGCCTGGAACAGAGCCAATACCGCAAGCACCGCGCAAACTGCCCCGAGCACCCAACTCGCTGTCTCTCCCATAGTGCCGCCAATACCACCGAAGAGTTGGAAGTTTTCGTCGAGCGGCCCGATCGTTTGCCCACGGGTCAGGTACCATGCCACGTTTCGCCACACGAGCAAACCGCCGAGCGTCACAATGAACGCCGGGATCGCGAGGTAGCCTACGAGCGCACCGTGAAATGCCCCGATCAAAACGCCGGTGCCAATACCAACGACAATTGTAAGGGGCGCGATCAGAGGGTGCCCAAGCCCCATGCCAAGCCACTCGGGCAAAACCATGGTCTGGGTCATCGCCATCATCGCCGAGCAGGTCGCGAGAAGCGAGCCGACCGACAAGTCGATATGCCGCGTCACGATAACAAAGACCATGCCCGTCGCCATGATCGCGACCGACACCGTCTGGATCGTCAGGTTGAACACGTTGCGTGGGGTAAGGAACCGGCCGTCGGTGATCAGGTTGAACACCAGACAGAGCACAACGAATGCGCCGATCATGCCCAAAAGCCGTGTGTCGAGTTCGAGGGCGGCAAAAACGGATTTGCGCGGCGTCGTCTCGGGCGCAGTCGCGTCGGCCATGGGAGCGGCTCCTGTGAAGTAATGGGAGGGGGTCATCACCCCGCGGTTGCCCGGGGCCTCACGGTTCTACGCGCGAGGCTCCGGCGCTGTCGCGTGGCGCCGCCGTTACCGCAGCGCCGTTAGCGACTTAGTTGCAGGGAGCGGGGCCGCCTTCGACGCCCTGGCACAACGCGTCGACCGTGATCCAGCCGGCATCCGTGACCGTGGACAGGTTATCCGCTGTGACGGGCACAGGCGCGAGGAAGCGGGCCGTCAGGGTCGTGCCACCGGGCGAGGTCCATTCCTGCGCGCCGTCGACATCAGCCATGCCTGTGCCGCCGGCCATCGCGACCGCGATCTCGCCTGCCGCCTTGCCGAGCTCGCGTGCGTCCTTCCAAACGCTTACAGTTTGCGTGCCTTTGGCCACACGGTTCAGCGCAGCATGGTCTCCGTCCTGACCAGAGACCGGGATCCCGTCCATGCCCTGGGCCGTCAGCGCCGCAACAACGCCACCGGCGGTGCCGTCGTTTGATGCCACAACCGCGTCAACGGCGTTGTCGTTGGCGGTCAGGATCTGTTCCATGTTGCGCTGTGCGTTCGCCGGAAGCCACTGATCTGTATAGGCCTCGCCCACGATGGTGATCGCGCCGCTGTCGATCGCCTCCTGCAGGATCTCCTGCTGACCGCCACGCAGGAAGTCTGCGTTCGGGTCGGTTGGCGAGCCCTTGATCATCACGTAGTTGCCCTCTGGCTGCGCGGCCAGCACCGCCCGGGCCTGCATCCGGCCAACCTCGATATTGTCGAAGGTCAGGTAGAAGGCGCGCGGATCCTCGATCAAGCGGTCATAGCCCACGACGGGGATGCCTTCGTCCGCGGCAAGCTGAACAGCCGGACCGATGGCCGAGGCATCCTGTGCGAGCACAATCAGAGCGTCGACGCCCTGCGCCACGAGGCTTTCAATGTCCGACAGCTGCTTTGCCGAAGAGGACTGCGCATCAGATGAGACATAGGCCGCTCCGGCGGCATCGAGCGCAGCCTTGATCGCGGCCTCGTCGGTCTTCCAGCGCTCTTCCTGAAAGTTGGACCAGCTCACGCCTACCGTGATGCCTTGCGCGAATGCCGGCACGGCAAGACAGGCCGCGGCAACGGCCGCGAGAAGGGTATTCTTCATGATGTTTCCTCCCTGTTCGGGCCTTTCCAGCCCTGTCGGCGGAATCGCCGTACTCGCGTAGAGTGTCTTTATTATTTTCAGAAGTCAAAATATTAATTGACTGTGGGTGCCAAAATTTCGCGCTGCACCGCGGCGAGAGCTCGAAAGGCTTTACAGAACTGGATCTGCGGGTATGGTTCCTGCAATATTTGTTTCGGTGGATGAAGGAATGCGACCGGTCAACGCCACATCTCCAGGCAACGGCAGCAGCCAGACCGGGTGCGGCCCGCTGATCCCCGCCCTGATAGAAGGCGGGCGTCCTCTGCGGCAGCAAGTGTTCGAACGGGTTCGCGCAGCGGGCCATCTGCCCCGCATCGAGATTGCCAAGGATCTCGGGGTCAGCCCAGCGAGCGTCACCGCGCTCACCTCCGACTTGATCGGTCTGGGGCTGCTCGAAGAAATCGCGGCGCCCCGACCAGCTGGTGACACGGGCCGAGGACGGCCGCCCCAGGCACTTGGCGTCCGGGCCAAGGCCCATCTCGTTGCTGGCATCAAACTGTCCGACCGCGAGCATACCGCGGTCGTCGTCGATTTTGCGGGGCGCCTCCTGGCCAATGCCTCCTGCCCACACCGTCCAGGAACCATGCCCGTCGACGCCATGCTCGACACCACCGCCGCGCTCCTAGACGACGTCTGTGCGGCTGCGGGAACAGAGCGCGCCGCACTATCTGGGCTTGGGATCGGAGTGCCCGGGTTTGTCGCCGCCGACGACGGGATGGTCCATTGGTCACCCCTGTTCGCCGAACGGGACGTGGCGCTCGCCGAAGCCGCAACTGCCCGTCTCGGCCTTCCCGTCTCGATCGACAACGATGCCAACCTCGTGGCGCTCGCCGAACTCTGGTTCGGTGCAGGACGGGCAAAGGCCAATTTCGCGGTCGTCACCATCGAGCACGGCGTTGGCATGGGCCTCGTCGTCAATCACCGCCTCTATCGTGGCGCGCGCGGCCTCGGGATGGAACTTGGCCACACCAAGGTTCAGCTCGACGGGGCGCTTTGCCGATGCGGCCAGCGCGGCTGCCTCGAGGCTTATGTCGCCGACTATGCCCTCGTGCGCGAAGCGACCACCGCGCTCGAGCGGATGAACCATGACGCCCAATCCACAGCGATCCTGCTCGAAAGTCTGTTCGATCACGCCAAAGCCGGGAACGCGGCGGCACGCTCGATCTTTCGCCGCGCGGGGCGGTACCTTGCCGTCGGGCTCGCCAACGTGGTCAATCTCTTCGATCCCGCGCTTCTGATCCTGTCGGGTGAGCGGATGCGCTACGACTATCTCTATGCCGAGGACACGCTCGCCGAGATGACGGAACTCACAATCGCAACGGGCCGAAAAGCGCCCCCCATAGAAGTTCATAGCTGGGGCGATCTGCTCTGGGCACATGGCGCGGCAGCTCTCGCTCTACAGGCCGTCACCGACCAGCTCTTGGGCCCCACACGGCAGGTCGCGGCCGAATGAAATACTCCGCATGCGTCCTCTCTTTGCTATTGGCATCTGCGAGCGCTGCTGCGGATCCGCTGTTCGAAGCCGTGCCCGATGCTCTGCCCGTCCAGCATGTCTATTCAGGCGGCTGGGAGCATTTCGTGGGCGGTGGCCTCTCGATCCTCGATTGCAACAACGACGCCCGACCAGATCTGTTCGCGGCCGGTGGCACGACCCCTGCCCGGCTCTTCATTAATGCCAGCACGCAGGGGCATGTCCGCTTCGAGGAGGCCAAACTCCCAAGTCTCACTGGCGTCACGGGAGCCTGGCCGCTCGACATCGACGGGGACGCCGTGCTCGATCTCGCAGTTCTGCGTGTGGGGCCGAACATGCTCCTCCGCGGCCTCGGCAATTGTGCGTTCGAAGATGTGACGCGCGCCTGGGGCCTCGACCCGGGCGATCGATGGTCCACCGCCTTCTCGGCAACGTGGGAGGCAGGGCGGGATTGGCCCACCCTCGCTGTCGGCAACTACGTTGACAGGGACGACCCCGATGGCCCCTTCGGCGCGTGCGACGACAACGCAATCTACCGGCCGGGACCCGAGGGCTTCGCCGCCCCAATCGCCCTGTCGCCGGGCTACTGCGCCCTCTCGATGCTGATCTCTGACTGGCAGCGGACAGGCACGCCCGAACTCCGCATCTCCAACGACCGGCACTATTACGTCCGCGGTGGATTTGAGGAGATGTGGCGCCTCTCCCCTCTGTCGCCACGGGCCGAAGCAGATGGGTGGGAGAAGGTCGCGCTTTGGGGCATGGGCATCGCGAGCGGCGATGTCACGGGCGATGGGCTGCCCGAGGTCATGCTCACATCGATGGGTGACCAACTCCTGCAGATCAACCACGGCACCCGCTGGAGTGCGGCGCCCTACGCCATGGGCACGACGGCGCACCGACCGCATCTGGGCGACGATGGGCGCCCCTCCACCGGCTGGCATGCCGAGTTCGCCGATGTCGACAACGATGGCTGGCTCGATCTGTTTATCGCCAAGGGCAACGTCGACCAGATGCCTGAGAATCCGATCGAAGACCCCAACACGCTTCTGATGCAGCAGGCAGATGGGACGTTCGCCGAAGCTGCAGGGGAAGCCGATATCGCCTCTGTCGCTCGGTCCCGCGGAGCGGGACTCGCGGACTTCGACGGTGACGGGCGCGTGGATCTTGCGGTTGTTAACCGCCGTGCGACGATGGAGGTCTGGCGAAACGTCACTCAAAGCGCTGGGGCCTGGCTCGCGATCGAGCCCCGCAGTGCGGGGCCGAACACCCGGGCTGTTGGCGCTTGGGTCGAGGTTCGCACCGACGCGGGCATCCAGGCGCGCGAAGTGACGGTGGGCGGCGGCCATGGAGGCGGGCAGTCCGGACCCTTGCACTTCGGGCTTGGCAGCGCCTCGGCAGCAGAGGTCCGGGTCATCTGGCCTGACGGCACCACCTCGGATTGGATCAAGACCGAGGCCGGGCAACACATACGTGCGCACCCGAACGGCACGGACCTGGTGCTGACGCTCCCCGCGGCCGACGGCTAGCGCGGTACGGGCAGTCCCGAGGGCACCGACCCGGGCACACCCAAGCGGCCCGACAGCGCAATTGGGTCGGACAGGCTCTCGAGGAATGCAAGCAACGCATCGATCTCGCTCCCCGTGAGGCGAACCGGTGGCACGTCGACCGCCGCCAGGATCGCATCACGCTCCGCAGCAGCCTGCCACGTGGCCCAGTCATCCGCGGCCCCAGGCAGAGCGGGCAAAACAGCTGCTGGCGCATAGGCGACTGTCGCCGGTGCGGTGTGGTATCGCAGAAATGCCGCAAGATCGGTAAAGGCTCCGGCATGACCCCACGGGCCCGTGCGCGTTACATTGCGCAGCGACGGCGTCCGGAAAGCAAATGCATCCTGCTCTCTGCCGGTAACCCGCATCCGGCCGACATCCCTCTGATGACGTTCGAACCGCGCCGCTTTGCCGGGTCCGAGTTGAGGCTGCCCCGTCGCATGAAAGGCGTGGTCGGTCTGAAACGGACCCGCATGGCATCCGCTGCAACCAGCGCGCCCATAAAACAAGTCAAACCCCTCCGCCGCCTGTCCCGAGAGCGGAGCGGTCCCCCGCAGATGCGCGTCAAACGGGCTGTCATCCGACCGCCACTCATGCGCCATGAACGCCGCCACCGCGTCGGAGATATCGGTGAACCTGATCGGCCGGCCAGCGCCGATCTCGGGCACGGCCTCGGCGAAGCCGTCAGAGTAGGCCGGTATCTCGGTCACGCGGGTGGCGATCAGATCCCAGGCTCCGCCCGGCCCGGTGATCCGACCCTGCCGCACGGCCTTGGCAATCTCGTTCTCTTGGTAATGGCCCGCCATCTCGTCAGGCGATAGGACCGGGAACATTGTCTGCGCCGAAAGAAGGCTTGCAAACCCCGCCTCCATTTCCGAACCGAGCGGCGTTCGGATACCTGACGGGCGGCTCATATCCACTTCGATCCGTCCGTCATGGAACAACACGGTGAACTCTTTGGCCCCGAGGTTGAAGAGCGCCGGCGAGTTTCGCGGGATCCGTTGCTCAGGCAGATTCTCCGGGTCGACGCGACGCTCGGGGCCCAGCCCGACGCCGCCATCGCCCAATCCCAGCGACAGCCCGTCGGACGTCGCAAATCGAGGGTGATGGCACGTCGCGCAGGCAACCTCGCGGTTGCCCGAAAGCACCGAATCATAGAACAGAAGCTGCCCAAGCCGAACTAGCGACAAGTCGATGGGCGCGTAGTCTGCGTCTGACACGGCCCGCGGCACCTCATCGGCCAAACATGTCCCCGCCAGCAGACCAAAAACGAAAGCAAGTCTCTTGATCACGATACCCTCCGCAAGCAGGGGAGCGATGAGATGCGTGTGGGTCAAGATTGAACATCCGCGCGGAGCGCCTAGGGAGCACGATCCTTGGGCGTCAATCAAAGCCGGGGGCGATAGACCCTAATGCACTGTCGCTCCGTAGTCTTTGGGAGCCTACCCGTGATCCGGCGCTTTGCCCGACGGAGCGAGGTACGGACGCGTGACATCCTTCAGTGTCACGTCAAGGCATTCCGCCTCGATCGCGACGGCACCGTCGCCGGCGAGCGTAAGGGTCAACCGCCCCGACGGATCACGATCGGGATCGTCAGCGCCAGCCCAGTCCAGCGACAAGAGCGAAAGGACCGTCTCGCTGTCTGACCGATCGATCCCCTGGCTCTGGACGCCCAGGACTCCGTCGGCAACGAGCAGCGACTGCACTCGCTCATAGGGCCGCCCACGCCGCTCGGCCTGTGCCTTGTCTTCCCACCGGAAGCGGTTAAGCAGGATGGCGAACCGGCGCGCCTTGGCTTGCCAGCGCATCTCAGTCATCGGGAAGACCGCGTCTTGCGTGAGGGCGGCCATCACCCCGAGGCCCTCTACATCGTTGGCCGTCAGAAAGAGCGGCTGCTCCGCTCCATCCTCGAACCGGGCGTCATCCGTCGCCATGGATCCGTTCGATCTTGGCGCCGCACGCCGACAGCTTGTCTTCCAACCGCTCGTAGCCGCGGTCGAGATGGTAGACACGGCTCACCACCGTTTCGCCCTCCGCCGCAAGCGCGGCCAGGATCAGCGAGACCGAGGCGCGCAGGTCTGTCGCCATCACCGGGGCGCCTTTGAGGTGCTCCACGCCGGTGACCATCGCCACACCGCCCTGCACGTCGATCTGCGCGCCCATCCGCATCAGTTCGGGCGCATGCATGAACCGGTTCTCGAAAATCGTCTCTTCCAGCCGGCTCACCCCGTCGGCCGTGCACAGAAGCGCCATCATCTGGGCCTGCAAATCGGTGGGGAAGCCGGGGAACGGCGCCGTCGTGACATCAGTCGCACAAACACGGCCATTCTTGCGCCGGACATGCAGACCCTCATTGGTCTGGGTCACTTCCACTTCGGCCGCCGAGAGTTTCTCGACGAAACTTTCCACCAGATCGAGGCTCCCGCCCATCAGCTCGACCTCGCCGCCGGTTATGGCGGGCGCGAGCATGTAGGTGCCGAGCTCGATACGGTCGGCAATCACGCGGTGCGTGGCGCCGCCGAGGCGCTCGACCCCTTCGATTGTCAGGGTCGGGGTGCCTTCCCCCTCGATCCGCGCGCCCATAGCGCGCAGGCAGCGGGCAAGGTCGGCAATCTCAGGCTCGCGTGCGGCGTTCTCCAAAACCGTCGTACCCTTGGCAAGCGTCGCGGCGAGCAACGCGTTCTCGGTCGCCCCGACCGACACAAAGGGAAACGCGAAGCGCGCCGCCTTCAGTCTCCCGCCCGGCGCCTTCGCATGCACGTAGCCATCGCGCAGATCCAGCTCCGCGCCCATCGCCTCCAATACTCTCAGGTGCAGGTCCACAGGCCGTGCACCGATCGCGCAGCCACCTGGCAGCGACACCTGCGCATGTCCCAGACGCGCCAAAAGCGGTCCTAGGACGAGGATCGAGGCGCGCATCTTGCGCACGATATCATAATCGGCCCGCGCGCCCCTCAGACCGTGCGACGACATCGCGAGCACCGTCCCATCTCGTAGGCCGGACACTTCGGAGCCAAGCGACTGCAGCAGGGTCGTCATCGTGCTGATGTCGGACAGCCGCGGCGCATTCGTCAGCGTCAGCGGCTCCTCGGTCAGAAGCGTTGCTGGCATAAGGGCGAGACATGCGTTCTTGGCCCCTGAAATCGGAATGCGGCCCTTCAGCGGACCATTGCCCGTCACGACGATCTTATCCATCTGCTCTGTCCTCATTTTTGTCGCCCGGCGTGTCCGGATCGTATTTCACGGGCTCGGCGTCTTGCGGAAACGACTGCCCTTTCCGCCGGCGCAAGTTGGCGCGCAACGCTGCCTTCAGCCTTTCATCGCGATCACTTGCGCGACGTTTTCTGCCACTCGCGCGCACGTGATCCGCCATGTGCGCGCCTTACGCCACACGCGTCCAGCAGTCCAGAGAAAGCGCCCATGGGATGTAGCAGCATAGAAAGGCCTTGCATGTTGGCCGCACATCATCAGGGCACCCGTCACATCGACGACTGTCGTAGCTCAGGCGTAGTGCATTTTCTGCTAAGGGACGATCCCGCAACCGCGCCCTATCTCTAAAGCCCTCAAATCACGTTCTTCCAAAAGATGGCGCGAGTGGATTTGCCCCGGCATGCACCGACGTTGTGCTTGTCGAACTCTGGTGCGCGAGCGCGAACCCAAGTCCGACAAGTGGGGGCACTGGGGCAGTGAGCGAAAGTCTCATGTGTGCTCCGCTCTGCCGAGAAACCCGGCTTGGATGCGCATTCCGACAGCTAGTGATCATCCGCAGGTTGCCCCCGCCGGCAGGGCTTGGCGTACGCCTCGATTCCCGGCGCCCGGTCCAAGCCTACATCCACCTCCGAGTCCGCAAGCGAGAGGCTCAAAGCGCCCCTGACAAACCCGATGCAGTTCGCATCGCAAGCAGCCACTGCTAGACGCGAAACACTTGATGTCGGCTCACCATGCCACGGGGGAAGCGGGAACAAACTGCGGGGAGACTAAAGTAGCCTATTCGTACTTCCAAGAACGTCCACCCGCGTCAGTGCCAACACGCGTTCTAAGCAGCTCGGCCGGAGCACACGTTCAGCCCACCTTTCTGCTTGTAGCAAGGGGTTTTGGGGGTTAGGAACCCGCCACTCGCTGCCGTAGCTCAGGGGTAGAGCACTCCCTTGGTAAGGGAGAGGTCGAGAGTTCAAATCTCTCCGGCAGCACCACCAATCCCCCAATAGAAACAGTTAGTTCAGCAAAACAAGGGCCTCCGCCCATTGCTTTGTACCAACTTTTGTACCAACCTGAATTGGTACAAAGGAGGCGAGCATGGCCCTTCCAGCGGTTCGCGGCACCAAGATACGCGGCGCCAAGTACCACCTGAACCTGCCGGTTCCGAAGGAGCTGCAGGATGTCTACGACAAGAAGATCCTGACCGGCACACTTGGCACCGGTGATCCTGCAACTGCCCGTGACGCCGTGATCAAGAAGAAGGCAGAGTTCATCGCGAAGAAGGAAGAGCTTGCCGCGACGAAGGCATCAGACTCACTGATCGAGAAGCTACCAGAGGACGCGCGCGAGTATGTGAAAGCAGTGGGAGGTCTGGAAGGCCTCTTGGAGCGCCTTCGCTCGGAAGAGAGAGTTTTGGAGCATATGAGCCAACCCGTGAACGTCGAACCGTGGGATATCGAACTGAGCCCGCAGGACCGTCGCTATCATGAGTGGCTCGACGAGGAGGAAGAAGCACGCCACCAGCGCGACCTTGCTCTCCAAGAGGCGCGCATCCGAGAGATCGGGCAGTTGCTCCACGCTCTAGGGCAGGACGTCGCGATACCGGGCGGCGAAGGTATCGAGACCGTTTCCGAGGCCTTCCTAGAAGCCAAGGACTGGCCTCTCCAAGCACGTAAGCAGATGCGAAACACGATACGCAGATGGTTGGAGCTTCACGGCGACGTACCGCTCGCAGACCTTCGACGCGAACACCTGAGCGATTTCGATCAGGCCCTTACGGGCCTACCCACGTCCACTGAGAAAAGCATACGCGCTCTTCCGATCAAGAAGGCTATCAAGGTCGCAGCAGATGAAGGTCTTGAGACCATCAGCTACAAGACCCGTAAGCGTTACATCGATCACATGAAGCAGCTTCTCAAGTGGGCTACCAACAAAGGGAAGAGCGGCCTCACCGGCGACCCATTCGCTGGTTACACAATGGACGCACCGCGTTTGAAGAAATCCGCCAAGTCGGTCGACAAGGGCTTCACGGTTGAAGAAGTGGACGCGATCCTCGATGCAGCGACGCAATATGATCCCGACCTCATGGACCATTGGATGCCGCTCCTTGGCGCCTACACCGGCGCCCGACGGGAGGAGCTTGGACAACTCCTCGCTGAGGACGTCCGTACGGAAGGCAACATTGCCTATCTGAGAATCTCGGACTTAGACGAAGATCAGAAGGTGAAGAACCGCCATTCGGTGCGCCTTGTTCCACTTCCCAAGGCGGTGATCGACGCGGGCTTTCTGGACTATGTCGAGCGCCGCCGTCAGGCGGGCGGTCGGTTCCTGTTCCTCGAAGACTATACGCACAAGAACAGGACTGTTGAGCGCATCGAGGTCCGCCCCGACAGCAATGAGCGGTTCTCGGAAAACTACCGCAAGCGGTTGAACGACAAGATACTGACACCTCTCGGCATCAAAAAGACTGGCCAAAGCTTCCATGCCTTCCGCCACGCATGGACTACGGCAGCTCGACGCGCTGATATCGACAAGGAAATCCGCCGAATGATCGCGGGGCGATTGGACGGCGAGGATACTACCGAAGAAAGTTACGGAAATGCCGACATGCTGCCCGAAAAGCTGGAGGCGTTGGAGGCAGTTGCCGCATTCGTGCGGGGGTAACCTAGAGACGGGTCCGCACAGCAGCGACCCACACACTCCTTGAAGCCGATTCGGATAGCGGCTGCAACAATTGCATGACCGTTGTCAAGCTGATTATTGACAGGCCCGACTTTTTCGTGTTATGCAGTACGCATGATCAGCGCCCGCGCTGATCACCACGCGAAGGGAGTCCCAGAGGGACACTCATTAAAGCGTGTTTTTCAGAATCTTACATAGGTGGCCCAGATGGTCAGCATATTCTTTTTAGCCGACGCGCTCGGCGTGAACTATCAAAAGGCGAGAAAACTGATCCGCCAACCTTATCCGTTGCCGGTAGCGGCGACCTCCTCTCCCACAAATGGCGGAGGAGCAACGCGCCTATACGCGCTCAGCGATGTCGTTGCGCGTCTTCGAGAGCACAAAATCGATAGCTCCAAGATTGCAGACATCATCCGAAAGGCGCGAGAGAATGTCTAATCTGAATACGACCGAACAGGTTTGGGCGGGACTTACTAAGCCTCAGCTCCAGCGCTTGGAGCCCATTATCCAAGGCCTGCAAGTGGCCTTAGCGCGTCGCTACGGGAACAGACTCGCCGAGATTTGCGCAGATAATCTATTGCGCGAAGTGGTCCGACGCCCAGAGATTGTGTGCGCGATTGAAGGCGTGGAAGATCCGGACGTCCCACAATCGAAGCAACAATTCGACACCCTTGCACGTGAGATGGTGGAGGCGGATGAGCTAAGTATGCGCGCGCTCGCATTCTCCGACGAAAAAAAGAAGCGCGAGCTGGCCCAAGAAGTAGTGAATGAGCTAGCCCCGCCCCGACGAATGACGCTGGCCCGCACGGGGCAACTCGATGACTACGTCACCAAAGAAGTCGCCGCCAGATTGGAGGGAGGTCTGTGACGACGACTCTAGCCCGCGACATCTTAATTGCGGCGCCCGGCCAGTCCGATCATTTCTACCGAGGCACGTCGTCAAGCAAGCAAAGCGGCGGTCTGGACCGCCGCATGAAGTTTCGCCGTGCCGAGGCCGTCAGGGCAACGTGGACTGAACAGCAATTTATTGAGGAAAATGAGAGAATTAGACGTGAGATTGAAGAGTTTGACGCCAATCGAAAGGCAGCGTGAGCACGCGCAATGTCATATAAGCGCCTGCATCGGCGGCATTGCGCATTGGCGCGATATCGAGAACGATAAACGCGGCGCCATCAGATTACACGCATCCGAGTACGAAAAACTTGTCGAGTGGGTCGGCGTATGCGCGGGACCAGCGCTTGCTGAAGCGCGATTCATGCACTTTGGCGGCGGTGCTTGGTTGCGCAGTGGCGGTGTGGGCGGGCCAGATTGTGAGCTGATCTTCACCGGTCTTCATAAGCGCATGTTGCGCAATATCGCGAACACATTTCCAAGGCCTGTGCTGTTCCCCTGACGCCCCCGCGATTCGGCGTGTGTTGTGACAAAATATCCAGTAAGTCTTTGATTTTGTGACATTTTGCCGAGTCTCAGGGGTGCCGGTGATCACGCTTTCGTGAGGTTTTTGACCCCACATGTTGTGGCGCTTGCGCCGACGGACGCCACAAATTGAATGTTAATCTTCGCAACTTCGCCTTCAAGCCTAAAAAGGTGTTTTGTGACAATAGCTTACGGTGTTGCCCGGCGTTGACCGATTGCGGGTCGCTCGTATCCTTCGCGGCAGATCCACAGCAAAGGAGATCCAACATGTTGACTGACGAGCATTACAAAGAGCTGCAAGCCCGCGCTGCGGCCTATGCCGCGCCGGGCGGCGCTTGGGACCGTCACATGTTGGAATGGGTGGCGGGCGGGGTAGCGAACATGGAACCGCCCGAGCCGATAGTCCACTGGGAAGTGCTCGACGACGGCGACGTCATAGCCGCAGAAGTAGAGGAACCGAAGCCGCTGGAAACGGTCGGGGACTTCCTTGACCAGCCGAACGGACAGACCACACGAACTGAATACGGGTCATATGCGCTTACGTGGTCGGAGGACTTCGAAGAGGAAGCGAGGGGCGAATTCGAAGGGAATGTCGGACTGGAAGGCGTCGAGGACGACGACTGGGACGACTATCACTACGCGATCTGCGAAGTCTTCGTCGAACACTTCGAAGCGATGGAGGCGCGCGTTAGCGCGCTGCCGCTACCAGCTCCGCAGCCGAAGCATGACTAGCCAAGCGCTCCATTGAATGAGCGCGCTAATATTTTGACGACAGAAGAGGGCCGCAAACATGGAGGCAAACATTGAGAAAGTACAAGAATGCTAGATTCTAGCCCTGTGGAAGGACACGACGCGACCTTTACGCTCGTTAGCCCCGACGAAGATTGGTACTTCAACGACGCTATCGTGAGCGGGCCTGCGACGCCTGCATACAAAGAGATACTGAATCAGAAGGCGACCATCCTAACCGGCGTTCTGTGGAGTCAAGGCGACAAGAGAAACACGCAGGACGGCAAGTGGAAGCCGCTGACATTGTCATGGGATGACTGGATCAAGGGACAACCCGGCAGCGCTAACGCGCCCGCATGGGGCTTCTCACGTCACCCAGAGGGTAAGCACAAGGCAGGGCCGGGCGTCGTCTTCGGCGCCTCGATTGGTGGAGTCCGTAAGACGAAGGGCATGGAGACTATGTACGCCATGGCTCTGGACATCGACTCCGGGGCGCATCTCGACGACGTTCTCGACCGTATCGAGGAACTCGGCCTCTTCTGTCTTGTATATACTTCGTATAATCACGGCAAGCGCGGGCTCGAACTGAAGCGTGATGACGTACTACGCAAGCTCAAGATCAAAACAGACCCGACGCTGGACGCGGTTAAGGAGTATCTCCGCGATCATTCAAAGGACCACTTCGAAGAAGACTTCCTCGCTGAGATCGAGATCGCTGAGCAGAAAAAGCAGCGTTCTGACGGCGTGAAGATCGTCCTTGACACACCGCCACTTGACAAGTTCCGCCTGATCTTACCGCTGGCGGCCCCGGTCAAGCTGATTGACCTAGCGTCAACTCAGGACGAGGCGCTCAAGATCTGGGAAGACAAGATCTGCGGCCTCGCGGTCAACATGCTGGGCGTGCACTTCGACACGTCCTGTACCGACGTGTCGCGCCTGTTCTACACCGCGCGCCACCCGAAGGGAAATAGCGAGTGGGGCGCGTATGTCGTTCGAGGCGACCCCCTGCGTTTCGGTGACGTACCTTCTTATCCGAAGGCGTCGTATACGAAAAATCGTGACGCCAACCCGTTCCTTGCGGCGGGTGGGGCCTCAGACAAGGAAGAGGTTCCGCAGTGCTACACGCCGTCTGGGCGTAGCCTCAATGACTGGCACCGCATCTACAAAGACAAGTTCCTGCTTGCGGATCTCCTTGAGACGTATTGCTCGGATCGTATCCGCGTAGCGGGCAGCGAGGCGCATGGGCACGTCCACATCGAATGCCCGTTTGAACACGAACACAGTTCTGAAGGTGGTTTTGCCTGCATGGCGGTCAATTCCATCGATGCGCAAAGCGAATATTGGACGTGGTTCTGTCACCACGATTCCTGTCAGGGCAGGCACAAGCTCCAATTCCTAGAAGAAGCCCTGCGCCAAGGATGGTTCGATGAGAACCTTCTGTTTGACGCGGACGAGGGATACATTCTTTCGGCTGACGATGAAGAGGAAGCTGAAGAGCTTCAGGCGAAAGTCGAGGCGGTGAAGGCGGGACCTCTGAAGCTGAAGAAGCGTCAGGACGTCGAAGATGCCGTCGCTAAGCTTGGCGACAAGCCCGAGGACGCCGACATCGACGCGTTCATTGAACGCATCAAGGGGCCGTTGAAGGATGCTGTGTATGGCGATCTGGTCAAGGCCCTGAAGAAGCCGCTGAACGTCCCCATCGCCGTGGTTCGTAAGCGATTGTCGCATCTTCGCCAGAAGGCCGCAGATGAAGGCGCGATTGACCTTGAGAACAGGTACAACGCAAACTGTGATGAAGTTCACAAGCGCATGACCGATCAGGGCGACGATCCCCGCCTGTTCCATAGTACCGAGCGTCTGACGACGCTTGAGTGGAACGAACGCGGCAACCTGCGTATCGTACCACTTGACAAAGACGGGTTCCGCTCGCGCATCGAGCAGAAGATAGAATTCATCCGAGGTGAGAGTTACGTCGGTTGCCCCCACGACGTGGTGAACAACGTCTTTCACCGTCCGAAGTCAGACTATCCGCCGCTACATCGCGTGATCATGTCGCCGGTATATGATGCGGATATGAACCTGATCACCGATCCGGGGTATCATCCGGAAAGCGGTCTGTTCTATCAGCCGAAGGATGGCTTTGACATGGCTCGCGTCAGCGAGGACCCGACCGAAGAAGAGGTAGAACGCGCCGTCGAAGACCTGATCGATTTGTTCGCGGACTTCCCGCTGGAAGGTCTGACCCGTGCTGAACTTGAAGAGATCGCAGAAGGCCGAGAGGTACCGTCTTTCTGCCATGTCCTCAGTGCATGCCTTACGCCAATCTGCCGTGAGTTCATTGAGGGACCTACGCCGGGGCACCTTGCCCGCAAAGACAAGCCACGCACCGGGGCGTCTCTTATCATGGACACCTCTTCGTGGATTTCGATGCTGGAAGCCCCGAAGCCTCAGTCCCTGCCAAGCAGGAAGGAAGAGGTACAGAAGACGATTGTGTCTACCTTGGACAGCGGCATCGGCGAAGCGTATTGGGATAACCTGCCTGACGACGGCAAGGTCGATTTTGGCGAACTGGCTGCGGCGATCACGGCGTGGCCCACGTACAGTGCCAGACGTCTCGGCGTCAGCGAGATGATCGAGTGTGTCGTCAAGGTCGTCTGGAAGCTGACCGGAAACAGAACAGCGCTCAGTGAAGAACTGGCGGGGCGCGTGCTTCTGATCGATCTCGACCCGAAGCTGGAGAATCCCGGCACGCGACCGAAGTCGCAGTTCAAGTACGACCTTAAGACGTATGCACCGGCTAACGCCGGGCGCTACCTTCACGCCCTCCTGACGCTTGTCCAATACTGCAAGGCCTGCGGGTGCCCGATGTGGGAAGGCACACCGATGGGCGGCTTCGAGGCCCACAACAAGATCATCGGCGGTGTCCTCGACAACGCAGGCATATTTGGGTTCCTCGACAACCGCGAAAAGCTGAAGGCGACGGTCATGTCCGACAACCCTGAGCACGCGCTTTTGGACGCCCTGATCGAAGAGCACCACAAGCGACTGACTGTGTTCCGCGTCGGTTCCACGACGAAGGTCCCCAAGGAGCTGGGCAAGGGCGAAGATGCGCAGCCGTTCCCCTACGCAGATGCGCGTGTGGTCGACGTGTGTGACGTGCTGAACGAGGTCGGCGTGGCGATCCCTCACTGGGGCTATGCGCTGGACCGCGAAACGGGGAGCGTCATCTATCCGCACAGTTCTATCGCGACGATCCGCCAGCGCCTGCGCGCGATGCAGACGACCCGCGAGTGGACGGAAGACCGCGAGGACGTGGTAAAGCGACAGGGGCGCTATACGCTCCGTCTCGTCCACAGAGACAAGCACGGCAACATCTACGCCTTCGAACGTCTACCACTGATCCCTATGGAGGAGGCTGCATAGGCCGTTTGTGGTGGTGGCTAGGGAATCCTTTCCACCACCGGGGCGGAGGTGGAAGAGGGAGGCTTGCCACCTCTTTACCACCAGACTTACCAACGCTGTTTTTTATTTAACATCAGAGGGTTGGGTTGGTAGAAGTGTAGTGGTGGTGGTAAGGTAGTCTAGGGGGAGATTGCTTTAGGGAAAGATATATTTTTCCCCCTGACGAGGAAGAAAAAGGGCCGGAATCTCAAAAAATATATTCTTCTATAGGGGAGCTGCCCCCGAGGGGCGTCACCACCACTCTTCCCACCACCCCGCTAACTGGGACGAGCTTCGCGGTCCTAGGACGAGCCGCAGCCTCTCTGACGATCCGACAGAGTTTTCCAAGTTTTCTTAAGGCCCGCGTTAGCGGGTCTCTGGGGCCATCACAGGTGTCCATCTTGCACCACCACTTCATCGACCGCTAACACGTCCACGCATCATGCCGCTGACGCGGGTCTGCGCACTATGCGCGTTGCTTTACTCTCGGAAGATCTGAGGGCTGCAATGCGGACGAAGCTGCCGTCGGCCCGATGTCCGTTTTGAAGGTTTCACTATGAGATTGGCATCATAAACCACTCAGCGGATTTGCAGTCCGCTTGCGCATGCTGATTTCATTGTGCTTTTTGGGTAGAAGTCGCGCGGATGAAACAAGAACAAATATATGAAGAGTAGCTAAGCTATACGGGTACCCTTCATCCAAGCTTCCAAGTCGGGCGGGCTACCCATGTAGCCCTTCCTGTTGACCATACCTATAGATTTATTTGGATCCATGGCGGCCCATTGGCGAATGTGCGCCCTAGCCTCGTATGGCTTCAAGACGCCTGCCCCGATGTGGTGTCGATAATGCTGAATGTTAGCAAGGCAGGCTGCAACTACCATTGAGGCGCCGCTACTGAGGCTCCAGTGATCTGCAAGTACGCTTAGCGCTGACTGGAATGCCTCTGCCTCGTGCAACTCATATCGACCTGAGCTATCTATGCACTTTCCCTTGTTTACCATTCTCATCGAGTTTCGAGTTGAGTGCTTGTTATCTGCTCCAACTAGGACAGCACCGCAAGCCAAGCCGCGATTTTTGTAGGTCTCTTGGATAGCCTTCGTCCCAAAGAACAAAGGAAGCTTGCCATGGCTGAGGTCCAGACCGCTGTTTCCTGCAGCGACGATGACACTTACTTCGTAGTCGCAAGTGATCTTTGCAATTTTTTCACGCACCGATCCGTACTGCAAAATTGGAAAGTCAAAATTTCGCAACGTTGCAGTCTCAGGGCAGCACTCAATCGATTTCGCGTTGATTGGGCAAACAATCAGATCGCCTTTCGAAAGCTCGCCCTTCTCACAGAGTTCAATTAGCCGATCAAAAGTTGCGTTAACGGTTAGGCGGAAGTTCTGATAGTCGATGAAATCCTCGAGTAGTCCGAGCAGCTTGGCGCCTTCTTCGGTTGTTCCCTCTTCATCCTCAGTGTCTTTTGGCGCACACTGGTAAGCTGACAGATAGCCTTCATCCCAGTCGCGTTCGAATTCTTCCCATGTTTCCTTCAGGTGCTCGCTTTCAAATTCTGATCCGTCCTTGATCGCACTCCAGAGTTTTTTGATGCCTCCCGAAGGAAACTTCGCTTCTGGGAGCGCCAGCGGAACCGCGTAGACAGTCGCGTGAGGGGCGAGGTTCCACACGTGTTGCTCCGAACCTGTGAGATTTATTGCGGCGCTTGTTCTGAGGATGGCACTGCAAGCTGATCCATGCCTTGCTTGTAGATCATAGTTGGCAGTTGTAGCTAAGTTGCGCGTCTGGATAGTATTTCGGTCGCTGTCGTCGAAAAAGTTAAGAACACCTGTAATGGCAGGTGAACTCAAGTCCCACGAGTAGTCCACATGAGCAATCCGGATGCTACGTGGTGATTCGCTATCTATTTCTTTAATTTTGTCTAAAGCAAAATCGATGCCTGAAATCTTCGCAACCATAGCCCGCCCAAACCCGAGAGTGAGCGGATAGATAAGCAAAAATTTACCAACAGGCTATAGAAAACCGGCGGCTTACAGCTTTTTTACACCGCCGGTGTGGAACGTGTCAACAAAAAACCATATATCTGCACCAGAATCGCACCAAACGGGTGATCAAACATGTCAAGACTTGACACCGTAGCACCAGAGGGTAGACGATACCAGCAACCATACGTGGTTGTAAAGCCGAGAGATTTTAAGAAGAACCAAGAAAAAGAGATCAGTCATGCCACGCCGTACAATCAGCCTGTCCGAGAAGGACATCGAAAAGTTGGAACAGCTCGTCGATCACTTCGATGCGCTTTCTATCAACGATGCAATACGGCGCGCAATTTCGCAAGCCTCTGCGGTTAGCAAGCACGCCGCTAAGGATGGTTCAGTAACCGTCGAAGATGAGAACGGCGAGAAGCTGAAAATCAAGGTAGATTAGCAGTTCAACATGCCAAAGGTACGTTGAGCCCGCGCGATCTCGCGCGGGCACGGAGGAGTTATGTCTGACGAGCCGGAAGAGCCGAGCGATGAGTCGCCTCCAAACACAAGCCCAAGCGAAGAGCGTACGTACGGAAATAAGAGAGTCCCATTCATCAGTCCAGATGAAGAAAGTGGGGACCTTGAGGCAAGAGACGCTGAAGAAAACAGAATGAGGGCCGAGTGGGCCGACGATGTAAGAAAATACATTCGATACACTACT
This sequence comes from Pseudomonadota bacterium, assembly GCA_039822045.1. Classification (GTDB taxonomy): domain Bacteria; phylum Pseudomonadota; class Alphaproteobacteria; order Rhodobacterales; family Rhodobacteraceae; genus HLUCCA09. The sequence continues at coordinate 30,090 of JBCBMY010000004.1, read as the reverse complement.
GCATTTACGATGCTAATAATAGCGTCGGCACTGGCACTGGACATCTACTTGGTGGTTACCGGAGTCGAATCTGATCCCTCAGACCGCCTTTTGAATACTCAAGTCATCTTGGCTTTGATAGCGGCATCTGTAGCACAGATTGGAGCCATCGCGTTTCTGATTGGGAAGTCAATATTCAAATAGACATCGGATTGATCAGGCAAAGCTAACTTTAAAAAACTGTCGCTCCAACAGAGCCCCCTCCATCCTATGCAGCCAGCGTAGAAATTTTTGTGGTTAATCATCCGAAGTTTCGTGACTATCACGCTTCTTGTAGCTCGTCGTCTTTTTGGGCAAGAATAGCCTAACGACCAAAACCTCTGAAAAATTTCTTGCCTAAAAAACTTGGCAAAACCTCGTTTGATTTTGTCACGTTTTTGGCCGCTCTACAAAAGCGGTCGTTGGTGCAGACCGCAGCATCGGGTAGTATGAGCTCTTAGCCGCCGTCGATCACCCTGAGTGCAACTCTTCAAAAAGTATACATTGACATACAGTCGCGCCGATACGGTATGCGATAGTATGCAGAATTCATTGGATAAAAGCACGAAATCGTACTAATCTTGGTAGTGCAACCCGCCTCCCCGAAAAGTTGCAGAGGTTGCATGGGGGATTGACGGGCTCGATTCGGCCTTGTGCTGTACCTTTTTCTGAAGTATAAAGTACGTGAAACATTCGTTAGGATCTGACGTGGAATAGAAAAGTGAAAGTTTTTGCGTATACCCGCACCTCAAGCGCCGCCAATGTCGACGGGGATTCCATGCCGCGCCAGATGGCGTCGATTGCCAAGCTCTGTGCGGCGCAGGGGTATGAGATCCACAGAGTGTTCAGTGATCCTGCCGTGAGCGGCGGCGATCAAATCGAACAGAGGCCCGGCTTCTCCGCCCTTCTCGACGCATTGGACGCGAACGGCGTTCGTACGGTCATCGTCGAAGACGCATCGCGCTTCGCGCGCACGATGCAAGCTAGCATCCTCGGCGAGATGCTGTTGAAGGCGCGTGGCGTGACCGTCCTGTGCTCAAACGGAGATAACCTCTTCGACCACGAAGACCCGATGCGAAAGGCAATGGCGCAGATCGCGACAGTATTCAGTGAACTTGAGAAGGAGCGCACCGTCAGAAGGCTACGCGATGCGAGAGACCGCAAGAGCACTGAGAAGGGTAAGAGGATAGAAGGACGTAAGAGCCTGCCTCAGGACGCCGCTGACGCGGCCCGTAAGGCATACCGCAATCCCGTCAAAGGCGACCGTCCCAGCCTCCGCGACGTGTCTGCACGTCTCGCAGAACAGGGATACACCACCAAGGCAGGCAAACCTTACTCAGCCGCGCAAGTGAAACGCCTGTTGCAGCGCGAAGGCGTCTATAAGGGGTGAGCACGTCAGAGCTCCAAGTTATCGCCTAGGGACCCAGAGGGGCAGTACCCCCGCAGGCAGAAAACGCACGCAGTTGCCGCAGGTACGTTGCAGAACTACGTTCAAGTTTGCATCCATCCCGCGCATAAGAAGATCGAAAGGGACCCTGCCCGAAACGGGTAGGCGCCCATTTAGTGCGCGACCCACCCAAAAGCATTTCCAAACTATTGGCTAAGAGGTTGCACTGACGCGATCCAACTTGGGGGATTGCGTCCATTGACACCTAACATTTCCCGAACTGCGGTAGAGCAGCTCTCAAATCATTCCCTTACTCGATTTACGTTGGATTGCAGGGGTATTACTCATTTCCAGAACATTTCTATTCCCATGCGCACGTTCTTCTTATCTTGCGCGTATCACAACTTCCGTACATGCGATTATCCAGCCAGCCGGCATCGTCCTGAACGTACCGCGATAGGCGTGCTCACACTTTATTCCTGTCTCCATTTGAAAGCTTGAGCCAGCTCTCACCCACCAGTACGCACTCGAAACCTCTACTGTGCAAACGAAGTTGCCGAATGCTGACACCGCAAACCCGAAGGCTGATCAAAAGCCAATTCGCGGAATTAATCACTGCATTGCAGTGCCGCCTCCCTAACGCCGTCAACGAACGAAGTCAAATAGGCAAGCATCAGAACTCGTCGATCCCGGCGTTGGCGCCGCGCCACCGAGTTTCGGAAAAGCCTGCCCTTGTCCCAGTGTACGTTCCGACGGTTTTGACTACTAGACCGGCATGAACGATTATTGACTGCACCTCTAAAACCACATTCAATAGCATTGAAGAAGCGCAATTCAAGCCATTATTCCAAAGCAGCTTGGTTGGCTCCCATATCAAAACAAGGTGAGGTGCAGCAACATTCGAAGTCCTCGCAAATTTAGAGTCCCCAATACTCATATCCATTGCGCGCCAGAAGTGCACGCCAAGCTCTAGAGATCGCAAGAAGTCGCTACTTGTCAATCGCGACCTGTGAGATCCTTAGCCAATGCGACATTAGCGCTTCGCTACAATCAACACTCCCCACAGCATCAAAGAACTCGACGGCCGAGTCATTGAGAAAAATCTCCGCCAGATCGCTGCGCTTCTCAATTTTAGAGTTTAGGTCACCGGGCGTCCTTCTCAACTCTGCGAAGTCCGAGATAAGATTCGGATTGTCAAATAAGAAATCGTAGATTCTCGGGAATCGTATTTGCGTAAGAAGAACAATCGACAATCTGCGAACGTCATCTGATGTCAAGTTTCGACCGCTAAGCTCTTCAACCCGTTCTACTACGTGAAAGGTATTTATGAATCGCTTAATGCGCCTCGGGTTTGACCGAGTGCCCAAGATGATCAATTTTTGTACTAGTTCGTCCTCGCGATAGCGTCCAGCCTTCTTATATTCAAGCAACCTAAGCACACTGGCATGGCTTAACCCTCGCAGCGAAAAAGGTAGCTGCACAATTTTTTCCAGATACTCCTTGTCGCGCAAGGATTCATTGTCTCTGTAACGAAAGCGAATTCCGTCCCGGACAACTTCAGGCTCCACCCCGATCACAAACGTTACATTGCCCTTATCCAAGTACAACTTTATCGCTTCAAGCACTTCAACTGCATTTTCCGGAAGGCATCGATCTAGGTCGTCAACAAAAACCACCAGACGCTCACCAGTGTCCCCAAGGAGATCTTCGACAAGCCTAGAAAACGTCATTTCAAACTGGTTTAGGAACTCAAAGTACTCAGAGTTGTCGGCACCGTTCAAAGGGGTAAGGGCATCTGCTATACCATCCAAATCACTTGCAGTCACCGCACGTCCAGTAGCCGTACCGATGAATCGGCGAGCGGCAAACCAAGCTAAGTTCTTTGCCGCGTCTGCGATCCGTTTCTTGAAGCCTTCATCGCCGCGCTGCTTGGCCACTTCTTTCATTCGAAAGAAAATCGACTGGATCAATGCGTTCCAAATAACATCTTTACCTTCGTACCGCCAAGCATTGAACCAGACGGTTTCTACTCTCTTCGGCCTGAGGCGCTCGTCAATGAGCGTCATCAGTGTCGTTTTGCCACTGCCCCAATCACCGTAGATGCCAACGGTAAACGGCGAATCGGTTTCTAAGATTACATCGGAGAGGATATCGGCCATAGGGGAAAAGCCGAGGCGATCGTTCGGATCCGGGATGTCCTGCAAGAGTTGCAACTTAAAAATACTCCAGAATAAAACTTCGGTTGCGGTATCCTCACCTTGCCTGCCGACCTCGGCTCTTGCAATCCTTCTTTGGTATCGACACTCTGTATTGGATACCTTTTTGACGAAACGCTTTGACTGTGGGAGGGCGTTGTGGACAATCAGAACCAACTCCGAGCGCTAGGGGAGATGATTGCTATCGACGGTTGGGTGGCATCCGAGCGGAGCGCTGAGTGCTCTTTGCACCTAGACGTCACGTTCGACGAAGCTCGGCTAGGTGGGTCCGATGATGCAGAGGTGAGGTTCAGAGTTAGGATCCGAAGTTGCACCGTTGTCGTGACCATTCCAGATGCTGGTAAGCTCGCGGTGCAAAGAGGTTCAGTTGATAGGGAAACTCCACTTCAAGCGCGGTTAAGGCGTGCTGCAGATCACGGCGAAGCGCACGGACTGGACAGAGATGTGGCCGAGTTCGTCAAGGCGGGTAGTATCGAGTATGACTCGGTGATTAAGCGGCGCGGGCTTGACCCCGCAACGCAAAACTCGATTCCACTTGTAAATGCTTCACACAGAACCATGCCGAACGGAAATCATTCATGGAAGCTGAAGCCGTCATTCGGACAGCATCTAGAGGGGAAAGTGTGGAACCCAAACGACGAACCCAGAATGAGGATTGATGATCTTCGCAGCCGAGAAGAGCGCGAATCCGATGAGAAGAATGGCCTTTCTCCCGTAGTAATGGTTGAAATTCAATGCAAGCGAGAAGACATTGATATCTACGATATTCGCATGAACGACGACGAAGTACAAAGAGAGCTAGAGAATACTAGGAATCATGCAGTAAGAAAGGCGGCGGCTGAAGGCTTCATAAGAAGTCAATTGTTGCAGCAAGGCTTAACAGTTGGCGACATGACCAAAGTCTTTTCGAACCTGACGGTTGCAGACTATATTATGCCTGTGGAGTATTAATTGTTTGATCAAATCGCCCTGCTTCTGCAATCAAAAACTGACGATCTTAAGTCATTGGCAAAGTTGGTTAATATGGCCGAGGCTGAGATGTTTTTATGCGTCGACTTTTCCGATGCCGATCTTACAAGCCATGATTTAAGCGGAATTGACCTATCTGGCTGTGTCCTTAGTGAGGCAACCGTAACGCTTGCACAGCTCAAGCAGCAGAACAGCGACCAAAGGCGTGCAATCACCAGCCGTGCAGAAGCAATCGCTGGGGGCGGTGTGGAAGACTACTTGGCTACTATCTCCACTCAGTGGATGATGAGCTATCGCAGGTTATCTGGAAGACTTTCGGAACGACATACTCTCTTTGTTTCAAATTATCTATCTTCACACGGTGCAGACGCTCTTGAGACCTATCTTGGCTTGTTGGAGGAAATGAGGGGGTTTGGCCTTGACGCAAATGAAATTGAGGCAGGAGTTCACCTTGTGAGCTTTTATATGCGTCACTATGGAGTACTCGCGAACGGCAAAGTCTTCAGGAGTTTGGACGCTTTGAACTTCTGGGGGTTATCAGGTGTGAAGAGTCCACTCTTTGGCGTTAGCATGTATCATCCAGATTATTTTCATGAGTTTCTCCTGAGTGCCATAGACTTCGACGAGTGCGCCGATAGATTAGACTTAGTGACAAGAAACTTCTGTGCGCCAACTGTTGAGATGCAGTCCATTTGCATTTCGAAGGCTGAGAGTTTTAAGCAGGCAATTTCCATTTTTTATTTGTTTGCGGGCAGAGCTCCAAGTCCCAACACTTACGCTCGGAAGCACACAATGGCCCTCATCACTGAGATCGATGACCTAATGGACTTTTCACGATACTCTCCATTTGACGAGATTCCTTCAAGTCTAATTGCGAGGTTTCTTGACTTTCGTGGTGTTTCGGATAGATTTAAGGTGTTTTTGTCCAAGGTTACTGAAGCCGGAGTGTGGATCGACCCCGAGGTTTTGTCGGATTGGGTTTCACGCGCCACGAGCTACGTTGAAGCGGAGAAACGTGCGTTGCTGGCTAAGGAAAACGCTCCTAGTGGAGAGGAAATGTATAAGGAGGCGCTCTATAATAAGATCAATACGCATGTCGATTTTCGTTCGTTTTTGGAAATCTACCCAGATGCAGAAGATTACAGAAGGCGCTTAATGCGGAGTTGAGAAACCTAAGGGCTCAAAGTTTTCCTAGAAACCTGAATGCTCAGATACTATCCCAAAATACGTCATGAGGTGATACTCTCTCGACTGGCTCTTGCAATCTTTTCATTCGGAACAGGGGTATCAAGACTGGAGAGATTAGCAAAGCCAAACATTCAGTGCGGATTAAGCAAAGGACAAGTTTGGCTCGTAGCCGTCGTGTGATTGCTTGGCTCCGAAAGCTCTATTGGTTGTTCTTCGTCTAACTCCCGGCTGGAACCAAGTTTGCGGTGGCGTCCGCTAGCCTCTTTGCGTCCTCCCTTCTGAGCCAAACGTCAAGCGCTTGATCTGATAAACTAGGACGAAGAGCTGACGCTCTTCTTCGGTGCCATGAGGCATCTCCGCCCTCACTGGAACACGTGCGGCTAAGTGTACCAACTCACGTTCGACGATGTCGTAGCTAGGAGTGTTAGTGATTGACATGTTGTCCTGCTTCGAAACCACGAAGCGTATATCAGTTTCAGCAACTTGCCTTCACGTAAGTGTCTCTGACACGATTGAGCTTGAAGTCTATGATTGCGTGGCCCGCGCGATCCGATCTTTTGTACCAACTTTTGTCCCAACTCACTGTACCAACGCCGCTCTTCCGTTCATCATTTTTCTGATTATTATCAGCATCTTAAGCGTGACAGTCAAAGAAATTCCTGAGATTTCAAATCTCTCCGGCAGCACCAGCAACCACCGCGAAAACCCATTGATTTAAGAGAAGACCATGGGCGATTGCTCCCCCCGGGCCCGCATCCCAGACCAGGCTGTTGCATGGAGGGTCGTGCACGGTGGTGGAGTGCGCGTGCAGATCCGTGCAAGCCGTTCTCGCTTTACCCCACTGCCAAGTGACGAACCGTGCTCAGTCAAGAATGCTTGCGCCGAAACGCATCGGACGGTCCTCAAGGGCAAGCACGATGATGATTTGCCGCTCGCCGGCGACCTTTGAAAGCACGGTTCGGATCGGACAGCGGGGGGCCTCTGCTTCGCTGTTGATGCCAACGGGAAGCAATATGGGCCTGTCCTTTCGGGGCACTGGGGTGCGGGTTGCCTCGGTGCGTTTTGGGTTCAAGCCGCTGGGACCTCCCCAAGCGTCTCAATTCAAACCATGTTCCGCAAAAGTGCGAAATTGAGCCTTGGCGCGAAACCAGAACTTATCCTCGGATAGCAGAGTCGAAACGAACAACCATGGCTCCCCAGGAACTGGTTGCCACACTTCTGACCGCAGTTTTCGTGGACTATGATTTCGATGCGGCGCGCGCTTTGGTGACCCCAGACTATATCCAGCACAATCCGCTCTTTTCGACTGTCGCAGAAGGCATCCTCGGCGTCATTCCCATCGCCCAGGAAACGGGGCTCACGGGCACCACACACCGACTGATCCCGGAAGGAGACTTCGTGGTGGCCCACACCACGTTCGAGAATGCCGATGCCTTTGGCGCGCTGAGCCTTGAGCTCGAATTCTCGATCGATCCCGCCGACATCGTCGTTGCGGGGGACATGCCCTATGCCGCGACAAGCTCCTCTGGCATCATAACGATCAGGGATACGGGCCAGACCGTCCCAGGGATCAACCGGGAACTGTGGGTCTTTGAGCCAGTCGAGGGAGATTGGAAGATTGCGCAGTATGCACTTAACAAGTCCAAGTGATGCCTTCTCTGACAGGTTGCAACGGCGAGGCGCCCTAAACGACAGAAAGTGAGTGCAAGGAAAGACGGCGCGTGTCGACGGGGGTAGGCGGGGCATCGGCGCGGCAATTGCCGCCAACATCATCGCCTTCGGTTCTTTGCTCTCAGGGGCGAGGAAGGCGGCCATGAAAGCCCTTGGAAAAGACTGGGGAAAGTGCCCTGCGCCAGGCGCGATTGCAAGCCACGCCACCGTCCCTGGGCTGACTGGTACCGGCATATTCCTCGACCAAGCCGCCTCATAGAGCAGGGCCGATGTGAGGGAAACTTTCGCTGTCACGGCAAGCGCCGCGAGATTGCTGGGCTCACGAGTTCATTGGCAGGGCCGGATCTGGGCGTCCACACCCTTGCCCGGCCGACAGTCGATAGTGGGATGGCGGGCTAGACCCCGAACCAGAAGGACCAGAGCTGCGATCTGGCCCACTGCATTTGGTTTCGCTGCGTGCTTGTTGGCGCCGCACATGTGCGGCGCCAACAAGCAAGGTGCGCACCGGGCTCCCGGCAAACCTCTCCGATCATTGCTCCGCACGACGCTATCATCGGTAGTACACCTTGGAGTTGGTGTTGCAGCAAACATTGCGGATCGGAGGACCTAGCAAGACAATCTTCATCCCGGACGGTCTATCGGTCGTCCGTCCCGCTTATGACGTCCAAAGCGCTGTCGGGCGGAAGCGCCCGGGGCTAGCAAGGTCTGCCAAACCCGCAGCAAGTCCGACCAGGCGCGTGCTATTCAATTCCTCCTCGGTTGCTCGAGGACGAACAACACTGTGTGCAGTCTCGGTGCCGTGACGCATGAACGCTAGTCGGCGTCCGATCGGCGGGCGGCACCTCAAACGAATGCCAGCAGCGGACGGGGCGTGCGATCCAGGCTTGGAACCCGTGCCGGCGGTCCGCATACTGCGCCAAACCGAAGGGCTGCGATGCACGATCACTCTCACCACGACAATGAACTGGACGAGATGACGGCGCGGGTTCGTGCACTTGAGACAATCCTCGTCGAGAAAGGTCTGGTCGATCCCGCGGCGGTCGACGCGATCATCGAAACCTACGAGCACAAGGTCGGACCACGAAATGGAGCGGCGGTGGTGGCGAAGGCTTGGACAGATCCGGACTTTGCGGCGTGGCTGCGCGAAGACGCGACCAAGGCCATCTCCTCGATGGGGTTTGTCGGCAGGCAGGGCGAACATATGGTCGCTGTCTTCAACACACCGGAAGATCACAACCTTGTGGTTTGCACGCTGTGCTCTTGCTACCCTTGGCCGGTTCTCGGGCTACCGCCGACCTGGTACAAATCGCCCGCCTACCGCGCTCGGGCGGTTCGCGAGCCGAGGTCGGTTCTCGCCGAGTTCGGGGTGAACCTGCCCGATGACACGAAGATCCATGTGTGGGACTCGACCGCCGAGATCCGCTACCTCGCCATCCCGGAGCGTCCCGCGGGCACCGACGAGATGGATGCAGACGCACTTGCCGAACTCGTCACGCGTGACAGCATGATCGGTTGTGGCCTCGCCCGACGGCCGGGGCACGCATGAACGGTCCACAGGATATCGGTGGCCGGCACGGGTTCGGCGCGGTGTTCCCCGAGGACGAGAACGTTCGCTTCCATGCAGCGTGGGAGAAGCGCGCGCTTGGCGTCACCTTGGCGGCCGGCGCGCTAGGGTACTGGAACATCGACGTGTCGCGCCACGCCCGCGAAAGCCTGCCGCCAGCGACCTACTACGCATCAAGCTACTACGCGATTTGGCTGCGCGCTTTGGAGGCCCTGTTGGAGCGGTCGGGCGAGATCACGCGTTCCGAACTCGCCGCCGGGCACGCCAGCGCTCCTGGTCTCCGGCAAGACCGCCGTCTGTCTCCTGAAGCCGTTGCAAAGGTTCTTGCCGCAGGCGGGCCCACCGACCGGGCAGGTCCTGCGCCGATCTTCTCTGTGGGTGACAGGGTTCGCACCGTGAACCACCAGCCGTCAGGCCATACCCGTCTTCCGGGCTACGCGAGAGGGTGCTCAGGTGTGGTGACAGCGATCCATGGTTCGCACGTCTACCCGGACACGAACGCTCACTTCGAAGGCGAGAGCCCTTGCCCGCTCTATACCGTGCGCTTCGACGCAATTGAACTATTCGGCGAAGGCGCCGATCGCTCACTTACGGTGAGTATCGATGCCTGGGAGCCCTATCTTGAGCGCACCTGAGGCTCCTTTCGATGAACCCTGGCAAGCGCAACTCTTCGCGTTGACGGTTGCATTGAACGAGGCAGGGCATTTCACTTGGTCTGAGTGGGCGTCTGTCTTCGGACCGCGGATCAAGACCGCAGAAGCGGCCCAGTACTGGCAAGTCTGGTCAGAGGCGCTTGTGACCATCATCGAGGATCAAGGGATTGCAGACGCTGCTGAGGTCCGCGCGCTTTCCGACCGCTGGCAGGCCGCCGCACGCGCCACCCCACATGGCCAGCCAATCGCTTTGTGCGCGGCGCCAGACACCAAAGTCTGAGGAACCTGCGCCCCCGCGATACCCGGCACGACTGAGCATTGGATAGTAAGCGCGGCGGCACTGGCTACCGGCGAGCCGGCCACAACAATTGCGTCCTAGGAGGGCGCGGACACATGCAGCGCATAGCCGAGCCGATGCACTGTAACGATCTTGGCGGCGTGTTCGGGCAACTTGCGGCGCAGCCTGGCGATTAGGACATCCGTTGTCCTGTCCCCGGGAGTCCAGCCCCGGCCGCAGGCTGCGAGTGTGAGGTCGTCACGACTGAGCACGGTCCCGTGCCGCTCCATGAGACGGCAAAGCAATCGGGACTCCGCCGGCGGCAAAAACTGGCGCTCACCATCGACGTCCAAACATCGCTCCCCAGGCGTAAAGACCAATTCTCCGAGCGTGATCCGTTGGGAGCGCACCTGTTCGCGGCGGCGGTGCTCCCGTCCGAGCAGAAACCGAATGCGGCCTGTCAGTTCGATCGGGTTGAAGGGCTTTGGAAGATATTCCTCTGCACCAAGGCCGAGGCCCAGTTGGCGGTCCTGAGGGCAGCCCAACTCGGACAGAACAACCACAGGACAATCGCTTCGTTGCCGGGCCGTCTCGATCAGCAGTAAACCGTCGCTGTCGGGCAACCTGCGATCCAAGAGTATCAGGTCGAACCTGCGGGCGCACAGCTCTGCCTCTGCCTCCTGGGCGGAGCGCGCGCCGTGGTACGACGCACCGGCGAGCCGGACGACCTCTTCCAATAGGATCTGAACCACGGCGTCGTCATCGACGCACAGAACATCTCCATGGGCCGCGCCGTTCTCTGATGCTTGGCCAAGCCGCGCGCGCGTCATTGCACGTCCTCGACCGCCAAAAGCTGGTGCCAAGACACTTTGCTCTCAAGGGGTTGGTCGAGCAGGCCGAGGAGATCGTCAACGTCGCTGGCGTCCAACCGGCTCCTGCGCTCCAGCTCCCGCAACGCGTCTTCAAGGTCGACAAGACCGAGCTGCGCGGTCGTGCCGGCAAGCCGGTGGGCCAGATCAGCGACGATCTTCGACGGCGCGCCGCCACGGAGATCAGCCAGCTCGTCGCGAAAGGCCGACCATTGTTCGCGAAACGCATCGATCATGGCCGCCACGGTTTCCTCCGACAGACCTTCAAGACTGGTGACACGTGGCCTCTCCGAGGTCGCCGACACCGCAGTCGGCTCGGACTGCCGCAAGAGCGCCTTGGCAAGCGTGGACGCATCCGCTGGCTTAGCCAGGACCGCGTGGAAACCTGCGCGCGCCGTTTCGCAGGCATGCAGAGCCTCGGCGTTCGCCGACAGCCCCACGAGCCTGGGACTCACTTGCTCGGGGCCGGCCGCGATCTCATCCAGCAACTCGGGTCCGGTCCCATCAGGCAAAAGGTAGTCGACGACGACCGCGTCGTAGTTGCGGGCGGCGAGTGCCCCGCGCGCTTCGGACAGTGTCTTGGCGTGATCGACCTCAAACCCAATGCTGGCCAGTTGGTGTCGGGAGACGATCGCACCAAGCTGGTCGTCATCGACCAAGAGACAACGCCCACCGGAAACCGGTCCTATCTTGGTCTTGGTCGGCGCGTCAGTCCTGCACACAGCCCCATGCGACGCCGGAATCTCGAACCAGATCTCCGTCCCGTCCTTGACGTTGGTGAAGTCCATCCGTCCGCCCATCGAGCCAACGAGATGCCCTGAGATCGCAAGGCCAAGCCCGGCGCCACCCTGAGTCGTATGACGTGCGTTCGTCTCGTCGAAGGGCCGTCGCAGTGCTTCGGCTGCCTCGTCCGACAAGCCAGGACCATGATCAGCAACTTCAAACCGCATCAGCACCCCGCCGGGATCCGTACCCCGCGCGGCGACGCGCAACCTGACACCCCGTCCCCCGTCGTGGCGGACTGCGTTCGAGAGCAGGTTCGTCAGAACCTGCCGCGTCATCGCCCAGTCGATGCGCACCCGGTCTGGCACGTTCGGCTCAACCACCAGCGACAGCGCGCTGCGCTCGGCATCCGGCCCAATGGCCGCCATTGCGCACACGGCCTCCAGCGCAGGGCGGATCTCGATGTCGGTCGGCTGCGGAACCACAGAACCGTTCTCAAGCTTTGAGAAATCGAGAACGTTGTTGAGCGTCAGCAGCAGAGACTGACCGGCGCTCTGGATCACGTCGAGGTACGTATCGCGCGCCGCGTCTTCCGACTTCCGCAACAGATCTGCCGCGCCGAGCACGGAATGCAGCGGCGTTCGGATCTCGTGGCTCATGGTCGCAAGAAATCGCGACATCTGCCGTTCGGCCCGCTGCGCCTGTTCCGTTGCCTCGCGATGGGCCGTGACATCGTAGAGTTGGAGCAACTGGCCGAGCGCAGTGTTTTGGACCGCATCGTGTAACGGGCGCAGGCGTACGTCGAAACACCGCCAACCTGTGCTCGTCTCAAGCCAGGCCACGCGCTCGACCGTGTCTTCAGGACTCGGCGCGCGGTCAACGCCGAGCACATCGGTCAGAACGGGCCCAAGGCGCTCTGCGAGTTGGTTGCGCTCGGGAAGGTAGAGGCCGTCACCCTCCTCGCCCTGGCCGACGAACAGGTCGAGCGCTGCCTTGTTCGCGTGTACGAGATTTTCGCCCTGATCGAGCAGGAAGGCGGGGTTTCGGAGGCTTTCGAAGATCGCAACGTATCGGTCGCGCTTCAACGTCAGGGCGCGGGCCCGGGCCTGCAACTCCCTCAGCCGCTCTGCCTCACCTGCCGCAGTCCAGTCGGCGGTGACACTAAGTTCCGACTCGTCGAAGAAGTCCAGAGCGCGGGCCAACAGGTCTGCGCGCGCGCCTTTCGGCAGATCGAGCCCGCCTAGCGCGTCGAGATAGATCCTCCGGAAATGCTTGAAGAGGCCGAGATAGAGCTCCAGCGAGATGCCCACGGAACGATGCGTGCGCGCGATTGCGCGCATGCGGGCAAAGCGCGGATCCTTCCGATACTCGATCTCGGCTTGGGGACCGCCCGGACCGGGCCTGTTGTCGCAAAGGGCGTGTCCGAGCGCCTCCGTCAGGCTGCGCACCGCTTCCCGCCACGCGGCCCGCAATGTGGTCGTATAGGGCGCGTAGCCGTTGGTTTTGGCAATCGCAATGGCCCGGTCGACGAGCACGTCTTCCAGGTTCTCGATCTGCCCGAGCGCCCACGCCGTCGTTGCGGGCGGGTGATCGGGGTTTGCGTTTTGGCACGCCCCCAAGGCTTGCTGGCGCGACTCTCCCGACATCGGGCCCTCCCGTCGCTGCTGGCTCCGACATTCAATCAGCACTTTGCCGACTTGAGAACCCGCGCCCGCGTTCGTTTACATCTCGTTTACATTTCTTAACAACTTCGCAGCCTTTGGCGCCGTCCTCTCAGCTAGTCTCAAGAGACGCAGACCGTGCGGCGCAAGGACCCGCCCGGCACGCGCTAGGGAGGGCAATCATGGTGCGGATGAAGCGTCGGGAATTTCTGGCGACTGGCTCGCTTATGGGTGCGGGCATCCTCGCGGCAGACCGGGCCTGGTCACTCAACCGCCTCGAACCGATCGAAGACACGCTGTCAGAGGAATACCCCTACCGCGACTGGGAGGACCTCTATCGCAGAGAATATACGTGGGACACGATCGGCAAGGCCGCGCACTGCATCAACTGTGTCGGCAACTGCGCCTTCGACGTTTACGTCAAAGACGGCATCGTGATCCGCGAAGAGCAGCTAGCCAAATACCCGCAGATCAACCCCAACGTCCCCGATGCCAATCCGCGCGGTTGCCAGAAGGGGGCAATCCATTCCGCCGCGATGTATGAGGGCGACCGCCTGCGCTATCCCCTGAAGCGCATCGGCGAGCGGGGCGAGGGCAAATGGCAGCGTGTCTCATGGGACGAGATCACCACTGAAATCGCCGACAAGATCATCGATATCTTCGTCGAGCATGGCCCCGGCAAGATGATGACGCATACCGGCTCAGGCAACCTGTCGATGGTCCGGTTTGCGGCGCCGTACCGCTTTGCCTCCCTCGTCGGTGGGGTGCAGCTCGACATCTTCACCGACGTGGGCGACCTGAACACGGGTGCACACCTGGCCTACGGAAACCCGCTGGAGAGCTTTACGTCCGACGCGTGGTTCGACGCCGACTACATCATGATGTCGCTGTTCAATCCTAACGCCACGCGCATCCCCGACGCCCATTACATCTGGGAGGCCAAGTGGAACGGCGCGCGCGTCGTGTCGGTCGCGCCCGACTACAACCCGTCGTCGATCCATGCTGATCTCTGGATACCCATCGAGCCGGGGGCGGACCCTTACCTCTCCATGTCGTTTGTCGACGTCATCATCGAAGAAGGGCTCTATAAGCCCGACTTCATGAAGGAGCAGACCGACCTGCCGGCTTTGGTGCGCACCGATACCGGCAAGCTACTGCGCGAGGCCGACCTGGTGGATGGCGGCTCGGCCGACATCTTCTACCACTGGGATCTGAACTCGGGCGCCGCGGTGGCCATGAAGGGCTCGATGGGCGCCGAAGAGAAGACGCTCGCGCTCGACGGAGTCGATCCCGCGCTGGAAGGAACGTTCGAGGTCGAGGGCATTCCCGTCACCACCGTCTTTGAACGGGTCAAGGCCGAGGCGGCAAAGTACGCGCCCGAGGAGACAGTCGCCATCACCGGCGTGTCCGCCGCTACCGTGCGGCAGGAGGCCCGAGCCTTTGCGAATGCGCGCAAGGCGATCCTGATGCACGGCTTCAATATCGGCCGCTACTCCAACGGGATCTATACGGGATGGGCGCAGGCGCTCATGCTGGGCCTGACCGGCCACGGCGGCAAAGCCGGCGGCATCGACACCTCCTGGATCGATTGGCGCCAACCCAAATGGCTCGAGTTGGCGCTCTTCGGCTTCCAGAAATTCCCGCGGCTCGAAGCGGGTGGCCTCGGTGAGTTTCAACGCGGGCATATGATCGAGCACGCTCGGAAACATTTCGACAACGACAAGCTGAAAGAGCGGGTCGGTTTCAATATCGACGAGATGGAAGAGATGATCGACCAGAGCATCTCGGAAGGCTGGATGCCCTATCACGGAGACATGAAGGGCCTCATCTCCATCGCCGACAACAAATTCCGCCGAAACAAGTTCGCCGACAAGTATCGCGAGCGGATCCTCGAGGAGGTCTCCGAACTCTTCGTCAACATCAACGTCCGGATGGACAGCACCGCCCAATGGGCCGACTACCTCTTGCCCGCGGCGAGCCACTACGAGGCGTGGGACCTGCGAGCCGTCGGTTTCCACCGCTTCGTCAATGTATTCTCGCGCCCGGTCGATCCGATTGGCGAAGCCAAACCCGACTGGGACATCATGGTGCTGCTCACCGAGAAGATCCAGGAGCGCGCTCTGGCCCGCGGCGTGGCGGGGTTCGAAGACGGCAACGTCTCGCGCGATCTGCACACGATCCACGACGACTTCACCATGAACGGCACCCTGATGACCGACTACGATGCCACCAAATGGCTCGTCGACAACGGTCCAGAGTTCGGCGGCGCGACCCTTGAGGAGGGCGTCGAGCGCGGCTTCTTCGTACTGAACGAAACCGCAGGCGCGAACCAGCCGCTGCCGCCCGATGAGCCCTACAACCCCTTCGTGGCCCAGACCGAACAGAAGAAGCCCTATGAGACTCTCACCGGGCGCATGACGTTCTTCTGCGACCATCCCACGTTCGAGCGCATGGGCGCGACGGTGCCGACGGCCCGGCATCACGCGGGCAAGGAAGCGTCGAGCTATCCCCTGTCGTTTTACTCGCCGCACACGCGCTGGGGCATCCACTCGAACTGGCGCTCCAACAAGTTCATGATGCGGCTGCAGCGCGGCGAGCCCAACATCTACATCAACCCCAAGCTCGCCGCTGCCAAGGGCATCACCGACGGGTCCAAAGTGCGCATCTTCAACGGCGTGGGCGAGTTCTTTGCGCAAGCGAAGTTCTATCCCTCGATCTCCGAGACGGCGATCATGATGGAGCACGGGTGGGAGCCCCACCAATACGATCAGTGGAAGCCTATGAACAACACCATGGCCACGCTGATCCAGCCGCTCGAAATCGCAGGGGGGTGGGGCCACCTCGGGTTCAAACTCTTCAAGTGGAACGCAAATCAGCTGGCGCACGAAAGCAGCGTCGACGTGGAGCCGGCCTGAGGCCGCCCCTCACCCAGCGGACGCCAGGGAGGATAACAGATGGCTGTCAAACGTCAGCTCAGCATGGTGATGGACCTCAACAAGTGCATCGGGTGTCATACCTGCACGTCGGCCTGCAAGCTTCAGTGGACCAACCGCAACGGCCGCGAGTACATGTACTGGAACAATGTCGAGACGATGCCGGGCGCGGGCTATCCGCGCGACTACCAGCAGATGGGTGGCGGGTTCGACGGCGACGGCGCGCTCAAGCTCGGCACCGAGCCGGCGGCCGAGGATTATGGCATCCCGTGGGAGTACAACTACGAAGAGGCGCTGATGACGGGCACTGATCCGTGGCTGCGCCCCAACGTCAAACCCACATGGGGTGCCAACTGGGACGAGGATGAGGGCGAGGGCGACTACCCCAATTCCTACTACTTCTACCTCCCGCGCCTCTGCAATCACTGCGAGAACCCGGCCTGCCTGGCAGCCTGTTCGCGCAACGCGATCTACAAGCGTCAGGAAGACGGCATCGTTCTGATCGACCAGGAGCGCTGCCGCGGCTATCGCTACTGCGTTGGCGCCTGCCCCTACAAGAAGGTCTATTTCAACGAGCAGATCTCGAAGTCGGAGAAGTGCATCTTCTGCTATCCGCGCATCGAGAAAGGGCTGCCCACGGCCTGCGCCAAGCAATGCGTCGGCCGCATCCGCTGGATCGGCTATCGCGACGACGAGGACGGGCCGATTCACAAGCTAGTCGACCAGTGGAAGGTGGCGCTGCCCCTCCACCCCGAATGGGGGACCAAGCCGCAGGTCTTCTATGTGCCGCCGATGTCGCCGCCCAAATACGACGCCAACGGTCAGCCCACGACGGAAAGCCGCGTGCCCCTCGACTATCTCGAAAGCCTCTTCGGCGACGGTGTTTCGTCGGCGCTTGAGACGCTCGCAGCCGAGCGCCAGAAGAAGTCGAACGGCGAAGAAAGCGAGCTGATGGACACGCTCATCGGCTATCGCCATGCCGATATGTTCAAGCTGAGCTAATGTCGGTCGCTGCGCTCACCCGTCCGCCGCTCGCCGACCCGGCCGCGCGCGCCCGCGCGAAGCAAACGCTTTGGCGATTGGCGGCCGTCGCGCTGGCTCATCCCGCACCGGAGCTTCACGCCGCCATCGCGTCGGGTAAGTTCCATGAGGCGCTGGCTCGGGCATGGGGCGACGTCACGGGCCGCGCCTGGCCGCGTCCGTCTTCCCCTGGCGCATATCCGGCATTCGAGGCCGGCTATATCGCGGCCTTTCTCCACGGTCCCAGCGGCAAACCGCTCGCCTCGCTATTGGCCGGCGACCATGAAGGCCTGCTGCAAGGCCTCTCGCGCCCGGTCTTCATGCTCAACGTGGCGGCCTTCTACGGTCATTTTGGGCTAAAGGCCGCAGTCGAGGACGAGGGCCGCGCCGACGAGCCCGATCACCTCGCGGCGATGGCCGAGTTCATGGCCGTGCTGTGCCATCTCGAGGCCGGTGCCTGCGGGCGGGGCCGCGACCCAGACCCGGCTCGCCGCGCGCAGCGGGACTTTCTCGCGCGTTACCTTGCGCCGATGCTCGATTGCGTGACCGAAAAACTGCGGCGGGCCACCCTGCCCGACCTCGACCCCACAATGTCACAGCTCCTGGCTGAGTTTGCCCCGTGGGCCCACCAGCAGATCGCCGAACTCGAAGCCCGCGTCGGGCCCTTTCGCGACCCCGATGCCCCGCGACCAGAGACCAAGGCCGACGCGCCGCAAGATCTTTGGGGATAAGGAGACGGACCCATGCGACACCTTCCTTTCGCCCTTGCCGCGCTCGCCGCGCTGGCCGTGCCTGCCACCGGCGCAGATACGGCAGACACGATCGTCGAGGCCAACACGGCGCTCCTCGATGCCGGCGATGTCGTAGAGGTCGCCAAAATCCCCGATGGGATCTATCTGCGCACGGCCAACGACCCCGATGACATCATCTGGGAACGCCTCCCCGAATACCGCGTGCACATGGCGCCGGCGCCGGCCGTGCATCCATCGGTCGAACTGCGCGTCGACTACGACGATCCGGGCTACTACGTGTACCTGCAGCTCGCCCGTACCTCCGAACGACTCTACGTCCGCATGCGCTGGCGCGACGACACGCATGACGGCACGACCTCGCGCGACCGGTTCGGTGACGCCGCCGCCGTGCAGTTTTCCCTGGGCGACGACGCGACCTCCTACCTGATGGGCACCGGACCACAGGAGCCTGTGAACATCTGGTATTGGCGTGGCGACGGTAGCCCGGTGCAGAACCTCGCGGCCGGCGGCTATGGCAGCACCACGATCCTGCCCACCCAATCGGTCACCGGCGCAGGCCACTATGAAGAAAACACCGGCGACCCCAATGAGTGGGCCGTGGTGATGTCGCGCCCGCTCGCGGTATCGGGCGACTATGAGGTGTCGTTCCGCCGCTACGAGGTGCCTGCGGCCTTTGCCGTCTGGCAGGGCAGCGACCAGCAGCGCGACGGGTTCAAGCATGTCTCGAATGGCTGGATCATTCTCGACATGAGCGAGGACTGAAACGGTGCAACTCGGAGACAAGCTTGCCAAGCTCGATTGCACCTTGGGTCACGCCTGCCAGTTCTGCCCCGAAGAGCCGACCTGCAGCCTCGACAAGCCCCACCATAACCGCCGCCTGATCGAGGCCCGCCTCGAAGAGATCGACCAGATTATCGTGGTGCTGGCCAACAAGGGTGGTGTGGGCAAATCCACCGTTTCGGCCAATCTCGCCGCTGGGCTGGCGCAAGGCGGGTTTCGTGTGGGCATGGCCGACGCCGACATTCACGGGCCCAATCAGAGCCGCTTCTTCGGGTTCGCAGGGCGCCACACGCGCACGACCCATCTTGGCCTGAAGACCCACGACTTCACTGCTGACGGGCTCGCACACTCCGTCAAAGTGGGCTCGCTCGCCTTCCTTTTGGCTGAAGACACCATCCCCGTTGTCTGGCGCGATGCCTGGAAGCACGACTTCATCCATCACCTGATCGGCAGCTTCGACTGGGGCCCGCTCGACTTCCTCATCGTCGACATGCCCCCCGGTACCGGCAACGAGTTGATCACGCTGTGCGACATGCTCGAGGGATCGAACGTGTCGTCCGTGCTCGTCACGACCCCGCAGGCCGTCGCGCAGATGGACAGCCTGAAGGCCGGCCGCTTCTGCCGAGAGCGCGGGCTTCCGATCATCGGCGCCGTCGAGAATATGGCAGGTGTCGTCTGTCCCCATTGTCAGGGCAGCTTCCATGTCTTTCCCGATGCGGGGCTTAAAGACGCGCTCGCGACGCTAGAGATATCGCGCATCGCCCAAGTCCCGCTCGCCCCAGAACTTGCGGCCTGCTCCGACGCCGGCGCGCCCGTCGTTGTGGCAGATCCCGAGAGCGCGGCCGCACGTGCGTTCGCGCCCCTTGTCGACGCCGTGGCAGCACTGGGCCGCAGGGAGTTCGGCGGAGCCGTCGCGCGCACCCTCGAGGACGTCTTCGCCCAGAACCTTGCCGACCGCGAGATGCAGGCGGCCCTCGCCGATCTGCCCGACGCTGCCCGCACCGCGCTAGAGGGCGAGATCGGCGCACTCCTGGGCGGCGAGACCGAGCGCCTGCAAGAGGCGGCGCAGCGCCGCGACGACGGATGAGCGCCGTCGCCGAAGTCAGCCGTCGCGCCCTCTTCCGAGGCGGCCTCTCACCTCGCGAAGACACGAACCGGTGGACCGCGGTCGACGGGCTCGCGGCCGGATCAGGCGACGTATTCTGGGGCGGTTGGGCCGACGAACAGGGCGCATTCATCGGCGGTGACGAAGGGGCAATCTTCCATTTCGCCGGGGCCACGTGGGAGCGCATGCCCGTTCCCACCACCCTGCCCGTACACGCGCTCTGGGGCACGTCCCGCGAGTCGCTCTGGGCCGTCGGATGGATGGGCCTGATCCTGCGCTTCGACGGGCAGGACTGGCACCGCGTACAAGGCGGGGCGACCACCGACGAAGGGCGCTATGCCTCGGTTCCGGAGAACGCCCCGCTCTTTGGCATCGACGGCACAGCCGATGGCACGGCATTTGCTGTCGGCGACCACGGCACGATCCTGCACTTCAACGGCACAGCCTGGATCGCGGAGACTTCGGGCACGCGGCTCCACCTACGCACGGTGCGCTGCCTCTCCGACGGGCGTGTTCTGGCCGCGGGCGCCGATGGCACGCTGCTGATGCGCGCGGTCGAGGGCGGCTGGCACACCATGCCCTGCCCGCTCGCGACGACCTTTGTCGCTGCACTGGAGCTGGACGGCGGCGGCATCTTGCTGGCCGGCGGCCGTTACCTCGTCAAGGACAATGGTTTCCGAGGCGATCTGGTTCTGCTCGACCAAGAGGGCGCGCATCCGGTCTTCACCGATGTCAGGTTTCGCCGGTTCAGAGATTTGGCCGAGACGCCCGCAGGCGTGCTGTGCGTGGGTGACAGCGGGCAGATGCACCTGTTGCGCAATCAACGCCTCGACAGGCTCGACACCGGCACCACGCACGACCTCCACGGACTCGTCCGCCTGCCCCACGGCGGCGCCCTCGCCATCGGCGATTTCGGCACGGTCCTTCAGGGCGGGTCGGCTGCACTTACGGCGTTTGCGCCCGCAGTACACGCAGGAGAAGCCCCCAGCGCGTGGTCAACGATGGCAAGCGGGACGCATCGCCAGCTCTGGGGCCTCTGGACCGATCCGCAATCCGGCATCGCCCATGCCTGTGGCGAAGAAGGCACCGTCCTTGTGCTCGACCGGGGCAAGTGGGAAGCGCTGCCTCCGCCAGGCGATCTGGGGCTGCACGCCCTGGCGCGCGCGACCGACGGATGTCTGCTCGCGGCCGGGCAGTTGGGCGAGATCCACCGGTACGACGGAACGCGCTGGGAAAAGGATTTCGATCTTCTGATGGACATCACAATCCTGTCGCTCTGGTCCGACGGGCTTGGTGCAATGCTGGCTGCCGGTGATGAGGGCCTTGTCCTGCGCGGCGGCGATCGCCCCTGGACGCGCACGCCCTCTGGTACCCGCAGCGCGCTCTATGGCCTTTGGGGCCCCGATGCCGATCACCTTTTGGCCGTGGGCGACTTCGGCCTTGTGCTGCGCTGGAACGGCACCCGCTGGGACGAATTCAACGCCGGGACCGAGCACTTCTTGTTTGATGTCTGGGGACGCGCACTCGACGATATCTTCGTTGTCGGCCTGTCGGGCACAATCGGCCACTTCAACGGCAGCCGCTGGCGGATCACGGCGGCCCGCGCACGGAAAGACCTGCTCTCCGTCGCCGGTACCGCCACGCATGTTCTGGCCGTCGGCGCAGGCGGAGCAGCCATGCGTCATGATGGGCAGCGATGGGAGCACGACCCCACTGGGACCGATGTGGGCCTCCGGTCCCTCACGATCCTTCCCGATGGAACGGCCCTCGCCGCAGGTGATGGCGGCACCATCCTCATGCGCGAAACCTTTGCCGAAACGGATAGCGCCCAGTCCTAACGCCATCCGAAGCCCGCTTCGGATCGCTTGTCATCTGACGTCCATACAGTCGTCAGCGCTCCCCCCGCCGGTACGGCATCATCAAGGCCGTCGGCACCTCGGCGCGGCGGGACACGAGGATGAGCGCCAGGATCGACAGCGCGTAGGGCGCCATCAGGAAGAGCTGGTAGGGCACGTTCTCCACCACGGTTTGCAGCCGCAACTGATAGGAGTCGAAGAAGGCGAACAAGAGCGCGCCAAGAAGGGCCTTTCCCGGCCGCCATGACGCGAAGACGACCAGCGCGATGCAGATCCAGCCGCGCCCTTGCACCATCTCCGGAAAGAAACTGTTGAACGCCGCCATAGTCAAAAACGCGCCCCCCATCGCCATCAGACCCGATCCTACCACGACGGCGCCAATCCGTATCCGGATCGGGTCGAGCCCCTGTGCTTCTACCGCATGCGGGTTCTCCCCCGTCATCCTGACGGCAAGGCCCAGCGGCGTTCGCGCCAGGACCCAGGCGGTTACCGCCACCAGCGCGAGGGCCAGATAGGTGGGCGCGCTTTGGGCAAACAAAACCGGTCCAATCACAGGCAAATCAGACAAAAACGGCAGGTCGATTGGCTGAAACGGCTCGATCGTTGGGGGCAGTTCGCCAACCTCTACGATCAATCGGTAGAGGTAGTAGGCAAGCGAGGAGGCAAAGAGCGTGATGCCGAGGCCCGAGACATGCTGCGACAGCCCCAACGGCACGGTGAGCATCGCATGCAGAAGCCCGATCGCCGCGCCCGACAGCGCCGCAACGGCCAATCCCGTCCACAATCCGGCCCCGAGATAGACGGTCAACCACCCGGTCATTGCGCCCATCGTCATGATCCCCTCGATCCCGAGGTTCAGCACACCGGCGCGCTCGCACAAGAGCGCCCCGATCACTCCAAAGATCAGCGGTGTCGCGATCCTCAGGATGGCGGCCCAAAGGCTCGTCGTGGTCAGCAGATCGAGCGCTTCGGTCATCGGCGCAGCCTGTAGCTCGTAAAAAGGAGAGCGACGAGCATCGTCAGCAGCGACAGCGCCACGATCACGTCGGCGATGAAGCTCGGCACCCCGGTGGCGCGGCTCATTGCGTCGGCGCCCACAAAGATTGTCGCCACAAAGATCGCAGCGCCGACCACACCGATCGGATGGAGCGCCGCTAGCATGGCCACGACGATCCCGGCATAGCCAAAGCCCGGCGACATGGTCGTGGTGACACCCGCCGTCACGCCCATCACCTCGATGGCGCCAGCCAAGCCGGCCAGTGCGCCCGAGAGAACGGCGACGCCGAGAAGCGTCCGCGGCAGCGACACACCGGCAAACGCGGCCGCAGACGCGTTGAGACCCGCGGCGCGCGCCTCCATCCCGAATACGGTGCGCGACATCACCAGCCAAACCAGCGCGGCGGCGACCACGGCCAGGAGCAGCCCGATATGCAGTCGGGAGCGGGCGACCAGATCGGGCAGGCGATACGCATCGTCAACCGGGACGGATTGCGGCCAGCCAAACGCCAGCGGGTCCTTCAGCGGGCCCTCGATCATCAGCCCGACGAAGAGAATGACAATGAAGTTTAGGAGCAAGGTGGTGACCACCTCATCCACCCCGAACCGCAACCGCAGGTATGCCGGTCCGGCAAGCAGCGCCGCGCCGGCTGCCATTCCGACAAGGCACAAGAGGGCGATGCCCGGCACCGGCGCCAGCGAAAGGGAATGACCAACCCACGCCGTCATCAACGCGCCCAGGTAAAACTGGCCTTCTGCTCCGATGTTCCACAGCCGCCCCCGGAAGGCGACGGCGGCGGCAAGACCGGTCAAAATGAGGGGCGTCGCGCGAGTGAGCATTTCCGTTACGGCCAGACGGGAGCCGAACGCGCCGCGCATCATCTCCCCATAGGCATAAAACGGGCTCACGCCTGCCGCAGCGATCAGCCCCGCAGCCAGGGCCAGTGCGGCTGCAATCGCAACAACGGGCGCCGTTGCGGCTAGGGTCAGCGGCACTTCCTCGCGACGCTCAAGCCGCATCGGGCACTCCGTCCCAGACGCCGGCCATCATCAGGCCAAGCCGCTGGGCATCGACTTGCTCCGTGGCCACTGGCGGCGACATCCGGCCCTTGACGATGGCCTGGATACGGTCGGACAGGGCCACGGCCTCCTCGAGTTCCTCCGAGATCAACAGGATCGCCGCCCCGGCACTGCGCGCCGCAAGAAGGCTCGCGTGCACGGCGGCAACGGCGCCCTCGTCCAGCCCACGCGTCGGCTGATTGGCGAGCAGGAAACTCGGGTTGGTCGCAAGCACGCGTCCCAGGACCAACTTCTGCATATTGCCGCCCGACAAGAGCCGGCTGCGCGTGTTCGGCGTGGCCCCTCGGATATCGAAGCGGTCGATCAGTGCCTCTGCGTGTCGACGCCCAACAGCACGACGCACGACCCCCCATCTTTGAAATGCTGTGCTGCGCAGTCGCTCGAGAATGGCGTTCTCCCACACCGCCATCTCGCCGATGGCGCCTTCCGCGTGGCGGTCTTCCGGCACGCGGCCTACCCCGGCGCGTAACATCCCCCGCGGGCCGAGACGCCCTACCTCCGCGCCCGCGAGCTCCAGCCGCCCCTCATCCGGCACGGCAAGCCCCGAAAGAAGCGCGCCGAGCGTGGCCTGCCCGTTGCCGGACACCCCCACGACACCCAGAATTTCGCCTTCGTGGACAGTGAATGAGACGCCGTCGAGCTGCGGCTGCGGCCCGGCACCAATGCGCACGCCCTCCGCTATCAGCGCCGGGGCCCCCACCGGATGCGGGCGCCGGACCGGGCGTTCAACCTTCCGCCCAACCATCACTTCGGCCAACTCCTCGGGAGTGGTGTCTGCCGTCCGGCGCTCGGCCACAAGACGCCCCGCGCGCAGCACGACAACCCGATCGGAGGCCGCCATAACCTCATGCAGTTTGTGGCTGATAAAGATGATGGACAGGCCGCCATGTGTCATCCCCCGCAATGTGGCGAAGAGGCGCTCGGCCTCAGGCCGGGCCAGAACGGCAGTCGGTTCATCAAGGATCAGGATCTTGGCGTCGCGGTAGAGCGCCTTGAGGATTTCCACTCGCTGACGTTCACCCACGGACAGCGCGCTGACCTTTCGGTCGGGATCGACAGGCAACCCAAAGCGCTCGGACAAATCCTTCAGCTTGCCCACCGCCGCCCGGCGAGCGGAGCGCACACGAGTCAAGCGCTCGGTGCCAAGCATGATGTTGTCGAGAACCGAAAGATTGGCTGCGAGGGCGAAGTGCTGATGCACCATGCCCACACCGGCCTCGATGGCCGCACGAGGTCGCCCGGGCGGAAGGGCACGGCCGAACACGCGTACGTCGCCTGCGTCTGCGGCGTAGTGGCCAAAGAGAATGTTCATCAGCGTCGTCTTGCCGGCGCCGTTCTCGCCAAGGAGCGCCAGGATCTCGCCCTCCGCCAGAGACAGCGACACACCGTCGTTTGCAACGAGCGCCCCGAACCGCTTCGTAATCCCTCTCAATTCGAGAACCGGGCTCATTGCGGCAATCCCGCAATCGGCGATGGAAACGGCACCTCGCAATGCGCGTCGAGGGGTGCCGCAAGCTCCAGCAGGGCCGCATCGGCGCCTTGCGGGCCAACCAGCTGCGCGCCGACCGGCAGGCCGCCGACAAATCCAGCCGGGAACGCCAGCGCCGGCAGGCCGGCCACGTTGGCGAGCGCTGCGTTGGGCGCATGTGCCTCAAGCGCGGCAAGGCGAGCGCCGACATCGTCAGCATCCATCGGGAACCGTCCGTGCGGCGGTGGCGGACCTGAGAGAACGGGCATAAGCGCCGCGTCGACGCCTTCAAACAGCATCGACGCCGCGTGGGTCAATCTGGCGATATCGCGTGAGGCGGCGAACACGGCTGTGCCTGTCAGAGCGCGGCCGGAGGCGCGCGCAGACGCGATGAATGGGCTCACATCGCCTTCGGCGATACCCGCGTCATCGAGCCACTCTGCAAGCGACACGCACAGCACCAACCCCGCCACCGCATGGGCCGCCTGCCCCAGCGCGTCCGGTGCGGGTCGCTCAACGATGTCGGCCCCAGAGGCCGCCAGCGTCTCGGCAGCAGCGCGGGTGGCTCTCCGCTGGACCTCATCGCAGCGGTCAGGCAGACAAAGAGCGACGCGCCAGTCGCGTCTGCCTTCACTGGCCGGTTTCATCCCCGTGGCGAGCGCATATGCCGTCACAACATCGCGCCGCGACCGGGCAAGTACTAGCTCCGACACGATCCCCATCAGGTAGTTCGCGAAGGTCGGCCCTTGTGGCACCACGCCCCGTGACGGCTTCAGGCCCCAGAGCCCGCACGACGCCGCAGGCACGCGGATCGAGCCCGCCGCATCGGTCGCGTGGGCGATCGCCACCACGCCTTCTGCTACAGCGACCGAAGCGCCACCCGACGAGCCCCCTGCACTTCGCGCAGGATCAAAGGGATTGGCGGCTGGCGGCTGACCGGGTGGCTCGGTCGCAAGCGACATCCCGAACTCGGGCACCGTGCTCAGGCCGAAGGGCACAAGGCCACCCGCCCGAAACCGCGCAAAGAGCGCGCTGTCCTCGGACGGATCGGCAAGACGGGCCCGCAACGCCCTACAGCCCCCGGCCGGTGCCAGACCACGCGCAGCCGAGCCCAAATCCTTGCCCAGAAACGGCACGCCTGCAAACGGCCCGGCGCCTGCCCTCACGGCCGCTGCCAGCGCCGCTTCGTCCGACAATAGACGCGCTATGGCGCTCGGCACCTCCCGCGCTCGCCCCAGCGCGGCCATCATCGCCGTGCTGGCCGTGGTCCTGCCCTCAGCGATGGCGGCTGCCAGCGCCGTTGCGTCGCCGGCGACGCAGCTTCGGAGGTTGCGCGCACGCTCGTCCATGGGCCGACGAGCGATCAGGCGGGTTCCTCGGCGTCGATTGGAACGTCGAACTCGCCCGAGGCAATGGCCTCCTGTCTCTCAAGCATGGGCGGGATCGCGTCGGGCGGCACGTCGTCTTCCACGAAGATCAGTTCATTGCCGCGATGCTTCATGAAGGAATACTCGGTGTAGTCTTTCCCGACCGGAGTGCCCGCCCGAACATCCGCCACGATGGCCTCGATGGTCGGGCCGAAATTCCAGATCGCGTTGGCAAAAATCGTGCCGGGATAGCGCGGTGTGTAGTCAATCAGACTGCCGATGGCCTTCACTCCGCGCTCCTCCGCGCCATCGGCCGTTCCGATGCGCTCGCCAAACAGGATGTCGGCCCCCGCATCGATCTGGGCAATCGCTGCTTCCTTGGCCTTTGCCGGGTCGAACCACGCACCGATGAAGCCGTTGAGGAAGCTGGCATCAGGGTTGACCTCGCTCACGCCCAGCCGGAATGCGTTGATCAGCAGGTTCACCTCCGGAATGGGATAGCCGCCCACCGAGCCGAACACATTGCTCTCCGACATTTTGCCCGCGAGCATGCCGGCAAGGTAGGCGGCCTCGTGATTGCGCGTGCCAAAGACTCCGAAATTGTCGCCCGCCGGCCCGCCCGACGAGCCCATGAGGAACGCTGTGTCGGGATAGTCGGCCGCCACCTCGCGCGCCTCACGCTCGACGGCATAGGCCTCGCCCCAGATGAGCTGCGCGCCACCTTCGGCAAATTCCCGCATCGCGCGCGGATAGTCGGTGGCGGCAACGCTCTCCGAGAAGTCGTACTCGATCAGGCCAGCTTCCGCCGCCTCGTTCAGGGCCAAGTGGATCCGACTGTTCCACGCATTCTCCACGGGGCTGTTGTGGACGCCAGCCACCTTCAAAGCGCCTTGCGCCGAGGCGCGACGGAGATAGGCCGGCAGGGCCAGCGCCGCACCTGCGGCGACCATCACATGGCGGCGTGTGGGTGTGATTGTCATTGGTCTGATCCTCTCGCTGTCGGGTCTTGGTTTTTGTTTGGCGGCTTGGCTAGGCGGCGGCCCCATCGCCGGTTGGCGCAAAGTCGGCCGGATCCAGGGTGGCGGGTCGGCCATCCAAGGCCAGCTCGGCAATCCTGGGCGCGGTCCGCGCGATCACTTTTCCAGAGCGGATCACGGCAATCCTGGTCGCCCGGAGCCGCACTGCCTCGATCGGGTCGGCCGCCTGCAAGAGCACCATATCGGCAGGTCCTCCCGCGCGCAGCGTCGGGTCGGGCAGACCCATCGCCAGCGCGCCATTGACCGTGACCGAGGTAAAGGCCCACGCCATCGCATCCCGCGACGTCATCGGGATCGCATGAATTCCCATATGCGCGACCTCCAGCATGTCGGCCGAGCCCAGCGGGTACCACGGATCCATCGTGCAGTCCTGCCCGAAGGCCACGTTCACCCCGAGTGCGCGCAGCTCCGGCACCCGTGTCAGTCCCCGCCGGCGCGGATAGGTATCCATCCGCCCCTGAAGCGTGATGTTGATCAACGGGTTGGGAACAATATGCAGGCCTGCCTCCGCAATCAGCGGAAGGAGCTTGGCGGCATAATAGTTGTCGTAGGAGTGCATCGCGGTGACGTGGCTCGCCACAACGCGGCCCCCAAGACCGAGCCGCGCCGTCTCGGCCGCCAGCGTCTCGACATGCCGCGACATCGGATCATCGCTCTCATCACAGTGCAGATCCACCGGCAGGCCACGCTCTGCGGCAATCTCACAAAGCCGCCGAACAGAGGCGGCCCCATCTGCCATCGTCCGCTCGAAATGCGGGATCCCGCCGACCACATCGACCCCCATGTCGAGCGCCCGCAAAAGGTTCGCCTCGGCGCCGGGCGCCCGATAGAGCCCGTCCTGCGGAAAGGCCACGAGCTGCAAATCGATCTGGGGTGCCACCTGCCGTTTGACCTCTAGAAGCGCCTCGACCGCCAACAGCCGATCGTCGCACACATCCACATGGCTGCGGATCTTCAAGAGGCCCTGCGCCACCGCCAGATCGCAATAGCGCAGCGCCCGTTCCGCAACGGCCTCAACGGTTAGGAGCGGCTTCAACTCACCCCAAAGGGCGATCCCCTCAAGAAGCGTTCCGGACACGTTCAGTCGGGGCAGCCCGAGGCTGAGCGTCGCGTCCATATGAAAGTGCGGATCGACGAAGGGCGGAGCAACCAGCCGCCCCGCCGCGTCGAGCCGTTCTGCCGCGCCTGCGTCAATGCCGGGTGCGATCTCTGCGATCCGTCCGTCCTTGACCGCAATGTTCTGTCCACGGCGACCATCAGGAAGCGTCGCGTTCGTGACGATCAGATCCAGCATTCTGCCCCTCCTGCGCCCGGCTTAGACCAGCAGCGATCTTGCCGTGCCGGCGACCGATGGATTTAACGCACCCCCAAAGCATGGATCGAAGCGGCGCGGAAAATACAGGCGAATCTCATCTTGTGTGCTCGCAACACACGCATTTCTTCGCCGCTCTGGGCCGTCGGGTTGCGAGCCGGGGCATTCCTCTTTGATTCCAGCGCGTCCCGCCCGGACGCTGGCGCCCATGTATTGTGCATCCGGGGGGGCGTGCATGGCGACGACGACAGTGATGACCGGCAACGGGCCGCGGGCTTTCTTCGCCTCCGATCTCACCGCCGAGCCCACAGCGTTTGACGAAATCCCGGTGATCGACTTCGCCCAGATGCTGGGCAGAGACCCTGCGGCCCGCGCATCAGTGGGCGAAGCGGTGCGCAAGGCCTGCACCGAGGTTGGGTTCTTCTACGCCTCGAACCACGGCGTTCCATCCGAAGTCATTGAATCGTGTTTTTCCGCTGCGCACGCCTTCTTCGATCTCGCCGAGGCCGAGAAGATGGCGATCCACGTCTCCAAGTCCGAAGAGATGCGGGGATACACGCCTCTGCTAGGCGAAAACACCGACCCGCAAAACAAGGGCGACCTGCACGAGGGGTTCGACCTCGCGCTCGACCTGGACTCTAGCGATCCCGATGTGCAGGCAGGCATCTTCGGCTACGGGCCAAACCAATGGCCCGAGAGCCTGCCGGCGTTCCGCGCCCCGATCATGGCGTATCACAACGCGATCCGTGCCTTTGGCGAACGCATCTTTGCAGCATTCGCGCTGGCTCTCGAACTACCAGAGGAGTTCTTCGCGCCAAAGATCACCAAGCCAATGGCGCATATGCGCGTACTGCACTATCCCAGCCAGGACGGCGAGATCGATGAGCGCCAGATCGGCATCGGCGCGCATTCCGACTATGAGTGCTTCACGATCCTCTGCACCGATGACACGCCGGCCTTGCAGGTGCTGAATGCCGAGGGGCGGTGGATCATGGCGCCGCCGGTTGAGGGCGCCTTCATCGTCAATGTCGGCGATCTGATGGCGCGCTGGACCAACGACTACTTCCAGTCGACCATGCACCGCGCGATCAACCGGCGGCGCCATGATCCACCGCCCCTCGGCATTCAGCACCTGCAAGGCCGGCGTGTCATCGGTGCAGAGGATCGTGAAGCACTCATAGTCGGAAT
>JBCBMY010000003.1:0-362063 GCA_039822045.1 Pseudomonadota bacterium | reverse complement strand
GGCCGCCATCGATTGGCCGGAGCTGAAGGAAAAGCTCGACGCCTGCCTCCTGCCAGAACACCTCGCGCCAAACCCCGAGATGCTCCCAGACATGCCAGACCCCTTCCCAACATGGCGCCGCGCAGAGCAAGCAGCATGAACTTCTTGCAAAAGTGGCGGATGGACGCGACGAGCGGTGTCGCGATCGTCGACGGCCCAGAGGCCCTGACCGCGTTGAACGAGCCCGACTGCGCCGCTGCCATATGGCGTCGGCGGATCCCGACCCGCGTTCAGGATTCTCTGGACCAGCTCGATCCAGAGTGCCTGCCCAAGGGGCGCATCATTCTCCGTCCCGATGAGGTTGGCGACGCGGTGGAGCATCTCTGCGACATGGCGGGGCTACCGGACGGGCCCGAACGGACCTGGTTGGAAACCGATATCTCGGCGCTGAGCCAGGTGTTCGCGCGCCTGATGTCCGCCCGCCACCTCCGGGTGCGCCTCGATGTCGTCACGACGAATTCCTGCCGAAAGTTCCACGTGGACGCGGTTCATGCGCGCCTCGTTTGCACCTACCGAGGCACCGGCACCCAGTATGGGATATCGACCGACGGCGATGACCCACGCCGGGTCTTCACCGTCCCAACAGGTGCGCCGATCCTGCTGAGAGGCGCTCTTTGGCCCGAGAGCCCACCGTCGGGGCTGCGCCATAGGTCTCCTCCGATTGAGGGCACGGGCGAGAGCCGACTTGTCCTGGTCCTCGACCCGATCAACGACCCCGAGGACGCAGTTTGAGCCGCAACCTCGGACAGAGCAGCTTGCGCCGTAGGAGACGCTCAAGCGACCCGATGCAGATCTACGACGCCCTGCCCGCCCCGCTTCGGCAATGGCTGTCGCAAGCGGCCTTGCCGTGGTCGCCGACATCCGCCCAGCGGGTCTGGCACAAGGCGATGGCGAGAGGGCAGTCGGTGGATCAGGCGCTCGCTGCCCTTGCTCAAGCCGAAGTCCGGATGCTCGCCCGGGACAGATATTCCAACGCGCACCCATTGGATCTCAAGTCAGGAACTTAGGGTCGGGACCTTTTGATCGAGCTCCGTCCCTGTGACTCACGGCTAGCAGGCACAGCGGTGGATTGGACAGATTGAAGCCGTCCGATGCGGCACGTTATGGCGGACAGCGACGGCAGCAAGGTCGAAGTCTAGATCGCAGTCAATTGGATGCGCGAAGGCGTCGGCGCCCGGTTGCTGTGCGGGTCTCTGCCGGCGCCGGATGGGCCGTTCACCGATCCGGGGATCGGTTGGGGCTGGAGCCGGGGCGCGCTGAGGGGCGCGGGATATAGGCCCTCAGCCCCCGGTCAGATGTAGCGTGATTAATCTGTCCGGTGCGACCGACATCTCAAGGTCCTCCTATCCGCTACAGTTCTCGCTGCCGGGGTCATTGGCTGCGGTTGACCGGCAGTGGGTCCAGCGGCTCGGCGTGTCGCGGCCGATAAGAGCCGCGGACGATGCGGCGCTTTTCCACCCACTCACCCCGAGCACGAAACAGTTCCGCCGATCGTTCCTGCCAAGTGGTGGGAATTCGCCGAAACGACGCCTTGGCCCTTGCCTGAATCGCTCAGATTTCCCACCAAGGGCTTGGGTAGAGGGGCACAACCAGGGACGCTGGTCAGTGCCATTATGCACCTGCAGCTCCCAAGCAGAGAATAGGCGTCGTAGGCCTCGCGCCCACGGCAAGTGGCCAGTTGTTTGTGGTCGACACGGGTATGGATCGGGTTCGCATGGGCGGGCTCCTCGCCAAGGATGACACAAGATGCTTGATCAGAACTACGCCGAAGCCGTGAGCCCCGTCGTCCGCGACGCCTGGTCCGGTGGATACATCGTCGACACCGAGTTCACAGCACCCAGCTCCATGAACGGGTGGACGGTCAAGCTGCAGCTTTCCGGCGACATCATCAACATCTGGAACGCGCAGATCGTAGCCAAGGAGGGCGACGTCTACACGCTGAGCTCGGTGAGCTACAATGCGAGCCTTTCGGCGGGCCAGACCATCTCTTTCGGCTTCCAGGTAGAAGGTGGGCCGGCCTCTGTCTCGGTTGTCACGGCCGATGGCACCACCCCGGTTGACCCCGTG
Organism: Pseudomonadota bacterium; assembly: GCA_039822045.1. Taxonomy (GTDB): domain Bacteria; phylum Pseudomonadota; class Alphaproteobacteria; order Rhodobacterales; family Rhodobacteraceae; genus HLUCCA09. The sequence continues at coordinate 359,957 of JBCBMY010000003.1, read as the reverse complement.
GACCCTGATCCCGTTGGCATCGATCCGGCGGATCCGGACCCGGCGCACGATCACAGCGATCACACCCACGGCTCCCACGGTTCGGGCGATGGAGAATATACCGACATCACGGAATTCGGAGTGCACCACGGCACATCGAGCCACACGATGCACGACGACTTGGATGGCGGGCGCACGGCGATCACCACCGAGGCGCTTGTGGCCTACAATGCCCTCCGCAACTTTCTTGGGCTCGACGCGACGGATATCGTGTCCATCGGCACCTGGGCGTTTGCCAATGACCTGACTAACAACGACCAGGCTTGGGGCGGGGACCTGGAGGGGGTCGGCCTCTACTACGCCATGCAGGGGGCCAAGGTCGGCTGGATCCGTGACGATGCATTCGACCCGCAGATCCTTGCGGACATCCAACGCACGGCCCGGCTCGGCGAGGAAGCGGACGTGTTGGATATGGTCGAGGCCCATGGCCATGACGGCTTCGTGCAGTTTCTCGCGGACAACGGCCTCACCGAGGCCTTCATCGAGACGCTGAAGATGGAGCCCCACTACGGCGGTTGGATGCACGGCCGGACCCATGGCGATTTGAGCTTCGCCGGCATCGCAACGGCGCACGACGTGAACCACCTCACCGTGCTCAGCCACGACCAGTCGCAGCCGTTCATGAACGATACGTTCGACTGGCCGCAATGGCCCGCGCTCAATGTTCCGCATGCCGATGTGATCGACTATTTCCAGTCGATGGTGGTGCTCGGCGACCCGTTGGGCGATCCGCTGCCCGCCGACGGGACCCTTCCTGACCCGATCGACCCAGTACCTCCAGCCGATCCGGTGGATGACGGGCCCGGTGACCCGATGGATGACCCCGGCAACATGGGGGGCAACAACGGTGGCCATAACCATGACGAGGATCCGCTGCCGGACACCGGCGACCCCGATCCGCTTGGCGACGGCGGCACCGTCTACCACATCAACGAAACGAAACTCATTTCTGATTTCGACCCGTCAAAGGACAAAGTCGATGTCGGGACTGACTCAATCCACAACCAGATTCCGATCGATACGCCCGAAGGGCTGATGTTCTATCATATGTTCAATCAGAGCAGGTCGCTTTTGATTGAGGGCATCAATCTCGAAGATCTGCAGGCGGCAAATTTTGCGCCCATTGCAGACGCGCATCTGCAGCAAGATGTCAGCGCGGCATTGGCGTGGGAAAACGGATCTGGTCTGGTCAGGGACAACACGGTTTACGTTCGGTCGCACGAACAGAATGTGACCGAGATCGTTGATTTCAATCCGGCCACGGACAAGATCAGCTTCTTCTATCTCAGTGTCCGGGGCGACGGTGGCTTGAACTTCTCGGTCGAGCAGACTGCGCAAGGAGTCCGCTTCTTCAGCCCGATGACGGGGCAGAGCTTGACGCTTAGAGATATCACGTTCTCCGACCTGGACAGCTCACATTTTGAATGGCGCGCCAATCAGCTCGAAGACAATATCGCCGGCCGAATGGGGCTTTCGGACAAGATCGCGAATTTCCAGTATGTGAATGAGAACGTATTTAGTGGAAAAAGCGTCGCGATGGCGGGATTGGTTGATCGCGCCCCCTATCACAGCCAGCCAGACTACACTGGGACAAGAATTGACGCAAACTCGGACCCCGCCGACTCCGACTCTGCCAATGGTGGCGCCGGACCAGACACACTAACGGGCGATGAGGGCAACGACAGCATCCACGGATATGGTGGAAACGACATGCTGGACGGCGCCGGCGGAGACGATACGCTCCACGGTGGCAGGTCCAATGACACCCTCCATGGCGGGGGGGACGACGACAGCCTGATCGGAGGTCTCGGGGACGACAGCCTTCTTGGCGGCGTTGGCGCCGACACGCTCGAGGGCGATGCCGGCCACGACACGCTGATCGGCGGCGCGGGATGGGACAAGCTGTTCGGCGCCGAGGGCGGCGACGAGATCGTCGGCGGCAACGGCAATGACCGGCTCGTGGGGCAGGCCGGCTGGGACACAATTTCAGGTGGCGGCGGCAATGACACCGTGCTTGGCGGGCGCGGTCGCGACGCGCTGTCGGGCGAGCGCGGCAATGACTTGCTGCGCGGCGGGCAAGGCAGTGACACGATGCAGGGCGGCCGGGGCAACGACCGGATCGAGGGGCAGGGCGGCGACGACCGAATGACCGGAGGCGCTGGCATCGACACGTTCATCTTCGAGGCCCGCCACGGCAGAGACACGATCACCGATTTCGACGCGGGCGCGGGCGGCGACATCCTGCGGTTTGCGCTCGGCACGGGTGAGGCCGAGAGCTTGGAAGAGTTCCTCGACAATGCCACCCAAGTCGGTCCGGACCTCGTCTACGACAAGGGCGGGGATGGTCGGAACACGATCACGTTGCTTGGAGTGGGCGAGGAGGAGTTGACCAGCGCGAACTTCGATTTTGTGTGAGGAGGTCGCACTGGCATCGGGAGTTCAGCCTAGGCCTTTGCTTCTGAACTCGTTTCTACCCGGGTGTCGCACTTAGGTTCCGGCGTTCTCTGGTGAATGGCCTTAGGACACACAATACTGAGGCTCAAGCCGTGTGGTTTATTGCGCGACGGGCGCGCGCTGACGCTTGCGAACTTTTCGGGTTGAGCGAGGCTCCTTCGGCCCGTCCTTTTGATCCTCGATCGTCTGTCGTGTCCGCCCCGTCACGACGGTCCTTGGATTGATCCCAAGCTTCCTGCTCGGCTCCGCGGCCGAAGCTTGCGACCGCTGTATTGCTGCACTGGCGGCGTGCGGGGTCTGCAGCGCTCCCGTGACGAACCTGTCCCACCGTGCTTCTTTCGTTCCATCGAACGGGTCACACCATCAATCCGCGTGATCAAGCGCCTAGAAAGAGACTGGCTCGTGCTGTGCTCCCTCGGCGGCCAACCGTTCGAGCAGGCGCGCCACTGCTTCGGCTCCCGGGTCATTGTGACCTGCAAGCTTTTCAGCGCCGATATAGCTTGCCCGACCTGCCTTGGCGCGTGTGATCGTCGCGGTGAAATTGGCCCCGTCCCGCGCGGCACGCGCGGCCACGTCGACCCCCGATGGCAATGCCTCCAACGCCGGCAAAAGCGCATCGATCATCGTCCGGTCGCCGGGGCGTGCGCCGCCCACCTGCTGGATCCGGTCGAGGCCCGCCTTGAGCGCCCCGACCGTATCCTTGCCGCTGGCGGAGGCATCGCCTGCGGCCGCAAAGAAGATCGCTAGAAGAACGCCGGACGATCCGCCCATGGTCTGGCTCAGTTCCAACCCGATGGCGCGATAGAGTTGTGTCAGGTCAGACAGGGGCAGTTTGTCGAGCGCCTCGAGAAGGGCGCGAGCAGCAGTCGCCAGGGTGCTCCCCGTATCGCCGTCGCCCGACTTTGCGTCGAGAGCGTTCAAGTCGGCCTCGGCTTCGATCAGAATGCTGCAGCAGCGGGCGAGGAAGGCCCGCGTAGCGTCGTCCTTCGACGGAATCGGTTGAATCGGCGTCAGCCCATCCGGCAAGGGCAGTGTCGCGACCGGTCCGACGGCCAGGCAGCCGGGCCAGGCCTGTGGGGCCACCGGGGCCTGCAAGAGACCCTCGTCCTCCTTGCTGGCCGGCAAAAGCGACACCGAGAACCCCTGCATGTCGAGCGATGTCATGAGGGGAGCTGGCCCCACCATCCAACGGACTTGGTCGCCGATGCGCGACCGGGCAAGTTCCTCGGCCAAGACTGCCATCTCGAGCGGTGTCGCGCTGCCGAGATTGTTGAGGAGCGCCACGTGGGGCCCCGGCCCCACATTCGGTGCAAGACGGTCGACGACCATCTCCATCGCCTCGCGGGCGCTGGAAAAGTCCACCTGCTCAATTCCGGCCTCGCCATGGATGCCAAGCCCCAGCTCGGCCTTGCCTGGCTCTATCCGGTCTTCCTTGGGCGAGCCCGGGACCGTGCAGGTATCAAGGGACATGCCGATCGACACGACGCCTTGAATCACACGATGCGCCGCCTGCGTCACGGCCTCGAGGCTTGCGCCCTGCTCGGCCAGCGCGCCGGCGATCTTGTGGACGAAGAGAGTGCCCGCCACGCCGCGCGCCTGGGGCAGATCGGGCAACGCCACATCGTCGTCGACCACGACCATATCGACCTTGAGGCCAAAGGCCCGCGCCCGCTCGGCGGCGAGACCAAAGTTCAAACGGTCTCCGGTGTAGTTCTTGACGATCAGCAGGCACCCCGCCTTGCCCGCAACGGCCAGAATACCTGCCAAGACCGCATCGACGGAGGGCGAGGCAAACACGTCGCCGCAGACGGCCGCGGTCAGCATCCCCTGCCCCACGAACCCCGCATGGCTCGGCTCGTGGCCCGACCCGCCGCCCGAGACGAGCGCGACCTTCGATCGGTCCCAGTCGGTACGGACCACGACCTTGATGTGCGGATACCCGTCAAGCCGGGCGAGCCGCCCTCCCGCCGTGCGCAACGTGCCGTCGATCGCTTCGGTAACCAGCGTCTCCTTGGCGTTGATGAACTGTTTCATGGCAGGCCTCCTCGGGTGGTGCGGGCTCGGGCGGGGATTGCTCAGGGAATCCGCGCGCCGGTTGCATCGAAGTAGAGTGGGTCTTGCGGCCGGACTGACACGACATCGCCCGGCTCAAGCTCGGTATGGACGTCTGTGAGCGTGATCAGATCGTGGCCTTTCAGGTCGAGATGGAGACGGGTCTGATCGCCCAGATGCTCTACCCGCACCACACGGCTCGGCTCACCGTCGCCCTGCTGGATATGTTCGGGCCGGAGCCCGATGGTCTTGGCTCCCGCCGGGGCGCCGGAAAAGAGCGATGCTGGCAGCGCATTGATGCGGGGCAGCCCGAGCCGAGACGCGACATAGAGGCTGGCAGGGTTCTCATAGATCTCGCGGGGCGACCCAAACTGTACGAGGCGTCCCTGATCCAGAACGCCCACGTGGGTGGCCATGGTCATGGCTTCGATCTGGTCATGGGTCACGTAGAGGAGGGTCGCGCCGAGATCCGACTGGATGCGCTTCAACTCGACGCGCAATTCCGAGCGAAGCTTGGCATCGAGGGAGCTCAGCGGTTCGTCCATAAGGTAGATGTCGGGCTTCCGCACCAGCGCTCGGCCAATTGAGACCCGCTGCATCTCGCCGCCGGACAGAGCAGTGGCGCGATTGTCGAGCTTGTGCGAAATCCGCAGAACCTCTGCGACCTCGCCGACCCGACGGGTGACCTCGTCTTCCGGCGTGCGCAGGATCGGTGAGCGCAGGGGGAACGCAAGGTTGTCCCGCACGGTCATGTGCGGGTAGAGCGAGTACTGTTGAAACACCATGGCGACGTTGCGCTGCGCAGGCGTTTCACCCAGCACCGAACGCCCGCCAATCCGAATGTCGCCCGCATCGGGCCGGTCCAGTCCTGAGATAAGCCGCAACGTCGTTGTCTTGCCAGCGCCGGTGGGCCCAAGAAGCACAACGAAGGCCCCGTCGGCTATCTGCATACTGACATCGGCCACGGCGACAGTCTTTCCGAAACGACGCGTGACGCCCTGCAGGGCAACATCAGACATGCGTCAGCACCCCCTCGTTGAGCTCGCTGCGCAGGGCACGCCCTGTTTGGTTGTCAAAGAGCGACACCGTCGCTCCGTTGAATTCCAAGCCCAAGGTCTCGCCGACCCGGGCCAGCTGGTGCGATGGGCTCCGAGCCTTGATCTCGCCGCTCGCGGTGCTCAGCGTGACGATCTGCGTCGTACCGAGATATTCAGTGGCAAGCACCTCGCCCCGGAACGTCGCATCGTCTGACAGGCGGACATGTTCGGGTCGCACGCCAAACACCATGTCCCCCTCGAACGGCTCGCGCATCCGAGGCACCTGCACGGTGTGATGGTGCATGCCGACCGCTTCCGCGCCCACATCCACACGTCCATGGAAATGCAGGAAGTTCATCGCGGGTGATCCGATGAAGTCGGCCACAAACATGGTGGCGGGCTTGTCGTAGATGTCTTGCGGCGCCCCGAATTGCTCGATCACGCCGTGGTTCATCACGACGATCTTGTCGCCCATCTGCATGGCTTCGAGCTGATCATGCGTAACGTAAACGGTGGTGGCGCCCATCCGGTCGTGCAGCGCGCGCAATTCCTCGGCCATGCGCTCGCGAAACTCCGCATCGAGTGCGCCGAGGGGCTCGTCCATCATAAACGCCTTGGGATCGCGGACGATAGCGCGCCCGAGCGCAACACGTTGCCGGTCACCGCCCGAAAGACCGCCCACCGGTCTGTCGAGAATGTCCTCGATGCCCAGAATGCCGGCCACCTCGGACACCTTCGCCCGTACTTGCGCGCGCGTCATACCCTGGCTGACCAGCGGGTAGCTGATGTTCCGGCGCACATTCATATGCGGGTAAAGGGCGAACATCTGGAAGACAAAGGCGATGTCGCGCTCGCTGGCGGGCCGATTGGCGACCTCCTCACCATCGATGTAGATCTCGCCCGAGGTGGGCAGCTCCAACCCCGCGATCATTCTTAACGTTGTTGTCTTCCCGCATCCGGAGGGACCGAGCAGCATGAAGAATTCGCCATCCTCGATCTTGAACGACGAGGATTGGACGGCGGTGAAATCACCAAACTCCTTGCGTAGATTGTTGATGACGATCTCGGCCATTCAATCGTCCTCGGGGAAATGACTGACGATGATGAACATCACGGTGCCGACAAGCGTCACAATGAAGGAATAGGTGTAGAGCCACATCACGTAGGGCTGCATCAGCATCACCACGCCCACGGCGATCAGCACGCTTGCTACCATTTCCCACGGGCCGCGACGCAGCCCCAAGAGCCCTTGGAGAAACGCGCTCATTTGCGCACCGCGCCAAATGTAATCCCGCGCAGCAGATGCTTCCGCAACAGCACGGTGAAGACGACCACCGGGATCAAGAACAAGGTCGCGCCCGCAGCAACGGCAGGCCAATCCTGCCCGCCCACACCGATGATCGTTGGGATGAACGGAGGGGCCGTCTGGGCCGTGCCCGAGGTCAGAAGCACAGCGAAGGCATACTCATTCCAAGAGAAGATTAGGCAGAAGATGGCAGTCGAGGCGATCCCGGTGGCCGCTTGCGGAAGCACAACCTTCATGAACGCCTGAAAGCGGGTGTAGCCATCGATCAGGGCGGCCTCTTCGTATTCGCGCGGGATCTCGTCGATGAACCCTTTCAACAGCCATACCGCGAGGCTGATATTTACCGCTGTGTAGAGCAGGATCATCCCCAGATGCGTGTCTGAGAGGCCCAGCGAGCGAAACATAAGGAAGATCGGGATCGCGACGGCAATGGGCGGCATCATCCGCGTCGAGAGGATGAAAAACAGAAGGTCATCCTTCAGCGGTATCCGGAAGCGCGAGAACGCATAGGCCGCCATCGTGCCGAGAAAGATCGCCAGAAAGGTCGACCCAAAGCCGATGATGACCGAGTTCAGGAACCTTTCGCCATACCGCGACGGGCCCACAATCACCATGTCGTACTGCCGGACAATCTCGTCGGCCCAGGTCTGCGGCGGGTTGGCCGCCAGATACTCCTCGGTCTGACGGGTCCGTGTGGTGAACAGGTTGACGTAGCCTTCCAGCGTCGGCTCGAAGAACACCTTCGGCGGATAGGCAATGGCATCGGAGGGCGATTTGAAGCCGGTCGCGAAGATCCACAGAAGCGGCATGATCGTGATCAGCGCATAGAGAACAACGAGCACGCCGGCGACCCGCTTGGTGCGTGCGCTGGGTTCGGTGATGGAGTAGGCGCTCATCGTTCCTTCACCTTGTTCAACGCCTTCACATAGATCGAGGCGAGGCCGAAGACGGTGACGAAGAGGATGATCGCGTAGGCCGAGGCATAGCCCGTTCGCCACTTCTCAAACGCCTCGCGCTTGAGGTTGATCGAGGTGAGTTCGGTCACCGATCCGGGTCCGCCGCCGGTCAACTGCACGACAAGATCGAACATTTTGAAGTTCTCGATCCCGCGGAACAGCACGGCGAGCATTAGAAATGGGAGGACCATCGGCACGGTGATCGTCCAGAACTGCCGCCATTTCGAGGCTCGGTCAATCTCGGCTGCCTCGTAGATGTAGTCGGGGATCGATCGCAGCCCCGCGAGGCAGATCAGCATCACGAAAGGCGTCCACATCCATGTGTCGACGATGATGATCGACCAGGGTGCCAGCACCACATCGCCGATCATCTGGAACGACGACGGGTCGATTCCAGTGAAGAACGACACGACATAGTTAAAGAGGCCGATCTGCGGCTGGTAGAGGAACGTCCAGAAGTTCCCGACCACGGCGGGCGAGAGCATCATCGGCAGCACAATGATCGTGGTCCACAGGTCGTTGCCGCGGAACTTCTTGTTGATCAGATAAGCCAGTGCAAAGCCGATGAGGACCTGCAAGACAATGGTCCAAAACAGGAAATGCGCCGTGGCCTGCATCGTCAGCCAGATGTCGCTGTCCGTCAGGATCCGCTCGTAGTTCCGGAGCCCCACCCATTCGACTTCGCGGTTCGGCCGGTTGGCGCGGAAGTTTGTAAAGCTCAACCGGATCGTCCAGATCAACGGGAAGATGTTGACCGCAAGCAGTAGGAAGATCGTGGGCGCCACGAAGATCCACGCAATCGCACGGTCCGACAGGCCCCGGATGCGGCGGGCGACCTGTGTAGGCGTGGCGCGCGCGGCGCGGTCGGCGAGGCTATCGGTCATTCGCGGATCCAGGAGCAAAGCGTCGCCAGAGCCCGGGAACTGCCCCGGGGCCACAGGCGCTTGTCGGCGGGCTCGGACCCTGGGCAAGGCCCAGGGTCACTTGCGCGCATGGCTTAGAGCTTGCCTTCGTCTTCGAAGGTCTCTGTCCAGTCTTCGATCAGCTTATTGAGCGCTTCTTCCGCAGTGCCCTGATCGGCCACAATGTAGTCGTGCAGGCGTTTCTGCATCGCCAGGAGCAGTTCGGCGTAGGCCGGCTCCTGCCAGAAGTCCTGCACGCCATCCATGGCTTTCAGGAAGTCGGCCGCGAATGGGGCGCTGTCGACAAAGCCCGGATCTTGCAGCACGGAGTTGTGGGCGGAGTAGCCACCGAGCTCCCACCACTTGGCCTGCACGTCGGGCTGGGCGAACCACTTGATGTATTCAAGCGCAGCGTCCTGCTTGTCCGAATAGGCCACGACCGAGATGCCTTGTCCGCCGAGGGTCGAGGCTTCGATATTCTGTGGCGGGTTCACGAAGAAGCCGATGGTGTCGCCGCCGGTGTTCGGATCGGCATAGAGGCCCGGGAAGAAGGCGAACCAGTTCATTGCCATCGCAACCTGGCCCGATTTGTAGGCGTCGAGCGACTGCTCCATGTAGGCATCGGTATAGCCCGGCGGCGTGCAGCACTCATAGAGCTCCTTATAGAACTCCAGCGCTTCAATCGCCTCGGCGGAATTCACCGCGCCGTCCATGTCGTAGGTGCCGGGCTCGTTTTCGTACTTGAAACCCCAGGCATAAAGCGCGCCAGTCGCGCCCATGGTGATCCCTTCCGAGCCGCGCTCGGTGAAGATCGAAACACCATAGCGGGTCTGCCCGTCGATCTCGCGGCCCTGGAAAAACTTCGCGATCTCCATCAGGTCGCGCTGCGATGTCGGCGGGGCAAGGTCGTTGCCTGTGGCGTCCTTATAGGCCGCCATGATGTCGGGATTCTCGAACCAATCGCGGCGGTAGAACCAGCCATTGGCGTCACCCATGGCCGGCAGCGCATAGTAGTTCGGCTCGCCCTTCGGCCAGGTCGAATAGGCGTACACGGTCGCAGGCGCGAAATCGTCCATGCTGATGCCCTCGGCATCGAAGAAGTCATTCAGTTGGACATAGTGGCCATTCTCCGCGCCGCCGCCGATCCACTGGCTGTCACCGATCAGCAAATCGCAGAGTTTGCCGCCCGAATTGAGCTCGTTCAGCATCCGGTCGGCGAAGTTCGGCCACGGCACGAATTCAAAGCTCATCGTGTGACCGGACTGGTCTTCGAATTCTTTGGACAGTTCGACCAGCGCATTCGCCGGATCCCACGCAGCCCAGCACAGCGTCAAATCATCCGCCTGTGCACTGCCCGCAGCAGCGACCGACATCCCAGCGAGGGCTGTCGCCGCCAGCAACTTCGTCGTCTTCATGGTCTGATCCTCCCGATTGGCCCCGTCGGCCAGGCTGTGCCGCCCGGATCCATCGGGGATGCTCAAACGGTAGTTGAGGAGCGTACCTCAAGTAAAGGGAAAATTCTGAGGTACGCTCCTCAATTCGAGTGCTGAAGCCGAAGACGCCGCGCAGATCACGCGGTTCACTTCAAGCAACCCTCTGAATTCATGAGATTGGCTTGATCCACGCCCCGTTTCGACCCGAAGAGCGCACACAGGCATCCACAAATGCAATCCCGTCCAGCCCGTCCTGGACCGTGGGGAAGTGAACCATGTCGGGCAGCGCCTCGCCCGAGGCATGCGCCCGAATCGCGAGCGCCGCCTCCGAGTAGATGTTGGCGAAGCCCTCCAGATATCCTTCGGGGTGCCCCGGCGGGATGCGGCTGACACGGTTTGCGGCCTCCCCCGCCCCGGCATTTGCCCGCGTCAGCTTTCGCGGCGGCTCGCCGAAGGGCGCGTGCCAGAGGGTGTTGGGGTCTTCCTGCGCCCATTCCAGCCCGCCGGTCTCGCCGTACACACGCAGCCGCAAGGCGTTCTCGTTGCCGGGCGCCACCTGACTTGACCACAGGATGCCGCGCGCGCCCCCTTCGAAGCGCAGCATGACGTGAGCATTGTCATCGAGCCGCCTTCCCTCGACGAAGCTGTGCAGGTCGGCCGAAAGCTCTGCCACCCTCAGGCCCGTGACGAAGCAGGCGAGGTTGTGGGCGTGGGTGCCGATGTCGCCGATCGACCCTCCGGCACCCGATCGGGCGGGATCGGTCCGCCATGAGGCCTGTTTTTGCCCAGTTGCCTCGGTCGCCACGGTCAGCCAGTCCTGCGGATACTCAACCTGCACAACGCGGATCGCTCCGAGTGCACCGGAGGACACCATCTCGCGCGCCTGCCGCACCATCGGATAGCCCGTGTAGTTGTGTGTCAGCACGAACAGCGCGTCCGATTTCTCGGCGGCGACGACGAGTTTCTTGGCATCCGCGACGGTCGACGTCAGGGGCTTGTCGCAGATCACGTGGATGCCCCGCTGCAGAAACGGCTTCGCCGCCGAATAGTGCATATGGTTGGGAGTCACGATTGCAACGGCCTCGACACCGCCCTTCAGCCGCGCCTCGCGCTTGGCCATGTCATCGAAACTGCCATAGACACGATCCTCGGGAAGGCCGAGATCCGCGCCCGACGCTTTCGATTTCTCCGGCGTCGAACTGAAGCAGCCCGCAACAAGTTCATAGTGATCGTCGATCCGGCTCGCGATGCGGTGGACGGCACCAATGAACGCATCCCGACCACCACCAACCATCCCCAGCCGGATGCGGCGTGCCGCAGTGCCGTTGCTTCCTTCGATCGCCATCGCTCAGCCCCCCAATCCCAGCATCCGACGGTTCGCCGCTTCGTCCGTCCCTGCATCGGCGAAATCGTCGAAGGCCTTCTCGGTCACGCGAATGATATGGTCACGCACGAAGGCGGCCCCCTCGCGCGCACCGTCCTCGGGGTGCTTCAGGGCGCATTCCCACTCGACCACGGCCCAGCCGTCGAAATCGTACTGCGCCAGCTTCGAGAACACGGCGCGGAAGTCGACCTGCCCGTCGCCCAGGCTGCGGAACCTCCCGGCCCGGTCGACCCACGATTGGTAGCCGCCATAGACGCCCTGCCGGCCCGTCGGGTTCAGCTCCGCGTCCTTGACGTGAAACATCCCGATCCGCTCGTGGTAGATGTCAATATTGTCAAGGTAATCCAGCGCCTGCAGCACATAGTGCGACGGGTCATAGAGCATCATCGCGCGCGCATGCCCTCCCACGCGCTCAAGAAACATTTCGTAGCTGACCCCGTCGTGGAGGTCTTCGCCCGGGTGGATCTCGTAGCAGACATTGACCCCCATCTCCTCGGCATGGTCGAGGATCGGACGCCAGCGCGCCGCAAGTTCGTCGAACGCCGCCTCGACCAACCCTGCTGGGCGTTGTGGCCAGGGGTAGACGAAGGGCCAAGCCAGCGCGCCAGAGAAGGTCGCATGCGCTGTGACTCCAAGGTTCCGGCTGGCGGACAGGGCCATCTTAACCTGATCAACAGCCCACGCCTGCCGCGCCTTGGGGTTCCCTCGCACTTCTGGAGCCGCAAACCCATCGAACGCTTCGTCATAGGCCGGATGAACGGCCACAAGCTGCCCCTGGAGATGGGTCGACAGCTCTGTCACCTCGACGCCGTTCTCGGCGGCCTGCCCCTTGAACGTGTCGCAGTAGTCCTTGGACGCGGCGGCCTGTGCCAGATCGATCAACCGATCGTCCCAGCTTGGTACTTGCACTCCGCGATAGCCGCAATCCGCGGCCCATTTGGTGATGGCGTCCCAGGAATTGAATGGCGCGTTGTCACCGGCGAACTGCGCCAGAAATAACGCTGGCCCCTTCATTGTCTTCATTATGGTCTCCTCCCTGTTCTGCCACAGGGTCTGATCGCCCTTACGGCAGGTTCTCCCGGATCACGATATCGGTCCGGATGCGCTCCTGCGCTTCGAAGATCGGAATGCCGTCCACGCGGGCCCGGAGCACGCGCAGCGCGCTGCGCACCAGATGACCGACATTCTGGGTGATCACGGCATCGACCTCGCGCGCAACGAGAGCCTGTCGCGTGACCGAGGTCAACTCGTGCGCAATGACGGTGAGCTCGTCGCTCCGCCCGGACCTCCGCAGCCCCCGCAATAGCGGCGCATTCCCAGATCCCATTGAATAAACCCCAACGAGCGATGGATTGCGGGACGCGGCCGCTCGGACGATGGTCTCCATGCGGTCCGGATCGTTGTGGGACTCGATTGAGGGCAAGGCGCGAAGATCGGAGAACTCGGCCGCCATCACGGCATCAAAGCCAAGCCTTCGCTCAAGGCTGTCACGGGCTTGCAGCGAGTTTGTCACGACAAGCACATCGCCTTTGCGCGCGCCGATGAAGCGTCCCATTAGCGAGGCCGCCGCCCGACCCGCAGAATGGCTGTTGATCCCCACGAAGTGGTCTCGCGGCGAGTTCGGCAAATCGGACGCCAGCGCTACGATCGCCATTCCGTCGGCCTTGAGCCGAACGATGGCGTCGCGCACCTGCGGCGTTTCGGGCAACATCACCGCCGCGCCGTCCACCTGCGAGGCTGACAAACGGACGAGGGTGCGGACCACCGCATGGGGGTCGTGGGCGGGCACGGGCCAAACGGTGACGGACAGCAGCTCGGTCGTATGCGCCTCAAGCGTTTCGGTGAGCGACGCGCGCATGGTCTCAACGAACTGGTTGGGGCCCTCCGGCAGGACGAATGCGAAGGCATAGCGCCGCTGACGCGCAAGATTGGCGGCCTGGGTGTTGCGCACATAGCCAAGCCTGCGCACCGCATCGCGTACACGCTCCACAGTTCGATCACGGACGCCCGGCCTCTCGTTGAGAACGCGGTCAACAGTAGCCAAGCTCACGCCGGCCTCCCGAGCGATGTCGTGAACCGTCGGCTTCGACATACGCACCCCTTCAAAACGGCCACAGGTTGCAGCTTTGCCGGATTTCTGAGGTACGTCAATCAACGAGCGGGTGGCGACACCACCCTGCGGCATGTCCGTGCTGTGCACCTGGCGGATCGCTATTTGGTGGTTGCAGCACCGGGTGCGCGCAAGCGACCGACGAACTCAAGCGCCTCGGTCTCCAAAGTCCAGCTGCTTCTCATGGGTACAAGGCCGTCGACCACGATCATGTCGCGCCGCGTTTCCTTCATCCTTAGGGTCCCCCGCACAACCGTTGCGGCATAGAGCCAGCTTGTCTGGGGTTCTTCGTCGACGATAAGCCGCAAAAGCTGGTTTGGCGGCGGCGGCGGCGTATGGGAACACATGCCCCGCTCGGGCACTAGGTAGGCGGTATCCTGGCCATCCTCACTTGGTGGCGCAGGGATAAGATAGCCTCCGATCTGAACGACCTGGCCATCGAGATCGGAATTTGCCGCCATTGCCGCCCTTTCGCGGCGTTCGGCTACAACCCAGCGCTGCTCCAGCAGCCATTCGATGTCGATGCCAGCGGCTTCCAGTGCCTCACGCTTCTGGGCGATACGGGCTTCGACTCGAGGGCGCGCCTGCTTGTCCAAGTCGCCCGCCTCTAGACGGTCCTGCAGCCGTACGATCGACACCAGGTCGCTCAGCTCCGCAAGAGCCAAGTCACGATACGGATCCTCAAATTGCTGCGCCGCTTCGTCCACAAGGTTGGACCATTCGAGGACCGCGGGCTCTCCGGCCCGCACCATCGACACTGCCAGCGAGGCGACCGTTACGGCCGCACTGAGAGACTTCCAAATCATAGTGCCCCCCAGATTTCCCGCGCATTTCTTGCCGCACGGCGATTCTCGGCACGTCGACTTCAGCTTATGGGATTGCACCAGCTTGCCCGATCCGACGGATCGTCTCGGGAACAGCCACCAAGACGTTGGACACATCGCCCTTCAGCCCAATTGGCCGCCGGCGGCCAAGGGCGACGCGCTTGCCCCCGATGGCCGCCGGCGGCCTCCAGAACAGAGCTCAGTGCCGCTTCTTTGGTGGCATGAGATCGGTGATTGTGCCCTCAAACATCTCCGCCGCAAAGTTGACCGTTTCCGAAAGTGTCGGATGCGGGTGGATCGTATGACCCAGATCGACCGCGTCACACCCCATCTCGATGGCAAGAGCCACCTCCGAGATCAGATCGCCGGCGTTTGTGCCCACGATGGCAGCCCCGATGACCCGGTCGTCGGAGGGGTCGAAGATCAGCTTCGTCACGCCCTCTGACCGTGCATTCGACAGCGAGCGCCCGGACGCAACCCAAGGAAACACGCCCTTGCCGACCTTCAGGCCCTTGGCCTTGGCATCGTTCTCCGTCACGCCGACCCAAGCAACCTCGGGGTCGGTATAGGCAACCGAAGGGATTACGCGCGCATCGAATTGCCGCTTGTGCCCGGCAGCGACCTCGGCCGCCACCTTCCCCTCGTGCACGGCCTTGTGGGCCAACATCGGCTGTCCGACCACGTCGCCGATGGCGAAGATGTGGGGCTGCCCGGTGCGCTGCTGACCGTCGACAGCGATGAAGCCCCGCTCATCGACAGCAACGCCCGCAGCCTCGGCCGCGATCAGGCGACCGTTCGGTTTCCGCCCAACAGCGACAAGGACCTTGTCATAGGTGTCCGTGGTGATTTCGCCCTTCTCATCCTCGAAAGTCACCTTCAACCCGGCATCTTGCGGTTCCATCGCAGTGACCTTGGTCTTCAGTTTGATCGCCTCGTAGCGTCCCTCAATCCGCTTTTGCAGGGGGCGCACGATGTCCTTGTCGGCGCCTGGAATGATTTGGTCCATCAACTCGACGACGGTCACCTTTGAGCCCAGAGCATCGTAGACGCAGGCCATCTCGAGCCCAATGATGCCGCCGCCAAGCACCAGCATCCGTGCGGGGATGTCGGCCAGCTCCAGAGCGCCCGTGGAGTCGATCACGCGCGGGTCGTCGTGGGGCAGGAACGGCAGCTCTACAGGCTCTGACCCGGCCGCGATGATACAGGTGTCAAAGCTCACCTTAGTCGAGCCACCCTCGGCCAGCTCGACATCGATCATGTTGGGCCCAGAGAACACGCCGGTGCCACGCACAACCTCCACCTTCCGGCCCTTGGCCAGACCGTCGAGGCCGCCGGTCAGTTGCCCGACGACCGAGTCCTTCCAAGTGCGCAGCGCGTCGAGGTCGATCGTGGGTTTGGCAAACGAGATCCCGTGGCCCCCCATTTCTTCGGCTTCGGTGATCACCTTTGCTGCGTGCAGAAGGGCCTTGGACGGGATGCAGCCGATATTCAGGCAAACGCCGCCGAGCCTCGGGCTGCGCTCAATCAGAACGACCTTCTTGCCAAGATCTGCGGCCCGAAAGGCGGCGGTGTACCCGCCGGGGCCGGACCCGAGCACGACCACTTCGCCATGCACGTCGCCCGGGCCTGTGGCGCTTCCCGTTGCCGCAACGGCGGCCGGCGCAATTGGAGGCGGCGCTGCACCAGCTGCGGGCCTCGTGTCGGCACCAGCGCTTGCCTCGGCGCCCTCCAATGTCAGGATCATGCTCCCTTCAGAGACCGTGTCGCCCTCCTTAACCGCAATTGACACCACTTTGCCAGCCGCCGGCGAAGGCACCTCCATCGTCGCCTTGTCCGACTCCAATTCGATCAGCGGATCCTCCTCGGCCACGGTGTCGCCAACGGATACGAGGATGGTGATCACCGGCACATCGCTGAAGTCGCCGATGTCTGGAACTTTGATGTCCATGAGCCGTCCCCTCAGAGCATGATGCGGCGGACGTCGCCGAGCAGGAATTTCATCGTCGCGGCGAACCGGGCCGCAAGCGCCCCGTCGATGGCCCGATGGTCATAGCTGAGGCTCATCGGCAGCATGTTGCGCGGCTTGAACTCTTCGCCGGTCCAAACCGGAGCCATCTTCGACCGGGTGAGCCCGAGGATCGCAACTTCCGGAGCATTGACGATCGGGGTAAAGCTCGTGCCGCCGATCCCGCCCAGCGACGAAATCGTAAAGGACGCGCCCTGCATGTCTTCGCCCTTGAGCTTGCCGTCGCGGGCGGCTGCAGAAAGCGTTCCGAGCTCTCTGGAAATCTCGATGATACCCTTGCTGTCGGCACCCTTGATCACGGGCACCATCAGGCCGTTCGGCGTGTCAGCCGCAAACCCAATATTGTAGTAGGATTTGCGGATCAGCTTATCGCCATCGGGGTGGATCGAACTGTTGAACTCCCAATGGGTCTTCAGTGCCGAGACACTCGCCTTGATCACAAAGGATAGCAGAGTGACGCGATAGCCCTCCTGCTTGGCCTGCGTGTCCAGTTCCTTCCGATACTTATCAATCTCGGTGATATCCGCCTCTTCGTTGTGCGTGACGTGCGGGATGTTTAGCCAGGAGCGGTGCAATGCTGGCCCCGAGATCTTCTTGATCCGAGACATCTCGACATCTTCGACCGGGCCGAACTTGGAGAAATCCACCTTCGGGATCGGCGGGATCCCCATGCCACCAGAAGGCGCGGCACCGCCCGCGGCCGGCGCAGGGACGCTCGACGCTTTGAGAAACTTGGTGACGTCCTCGCGCAGGATCCGCCCTTTGCGGCCGGTGCCGTTCACTTTGGACAGGTCAATGTCGAGCGTCCGGGCAAAGGCGCGCACGGACGGCGAGGCATGTACCTTGCCAAAGCCACTATCGGCAACGGGGGCCGGTGCAGCGGAAGGCGCCGGTGCAGGTGCAGAGGTGGCCGCTGCAGGAGCGGGCGCCGCTGCGGCGGGTACCGCGGCAGGCGCTGGCGCAGCCGCCGCGCCATCGGCGTCCAGGATCAGGATCAGCGAGCCCTCGGACACCTCATCGCCCTCGGCCACTTTCAGGTCCTTGACGACGCCGGCGGCCGGCGACGGGACCTCCATCGTCGCCTTGTCGCTTTCAAGCTCGATCAGAGGGTCTTCCTCGGCGATCGTATCGCCAACAGCCACGAGGATGCTGATTACCGGGACATCGGAGAAATCTCCGATGTCTGGCACCTTCACTTCTATAGTCATGTCTTCTGTCTCCTCGTACCGCGGTCACACCAGCCGCGGGTTCGGCTTTTCGCCATCGATCTCGTAGGTCGAAAGCGCCTTCTTCAACTCGTCCTCGGTCACCTGCCCTTCCCGGTAAAGGTCAACCATGGCGGCGGCTGCGATGTGGTTGGCATCCACCTCAAAGAAGCGGCGCAGGTTCACGCGGCTGTCGGAGCGGCCGAAGCCATCGGTGCCCAGCACCGTGTAGCGCCCGGGCACAAACGGCCGGATCTGCTCGGCATAGGTCTTCATGTAGTCGGTCGCAGCGATGACGGGGCCGGTGGCCTTCGACAGCTCGTGCGTCGCGTAAGGCACACGTTCCTTGGCGAGCGGGTTGAGCCGGTTCCAGCGCAATGCGTCCTGCCCGTCGCGGGCAAGTTCATTGAAGCTCGTGGCCGACCAGATGTCGGCCGTAACCCCGAAGTCTGCCTCCAGCATGTCGGCCGCCTTGATCGCCTGCATCAGGATCGTGCCCGAGCCCAGGAGATTGACGTGCTTCGCGCCGGGCTTTTTCGTCTCCCGGATGCGGTAGAGGCCCCGGATGATCCCCTCTTCCGAGCCCATCGGCATCTCGGGATGGACGTAGTTCTCATTCATCAGCGTCAGGTAGAAGTACACATCCTCCTGGTCGACAAACATGCGCTGCAGCCCATGGTGGATCAGCACCGCCACCTCGTAGCTGAAGGTCGGATCGTAGGTGATGCAGTTCGGGATCGTGCCGGCCAGAATGTGGCTATGCCCGTCCTCATGCTGCAGGCCCTCCCCGTTCAGCGTAGTGCGGCCCGCCGTGCCTCCCAGCATGAAGCCGCGCGCCCGGCTATCGCCTGCGGCCCAGGCCAGATCGCCAATCCGCTGAAACCCGAACATCGAATAGTAGATGTAAAACGGGATCATCGGCACGCCGTGGTTGGAGTAGGACGTCGCCGCCGCAATCCAGTCGGCCATGGCGCCAGCCTCGTTGATGCCCTCTTGCAGAACCTGACCGCTGGTCGATTCCTTGTAGAACATCATCTGGTCGGCATCTTCGGGCGTGTAGTTCTGGCCGAGCGGGTTGTAGATGCCGACCGAGCGGAAGAGGCTCTCCATCCCGAAGGTTCGGCTTTCGTCAGGGACGATCGGCACCACGTTCTTGCCGATCTCCTTGTCCCGGAGAAGCGTGGTGAGGACGCGCACGAAGGCCATAGTTGTCGAGATTTCGCGGTCGCCCGAGCTTTTGAGCTGTGCCTCGAAATTTGACAAGGGCGGGATCGTCAGCTTGGGCGCATCGCGCCAGATCCGCTTGGGGAAGTCACCGCCCAGCGCCTTGCGTCGATCCGCCAGGTAAGCCTTCTGCGCGTTGTTCAGCGTGACGAACGGCGCGCTTGGCAAGTCCTCGTCGTTGACAGGTATCTGAAAGCGGTCCCGAAAAGCGCGCAGTTGCTCTTCGGCCAGCTTCTTTTGCTGGTGCGTCGTGTTCTGGCCCTCGCCGGCACTGCCCATGCCATAGCCCTTAACTGTCTTGATCAGCAGACAGGTGGGCTGGCCATCGGCATCGCTCGCGCGTTGGTAGGCGGTGTAGACCTTCTCGGGATCGTGCCCGCCCCTCCGCAGGGCCCAGATCTGGTCGTCCGTCCAGTCGGCCACCAGGGCCGCCGTTTCGGGGTACTTGCCGAAGAAATGCTCCCGGATATAGGCACCGTCCTTCGATTTGAAGGTCTGGTAGTCGCCGTCGACCGTTTCGTCCATCAGCTGGCGTAGCCGACCGGTCGTGTCGCGCTCCAGCAACTCGTCCCAGCCCTTACCCCACAGGAGCTTGATGACGTCCCAGCCCGCGCCGCGGAACTCGCCTTCGAGTTCCTGCACAATCTTGGAGTTGCCACGCACCGGGCCGTCGAGCCGCTGCAGGTTGCAATTGATCACGAAGATCAGGTTGTCGAGCCCCTCACGGGCCGCGAGGCTGATGGCGCCAAGACTTTCGGGCTCGTCCATTTCGCCATCGCCCAGAAACGCCCAAACCTTGCGGTCGGCCATGTCAATGAGGCCTCGGTTGTGCATGTATTTCATGAACCGCGCCTGATAGATTGCGCAGAGCGGCCCGAGCCCCATCGAAACGGTCGGAAACTGCCAATAGTCCGGCATCAACCAAGGGTGGGGATACGAACTGAGGCCTTCGCCCCCAACCTCGGACCGGAAATTCTCCAGGGCCTGGTGCGAGATCCGCCCTTCCATAAACGAGCGCGCATAGATCCCGGGAATGGCATGGCCCTGGAAGAACACCAGATCGCCACCATGGAGTGCGGAGCGCGACCGCCAAAAGTGGTTCAGCCCGACATCATACATCACGGCCGATGAGGCGAAGCTGGCGATGTGCCCGCCGTACTCGCTTGACGCCTTATTGCGCTGCACGACCGTCGCCATTGCATTCCAGCGATTGATCGTCCGGATGCGCCACTCCATGTCCAGATCACCCGGAAAGTCGGGCTGGTCGTCCACAGGAATGGTGTTCTGATAGGGCGTCGTGGCGGAAAACGGCAGAGTAGCGCCTGCCGCGCGGGCCATCTGCACGCCCTTATCGAGCAGGAAATGCGCTCGGTTCGGGCCGTCCCGCTCAATCACATCCTCAACGGCGTCCTGCCATTCACGGCTTTCGATCGGGTCGATATCCGGGCCGAGATCTTTCATGGAAGCACTCCTTTGGCGTGGGTCGTGAGGGGGTCAGGCAAGCGCTTAGGCATAGTTCCCGGCCTTCGACATTTTCCCGATTCCGGGGTTGAATTTCCTTGCAGGGTCGCAGCACCGACGATGCTCGGCAAGGCCCGCCTTGGCCGCACGGGGTGGCCATTACTATGCTCTCATGTGTATTGGATACCGCAGGCGTTTAAAGGATGCGCGGCATGTCGGCCAAGAACGCCTTTGGGTTTGGACTCACGTGCGCATCACAGCTCTCCCGAAAGTCGTGGTCGCAAAAGCCGTCGCGCACGGTGGCCTATTGATCATGGCGGGCAGAGATCGCCATCCGTTTGCTACTTTACGTTGTGGTTGCTGGTCTGGTCTGCGCCATAGCGGATAATCTCGCTAGCATCGGCGTTGCCTGTCAGCGCTGTTCCCCATGAGGGACGGCCGCGAGACCGCACGTACGCCAGTTCCTAGCCTCCGCGGTGCGCGAAGAGGCCGGGGCAAGTTTCCGCATCGTGGTAAGCGATGCAACATTCGTTGGGCGCAGCCGAACTAACAAGTGCGCACCCATGAGATCGTGCGCTGTTGTCTTTCCCTTGGGCATGTCGTTTACGCCCCGCATGGCCCGCCCAGGGAACTTTGCCGCTATGAGCAGAGGCCGCGGCAATCACGACGCCGCAAGCCTATCGGGCCCGGATAATGTGGCGCTCGCGTCCGACATCGAAAGCGATTGCGCCGAACTCGGCCGCCTAGCTCGAGCCGCGCCCGTTGCCGCGCGAGGAACCCGAGCGAAGTGCTACGCTACCCATGGTGGGCTCGCGAGTGCACCGAACGAGATGGTCAGGCGAAAGGACACGGGTTCATGCTCCAAAAGGCCTGGAGCGACCCTCCGTCGGAACTTTGCCGACGCTTGGGAAAGCACGCTGACGCCAAAGGTGCGCCCCGCACGCGCCGGTTCAGCCTTCCGGCACTGAGAGAAGCTCCGCCGCGGCGGCGATGGGAAGGTCAAGTGGGCGAACATGGAGCTCCTCAAGGAACCGGTCTTCCATCCTGGTACGCGGATGCGTGAGGAGCGCAATGTGCCCGGGCGCAGACCGCTTTGTGATCTGACGCGCAAATGTGCGGAGCATCTGATCGTCGAAGCGGCAACCGAGAAAGAGGAACGGGCGACCGGTTCTTCGGCGTTGCACCTCCTCAGGGATCGGTCGCTGAATATCGATCTCCGTCAGAACCTCGACATAGTCGCTGTCGGACATCAAATAAGACGACCCGGCGCGCGCGAGGCCGTGGGGCTTATACAGGAGCGTCTCCCAAGCGGGGTTGGGCGCCTCGACTTCCTGGCCCGCATCGTCATAGGCGCGAGTGAAGAGATCAATCCATTCACCGTTGCGGCTTACCCCCTGGACCCAGCCCCAGTTGCCAGCTGGGTCCGCCGTGCGGAACTGGCCGGCACCGTCACCAAACGCCCGTAGGAGCCCGTCGTCGTACCAGGTATCAACGACCAGAGGCGGTCGGCATCGGGCGAGCCAATCGTGGATCGGGTTGGCCTGGGTCGGCGGCGCATCGAATGCCTTACGCACAAGCGTATCGAGCGTGGCCCTAAATTTGCGGCTTTCCACATATTGCGCCACGGACCAAAGGTTGCCGGAGGCGCGCCGCGGTGCCCGGACCTCTGCCTCAATCATGGCACAAAGCGCGGCGGGCGTGGTCGGCGCAGCTCCGCCCGACAGGGCAGAAACCTCAGGACCCAGATATGCGATGCGCTTTCCCTGTGCGACTTCGTCCATCGCCCGTTCAAGGAGGTCGAGATCAGTCATGGCTCAGTCCTCTCCGGTGGCCAGGCGGCGCGCATCGACGGTGATGGGCAGACGCGGCGCCTCGTCAAAATCAGGCATGGCAAAGACCCACCCATTCGCAAGTCGCGCCCACCCGCCCCAGAGGTCCGGCTTCTCGGTCTCCACGACCATCTCCTCCAGGTCCTTTTTGGGAACGTACGCTTCCAGACCTTTTGGGGTTTCTCGGATCATGACCTTCATACTACGGGCTCCTCTTTCGCTAGATCGGCGCGGGTGACGATGTGGGATTGCAAGACGCGGTCGCCGTCCTGGCGCGGGCCGGCCACCTCGTCCGTCGCGATCAACTCGCGCTCGCGCATGCCGACTAGGCTCGCGCGGTCCACGAAATCGACCGAGTAGATGTAGAATTGCTGGAGGAAGACTCCGATGTCGCGAACATAGCCGACTTCGCCCTTACGCACGACGATCTCGCCAATCTCAACGCCACCCATCGTCCCGTCATTCTTGACGGTGCGTCTGGAGACAACCTTGTCGCCGGGCTGGAACGCGGGGTCACGGTAGACCTCGATTTCACGGTCATCAGTGGACATGGGTCAGGCTCCCTCTTCGAGCACGGCCAAGCGCGCGGCAGCGGTTTCACGGATAAGGTCCTCGGGGTCATCGAGAAGGGCCGAGGCCTCCGCTCGACCACCCACTTCGGCGACGGTGTGGCGTACGCGCATATCCTCGTCGGCAACGAAAAGCGCCGGCCGTCGCTCGGCGGCGTCGCGGCGGACCAACGGATCGTGGTCTTGACGAAACCTGTCGAGCCAGAACGTCCCGATCCGGCGGGCCACGATGCGGCGGATCTCGGGATCGGCATCCGAGATCATCACAGGGAGCATTCCAGGTTCCGCCCGGCGCGCCACGATGGAGCGGACATAGCTGTCGGGATCCGAACACATCGGCAACAGCTTCGCACGCGGCAGGCGGTGGGCGACGGCGATCCGCACCCGGCGATCAGAGTCCTTGATCCGCCGTTCGGCGTGAGCCGCCGGGAGTCGCAGGATCGCCATGGCGCGCACGCCGGGATCCTCATCGGTGAGAAGCTTCGGCAGGCGAAAGACGGACGCCACCCGCGCCGCGTTCATCCGTGTCTCGAAATAGGGATGGGACAGGTGGTCGTTGGCGCGCTCGGGGTTCACCAGGAAAAACCGTTCAATCCGCTTGGCATAGCGGTCATGAGGACAGGCCCATCCCAGCCCGCACTTTCCTTCGGCGGGCAGCGCGCTGAATTGACAGGACGCACAATCGAGCGGCGCCCCCTCCCAATCCACCGGTGGCGGGCCCTCCGGCACCGGTCAAGCCGAGACGCAAGTTTCAGGCACGGGACAAACCTCGGCGCATTGCGGCAAGTCGTAGTGTCCTTTGCACTCGGTGCAGGTATCCGCGACGATGATGTAGGTCTCGCCGGTGAACTCGATCGCCGCGTTGGGACATTCGAACTCGCACGCACCACAGACGGTGCAAGTGTCCTGAACGATTTTCAAAGCCATGGGTGTCTCTCCTCGGTTGGAACTACGCCGAAGGGATGGCGGGTGGGGCGAAGCCGCAGGCGAGCGTCACCCTCCGTCCCCAACTGCTGTCAGGCAGTTTCAACTGCAGGGAGCCCTGCTCGGTCGCGGTACACTGCTGACACAGCCGTCTCGATATAATCGTAGGCGTAGTCCTGGATCGCGGTGATGCCGGCAGCCTCGAGATCCTCCCGCGGACAGTCGCCGATCTTGGCGCAAAGGATCGTGTCGATCCCCTCCAGCGTCTTTATGACGAGCGCGAGCTTGTCCTCTTCGCCATAACCACCGACACAGTAATTGTCGCACCGTCTGTGGGTGACGAAACGTACGCCTTCGGCGTCGACCTCGAAGATCTGGAACTCGGTCGCATGGCCAAAATGCTGGTTGATGCGGCCGCCGCCCTTGGTGCAGACGGCAACGAGCATCGCCTCAGCCTCGCCGTTCACGGCGACCTCGGTTTCGGCCTTGGCCTCCGCCGCGGCCGCGCGCCTGTCTTCGCGCTCCTTGGCCACCCATTCGCGATAGGTTTCGCGCTTGGACGGATCATAGGTCACCTGGTCGGGCACCAGATCCATCGTGAACTCTTGGCCCCGGTCCTCGCCCAAGAGGCCGACAGCATCGGCACGGCACTGGCGGCAATGCTTCATCAGGTTTGCTCCGCCCGCGCACGCGTCCTGCAGCTTCTTGAGCTCTGCCGCGGTCGGACCGCGCTGGCCATTCAGCCCGAACACGGTTCCGTGCTCCGGCGCAGAAATCAGCGGCATGATGTTGTGAAGGAACGCGCCGCGCTTTTTCACCTCCTTGTTCACTGCCAGAAGGTGCTCGTCATTGATGCCGGGGATCATGACGGAGTTGACCTTCACAAGAATCCCGCGCTCTTTCAGCAGATCGAGGCTCTCCATCTGCCGCTCGTGCAGGATCTGGCTGGCTTCGAGCCCGGTGCGGCGTTTGTGCTGATAGAAGATCCAGGGGTAGATCTGCGTGCCCACCTCGGGGTCGATCATGTTGATCGTGAGGGTCACGTGGTCGATGTTCATGTCCATCAGATCATCGACATGATCGGGCAGCGCGAGCCCGTTGGTCGAGAGACACAGCTTGATGTCGGGCAGAGTGTCGACCACACGCTGGAACGTCTCTCGTGTCTTCCGCCAGTCGTAGGCGCTGTCGCCCGGCCCCGCGATACCGAGGACAGAGAGCTGCGGGATCTCGTTGGCGACAGCGATGACCTTGCGCGCAGCCTGCTCGGGTGTCAGGCGCTCAGAGACGACGCCGGGTCGGCTTTCGTTGGCGCAATCGTACTTCCGGTTGCAGTAGTTGCACTGAATGTTGCAGGCCGGCGCGACGGCTACATGCATCCGCGCAAAGTAGTGGTGCGCCTCCTCGGAGTAGCAGGGGTGGTCCTTCACCTTGGCCCAGGTTTCTGGGTCCATATCCTCGGGCGCATCGGAAGATCCGCACTTCGCGGTGGTGCACCCTTCGGCTTCAATCGCTTTGGCCAGTGCGTCTTTGGAACCGACCGAAAGGCCGTCGAGCGAGATCACATTGTCGGACATGGGCACCCTCTGTTGGTTTTTTCGCCCGGCTGGGCGGCTCAGGGGATATCCAGCAAGAAATGTGCCATGTGGACTGGACTGTTCTCTCGGCCTCCAATCAGGGTCCCTCAAGGAAATGGCGGAGGATCATACGATCTTCCGCCAATCCACCGTTCAGATGTTCAAGGTGGGGCGCTGGCAACCCCGGAATCCCTAGATTTTGCGGATCTCGATACCGTGCTTTTGCAAGGCGTAGGCGATCTGGCGTGGCGTCATCCCGAGAAGCCGCGCCGCCTTGGCCTGCACCCATCCCGCCTCTTCCATCGCGGCGACCAATTCGTCGCGCGCGGTATTGGCGGTTTTGCGACGCGCGACGGGACTGCGCTCCCCATTGGCAGGGGAAACTGGGGCTGCCGGACTTACTGGCGCCAAGGGGATTGTATGCCCCGAAGCAAGCCCGCCGATCGGCGACGAAGTTCCGTCCTGCATCCGCCATAGTTCTGCGGAAAGACATGACCCCTGACTGCAGGCCAGCTCGTCGCTCAAAACGATTTCGCCGTCCGAGAGGGCAGCCGCTCGCTGCACGCAATTCTCCAATTCGCGCACATTGCCAGGGAAGCGGCAGGCGCAAATTGTCTCGAACGCATCGGGCGCAAACCGTACATTGGTGCCGTTTTCGGCGTTGAATTCATCCAAAAAGAGCTGCGCCAGCGGTTGGATGTCTTCCTTGCGGTCGCGAAGGGGCGGCAGCACGACAGGAACCACGCAAATTCTGAAGTAAAGATCGGCCCGGAACGAGCCGTCCGCCACGGCCGCCTCAAGGTCCCTGTTTGTTGCGGCGACGAGGCGCACATCGACCCTTTGCGTGCTCACTCCGCCAACACGCTCAAACTCGCCCTCTTGCAAGACACGCAAGAGCTTTGTTTGGAAGGTTGGGCTGATCTCGCCAATCTCGTCGAGAAATAGCGTGCCGCCATCGGCCAGTTCAAACCGCCCCTTCTTTAGCGCATTCGCGCCGGTAAAGGCGCCTTTCTCATGACCGAAGAGTTCCGACTCCAGGAGCGTTTCCGAAAGAGCGGCACAATTGACCGACACAAAGGGGCGCTTGGCACGGGCGGAGTTTGTATGCACCGCGCGGGCGAAGAGTTCTTTGCCCGTCCCGCTTTCACCGCGCAGGAGAACGGGCGCGTTGGTTCCAGCGACACGCTTGACCTGAGCGATGACCCCCCTGATTGCGGGGCTGTCGCCCACGATACCTTCGAGGGAGACAGGAGGGTCGTCCGTCTGCGATTGCGCCTGCGCCCTTGCCGCTTCAATAAGGCGACGGGCATCCGCCAGAGCACGTTCCCTGTCTCTTGCAATGCGCCGGCGGAAGCGCAGCGCCTGCTCCAGAAGCGACCCGATCATAGTGAGGACCTTGAGATCGCCGTCCGTGAGCCCTGCATTGGCGTCGTCATGGCTGCGATAGGCACAGAGCACACCGAGTACGAACACGCTGTGCTCAGGATCTCGCAGCGGCACCGCAATAAGCGAGTGCCCGGTTCCGCGGAGCCGGGGCGGCACCGTCTCAGGACCAAACTCATCAGCAAGGTCGTGGCTGATCAAGGGCACCCCGGAGCGAAACAGAATTCGCGCAACTGCCTCCGGAATGGCGTCGGACACGGGTGCATTGGCCCTGCGCGGATAGGCCGTCGCCACAATCGTGTAAGGGTTTACAACCCCTTGTGACGCGGCCCCGTCTGGTTCGGTTAGCAAAGCCAGTGCCCCGTGGCGCAAATCGAGGAAGGACGAAAGGACGCCCAGGATATCGGGCATGGCCGCAATCGGATCGGGTACACTCGCAAAAGCCTTGGACACTTCGTAGATCGCATCGATCGTGCGCCGTTCGGTCATTCGGCGGACTTTGAAGTCAGCGCGGAAGGGCGCCTCCCTTGTCGAGGTCGTTGCATCTTCCTGAGCTAGCATGGTCATTGCAAACACCTGTTGAGTGGGGTCCCTGTCCCGTAAACCCTGAGAGGTGCGCTGAACTTGGGGCGCCACCCACACCTGGCTTGCGAGCTCGGGCGAGCGTGTCGGATGTCCCAAGCTGGAGGTATTGCCGCAACGCAGCGAAGCGAATTCTGCCGTTTGCGGCAGGATGGCACAGGACAGAGATACACTCTGCACATCGTTTTGGCGTAGTCGGTCGGGCTTAGCTACGGGCGCAGGCAGCTAGCCCAATTGGGAAGCAGAAGCATCGATCGCTCTCAACCCCGACTAGATCGCAAGCGCTTTTCTTCGACGGGTGTAGGAAGACGCGATTCCAAGGGCGGCCCGGTATTTGGCGACAGTTCTGCGTGCGATCCGGAGACCTGAACGGCGAGCCAGAGCCACGACAGCATCGTCACTAAGTGGATCTTCCGGGTTCTCGTCGCCGATGGTTGTGCGCACAAAGTCGAGTGCGCAGTCGCGGGAAACAGCGCCCGACACGGCGCGAGAAAAAAAGGCCTTCAGCGGGAGCGCATGGGTTGGGGTCTGGATCATCCGCCCGGCCACGGCACGGCTTACGGTTGACGCGTGGACGCCAAGCTCGGCGGCAACATCGTCACGTGTCAGGGGGGCCAATGAGGCGGCACCTTCGTTCATGAAGCGTGCTTGCCGGGCGACGAGAATGGCGGCGGTGCGCAGCAGCGTGTCGTTGCGGCGCGCAAGCGCTTGGGCCAACTGGCGAGCCTCCGAAAGGGCCTTGGCGCGAAGAGCACGCGCCTCCGCGTCGATACTACCGTCCTCTTTGCGCTCGTCGAGCACGGTGACGGTGGGCGACGTGGCGCGGTTCAGCTCGACCTCCCAGCCCTTGGGCCCGTGCCGCGCGATCAGATCAGGCGGGAAGACGGGCTGCCGCACATGGTCGAAGGCTTGCCCGGGTTTGGGGTCGAGCCCCTTGATCTGGGCGAGAATGTCGGGGATGTCGCTGACCTCACAATCGCAAAGATCGGCAAGTTCGGCTATCTTGCCCTCAGCCACGAGGTCGAGATTGGCCAGCAGCATCTCGACCTCCCAAGTCAGGAGGTCCTGTTCCCGCGCCTGGAGCGTGAGGCATTCCGACAATGAGCGGGCAAAGAGCCCTGTCGGCTCGAACTCCTGCAGGCTATCGAGGACCCGCGCTGCACGCGTGGGGGGCACTCCGGCCGTCAGCGCGACCGCTTCAAGCGGCTGACCGAGCCAGCCAGTGGGCTCCAGCGCCTCGGCAAAATGCAGCGCAATCAGGCGGTCGGTGGCATCTGGGAATGCGATCTCGATCTGTTCGACGACATGAGCCATGAGACTTGGCCGGTCGGCGGCGACCGCGGCTACGGCGTCGAAGTCGCCACCCGCCGCTGCGGCAAGCCCTGCGGGCGGGCGATAGCGCAGGTAAGGGTTGGCGGCGGCCTGCTCCTTGAGATGCTCCGACAGATCAGGTGTGGACATGCCGAGAATTGAGATGGAGTGGAGCATTTGCCCGCCCATCTGCATGGTCTGCTTCTGCGATATCGTTTGAGACAGCATCATGGTGCGCTAGCCTACCATTCTGGGTGCATGTTCATACCGCGCAGAGCGTCCCTCTTGCCGCAGGGAACTGCGCTTCATGCGCAGGGTCCGGTCCGGTGTCCGAGAGGACCTGACCATCTTGCAGCATCACGACGCGCTCGCAGAGCCGGCGAACTTCGTGGGGCGCGTGGCTGATAAAGATCATCGGAATCCCGGTGCGGCTCTGGACCCGGGCGATGAGGTCGAGCGTGCGGGCTTTCAGGCCGGGGTCGAGCGCGGAGACGGGCTCGTCGAGTAGAAGGAGCTCCGGCTCGGCCATCAGCGCACGGGCGATGGCGGCGCGCTGGCGCTCACCGCCCGAGAGCCGGCCAGGGCGCGCGTCGAGGAGCTGGCCGAGGTCGAGCGCATCTATCACCTCGTGCCAGAAGTCGGTCCCACGGGTCTTCGCGCCATAGGCGAGGTTTCGCGCGACGCTCATATGGGGAAATAGAAGGCCATCCTGGAACACGACACCGATCCCGCGGCGGGCGGGAGGAACATCGACCCGCAATGCATCATCGAACAGGGTGCGCCCGCCCAGCTTGATGTATCCCGTCGTCGGGCGGGTATGCCCGGCGAGGCAGGCAAACAGCGTGGACTTACCCGAGCCCGAGCGCCCCATGAGGCCGATTATGCCCTGGGCCGGGAGTTCGAGGTAGACCTTGAGGCGAAATGTGCCCAGGCGGTGGCGCAGCGAAAGCTCGATCATGGGCGCACCTCGTGAGGTGTAACACGGCGCGTGATGGCCTCGGAAGCGAGCAGCGCACCGCCCGCAAGCGCGAGAGAGAGAAGGCAGAGTCGCAAGGCATCAGCGTCTCCGCCCGGGCTTTGCGTGACGGTGAAGAGCGCAAGTGGGAGGGTCTGGGTGCGACCGGGAATGTTGCCCGCAAGCGTGATCGTCGCGCCGAACTCCCCCACCGCGCGGGCAAAGGCGAGCGTGATTCCTGTCAGGATCCCGGGCGCCATCATTGGCAGGGTGACGGTGGCGAAGACGCGCGCCTCGGATGCGCCGAGGCTGCGGGCGGCCCGGGCATAGCGCGGGTCGATCGCCTCGGCCGATTGCCGGATCGCGCGGACCATTAGCGGGAAGCCCACCACTGCGCAGGCGATCACCACCGCATGGCTCGAAAACGCGATGCGGAGGCCGAACCAATCGTAGAGCGCCCCGCCGATGGGCCCGTTGCGGCCGAGGAGCAGGAGCAGGAGATAGCCCAGCACCACCGGTGGCAGCACAAGCGGCAAGTGGACGAGGGCATTGAGCATGGCGTGGCCAGGAAAACGCCGCGTACCGAGGAGCCAGCCGATAGCAACGGCGAGCGGGAGCGACCAGAGAACCGCCGCCGCCGAGGCGCGTAGAGACAGCATCAGTGCCGTCTCTTCCATCGGGCTGAGGCCGAACATCAATCGCCCTCCGCCACGACGAGGAAGCCAAACTCGGAAAGAACAGCGCGGCCCTCGGCCGATAGGAGATAGTCGATCACTTGGGCCGCCCCGGCTGCGTCGTCGCCCTGCGCCAGGGGTGCCATCAGATAGCGGATGGGTGGATGGGCTGTCGCGGGCACTGCATAAACGACCGCGACCCCGGGGACGCCCGACGCGTCGCTGGCGTAGACCAGGCCGAGATCTGCCTCTCCCGCCGCGACGGCGGCGACGGTGGCCAGTGTGTTGCGCATCGGGACAAGCGCAGGTGCGACCGTTTCCCAGGCGCCGAGCGTTTCGAGGGCGGCCTTGCCATAGGCGCCGACCGGGGCCGTCTCGGGGTCGGCCATGGCGAAGAGGCCGCCCTCAATGCGCTGAGCCAGGGATTCAAGCGCCAAAGGGGGCGCAGGCTCCGGTGCGATCAGGACCAGGCGGTTGGACATCAGGACGGTGACGGCGGCGGCGTCGACGAAGCCGGTCTCGACCAGGTGTTGCATCCATTTCGGGTTGGCCGAGATGAAGAGGTCGGCCGGGGCGCCCTGCTCGATCTGGCGGGCCAGGATGCCGGAGGCGCCGTAGGATGTGGCCGCCTCCAGCGTGCTCTCGGCAAGAGCTGCGTCGATGGCCCGCCCTGTGGAGGCGGCCGCGAGGATCATAGGCTCGGCCGCCGCCGCGAGCGGGCCGCCGAGGGCGGCACCGCAGAGCGCGACGCGTAGGAGCGCCCGGGTTCTCGCAAAGAGGGCGGCCAAGCGCATCACCGGCCTCAGGACGGGGCGATCTGAAGGCTGTCGATCGAGACGAAGCGGGCTTTGCGCTTTTCCTCTTCGTCGCGGAAGACCTTGAAGACCTTTTCCTGAAGCGGCGTGCTTTCCAGGAAGTCGCTATAGGCGCGCTTGAGGATCTGACGGGCCTCAAGGAAGATCGCCTCCTCGTCGAGCCCGGCGAACTCGGCGTCGCGCAGATAGGCGCCGAAGCGCTTCATGATGTGCAGGCGCGAGACGTTTAGGATCTGCTGGTCAAAGGGCAAGAGCAGGTACGTGAACATGTCCTCCGCGGTGGAGAGGCCGTCGATATGGTCGAGCACACCGGTCGTTTCGAAGTCTTTGGGCATCCCTTGGTCTCCTGTCAGGTCAGTGGATGTGGTTGCGGTTTGGGCGGCGGCTGGAGGGCCGCGCATTGCGGTGTGGGGTCCGGAGCCGGGCCGGGCCCTTGGCGCGCGTCGCGGGCGGCGAGGCGGGCTTCGAGGAAAGCGATGCGGTCGGCCAGGCGGGCCATGGTGCGGCCCACGGGGTCGGGGATGAGATGGTGGTTGAGGTCCACCCGCAGCGGGTCGGTCTGGGGCGGCTGCGCGGTGCGGACGATCCGCGCGGGGATGCCGACAACGGTGGCCTCCTCGGGCACAGCCTCCACCACGACGGAATTGGCGCCGACGCGGGCGCGCGCGCCGAGGGTGATGGGGCCGAGGATCTTGGCGCCGGCCCCCACCATGACGCCGTCGCCGAGCGTGGGGTGGCGCTTGCCGGGGGACCAGGAGACGCCGCCGAGCGTGACCCCGTGGTAGAGGGTGACGTCGCGCCCGACCTCCGCCGTCTCGCCGATGACGACGCCGGAGCCATGGTCGATGAAGAGGCCCGGGCCTATGCGGGCGCCGGGATGGATGTCGACCCCGGTGGCCATGCGGGCGAGGTAGGAGAGGATACGCGCGAGCGTCCGCCAGCGGGCGCGCCAGAGCCCATGGGCGAGACGGTGCGCGAGAGCCGCGTGGAGGCCGGGATAGGTAAGCGCGGTGTCGAGGAAGCCGCGCGCTGCCGGGTCCCGCTGCCGGATCGCCGAGAAATCGGCCCGGATGAGGGCGGCGATCCCGCTCACGGGGCGCTCGCGAGCTCGGGCTGCGCGCCCTCCAGCGCCGCGACCATGCGGCGGAGATCGTCGGCGGAGGCGGGGCGCTTGGCGTGAACGGCGTGGTCCCTCAGATAGGGTTTGAGTTGGCGGGCGATCTCCTCGGTCGCGGGGAGGCCGGCGTCGGCGAGGGCGGCGCGGAGGCCAGCGATGCCGGAATGCTTGCCGATGACGATGGTGCGGGCGCGGCCGAACCGGGCCGGGGCGCAGCGCGGGTCCTCATAGGTGTCAGCGCGCTTGAGGATGGCGTCGACATGGATGCCAGCCTCATGCGCGAAGGCGAGGGCGCCGGCGATGGGCTTGGCGGGGGGCAGCGGGCGGCCGGAGGCGGCAGCCACGATTTCGGAGAGCGCGGGCAGCGCAGTGAGGTCGAGCCCGGTGGCGATGCCGTTCGCTTCGAGCGCCGCGCCGACCTCCTCCAGCGCGGCGTTGCCCGCGCGCTCGCCAAGCCCGTTCACGGTGACGGAGAGGTGGCTCGCGCCGGCATGGGCGGCCATGATCGTGTTGGCCGTGGCCATGCCGAAATCGTTATGGGCATGGATCTCGATCGGCAGCGCGATGCGGGTGGAGAGATGGGCGACGAGCCGGTAGGCGCCCATCGGGTCCAAGAGGCCCAGCGTGTCGGCGATGCGCAACCGGATGGCGCCGGCGGCCCGGGCGACCTCGGCGAGGCGGACGATGAAGTCGGGATCGGTGCGGCTTGCATCCTCGGCGCCGACGGAGACTTGGAGACCACGTGCCGTGGCGCAATGGACAAGAGCGGCGGTGTCGCGGAGGATCGTGTCCCGGTCCGTCCGGAGCTTGCCCGAGAGTTGTGCTTCGGAGGTGGGCACGGCGAAGTGGATCCGCCGCACGCCGGTTTTCTCGGCCATGTCGAGATCGTGGAGCCGGAGGCGGCACCAGACGACCGGCACGGCGCGGGTGAGAGCGGCCGCGATGGCGCGGATCTCGGCCACTTCCTCATAGCCCATGGCGGCGATGCCGACCTCGATCTCCGCCGCCCCAGCCGCGTCGAGCGCCTGGGCGATGGCGCGTTTCTCATCGAGCGAGAAGGCGACGCCGGCGGTTTGCTCGCCATCTCGGAGCGTGGTGTCGCAGAGGGCTACGGCGCCGAGGGCGGAGGGGAGATCGAGGGACATGGGCGCGCTCCTCAGGCGTAGGCCGGGTCGAAGCCCTGGGGCTGGGCCCCTTCGGCGGACCAGAAGGGCGACATCTCGCGCAGGCCTTCAATGATCTGGGGCATGACTTCGAGCACGCGGTCGATCTCGGCCTCCGTCGTCTCGCGGCTGAGCGAGAAGCGGATGGCGCCGTGGGCCGCGGTGAAGGGGATGTCCATCGCGCGCAACACATGGGAGGGCTCCAGCGAGCCGGAGGTGCAGGCGGAGCCGGAGGAGGCCGCGATGCCCGCCTGGTTGAGCTTCAGAAGGATCGCCTCCCCCTCGATATACTCGAACGCGATGGTGGCCGTGTTGGGCAGGCGATCATGGGGGTCGCCGGTGACGAAGCAATGGCCGACGCGCTGGACGAGCCCCTGTTCGAGCCGGTCGCGGAGGGCGGCCATGCGGATGCCATCCTCGGCCAGGGTGGCGGCTGCGATCTCGGCGGCGCGGCCGAGGCCGATGATCCCCGGGGCGTTCTCGGTGCCCGCCCGGCGCCCGCGCTCCTGATGCCCGCCGCGGAGAAGCGGGCGGAAGCGGGTGCCTTTTCTGAGGTAGAGCGCGCCGATCCCCTTGGGCCCGTGGAACTTGTGGCCCGAGAGGGAGAGCATGTCGATATCGCCGCCCTTGAGCGTGATCGGCACCTTGCCCGCGGCCTGCACGGCATCGGTGTGGAAGAGCGCGCCGACCTCATGGGCGAGCTCCGCCAGCCCTTCGATGGGGAAGATCGTGCCGGTCTCGTTATTGGCCCACATGATGGAGACGACAGCGACCTTTTCCGACAGCGCGGCGCGGTAGGCGTCGATGTCGAGCCGGCCCTGGCCGTCCACCGGGATACGGTGGACGGTGACGCCTTCGTGCTTTTCCAGCCAGTCGCAGAGGGTCAGGACGGCGGGATGCTCGACGGTGGAGGTGATGACCTCGGTGCGGCCGGGCTGGACCTGGAGGGCAGAGCGAATGGCGGTGGTGTTCGATTCCGTGCCGCCGGAGGTGAAGACGATCTCGTGGTCGAACTCCGCGCCGATCAGCGCCTGGAGGGACTTACGGGCCTTGCGGAGGGAGCCACCGACCTCGGCGCCAAAGGCGTGGATCGAGGAGGCATTGCCGAACTGCTCGGTGAAGTAGGGCAGCATCGCCTCCACGACCTCCGGGTAGACCCGCGTGGTGGCGTTGTTGTCGAGATAGACGGGGGGAAGGGTCGTGTCTTTCATCTTTGGCACTCCTCAGGTCCGGGCGGCAGTGGGGGCGACGGGCATGACGCGGACCTGACGTCCGAGTGCTTCGACGATGCGCTTTTGCAGGCCGCCAAGGGTCTGGCTGGCGAGTTGGCAGCCGGAACAGGCGCCGGTGAGCTCGACGAGGACGAGCGACCCGTCCATGTCCACAAGCTCCACATTGCCGCCGTCGCGCTGGAAGACGGGGCGGAGGTCCTCGATCACCTTGGCGACGAGGATGGCCTCCTTGGCTGGCGAGAGCCCTGTGGGCGCGGGGGCCTCAGCGACGGGCGTGGGCGCGGGTGTCGCGATCTGCAAGGGCGCGATCTGGATCGGCTCAGGGTTGGCGGGAGGGGCGGCCGGCATGGGCGGCTGATCGGGGATGACAAAGCCCTGGGGCTTCTTCTTCGCGGGTTTGGGGACGGCGCCGAAGATGTAAGCTTGGGAGGGGTCGATGAGCCCCTCGGCGACCATGGCCGCGTTGGTGTCTGCCAACAGCTCCTCCAGCGGCTCGCGGCAGGCGCTGCAGCCCCCGCCGGCCTTGGTGTAGAAGGTCACCATCTCCAGCGTCGTGAGCTTGTTGGTGCGGATTGCGCGCTCGATCATGCCGGCATCGACGGCGAAGCACTTGCAGATCAGCGCGCCCTCCTCGTGGTCGTCGTCCTCGACCTCTTCGCCCGTCCAGGCGGCGACGGCGGCGGTCAGCGCTTCCTGCCCCATGACCGAGCAATGCATCTTTTCAGGCGGCAGGCCGTCGAGGAAGGCGGCGATGTCTTGGTTGGTGAGCCTGCGGGCCTCGGCGATGGTCTTGCCGATGACCAATTCGGTCAGCGCAGAGGAGGACGCGATGGCGGAGCCGCAGCCAAAGGTCTGGAACTTCGCGTCTTCGATAATGTCGGTCTCGGGGTTCACCTTGAGCATCAGCTTCAGCGCGTCGCCACAGGAGAGCGAGCCGACCTCGCCGACGGCGTTGGCATCCGCCAGCGCGCCGGCATTGCGCGGGTTGAAGAAGTGGTCTTTGACCTTTTCGCTATAGTCCCACATTCGCCTGGCTCCTTTCGCTTAGCAGAACGACTTGCCGCAGCCGCAGGAATTGCTGGCATTGGGGTTGTTGAAGACAAAGCCCGAGCCATCGAGGCCGGTGAAGAAGTCGATCGTGGCGCCGCTCAGATGCTCCTGGCTTGCGGGGTCGACGAGGACGGTCACCTCGCCCGCGCTGATCACGGCGTCGTCGGGCTGGGCCTCCAGCTCCAGCGCCATGCCGTATTTCAGGCCGGCGCAACCGCCCGACTGGACCATCAGGCGAAGGCCGGCAACGGGCTGGCCGGCACCGTCGATGGCGGATTTGATGGCGCTTTGGGCGGGGGCGGTGATCTCGATCATGGGGCGGGTCTCCTGTCGGTTCGGAAGGCGTCTGGAGCTCTCCAGCAGGAAACGTGCCAAGTGCGGTTTCCGCCGGATTTCAGAGGGTTGAAGCGGCACGCTTCGTGCTGGGGCCGACAATGGGAGGTTTGCGACACAGCAAACGCCGTGCCATGTCAGTCGTCCTCTGCGTCGTCCCGCGCCTCAATCAGGCCGAGGAGCCAGGCGCCGCCGAACCGGTCGGAGGGGTCGAGAGAGCGCGCTTGGGTCAGCGCAGCATGGGCGAGGTCGGCCGCGCCGGTGCGGGCCGCGCAATAGCCGATGGCGATGAGAGCCTGGAGATAGAGCCCCGTGGCGAAGGCGGGCGTGGTGAAATCCCGCTCGCCGGGTTGGACGAGGCGCCAATCCTGCGGGAGGTTCAGCCGCTGGGCGGACAGAGCCAGGATCACCTCCGCCTGGGCGAGCGCGGCTTTGTGATCGTGGTTGTAGAAGTAGAAGCGATAGGCCGCGAGGCGGATGTCGAGGTCTTGGGGCGCGGCCTCAAGGGCCTGAGCGATTGCGACCGCGCTCTCCACGGGGCGCGTGCGAGCCTCGACGGCACCGGAGAGGAGAGCAATCGGGTCGGACGTTTGGAGATCAGGCGCCCAGTGATCAAGCGCCCGCTGATCAGGCATCTGCCGGGGCAAAGCAATCGTCCCGCTCCGAGCACGCATCGCAGGTGGGCGTCAGACAGAGGGAGAACGCGCTGTCGGCGCAGATCTGACGGTAGAAGAACTTCTTCCAGCGCATGTTCAGCCGGTTGGCGGCGGCGAGGCCTGGAAGGTGATGGGCGATCATCGCGCTGAGCATCGGTCGGCCTGGTAGCCCCAGATCCTCCCACAGATGCCGGGGCTCCATGGACCTTCGGGCGAGGATGCCCGCGAGCCAGGTGGCCTCCGGCGCCCGGCTGCCGGCCCGCATCAGGATCAGGGACGCGATGGCGTGCTGATCGTCCGGGCGGAGCGGGGCGGGGCGGTCGAGATCGGGGAGCGCAACGGCGGGCAGCCATTTGTCCCGCAGTGAAGCGATCGCGCGGCCCGAGATCCCCAGCCGCTCCGTCAGAGGCCGCTGCCCCGCCTCGCGCTCGCTGAGCGCATGGTCGACGATGCAGGCGAAGTCCGACACCGAGGGCATGAAGCGCGGGGGCGGAGGCGAAAGGTCAGTCGAGAGCAGCATGGGTCTGACAATCGGAGGGGCAGACGCGGGCACAAGCCCCGCAGCCGATGCAATTGTCCGGCTCGACCATCTTCATGACGCTCTTGATGATCTCGTCCTCGACATCGTCGTACTCGTCCGTGCCGGGTCGAACGAGATCGCCGTCCTCCGTTAGGCCGTGGAGCGTCATCACCTCGCGGCCGCAGACCTTGTAGCAGCGGCCGCAACCGATGCATTTCTCCGGGTCGATGGCCATGAGGAACTCGGGGACGTATTCCGCGCCCCCGCGGGTTAAGGCGACCATGGGCATGTCATCACGCCTCGGCTGCGGCCTTGGCCGCTTTCAATTCCTTGCGCGCCGCCGCGAGGTCTTCGAACACCTTATGGGTGTGGGCGGCGACCTCCGGGATCTTCTGCCAATCGACGGGCAGCTCCTCCGACAGATCGTGGAGCGCCATTTTGGCCTCGGTGGAGCGCATGGAGAGCTTTTTGACTTTGGTTTGCAGGTCTTCGACATTCATGGGAAAGGTCCTTTCTGGAGGGGCCGCGCGTCAGGCGCGGGCCGCGTCGGGATAGGTTTCGATGGTGGAGACGGCGCCGGCGACGAGCTTTTCGCCGGCCTCGGCGAGCTTGGCCCAGCTTTCAAAACCGAAACGGTGGACGTCGCGCAGATGCTTGGAGACGACGACGAGCTTGCCCGCAATGAGGACGATCCGGCCGAAGCCCTCATGGCTCATTTTCTGCATCTGGCTCGCCATGCAGCCGGTCTCTTTCTCGATCATGAGGCCGATGGCGTCGTAGTATTTCGAGATGCGCCACATCACGTCCGGATCGGGATCTCCGATGATGGGGATCTCGCGGCGCTCTTCCTTGGTGACGATGAACTCGGCCATGATGTCGGCGTCACTCTTGTCGTCCCACTGGCCGTAGCTGTCCTCGGCGCGGATCACGGCGGCGAGCTGCGTCAGAAACGCGCTGTCGACCATCTCGCCCCCGCGGGGGGCTTCAAGCGTTTCGGTGGCCATTACGCCCACTCCTCTTCATCTGCTAGGAAATCGGGTTTCTCGAACGTGCCGAGGATCTTGCGGAGGAAGGGCGGCGGGGTGCCCTTCAGCATCTCTTGGGTCTGCGCCAGCACGTCCTTGATGGGCTCTGCGGTTTTACGTTTGATCGGATGGATGCCGGCCTTGACGACCTTGGCCGCCGAGGGGCCGCCGATGGCTAGGGCGAACAGCAAAGCGCAGCCCGACAGCGCCTCGACCTTGGGTGTGATCTTGTCGTCCTGATCGTCGTGCTTGCCCTTTTGCTTGGTCACATTGTCGAACTCGTGGGCCGCGATGAAGCGCACATGGGTGGGCCAGACATCGTAGACGGCGAATTTGCGGGCCGAGCCAAAATGGGCGTTGAGATTGTCCAGATCGTTGGTGGCGATGGCGATGCGCAGGGGCTTTTCCGCCTTTGGGGCAGGCGCAGGCGCGCCGCCGCCCCCCTCAATGACGCGTAGGCTGCGGGACATGGTCGAACTCCTTTGCGATGGGGGCGGCGCCGAAGTCTTCCGGGCGCGGGCGGTGGTGCTGGGCGAGAACGGTGTTGGCGACCTCGTAGAGGAAGGCGCGCGTGCCGCGGTATCCGGCGCGGCAGACATCCTGGGCGCCCAGCCGGTCAAAGATCGGGAAGCCCACACGGAGGAGCGGCGTGTGGAGCCGTGCCGCGGCATGGCGGCCATGGGCGTGGGTGAGGAGGAGCTCTGCGCCCCTTGCGGCGGCGCCTCGCTCGAAATCCCCAAGGTCGCCGAGCACGACCTCGTCGCAGGGCATCTGCTCGACCAGGGGGGAATGGGGCGAGGTGGTGACGGCGGTGACGATCTCGGCGCCCATCGACGCCAGCGTTGAGCCCAGAGCATAGAGGAGGTCGGGGTCGGCGCCGAGGGCGACCTTGAGCCCGCCGGTATGGAAATGTGCGTCGAGCGCGGCATCGACGAGGCGGGAGCGGTCGCGCTGGATCGAGGGGGGCGGGGTCTGGACGCCCGCAAGGCCCATGAGGATGCGCACGAAGCCGTCGACGGCGCGGAGGCCGGTGAGCGAGGGGATCACGGACATGGGCACCATGGCGCGTTCCTCGATCAGGCGCGCGGCGCCGCGCATGGCCTCGCCGATGGCGAAGGTGTGGGCGCTTTTGGCGGCGTCCGCGATCCGCTCCACCGGCGTGCCGCCGAGGGACGCGCCCGACCAATCGTCGCTCACATGGCCGTCGAGCGAGCCCGAGAGATCCGGCAATACGAGCG
Source organism: Pseudomonadota bacterium (assembly GCA_039822045.1). GTDB lineage: Bacteria > Pseudomonadota > Alphaproteobacteria > Rhodobacterales > Rhodobacteraceae > HLUCCA09. The sequence continues at coordinate 320,594 of JBCBMY010000003.1, read as the reverse complement.
GCTCGAGCCCGAAGGCGCGGACCATGCGGACGAGTTCCTCGATATCGGCGGGCGTCAGGTGGCTGCCGCAGAGGAGCGTGACCTGGCGGAGGTCTTTGCCTGCCCAGACAGGGTCGATCTCGGGCACCAGCGCGTCGACGATGGCCTCGACGGCCTTGGCCCAACCATCCTGCAGGGCGCCGTCAAAATCGGGGGTGGAGGCGTAAACGACTTGCGTATCGGCGAAGTCGGTGCGGCGGGCGAGGATCTCCTTGAGCTCGCCGGGGACGTCTTCGCCGCGGGTCTCGGTCAGCGCCGTGGAGGCGATGCCGATGAAGCGGGGATTGGCCTTCTTGCGGAGATTGGCGATGGCCTCCTCGATCTGTTCGGCGCCGCCGAGGATCGTGGAGACCTCGTTCATCGCTGTCGTCTGGAGCGGCACGGCCTCTTTGAAGTGGCGCACGAGGTGGACCATGGCGAAGGCGGTGCAGCCTTGGGCCCCGTGGAAGAGCGGCACGGCGCGGTCGATCCCGAGATAGGCGAGCGCGGCGCCGAGGGGAGCGGAGGATTTCAGCGGATTGGTCGAGAGCGCGTGTTTGGGGCGGGTCAGGCGGGCCATGTCAGCAATCCTCGAAATCGGTGGCGTCCGAGGGGAGGCTGGTCAGGCCGGCGGGAGCCCCGGGCCGCTCCGGCAGCGGGGGCGGCAGGGTCACCGAGGACTGCCCAGCGGAAATGTTCGTGACGGGGCACGCACCTTTGGCGGCCGGGAGGATGCCCCCGCTCGGCAGCGGGGTTTCCCAGGGCGCGGGCGCGCGGATCTCGTCCCACATGGGGTTGTTGAGAGCGCGGTCGATGGCGCGGACCATGTCGACCATGCCCATATAGCCGGCATAGGGCTCGTGCTTTTCTTGGTTGACGTCGACCCAGGGCATTTTGGCCTTGAGCGCCACGAATTGGCTGCGGCCGCCGGACATGAGGACATCGGCGCCGGCTTCTTTCAGGAGGCGGTACATGTCCTTCGGCGACATGTTCTCGAACATGTGCTTGTCGCCGCCCATGATCTCGACGACGCGATCCTTATCCTCCTCGGTGGCCTTGCGGACGGAGGTGCCGATGACCTCCATGCCGAGTTCCTGGAGGGCGGAGACGACGGACCAGGATTTATGGCCGCCCGTGTAGAGGAGCACCTTTTTGCCGGCGACGCGGGGGCGGAAGGGCTCGAGATCGGCCCAGACTTTGGCCTCCTCCTCCGCGATGAGGGCCTCGCAGCGGTCGATCAGGTCGGGTGCGGCACCACGGTCGACGAGCATCCGGCACAGAGTGCGAAGGGCCTCGGAGGTGTCAGAGATGCCGTAGAACGAGCCCTCGAAGAAGGGAATGCCGTAGCGCTCGTCGAGCTTGCGGGCCAGCGTGATGAGCGCCTTGGAGCAGACGAGCATGGTGACGCGCGCGCGGTGGGCCATGGCGACCTGGCGGTAGCGGGCGTCGCCGGTGATCGAGCCGAGGATGCGGATGCCGAGCCGGTCCAGCAGCGGTTTGACCTGCCAGAGCTCGCCCGAGAGGTTGTAATCGCCAATGATGTTGATGTCGGTGGGGGACGGCTCTTCGGGCTCGATGGTGCCGATCACATGGTCGAGGAGCGCCTCGCCCGCGAGCTTGTTGCCGAGGTTCTTGGAGCCGACATAGCCCGGCGCGTCGACGGGGATGCAGGGGGTGCCGAAACGCTCGGTCGCGGCCTTGCAGACGGCCTCGATATCGTCGCCGATCAGCGCCGGCACGCAGGTGGCGTAGACGAAGACGGCGGGCGGATCGTGCTTTTCGATCAGCTCGCGGATCGCGCGGAAGAGCTTCTTCTCGCCGTGGCCCATGACGATGTCGAGCTCGGACATGTCAGTGGTGAAACCGGTGCGGTAAAGTTCGGAGCCCGAGGAGGCGGCGCCGCGATTGTCCCACCCGTTGCCCTCGCAGGCCAGGGGCGCGTGGACAAGATGGGCGGCATCTACGATGGGCTGGAGCGCGATCTTTGCCCCGTCGAAGGCGCAGCCCCCGGCTGCGGCGCCTGGGGCGAGGGGCTTGGCGCAGCCCTTTTTGCGGGCCTCGGCGCTTTTGCTTTGGTTCGCCCCGCAAGCGGGCTCCTGAAACACTTCGGCGATCTTGTCGTTCACGGCCATTGCGCATCCCCTGTCACTCAGAGCGGACGCAGCAAGAAAGGGGCCAAGTCCCGCAGGACCCCGCCCGGCGGACGGGGCCGACAGTGTCGCTTATCCGACAAGCGCGGTGCCAGAGTTGTGGCGCCCGGGCCGCGCGCGGTTTCGGATATGGCTCGGCTTGGACTGCGGCTTGGAGCGTGCGGGGGCCCAGATCTTAATGCCGGGGCCGGTCCGCGGTGGGGCGGGCCGGCGCGGCCTGACGGGGACCGTCAAAATAAGCATGGGGTGCTTGCGCGGTGGGGCGAGCGATTTGGCGCCTCCCCCAGGGATCTGGTGGGCGCGCTCAAGCGGCGCGCGTGGCCATGGTGCCCGCGTGAGGCTCAGCCCATCGGCCGCGCGGGGATCTCGACCGACATGTCCTTGGCGATCAATCCGCCCGCGCTGACGAGTGCGCGATGATCCTGCCCGCGCAGCACGACGTTGATCTGATGGACGCCGGGGGTGAGGCCCGTGAGGAGCATGCGCGGGTGGTAGGCCGAGGCCACCTTTACCCCGTCCACCTGAATATGGGCGTGCCCCACTGGGATTGCGGCCGCCTCGGGCACGCAGGTGGTGGTGAACCGGAAGCCCGTGGTCACGATCATCAGGTCGAGCTCACCGGTATCGGTCACATGGACGTCGAGATCGACCTGGGGCGCGGGCTCCGTCTCGGGCAGCAGAAGGAAGGCCGACCGAGGCGGCCCGGATGCCGCGTTGACGTATGGCGTGAGCATCGCAAGGGCGAGCATCATCGACGCCAGGACGCCCTTGGCGCCAAAGACTGCGCAGAGCTGGATCGGCATCACATCGCCTCCCGCATGCGCGGGGTGATCTGCACCCCGCGTGGAAACCGCTCGCCGACCATCAGGTAGAAGACCATGACGCCGTAGAGATTGGCGTGGAAGAGCGGCGTCTCGCCCAACACCACGGCGAGGAAGGTCATCGCACCGATCAGCAACGCCGCCATCGGCCGGACCAGACGGCCCATAACAAGGAGCGCCCCGGATGTGACCTCGACGCTGGTCATGATGAGCGCCACGACAGGCAGGGGCAGGCCGAGGGTCGGGACATTGCCATGGTCGAGAATGGCGATGATCAGCGTGGGCTGGAAGAGCTTGAAGGCGACGGCCAGATAGATGAAGCCCGCACCGACAAGGATCTGCGTCGCGCGCCAGGCGGCCTGTTGGACCTCCGGGCCAGGGCGGAAGAGGGCGTCCGTGCCCAACAAACGGTCCAACGCGGCGGCGCCGCTTCCCGCCAGCATGAGCATGATCCCGGGAGCGGCGAAATGCGGGGCGTAGGCGACGAACCCAGCGCCGAAGATCGCAAGGCCCAGAACGGACAGGGCGAACAACACGGCCCCGCATAATCGCACAGCCAAGCCAAGGATCAGGAAGAGGGCCAGCGCGAATTGCACGGGCGCGAGGATGTCCCAGCCCGGCACGAGGTTGAGCGCCATATCGGGGACCAGGAAGGTGGGGGTCGTCCAGGGCTCGACACCGTGCCGCGGCAGCCCGCCCAAGGCGGCCAGGCCGAGCATGAGGCCCGTTGAGATGCGCAGGATGGTCGGGCCGATCTCCACGGCGGACGATGCCAGGGGGCGGAGGCGCGTGTCGATCTCGGCGCCGAAGCGATCTTCCGCAGAGAGCGCGGCGAGGGCCACACCGGCCGACAGCGCAACCGCGACAAGCAGCCACATCTGGCTGAGAAAAAGCGCCGGGATCGGGGCTTCTGCGAGCGCCTCGATTTCGCGTGGCGTTAGGATCCACGCCTCATGCGCCCAGGATGCCGATGCCGCAAGTGCCACTGAAAAGAGTGCTAGGCTGCTGATTTTGAATGCTCTTACAATCATTCTCGCCTCCGAAAAAAGATGCCACCCGCATATTTGGGATGGCGTCTTTTCTAGGGGCTTGGGTGTGAGTGGTTTGAAATGGGTGCGCGAATGCGACGTCCCACTCACGGCCGGCTGAACAATTCACGGTGGGGTTTAACGGGTGGCGCGCCTGCGGTCGGAGGGTCAGGGCGGGCGGGAGAGCGCTGATATCAGAGGCTCAGTGCCTGAAACGAACGTGGCCGGCAGCTTCGGGGGAAAGCAGCCGGCCGTCTTGCCCATGGGGCCCACCGAAGATGACAGGAGAGGGTGGGCCCCCGAGCGTCCCTTAGCGGGTGAGATCGAAGCTGTAGTCGGTCTCGCCGGCTGCGATGGTCTCGTCATCGAGCCTGTCGAAGATCGTGTCGAGAAGCTTCACCAGCACCGTCAGGCCGCCCTGATAGCCCCAGGTGGGGAAGCGGTGGTGGTGGTGACGGTCGAAGATCGGGAACATCAGGCGGATGAGGGGCGTGCCCGTGTCGCGCTCCAGATACTTGCCGTAGGAATTGCCGATCAGCATGTCCACGGGCTCCGTCGTCAGGAGCGAGCGCATGTGCCAGAGGTCCTTTTTGGCCCAAACCTGACCGTTCTTGCCGAAGGGCGAGGAGGCCAGAAGCTCTTCCATCTTGGCCGCCCAATCCTTGCCGCCATTGGTGGCGAGGCAATGGATCGGCTCGCCACCCATCTCCATGACAAACCGCGCCATGGCGTAGACAAAGTCCGGATCGCCGTAGATCGCGTAGGTCTTGCCGTGGAGATGCGCCTGGCTGTCGGCCAGGGCGTCGACGAGGCGGCCCCGCTCCAGACGGAGGCTCTCGGGGATCGCCTTGCCGGTGAGCCGGCTCACCGTCATCAGGAACTCATCGGTGCCCTGGATGCCCATGGGGTAGTGAAGCGCTTCGGTCTCCTGGCCCTTGCCGGCGATGTAGTCCAGCGTTTTTGGCGTGCAGTATTCCTGCATGGAGATCGTGGCCTTGGCGTTGAGCGCGTCCTTGGCGTCCTCGAGCGTGGTGCCGCCGGCATACATCCGGAACTCGCCATCCGACGGCGTGTCGTAGACGTCCGACACGTCCGAGAGGAAGGTGAAGTCGACGCCCATCTCGTCCAGCATCCGCTTGATTTCGCGGTTGTTGGCGACGGCGAAGCCATCGAAGCCCGGGATGATGTTGATCTTGTCGGTCTCGGTGCGCTGCTGACCCTCCCAGAAGTGGCTGAGGATCCCCTTCTGCATGTTGTCATAACCGTCGACATGGGAGCCCACGAAGGCCGGCGTATGGGCGAAGGGCACGGGGAAATCCGCCTCGACGGAGCCCTTGTCCTTGGCTTGCAGGATGAAGGAGTTGAGGTCGTCCCCGATCACCTCGGCCATGCAGGTGGTCGAGACGGCGATCATCTTGGGATCGTAGAGCGCCTTGGTGTTGGCCAGCCCGTCCACCATGTTGACGAGCCCGCCGAACACGGCTGCGTCTTCCGTCATGGAGGAAGAGACGCAGGAGGCCGGCTCCTTGAAGTGGCGGCTCAGATGCGAGCGGTAATAGGCGACGCAGCCTTGGCTCCCATGGACGAAGCTCATCGTCTGCTCATAGCCGGCGGTCGCGAACACTGCGCCCAGCGGCTGGCACGCCTTGGCGGGGTTAACCGTTAGGGCTTCCCGGGCGAGGTTCTTTTCGCGGTATTCCCACGACTTCGTCCAGTCGCCGATTTCCTTGACCATCTCGTCGGGATGGCCGCATTCGAACTGGACCTTCTTGTTCTTCAGCATCTCCTGATATTCGGGCTGCTGAAAGAGCGGTGCGTGGTCGAGCACCTTGTCTGCCGATTGGGGCATCTGTCTATCCTTCCGTTGGCCGTCCGCATTCCGAGACGCGCCTGCTAGGATGAGGTGGGGGAGGTGGAGGGCGCGGGACGCGCCCTCCGGGATCGATGTCACTCAGCCGCGATGGCGGCGGGGCTCTCCCAGGGCGCGTCGTAGAGGCCCCAGACCGGGTTGTTGATCGCCAGATCCATGTCGCGGGCGAAAATTGCGAAGCCGTCATAGCCATGGTACGGGCCGGAATAATCCCAGCTGTGCATCTGGCGGAACGGGATGCCCATCTTCTGCACCGGGTACTTTTCCTTGATCCCGGAGCCGACGAGGTCGGGGCGGATCTTTTCGATGAACTTCTCCAGCTCATAGCCGGTGACGTCGTCGTAGATCAGCGTGCCGTCCTTTACGTAATGGCCGGTGCGCTTGTAATCGTCGCTATGGCCAAACTCGTAGCCCGTCCCGGCGATCACCATGCCCAGATCGTCATAGGCGGTGACGACGTGGCGCGGACGCAGGCCGCCCACGTAGAGCATCACCGACTTGCCCTCGAGACGCGGGCGGAACTTCGCCAGCACATCGTCGACGAGCGGCTGGTACTTGGCGATGACCTTCTCGGCATTCTCCTGGATCGTGGCGTCAAAGTTCTTCGCGATGGCGCGGAGGGACGCCGCGATCTGGGTCGGGCCGAAGAAGTTATACTCCATCCAGCCGATGCCGTATTTCTCTTCCATGTAGCGGCAGATGTAGTTCATCGACCGGTAGCAGTGGATGAGGTTCAGCTTCGCCTTGGGCGCCCGCTCGATCTCGGCCAGCGTCGCATCGCCGGACCAGTTGCCGACAACGTTCAGGCCCATCTCTTCGAGCAGGATGCGCGAGGCCCAGGCATCGCCACCGATGTTGTAGTCGCCGATGACGTTGACGTCGTAGGGTCCCGTCTCATAGCCGGCACCAGCACCTTCGCCCTTTTCGAACACCCAGTCGCGCACCGCGTCGTTCGCGATATGGTGGCCCAGGGACTGCGACACACCCCGGAAGCCCTCACACCGGACGGGCACCATCGTCTTGTCGTATTCCTTGTTCTTCTCGCGGGCCACGGCCTCGATGTCGTCGCCGATCAGTCCGATCGGGCATTCCGACTGGATCGTCGTGCCGTTGTTTAGCGGGAACAGGGTCTCGATCTCGTCGATCGTTTTGGCGAGCTTTTTGTCGCCGCCAAACACGATGTCCTTTTCCTGGAAATCGGTCGTGAACTGCATGGTCACGAAGCTGTCGACGCCGGTCTTACCGATGTAGTAATTCCGGCGCTGCGACCAGCTGTAATGCCCGCAGCCGACGGGGCCGTGGGAGATGTGGACCATGTCCTTGACCGGTCCCCAGACCACGCCCTTCGAGCCCGCATAGGCACAGCCGCGGATCGTCATGACGCCCGGCACCGATTTGACGTTGGATTTCTGCGTGTCGCATTTCGACGCGATACCCGTTGTGGCATCGGGCTCTTCATCCGTCTGCTTCGACACGGTCAGGTGCTTGGCGCGGCGCTTTTTGGCTTTCGCGGGGTAGGCTTCGAGTACTTCCTCGATGAGGCTCTCGTAGTCTTCCGGCCCGCTGGTGTGATCTTTGGCCATCCTTTTGGCTCCTTCTCACGTGGCTGGGGGAATTGGGGGCCAGGCGTGCCGGCCCCCGCTTTCATTCGTGCGGGCTTAGCCGGCGGCCATTTCGGCGTCAGAGGCCGCGATCAGGGCTTCGCGCTCTTCCTCGGACTGCATGATGCCAAACTCCATCAGCATCTCTTCCAGCTCGTCCATCGTGACCGGCGTGGGGATGACACCCTTGCCCGAGTTGGCGTGGATCTTCTGGGCGAGCTGGCGGTATTCCTCGGCCTGCTTGCTGTCCGGCGCATATTGCAGAACGGTCTGACGGCGCAGCTCAGCGTGCTGCACGATGTTGTCGCGCGGTACGAAGTGGATCAGCTTGGAGCCGAGCTTGGAGGCCATGGCCTCGGCCAGTTCCAGCTCCTTGTCCGTCTGACGCTCGTTACAGATCAGGCCGCCGAGGCGCACGCCGCCCGAATTGGCGTACTTCAGAATGCCCTTGGAGATGTTGTTGGCAGCATAGAGCGCCATCATCTCACCCGACATCACGATGTAGATTTCCTGCGCTTTGTTTTCGCGGATCGGCATGGCGAAGCCGCCGCAGACAACGTCGCCGAGAACGTCGTAGGACACATAGTCCACGTCGTCATAGGCACCATTTTCCTCAAGGAAGTTGATGGCCGTGATCACGCCGCGGCCGGCACAGCCAACCCCAGGCTCCGGGCCACCGGATTCTACGCACTTGATGTCTTTGTAGCCGATCTTGAGCACGTCCTCGAGCTCGAGATCTTCGACCGAGCCCATCTCGGCGGCCATGTGCAGCACGGTGTCCTGGGCCTTGGAGTTGAGGATCAGGCGCGTGGAGTCCGCCTTGGGGTCACAGCCCACGATCAGGATCTTCTGGTTCAATTCCACGAGGGCGGCGAGGGTGTTCTGCGAGGTGGTCGACTTGCCGATCCCCCCTTTGCCGTAGAAGGCAATCTGACGAAGGTCGCTCATGTCTGGTTCCTTTGATCTGACATCCGAGGTTCTACGAGACGGCCCACGACCGCTCTCCCTTGTTCCTCAGCAGGAACCATGCCAGCCCTGGGTCCGGGCAAAATCACGCCTTTTCAGGTGCTTACGGGAAACCCGACAATTGGAGCCAATGCGACAAAACCGGCATCGGCGGACCGCAGCGGGGCCAAGGGCACGGTGGCCGTTGTCCGGCCCAAACTACGTTTGAACGTCAGGCTCGCCCTTGTAGAAGGGGGCAAGGTGGATGTGCCGTCGTGAGTGGGCTCGGGCAACGCATGATTGAAACACACCGATTGCTCCTCCGGCGCTGGCGAACGGACGATCGGCCGTTTGTAGGCGCGATACTGGGCGATCCGGATGTCATGCATTTCAGTGATCGGGGCCCACTGAGCGAAACGGATCAAGCGGTTTGGTTTGAGAATGCCGTCGTCTCAGAGAGATCGGATTGGTCGCTTGGCGTGCTTGCCATCGAGGGCAAAAGGGATGGACGGATCATTGGCTACATCAGCCTGTCCAACGATGTGGGCAGAGTGGGAACGGGGGACGCAGAACTGGGGGTCCGGTTGGCAAAACATGCCTGGGGTCGGGGCTATGCAACGGAAGCTGTTCTGGGGATGATCGACGCGGCCGAAGGCATGACACGCGCGCACAGGATCGTTGCGATCGTGGACCCGCACAACAACCCGTCCGTCCGCGTCCTAGAGAAAGCCGGTATGATCAAGAAGGGCGATCTCGTACTCGCGGGCTACGACTATCCCGACCATCTCTATGTCAGAGAATTGCGCCACTAGACGTCGCTAAGCGCCAAGTGTGGCATTGCGAGCGGCGCGGGGCACGCTCTGGACGCCTGCTGCGCGGGGAAGCGGCATTTTGGCGTTCGTTTTTGTCGTAAAGGCGGGACAGGATCTTGCCTTTGCCAGAGGCCAATGCGGCGCGTGTCGAGCGCCGCATTGGGATGGGTGCAAGGGGTCGGGCTGCCGCTTTGGCAGCGCCTTAGTGCACGGAGGTGGCGGGATGCGGGAAGTTGGCCGCGTCTCGCGCGACCATCTCGGATTGGGACTGCCGCAACGAGACTGTCAGCGCATCAAACTGGGACCGCGTAGAGGTCAGAGACACCACGCCGAGCGTCGGCCTGTCATTTCCTCAGCCGCTGCACTTGGACATGCTGCAGACGTTGTTTTCAAAGAACGGCTCGTAGCGGCACCCGGTGCGCATCGCTCCCCTGCCTTAGGCCGGTGTGGCCTCGGCGCCCAAGGGCAGACCGAAATCGTTGGCAATGCTGGCGAGCCACCCGGCCAGCCGCTCCTCCGTCAGCATCGCCTCGTTATCGAGGTCGAGCGCCAGCCCGAGGAAGTGATCGCCGTCGACGGCGAGCGAGTCCTCGAACCCGTAGCCTTCGGTGGGCCAGTAGCCGACCATCTTTGCCCCGCGCTCCTCAAAGAACTCATGGAGGAAGTAGACGGCGTTGATGAATTCAAGCGGATAGGTGATCTGATCGCCAAGGCCGAAGATCGCGATCGTCTTGCCCTCGAAGCTCTCATCTTCGAGCTTTGGCAGAAACTCCTCCCAACTTTCGTTCTCGGCATCAGCGCTGAGCCCGGGCAGTAGGCCGTCGCCGAGGGTCGGCGTGCCCAGAATCAGATAATCGTAGCTCATGAAGTCCGCGACCTCGGTGCGGTTCACGTTGAGCGGCTTGGACATCAGGTCATCGTCGAACTGGCGCTTGATCTGCTTGGCGATCTTGCGGGTGTTGCCGGTGTCCGTTCCAAAGAAGATCCCAATCTTGGCCATGTGCTCTCGGTCCTATCTGTCGTGTTTGTTCTGCGGCGTTGGCCCGGCTTGTTTCCGGGCGGTCGCTTCAAAGCGACGAGCATGAAGCGTGCCAAGTGGGCGGTCCGTCAGCTAAGCACCTGCCCTGTAAAGAAAAACCCCAAGAGATCCGACGGTGTGCGGTTGGTTGGGGGCGCCATGGCCGTGCACAGCGGTCGGAAATCGAACAGATCGATATCCGACAAAGGAAATGCCCCGCCAAACCTGGCGGGGCGGGATAACGAGGCAACGAGTTGACAGGGTGTTACTCGGCGGCGACGGCTTGGGTGAGATAGGCCAGGAGGCTTTCGGGGCTCGAGACGCCGTAGGGGTCGTCAGGGCAGTTGTCCATGAGGCCCGGCTCCTCGAACCAGGCCTCGACGGCGCCGTCATTGACGATTGCCGCGTAGCGCCAGGAGCGGAGGCCGAAGCCGAGATTGTCCTTGCGGACGAGCATGCCCATGCGGCGGGTGAACTCGCCCGACCCGTCAGGGATCATGCCGATCTGTTGGATGCCCTGGGCCTCGGCCCATTTGTTCATGGTGAAAGCGTCGTTGACCGAGAGGCAGTAGATCGCGTCGATCCCTTGGGCGGCGAAGTTCTCGACATTCATCTCGAAGCCAGGGAGCTGGTAGGTCGAGCAAGTGGGTGTGAAGGCACCGGGAAGCGCGAAGAGAATCACGCGCTTGCCGGCAAAGTAATCGGCCGTCGTCTTGTCTTCCCAGCGGAACGGGTTGGGCCCCTCGATGCTCTCATCGCGAACACGAGTGTGAAAGGTGACGTTCGGCAGGCGCGTGTTGGATTTCATACAATCAGTCCTTTTGTGGAGAAGTGGATCAGGCGGAGCCGCCGCGTGTTCCGGTGAAGGACACCCGCACGTCTTCGCTGCGCGCGATCAAATGGCAAGCGAGGCGGAGGCGCGGCGGCAGATCGCTGTTCTCTGCCTCCTCGATCTCGGCATCTGTAAGGACCAGAAGCACCTTCAGCCGGGCATTTTCCTTCTCGGTGAGCGACATGCCCATGGGCGTCTTGTCGTCGAGCACCGTCACCTCGATCCGACGCAATCCCCATCTGCCGTCAAGGCACTCAGAAGGGGTCGAGATCTGGTGCTCATCGGAATGCGCAAGAGTGGTCTTGGTGTTGCCAATCACTGCGTAGATGGTTTTGTCCCGCTGCATGACGAGCGATCTGAACGCGATGTCGGCCATGGGTCGGTGCCTTTGCTAGATTGGCTGTGACGGACGGGCATGTCGGGCCGCCTTGGGAGGTCGTCTGGCTCTGCGGCCGCTACCCCTTGCTCAGCACGGGCCGTGCCAAGACGGGCCCTTGCTGGCTCAGAAGGCGGAGCAGTCGTGCGACGGAACGGCGCCCGCAACGGGCAGGTCGACGACCCGGGCAGCGACCTGCCCTTGGCCCGACACCGGCTCCAACCGTGCGGCCATGGCCGGCGTGGCCTGCATCTGCCCGTCTTGGCCAATGATCATGGCGGATTCGATGCCCATCGCAGCGGCGGTCTCGACCCAATGCCCAGGCCCTGCGACGGCCAGCGCCGTGGCCGCTGCATCCGCAAGAGCTCCTTCCCGCGCGAGGACAGAGGCGGAGACGATCTCGCCCACGGGGCGGCCGGTCCGAGGGTCGAGGATATGGGCGAAGCGCCGGCCCGCATGCTCGAAGAACCGTTCGTAGTTCCCGGACGTGTAGAGCACCTCGCCGGGTTGCAACGACAGCGCCGCCACCGCCTCCCAGCCAAACGGATCGCGGATCGCCACCCGCCACGCGCGTGCGCCGTGGCGTCCGATTACGTTGACGTCCCCACCCGCATTCAGGACGGCGTTCTCGATCCCACGCGCAGCGAGCAAGTCTGCCGCCCGATCGAGTGCTGCGCCCTTGGCGAAGCCGCCCAGATCGAGTTGCACCGCAGGGTTGTGTGACGAGACCGATTCATGGGCGAGATGCAGATCAGCCATGCGCGGGCGCTTCACCAGTAGCCCTGCAATCTCGGTCTCAGACGGGGGCGCACCTTCTGGAGCGGTATCGGCGTGAAATCCCCAGAGCCCCACAAGCGCGCCGATAGCCGGCTCGAATAGCCCGCCGCTTTCGCAGGCTAGGCGCTGCCCCCGGCGCAGAACATCCAGCAGGCCCGGATCAACCCTGTGGACGCGGCCTTCCGAGATAGCGTGGTTGAGTGTTCCCAGCGCGCCGGGCCGCCAGGCGTGCCAGTCCTCATGAACGCGCTGAAAATGCAGCCCAACCTCCGAGACGGCGGCCCTAGCCCTCTCCTCAGGCTCGCCACGGATGACGACCTCTACAAGCGTCCCAAACACGTAGAGGGTCTCTCGGTGCTCGGGCATTTCCCGCCCGCGAAGTGCGCCGCCCACGAGGAGCACCACAAGAGCGCCGACGAGGGCCAACCGAGCCTTCACGGAACGGCCCCGCCTGCCCGGCGCGCTACGCCAAGGATAGAGAGTTCGGCCGCTACCCGACCCCGCCGCTCCGCCCGGACAATCGGCAAGAGCGTCAACGCGAACACAGGCAGGCAAAGAGCCGCGGTGACGATATCTGACCAGCCAAGACCTGCGCCGATCCCCGCCGTCAGGGCCAGGGCCGCAGGCGGCAGAAGGTAGGTCAACGCGGCTGCGCCAAGAAACGTGGCACCTGGTAGTGCCACCGCGACCTCATCCCCGACACTCACGGGCAAAGTCAAAGGAACGGACACGCGAAGTTGCCCTCCGATCACCTCCGTCAGTGCGCCCGCCCCACAACCCGCTCGGGCAGCGCAACTCCGGCATCCAGCCGCGCGGTCGCCCACCAGATGCACCTGGTCACCCTCAACGGCCGCGACGCGCAGCGTCTCGGTTAAGGCCCGCCGGTCAGGTGCGGTGCAGAGATCTTCTCCCAGGGTCATGGGCAGCCTCACGCCTCAGCGGGGATGATGCAACCATCCTCCATACACACCTCAAGGCATTGCGGCATGTCGTGGTCGGGCTCGCATTCGGTGCAGGTGCTGGCGCCTATGGAGAACACGCCCTTTCTGGGAACGATGGCGCCGGTCGGGCAGACGGGCTCGCAATCGCCGCATGCGGTGCAGAGATCGGAGGCGATGAACATGGCCATGGCAGAAGTCCTTTTGGGGGGAGAAGGTTGTGGGACGCGCCGGTCAGGCCGGGCGCACCTTGACGTCGCCGCCGAGCACCTGGCACTGGCAGGCCAGGCGGTCCTTGTGGCCGGCGTAGTTTTCCTTGAGCACACGGGTTTCGAGCGCGGAGGGCTCCGACAGGTGGTCGGCGCCCTCGATGATATGCGTGATGCAGGTGCCGCATTCGCCCTCGCGGCAGCCATAGGTGATGCCGGAGCCGATCTTCTCGGAAATCTCGATGATACAGGTGCCGGCGGGCACGTTCACCGTTAGGGCGACGTCCGTGAAGGTCAGTTTTGCCTTGGTCATGGGGCGCTCCTTCCAGGTGGGTGTCACGATGCGGTGAGGTCGGCGAGATCGATCTCGCGCAGGGCGATTGCACCGGTCAGATGCCCGGCGCGGCGACGACCGAGCGCGCGGCAGGCCTCAATCTCGGCTTTGGTTGGGCACAGCTTGACGCGGATCTCATCTTCGGGAACGCGCATCGTCAGTCCTCGAAGCCGGGCTTGAGCCATGGGCACTGCCTCACCCGTCCAAACGCAGGAGCCAATAGCTGCCGCGAGCTTGCCCTTGGTGTCGATGTCTACAATGCTCGCAAGCAGGTCCCACACCGTGCGCACGGCATCGCCGTTGGATGTCGTCGTTCCGAGGACCAGCGCATCCGCCCTCTCGATCAGATCGACGAAGGGAGTGAGTTCACCTTCATAGACGTCAATGAGCGACGGGCGGAAGCCCTCGTCATCCGATGCACCCCCATAGACGGCCTGGGCCATCTCGGCCGTGGCCCCATAGGCGCTGTCAAAGTAGATCAGGAGCGACTTCTCCGCCCCCGCCTCGCTTGCCAACCGCGACGTGACAAGCCGACGATAATGCTCGATGTAGCGGTCGGGATGGGCGCGCAGCACCGGGCCGTGGTCTGGCGCGATCATGTCGATCTCAAGCGGGTCCATGAGATCAAATGCACCCGTCACATATGGCTTACACGGGCGCATGATGCGCGCGAACCAGTACTCAAGCGAGAACCGGAAGTCGCCCACGCGGTCGTTGGAGAGCCGCGCGTCGCAGAAATGGCAGCCCAGCAGATCGCAGGTGAAGAGAAGCCCGGCCCCCTCCGGATAGGTGCATTGCGTCTCCGGCCAGTAGACGTAGGGCGTGATCAAAAGCTCTAGCGTACGGTTGCCCAGGGACAACGTATCGCCTGTTTTCAAGGGACGAAGGTCGAAGCGTTCAAACTCGTCCTTCAGGAGCCCGCCCAACACCTGGAGCCCACACAGCGAGACACAGACCGTCGCAATGGACACAAGGGGCAGCAACGCCGGCACCGCGCCCGTGTGCTCAGGCTCCAGATGGTTGAGGACGAGCGCGGTAATTTCCTCATCGGCCGCCAGTTGCTCAAGATTGCGGAAGAAGACGTCCGCGAACTCTTGCTTGACCGTATCAACGACGGCGAGACCAGCGCTGCCGCGGACGGCATAGGAAATGTCGCTCGTGCCGTTGGCCGACTTGAGGATCACGTCGAAGCTTCTGAGGTCGCGGTCGAGCGCGCCGATCCAGTCGACGCCGTCGTCCACCCTGACAGGACCCTCGTCAGCCAACCCGCCGCGCGGACGGGGCGAACTCGTTGCGGGGGGAAGAGCATCGGGCACGGGGTGCGGATCTCCGGGGCTTAGAACGTACAAGAGATTCTCAGCAGGAAACGTGCCAAGCCGGCTCCGCCCGGATCTGCCGGGCCCCGCGTGCGCCGATCCGACAATTTGTCGGCAACCCCACAACACGGCCGACACGCACGTCTCCGTGCCGCGATGACCCAGGCTTCCCGGTCCGGTCAGGCCTCTGGCAAGCCCCACAATCTAATGTGCTGGGATTTCGCCCCCAGGACTTGGCACGGTTCTTGCTAAACGTCTCGTGACGCGACCTGCCCAAGGCTCACCTGCCCCGGCATCCCAACACCAACGCCACTTGGAGGCCTGACACCCGATGGAAGACTTCGCGCTCATTCTCCTCGGCACGGCGCTGGTCAACAATGTGGTGCTGGTGAAGTTCCTGGGCCTTTGCCCCTTTATGGGTGTCTCTCGCAAGATCGACGCCGCCGTCGGCATGGGGCTGGCGACAACCTTCGTGCTGACACTCGCCGCAGCATCGAGCTGGATCGTCGAGACGCTGATCCTGATCCCTCTGGGTCTCGGATACCTCCGCATCCTTGCCTTCATCCTCGTGATCGCCGCCATCGTTCAATTCACCGAGACCGTTCTGCGCAAGGTTTCACCCGGGCTCTACCGCGCTCTTGGGATCTACCTGCCCCTCATCACCACGAATTGCGCCGTTCTCGGCGTTGCGCTCCTCAACATCCAGGCCGAGCACAGCTTTGCCGAGAGCCTGCTCTATGGCTTCGGCTCGGCTCTCGGCTTCACTCTCGTCCTCGCCATCTTCGCGGGAATGCGAGAACGCCTCGCCCAGGTCGCCGTGCCCGCCGTCTTCGCCGGCACTCCCATTGCCTTCATCGCCGCGGGTCTACTGTCGATGGCGTTCATGGGCTTTGCCGGCCTCGTCCCAAACTGAACCCAACCCTCAAGGAGCCCGCCCCATGATCACCGCCGTCGCCTCAATGTCCGCCCTGGGCTTGGGCCTCGGCCTGCTCCTCGGGGCGGCGGCGCGCCGGTTCCATGTGGAGATGCCGCCGGTTGTGGACGAGATCGAGGATGTGCTGCCCGGTACGAATTGCGGTCAGTGCAGTTTCCCTGGTTGCCGGGCCGCGGCAGAGGCGCTGGCAGATGGCGCGGCCCCCGTCACACTCTGCCCTCCGGGCGGGCGGGAAACGGTTCTCAAACTGGCTGAGATCACGGGGGCGGATCCCGACGCTGGGACAGCCACGATGGACGAGGCCCTTCCCCTCGTCGCCTTCATCTTCGAGGACCATTGCACCGGCTGTACGAAATGCTTCAAGCGCTGCCCGACGGACGCCATCGTCGGCGCCTCGAAGCAGATCCACACCGTTGTGACCGATGCCTGCATCGGCTGTGACGCTTGTGTCGAGGTCTGCCCGACGGAGGCCATCATCCTGCGCTCCAAACCCATCACCTTGCGCACCTGGCATTGGGGCAAACCCGAGCAGCGCTTCGGCGCGCCCGTCATGGGGAGATTGTCGTGAGACGGTCGTTGCTTGATCTGCTGCGCGATCCGGCCCGCCTCTTCGCGCTGCGGGGCGGCGTCCATCCGCTCGGCCAGAAATTCCTCGCATCGAACTCCCCCATCGAGCGGATGCCGATCCCGACACTTCTGCGCGTGCCACTACAGCAACATATCGGCGCGCCCGCCGAGCCCGTGGTGGTCCGCGACGATCTGGTGCTCAAGGGTCAGCTCGTCGGCCGCGCTCGGGGCCCGATCTCTGCCAACGTGCATGCGCCCACCTCAGGCCGCGTCCTCGCCGTGGGCCACTTTGCGGCACCCCATCCGTCAGGCCTTCCTGTACCAACAATTACGATCCGGCCCGATGGTGAGGATCGCTGGGGCCCTCGCCTTTCGCGGCTTCATCCCGAGGATGTAAGCTCCGACGAGATTTCTGCGCAGGTGCGCGAGGCCGGCATCGTCGGCATGGGCGGCGCGACCTTCCCGTCGGCCGTCAAGCTGGGCCTCCGTGAGAAGTACGATCTCGACACACTCGTCATCAACGCCGCCGAATGCGAGCCGTATCTGACATGTGACGACCGTCTCCTTCAGGAGCACGCCGAGGAGGTGACGGACGGGATCGCGATCATGGCCAGCGCGCTCGGGGTTCGCCGGGCCCTGATCGCCATCGAATCCAACAAACCCAAGGCCATCTCGACCATGCGCCACAAGATGGCGCAGCTCGGGGAGATGGGCCGGCTCGTCGTCGTTCCCACGCGCTACCCGATGGGGTCCGAAAAGCACCTCGTTCAGGCACTCACGGGCAAGGAGACACCGGCACGCGCACTGACCGCCGAGATGGGTATCGTCGTCCACAATGCGGCCACCGCATACGCCGTTCACCTGGCTGTGCGCTACGGAGAGCCGCTCCTATCGCGCGTCGTCACCGTCTCGGGCCGTGCCATCAAGCGGCCCGCGAATGTCCGCGTCCTGATCGGTACGCCGGTAGCCGACATCCTGGACCATTGTGGCGGGTTTGCACGACCGGCCAAGCGTTTAGTGCTCGGCGGACCGATGATGGGCCAACCCATCGAGAACCTGCGTGTCCCTGTGGTGAAGGGCACCAACGGTGTCCTCGCGCTCACCGCGGCCGAAACGGCGAGCGACCTTTCGATGCCCTGCATTCGGTGCGGCTCCTGCGTTCAAGCTTGCCCGGTCGGCCTCACTCCGCTGGAGCTCAACGCGCGCATTCAGGCCGGTGACCTGGAGGGGGCCGAGAAGGTTGGACTTCTGGACTGCATCGCCTGCGGCTCGTGTTCGTTCATCTGCCCGGCCTCGATCCCGCTTGTTCAGAGCTTCAACTATGCCAAGGGCAAACTCGCCCAGCGCCAAAGCGAGAAGCACCGGCAGGAAGAAACCAAACGCCTCGCCGAGGCGCGCAAGGCCCGCGAAGCCGCTATTTCCAAGGCCAAGCGCGAGGCCATGGCCAAGCGCAAAGCCGAGATGGCCGCAAAGAAGAAGCGTGCGGCCGCAGAGAAAGCGGCAGCCGAGCAATCCGTCGAAGCCCGACCGCCCGGGAAGGTGGACAGCGAGGCGGTATCATGACGGTAAAATCGCCCACCCTCGCCCCGGCACCCCACTGCCATTCAATGTTCACCGTGTCGCGAACAATGCTCGCTGTCATGGTGTGCCTGTCGCCGGCGACACTCTTTGGCCTCTACCAATTCGGCTGGCCCGCGATTCTCCTTTTCACCGTGACAATCGTCTCGGCCTTCACCTTTGAAATCCTCTGCCTTGCCCTGGCCCGCCGCCCAATCCTGCCGTTCGCCACCGACGGGTCGGCGCTGCTGACCGGCTGGCTCGTCGCGATGACGCTGCCGCCTTGGGCGCCATGGTGGGTCGGCTTCCTTGGCGGTGGGATTGCAATTGTGCTGGGCAAGCATGTCTTTGGCGGGCTCGGGCAGAACCTTTTCAACCCCGCCATGGCTGCCCGGGCGATGCTGTTGGTCGCCGTGCCCGTGCAACTGACGATGTGGGTCGATCCTCTGCCCCTTGGCAGCTCAGGCGCGCCGGACTTCGTCGCTTCTCTCGCGATCACCTTCGGCGCCGCGACCGCATTTGACGCCATGAGTTCCGCTTCCGTCCTTGGCACCATTCAGAGTGGGCTCGACGCCGGCCGTGGCGTATCGGAGATCCTCGCCCAGACACCGCCAATCGAAACGCTCTTTTTGGGCAACGTGGCAGGCAGCCTCGGCGAAACCAACGCCGCGCTGCTTCTTGGCGGCGGCATTTGTCTGGTGCTCTTGCGTATCATTCCCGCCGTTGTGCCCCTTGCTGTTCTCGGCTCCGTGGCAGGCCTTGCCGCCCTCACCCACCTCATCGCGCCAGATCACTTCGTCCCGCCACAAGTTCATCTCGCCTCCGGTGCGCTCATGCTCTGCGCCTTCTTTATCGCGACGGACTACGTCACCTCGCCGATCACCTGGGTGGGCAAACTGATCTCGGGGCTCATAATCGGCACGCTGATCTTCGTCATTCGAACATGGGGGGCCTTCCCCGAAGGCGTGGCCTTTGCCGTATTGCTTGCCAACGCCTGCACTCCGCTCATCGACGCCTATGTCCGACCGCGCATCTTCGGGCGCACCCGCAGCGGTCGGCCGCTCGATCTGGAGGGCGCGGAATGACGAACTCCCAGGGCACCGCACCTACTGCGGCTCCCCTCCGCGAGCGGCTCCGCGCCAGCGCCCTTTTGCCGGGCCTGCTCCTGGCGCTTTTCGCCCTTGTCTCGGCCCTTCTCCTCGCGGTCTCGAGCGAGTTGACCGCTGCCGCCATCGCCCAACGTAAGGCGGAGGATCTGCAGGCCTCCCTCTCACAGGTCCTGCCGCACGCGCTCTACGACAATGACCCCGTCAAGACGATCCTGACCCTCGACGACACACTGGAAGGACCCGTCGCCGTCCACCGCGCCCGCCAGGGCGAGGCGGTCTCTGCCGTTGCGTTCAGCCTGATCGGCCAGGGCTACGCCGGCGGCATCACGGTCCTCATGGGCATCGCGCCGGACGGGCGCGTTCTTGGCGTGCGGGTCCTCTCCCATGCCGAAACGCCGGGCCTCGGCGACAAAATCGAAGCGGCCAAGAGCGATTGGATCCTGAGCTTCGACGGCCGCAGCCTCAGCGACCCCGGGCTGGAGGGTTGGAGGGTCAAGCGCGACGGCGGGGACTTCGACCAATTCTCCGGCGCCACCATCACACCCCGCGCTGTCGTCGCGACCGTCCACCGCGGTCTGTCGCTCTTCGATCGTCACCGGGCCGCGCTCCTCGCGCCGCCCCCGAAGGAGCACGACTGATGCCCACCGACTACAAAGCGATCACGCGCAATGGGCTGTGGGACAACAACATCGTCTTCGCCCAGCTTCTGGGCCTATGCCCGCTCCTCGCCGTCACCGGCACGGCGACCAACGGGCTCGGCATGGGGCTCGCCACCCTCGCCGTCATGGTGGGCTCCGGCCTCGCCGTGTCACTGCTGCGCCCCCTCATCACACCGGATATCCGCATCCCGGCCTTCGTCCTCGTCATCGCCAGTCTCGTCACGCTGGTCGACATGGTGTTGAACGCGTTCGCCCATGACCTTCATCGCGTGCTCGGCCTATTCATTCCTCTCATTGTGACGAATTGCGCGATCCTCGGCCGCGCCGAAGCTTTTGCGTCCAAGAAGCCACCGCTCGCTGCGGCATATGACGGGCTGATGATGGGCTTGGGCTTTACCCTCGCTCTCGTCGCACTTGGCGCCGTGAGAGAGGTCATTGGATCTGGCACGCTCTTTGCCGACGCTTCACTTCTTCTGGGGCCGCATTTCGGGTTTCTCGAGGTGACGCTGTTCCCGGACTATACAGGGTTTCTGCTGCTGATCCTGCCCCCCGGCGGCTTCATCGCGCTTGGTGCCCTCCTCGCGCTCAAGGCCCTGATCGACCGCCACCGCAGCGCCGCCCTAGCGCCTGCCGCAGGCAGTGCGGAGACCCGGGTGTTCACCGCTGCCGGCGTGCTCACGCCCAAATCCCACCCGGAGGACACGCCATGAACGTTGGCATCGCCTACGCCAAACCCAGCATGCAGGTCTGGCGCAACCTCGCTGTTCCCGACGGCGCCTCAATCCGCGAGGTGATCGAATGTTCCGGGCTGCTCTCGCAATTCCCCGAAATCGATCTTGAAACGGCCAAGGTCGGCATTTTCGGCTCCGTGGCCAAACTCGAAAAAACAGTGAAAGAGGGAGACCGCGTCGAGATTTATCGCCCCATCCATCCTGACGCCGAACTCCTTGAAAAGAAATGAGCATTCAAGTCTTCACGCCACTACCAAAGGACGCGACATGCCCACTTTGACCCGCCGCCGTTTCTCCTCCGCGCTTTTGGCCAGCATTGGTCTTGCCGCCATGAATTCTCCGCGGCCGGCACGAGCACGCAGCCGCACCATCGTGATCGGAGGTGGCCCCGCAGGGGCGACCGCGGCACACACCTTGAGGCGGCACAAGCCGGCTGTCGACATCCTTCTGATTGAGCGCGACCCTGCGAGGCTTTCCTCGCGACGAGAGCAGGCCGCTCCGTTCTCCCGCCCAAGGACAGAATTGGACCTCGAAGACCTCCGCGCAGCACATATCGACGTTGTGCTGGACGATGTTGTTGATGTCGACTGGCGTGCGGGCCGTCTCGAGCTCTTCTCGGGGCGAGCTCTGGCTTTCGATCGCTTGCTCGTTGCGCCAGGAACGGCGGCGGTGCCGGAACCCATTCCCGGGCTTGATGCAGCCGCACGTCACCGCTGGCCCGCGGCGTGGGGCAACACGCGGGATGCCCGCAGACTCGCAGCCCAGCTATCTGCTCTTCCAGAAGACGGGCATGTCGTCTTGCGCGTTCCGTCCGGACCTCTAAGCCATCCTGACGCCGTCCTTGCACGGATTGGGGCGTTGGCCGGGCACACTGCACTTCGTCCAGGTGGGCGGCTTACTGTGCTGAATGGAAGTAGCGACCCAGATCTGGCTCAGCGATTTAGCCGCACCAGACCGATGCGCACGACTACGGACCATATCGCTTGGTTCGGGGCGTCGGAGGGCGGCACGGTTCACAGAATCGACGCAAGCCGCGGGATCATTGAAACCAATGCGGGCCCAGTCTACGCCGATGTCGTCAATTTCATTGTGCCGCGCGCTGCAGGACGCATCGCTCATATCGC
This sequence comes from Pseudomonadota bacterium, assembly GCA_039822045.1. GTDB lineage: Bacteria > Pseudomonadota > Alphaproteobacteria > Rhodobacterales > Rhodobacteraceae > HLUCCA09. Next base: position 298,868 of record JBCBMY010000003.1, on the reverse strand, counting down.
TGGCCTTACCGATCACACAGGCTGGTGCCCTTGCGATCCCGGCTCTCGCTCGACCCTTCGACCCGAAGCCATCGTGATCGGAGATGCACAGAAGAACGCAATGAGAACTGTGCGCTCAGTCTCCGCCGTGGCCAAGGCTTCGGTCGCACGCGGCTAACGTTAGGCGGAGGCGGCCGACGCCAAGTCAATTGCGGCGCAGCGCCATCAGGTCAAATGCCGTACGGCCCTGATAGCCGCAACAGCGACGAGGTCGGGGCTCAAGCGCGCGGCGCCGCTTTTGTGCGATCGAGAGCCGGTATCAAATGCATGTACCTATTCCACGGCGCGGCGAACCTAGAATTCCTGCGGTCATTGGTGGCGACACTTGGCAAATCGTGATGTTTGCTTTGCGCGGCGCAGCCCGTACGGCCATGGTCCAGCTAGGGAAGCAATCAATCGGTCCTGGAAATAGACGCCCCGGCGCCTCAGCCAGCCGGTCGCCTCGGACCGTTCCACAGGCCCGCTGAGCGATTGTTGCTCTGGGGACGCTGCCTCGTCTCGCTTACTCTGCTGCCATGGGTACAGCCTGGGTAGGACGTCCGATTTCTGCGATCTCCGCGATCACGCCGGTCATGAGACGCTGCAGTGCAACGAAGTTCTCGTTCAACTCGATGCGGCGTTCGTCCATGTAGAGCGACCGGTCGATCTCAACTTGCACCACGTGCTGCCGCTTCGACGGGCGGCCATAGTGCTGTGTGATGTAGGCCCCGGCAAAGGGCGCGTTCCGTGCGACCCGCAATCCGGCTGCGGCGAATGCCGCCTCAATGCGATCGATGATTTCTGGGCCACACGCCGCACCGAACCGGTCGCCGAGGACGACCTCGGGAGTTTTGCCCCCGGCCGAGATCGAGTCGATGGCCTCGTGGGGCATAGAATGGCAATCCACGAGAATTGCCCGTCCGAAGTCGCGCCGCCCCTCGGTCAACAATCGTTGAAGGGTTTCGTGATAGGGAAGCCAAACGTCTGAGATGCGGCGCTGCGCCTGAGCACGGCTGATCTTGCCGCGATAGATTGCCCGACCGTTGGCGACGACGCGAGGGATAACTCCAAGCCCGCTTGAGATTCGCGGATTGTGCGCCACGTGCCGCACGCCCTCGACGACGCCCGGATCAAGCTCATCGGAGCCCCGGTTCAGGTCGACATAAGCACGAGGCGCGCGCGCCATAAGAAACGGGGCTCCATGGTGCGAAGCAGCGCGAAACAGCTGGTCGACATATGCGTCCTCGGACGAGCGAATCGCCTTCTCATCGAGCGCGGTGGAATGCAGAAACTCAAGCCCGTAGTCTCGACCGCTGTGCGGCGAAGCAAAGATAACACCAGTGTTCCGGGACTTTGGCGATGCAAGGCGATAGGGCGCTGGTGTCATCTGATCTCCTTCCACCGTCCTCATATAGCGGGTTTCGCCCCGGCACCAAAAGCGGTTTTCAGGGTCACGCGACGCGAGGTTACGGAGGTTGCAAAACAGCTTGAAAGCCCGGGGCCGCAGGCGTATAGCCCAGTCCACCGACGCGGAACCTGCCCGCGTCCTTTTTTGTTGCGCATCGCGCAGCTTACGGGGCGCAAGCGGGTTTACCTGTCGATCGGGCGGTTAGCTCAGCGGTAGAGCACTACGTTGACATCGTAGGGGTCACTGGTTCGATCCCAGTATCGCCCACCAGTTCGCAGGCCCAAAGGGCCGCACCCGCAACCCTGGCGCGGACGAGCGCCGGAGAAGAAGGAGAAAGGCCATGAAGGTCCGCAACTCGCTCCGCTCGCTCAAGAGCCGGCACCGGGATTGTCGCGTCGTGCGCCGCAAGGGGCGCGTTTATGTGATCAACAAGACGCAGCGCCGCTTCAAGGCCCGCCAGGGCTGAAGCCAGACTGACTCAAAGCAGAGCCGCCAGACTTCGTCCGGCGGCTCTGTTTCGTTTCAATCGGCAAGTCTAGCGTAAGCTCTGTAGAAGGCTGTCCCCGAAGCTCGAAATGAGGCGGGCGACGGTGTCTTGTGAAAGATATCCTGTCGGAGCGAGATCGCGGTCACGTTGGAAATTCCGGATAGCGCGGCGGGTCTCGTCATCAAAGTTTCCGTCCGCTGTGCCTGCATCGAGCCCCATTTCGATCAATTGTCGCTCCAGCAGCATCCGCGTGACCGAGTTCAGGCCGAGTTCCTGTTCGGAGACTTGCGCCGCGGCCCGCTCGTCGGCGATCTCGGCGTCTTCAGTTAGCGCCGCGATCCGCGCTTCGGCCTCGGCGGCGAAGACGCCATCCGGTCGAGCCTCGAGATATACCTGATAGCCCTCGACATTATCGGTGGAAAGCGCGCGTTCCCATTCGGCGGTGTCAGCGGCTTCGGCGGCCGCACGCTTTTCTGATTCGATGGCGTCCAGTTGTTCTCGTGCCTCTTCGGAGAACAGACCATCGGGGTATCGGCTGAGATACGTGCGCAGGCCGGCTTCGTCACCTGCAGTGCCGGTGGCATCCCAAACGGCACGGTCTTGTCTCTCAGCCTCGATCCGTCGCCGTTCTGCTTCGGCCTCGAGTTCGGCTTGCCGCTGAGTGGCTTTAAGGCCCAGCCTGTCGATCTGGTCCGGCGTCAGAAATGTCGTTGGTTGAAAGCCCTCGGCCCGCTGAAACCGTTCGATTGCACCGCGTGAGCCGGGTCCGAAAATGCCATCGACGCCCCTTGGCTCGTAACCGAGAAGCGTGAGCTGGCTTTGCACGCGTCGACGGGCCTCCCGGTCAAGTTCGAGGGCTCCCTCCGCCAACCGAGCTGCACGATTGGGCTCGGCCTCAATCGCTTCAATCGCAGCGCGAGCGTCGCTGGCGTTGGGCCCGTCCGGGAAATTCAGCAAATAGCGGCGATACGCGGCAACGCTGTCCTCAGCCGCAGCCAGCCGCCAAGCCTCCAACGCTCCAGCTCTGCTGTCGGCGACGGGTTGCGGCACCATCCCATCGGGCAATAGAGAGAAGCTTGGCGGCAGAAAGCCTCTCGCGGAAACCGCATCAAGGGCGCCGAGCGCCTGATTCAAAGAGGCGCCGGGCGTGATTGCCGGGCCCGATACGATGGCTTCGATGTCCGCTTCGGGCCCATGGATCAGAGTCACGCCTTGAGGGATTTCGGGGTTGGCAAAACCAATCTCGAGGCCCTCGCTCAGGATCGGGTCCCCGACCTCTGGCAAGCCAACAGCGACGAGCGCGGATCCAGGCGCCTCAGCCGCCGTTGCGAGGACAGCGTCGAGCGAAAGACCTACGCCATCGACGGTGGCGCGGTCTGTTTGGCCACGATCCTCGGTTTGCAACAACCAGGTCGCCCGACCGTCGTGGGCGGTCGGGCCAGCAAGAAAGAGTATGCGCCGCTCGCCCGGTTCGGCCGCAATCAGAAATGCGGATAGCGCGGAGCGCATTGCGTCGGCGTTGTCACTTGTTGCGGTGACGGTGTCGAACCCAGCGACCCGCAAGGCGTTGGCTACGGCGACGCTGTTATCGACACCGATCAGAAGCGCCCGATCAGAAAGGGCGGGCGTCGCAAGGCATGACAGGGTGATCAAAACGGACGGGAAACGCATCTTGGCCTCCTTCTGGTGACAACTCGCAACGTACCACGGCTTGCCCTGCGTCATAATCGTGCGCGCGATGGCGACGCGGGAGTTACGATCCCGTGCGGAGCGCCGGGTGGGCAGGTTTCCGCTCAGACCTCAATCGTAGCTCCTCTGATCGTCGATCACCTTTCCGTCGCGGGGCAGCGTGCCAGGGGCGTGCACCTCGACTTGGCCCGAGAGCTTCATCACATCGCGAACCGAAGCGGCAAACGCACTGGTGTCGCCCCCATCTGCTTCTACCCGAACGGTCATCACATCCTGCTCGCCGTCTCGGGTGGCAATCACTCGTGCGCGCACAATCTCTGAATGGCGCGCAACGAAGTCGGCAACCTGTTCGGGCCGCACGAACATTCCCTTGATCTTGGTGGTCTGGTCAGCGCGGCCCATCCACCCCTTGATCCGCATGTTGGTCCGTCCGCACGGGCTCTCGCCCGGCAACACTGCAGACAGATCGCCAGTAGCAAACCGGACCAACGGATAGTCTGGGTTCAGGGAGGTCACGACGACCTCGCCCACCTCGCCTTCAACGACCGGCGTGCCGGTGCCGGGTGTCACGATCTCGACGATCACACCTTCGTCGACGATCATTCCGTCGACGGCTTCGCTTTCATAGGCGATGAGACCAAGATCCGCGGTCGCGTAGCATTGAAGACAGGCGATCCCCCGGTCGGCATACTCAGCGCGCAGAGACGGGAAGAGGGCGCCGCCCGAGACGGCAGCTCTGGTGATCGACAAAGAGACGTTCTGCTCGGTGGCCTTGTCCAATATGACCTTCAGGTAGTCGGGCGTACCTGCATAGGCTGTCGCGCCCAGATCAAACGCGGCGCGAACCTGCAAGTCAGTTTGGCCGGTGCCGGCGGGAATGACGGTTGCTCCGACAGCCCGCGCCCCGCTTTCAAACATCATTCCGGCCGGTGTCAGGTGATAGGCGAAGCAGTTTTGCACGATGTCCCCTGATCCAATCCCGCCGGCGTGGACGAACCGGCCCAAACGCCACCAATCATGGCTGGTGTCGCCTGGTTCGTAGAGCGGTCCGGGAGATTGAAAGAGGTGGGCAAACTGGGTCGCCTCGCGGGTTGTGAACCCACCAAGGGGCCGCTGAGCCGCCTGAGCCTCGCCAAGCGCTGACTTGCGCAGAACCGGGAGGCGGGCCAGGGCATCGCGCGTGGTGATTTCAGGCGCAGAAATTCCCGCGAGGCTATCGGAATATCCGGGAAGCGCCTGAACAGCGGCGATCTGAGCAGCGAGGCACTCGCCAAGCGCGGCCTCGCGTTCTTGAGGGCTGCGCGTTTCCAGCTCATCGTAGTACATCATCGGCCTCCCTTGCCTCGCCGTCGAGCCTAGCGGGATGCCAATTGGCTTGCCAGCACCGTGCATGACGGCGCGCGTATTCCTTCTATTTGGTCGCGCCGGACAACCTGGAGACCACGTTCATGGCCGCGCAGACTCGAAACGACCTGACGATCTATGACACTGTCGCAGCAGATTGGTGGTCTGGCGACGTGCGGTGGGTTCGGACCTTGAAGAATATGGTCCCGGCGCGGCTGAAGCATTTCGACCGATATGTCGAGTGGGCTGGTCTCGACGTCCTGGACCTTGGCTGTGCCGGGGGCTTCATGGCCGAAGCGATCTCCGACCTCGGTGCGCGGGTCGAAGGGATCGATCCGGCTGCCGACGCCATCGCCGCGGCGCGTACCCATGCTGACGAGACTGGGCGACACATCGGATACCAAGTGGGCGTGGGTGAGTCGTTGCCCTACAGCAATGGTGCCTTCGACGCGGTGGTTTGCGTTGATGTTCTTGAGCACGTGGCTGATCTCGACAGAGTTTTGGCCGAGGTTGCGCGCGTATTGCGCCCCGGCGGGTGGTTTCTCTTCGACACAATCAATCGTACGGCGTTGGCCCGGCTGGCAGTTGTCACTATGGGCGAAAACGTGTTTCGCCTCCTGCCCAAGGGCACCCATGATCCAGCGCTCTTCATTCGCCCCGCCGATCTCCGCGCGCGGCTCAGCGACGCTGGCTTCAACGTGGAGCGTTTCGCGGGTCTCGGGCCGATTGGCATCAACAAACGAGGCGACCCGGTGTTCGGGCGCCTGCCCTTCACCGGCGTCATCTACATGGGTGCTGCACGGTTGTGTCAGGTCAAGACGGACGAGCCGTAGGGCGGCTTGGTGGCAATCCCCGAAAGAGGGAGATATTCTGTCTCGAAGGGGAAACCGTGAGGACCGGATGACGTACGAGACCGGCCGCAAAGGCGACCTGCGCAGCCTGCTGGAAGTCGATGAAGTCGAAATGAGCGTTGTGATCACCGACCCCCATAGGCCGGACAATCCGATGATCTATGTGTCGCCGGAATTCGAACGACAGACAGGATACTCGGTCGCCGAAGCACTGGGGCGGAACTGTCGCTTTCTGCAGGGATCTGACACGGAACCGGCAGCGGTGGAGGCAATCCGACAAGGACTAAAGGCTCGAACGCGTTTCACCATCGATATACTGAACTACCGCAAAGACGGGTCGACTTTCATGAACCGATTGCGTATTCGCCCGATCTTCGGAGCCGATGGCGCACTGCTCTATTTTGCAGGCGCGCAGAATCCTATCTGAAAATCAATCGCCTGCACGGCAGATCAGGCCCGGCTTCTACCTCTTGGACGGGGTTTGAAGCGAGAATAGCGGCGAACCTCGGGCGCGTCCTCATTCGCCGTTCTGGGCGTCGTAGCAGGCTGTTGGTCGATCGCGGCCAGACCGGCATCTGCGCGTGGGCGTCTTGATCGGGCGGGCCCAGCGGTCGCCCCGGTACCAACCACCACGGCAGATGACGACCGCTCGAGCTGCCAGCGTCCCAGAAGAGAGCCCGCGATGAGCCACGTCAGAGAGGTCAATCCAGAATTCGGGATGAGGTCCATGAGGTTTGCTGCGAGCACAAGGCAGAGTCCGGATGCCGCAAGACTGGGCGGGCGCCTGATCGCCCGTGCAGCCAGGCCAAAACCGCCAAGGGTGAGCAACCCGAAGATCCCCACATAGCCAAACCAGCCGGACTGGCTGTACTGGACCAGCCAGAACCCGTCGCGCACCGAAATCGATCGACCCGTCTCACTATAGACCGCTCCACGATTGTACCCGCCCCACCCGAAGAGCGGTTTTGCCGCCGTATGCGCAATGACGTCTTCCTCGTTCTCTAGGCGGAAGTTGAGGGAGTTTGCGCGCGATTGCGCGTAGGGCTCAACAGCCGCGGCAACACGCGTCAAGGGGCTGATGCCGAGCGCCCTGGCGACCGGGTAGGCCACCACGAGAAACGCTATCGCGGCTGCAACGAAGGTCTGCCACCTGGCATTGAACAGAAACAGCGAGGGCACAATCAGCATTGCAATGAGCACGGCGCCCAGAGAGCGAGAAAGTAGAAGGACCACGAGCACCCAGCAAAACGCAAAGAAGTACAGAACACGGCGATCCCCATCGATGGCGCGCATATAGGCGACGATGGCAAGCGCGCTCATACACAGAAATAGGCTTAGGACCAGCCCGTGGGGCATAAACACTACGGGTCGGAAGCTGCCCCCGCGAATGTGCTGGAGAAAGTCATGGGGAAAGTAGCCGTAGACCCAAATGTGCAGTTGGGGCGCAAGCCGGACCTCAACGAGCGTAAGAAGCGAATAACCCAATACCGCGCCGGCCATCAGCATGAGAATGGTTCGCTGGGCTTTCTCGTCAGCCAGAAACTTCCATCCCAGTACCAGCGTCAGAAACCACAAGATCAGCTGTTGGATCTCATTGAGGACGTCGTAGAGCGTGAGGCCCTGTCGCACGGTCTCGGCCACGATGAGGGGACCCGTGTTGGCAAACCACGTGCCGACGCTGCCGAGAAGTGCGATGCCAGCGAAGATGTGTGCGCCACCGATCTTGGGGAAGAAGCCCGGCAGGATCGTCGGCGGATCTCCCATTGCGACCTCAGGTCGATGAGGGCCGTCGCGTCGCGCGCCATAGAAAAGGGCCAACCCCAGCGTCACCAACAAAGGCAAGGTCGCCCGATCGAGGTTCGGGAGTACGGGAATTGCAATCGAGTAGGCGGAGGGAAGAAAGAGGAAACCGAGGAGCATCGAAGCGACGATGGCCGTAGCGAACGGCAGCCGCACGAAGAACAACCATGCCACGAGCGGGAAGGCGAGCATCGCCGCATGGGTCATGGCGTGTTGGCCTCTGCAGTGCGCGTCACGGGCGACCTCATCCAATCCTCTCCCGAGTTGAGGTCATTCGAGCCAGGGTCGCCTTAAAGAGCAGCCCGGGCAACACAACAGTGCAAGCGCCGTAGCGTGACGCGAGGCGACGGGGATTGGACGCGAGGCGCCACAACCATTCGGCTGCAATTGTCTGAACCCAGTCCGGTGCGCGCGTCTGGCTACCCGAAAGGAAGTCGAGCCCCGCGCCGACTGACGCAAACCCAACCTGTGGCAGCGCGCCGAATGCGCGTGCAGCGAACATCTCTTGCTTCGGAGCGCCTAGGGCGATGAAGCACAAGCGGGCTCCGCTGTCCCTGATGGTTTCGATGAGCCGCTCGGCCTCAGTTGCACCGGGGTCAAACTCCATCGGCGGGGCCGAGATAAGTGAGATCTCGAGCGTTGGGATGCGCGCCTGCAAGAATCTGGCGGCGGCCGCAAGGGACGCCTCGGTACTTCCTAGGAGAGCGATGGGCACACCCACCCGAGCGGCGCGCACGGCAAGTGGCAAGACCAGATCTGCTCCGGTCACACGGCGTACCGTGCGTCCGGCGATTCGCTCTATCCAAACAATCGGATGTCCGTCGGCCGTTACGTGGGAATGGGAATTGTAGGCATCTCGGAACGCTTGGTCGCGTTTGAGCTTGACCACATGGTCTAGGTTAAGTGTTGCGATTGCGAAACCGTCGCCCGTTCGGAGCTTCGCCTCGCACGCGTCAAGCAGATCGTCGGGCGCGGGGAAGGTCTCGTTCCCTCCAAGGTGCCTCGCGGGCAAGATATGCTCGGCCCAATGCAACGCGCGATCGATCCTCGGTCTCGGTCACCTGCGATGTTTAGAACGCAGATGGATATGCCTTGTGGTCTGCCCGTTCGGCCCTAGCCGATGGCCCAAACGGTTTCAAATGGGTTGTTGCGCCGCGCGATCGCGCCAGTCTTTATTGATCGGGTTTTGCCATCTTGGACCGCGGCGCCGAAAGGGCACCTCGAACATGCGACCCGTCAGCAAGGAATTCATGGCATGGCACTGATTTCAGATGCAGGCTCCGCCTGGTCTTCTCCCGTCACCCTGAGCGAAGACGAGATTTGGCAGACCCGCTACGGCAACGTTTTCGTCACCACCACCAGCAGCCCCGACGACGATGACGGCTTCAACCTGTCCCAGGGGCTGGGCGTTCTGATCCGAGCGGGCCGGACCGTTCGCTACCGCAAAGAAGGCGAGAACCCTGCTCTTCTGGTGCGCGAGGCGATTTGATGAGGAGGCTCGATCAACCGCGCCCTAGTTTCCTCGGGGGGGACCTGATCAGCAGGCTCAGCAGCATTTCTGTTGAGCTGTCGATCACCACGATCCGCCCCCAAGCGGAAGCCCGGTTTGCGCCGGAGGCGATCGAGTTCGTTGCGGAAGCGTCGGGATTCGGTCTGAGCGCGCCGGCGGGCGCCGTGATCTATGATCCGCTGTTCCAGGAGTTGGAGTACGAGTGGGAGTTTGGAGATCCTGGCGCCACCTATGCGGCCCCGTCGGACAAGCTGCCGGCAGAGTATCTCGACGCCAACAGTGCCACCGGGCGGCGAGCCGCCCACGTCTTTGCCCAGCCGGGGACTTACACAGTGACATGCCGCGCTCTGCTGGTCACCTCTGTGTCGCCTATGCGCAAAGTGGTTATGGCGGAAGCAAGGACCGAAGTGACCGTGGCAGATCCCGCCTGGGACTCGGACCTGACGGTCGTTGTCGCGTTCGATGGTGACTTTACGGGCGCCCCACCGGGGTTTCAGGTCTCGTCGATGGGCTCGCCGTTCAGTTCCTATTCAACGGTCTATGGCTCGATGGTCCGCGCGCGGAACCGCGACGAGGTTCGCCACCGCATCCTCTTCAAGCGGGGCGAAAGCACACCCTCTCTTGTCGCATCGGACTTGCACAATTCGAACACTGCGGGGGTCGGTGACAGTCTGCAGGCAATCTATATCGACGAGTGGGGAGACCCTGCAGACGAACCATTCACATTCGGTCAGATCACCGACACCGGCAATGCTTCGTCGTTCCGCCCCTTGATCTTTTCGAACATTCGCGTGCAGGGCACCTACGATAGCACCACGCAGACCGGGAACCGCTCCGGTGCGCTCGTGACCAACATTCAGGGCGGATACTGGCTGTTCGATCGATGCGACATTCGCAACGGCGGAACAGGTATCGACGTCAATGGCGGCCACGAAAAGGATGGCGCGTTTCATGCAACGCGCATGTTCATCCACGAGTGCACGATCACGGACACGGCAGGCTATTGCGTCTTTGGCGGCGGTGGGCCGAACCAGAACCCGATGGCATCGGTTCATCTCCTCGGCTCGCGACCGGCGCACAATCCGCTGGCTGTGCACGGATCGGGCGATTCGAGCGTGGGCAACGCACAAGGCCCCGTACGGATCAGCGGGGGCGCCCACTTGACCGCGCGCGGCAACTACATGTTCTCGATCTGCGGATGGTCGCCGGGTGGCGCGTGGAGCGACGGTGAAGCGTTGTCGTCGTGGCAGCCCTGCATCCGGTACGTCCCGTCAGGGTTTTCCCGCCTTGAGAACGGGCTCGAAGTTCCTGAATGCACCGTGTCGCGGAACGTGCTGGACGGCAACGGCACCATTTCAGTACGCCGCGGCAACCCGACGGAAGACCCGCCGCTGGGCAAGATGGTGTTTGAGCAGAACATCATGCTCGGTCCAGTCTTCATGCCAATCCTGTCGACCCAAAACGCCTGCTTCACCCACCGCAACAACGTTCAAATCCACTCCGGCCTGGGCGAGGTCGCCACAAGCGCGTTCGTGAGCTTCGATATCGGCACAAATTCCGATGTCGATGCGAGCGACGTTCAGCGGGAAGCCAGTGTGATCTACAACAATACCTGGGTCGCCTTGGCGGACGACCCGGCGACTGGCTTCGCGGCGGTCTTCAGAAAGCCGGAAGGCGGCAACGCGCATGACCCCGCTCTTTTCCCGAACGTCGTTGCCATCAACAACGTGCTCTATGCTCCCGACTGGCCTGCGAACTCGGCGCCAGAGCAGGTGGATCTTGGGGCAGTCGATGCGACCCCAATCGTCGAAACGTCGTATCTCGGCCGAAACGAGCTTGTGGATGGCGGAACGATAAACACTGCCTTTTCCGTTCCCGCGGGCATCTTTTCGCTCTACGCGCCCGATGTGGCGGTGGCGGCATCCGGTACACCCGCAGCCTCGCGCGATGTGCTTGGCGAAGACCGATTGACTGCGACGTCCGGCGCCGTTTGATCAGGTGGTCGCCGGATCCGACGCGGAAGGATGGAGCGTGGAGGGTCTTATCCCTTCGCGCTCCGCTTCGACTTCCGCAACGGCTCTCTTTTTTCCCACGCGTAGTACTCGGCGCTGAAAGCGGCGAAGAAACGCGCGAAATTCTGGGTCAGGGTATCGAGCCTCTCCACGCGCCCAAGCGGCGACATAGCCCTGGATCATCGCCAATCCGCCAATCAGGTATGGCGGACGCGTTGTCCTATAGAGAGCCGTCGCAGCGAAGTAGGCCGGATCGCTCCCCATGAAGTACTGGCCGAAGCCGTGCCGTCGCCGGCCGTTAAGCACGCCTTTCTCGCTCGACCCCATCGGACGCAGGTGCTCGAACGCAAGCGCTGGATCATCAATTGCAATGGCCCGCCAACCCCGCATCCGCGCGGTATGGCAGTCAATTGCGTCCCACATCACCTGAGGCACGAACCCGCCGATATCTTGGAAGCACGCGCGACGATAAAACTTGGTCATGCCCACCGACATCTCGGGACCGCACCTCTCGCTGACCTGCTGGCCGGCGGAGTTCAGAAAATAGGGCATCCCAGAACATGTGCCCAGCCTCGCGTCGGTGCGCATTTGCTCGATCAACTGTTCGAAGTACCCCGGTGGCAGGTCAAGATCGAGATCGAGCTTGCAGAGGTACTCGAAGTCCTCGAGGTCGACCGTCTCGAGACCGGCATAGAAGGCTTCGATCACTCCGGGGCCGACGGCGCGCCGCCCGCGATCTGGGCGCCTCACGATTCGAATAAAGGGATGGCGCTCTGCGTAAGAGCCCAGGATCTCGGGTGTTTCGTCTGTCGACCCGTCGTCGACGATTACCCAAAGCGCCGGAGGGGCGGTCTGCGCCAGCACACTGTCCAAGGTGCGCCGCATGAACGGTGCTTCGTTCCGGCAAGGTGAGATGAGGACGTAGGCAGATTGTCGATCCGGCATGTGTCCGCCCTTGGGGTTTGTGCCGCTCCGTTCTATCCGGGCGCTCTCCACAGTCAAATGCGGGCGGTCGGACGGGTGAACAGCCGACGCGTTCACGCAGCTTTGAGCGACACTCCGGATTGTCGAACGATCGAGGTTTGCCCCAACTCTGCGAAGTCTGCTACCCCACGGCCATAGCAACGCATCCTCCAAAGGACACCGCTTGGTATTCGTGGACCAGATCCGGAAGGCCACCCCTCAACTGGTGTCGCAACTTGCGACATGGGGGATGTTTTGGCTCGGCATCGCAACGCTTGGCGCGGTCTTCTTCTTCATGGACGGTCTCGAAGCGCTGGCCATAGCGTGGCAGGCGCCGGAGTACAGCCACGGCCCGTTGATCCCGGTGCTCTCAGCGCTCCTCTTTCTCCGCCAGCTGAAGGAGGTGCCCGTCAACGCAGGCCCCGTGAATGACCGGTGGATCGGCGTATGCGTGGTTCTGCTGTCTCTGGCAGTCGCAGGATTGGGACAGCTTGCCCGGATCCCTGACATCGTGGCCTATGCCCTGATCTTCTGGGTCGGGGGCATCCTTTTGGTCAGTTGGGGCTGGCGGGTTGGGCGGGCCTTCTGGCCGCCGGTCCTGCACCTCGTGTACATGCTCCCGCTACCCGGCACGATCTACTACAAGCTGTCTACCCAGCTTCAGTTCATCTCTTCGGAATTGGGCGTCTGGTTTCTCAAACTGCTGTCGGTGCCGGTCTTTCTCGACGGAAACATCATCGACCTCGGCGTCTACAAGCTTCACGTCGCCGAAGCATGTTCAGGACTTCGGTATCTGTTCCCGATCCTGAGCTTTTCGTACATCTTCGCGGTGCTCTATCGCGGCTCGGTCTGGCACAAGGCGATCCTACTTCTGGCCGCGGCACCGATCACGGTGGTGATGAATTCTGTGCGGATCGCCGTCGCCGGGGTGATCGTGAACCACTACGGCGTTGAGTGGGTCGAAGGCTTCACGCACTTCTTTGAAGGTTGGATCATCTTCATCGCCTGCGTGTTCATTCTATTCGGCCTGGCGCGCGTATTGCTGTTTTTCAATCCTGTCAGGATGTCGCTGTCAGAGTCGCTTGATCTCGAGATCGATGGGCTTGGACAGCAGTTCATGCGCTTGCGCTACTTGCGCGCCTCTCCTGCAATGATCACCGCGGCCGCGGCCGGATGCGTAGCTGCCCTGGCGTGGACAGCGGTGCCCACATCCAATCAAACGGCTGTAGACCGCGAGAGTTTCGCGTCATTCCCGCGCACACTCGGCGACTGGGAGCAATCGGGCACGCGCAACATACTTGACCCAGATGTCGAAGCCGCCCTGGGCGCAGATGATTACCACGACGTCACCTTGGTGGATCCGCTGCGCCCTGCACCTGTTGGGCTCTTCATGGCGTGGTATGCAGATCAGTCCGACGGGGGCGTTCACTCTCCCGAGATTTGCCTGCCCGGCGCAGGCTGGGAAATCGCCTGGCTGGAACGGTCGGACATTTCTGCAGAACTCGGTCAAATCGAGGAGTTCAACGTCAATCGAGCCATCATTCAAAAGGGCGAGACCCGAATGATGGTGCTCTATTGGTTTGAGCAGCGCGGGCGCCGCGTTGCTTGGGACGTTGCAGCCAAGTTCTATCTGCTTGTCGACGGGATCACGACGCAGCGCACCGATGGGGCCATGCTGCGCCTCACGACACCGATCCTGCCAGACGAAAGCGATGGCGACGCCGAGGCTCGCCTTCTCGACGTTCTGCGAGAGATGGAACCGCAGATGTCGCGCTTCGTCCCCTCAGACTGAACAAGCCCTGAGGAAACAGTGGCCTATAGGCCAAGCGCTTGTAGCGACATTCCGGCCAGGATCGTGCTGAAATTGATCGATATTTGACAGGTCAATCGACTTCGAGGCACGCACGACGTCATGGGCAATCCCGCGATGAAGGACGGGTGTTGCGACCTTGTGTTGGAGTGTTCATCACGGCGTCCCTTGGCTGCTGATCCATGCGCCGGGCTCCGTGTCGAGGGTTACGCGCGATGAGCCACCGAGGACATGCGGCTGGTACTGAACGGTTTCCTCTCCCGGGGCGGCAATCACGCATTCTGGCGATGCTCGATCGCGAACCGGACGGGAGGCACCCCGTCCTGGCTCAACGTTGGCATGTCTCCGGGCGCGTCCGGACAGATGTGCTCGAGCGCGCCTTCCAAGGGGTAATCGCCCGGCATGAGAGCCTGAGAACACGGTTTGGCCGAAGCGCGCGGGGGTGGAGGCGTCAGGTGTACCCCGACGTCGAGTTCAAGCTTGTGCTCTTCGATATCCGCGCCCTACCTCTCGACGACCATGCCGCCAGAATTGATCGAATAGCAGACGAAACGGCTGTTGAGCCGTTCGATCTAGCCAAGCCGCCTCTCCTTCGGGTCGCACATGTTAGAACGGCCGCCGAGGCCGCAACGCTCCTGATCACAGTCCATTCTGCGGTCTTCGACGAGGCGTCGCTGGACGTACTTTCTCGCGAGGTCTTTGCGTGCGCCACCGCTGAGCTCGACGGTCGTGTTGCGGACCTGGTGTCTTTGCGGACCGCACGTGCGGATCGGTTGGATCTTGGACTTGGACTTGGCGAAGGCCCCTCGGGCGCGGCGAACGGAGCCCTGTGGGAAAGGGCGCTGTCCGGCGCGCAACGTTTCACTCTACCGGGCGACCTCGATGGGTCCGGCGGACCGCTCGCGCGCCAGACGCTCACGCTTCCGCCAGGGTTTGACCGCCGGTTTGCCTCTGCAGCGCGTCGGCGAGCGATGTCGCCGTTTGCGCTTGGCACGGCTGCGGCAGCGGCAGCGCTGAGTCGGGCTACGGGCAAGACGGGAATCGTGCTTGCCACTCCAGTGGATGGACGCACCACCCCAGACCTTTCGTCGCTCATTGGCCCAATCGGAGGCGCCGTGGTCCTACGCCTTTCGACGTGGGGAACCGGCACCATCGACACTCACATCACCCGTGCGAACCGCGCGATACGGGCGGCCTTGAAGCATCAAGTCTCGCTCTCGGAACATCCTGGGGACCGAGAGAGGCCAGAGCTTGCTCCTCACCCATCGCGCCTGACCGACGTCGGCTTTAGTGTGCGGCACGTGGCCAGCGACGTGCTCAAGACAGGTGCATTGCAACTGACCGTGCACCCGCCACGCGAGGTGGGTTATGCCCTGGCCGTCAACATGACCCTTCTTGGCCGAAGCGGTGCGTGGGCCCTCATCTTCGATTATGACAGCGAACGCTACTCCCCGGCCTTTATCGCACGCTTGGGCCGCCTCATCCTGGACGCTCTTGACCAGGCAATCGAAGGGGGAAAGGCCCACGTTGGCCATCTGGCCGGTCCTGCCAGCTCGCTCGTTCGCCGGTCCGAACGGGAGTATTCACTGCCGATCGCGGGAAGACGAGGTATCACGCGCCGCGCAAACGATCCTCGTTCGGATGCGCGCTTGGCCGACACGGCGCCGCGCCCGACTTGGCAGATCGACACTCTAAAGACAGGCGTTGCCGGAGGGCCCGTGGTGGTCTTCATCAATCCGCCCCTTGCCCTGCAATCGACCGCCTTGCGGTTCGAGACGGACTGTACCGTTGCGACGCTCTCGGTGCCTGACCGTGCCGCGCATCAAAGACAGATCGAGATCGGATACGACGCGCTGATAGAGGACGCGGTGGGGGCCTTGGCCCGCGCGTTTCCTCGCAGAGGCCTCGCTCTTCTCGGGCAAGGCATCGATGGCGTTGCCGCCCTCCATCTTGCAAGGCGCCTTGAGAAACGTGGCCTCACGCTCCTCCCCACCGGACTCGTCGACACATGGGCGCCGCTCCGGCCCGAACCGCTGCTGGCAGGCCTGCTCGACTGGGGGCCTCTGAGAGTTCCGCGCGCGAACCGCAACACACGGGCCAGTCTGGATAGTCATCTGAGACCGAGGTGGGCTGCCGGACTGGCCCGCTTCGTGGAAGGAGTGGCGCGGGCCGCCGGCGTGCACAGCGGGCGCCAAAACGGCGATCTGCTCATGCGTGACGTGCGGCATCATCACCGCAGCGCCGCGCGCCAGTTCCCCTTCGGCCCTTGGCACGGGGAAGTGGTTTTCTTCGCGACCGACGGCCAGCCACGTCGTGCGGTTCGAACGCTGTTCAACTGGTACGGCATTCTGGCCCCGGACACGCCAATCTATCGCGTTCCAGCCCCTCGGGACGACGCCGCGCGCGATCGGTGCTATGCGGATGTGGCTGAGATCTTCGATGCTCGGGTAGGCCGGGCGCTTGCCCGCTCACCCAGCGGCTCGCCAGACCGTCCGCAAGGACGCGCCAATCGCTAGCCAGCCCTCGGTGCCGGACGATGTTGCAGTCCGCGAGGAAGAGCGCACGCTCCTCCGCTTCCTGCGCCCAACCGCTCTTTTCTCGCCGTTTCGTTTGAGAGGTCGGCGCTCTGGCAGACGTGCAGGTCCGCGCCGTCGTCCCTATCCGCGTTGCAGCGCAGCTCCTCGGTCTCAACCCGTCCAGGACTTTTGTGGACGGCTGGGCGGCGGGGTAGGTGCGAGCTTGCAGCGGCAGGCGTCGGGTCGAATAGAAGACACTTGGTGTTCAAGCTCGTCGGCGAGGATTGGCAGGCGGCGACCAAGGTCGTGTTTCTTTGCCGCTGCAGTTGGCGTTCTGGCGCAGCCACCCTGTCTGATCTTCATGCAAAGCCGGGGCGCCGGCGAAGCCGCGGCATCGCGAATTGCCCAAACCAGAACCGTCAGGCCGCACGATCAAGCCCGCGCCCCTTCAACAGCGCTTCGACGCCGGGCAGGCGGCCGCGGAACGCGATATAGAGCGCTTCGGGCTCCTTCAATCCTCCAACCGAAAGCACGTTTTGCTCCAAAGCCTTGGCGGTCTTGGGGTCGAACGCGTCTCCCGCCTCCACAAACGCGGCAAACGCGTCAGCATCCATCACCTCAGACCACATGTAGCTGTAGTAGCTCGACGCATACCCGCCGGAAAAGACGTGGGCGAAATGAGGCGTGGCGTGCCGCATGCCGATCGAGGCCGGCATGCCCAACGCTTCCAGCACCTCCGTCTGCTTCTGCATAGGATCGGCCGGTGGCGGGCCGGCATGGAATTCCAGGTCAACAAGAGCTGAGCCGATGAACTCGACCGTCTGGAACCCCATGTCGAAGGTTGCTGCCGCCAGAACGCGATCAAGCATCTCCGCTGGCATTGGCTCGCCGGTTTCAGCATGGGTCGCGAACTTCTGAAGCACCTCCGGAACTTCCAGCCAATGTTCGTAGAGCTGGGACGGAAGTTCGACGAAGTCCCTGGCGACCGAGGTGCCCGAGATCATCTCGTAGGTCACGTCCGAGAGCATTTGGTGCAGCGCATGACCAAATTCATGGAAGAGTGTGCGCGCATCGTCATAGCTCAAGAGCGCGGGCTGACCGGCCGGGGGCTTGGCGAAGTTGCATACGTTCAGGACATGTGGGCGCACCTCGCCATCGAGCCTTTGCTGAGAGCGCAATGCCGAGCACCATGCTCCCGACCGCTTCCCCGAACGGGCAAAGTAATCCGCGATGAAGACGGCCACATGGTCGCCCTCCCGTGTCACCTCCCAGGCCCGAGCGTCGGTATGGTGGAGGTCGACATCCAAGGGTGCGAATTCGAGCCCGAATAGCCGGTGCGCGCAATCGAAGGCCGCTTCGCGCATACGTTCAAGCTGAAAGAACGGCTTGACCTCTGCTTCATCCAGATCGTGCTCGGCCTTGCGTCGCTTTTCGGCGTAGTAGCGCCAATCCCAAGGTTGCAGCGGGCCGACCTCTCCCCCATCCGCGAGCATTTCCGCCAGAACAGCCTCGTCGCGCTCGGCCTGGGCAACCGCTGGCTCCCACACCTGCATCATGAGGGTGCGAACGGCCTCCGGCGTCTTGGCCATTTCCACAGCCAGCCGATAATCGGCAAAACTCTCATGGCCGAGAAGCGCGGCTCGTTCGCTCCGAAGCGCGAGGATCTCGGACACGGCAGCCCGGTTGTCAGTCTTCCCGCCTCGCGCGCCGCGGCTCGTCCAGCCTTCATGGGCCTTCTGACGAAGGTCGCGGCGGGGCGAGAACTGCAGGAACGGAACGATGAGCGACCGCGAGAGCGTGATGGCGGGGCCCTTGAGACCCTTCTCATTGCCGGCGGCGCGTGCGCCGTCCACCACGAACCCCGGAAGTCCGACAAGGTCGGCTTCGTCAAGCGGCAGCACCCAATCGCGTTCGTCGGCCAACAGGTTCTGTCCGAATGCGGTAGAGAGCTCGGCCAGCCGTGTATTGATCTCCCGCAGCCGGGCTCGCCCGCGCTCGTCAAGCGCTGCGCCCGCGCGCGTAAAGTTGCGATGGTTGAGCTCAAGGACGCGCATCTGCTCGTCCGAAAGGCCAAGGGATTCGCGCTGCGACCATAGCCGGTCGATCCGCGCGAAGAGACGCACATTCAGCATGACGTCCGAGGAGTAAGCGGCAAGCTTGGGCGAGAAGTCCCGCTGCAGCGCCTCGCGTTCATCATTGCTGTCGACGCTCGACACGGTGAAGAACACAGACAGGACGTCGGAAAGGCGCTTACCCGCCCGGGCGAGCTCATCGATTGTGTTGGAATACGTTGGTGCGTCGTCGCTGGCTGCGATCGCCTCCACTTCAGACTGCGCCTCCGACAGCGCCACTTCGAACGCGGGCGCGAAGTGGTCGTCCACTATTGCGGCGAAGGGCGGAAGTTCGAAGGGCGCCGTGCGCGGAACGAGAAGGGGGTTTTGATCGGCGATAGGGGCTTCGGGCATGGCGACGGGGCTCCACTCTTTAGCATCGATCTAGAGCCCCGCACCTTGGAGTGCCAGGGGCCTACTCTACGATGACGGTGATCCGCTCAGACATAATCGGTGGGTCGTGCGGGACATGGCCGTGGTCGCCAAGAACGAGTTGCAGCGTCCGCTCCCCGGGCTCCAATTCTATCGTCACTTCGGTCTGTCCGCCGCCGAAGTGGCGATGGTTGTCGTCGTTCGGCACGGCAAGCTCGAACTCCTCGGCGCCAAAGTCCCCCTCACCAAAAGCCGCACGGTCGATCAGCAAATGATGATGGCCGGTCGCCTCGACATCCGTGCCCGCCGGAGCGACACCCATCCCCACAAGCCCGAAATGGACGGTGAGTGGGCTTGAGACGGTGTCGCCATCTTCGAGCCCGACGAAATAGACCTGCGCGCCTTCTGGTGACGGCGTCTGCTGTGCAAATGCGACTATCGGCAAGGCGGCCAGCGCAGCGGCGGCAATCAATCGGTTCATTCCTTCCTCCCTGAACTCTTTGATTTCAGTCCACTGATGGTAGCTCAGCGTGGCCAATGGGCGAGAAGCGTGAAACCGCAGCGCCACCGCATACTGTGCACGCGCCCCGACGCTGGACCGCGATGCGCCGGGTCTCGCCCTCCAGCGCATCATAGATCAGCATCTGACCTCGCATCGGTGTTCCCGCGCCGCTAACAAGCTTGACCGCTTCGGCAGCCATCATGGCGCCAACAACGCCCGGCAACGGCCCAAAAACCCCGGCTTCGGCACAACTCGGCGCCAGGCCCGGCTCCGGGATGGTTGGGAAGACACACGCGTAGCAAGGGGCCCCACGAGCCGGATCGAACACACTGATTTGTCCCTCCCACTGGCTCAATGCACCGGAAATCAGCGGCAGCCCCTTGGCAACGCATGCCCGGTTAACGAGGTGGCGCGTCTCGAAATTGTCGGTCCCATCCAGCACAAGGTCGTAGTCGTCCAAAAGGTCCGCAATGATCTCCTCGCTCAGACGACGGTTGTAGGGGCGCACCGTGATGTAGGGGTTCAGTTCCTTCATCGCGCGTTCAGCCGAGAACACTTTGGGCATCCCAATGTCTCGGTCGCGATGGATCACTTGGCGCTGGAGGTTTGCGTTCGACACAATATCGTCGTCGATCACGCCAATCGTGCCCATCCCCGCCCCTGCGAGATAGAGCAGCGCCGGCGACCCAAGCCCCCCTGCGCCAATCACCAGCACTCGCGCGTCCCGCATGCGTTTCTGGCCGGGCCCGCCAAGCTCACGCAGCACGATGTGACGGGCATACCGTTCAAGCTCACTCTCAGAAAACGTTTCCGGCCGCGGCGCTTCGGTCTCAACCCCCGGGCCCGCTTGCGCTTTCACCCGCATCAACAGGGCGCGATAGCCGTAGACGACGGCAGCCAGCCCGCCGATCAAAAGCCATAGCGCCGGCTCGCGGCCGGTGATCTCGCGAAGCGGGTTGCCGGCGGGCAGCGCCACCTGCACGAACAAGACGGCTATGTAGAGAAGGCCGAGCGCCAACCACCGTGCTTGCGCCGGAAAGCCCGCCGCGCGGCCGGCGAACCAAATAGTCAGCGCCAAGGCGAGAACGAAGATCACGGCAGGCCCCGACCCGTGGACCCAAATCCTCCCGTCCCACGAGGGGTGTCGTCCAGGGCAGAGACCTCGGCGAAGGTGGCCTGCGACACCGGGGCAAGCACGGCCTGCGCGATCCGTTCGCCGTGGGCGATGGTGTAAGGCATCTCGCCAAGGTTGATCACGATCACACCAAGCGGTCCGCGATAGTCCGCATCGATCGTACCGGGGGCATTCGGAAGCGAAATCCCATGCTTGAGCGCAAGGCCGGAGCGGGGGCGCACCTGCATCTCCCATCCTTCGGGAACGGCGACACGAAGACCGGTGGGAACGAGCGCACGCGCCCCCGGGTCCAGCGTGATGCCCGTTTGACGATTCTCCGTGGCGAGGTTGGCGCGAAGGTCCGCCCCCGCCGCACCCGTGGTCTCGTAGACGGGCAGCGGAATAGAGTGGTCAGCCCACTCCTCGCGCAGGCAGGCGACGATGGGGGTCATACGTTGCCCCGTGTCAGATGGGCGGCAATACGTTCTGCCAGGCGTCGGGCCACCGCGTCTTTCCCCATGCGGGGCCACGGTTCGGCGCCATCGCCGTCGATGACGGTCACTGCATTCTCTGTCCCGCCCATAATCCCCGTGGCAGGCGAGACGTCGTTTGCAACGATCCAGTCGCAGCCCTTTCGTGCGCGTTTGGCGGTTGCATATGCAACCACGTCGTGCGTCTCGGCAGCGAACCCGACCACAAGTTCCGGCCGACCCGCTTGCAGATGAGAGACTTCCGCGAGGATGTCGGGATTCTCCGCGAATTCGAGCGTGGGGAAGGCACCGCTACCATCCTTCTTGACCTTCTGGTCTGAAGCGTTGGCCACACGCCAATCCGCAACCGCGGCCGCGAACACGCCGGCGTCCGCAGGCAATGCAGCCATGACCGCATCATGCATCTGCGCGGCGGTCTCAACCGCGATCACTGTCGCCGCAGTTGGGGGCGCCACGGCCGCTGGTCCGGTCACGAAACTCACCTGTGCTCCGAGATTCAGAAGCGCCGTGGCAATGGCAGTACCCTGCGCTCCGGACGATCGGTTCGCGATATAGCGCACCGGATCGATCGGCTCGTGCGTCGGGCCGGACGTGACAAGTACGTGCTTCCCTGAAAGCAGGCCTTCACCCAGAGCATGTTCGACCCCCTCTATAATCTTCGGCACCTCGGCCATCCGGCCGGGGCCAAATTCGCCACAGGCCATTGGCCCGTCGTCCGGCCCGGCAACCATCACGCCGTCGCTCTCGAGCCTTTCGAGATTTCTTTGCGTCGCCGGGTGTTCCCACATGCGCACATTCATAGCCGGTGCAATCAGCACGCGCTTGTCGGTGGCCATGAGGACGGTCGAGGCCAGATCATTGGCATGGCCCTGTGCCATCTTGGCCATCAGATCCGCCGTTGCCGGCGCCACGACCACGAGGTCGGCGTCACGCGACAGCTCGATATGGCCCATCTCGGCCTCATCGGTCAGGTCGAACAAATCGCGATAAACCTTCTGGGCTGCGAGGGCCGACGCGCTGAGCGGCGTCACAAATTGCTCCGCCGCCGGAGTAAGGACGGGCACAACCTCTGCTCCGCGCTCTCGCAGCCGGCGAATGAGGTCGAGGCTTTTGAATGCGGCGATCCCGCCCCCGATCACAAGAAGAATGCGCTTCCCTGCAAGCATCGTTGTTCCCTTGAACCCGGTCTAGCCCGGGGCTCCCTTTCGAGCACGAGATGACCGGCTATCGAAAGGCTTCGCAAGGGTCTTCGCGCTCTGTCCGAGCGGTGACAAGCCAATGGTCGAACGGGGGAACGCCGTCTGGCGCGGCCTCGAACTGCCCGATGGAAAGGACACGGGCGTCCGGCACGAGCCGCGCCAGATAGACCGGCATGCCCCAATCCTTGCGGGCATGCCCGTTGCCAGTGATCACGACAACGAGGCCGCCTGTTTCGGTCAATGCTCGGGCCGCAGTTTGGGCGAGCCAGGCGTCGCGGAGGCGCTGGGCCTCCACCATCCCGGTCAGCATGTCCGCTGGGAGAGCATCACAATGAGCGGAAAGTTGACCGGCTTCCCGCTCCCGCTGTTCTTCGAAAGGAAGCGACGGCAAGATGGCATCGTCGCCATACACCGCGGCAGCGCCATCGATCATGGCTCTTCTGATCTCCTCAGTGGGAACAGCGGCGCCGTAGATACGTGCGCTCGGAGCCGCCGCGAAGATTGGGTAATAAAGCGAGAAGTCGGGCCAGCCACTATCGGCCCATCCCAGGCCCGCCTCCAATGCTGCCGCATCGCCCCGGCCGACATCTGCAGCCGCGGCCACCTGCTCTGGTGACAGCATCTCGAAGACCAGCGCCCTGGGGCCCCACTCAGCTACCGCACGCGCCTGATTTAGATGATGATCCGGATTATCGTGGACCTCGCCGAACAGGACGATATCGGCGCCGGAGGTGGCGGGGAGTACATCAGAGCCGAGCTCAGACGCTATAGACGCGACACCAAACGCCGCTGCTGCAGCAATCGACGCTGCCCGAGCCAACAAGTGCGGTTGACTCACGCGAGGAACTGCGTGACCTCGCGTGATTGACCTTCGAGGCTCTTGCGCATCTTCTGGAACGCTGCCGCTTCGAGCTGGCGTACGCGCTCCTTCGACAAGCCAAGTTCGTTGCCAAGGCTCTCAAGCGTCCGGGGCGCCTCGCGCAGTTTCCGCTCTCGCACAATGAAACGCTCGCGGTCATTCAACCCATTCAGCGCAACTAGGAGCCATTCACGCAGCTGTTCGGTGTCATGCTTGTCTTCCACCGCCTCACTGGCTTGCTGGCTTTCGTCTTCGAGCGTTTCGATCCACTCCCGCCCTTCGTCGTCAGACGACTGCGTCGCGTTGAGCGAGTAGTCCGAGCCCGAGAGGCGCCCCTCCATCATCTCGACATCGGCGAGGGGCACTCCGACCTCGGTTGCAATCATCTGACGGAGCTGGTGACTGTCGAGTGACTCGCCCGATGCCGCGGCTTCACGTTCCAGCCGCGCCTGAACCCGGCGCATATTGAAGAAAAGCGACTTCTGGCTCGACGTGGATCCGGTGCGCACCATCGACCAGTTGCGCATAACATAGTCCTGGATCGAGGCCTTGATCCACCATACGGCGTAAGTCGAGAACCGTACTCCGCGATCGGGATCGAACTTGTCGGCCGCCTTCATAAGCCCGAGCCCTGCTTCCTGGATCAGGTCGTTCATCGGCGCGCCGTAGCGCCGGAACTTGGCAGCCATCGAAATCGCCAGACGCATGTAGGCGGTGACAAGCCGGTGAAGCGCCTCTTCATCGCGCTCGTCCCGCCATGCATAGGCAAGCCTAAGCTCGGTTTCCGCGTCGAGGAGTTCCGCCTGCATTGCGCGGCGCGACAGCGTCCGGTCGAACGATCCGTCAAGTGCCATGTCCAACCCCCCGGTTGCAGGTCCACATCTGCGACCCGTTTGTTCTTGATATTCCGTATACGGCAGGGCTCACTGACTGGATCACGTACGCCTCATCTTTTTGTCGGTGCTGGCAACGTGTCCGCTCTTCGGAACAGATCTCACGGAAGATTCTTGCGCTGCTGATGCACCATTGGCATCACGCAAGCGAACGCTTCGGAGCGACCGAGGGTTCCGCATCAATTGTGAATTTTCGGTAACAGCACCGGGAGAGGAACCTTGGTTACATGGTGGTGGGTGCGCCACGGCCCGACCCGTCGCACTGATTTGAATGGGTGGACAGACGTTCCGGCCGATTTGGGGGATGCCGATGCAGTATCACGGCTCGCAGCGTTTCTTCCCGGCGATGCTGCTGTTGTCTCCTCGGATCTCGTCCGCGCGTCCGCGACGGCAGACGCGATCTGTGGATCTCGTCCGCGCCTGCCCCACCAGTCGGGGCTGCGAGAGATCCATTTCGGAGCGTGGGAGGCGCGGACCTTCGTCGACGTTGAGGCGGACAACCCCAAACTCTTTCGAGAGTACCTTGAGTCACCTGGAGACATCGCACCACCGGGCGGCGAAAGCTGGAACACGCTCGCTGCGCGTGTCCATGCCACCGTCGATGCGTTGACCAGCGAAGCCGGACACATCATTGCGGTCGCGCATTTCGGCCCCATCCTCACTCAGCTCCAGCGGGCTCAAGGCCGCACGGCGCGCGAGGTGCTTGCGACGCCGATCCGCCACCTCTCGGTGACTCGGATCGAGATCGACGGGGAGTGGCGCGTGCAGGAAGTCGATCACATTCCGTGATCGTCGAGAGCGCAAACCTTCATTGGATGAGGACCACCTCGCCGCTCTAAGCCGATACAAAGGGAGGCGCAGATGGATCTGACACTTTATCTCGGCAACCGAAGCTATTCGAGTTGGTCGATGCGCATCGGTCTTCTGATCGCACGATTTGCACTGCCCGTCGACCTCCGCTTCATCGACTTCGCAGATCCCGTGGGTGTCGCGGGTTTACTCGCCAGGGAAGGCCTTTCGCCCGCACGCACCGTTCCCACGCTTCTTACGCAAGACGGTGCGGTTGTGGGAGAGAGCCTGGCGATTGCTGAGGAGCTGGCCGACCGATTTCCCAGCTCCGAGCTATGGCCGTCCAACCCACGCTCCCGGGCCACGGCCCGCGCGCTGGCGGCTGAAATGCATGCCGGCTTCGAGGCTTTGCGCAACGCATGCCCGATGAACCTTCGCGTCGCGTATGACGGTTTTGAACCAGATCCGGCTGTTTGTGCAGACCTCTTACGTATTGAATCGCTGTGGGTATCGGCGCGCGCCGCCTGCCTGCCCAAAGGCCCCTGGCTTTGCGGCGAGTACTCGATTGCAGACGCCTTTTTCGCTCCGGTTGCGGCGCGTATCGCCACCTACGATCTGCCCGTCGGCGAGGCTGCCAGTGCCTATGTCAGTGCCCATCTGGCCGACCCAGCATTCCAGTCGTGGCGTCGCGCCGGTCTCGCCGAAGGCACCGATCTGAAGCGGTACGCGATGGAACTCGCCACCCGGCAGTGGCCCAGTTGACGAGATGATCGCCCTCGTTAACGCATCGGTAACCCATTGGAAGGTATCGCTTAACGATAAACGGGGAGACCAGGGGGCCATTCATGTTGGCACGCGCCCATACCGTGGCGTTCGAGGGGATCGAGGCGAGGTCTGTCGAGGTGCAGTGTGCGGTGTCGCCGGGGGTGCCCGCGTTCTCGATCGTCGGCTTGCCAGACAAAGCCGTGAGCGAGGCGCGCGACCGGGTGCGCTCGGCCCTCAACACGCTCGCAATTGCGCTTCCATCGAAGCGGATCACCATCAATCTTGCGCCGGCGGACCTGCCCAAGGAAGGATCACATTTCGACCTGCCGATCGCTCTGGCCCTTCTCGCCGCACTTGAAATCGTCCCGCAGGACCTTGTGGAAGGGATGCTCGCCCTTGGCGAAATCTCGCTCGACGGCGCGCTTGTTCCCGTACTGGGCGCACTGCCCGCGGCGATGGCGGCGGCAAGCGAAGAGCGCGCACTCATGTGCCCGCGCGGCTGCGGCGCCGAAGCGGCATGGGTCGGCTCCACCAAAGTGATAGCGCCGGCCAGCCTTGTCGACGTGATCCGGCATCTTACCGGACAGTCGGCGCTCGACCCGGCCGAGCCAGGCGAGGTCGCCAGCGATCCTGGCCAGCGTGACTTCGCCGACGTCAAGGGCCAGGAGCGCGCGAAGCGGGCGGTCGAGATCGCTGCCGCTGGCCGACATCACGTGCTTCTGGTCGGTCCTCCTGGGTCCGGAAAGTCGATGCTGGCGGCGCGCTTGCCCGGCATCCTGCCGCCACTGAGCCCGACTGAAGCGCTAGAGACATCGATGATCCATTCGCTCGCAGGGCTCCTCAAAGAGGGCGGCATCTCGCGCTCGCGCCCCTTCCGGGAGCCCCACCACACGGCATCGAGCGCTGCGATCACGGGCGGTGGTCGCGGGGCCAAACCAGGTGAAGTCTCTCTGGCCCACAATGGCGTGCTCTTTCTCGACGAGCTTCCCGAATTTCCCCGACAGGTGCTCGAAACCCTACGTCAGCCGATCGAGACGGGCGAGGTCGTGGTGGCGCGCGCCAATGCCCATGTCCGGTATCCCTGCCGGTTTCTGCTGGTTGCCGCGGCCAACCCCTGCAAGTGCGGATATCTTTCCGATCCGAGCCGGGCTTGCGCGCGCGTGCCACAATGCGGAGCCGACTATCTTGGGCGGATTTCTGGCCCCCTGATGGACCGGTTCGACCTGCGCATCGAAGTGCCGCCGGTGCCATATACAGCGCTCGACCTGCCAGAACCCCAGGACGGCAGTGCCGACATCGCAATCCGCGTTGCCCGTGCGCGTCATGTGCAAGATGAACGCTACGCAGACCACACCTCCATTCGCGTGAATGCCGATGCTGAAGGGCGCGTCCTAGAGGATGTGGCCACACCCGAACCCGCAGCGCGCGATTTGTTGGCAAAGGCTGCCGATCGCTTCGGTCTGTCCGCGCGGGGCTACCACAGGGTTCTGCGTGTCGCGCGGACTGTGGCCGATCTCGAAGGCGCCGAAACAGTTGGGCGTGCCCATGTGGCCGAAGCCTTGAGTTTCCGCCTCAGCCTTGCTGCGGGCCGCTAGATCGATCCAGGTCCTGAATAAACGCGGCCGCACCCCGCAGAGCGTCGCGCGCTTCGGGGATCCAGCCGTCGAATAGCTGCCAAGCATGCGGCACATCGGGCCATTCTTCGAGGAGCACGCGCCCGCCAGACTTGCGCAGTCGGTCTGCCATCCGGACTGCGTCATCGCGCAGAACCTCGCTCGCCCCGACGTGAAGAAGAACCGGCGGCGGTGAGGCAAACGCAGCAAACAGCGGCGATACCCGGGGATCGTCCGCCGCAACACCATTTGTCCCGAGGACATAGCCTGCAACATCATGCGCACGCTCGGCTACCATAATCGGGTCCGCCGTGGCGTTGGTGCTCAGGCTTACCCCAGACAAGGTGAGATCGACCCACGGCGAAAACACCACCGCACCTGCGGGCTGCCGGCCTCTCGCGCAGAGATCGGCCAGGAGTGCAAGCGCAAGACCACCCCCCGCGCTATCGCCCGCAAGCACGATCTCGTCAGCGCGCAAACCAAGGCCCATCAGCCGGTCGTGGGCAGCCCGCGCGTCCTCGAACGCGGCCGGCGCAGGGTGTTCCGGGGCACGTCGGTATTCAGGCATAGCGGCGCGCCATCTCGTCAATCGGCTAAGGCGACCGACCAATCCGCAATGTGTCCAAGGGCTGCCAGCGAAATAGGCGCCACCGTGGAAGTACAGGATCACTCGCCGCCCCTTCGGAGCGCCACTGCTGATCCAGTGAACCTTCGGAGATCCCGCATCCACGAGGTGCAGAAGGAACGGCGGACGACGAAATCCAAGCCTGGCGGCTCTGTCGAACGCAATCCGCGCTTCGAGCGGACCGGGCGTGCGCGCAAGCTTTGGCTTGATCAAGTTGCGCAGAATTGCATTCAGCATAAGGAGCCGGCGCGAGGGCACCGGTCTCACGCGCCTGTCTTTTTCTCGATTGCTTCCCAGATCTGACCCGCCACGTCGATCCCGTCGAAGCGCTCGAGTTCTTGGATGCCTGTCGGCGACGTCACGTTGATCTCGGTGAGCCGACCGCCGATGACGTCGATGCCGACAAAGATCTGACCGCGCTCCCGCAGGACCGGGCCGATCGCAGCGCAGATCTCGCGATCTCGTTCGGTCAGGGGCGCCGGCTCGGGCCGGCCGCCGACATGCAAGTTGGATCGGGTTTCCCCCTTCGCGGGTACGCGATTGATCGCACCGACCGGCTCGCCGTCGACGAGGATCACACGCTTGTCACCTTGCACGACCTCCGACAGGTACGCCTGAGCGATGAGAGGCTCGCGATTGATGCCGGAGAAGAGCTCATGGAGTGAAACGAGGTTGCGATCGCTTTCGGGCAAACGAAAGACACCTGCACCGCCATTGCCATAGAGCGGCTTGAGGATGATGTCGCCATGCTCCTCCTTGAACCGCTTCAAGGCATCAAGACTTCGGGCGATCATGGTCGGCGGGATCAGCTCAGGGAACTCAAGGACGAGGAGTTTCTCGGGGGAGTTTCGCACCCAGAACGGGTCGTTTACGACCAGCGCGTCATCGGCCAAGCGCTCAAGCAAGTGTGTTGTCGTGATATAGCCCATATCAAAGGGCGGGTCCTGCCGAAGCCAGATGACGTCCATCTGGTGTAGATCGAGCGTCTCCTTCGGTCCGAGCGTCACGTGATCACCGCGCACGCGACGGACCTCCATCGCCTGGCCATCGGCTGACACGCGCCCGTCTCGCCAATTCAGATCGTCCGGAGTGTAGAAGTATAACTTGTGCCCGCGGTCCTGCGCCGCCTCGGCGAGGCGAAAGCTGCTATCGGCCTCGATATCGACGCCGCCAATCGGATCCATCTGGAATGCAACTCGCATATACCCCACCCCAAGCCGTGCCATTGACGCGGTTCATCGCGCAGCGCGGTAGGGGAGGCAAGGGCAGAGGGACGCCTCACGCCCAGATGGCATTCTCGACGACCTGAACGCGGCCCATGCCATTGACCAAGGCAAGGTCGAACCGGACATCCGTCAATTCGCCCTTGGGCGCAGTCGCCAGGAACTCGCGGGCCGCATTCAGCAAACGGGCGATCTGACGATCTTGAAGGCTCTCGGCAGCACGATCGAAGCTCGGCGCATATTTGACCTCGACAAACACAAGGGCATCCCCGTCGCTGGCAATCAAATCGATCTCGCCACTTTGGGCGCGCCAACGCCGTGCGACGACGCCATGACCGGTGCCGACATAGTGTCGCTCGACCATGTCCTCTGCGCAAAACCCCGAAAGATGCGCTCGAAGACCCTTTTGCGACAGATCCCCTGCAACCTGCCCCGTTCTCTTTCGTGACCGTCGCGCCATCCCTGCCTCCCTGTGAGCCGTCGCCTTCTTCATTCCGGCTCGTCCTTCAGGGTTAATGCGCGTTGGTAAATCTCCCGTTTACTTCCGCCAGTCTTCCGCGCCACCTCAGTCGCCGCGTCTTTCAGGCGCATCGTCTTGAGCGCCTCTTGCAGGGCCTCGTCAATCTCCTCAAGCGTCGCAAGTTGCTTCTCGGGCGGACCCAAAACGAGGACGATCTCACCGCGGGGCGCGTCCGCCGCAACGCTTTCCGCCAAGCTCTCGAGAGGCCCGCGACGCACCTCTTCGAACCGCTTAGTGATTTCGCGACACAGGGCCGCCGCGCGCGCACCCGCGCCAAGCTCGATAAGGGCCGACAGCAAAGACCCGACGCGCCGGGGTGCCTCAAACAACACAAGGGTTGCACGCACGGTCAGCACATCGGAAAGCCACGACGCGCGTGCGGCACCCGACGGGGGCGGGAAGCCGGCGAACATGAACCGATCTGTCGGCAGGCCCGCCAGCGTCAGTGACGCAAGCACCGCCGAAGGCCCGGGCACCGCGTGAACGTCGTGACCCGAGGCGATTGCTGCACGCGCGAGCTGAAAGCCCGGATCGGCAACCAGGGGTGTGCCCGCGTCAGATGCATAGGCGATGCTTCGTCCGTCCGCCAACAGCCCCAACAGGCGTGGCCGTTGCGCCGCGCCGTTACGGTCATGATAGGCCAAGATCGTTCGACCTTCGATCGGGACACCATGCAGATCCAGGAGGTGTTTCAGCGTCCGCGTGTCTTCCGCGGCCAGAACCTCGGCAGAAGCAAGGACATCAAGGGCCCGCAACGTGATGTCTCGTGCGGCCCCGATCGGCGTGGCCACAAGGTGCAGCCCGGATGCCAGCGGGACCTTGCGAAATACGCGCGCCCCTGCGGTGTCGGTCATTTACTTGCTCCCTTGCCGCGCCTACGGTGATGCCCGCGCAGAGCCGGCGCTCGAGATCCCGTAGTCGCTACGGCCGTGCGACAAACCGGCAAACGCCACAAGACGACAACGCGCAGGACGGAAGAGCTATCCCATGATGTTCGCCTTGAATATCCCCCGCATCGTCGCCGCCAGAGTTGCAGCCCTTGCCGCCGCGCTCTTTCTCGCTGGCTGCGATCCTACGCTTCTGTCGGGCGTCGGTGGGGACGGACCGGCGATCGACCCGTCCGCGCCCGTGCCCGTCGCTCTTCTGGTTCCGGGTGGCGGAGGGGGCGACGCTCTGGTCTCGCAGAGCCTCGAGAATGCGGCGCGCTTAGCGATTGCTGACCTTGAAGGCGTTCAGATCGACCTTCGCGTCTATTCTACTGGCGGCAGTCAGAGCGGGGCGAACACGGCAACGAATACTGCGATTTCCGATGGCGCAAAGATCATTCTGGGCCCCCTTTATGCCGCGGCCGCCAACGGCGCCGGCCTCGCAGCCGCGTCGTCCGGCACGAACGTTCTTGCATTCTCAAACAATCCCGACATCGCCCAATCCAGCCCCAACGTCTTTATCCTCGGCACAACCTTCGACAATGTCGCCTCACGCCTGACAAGTTACGCCGCGTCCCGCGGAAACGGCGACATCATCGTGGTCAATGCGCGCACAACGGCCGAGGAAATCGGGCGCGACGCAATCGTCAACGCGGCCTCAAGCAACCGCTCCAATGTCGTGGGCAATGTGTCGTTCGACCTGTCGGAGGCCGGTATCCGGAGGGCCGCGAACGAGGTCGCGGCCCAGGTCCCGGCGACCAATGCGAGCGCGCTGTTCTTCACCTCGGACAACGCCGGTGCAATGGCGTTTCTGCCCCAGTACCTGCGCGAAGAGGGCGTGTCTTCGTCCACGTCTCAGTTCATCGGGCTTGCGCGCCTCGACTTGCCCGCTGCGGCACTGCAACAGCCTGGCCTTCAGGGCGCCTGGCTCGCTTTGCCGGATCCAAACTTGAACGCCAACTTCCGCAGTCGCTATGCCCAATCGTTCGGCTCCGGGCCGCATCCCCTTGCGGGACTGGCCTATGACGGAATTGCAGCGATCGGCGCATTGGTAGCAAGTGGCCGATCTAACGCGCTGTCCCGCAGCGCCCTGACGACGGGATCGGGGTTTGTCGGCGTCAACGGCATCTTCAGGCTGCGGAGCGATGGGACCAACGAACGGGGCCTGGCCGTGGCCCAGATCCAGAACAACCAGGTGGTGGTGATTGACCCTGCTCCCAGACGCTTCGGCGGCGCCGGATTCTGAGCCCGGCGGCGGCGCCGG
The DNA here is from genome assembly GCA_039822045.1 of Pseudomonadota bacterium. Lineage (GTDB taxonomy): Bacteria > Pseudomonadota > Alphaproteobacteria > Rhodobacterales > Rhodobacteraceae > HLUCCA09. Next base: position 267,194 of record JBCBMY010000003.1, on the reverse strand, counting down.
CTTCGAACCGCCACGCCACACCGACACCGGCCCAATTTGCCCGGCCAACGAGATCATAGACGTCTCTAAACTGCGTGCGGCGCTGACGGGGTACGGTGCGAACGTGTCGCGCGGAAACGTCGTCAGCGTCCTTAGCGATGCCCTCAGGGCGGGTCGCAATCGCATTGAGACCGAGTTCAAGAGCTCACCGCGCAAAGCGCGCCCGCTTGTGGCATCCTACGCATTATTAACGGACGGCATAACGGCAACGGCCCTTTGGGCGGCCGAAGCACTCTTGCATCCATCGACCGCTGCCGCGTTGAAGGCCGACCGCCTCGCGATGCTTGCAGTCGGCGGCTATGGTCGGGCGGAGATGGCGCCCTATTCCGACGTAGATCTCCTGTTTCTTGCCCCTGGCAAGGTGACACCCCGCGTCGAAACCGTGGTCGAAGAGACCCTCTACATCCTTTGGGACTTGCGGTTGAAAGTCGGCCACGCAACGCGAACCGTGCGAGAGTGCCTGCGGTTGGGTCGTGAGGACATGACGATTCGCACGTCGCTGCTCGAAATGCGCCTGTTGGCGGGAGACACCGCACTTGCGACGGAGCTCAACGACCGGCTGCGATCAGACCTGTTCTCAAGCACCGGCAAGGACTTCATCGAAGCCAAACTGCAGGAACGAGCGCAACGCCACCGCAAGCAGGGCGGCCAGCGCTATATGCTCGAGCCCAACGTCAAAGAGGGCAAGGGTGGCTTGCGCGATCTCCAATCGCTCTACTGGATCGCGAAGTACATTCATCAGGTCGACCGCGTCGAAGACCTCGTACGCCTTGGCGTCTTCACGGCGGACGAGTACCGCGCCTTCATTGCGGCAGAGGACTTTCTGTGGGCCGTTCGCGCGCACTTGCATCTGATCAACGGCCGCGCAATGGACCAGCTGACCTTCGACATGCAGGTCGAGGTGGCTGAGCGGATGGGGTTTGCCGACCACGGCGGGCGTCGCGCCGTCGAACACTTTATGCAGCTCTATTTCCGACACGCGACCCGGGTGGGCGAACTGACGCGCATCTTTCTGACCTCGCTCGAAGCCGCGCATGTCAAGAGCGAGCCCCCCTTAAAGTCGCTCTTCCGCAAGCGCCGCAAGGTGAAGCCTGGCTATATGGAAAAGCAGGGCCGGCTTGCAATCGCCGATGCCGATGCGTTCTTGGCTGACCCTTTGAACCTGCTTCGGATTTTCGACGAAGGTCTTAGGACGGGTCTCTTGATACACCCAGACGCGATGCGCCTCGTGGTCGCCAACCTGGGCCAAATCGATGACAAGATGCGACGCGACCCCGACGCCGCACGCATCTTCCTCGACCTGATGCTGAAGCACGGGAATCCCGAGCGCGCCCTACGCCGCATGAACGAACTCGGCGTACTGTCAGCGTTCGTCCCGGAGTTCGAGCCTATCGTCGCGATGATGCAGTTCAACGTCTACCACTCCTACACGGTCGACGAGCATACGATCCAGGTGATCAAGGCGCTGGCCCAAATCGAACATGGCGAACTGAAGGAAGAACTCCCGCTCGCCACGCGGATCCTGAAGAACGGGGTGAACCGCGAGGTTCTGTATGTGGCGCTGCTCCTGCACGACATTGGTAAGGGCCGGCCGGAAGACCATTCGATTTTGGGCGCCCGCATCGCTCGTTCGGTTGCGCCGCGCCTGAGGCTAAAGCCAGAGGAATGCGAGACCGTGGAGTGGCTCGTCCGCTACCACCTTGCAATGTCCGACTTCGCCCAAAAGCGGGACTTGTCCGATCCTCGAACAATCCGCGACTTCGCCAAGATCGTGAAAACGCAGAAGCGGCTCGACCTTCTGACGGTGCTAACCGTCTGCGACATCCGTGGTGTCGGGCCAAACACATGGAACAACTGGAAGGCCCAATTGCTGCGCGCGCTCTATCGTGAAACGGCAACCGTGCTGGAAGAGGGTATGGAGGCGCTCAACCGCGACCGACGCGGTGACGAGGCGCGCGAAGCCCTCCGCGCCGCCCTTCCGGACTGGCCCAAAGAGGATCTCCAAACGGAAATCGAGCGCCACTATCCGCCCTACTGGCAGGGTCTTCCTACCGAGGCGCACGTGGTCTTCGCCGAGCTCTTGCGCGGGATCGCCGCGTCCGACATCCGGATGGACCTGACGCCCGATGAAGCGCATGACGCAACCCGCGTGTGTTTCGCCATGGCCGACCATCCGGGTCTCTTTTCTCGAATGGCGGGCGCGCTTGCACTGGCTGGCGCCAACGTGGTCGATGCGGGGACCTACACGTCAAAGGACGGCTACGCGACGGCGCTTTTCTGGGTTCAGGACGCCGAGGGCAGCCCCTATGAGGCCGAACGGTTGCCCAAGCTGCGCAATCTTATTCTCAAGACCCTCGCGGGCGAAGTCGTCGCCCGTCAGGCCTTGACACGGCGTGACAAACTGAAACGCCGCGAGCAGGACTTCCGCTTCCCCACGACCATTATGTTCGACAACGAAGGCTCGGACATCTACACGATTATCGAGGTCGACACCCGCGATCGCCCCGGCCTTCTGCACGATCTGACGCGCACTCTGGCGAGTGCCAATATCTACATCTCGTCGGCCGTCATTGCGACTTACGGCGCGCAAGTGGTCGACAGCTTCTACGTCAAGGACATGTTCGGGCTGAAGATCCACTCCGAGGCGAAACGAGCTTCGTTAGAGCGAAAGCTGCGCGAGGCCATCGCAAAGGGCGCCGCCCGGGCACACCGGAGCTCCTGAGCATATGCGCCCAATTCGGTTGCTGACGGGCTTCCTCACGGTCGGGGCGTGGACGATGCTGTCACGCGTACTCGGCTTTGCGCGCGACATAATAATCGCCGCGCGGCTGGGGGACGGGCCTGTGGCAGAGGCGTTCGTTGTGGCGTTCTCGCTCCCCAACATGTTTCGCCGCTTCTTTGCGGAGGGCGCCTTCAACATGGCGTTCGTGCCGATGTTCTCGAAAAAGCTCGAGGCCGGAGACGACGCCGAGGGCTTCGCGCAGGACGCGTTTTCGGGCCTCGCCACGCTTCTGATCGCCATCACGCTCCTAGCGCAGCTTGCTATGCCGTGGCTTGTGCTGGCCATGGCGTCGGGCTTTGCCGCCGATGAGCGAATGGCGCTGGCGACGGAGTTCGGGCGCATTTGCTTCCCCTACATCCTTTTCATCTCACTGGCCGCGCTCTTGTCGGGGGTTCTGAACGCCACGGGCCGGTTTGCAGCCGCCGCCGCCGCGCCGGTTCTGCTGAACGTGATCCTGATTTCCTTTATTGCGACCGCGGCGATTGCCGGTGGAGATGTCGGCCGCGCCTTGGCGTGGGCAGTGCCCGTGGCAGGCATTGCGCAGCTTGCATTGGTATGGATCAGCGCAGCCAGGGCGGGGTTTCGCATTGTGGTGCGCCTGCCAGTCCTCACCCCCGACCTCCGACGATTGGCGGTAATCGCTGCGCCGGCGATGCTGGCGGGCGGTGTTGTTCAGGTGAACCTTCTCGTTGGTCGCCAGGTGGCCAGCTATTTCGAGGGTGCGATCCAATATCTCAATCTGGCTGACCGCCTCTACCAATTGCCCCTTGGCGTGGTCGCGATTGCGATTGGAGTTGTTCTCTTGCCTGACCTTTCGAGAAAGCTCGAAGCGGGAGACACCGATGGTGGGCGCGCCGCATTCAATCGCGCGACCGAGTTCGCGCTGCTGCTCACGCTCCCGGCAGCCCTGGCGCTGATCCTGATCGCAGAACCGATCTGCTCGGTTCTCTATGGTCGGGGCGCGTTCGATGTCGATGCCGTGGCGCGCACCGCTCAAGTCACTGCGATCTACGGCGCCGGCCTGCCCGCCTTCGTCCTCCAGAAGGTCCTTCAACCGCTTTACTTCGCCCGGGCAGATACAAGAACACCCTTCCGATATGCTCTAGTCGCCATGGTGGTGAATGCGGTGCTCGCCATCGGCCTTGCGCCGCTGATCGGGTTCACCGCGGCCGCTTGGGCCACGACGCTAGCCGGCTGGGTAATGGTTGCCCTGCTTTGGCAAGGTGTTCGAGGGCTTGGCCCCGCCGCCCAGATCGATAGCCGCCTGCGCGCCCGTGCGCCCCGGATTCTTGCGGCTAGCGTCGCGATGGGCGCCGTGCTCCTTGCTCTCGACGCCGTACTTTCCGTCGCGATCGTCACGCCAACGGTCCGATATGCCGCCCTCGCCGCTCTCGTGGCGGCGGGGATGGTGACGTATTTTGGGGCCGCACAATTCCTCGGGGCAGCCGCGCTTGGCGAAATCAGGGGCGCGATGCGACGCGCCTGAGCCGTCTACGGAAACATGGGGCGGAAGCTCAACGGCGCGGCCACGCACCTGAGGGCAGCTATCGATCCCGCAGCCGTGCCAACATGTGTCTCAGTCCCCCAGGCGCCACGAGGGGCGACAGCGCAAAGCCGGTGGCAAACCCGGCAATCTCAGCAATCCAGTCTTGCGAAGTGTCGAACACTAGCCCGAACAGCAGCTGTATTCCGAGAAGGAGCCCGATCAGCCGGAAGGCCTGAAACTGATTTGCGCCGACCGACCGGTAGCCGAGCCACAAAACGAAGGTATATGCCCCGATCAGGCCGTAGGCGCCCGGAAACCCTCCGGCCAGGCCGCGTGGGTCATTTGTGAGTTCGGCGAACACAATGGCGCCCACGATCGATGACCCGAAGAAGATAATCAGGACGGCGCTGTCAGAGAATGCTTCGCCCACCATCTTGCCGAGCGCCAGCACGAAAACAGCCACAAAGACCATGTGGGTAAAGCTGTAGTGCACAAACGGATAGGTGACGAGCCGCATCAGGTGCTCCTGCGGCCAGCGTCCCGTCTCGCGCATCCAGTCCCAGACCTCGCCCGAAAAGACGAAGCGCTGCAGCGCGAACACACGCCAGTCTTCTCCGCCGCGCGTACCGCCGATTATGCCCGACTTCGCCAACATGAACACGATCTCCAGGCCGAATATGGCTCCGGCCAGCAAAATCACGGACATTGGCAGCGCATTGAACGGAGACGCATTGGGGTCGTGCATCGCGCGAGACTTTCCTTGTGTCGGCTCGGCTCCACCGTCGAACCGAACCTTGCGAACGGCTGAGACTGCGTTCGGTTGACGACAGATCCACCCCCGGATAAGCGAGCCGCCGACCGATTGCCAGCCGCCGGACAGCGCCATGACTGAAACTGCCTTTACTCCCCGGGTCTTCTCCGGGATCCAGCCGTCGGGCGGGCTGACGCTTGGCAACTACCTCGGCGCGATAAAGCGGTTCGTCGACATGCAAGAGGCGGGCAACTTCCAGACCATTTACTGCATGGTTGATCTGCATGCGATCACGGTCTGGCAGGATCCGGTCGAGCTATCGCGGAACACTCGCGAGCTCGCGGCCGGCTTCATTGCCTCCGGGGTCGACCCCGAAAAGTCCATCCTATTCAACCAGTCGCAGGTGGCCGAACACGCCCAGCTTGGCTGGATCTTCAACTGTGTCGCGCGCATGGGCTGGATGAAACGGATGACCCAATTCAAGGACAAGGCCGGCAAGAATGCCGAGAACGCGTCCCTCGGGCTCTTCGGGTATCCTGCCCTCATGGCCGCAGATATTCTGGTCTATCACGCCACGCATGTACCTGTCGGCGAGGATCAGAAGCAGCACCTGGAACTGACGCGCGACATCGCGACGAAGTTCAATCACGATTTCGGCGTGGATTTCTTTCCGCTGACAGAGCCCGTGATCGAAGGGGTGGCAACGCGGGTCATGTCGCTGCGAGACGGCAGCAAGAAGATGTCGAAGTCTGACCCCTCGGATATGTCGCGCATCAACCTTACCGACGACGCCGACGCCATCGCTCAGAAGATCCGCAAGGCGCGCACAGATCCGGACCCCATCCCGGACAGCCTTGAAGGTCTCGGGGCGCGGGCTGAGGCGCGCAATCTCGTCAACATTTACGCCGCGCTTGCCGACATGACACCGGACGCGGTGATAGCAGAGTTTTCTGGCAAGCCGTTCTCGGAGTTCAAGCCGGCGCTTGCCGACGTTGCGGTCGCGCGACTGTCCCCGATCTCAGCGCGAATGTCCGATCTGATGGAGGATCAGGGCGAGATTGACCGGGTGCTCGCACGGGGCGCAGCGCAAGCGCGCGAGATCGCCGCGCCGATCTTGGGGCAAGTCTACGAGATCGTCGGTCTGGTCGGCGCGGGCCACGCCAAGCCTTAGCAAAACCGTTACAAATCCGATAAATCCGTGACACCCGCCCGTCGCAAAGGCGGGCGATCCTTCGCCCGCTGCCTGGCGAGTCGCGTACGTTCGCGCCTGTCCCCAACATTCGACGCTTCGGCAGCCGGCGCTGCATCTCGTCCCCCGCGTGCGCCAGGCCGTTCCCTCAACTCGGGAACGGCCTTTCTGTTTTCTCCGCACACAATTAGCGCGCTGGCGCGGAATGGTGCGCTCACGCTCGAGAACATACTTGGATTTGCAAGTTGCAGGCGTAGCCTCGCATCTTCCAACCGGCATCCAACCAGACGACACAGGAATTCCCATGGCTTTTCAGCACAGTGACGATCTCGCCCCCGTCCTTGGGCACGTTCACCTGCACGTTGCAAACCTGGAACGGGCGATCGCGTTCTACACCAACGTCATCGGATTGGAGGTGCAACAGCGCTTTGGTGCGGAGGCGGCCTTCCTATCATCCCAAGGATATCATCACCATCTTGGCCTGAACACATGGGGCACAGCCGGTGGGAGGCCCGCGCCGAAGGGCCATCCGGGCCTCTACCACACAGCGTTTCTCTACCCCGACCGGGCGAGCGTGGGTGCAGCGCTCAAACGGGTCTACGACTCCGGGACCGCCATTACGGGAGCCGCCGACCACGGCGTGAGCGAAGCCGTGTACTTCGATGATCCCGACGGGAATGGGGTGGAAATCTACCGAGATCGCACCCGCGCACATTGGCCGCGCGACGCCGATGGTCGCCTCAAAATGACAAATGCCCGTCTCGACCTCGGCGCTCTTCTCGCCGACGCAGCTGCTTGATCCTGGTTTGCGGGTGCCTTGACCAGCCGAGTTGTGCTGCGGGAACAACCCTGCGAGGTCTGGACCCTGAGCCCTAACGGGTCTTAGGCTATCGCGGCAAGGCATGGAGAGGGCTATGGCAACTGGCACGAACATCCACACGTACTTCGAAGGCCAGTGGCACGACGGCGACGTGCCGATTATGCGGGCTGCCGATCACGGCGCGTGGCTGGGCAGTTCGGTGTTCGATGGGGCCCGCTATGTCTACGGCGTCGCGCCCGACCTCGACCTGCATTGCGCCCGTGTCAACGCCTCGGCACACGCGCTGATGATCGAACCAACAGTCTCGGTGGATCAGATGGTGGCGCTCGTTTGGGACGGATTGAAACGGTACGCACCCGATGCCGCGGTCTACATCCGTCCGATGTACTGGGCGCTCGAGGGCGGTTTCTCTGCGGTCCTTCCCAAGATTGGCCCCACCGGGTTTGCAATTTGCCTCGAAGAGATCCCGATGCCGCCCGATGGGACGACGATCACGCTGACCCGCACGCAGTTTCACCGTCCTTTGCTGGCCGACTCCGTCTGCAACGCCAAGGCTGGCTGTCTCTACCCCAATAACGCCAGAATGCTCGCCGAAGCGCGCGCGAAGGGTTTCGGAAACGCGCTCGTTACAGACGCCCTCGGCAATGTGGCCGAGACAGCCACGTCCAACATCTTCATGGTCAAGGATGGCGTGGTAATGACCCCAGTGCCCAACGGCACCTTCCTCGCCGGGATTACGCGTTCGCGGCACATCCTGAATCTGAGGCAGGCGGGCGTTGAGGTTGTGGAAACTGTTCTCACGTTTGAAGATTTCGAGGGAGCGGACGAGGTCTTCATGTCGGGCAATATGACCAAGGTCATGTCGGTCACCGCGTTCGACGACATCGTGTATCCGGTTGGCCCGGTTGCCGATAAGGCGCGTGCGCTCTACTGGGACTGGGCACATTCCGGCGTAGAAGCGGCGCGCTCTGGCGCCGCCTGACGTTGCGGCCCCCGGGTGCGACCCCTGCTTGCAGCGGGCCTATGCCCAAGCGATAGTCGACGACGCGACCGGGTGTCCGAGGGAGGGAAACCATGCGCAAGTTTCTGGTGGTTCTCGACGACAGCCGCGAATGTCTGAACGCGATGCGCTTTGCCGCGATGCGCGCAGCCAACACCAGGGGCGGCGTCGAAATCCTGTCGGTCATTCCGCCGGACGAGTTCAATCACTGGATTGGTGTGGGCGACGTGATGCGGGCCGAGGCGCGCGAGCGGATCGAGGCACACTTTGAGGTTTTTGCCAAATGGATGCGCGACCGCCAGGGAATCGACCCTAAGCTTGTGATCCGCGAAGGCGAGCCGGTGCCCGAAATCCTTGCGTTGATCCGTGATAACCCTGAGATCGGCGTACTCGTCCTGGGCGCAGGCACCGGCAAAGGTGGGCCGGGGCCGCTTGTGACGTCGCTGACAAAGGCCTCTGGAACGTTGCCCGTGCCCATCACAATCGTGCCCGGAGATATGTCGAAAGAACGGCTCGAAGAGATCACTTGAGGTGCTCGCGTCTTCGGACCCTCCTCCAGCTCGAGAGCGTCTTTTTCCCCAACCGTTCCGCCCGAGATTAGAACCATTCCAAACCGTTGACAGGGCGCAAGCCGGCACGCATATGTCGAAGACCGGGAGGAAAGGACCTTGCCATGTTCATCCAGACTGAATCTACGCCCAACCCCGCGACCCTGAAGTTCCTTCCAGGGCAGACCGTTCTGGAAACAGGCACCGCAGACTTTCAGTCGGCCGAGGCCGCTTCGGCGTCTCCGCTTGCCGAGCGCATCTTCGGCGTCGAGGGTGTTGCAGGTGTGTTCTTCGGGACAGATTTCGTCACCGTCACCAAGGCCGATCCGGTCGAATGGGAGCACGTGAAGCCCGCCATCCTTGGTGCAATCATGGAGCACTATCAGTCTGGCGCGCCGGTTATGGCCGATGGTGGTGCCGCGCAAGGAGGCGGCCATGCCGTGCATGAGGGCGAAGACGGCGAGATCGTAGAGCAGATCAAGGTGCTTCTCGACAGCCGCGTGCGCCCTGCTGTGGCTCAGGACGGCGGTGACATCACCTTCCATGGTTTCGATCGGGGCGTCGTCTATTTGCACATGCAGGGGGCGTGTGCGGGCTGCCCGTCGTCAACTTTGACTCTCAAGATGGGCATCGAAAACCTGCTCCGCCACTACATCCCGGAGGTTACCGAGGTGCGGCCGGTTGGTGTCTGACAGCGTCGGCACGCGCCCCCTGATCCTGGGGTTCGATACCACGGCCGCGCACTGCGCGGCCGTTCTGCTTTCGGGCACACAGGTGCTCGCGAGCGCGCGGGAAGAGATGGCGCGCGGACAGGCAGAGCGACTGGTGCCTCTGATCCAAGACGTGCTGGCGACTGCGGACGTCAATATCAACGACCTCGATGCGCTCGGTGTGGGCGTCGGTCCAGGCAATTTCACCGGAACGCGACTTGCCGTTGCAACGGCGCGGGGCCTGTCGCTGGCATGCCGGATACCGGCGGTGGGCGTTTCGGGGCTAGAGGCGTTGGCTTTCGGTGCCGAAGCGCCGGTCCTCGCCAGTCTCGATGCCCGATCTGGGCAAGTCTATCTGCAGGGCTTTGGCCGCCCTCCTGCGAATCCGGAAATCCGACCGACTGATGCACTCGGCGCGCCGGACTTCAATGGTGCAGGGCCGTCATCAGATGTCCTCTGCGTCGGAGATCATGCGGAGAGGATTGCCGCGGCTCATAGGGCCAAGGTGGGCGCGCCCCTCTATCCGACGGCAGAGGCAGTGGCACGCATCGCCTCCACGCGGTACCTCGATACAGACACGCCACGACCCGCGCCGATCTACCTTCGCCCCGCGGGCGCAGCCCCGGCGGCCGACCCTCCGCCGCTGATGCTCACGTGACCCCGCAGCAGCTTGCAGCGCTTCACAAGCTGTCCTTCACCCAATCAAGACCATGGACGGCCCAGGAATTTGCGACACTCCTTGCCACTCCGGGCGTCTTCCAATTGGCCAGGGACAACGGCTTTGCGCTGGGACGGGTCGCTGCCGGCGAAGCAGAACTTTTGACAATCGCCGTCTCACCCGAGACCAGACGCTGTGGAATTGGACTAGGCCTGATTGCACAGTTTGAAGAAGAAGCGCGGGCGCGCGGCGCGCACGAGGCCGTCCTCGAGGTCGCCGCAGACAACAACGCCGCTCAAGCGCTCTATGCCCGGGCAGGCTATCGCGAGCGCGGGCGTCGGCGAGGCTACTACCTGCGCCACGAAGGGCCGCCTCAAGACGCGGTAATCCTTGGCCGCACCTTTTCTTAACTGCACGCACCGTGTTGCGCCGACTTGCTTGGCGATAGCGGACGTCACGGTAGCACAAGGGAAAAAGCGGTTGACCGTTATTGGTGCCGCTGGCTCTATCTTTCCTGTGATCCACGAAGAGATCGTGTGTGATTTCGCGCGGGGGAGCCCACGGCTTTCGCCTGTGCCAACAATCGGGAGAGTTCAATGACCCTGACGAAGAGCCTCTACGGCGCCGCCGCAGCGATCGCGCTGAGCGCGGGTATGGCCGCGGCCGACCCCGCCATCGTGTTCGATCTTGGCGGCAAGTTTGACAAGTCGTTCAACGAAAGTGCCTTCAACGGGGCAACTCGTTGGGCCGAGGAAACAGGCGGCTCGTTCCGCGAGATCGAGATGCAGTCCGAAGCGCAGCGCGAACAGGCTTTGCGGCGTCTCGCCGAAAGCGGCTCTAACCCGGTGGTGATGACCGGCTTCGCCTTTGGCAATGTCCTGAGCGAGGTGGCTCCCGACTATCCCGACACCTCATTCGCGATCATCGACATGGTGGTGGATGAGCCCAATGTGCGCTCGGTTGTGTTCAACGAGCACGAGGGCTCTTACCTCGTCGGGATGATGGCCGCGATGGCGTCAGAGAGCGGCACCGTCGGCTTCATCGGCGGCATGGATATCCCGCTGATCCGCAAGTTCGCGTGCGGCTACGCTCAAGGCGTGAAGGCCGTCAATCCGGACGCCGAGGTCATCGCCAACATGACTGGCACGACACCGGCCGCGTGGAATGATCCGGTGAAGGGCGCTGAGCTGACCAAAGCCCAGATCGGCCAGGGCGCCGACGTGGTTTATGCGGCGGCCGGCGGAACCGGCGTGGGTGTCCTGCAGGCAGCAGCCGACGAGGACATCCTGTCGATTGGCGTGGACAGCAACCAAAACCACCTGCACCCCGGCGAGGTTCTGACCTCGATGATGAAGCGGGTGGACAATGCCGTTTTTGAAGCCTTCTCCGACGGGCCCGGGCTGGAAACTGGTATCCGTGTGATGGGGATCGCGAACGCAGGCGTGGGCTATGCGCTCGACGACAACAACGCCGAGCTCGTGTCTGACGACATGAAGGCCAGCGTCGACGAGGCGGCTGCGCAGATCGCGTCAGGTGACCTCGCGGTCCACGACTACACCAGCGACAACACCTGCCCCGCACTCAGCTTCTGACGTGCACCGTCTGGGGGGCTTGGCGCTCCCCAGACCCGCAGACTGGACTACACACGACATTCATGGGGCGCACCGGGGCATTGGTCTGTCGGGCGCGTCCCGGAGGCGAGACCTTGGCCGAGACCTCACCCGCGATTGAATTGAAGGGCATCTCCAAGGCGTTCGGGCCCGTTCAGGCCAACAAGGACATCTCGATTCGAGTGATGCCGGGCACCATCCACGGCATTATCGGCGAAAATGGCGCCGGCAAATCCACCCTCATGTCCATCCTCTACGGCTTCTACAAGGCGGACCGAGGAGAGATCTGGATCGGCGGGCAAAGGACCGAGATTGCCGACAGCCAGGCGGCGATCGCCGCTGGCATCGGCATGGTGTTCCAGCATTTCAAACTAGTCGAAAACTTTACCGTCCTTGAAAACGTCGTGCTTGGCGCCGAAGACGGGGCGTTCCTGCGGCCCTCGCTGGCCAAAGCCCGGCAAAGCCTCACGGACCTGAGCCGGGAATATGAGCTGCAGGTCGACCCGGACGCCGTCATCGAAGAGGTCGGCGTCGGCACGCAGCAGCGCGTTGAGATTCTGAAGGCGCTCTACAGGCATGCCGACATCTTGATCCTCGACGAGCCAACCGGCGTTCTCACGCCGGCCGAAGCCGATCACCTGTTTCGGATCCTCAAAGGACTGCGCGATGAGGGCAAGACGATCATCCTCATCACCCACAAGCTCCGCGAGATCATGGATATCACCGACAACGTGTCGGTCATGCGTCGCGGCGAGATGGTTGCGACGGTAAAGACCAGCGAAACGAGCCCGACAGAGCTTGCCGAACTCATGGTCGGGCGGAAAGTTCTTCTGCGGGTCGACAAAAAGCCCGCGTCCCCCGGTAAAATGGTCCTCGACGTCGAGGATCTGCGGGTCACTGACGACAAGGGTGTCGAGCGGCTCAAAGGCGTGTCGTTTCAGGTGCGGGCAGGAGAGATTCTCGGGATCGCAGGCGTCGCGGGCAACGGGCAGTCGGAGCTTTTGGATGTTCTTGGCGGCATCCAGACGGCGGCGGGCCATGTCAGACTGAACGCGCAGGAACTCGACCTTTCGGGCAGCCGCTCGGATGCGCGGTCGCGCCGGGAGCGCGGCATCGCACACGTACCAGAGGATCGGCAGCGCCTTGGTCTCATCATGGAGTTCAAGGCGTGGGAAGACGTGGGCTTTGGCTATCACCATGACGACGCCTACAATCGTGGCGTCCTGATGGACAATCAGGCCCTGCGCCAGGATGCCGAGGGCAAGATCGAACGCTTTGACGTCCGACCCGCGAACTGCTGGCTGGAAGCCAAGAGCTTTTCCGGCGGCAATCAGCAAAAGATCGTTCTTGCGCGCGAAATCGAGCGCAACCCTGATCTCCTGCTCGTGGGTCAGCCGACCCGCGGTGTCGACATTGGCGCCATCGAGTTCATCCACCAGCGGATCGTAGAGTTGCGCGATGCTGGCAAAGCCGTGCTGCTCGTCTCGGTGGAACTAGACGAGATCATGGGGCTTAGCGACCGGATCGCCGTCATGTTCGACGGCCGGATTATGGGCGAACGGTTGCCGCACGAGACCAACGAGGCCGAACTTGGCCTGTTGATGGCTGGGATGGACCAAGTGCCTTCGGGCCAGCCCGTTCCCAAAGCCGCGGAAGAGCGGATTGGGCAAGCCTGCGGGGAGACGCACGTATGACCGCCATGCCGAAGTGGGCCGATGTCGTGCTGGTCCCTCTGATCAGCGTACTCTTGGCCTTCGGTCTTTCGGCGATCGTGATCTGGGCAATCGGGCAAGATCCGGTGGAAGCCGTGCAACTCATGGTGACTGGGGCCTTTGGGTCGACCTACGGCTGGGGCTACACGCTCTACTACGCGACGAACTTCATTTTCACGGGGCTTGCGTTCTCCGTCGCATTCCATGCGTCGCTCTTCAACATCGGCGCCGAAGGACAGGCGACGCTCGGCGGCCTAGGGGTTGCGCTCGTCTGCCTTGCGATCCCATGGCCCCATTGGGCTATCGCGCTGCCAGCGGCCATGATCGGGGGCGCGGCCTTCGGCGCGCTCTGGGCCCTGATCCCGGGATGGCTGCAGGCCAAGCGCGGGAGCCACATCGTTATCACCACCATCATGTTCAATTTCATCGCGGCGGCGCTTCTGAACTACATGCTAGTGAATGTCCTGCGGCCTGAAGGGGCGATGGACCCGGCAACTTCTCGGTTTCCAGAGGGCACGAACCTGCCAACCTTGAGTGAGATCCTTGCGCCGTTTGGCATCGCATTTTCGGAATCGGCGCCGGTCAACATATCGTTCTTTCTTGCCATTCTTGCTTGCATCCTGGTTTGGCTCCTGATTTGGCGCACACGACTCGGCTACGAGATCAGGGCCTTCGGGCAATCGGAACCAGCGGCCGTCTATGCCGGCATCTCTCCGGTAAAGATCACGGTCGTTGCCATGGTGATCTCCGGGGGGCTCGCCGGCCTCATGGCAATCAACAACGTGATGGGCGAGGCCGAGCGACTGGTCCTGAACTCGGTTGAAGGGGCAGGCTTTATCGGTATCGCGGTGGCCCTCATGGGTCGCAACCACCCGTTCGGTGTCGCCCTTGCGGCGATCCTCTTTGGCTTCCTCTATCAGGGTGGGGCGGAACTCGCACTCTGGATGTCGATCCCGCGCGAGCTGATCGTCGTGATCCAGGCCCTTGTGATCCTGTTCACCGGCGCGCTCGACAATATGGTTCGTATGCCGATCGAGCGGGCGTTCCTGGCCGTCAGCCGGCGGCACGAACGCAACGCCAAACCGGGACCTGCCGAATGAAGGTTGGCGGGGGATCAGGGTGGAGCCGCCTTTGGCTCGGTCGACCCGGCATGCCCGGCCGGTCCGGAGCGCGCGATGACTGACCTTCTTCCCTATCTCCCGGGCTTCGCTGCCGCCTATGCCATTCTTCTGGTCGCCGCGTCGTCGCCGGGGCCGGCAGTGGCGATGCTTTTGGGGATCGGTCTCGGCCAGGGCCGCCTATCGGCGCTGATCGCGTCTGCCGGTATTGCGACAGGAAGCGTGGTTCTGAACCTTGGCACGATGTTGGGCCTCGGCCTCGTCCTTTCGGAGGCCGCCTGGGCTATGAGCGCCGTCCGGCTCATCGGCGCCGCCTATCTTGCATGGCTCGCCTGGGGCGCATTCCGGAAGGCAGCGAGTGAGGCACCGCCCCCTGTCGCCCTGCACGTCGCCGCGCAGTCCCGATGGAGGCAATTCCTTGCGGGCATGGCGCTTCAGGTCACAAACCCCAAGGCAATCGTCTTCTGGATCGCAATCAATGCCGTCGCTGCGACGCAAGGCGGCGGTCCGCTCGTGATCGCGCTCTTCGTGACGGGGGCATGGCTGATTTCCTTTGGCTGCCATGGCGCTTGGGCCGTCCTGCTTTCATCAGGACCATTTCGCAGCGCCTACGGATCCGCCCGGCGGTGGATCGAAGGGGCACTTGGTGCACTCTTTGCCTTTTTCGCCTTCAGGTTGGCTGCGGAGCGCGGTTGATGGATTTCCCGACACTAATCCAGATCCTCGACTCGACGCTGCGGCTGGCAACCCCGCTTCTGCTGGCCTGCCTCGCGGGTCTGTTCAGTGAGCGGGCAGGAATTTTCGATATCGGGCTGGAAGGCAAGATGCTCATCGCCGCCTTCACGTCCGCCGCCTTCGCCTATGTCTCGGGATCCGTTTGGGTGGGTCTTCTAGCCGGAATTGCAGGGTCGCTCCTGCTGTCGGCGGTCCATGGCCTGGCTTCGATTACGTTCCGAGGCAATCAGTTGATCTCCGGTGTTGCGATCAATTTCCTCGCTGCGGGCATGACGGTGGTGGTGGCGCAGAGCTGGTTCTCCCAAGGCGGCCGCACACCGTCCTTGATAGGCGGAGCGCGGTTTCAGCCGATCGAGTTGCCCTTCGCCCAAGCTTTGGCCGACGTACCGATCGTCGGTCCTGTCTATTCAGACTTGATTTCAGGGCATTCCATCCTGGTCTACGTGGCCCTTGCCGCGGTGCCTTTAACCTGGTGGATCCTGTTTCGCACCAGGTTCGGGCTGCGCTTGCGTGCCGTTGGGGAAAACCCAGCGGCAGTCGACACCGCGGGTGTGTCAGTCACCGGCCTGCGCTTTGCGGCCGTTGCGATTTGCGGTCTTCTGTGCGGGCTGGCGGGCGCGTACCTCGCCACGGCGCTTCAGGCGGGCTTTGTGAAAGATATGACAGCGGGACGCGGCTATATCGCGCTCGCTGCGCTTATTTTTGCCAAGTGGCGGCCCTGGCACGCGCTGGGGGCCTGTCTGCTATTTGGCCTGCTACAGGCCCTTGCCCTGCGGTATCAGTCCATCGACCTCGGCGGCATTACCATCCCCGTTCAGGTCATGGACAGCCTGCCGTACATTCTGACCGTCATCATTCTCGCGGGATTTGTCGGCAAGGCTATACCGCCTCGCGCGGGCGGCGAGCCCTACGTTAAGGAGCGGTAGACGACCGTCAGCTTTCCGAAAGGTCGAACCTGACCCGGCCCCAGCGTCGCCGCAAAACGAGGCTCTGGCGGAGTTGCGGCGCTGCACCTGCAAAGGGGCGTTGCCGAAGGACATGTGGAAGGCTTATCTGGCTCCATGCAGATTTACCTTCCGATCGCCGAGGTGTCCGTCAACGCGTTCCTGCTCTTGGGACTCGGCGGGATGGTCGGCGTCTTGTCGGGGATGTTCGGAGTGGGTGGCGGCTTCCTCATGACGCCGCTTCTGTTCTTCATTGGCATTCCCCCGGCCGTCGCGGTCGCCACAGAGGCAAACCAGATCGTAGCCTCGTCATTTTCGGGTGTTCTCGCACATCTGAGGCGCCGAACGGTTGATCTTCGGATGGGGACGGTCCTCCTGATTGGCGGGCTCGTCGGCGCCGCCCTGGGCGTGGCCGTGTTCAACTGGCTGAAGTCGCTTGGTCAGGTCGATCTGCTGGTCCGCCTTTGCTACGTGGTGTTCCTCGGCGTGATCGGCGGGCTGATGTTCATTGAGTCGCTAAACGCCCTGCGGCGCAGCAGGGCGGCCGGCGGCGCGCCCGCCCCCACTCGGCGGCATCGAACGTGGATCGACGCACTGCCGTTCAAGATGCGGTTTCGCACGTCCGGTCTCTATATCTCCGTTCTTCCACCGCTTGTCGTCGGCGTGATTGTCGGCGTGCTGGCGGCCATCATGGGGGTCGGCGGCGGCTTCATCATGGTGCCGGCCATGATTTACCTCCTTGGCATGCCGACCAAGGTGGTTGTGGGAACGTCTCTCTTTCAGATCATTTTCGTCACGGCCTTCACCACGCTTCTGCACGCCACAACGAACTTCACGGTCGACATGATGCTGGCGGTGCTCCTGCTCGTCGGAGGCGTCATCGGGGCGCAGATCGGCACGCAGATCGGAACTCGGATGAAGGCGGAGCAGCTTCGTATCCTTCTCGCCCTTCTTGTCCTTGGCGTGTGCGGCAAGCTCGCGCTCGACCTCCTGATCCAGCCCGCCGAGCTCTACACGCTTGGCGAGACGGAGGGGCATTGATGGGGCGGCTTGCTTCGCTCCTAGCCCTTGCGATGGTGCTCTGCGCGGTGCCGGTCGGCGCACAGAAGATTGTGGCCGACCTCAGCCAGGCGCGGGTGTCGATTGACGCCAACTTCGACGGCTCCGAGATCGTTGTGTTCGGGGCGATCAAGCCGGATGTCGGGGCCGATCCGAACCTGGCCCCAGTCGAGGTGATCGTGACGGTCTCGGGGCCGCTTAGGCCAGTCACCGTCCGCAAGAAAGACAGGGTGGCGCTGATCTGGGTCAACACTGTCGCGGTCGACGTGGATCTGGCCCCGACCCTCTACAAGGTCGCCACAAGCGCACCGCTTTCCGACATTCTCTTCGATGTCGAGGACTTGCGACATTCGATCACCACATCGCGGGCCATCCGATCCGTCGGAGCAGAGATCGAAAGATCCGAGGATTTCACAGACGCGCTGATCCGTATTCGCGAGGCCGAAGGGCTCTACCAGGTCCAAGAGGGCGCGGTTCAACTGACCGACCAGGCGCTCTTCCGGACAACCATTGCGCTGCCTGCGAACCTCGTCGAGGGCGACTACAATACGCGCATCTTTCTGACGCGGGACAAGAAGGTGGTCGCGGAGTACACCCGTATCTTGGATGTGCGAAAAGTGGGTCTGGAACGCTTCATCTACACCCTCGCGCACGAACAGCCCTTGGTCTACGGCGTGCTCTCTTTGGCGATTGCAATTGCCGCCGGATGGGGCGCGTCGGCGCTCTTTCGGTATCTCCGCGGATAGACGGGTCAGCGCCAAGAGGCAGCCTCGCTCGCTTCACAACGGAAATGCGCAACAAGATCGCGTTCATCCTCAGGCCGTCTGCCTGAGACGCTCTTCCAGCACTTCGAACGGCACGGCGGGCTCGTCCTTGGCGCCGCGGATCACAAGTGAGGTCTTGACGCTCGCGACATGCTCGGCGGCGGTAAGCTGCTCTGTTAGAAAGGTCTGAAACGTCGACAGGTCGGGCGCGACGCACTTCAGAATGAAGTCGATCTCGCCATTCAGCATGTGGCATTCGCGCACGAGCGGCCACGCGTTGCAGCGTGCCTCGAACGCAGAGAGGGCCGCCTCTGATTGATTGTCGAGGCCAACGAGCGCAAAGACCTGCACTTCAAAACCCAAGGCGCGCGGGTCGACGTCGGAATGGTAGCCGCGAATATAGCCCTGCTCCTCGAGCGATCTTACGCGGCGGAGACATGGCGGCGCCGAGATACCTACACGGCGCGCAAGCTCGACATTCGTCATCCTGCCGTCCGCCTGCAACTCCGCGAGGATCATCCGATCGATTGCATCGAGCTTGCTGGCCGGCATCGAGTTCCCCTCACCGTTTCGCGAATTGTATGCCAAGGCGCCCGCTCGCGCAATAATATTTCCTTGGCGCGCAATTTTCAGATGGGTGCGTGCGGCTGAGAAAGTATGGGTTTCATGGCCCGCAGGGCTGCCCTATATCTCCTTTCTCCGGTGCATGCTCCAGAGCATCGGGACCAGTTTGCGAAGAGGGATTCGATGCCTGAGACGCGTCACACGCGAGTTCTGATCATTGGTTCGGGCCCAGCGGGATACACGGCAGCCGTGTACGCTTCGCGGGCGATGCTGAACCCGGTGCTGATCCAGGGCATCCAGCCGGGCGGCCAATTGACCATAACGACAGAGGTCGAAAACTGGCCCGGTGACACGACCGTGCAGGGCCCCGATCTCATGGTGCGGATGGAGAGCCATGCCCGCGAGGTTGGCACCGAGATCATCTCTGACCACATCAGTGAGATAGATTTGAGCGTGCGGCCGTTTCGCGCCTTGGGCGACGGCGGCACAGAGTACACGGCCGACTCAGTGATACTTGCGACGGGCGCACAAGCAAAGTGGCTGGGCCTGCAATCGGAGGAACACTTCAAGGGCTTCGGCGTTTCGGCCTGTGCCACCTGCGACGGGTTTTTCTATCGCGGCAAGGACGTTGTGGTCGTGGGCGGCGGGAACACCGCGGTCGAAGAGGCTCTCTTCCTGACCAACTTCGCAAACAAGGTGACCCTCGTTCACCGTCGCGACAGCCTCCGCGCCGAGAAGATCCTGCAGCATCGCCTGTTCAACCATCCCAAGGTCGAGATCGTCTGGGATCACGAAGTGGTGGAAGTGCTCGGCCCGCACGAGCCGCGCGGCGTCGACGGCGTGCGCGTCAAGCACGTCAAGACGGGGCAGACGAGCGACATCCCCTGCGCTGGCTTCTTTGTGGCAATCGGACATGCTCCCGCAAGTGAGCTGGTGAGAGATCAACTCGAAACTCACAATGGCGGTTACGTCGTAACGCAGCCCGACTCGACAGCGACATCCATTCCAGGCGTTTTTGCGGCTGGCGACCTGACCGATCACATCTACCGTCAAGCAGTGACGAGTGCCGGAATGGGATGCATGGCGGCTCTGGAGGCCGAGCGCTTCCTTGCGGAGCGGGGCGCTGACGGGGCAGCACAAGCGGCAGAGTAATCGCGCGAACAAGCCAAGTGGATCGCCCGGAGCGACGAGGCGCGCCAACACGGCACACCGCCGGCGTTTCTGGGACCCGGTCAGCGCGACGCGCCGACCTGCATTTGTGCCACGAAACGCGCAATAGGCCGCATCGCGCCCCTTCCGAACGCACCCGCTTGCACTTCCCGCAAAGGCAAGGCAAAGGCACGCCCGAGGCGGCTGCGCGGGGGAGGCCAGACCGCTGCGACCTGAAGCTGCAAACGAGTGATACCGATTATGTCGATTACAAACCTCGCTCCGATTCCGGAGCTCTATGTGTCCTTCGACAGTGCCCAAAAACTGAAGCTCGACGCCGCCGATCTGCCGAGCTGGGATCTGACCCCCCGACAGATCTGCGACTTGGAACTCTTGATGAACGGCGGTTTCAACCCGCTCAAGGGCTTTCTAAACGAGGCGGACTACAACAGCGTCGTCGAGAACATGCGGCTCTCGGACGGAACGCTTTGGCCGATACCGATCACGCTCGACATCACCGAGAAGTTCGCTGACTCCGTTGAGCCTGGCCAAGACATTGCGCTCCGCGACCAAGAGGGCGTCATTCTTGCGATCCTGTCGATCACCGACAAATGGGTGCCCAACAAGGCGCGCGAAGCAGAGAAAGTATTCGGCGCCGATGACAGCGCGCACCCCTCGGTCAATTACCTGCACAATATGGCTGGCTCCGTCTACCTGGGTGGACCGATCACCGGCATTCAACAGCCAGTGCATTACGACTTCCGCGCCCGCCGCGACACGCCGAACGAGCTGCGGGCCTATTTCCGCAAGCTGGGCTGGCGCAAGATCGTCGCGTTCCAGACTCGCAACCCGCTCCACCGCGCCCACCAGGAACTCACGTTCCGCGCCGCGCGCGAAAGCCAGGCGAACCTGCTGATCCACCCTGTCGTGGGCATGACGAAGCCGGGCGACATCGACCACTTCACGCGCGTTCGCTGCTACGAAGCGGTGCTCGATCAATACCCGGCCGCTACCACCACGATGAGCCTCTTGAACCTTGCGATGCGCATGGCCGGACCGCGCGAGGCGGTTTGGCACGGTCTCATCCGGAAGAACCACGGCGTAACGCACTTCATTGTCGGGCGCGACCACGCTGGCCCGGGCAAGAACTCCGCAGGTGAGGACTTCTACGGCCCCTATGACGCGCAGGATCTCTTCAAGGAGCACGAGGCGGAAATTGGCGTCGAAATGGTGCCCTTCAAGCACATGGTCTTCGTGCAGGAACGCGCCGAGTACCAGCCGGCCGACGAGGTCGAAGACGGCGCGACGGTCCTGAATATCTCTGGCACCGAACTACGTCGTCGCCTCTCCGAAGGGCTCGAGATTCCAGACTGGTTCTCGTTTCCGGACGTCGTAGCCGAACTTCGCCGCACCAAACCTCCGCGGTCGCAGCAGGGCTTCACCGTTTTCTTCACCGGCTTCTCCGGCTCGGGCAAGTCCACGATCGCCAATGCTCTGATGGTCAAGCTCATGGAGATGGGCGGGCGTCCCGTCACGCTCCTGGACGGCGATGTTGTCCGCAAACATCTCTCCAGCGAGCTCGGCTTCTCCAAAGAGCACCGCGACCTGAACATCCAGCGGATCGGCTTTGTGGCCTCGGAGATTACCAAGAACGGCGGTATCGCGATCTGTGCACCGATCGCGCCCTATGCCTCAACGCGGCGCTGGGTGCGCGAGATGATCGAGCAATTCGGCGCCTTCGTCGAAGTGCACGTCTCGACGTCGATCGAGGAATGCGAACGGCGCGATCGAAAGGGGCTCTACAAGCTCGCGCGCGAAGGCAAGATCAAGGAGTTTACGGGCATCTCCGACCCCTACGACGTCCCGGAGAACCCTGAGCTCAGTCTCGACACAGAACAGACCGACGTCGACTATTGCGCGCAGCAAGTGCTCCTGAAGCTCGAACAGATGGGGCTGGTCGCGGCCTGAACGGCCCCAGCCATTCTCACAAGGCGTCCCGCTCTTTAGTGGGGCGCCTTGGCTATTGGGTTTGGTTGGCCAGGCCGACGTCCCTCAGTGGACGTTGACCGGCGCAAGATCGTTCTGGCGTGCCAAAACGAATGCGAGTTCACGGTCTTTCACCAAAGCAAGACGCTCGCCAGATTCGGCGTGCACGGCATAGAGGTTCTCAATCCCTTCAGCCTGGTCGCGAACCTCTTGCGGGAGATCCTTCACGGCAACGGGCCGAATGTAGACAATGCCCCGCTCAGGCGTCTGAGTCTCAGCTGTTTCGATAGGCGTTTTCATATTGCAAACCTCCCTGATGTCAGGCGCGGTTGATTTGAATGGTCTGAACGACGGTGTCAGGCATCGCGCGTTCAAGATCGACATGGAGTAGACCGTTTTCGAGCGTCGCGCCCGAGACTTCGACCCCATCGGCGAGCACGAAGCTGCGCTGGAACTGACGCGCAGCTATCCCGCGATGCAGGAAGATCCGTTCGCCTGTCTCATCTGACTGACGGCCTCGAATGACGAGCTGGCGATCCTCGACGGTAATCGAGAGGTCTTCTTCTCTAAACCCAGCGACAGCAAGCGTGATGCGATACCGGTTCTCGGCAGCTTGCTCGATATTGTAGGGCGGGTATCCGTCGTTTCCGGACTTTGCAGTCCGCTCAACTAGGCGCTCCAGCTGGTCGAAGCCCAGCAGGAAGGGGTGCGACCCCAGCGTCAACTTGCTCATCGGCACGTCCTCGTCAAAGCGACAATGCGGAGGCCCCGTCCGGCGGCCCTGTCATGGATATGGGGAAGCGTTCACCGCCCTGCAAGATCTTCCTTGGCGTGGCGAACCCGGGGCGCGTATACAACAGAGACCTGCGCGGCCCGGAGGATGCCCGGAGATGAATGCCCCGACCGAAATGAATGCGATCGACGTGATGCGCGTGCGACTGGGCGTGCTGGAGCGCGAGCATCGCGACCTGGACGATGCGATCCAGGCCCTAGAGGACACGGGCACCGCAGACGCATTCACCATCAAGCGGCTCAAGAAGCAGAAGCTCCGGCTCAAGGATCAGATCCAGTACCTCGAGGATCAGATCAATCCCGACATCATCGCCTGATTGCGCCTCCCGCGGACCTTGTACCTGACCATTGCGTGACTAGAGTGCGACCTTCACAGCGCGGGGACGGTGATGGTCGAGGTCGGTATCATTATGGGCAGCCAGTCAGACTGGCCGACCTTGCGCGAGGCCGCGACGGTCCTCGACGAGTTGAATGTGCCCTTCGAAGCCAAGATCGTCTCGGCTCACCGTACACCCGACAGGCTCTGGCGCTATGGCAGTGAGGCGGCCGATCGGGGCCTCAAGGCGATCATCGCGGGCGCCGGAGGTGCCGCGCACCTCCCTGGAATGGTCGCATCGAAGACGCGAGTGCCCGTGATTGGCGTGCCAGTCGAGACCAGGGCCCTTGGTGGTGTCGACTCGCTCTACTCCATCGTACAAATGCCGCGCGGCTACCCGGTGGCGACCATGGCAATTGGCTCGTCCGGCGCAGCAAATGCCGGTCTTATGGCGGCCGCTATTCTTGCGACATCCGACCCAAACCTAGCCGCGCGGCTCGAGGCGTGGCGCTCTGCTTTGTCCGCTTCGATTCCCGAGGAGCCCCAGGAGCAAGCGACGTGACGCCTGCAACAGGCCGCTT
This sequence comes from Pseudomonadota bacterium, assembly GCA_039822045.1. Classification (GTDB taxonomy): domain Bacteria; phylum Pseudomonadota; class Alphaproteobacteria; order Rhodobacterales; family Rhodobacteraceae; genus HLUCCA09. The sequence goes on along the minus strand of JBCBMY010000003.1, from coordinate 243,881 downwards.
CAGCGGTTTTGGAACTGGCCGCCTCAAAGCACCCGACGTCCACTTCCTGGTTCCACGGGGCCGTCGGCGCCACATCATGCGCCGGAGCGAAGCCGTGCTGTTAAAGCTTGCTACGCAATCCGGGGCGGGAGCTGCCGAGCCGTCGGGCACACGCGTCACCTCAGGCACGCCTTGCCGCCCAACACTTGCGGGTCGGGTACCGGGCGGCGGACACGATGGTCCACGCGCCATGTTGCTGCGGATTGGAGACCGCTGTGGCTGAGCGTGCTCCCCTCCCTCCCGGCTCGGTGATCGGCATCCTCGGCGGCGGTCAGCTCGGCCGGATGCTGGCGATGGCTGCTGCTCGGCTGGGATATCGCACCCACATCTTCGAGCCGGGCGCGGCTCCGGCCGCCGACGTCGCTCACGCCTGGACCGCTGCCCCCTACGACGATGAAGGGGCAATGGCCACCTTTGTCGAGGCCGTCGACGTCATCACGTACGAATTCGAGAATGTCCCGGCCGCGGCTCTCGACCGGTTGGCCGCCACTTGCCCGCTGCGTCCAGCCAGGAGCGCGCTCGCGGTGAGCCAGGACCGTTTCGAAGAGAAGACATTTCTTGCGGGCCTTGGCCTGTCCGTCGCACCGTTCGCTGCCGTCGATGACGCCTCGAGCCTCCAAGACGCGATTAATGCTATTGGAACGCCGGCAATCCTGAAGACCCGGCGCCTTGGGTATGACGGCAAGGGCCAGGCTCGCCTCGCGGTCGCTCAAGATGCTAGCGCGGCGCTGAACGCCCTCGCCGGCGCCCCAGCGATCCTCGAAGGGTTCGTGGACTTCCGGTGCGAGGTGTCTGTGATCGCGGCACGGGGCCTAGATGGCGAAGTGGTTGCATTCGACCCTGGCGAGAACGTGCATGAAGGCGGCATTCTACGGCGCACGACGGTTCCCGCGCGTCTGTCGCGCGCCGAGCGGCAGGACGCCGTTCTGCTCGCCGGTCGCATCCTCAACGCACTCGACTATGTTGGCGTTCTGGGCGTGGAACTCTTCGTGACCAGCGACGGCCTCGTTGTAAACGAGATTGCACCGCGGGTTCATAACTCTGGCCATTGGACCCAAAACGGCTGCGCCGTCGACCAATTCGAACAGCATATCCGGGCCATTGCCGGGTGGCCGCTGGGCGATGGGCGACGCTATGCCGATGTCGAGATGGAGAACCTGATTGGCGCGGATATCGAGCGTGTGCCTGCGTTGGCTGCTACGGCCGACGTGTCCCTGCACCTATATGGCAAGGCAGAGGTGCGGCCCGGGCGGAAGCTCGGCCATGCCAACCACATCCGAACGATGACACCCTAAGCCGCTGTAGACCACACGGCCGAGGAGACACGCATGACGACCGCCTTTCTCTGGGATGAACGCTGCTTCTGGCACCATGGCGGGGCCTATGCGCTTACCATGGAGGTGGGCGGGTTCGTACAGCCAGGCGGCGGGCTGCCGGAAAATCCCGAAACGAAGCGGCGACTTGTCAACCTCATGCGGGTCACCGGCATCGACCGGCATCTTCGGATGGAGAGCGCGGATGCGGCAAATCGCGAGGCGCTGCTTCGCGTGCACCCGGCGGCCTACCTCGACTGCTTCAAGGAGCGGTCGGACGCTGGTGGAGGTGAGCTTGGCATCCGCGCTCCGTTCGGAAGGGGCGGATACGAGGTGGCCACGCTCTCGGCTGGCTTGGCGATCGAGGCCCTGCGCATGGTGCTAAACGGGGAAGTCCAAAACGCCTATGCTCTCTCGCGCCCGCCGGGGCACCATTGCCTGCCGGACGTGCCCATGGGCTTTTGTCTCCTGTCGAACATCGCCATCGCAGTCGAAGCTGCGCTTGCCGAAGGCCGGGCGCAGCGCATTGCCGTCGTCGACTGGGACGTGCACCACGGGAATGGAACAGAAGGCGTGTTTTATGGTCGTAGCGACGTCCTCACAATCTCGCTTCATCAGGAACGGAACTTCCCGCTCGACACGGGCGGGGTCGAGGATCGCGGGAGTGGGCCGGGCATAGGCGCAAACCTCAACTTGCCGCTGCCGCCAGGCACGGGCCACACAGGATTTCTTGCCGCGTGGGACCGCTTCGTTGCGCCCTCACTCGATGCCTTTAGCCCAGACGCAATCATGATCGCCTGCGGGTTCGACGCCGCCGCAGTCGACCCTCTGTCACGCACCATGGCCACGGCAGAGACGTTTCGCGAGTTAACCACCCGCGCGCGCCAGGCGGCGGAACGCCTGTGCGACGGAAAGCTGGTTCTGGTTCATGAGGGCGGATATTCCGAGGCCTATGTCCCATTCTGTGGTCATGCGACGCTGGAAGCCCTGTCCGACAGTTCTGTGACAGCCCCAGACCCGATGGCCAGCACGCTCGCCGCACGCCAGCCCGGGCCCTTGTTCGACACCATGCTTGAGGGTTGGTTTGACGGCCTTGCCGCCTCTCTCGCGCGCTGAAAGAAACCCAATGCCACAGACCTCTGCAGAGACACTCGACTGGCTGCGCAAACGGCGCTCCCGCCCGGCCAAGACGCTAGCCGCCCCATTTCCCGACCGTACCGAGATTGGGACCATTCTCGAGATCGCGGCGCGGACACCGGACCATGGCAAACTGGAGCCTTGGCGCTTTCTCGTTCTGGAGAAGCCGGCGCTCCAGCGTCTTGCCGCAGCCGTTCCTGATCGCGGCGCTGCGCTCGGCCTTGCGCCCGACAAAGTCGACAAGATGGTCAGTCAGTTTCTTACGACCGACGTGGCGATCGCAGTCATCTCAAGCCCCAAGATCGCCGACAAGGTCCCCGAGATCGAACAGGTCCTCTCGGCCGGAGCCGTCTGCTATGGCCTTCTGATGGCCGCGCTTGCATCGGGATGGGGCGCAAACTGGCTGTCTGGTTGGGCGTCGCACGACCGTGCCTTTGTCGAGGCGCACCTTGGACTGGCACCGCGGGAACGCGTCGCCGGGTTCATCCATATCGGCACCGAGACGTCGGCGCCGCCCGAACGGCCGCGCCCCGAGATTTCTGCGATCACAACATGGCTCTCGGAGTGATCCTGTCGTCCTTTGGACGTGCTCTTGCGCAAGCCGGCGACCGGCGCTTTCTGAGGGTACTCCTGATCGGAGTGGGATTGACCATTGCGCTGTTGCTGGGCCTGTCGTGGCTTGTGGTCTGGGGCGTCGGCGCCCTCGTCCCCAACAACGTATCTCTGCCGTTTGGTCTATCCATAGGCTGGCTCGACGAGGCTGCATCGGCGCTGTCCCTGATTGGCGTCCTGTTGTTGTCCATCGTCTTGATGGTCCCTGTCGCCTCGGCCTTCACTGGCATCTTTCTCGACGATGTCGCTGCGGCGGTCGAAGACCGCTACTATCCATACCTGCCCGCCCCGCCACCACTGCCCCTCGGCGAGACGATCCGCGACTCGATTGGGTTCCTGTGGCTCATCGTTGTGGTCAATGCGATCGCCCTCGTGCTCTACTTCATCGTTGGCCCATTCGCGCCCCTACTCTTTTGGGCCGTGAACGGGTTTCTATTGGGCCGAGAGTATTTTCAGCTGGTGGCGATGCGCAGGCTCGGGCGCGCGGGCGCCATCGCGGCACGCCGTCGCCATGGCGGTGTAATCTGGTTCGCAGGGATCCTGATGGCGGCGCCACTCACGATTCCAATTGTGAACCTCTTCGTGCCAATTCTCGGCGCGGCCACGTTCACCCACATCTTCCATGCGCTAGAAGACGCACGCTGAGCGTTCTGACCGACGGCAACGTAGGAGCCACGACCAGTGGTGGTTCGTTGGAAAGCAAGATCCGGTCCTAGCCACTCCCCGGGCCGAAACGTGAAAAAAGATCCCAGTCCTCGACGGTGATCCATCCAAACCCGATGATCGCGCAGAGAAGCACCCAGATGGGCACCGACACGGCGGTCACGATCAGTGCCTTGCGGCGCAGATTTGGATCTGTCGGCGCCGATCCCGGCGTACCCGGAACGATCGTGCCGTCTTCGCTTTGAGTCTTCAGGTTCAGGGGGAGCACAATGAAGAGCACCATGAACCAGATGACTGCCAGCAGGACCAGGGCGGAGGTAATCGCCATCGTTCAGACCTGTTCGAGCTCAACGAGGGTTCCATTGAAGTCTTTGGGGTGCAGAAACAGCACGGGCTTGCCGTGGGCCCCGATCTTTGGTTCGCCTGTTCCAAGCACCCGTGCTCCGACCGACTGAAGATGATCGCGGGCGGCCAGAATATCCTCCACCTCATAACAGACATGGTGGATTCCACCCGAGGGGTTCTTCTCCAGGAAACCGGCGATTGGGCTGTCGGTGCCGAGCGGGTGCAACAGTTCGATCTTGGTATTCGGGAGCTCGATGAAGATAACGGTCACGCCATGGTCAGGCTCGTCCTGGGGCGGTCCGACCATGGCTCCAAGGGCCGAACGGTATTGGTCGGCCGCTGCTTCGAGGTCCGGTACTGCGATCGCAACATGGTTGAGGCGTCCGATCATTGGCTCACTCCTGCATCCCGCTCTCCCCGCGGCCGCTTATCCCAGCGCGGCTTCCGGGGTGCAAGAGCGGCAAATTGGTGACCTGACCCACCTATCGATTCACCAAGCGTTAGGGATGTGCGCGGTTAACTGCGCCTCGGCACGGAAGGAACCGTGCACGAGATCGGGCCCGGGGACGCAAGGGAGACAGGCACATGCCGGATGACTGGATGCACCTCAGAATCGGACGGAAGCCGACGCCGGCGCACCCCCTAATGGGGCTGACCGTGCTCGCCGTGGAAGACAGCCGCTTTGCCTCAGACGCTTTGCGCCTTTTGTGTCTGCGTAGCGGGGCTCGCATCCGTCGCGCCGACTGCCTTGCCTCGGCGAGGCGCCATCTGGCCACCTATAGACCCCAGGTGGTGCTCGTCGATCTGGGGCTGCCGGATGGCTCGGGGGTCGACCTGATCCGCGAGCTGTGTGAGGGCGATATTCGCCCACCTGCCGTTCTCGCCATGAGCGGGGATCTCGACTTGCTCGAGGAAGCGCAAGAAGCCGGAGCCCAGGCCGGCCTGGCCAAGCCGATCGCCAGCCTTGGCGTGTTTCAGTCCACAATCCTGAGGCTTCTGCCGGATGAGGCACGTCCGTCGGGTCCCCGCGCGGTGGACGGAGACGAGGTAACGCCCGATAGCATCGCCCTGCAGGACGACCTTGCCCATGCGGCCGAGGTGCTGGGTCGCGACGACAAGACCGAGGCAGTCGACTACGTGGCGCAATTCGTGGGGTCGATCGCGCAATCTGCCAAGGATACGCGCCTGGCCGACGCAGCACGGGAGTATGCCCGCTGCCGCGCGAAGGGCGAAGGCCTTGAGGCTGCGCGCGGAGCGCTTTCAATTGTGCTTAAGGCGCGCCTCGCTGAAGCAGCCCGCCCGATCTGATCCAGGACGCGTGCATCACACCAAGCGACGGCACGGAACGCAGAAGTCTCATAACAGCACTCGGCCGACCTGTCCCATGTCGAGGCCGGGGAAGACCACATCTTCCAACGTGGCACGATCGAGACCGAACAGACCGCGCATGGCGGCAGCCGCGTACGAGCGGACATCTTCGGTAGGCATCAAGTCCCGACCATCGTAGAGGTCCGCCTCGGTCAGGCCGGGCCAATGCCCGTGCACCCGACCACCCTTCACCGCGCCGCCGGCGAGCACCATGGCTCCTCCGGTACCGTGGTCGGTGCCCCGCGTGCCGTTCTCGCGAACCGTCCGCCCGAACTCCGTCATCGCAACAACTGTGGTCTTCTCCCAAATGGGTCCAAGCCCGGCCTTAAGGGCGAGGAGCACATCCGAGAGACGCCCTAGCGCGCGCGGCAACGCGGTATCCTGCCGATTGTGGGTGTCCCACCCGATCAGTGAAAAGGCCGCGATACGCGTCTCTTCCCGAAGACGCGCCGCCGCAAAACTCGCTAGCGCAACATGACCCCGGGCGCCCGACCGTGGTGCATTGGCCGCTGCCGACCCGCTCATGCCGTCGGCCTCGGCGACCATGTCTTCGAGCTCGGGCGTGTTGGCCGTGGCCTCGGCCAGGGCAATCGCCTCTTCCGCGGCCGCATGAAACAGCGCGTCACGTTCATACATCACACCCAGCAAGCGTTCGGCCTGCGACGACATGCGCAGCCGCGCCTCGGGCGCCCAGCTCGATGCTGGGGCCGCCCCCTCGAGGAGCATCGTCCGACCACGCCCAATGGCAAATGCGGTTTCAGCCGTAACGCCGGGCACTTGTTGCAGCATTCGGTTCAGCCAGCCGTCTCGTGCCGACGGCGAGCCATCGCCGAACCCCGTGCCCGCCTCAAGCATGTCCTGTCCGTCGAAATGGCTCCGTCGGTCGCGATAGGGCGTCGAAACCGCGTGGGCGAAGGCAAGTTCCTTTGCCTCCCACAGGGGCATGAGCGGTTGCAGAGCAGGATGGAGTCCGAAGAAGCCATTGCCGAGAGGCAACGAATTACCATCCGCAAGCGCGCCCTGTCGCGCGGCGGCGAAGTCGGTATCGCCCAGCGGCCGCACCACATCCAGCCCATCCATCCCTCCGCGCAACAGGACGACGACGAACCGATTGTCCCATGGCGCAGAGGCAAGAGTGATCGGCGTCAAGAGCGGGCTCGCAGCGGCACTGCACCCAAGCGCCAGACCATTTAGGAGCGCGCGACGGCGGGTCGGTCGGGGTACGAAAGCGGTCATGGCGCTCACCTGCGCTGAAATTCGGGGGACAGAAGGACGAGGGCCACGCCTTCCTCTCGCGTTTCGGCTGCCCGCGCGGCAAAGCGGGTCGCCTCCGACGCAAACGGGCCCAGGGCTGTCTCGACGAAGCCGCGGGGCTCCGGCATCTCGAAGCCCATTCGTGGCAAGCCCATCGCCCAGGTGATCCGCGCGGCGAGGACCTGTGGCGCAATCCAATCCTCAGCCGCTTCCGGCCAACCGTCCGGGCCGCTCGGGCTCATCCAGCGCTGGCCCATGTCGGCCATGGGGCGCAGGATCCAACTGTTCACGCGGCGGCGGCGCAAGCCGGTCAGATAGCTCCCCGGAACCCCCATCGCGCGGAAGCTCGTCGCAAGAAGGCCCCAAGGCTGTTTGATTTTCTCAAGGTCCGGCCCGTGGGCGGCCGGATGCTCCAGAAGCGCCGCATAGACCTCGGCCAACGCGCCGTCCGTCTCGCGGAACCGGGTCGCCACATGCTCCACCAGGTCGGGCTCGGGCGTGTCGGATACGAAGTGGACGGCGAGTTTTCGTGCGATATGCATCGCCGTCGCCGGGTGCCGGGCAAGATCGTCAAGCACCCGCTCCACGTCGGCCATATCGGGCACGCGCTGGCCGTAATCCCGGCCGAGAACCGTCTCCGGGCCGGGCTCACCGCGCCGCTGGTCAAACGTCACGCTGCCAACGGCGTCGGCGCGTAGGCCAGCCAGAAGCTCTGCGAGTTGGCGGACATCCCTCTGATCATAGGGGCCGTCCACCCCGAGGGTATGCAACTCCAAAAGCTCGCGCGCCAGATTCTCGTTCAGCCCCTGCCCGCGCTGCAGCCCGAGCTGAGAGTTGGGTCCGACCGAGGCACTCTGATCGAGGTAGAAGAGCATCTGCGGGTGAAGGATCGCCGACTTCAGCAGGTTGGCGAAGGACCCAGACACAAAGGGCCGGATTGCCTCTTCGGTATAGGTCGGCACGCCAGCCCGCCGGATCGGCCCGAGTCCGCGTGTCGTGAAATGGTCAGCCCAAAAGTACGTCAGGCGCTCTCGAAGCGGGTCGCGCGTTTCCGCCGCCCGCGCCATTGCAGCCGCTACGCTCTCGGCTTGCCGCGTGCGCTCCCGCTCGCGCATCGCGTCGAGCTCATCCTCGATCGCGCGTCGCTCTGTTTCGGGCGCATCGCGCCGCGCGCGCCGGAGCTCGCGAAACCGCTGGGCAACTGGTGCAAGATCGGCGTAGCGGGAAATCGGAAAACGCTCGGCGATCCTGTCCGGCCCGGCAAGGGGCTCGAGCAGTTCTTCGAAGCTGTACGCGGCAGGAAGGTCCGGGCCGAAACCCAGCCCAAAGCGCAAGTTCAGAATTGACGGGTCGGCTGCCATGGGATGCTCACAAGTTCACTACCCCAAGATAGGCCATGCACATCCGTACGATAAGAGGGCGCCCCGGCCGTGCGCCGGCAATCGCCGGCCGATTAGTCGGGCTCGACCACCCGCAGCGACAGCTCACGGAGCTGCTGGTTCGTCGGGTCCGACGGTGCACCCATCATCAGGTCCTCTGCGCGCTGGTTCATTGGGAAGAGGATGACCTCGCGGATGTTCATCTCATCAGCGAGCAGCATGACCATTCGATCTATCCCCGCCGCACAGCCGCCATGGGGCGGCGCGCCAAAGCGGAAGGCATTGAGCATGCCGCCAAACCGCGCGCGCACCTCATCTTCGCTGTAACCCGCCAGCGAAAACGCCTTGAACATGATCTCGGGCTTGTGGTTGCGGATCGCTCCCGAAACCAGCTCATACCCGTTGCACGCTAGGTCGTACTGGTAGCCAAGCACCCCAAGCGGGTCACCGTCCAGCGCGGCCAACCCGCCCTGCGGCATCGAAAATGGGTTGTGGGAGAAGTCGACCTTCCCCTCATCGTCGGTCTCGTAGAGTGGGAAGTCGACGATCCAGGCAAACGCAAACCGATCGCTTTCAGTCAGACCAAGCTCGTCGCCAATCACCACTCGTGCCCGTCCGGCAACCGCCTCGAACCCGGCTGGCTCGCCCCCGAGGAAGAAGGCCGCATCGCCGACATCAAGGCCGAGCTGCTGCCGGATGGCCTCGGTGCGTTCAGGGCCGATGTTCTTTGCCAGCGGGCCCGCCGCTTCACGCGCGCCACCCTGTTCTCGCCAAAAGATGTAACCCATGCCAGGAAGCCCCTGGCTCTGGGCATAGGCGTTCATCCGGTCACAGAACTTGCGGCTGCCCCCTTTGGGTGCAGGAATTGCCCGGATCTCGGTGCCCGGCTTCTCAAGCAGATTTGCGAAGATGGCAAAGCCCGAGCCGCGGAAATGCTCCGACACCACCTGCATCTCGATGGGATTGCGCAGGTCGGGTTTGTCGGTTCCGTACTTCAGCATCGCGTCCGCAAACGGGATCTGTGGCCAGTTCTCCGGCGCGTCGACATTCCGCCCGCCCGCGAACTCTTCGAACACGCCCGCCATCACCGGCGCGATTGTGTCGAACACGTCCTGCTGCTCGACGAAGCTCATCTCCAAATCGAGCTGATAGAAATCGGTCGGCGAGCGGTCGGCGCGTGGGTCTTCATCGCGGAAGCACGGCGCAATCTGGAAGTACTTGTCGAAGCCCGACACCATGAGGAGCTGCTTAAACTGCTGCGGTGCCTGCGGAAGGGCATAGAACTTGCCTGGATGCAGTCGGGAGGGCACCAGAAAGTCCCGCGCGCCCTCAGGGCTTGATGCGGTGATGATTGGCGTCTGGTGCTCGCGAAACCCAATGTCCCACATCCGGCGTCGGATCGAGGCCACGACATCCGAGCGCAATGTCATGTTGGCTTGCATCGCGTCGCGCCGAAGATCGAGGTAGCGATACCGAAGGCGCGTCTCCTCGGGATACTCCTGATCGCCAAAGACCATCAACGGCAGCTCTTCCGCTGCGCCCAGAACCTCCAAGTCTCGTATGAAAACTTCGACCTCTCCGGTCGGGAGCTTGGGATTCACAAGGCTCTCGTCCCGCGCCTTCACCTCGCCATCGATGCGGATGCACCATTCCGAGCGAACGGATTCGACCTCGGCGAAAACGGGGCTGTCTGGGTCAGCCAAAACCTGGGTCACGCCGTAGTGATCGCGCAGATCGATGAACAGCACGCCGCCATGATCTCGCACCCTGTGGACCCAGCCAGCAAGGCGGACGGTCTGCCCGACATGGGCGGCGCGGAGGTCGGCGCAGGTCATGCTGCGATAGGGGTGCATCGCGGGCTCCCTTTGAGGCGTGGATCGTGACCGCGCCCCTACACAGTGCGGAGCCCGGGAAGTCAAGGCAGGGTCAGCGGCCGTTTTGGAGGAAGGTGTCGGGTGGGGACGCCCCTTGACGGCCGCACACCCAGCAATCATATTCAATAAAGTGAATTTGAAGGAAGACCGGAAATGGAAACGGACTTCACTCCTTTGGCCTCGGCCTTCGGTGGCGCGTTGATCGGGGCATCGGCCGTACTCCTCATGCTCTATGCCGGACGCATTATGGGAGCGACGGGCATTCTGTCAGGCGCCCTCTTCGGGCCTGACCGCAACTGGCCGCTTGCACTCATCGCAGGGATGGCAACGGGGCCGCTCGCACTTCTTGCACTGACCGGGACCCTGCCTGCGATCGATGTGCCGGTCTCCACACTTGCGCTTGTTGGCGGCGGATTCCTGGTCGGTCTCGGCGTCACCTGGGGCGCAGGCTGCACCTCGGGACACGGCGTGTGCGGGCTGGCCCGGCTCTCGCCGCGCTCGATGGTGGCAGTGCCCGTCTTCATGCTTGCGACCGCGCTGACGGTTTTTGTCGTTCGCCACGTGATCGGGGGCTGAATGATGCGACTTCTAGCGTTCTATTTCATTGGGCTCTTATTCGGTGCTGGTATCTCGGTGTCCGGCATGGCCAACCCAGCAAAGGTGATCAATTTCTTTGACGTGGCCGGCACATGGGACCCGTCGCTCGCCTTCGTCATGGCCGGTGCGCTCGCGGTGACCATTCCGGGCTATCGCATCCTTCTCCGACGGGCCCACCCATTGGCCGACACACGCTTCCACCTTCCTGAGGCGAGGGAAATCGACCTAAGGCTCGTCGTCGGATCCGCCATCTTCGGCGTTGGGTGGGGCATCGCGGGTTTTTGCCCCGGCGGCGCTCTCCCCGCCCTTGGCACCGGACACCTCGATGTGGTCATCTTCGTTGCGGCGGTGGTCGCTGGTATTGTGGCTGCGCGCGGCCCGAACATCTGGCGAACCGTTCGCCCGGCGGAGGCATGACCATGTCCCATCCTGTTGACACAAGCATCCAACCATTGGTCGAGGGGTTCTTCGACCCGGCCAGCAACACGATCAGCTACGTGGTTAAGGATCCCGGCAGCACCGCGTGCGCCATTGTCGACTCCGTTCTCGACATCGATATGGCCGCTGGCCGGATCGACCACGCAAGCGCAGACCGCCTGATCGCGCACGTTCGCGAGAGTGGCCTGACGCTGGAGTGGATCATCGAAACGCACGTACACGCCGATCACCTCTCCGCCGCCCCCTACCTGCAGGAGCAACTCGGCGGAAAGATCGCCATCGGAGAGAAGATCGTCGAGGTGCAGGAGACCTTCGGGAAGATCTTTAACGAGGGCACCGAGTTCCAACGCGACGGCTCGCAGTTCGATCTGCTGCTCAAAGATGGCGACGCGTACCACGTCGGAACCATGCCGGCATTCGCGATGCACACGCCTGGCCATACGCCGGCCTGTATGGTGCACGTGATGGGGAACGCCGCCTTCGTAGGCGACACGCTCTTCATGCCCGATGGCGGCTCGGCCCGGGCCGACTTTCCCGGGGGTGACGCGGGCGAACTCTACGATTCGATCCAAAGAGTGTTGAGCCTACCGGGCGAGATGCGCCTTTTCATGTGCCATGATTATGGGCCGGGCGGACGTGCGATTGCCTGGGAGACGACGGTGGCAGAAGAGCGCGCGAGCAACATCCATGTCGGCGGCGGCAAGACGAAAGAGGAATTCGTCAAATTCCGCACCGAGCGCGATGCGCAACTTCAGATGCCCAAACTCATTCTCCCTTCGTTGCAGGTGAACATGCGCGCCGGAGAAATGCCGCGGGATGACGAGGGCGACCTGATGCTCAAGGTCCCGATCAACAAGATCTAAGATCCGTCGTCGAGGCGCCCCGCCCGAGTGCGCTCCGTTCCAAAGGGGCATTTGCGATAGTCCTGCACGGGCCGAAAGGGATGAGCGCTTGAGCGGTCATGGCCTCAACAAGCTGAGCGCCCTTCACAAGTGCAGCCGGATCGGGCAAGGGACCGGGCATGGCGCGGGGCGGATTTCGAGTGGAGGAGGTGCGCCCGCTGTCATTGTCTGGCAGTGGACTCACCCGAGACATTCCCATCCCTCCCGACCGCCGGAGCGAGGATTTTGAGTCCCGCTACGACTTCGACACGCTCTGGTACGATGCCATCCCCGATCCCAAAGGCGTTCGCCTGATCTGTCCAAAGCTGTTCAATCTTGCATCCGTTCTACGCGACGGTTTGCGCCTGAACGGTCGGCGCGCTGGTGCCATCAGGCTTCGGCGGCACAAGCGCCATGATGAGGTGCTCGTGACAGGCGCTGCGGCCGAGCAGCTCGAACTTGTCCACGGCAACTGGCGCGCAGAGGCCGAGGTTTCGCGGATCGACACCACGACGTTCGCTGGGCTGAACGCCTCGCTCCACATCTCGCGCAACAATCGGCTGGAATGGATCGCCGACTGGGCACGGTTTCATATTGCCGAGCACGGGCTCCAGGCAATGCTCCTAATGGACAACGCGTCTGACATGTATGCTCCGGAGGATATCCTGGAGGCACTTGCTCAGACGGGTCTGGAGCGCGCCATCGTCCTCAAGGTGCCACATCCTTACGGCCCACCGCGCGGGAAGACAGCGGATGGTCGACGGGTGAGCGGGAACGCCAAGTTCCTGCAGCCCGCGATGCTCAACCTCGCCCGCATGCGCTTCCTGAGTCAGGCCCGCGCCGTCCTCAACGCCGATATTGACGAGCTGATCTGGAAGAAAGTGGGAAGCGTGTTCGACGCCGCTGTCGAGAGTCGCACTGGCTTGGTCTCGATTGCAGGCCGCTGGCGCATGCCATCCCCGCAGGCAAGCGCCCCGTTCGCCCATGTCGATCACACACATCTTCGGCCGGGCGACAAACCCTGCCCGACCAAATACTGCATCGCGCCAAACGGCCCGCTCGGCCGGTTCAGATGGGACGTGCACCGGTTGGAAACATGGCTGCCGTTGGGACGCGCGCCATCGCCCGAATTCGGCTACTGGCACTGCCGAGGCATCACGACCGACTGGAAGAGCTACGAGCGCCTCAGCTTCAAGTCTGTCGGCGCGCGCGATGCATCTACCGCGGCCGTTCTTGACCGCGCCTTTTCCAAGGCGCCAGCGCGCTTGCCGCCCGCGCAAGAAGGTGAAACGGTGACCAAGCCATAAGCAGGGATCTTTGGTATGGAGAGCGACATCACGGGCGCCCCGGCCGAAATGGCTTCCGAGTGGAAGCAGGGGGGAACAGCCGGCCTGCCGCAGGTCAGCGACACCCGAAATCCCGGCCAGCCCCTCGATCTCGACTGGGTGATGTCGGTTCAAGCCAACCGGTCGGCGATCGAGCGCCGTTGCGCCACGCTACCGGGACGGCGCAGCGTCAAGAAAGAGTGGCAGGCCGCATGGCTCGTCCAAGCTATCCGCTGCATCGATCTGACGACGCTTTCGGGCGACGACACCGAAGGCCGGGTGAGACGCCTGTGCGCCAAGGCCCGCCAGCCGCTCCGCTCTGACCTCGCCGAGGCTTTGGGGGTCTCAGGCATTACGACCGGCGCGATCTGCGTCTACCACGATATGGTTGCAGCGGCAGTAGACGCCCTCCGGGAATCCGGCATTCCGGTGGCGGCCGTCTCGACTGGCTTTCCGGCCGGTCTCTCGCCCTACCACCTGCGGGTAGCCGAGATCGGAGAGAGCGTCGCCGCTGGCGCCAAGGAGATCGACATCGTCATCTCCCGCCGGCATGTCTTGACGGGCAACTGGCGCGCCCTCTTCGACGAGATGGCGGAGTTCAGAAGGGCCTGCGGCGCCGCCCACGTCAAGGCGATCCTCGCCACGGGCGAACTGGGGGAACTTCGGAACGTCGCGCGGGCAAGCCTCGTCTGCATGATGGCGGGCGCCGACTTCATCAAGACCTCCACCGGAAAGGAAGCCGTGAATGCGACCCTTCCCGTTACATTGGTGATGCTGCGCGCGATCAGGGAGTACCACGAGCGAACCGGCTATCGCGTGGGCTACAAGCCTGCGGGCGGCATCTCGAAGGCAAAGGACGCGCTAACCTATCTGGCCCTGGTCAAAGAGGAACTCGGCGACCGCTGGCTCCAGCCGGACCTGTTCCGTTTCGGCGCGTCCTCTCTGCTCGGAGATATCGAGCGACAGCTCGAGCATCATGTGACAGGCGCCTATTCCACCAGCTGGCGGCATCCAATGGCCTGATCCGCCGCCCAGACGCCAGCCAGGTGCACCCAGCCAAGAGCAGTTGGAGCAGAAAGACAAAATGACCGTTCAAGAGATCCTCGAGACAATGGAATACGGCCCGGCGCCGGAAAGCGCTGCGCCAGCGCGGAAATGGATCGAGGATGTGGGCGGCGCCTTCGGGCACTTCATTGGCGGCGTACTGACCGATACCGGCGCGCAAACGTTCGACAGCACAAACCCCGCAACCGGCGAAGTCCTCGCCCAATTAACCCAGGCCGACCAGTCCGATGTCGACTCTGCGGTCACTGCGGCCCGCAACGCGCAGCCTGCTTGGGAGGGCCTCGGCGGGCACCAGCGCGCACAGTTCATCTACGCAATCGCCCGGCTGATGCAGAAGCACGCCCGCCTCTTTTCGGTGCTCGAGGTCCTAGACAACGGCAAGCCGATCCGCGAGGCCCGGGACATCGACATCCCTCTGGCCGTCCGTCATTTCTACTACCACGCAGGGCTTGCGCAGCTCATGGCGCGCGAGATGCCCGACCGCCGCGCCATCGGCGTGTGCGGCCAGATCGTGCCGTGGAACTTCCCCCTGCTCATGCTCGCGTGGAAGATCGCGCCCGCCCTCGCCGCGGGCAATACGGTGGTCCTCAAGCCCGCCGAGTACACATCGCTGACAGCGCTGCTCTTCGCCAACATATGCCAGGAGGCAGGGTTGCCGAGTGGCGTCGTCAACATCGTCACCGGTGACGGCGAGGTGGGGCGAATGCTGGTCGAGGCACCGGTCGACAAGATCGCCTTCACCGGCTCTACCGCCGTCGGCCGCGAGATCCGGCGTGCAACTGCGGGCTCGGGAAAGGCCCTCACCCTCGAGCTCGGAGGCAAGTCCCCCTACATCGTGTTCGACGATGCCGATCTCGACTCGGCCATCGAGGGGCTCGTGGATGCGATCTGGTTCAATCAGGGTCAGGTCTGCTGCGCCGGCTCTCGACTTTTGGTGCAAGAAGGCGTGGCCGAGCGGTTTCACGCCAAGCTCAAGGCCCGGATGGACAAGCTGCGCGTCGGCGACCCGCTCGACAAATCGGTGGACGTGGGCGCCGTCGTCGATCCCGTCCAACTGCAGACGATCACAAAGATGGTGGACGAGGGCGGCTCCGAAGGCGAGGTGTACCACGCGCAGGTACAGATGCCGGAGGGCTGCTACTACCCGCCAACCCTGATCACAGGTCTCGCACCGGCCGCACGCCTCATGCAGGACGAGATCTTCGGCCCCGTTCTGGTCTCCACCACGTTCCGGACGCCGGATGAGGCCGTGGCGCTGGCCAACAACACCCGCTACGGGCTGGCGGCCACCCTATGGAGCGAGAACGTCAACCTCGCGCTCCACGTCGCACCCAAGCTGGCCGCAGGCGTCGTTTGGGTGAACGCCACTAACCTCTTCGACGCGGCGGCCGGCTTTGGCGGCGTGCGAGAGAGCGGCTTTGGGCGCGAGGGTGGCTGGGAGGGCCTCTATGCCTACACTAGGGCCGATATACCCGAGCCCGTGTCGGTTCATGTGCCCGAGCCATCGCCAGCCGACCTGCACACGTTGGGCGGGATCGACCGGACCGCGAAGATGTATATCGGC
Source organism: Pseudomonadota bacterium (assembly GCA_039822045.1). Taxonomy (GTDB): domain Bacteria; phylum Pseudomonadota; class Alphaproteobacteria; order Rhodobacterales; family Rhodobacteraceae; genus HLUCCA09. The sequence goes on along the minus strand of JBCBMY010000003.1, from coordinate 228,027 downwards.
GGCAAGCAGACCCGTCCCGACGGCGGATATTCCCGAGCGATCCGCCTCCCCAATGGCGCGCTCGCCGGCCATGTGGGCGAAGGTAACCGCAAGGACATCCGAAACGCCGTTGAGGCGGCCGAAAAGGCCAGCGGGTGGGCCACGACCACCGGCCACAGCCGGGCCCAGATCCTGTACTTCGTTGCCGAGAACCTGGCGGTACGCGGCAACGAGTTCGCAGACCGGATCAACCGACTCACGAGCTCCGATTCCGGCGTCGACGAAGTCAACGCCTCGATTGCGCGTCTCTTCAGCTATGCCGCATGGGCCGACAAATTCGACGGCGCCGCCAAGGGAGTCCCGTTGCGGGGGCTCGCGCTTGGGCTGCACGAGCCGGTGGGCGTTATCGGTGCGCTCTGCCCGACCGAGGCGCCGCTCCTGGGGCTGATCTCGGCCCTTGCACCAGCAATTGCGATGGGCAACCGCGTTGTTTTGGTGCCGTCCGAGGCTTTCCCTCTTGCGGCCACCGACTTCTACCAAGTGTTGGAAACGTCCGACGTGCCGGCCGGCGTCGTCAACATCGTCACGGGCACCGCGTCCGAGCTCGCCCCGGTCCTGGCTGCCCATGCGGCGGTTGGCTCGGTTTGGAACTTCACCGATGCGGGTCTCGACAAACTGATCGAAGAGGCGTCGGCAGCCACCCTGAAACGAACCTGGAACTTCCGCACGGCGTGGGACGGAGCTGCTGGTGAAGGACGCCACTTCCTGAGGGCCGCGACGGAAGTTAAAACTGTCTGGGTTCCCTACGGCGTTTAGCGGCCCGGGGGCTCGTGGTCCCATCGAACTGGCGAGTGCGTCCGCTCTGCAGACCCGCCGACCAGCGTGCACCTCAGATGCGCGCACGGGTCCGTCACCATGTCGCAGCCAACGCGTTTGAACGGCTGCGCGTCCCGACTAGGTGCACTCCCAACTGGATCAACGATTGCACACCGAGGTGGGTCTCGCGGACGAATTTCGTGATGCCACCGAACGGAGACTTCGATGGACACTCTTCTTCTGTCGCGCATTCAGTTTGGCGCGAACATCTCGTTTCACATCCTTTTCCCCTCGATCACGATCGCCCTGGGGTGGGTGCTGCTGTTCTTCAAGCTGCGCTTCAACGCAACGGGCGACGCCAAGTGGATGGATGCCTACCGCTTTTGGGTGAAGGTGTTCGCCCTGACCTTTGCGATGGGGGTCGTGTCCGGGATCACCATGTCATTCCAGTTCGGTACGAACTGGCCCGGCTTCATGGAGACTGTCGGCAATGTCGCAGGTCCGCTGCTGGCCTACGAGGTGCTGACCGCCTTCTTCCTGGAAGCCGGTTTTCTTGGGATAATGCTCTTTGGGTTCTCGCGCGTGCCGGGCTGGCTACACACGCTGGCGACCTTCCTTGTGGCGTTCGGCACAACTCTGTCGGCCTTTTGGATCCTCGTTCTGAACAGTTGGATGCACACGCCCGCAGGGTATGAAATTCGAGACGGCGTTGTCTTCGCCTCCGATTGGGTCGATGTCATTTTCAACCCTTCCATGCCCTATCGCCTTACGCACATGCTGCTTGCCAGCGGCTTGACCGTGGCCTTTCTCATCGCCGGCCTGTCCGCGCTGCGCCGCCTTCTCGGAGACAGGTCCGCGTCGGTGGTCGCCACTTTGAAGTTCGGCGTCTGGTTGGCGGCGCTTTTGATCCCAATCCAGATCTTTGTGGGCGACCAGCATGGCCTCAACACGTTGGAACATCAGCCGGCCAAGGTGGCAGCGATGGAAGGTCACTGGGAAAACCACGGCGACGACCCCGTGCCGCTCGTCCTGTTCGCTGTCCCCAACGGCGAAACGCGCGAGAACGACTACGAAATCAAGATCCCGTATCTTGGGTCGCTCATTCTCACCCACAGCCTCGACGGCCAGATCCCAGGCCTGAACGAGTTTGTCACCGAGGAGGGCGAGGTCATGCACCCGCCCGTGGCGCCCGTCTTCTTCAGCTTCAGGATCATGGTCGCCACCGGGTTCGCTATGCTCTTTGCGAGCTGGGGCGCCCTGGCCTTGATGGCGCGCCGTACAGGGCCCGATCGGACGCGGTGGCGCATCGAGGCTCTGCCTCACGTGATGCTCTACGTTTTCGCGGGGATGGCCCTGTCGGGCTGGGTCGCGATCCTTGCGGGCTGGTACACAACTGAAATCGGCCGCCAGCCCTGGCTGGTGACGGATGTCCTAACGACCGCCCAAGCCGTTGCCGACGTTCCGGCACCGATGGTGCTCTCAACGCTCATCGCCTACCTCGTGATCTATGCGCTGCTCACCGGGGCCTATTGCGCCGTATTGATCTATCTGTCGGCCAAGGCCACGCGGGGTGAAACCCTCCCCACCCGGGGCGAAGGTCCATCGGCAGGGCTTGCAGTCGCGAGCCTTGCCGGCCCGTCTGCATCATCGACGCCGGCGGAGTAGGGCAATGACCGAAGGCATCTTCGCCGATCCGGCGGTCTGGCTCCCGTTGGCGTTCGCAGGCCTGATGGGACTGTCGATCCTGATATATGTCGTGCTCGACGGGTTCGATCTCGGCGTGGGCCTTCTGTTCCCGTTCGCCGACGCGTCCGAGAAAGATCGAATGGTCTCATCGATCGGGCCGTTTTGGGACGCGAACGAAACGTGGCTCGTGATGGCAATCGGTCTTCTGCTCGTCGCCTTTCCCTCTGCCCACGGCGACATTCTTACGGCGCTCTACCTTCCCGTGGCGGTGATGCTCATTGGACTGATCCTGCGCGGCGTCGCGTTCGATTTCCGCGTAAAGGCGCCGGCCCGCTACAAGGGCGGCTGGAACTTCGCCTTCTTCGCAGGAAGCCTGCTGGCCTCCCTGTCCCAGGGCTACATGCTCGGGATGTACATCATGGGCCTGACGCCCACGCTTGCCCATATCGGCTTCGCGATCCTTACCTCGATCTTTCTGACTGTGGGCTACAGCTTCATCGGCGCCTGCTGGCTGATCATCAAGACGGATGGCGCGCTACAGCATAAATCGGTCGAGTGGGCGCAGGGAGGTATCTGGGGCCTCATGCTGGGCATCGGAGCGATTTCGTTGGCCTCGCCCTTGGTCAGCGAACGCATTTTCGACAAGTGGTTTTCGTTCCCAGAGATCGTGCTGCTTGCGCCGCTTCCGCTGGTCTCGCTCGTTCTGCTGGTTGTGCTCTGGCTCACGCTTCGGCGGCTGCCCACCTCTGACGACAGCTTCGCCTGGGTGCCATTTGCATGCGGGACTGGCCTCTTCATTCTGGCGTTCCTGGGGATGGCCTATTCCTTCTACCCCTACGTCGTGCCGGAACAGCTCACGATCTACGAAGCGGCGAGCGCCCCGGAGGCGCTGATCATCATCTTCGTCGGCGCAGTCATCGTTATGCCGATCATCGCGGCCTACACCGCCCTTGCGTACGTTGTGTTCCGTGGAAAGGCGACTGAGCTCACCTACGAATGAAGAGCGCTACGCAGCACCCAGCGTCCGGCCTAGAAGCCATCCGCAGCAACCTGCCGCGCCAAATCTCGAACCGCTGCTGCCCGCGCCCTCGCGATTCCGGGCACACCGCTGTCTGGCGCAATGGGTGCCGATACGGCGAAGCTGCGCGCCTGGTCGCGTCCGGCCGTGACCGAGATGGCGAAGAACTGACCTGAGATGCGAAACCGTCCGTTGGCGCCCGCCACGAACTCATCCACCCGCACTTCCAACCGGGCCTGCGGCAGATCTTCGAAAGGCCACGGCTCGGCCGCGACGCGCGCACCACTCACCGCGGACAGCTGGCGCGCCAGTTCCTGCGTCACGCCCCGGCTCGGCTCGTCCGCCCAGAGAAGACGGTCGTCGGCGGTCAGAGACCCGTCTGGCTGCTCAATCCAAATCTCTTCGTCAAGCGCATAGCTGGGCAGCGAAACCTGACGCACTTCGAGCCGAGACACGCTGATCCCGATCCTGTCGCCCGAGGGCGCAAGGGGCGCCGGAAACCGTGTTATGTCGCCTCCGCATGCGGCAAGGAGCAGCGCGAAGGCGGCGACTAAGTAGGGCAGAAGGCGGCGCATGGAATTCCCGACGAAGATCTCGCAGGACCATACGCCCTTGTCGCCGGGGAGCAAGGCGATGCCGTTGGCTCTAGCTGCAGGCCGCCAATGCCGGCGTCACGGCGCTTCTGGCGCGAGCGTCCTCTACGCCGAATGTTGCACCATCGGGCAACCAGGCCAGCGTTGTCCCATCGTGCACAATACTGCCCTTTGAGACCCATCCGCGCGGCGGGCTCGTAGGCACCTGAACGTCGATCCTCCAACCACTCGGAGACGGGATCTGCTCCGCCCTGACAGGCTGACCGCGCAGGAGAAGCCGGACACAGCTCAGGCTCTGGCTGGGCGGGAGGCGCGTTACGCCAATGTCCGGCCTGGGTGGGGAGCCACAGGCCGCAAGAACAAGCACCGTTGACGCCAAGCAAGGCACAAAGGTCAACCGCCTGATCCCTGAGCGCAGCATTGCCGCCTCCATCCACCATGAAAACCAAACCAGGCAACAGCCTACCAGATGTCGGGCGCACCCACCGAAAAATCGCCACGAGTGGTGAACAGAAGGTTATCCCGAGCCTCGGCGCACCTACGTGAAACCGCCGTTCACCTGCCACATTCCAGCCGCGATCCCCGCCTACCGTTAACGTGTTGAATTGGATTGGACTGTGTGACTATGGCGAATATCCCAAACGGACTTTCCGCTCTTGTCGGCCGGTTGCGGCCCAAATCCATCGGCGAGGGGCGCAAGGCAACGCATGTTCGGATCTCACCCTACGCGCCGCATATGGCCGACGAGAGTGACGGTATCGAGGCAATGCGTCGGGTCCTCGGCGATGTGGAGCCCGAACCGTTGAGCCGCGTTCGATCGGTCCAGACACCAACAAGGGCCGCCGGTGAGGAAGCCGGTCAGGACCCGAACCCAAAAAGCCCGGCGAAACGCTCGCGGCGCAAGTCGACGCTTCGTGCGTCCGAAATGCTCCCGGTGCTTGAAGCGGCCGAGGAAAGCCTGCGTCCGCAAAGCACAATGCGCCGGCGCACTCGACAGATCTCGTCGCTGCTGAACGGTGTCCGGCTGTCAACCTCGCAAGAGCCTGAACCTGCGCCCTCGCCGCGTACGGAGGCCCGGATCGCGTCTGATCCCTTCGTCCGCCGTCTCGACCGGCTGCGCTGAGCCGGGCGCCCTCAGAAGCTCGGCTGTACGCCAGGCAAGTCCAGCGCGGTCACAAGATCGCGCAATTCCTGACGCGCCGCGATCCCTGAAATCGAAAGCCGCGCCTCGCCCACATCGCGCAGATCGAGGAGGGTGAGGCCACGCGGAAAGAGCTCTCTAAAGATCACCCGTTCGGAAAACCCGGTCGCGACGCGAAATCCAATGCGCTTTGACAGGCGCGTCAAAGCATCGCCCACCCGTCGCTTATTGTGCATGGCCTGCTGGCCAAGCCGATTGCGCGTCACGATCCAGTCGATCGGCGGCAATCCCCCGGCCGCTCGGAATTGACGCGCCTGCCACACCATCTCGGCATAGACCGAAGGGCCAAGGATCTTGCCCGTGCCCGCATCCATCCGCGCGAGAAGGTCGAAATCGACGAAGCTGTCGTTCAGCGGCGTGACAAGCGTGTCGGCCAGCGTATGGGCCACCTGAGCCAGCCGCGTGTGCGAGCCAGGGCAATCGATCAGCACAAAGTCATGCGCCGCGTGGAGTTCGGCCAAGGCGTTGTGAAGCCGGGCGTCGGTCCGGTTGCCCTGGGCCTCGGGATCCTCCGGCGGCAGTTGGCGAAAGTCTGGGACAGCAAGATCGATCCCCTCAGACCTGGACCATGCCGTTCGGTTGTCGATGTATCGGCCAAGGCTCTGCTGACGGAGATCCAGGTCGAGGCACCCAACCGAATGCCCCATGCGAACAAGCGCCGTTGCCACGTGCATCGCCGTGGTGGACTTTCCGGACCCGCCCTTTTCGTTGCCCACGACGATAATGTGCGCCATGCCGCCTGCCTGTTTCGATCTGCTCGGATTGCGCCCGTGCGGCGGACGTCCGCCGGAAAATAGTCGAGCGCTCGGGAAGGGGGAAGGGCTGCCCTAGGGGAAAACGACCCGCCAAATGACCTCGACAATGCTCAAGACCGCAAAGACGGGGAGCGAAAGCAGGGTAGCGAGCCAGAGCGCCCCCCGGGCGGTGGGCCGTGGTCGGCGGGCGGACACGCCGAACACCGACTGGGGAATGGATCGGGGCATGGTTCCATTAACTCAGCCTTAGGTTTCGGCCGGGTTAATCACCCCATGTCCAACTGGGTTGAGACCGACACCGAAGCGCTCCCCGAGGGCGCCGTCGCCCCAATGCAACAGCACACGCTCTATGCGCGTGCCGTTGGCGCACTTGGCACGCCCACGCGACGGTTCGCGCTTTGGCGAGACGACAGCCTCCTCGCGACAGCCCAGATCATCCTTCGCCACTGGCCCCTGATTGGGCGGACGGCCTATCTCGCGAGGGGGCCGGTCTGGTGCAGCACGCTTCCAGATCATCGACGTAGGCAGCTCCTGTCCTCACTGCTCCGGCAACTCAGGCAAGAGTACCGCGCAGTGCTTGCAACGCCGGATCCGATTGGCCGTTCCGACCCGCTGAGCGAGGACGGGGGCCTGGCCATGGTGTCCCCGGCAACCCTTGCCGTCCTCGACCTCGCCCCAAAGCCCGACCAACTGCGGGCGCGGCTCAAACAAAAGTGGCGCAACCGGCTGAACCGCGCCGAGGCGGCCCGGCTATTCATCTCCGAGGACGAAATCCGAGACGCGCCGTATCATTGGTTGCTCCGCCACGAGGCCATCCAGGCGCGCACACGCCGGTACCGCCGCTTGCCGGACGCCTTCACATTGTCCTGGGCCCGGTGGGGCGGAGCAAGCGCGGCACGTCTCTTCACCGCCTCCGAGAACAAGACCGGACCGCCCATCGCCGCCATGCTGTTTCTGAGGCACGGCGCCGGCGCGAGCTATCACATCGGCTGGTCTGGGCCGGACGGTCGGGCCGCAGGGGCCCACACGTTGCTCATGTGGCATGCCATGCTGCGGCTACGTGAGATGGGCGTCAAAGCTCTCGACCTCGACCTGATCGACACCGAGGGCGCGGCGGGGCTCGCACGCTTCAAGCTCGGTACAGGTGCCGAAGCTGTGACGCTTGGCGCCACCCGGTTGAGCGCGCCGCTTACCCGCCTCTTCTCGGGCCGCGCGCGAGCGGCGATGAGCAACAGCCCCAGGCCGCGGCCGCAGATGGCGGGGCCAAAAGCAAATGCCCGCCGCAAATGCGACGGGCATCCCACATAGCTGAGCAGAAGAGCCTAGAAGCCGAGACCCTCGTACTTCTTCTTGAACTTCGACACGCGGCCGCCCTGGTCCATCAGGCGGGTCGAGCCGCCTGTCCAGGCCGGGTGGGTGGTGGGGTCGATGTCGAGCGCAAGCGTGTCGCCCTCTTTGCCCCAGGTCGTTTTCATCTGGATGATCGTGCCGTCGGTCATCTTGACGTCGACGACATGATATTCGGGGTGCAGGTCCTTTTTCATCGCCGGTCTCCTCAAGCGTTCGCGTCTGCGCCCGAAGTCTTGGGCTTGTAGGTGTTGTCCTCGGCGATCCGGGCGGACTTGCCGCGCCGCGAGCGCAGATAGTAAAGCTTCGCACGGCGCACCCGGCCGCGGCGCACCACGGTGATCGAGTCGATGTTGGTGGAGTACAGGGGAAAGACCCGCTCGACACCTTCACCGAAGCTGATCTTGCGCACGGTGAACGACCCGGCGATGCCCTCGCCGTTCTTGCGCGCGATGCAAACGCCTTCGTAGTTCTGAACCCGCGTCCGCGAGCCTTCGGTCACCTTGTAGCCGACACGAATCGTGTCGCCGGCTTTGAAATCCGGAATGTCCTTGCCGAGCGCGGTGACTTGCTCGGCCTCCAGCTGTGCGATCAGGTCCATCTGATCCGCTCCTTCTTGTCGCTTGCGGTTTGATCCGCAAAGATGTGCGCGCCCTCAGAGCTCTTGGTCTCCATCCGGGTCCATGCCGTGCTTCGCACGATATGCCCGCCAGAGGTCAGGGCGACGTTTCTGTGTCAGCCTTTCGGCCTGCGCCTTCCGCCATTTCGAGATCTTCGCGTGGTGGCCAGACAGGAGAATGTCGGGCACCGCGCGACCCTGCCAGACGGTCGGACGCGTGTAGTGCGGGTGTTCCAGAAGTCCGTCGGAGAAGGATTCCTCGTCCGTCGAGGCCTGATTCCCAAGCACGCGCGGTATAAGGCGGACAGTTGCGTCGATCAAGGCTTGCGCAGCGATCTCGCCGCCCGTGAGAACGAAGTCCCCGAGCGACACCTCAACGACACGGCGCGCCTCCAGGACCCGCTCGTCGACACCTTCGAAACGGCCGCAGAGCAGCGTGAGACCGTCCGCCTTGGCCAAGGCCTGAGCCATAGATTGAGTGAATGGGCGACCGCGCGGGGAGAGGTAAAGGACAGGCCAGCGATCCGGATCGCGGGGCGTGCTCTCTGCCGCATGAGCAAGCGCCGCGTCCACCACATCCGGGCGCAAGACCATCCCTGCGCCGCCCCCGGCTGGCGTGTCGTCGACATTGCGGTGACGCCCGTCACCAAACCGCCGCAGGTCGATCGTCTCGAGCGCCCAAAGCCCGTCTTGCAGCGCCTTCCCGGTCAAAGACGCGCCGAGGACTCCGGGAAACGCTTCGGGGAAGAGCGTCACCACACGCGCCGTCCAAGCCCCGGCCAATTGCGGGGCGCTGTCCATCAGGCTCCGAGGCTGGGCTGAGGGGGCGATGGCCACACGGCCATGCGAGCGGGGTTTCACCGAATCAGGCATCGGCGCCGTTCTCAGACTCAGCCGCGAGATCTTCCAGTCTGTGCGCAAGCGAGACGAGCAACTCGGCTTCGGTTTCGTGCGTGTCCTCGATCTGGTCGGCGATCTCCAGGAGACGGGCCACAGAAGGCAAATCGGCCCCGGCCTCCGGCAGCGCCTCAAGCAGGGCAAGTGACAGCGTGACGAACTCCGTCAGACTGCGAGCATCGGCGGCCTTCACGACTGTCTCAAAGCCCGACGCAGCATCGCCATGGCCCAGCCGCTTCTCCGCCACCCAGGGATCGGTGGTGTGGCGGGCCAGAACCCGGCGATCGCGCTCGGTCCGGGCCCGAGCGGCAAGGGCGGCCACGACCTCGGAGGGCGGCGCAGCCCCGGACACGGTCGCGAGAGCAGACTGCAGATCGGTCTCAGACGCCCCCTCCTCCGGCAGGGCGTCGAGCCTTGCAAGGGCCGCGGCCAGCGCCGGGCTTGGCGGACCGGGCTCGGGCTCCAAAGCCGCCGGGGCAGGTTCCGGTTCCAGCTCGGGGTGCTCGGGGCGCGCAGACGCACTTGCCGGAACCGCCTCGGTCTGCACCGGGCGCGACTTGGCGGGTGCGGGCGGAGCGTCCTCGGTCGTGTCGACAACGCGCAGATGCCCTGGACGACCGGCGGCGCGCTTCGACGGGCTGCTCGGCGCTTTGGGCTCCTGCCAGCCCAACCACGACAGGACCAGCCCCCAAGCGGCGACAAAGAGCCAACCCTCAAGCGGGATCGTGGCCTCGATCTGAGCCACCGAACGAACGCCCTGTCCCAGGCTGACAAGCAACGCGGCAAATGCCATGGCGGTCAGGAGTTGCGCCACGACCGTACCCGCACTGACGGGGCGCACGGTGCCGGGCCGCAAGATTGCGTTGCCAACGTAGTAGAGGCCCGCAAACCCCAACATAGCGAGCATACTCCCGCCATTTGCGCCGGCCCCGATCGGCGCCAGCACGAGAATTGCCAGACCAAGAGTAAGCCCCACGCGACGCACGCCGTTCATCAGAACAACCCCTCCGGCGGATCGGCCACGATTCGGCCGGCCGCAACGTCGACCGTTGGCACTGCCGCCCGCGTGAAGGGCAATAGTACCGTCTGCTTGAGCGCGGGGCCATGGATCTCCAGCAAGTCCCCGGCCCCGTGGTCGTGCACAGCGCGGACGCGACCCAAAAGGGTGCCGCCCGTGTCTCGAACCTCCAGCCCAATCAGATCGGCGTGGTAGAATTCGTCCTCGCCCAGGGCGGGAAACGAATTGCGTCCGGCAAAGAGTCGCGTCCCACGCAAAGCGTCGGCCTGCTCCTTGGTGCCGACGCCCGACAGGCGCGCGGCAAATCCGTTCTTCACTGGCTTGACCAGGCGCACCTCGAACCGGCGAGCCCCGTCCTCGGTCTCCAGCGGGCCATAGGCGGCCACGTCTTCGGGTTCGGCGGTGAAACTCTTCAGTCGCACCTCACCCCGAACACCAAAAGATCCCGCGACCGCGCCCAGACAAACTTTGTCCGCCATGGCTGCCCCTGCCCTTGATCGTGCCTGTGCCGGTCCCCGCCCCGCGACGGCCACCGGCACGCGCGGTCAGCCTATGCTTCGGCAGGTTCCGCAGCAGGCGCGTCCTCGGCCGGAGCCTCGGAGGCAGCGCTGGCAGCTTCGGCGGCTTCCGCGACCTTTGCGGCCTTCTCTTCGGCCCGCTCCTTGGCTTTCTTGCCGGGCTCGGCCTTCTGCGGGTTGTTCCGCTCGGACTTTTCCTTGTGGCCGGCGGCCTCCAGGAATCGTGCGATCCGGTCTGTCGGCTGCGCGCCCTGGTCGAGCCAGTGCTGCACACGCTCCATATCCATCTTCACGCGGTCCTCGCTGTCCTTGGGCAGGAGCGGGTTGTAGGTTCCCAGCTTCTCGATGAAGCGGCCGTCACGGGGCATGCGGCTGTCAGTGGCCACAATGCGGTAGAACGGGCGCTTCTTCGAGCCGCCGCGGGCCAGTCGGATCTTCATTGCCATCGGTGTTTCTCCTTTTCGAATGGCGGATCGGGCGGGGATCATCCCGCCATCAAGTTTGGTGTGCTTCGTGATGCTTGATTACTTCCTGGATGATGAAGGCCAGGAACTTCTTGGCGAATTCGGGGTCGAGATCCGCGCGCTCCGCGAGGTCCTCGAGCCGTGCGATCTGGCGCGCTTCGCGAGCGGGGTCGGATGGCGGCAAGTCATGCGCGGCCTTCAGCGTGCCCACCGCCTGCGTGTGCTTGAACCGCTCCCCCAACGTATAGACAAGGATCGCGTCGAGCCGGTCGATCGACTCGCGATGGTCCTTAAGGAGTTCAGCCGCACGGGCGGCGGCATCCACGGTGGCTGCGTCAGTCAAGGGCCCATCCTTCCGGCCTGAATTGCGGATCGGCGTAGTTCGCGATCTCCAGAGAAATTCCATCGGCGAGCTGGCTGTGTCTCAGATCGTCCGGTCCGGGATGGCGATACACCACATCGTTGCCATCAACGGTTGTGGCGTCGGGATCGCGTCTTGCGCCAAGCCGCTCAGCCAACCTTATGGAGGCCAGATTCTTGGGATCGAGATAGCTCACCGCCCCGTCCCAGCCTTGAATCTCATAGAAATGGCGCCGCGCGGCATCCGTGGCCTCCAGCGCATAGCCCTGACCGGCGGTCGCGGGCCAGATAATCCAGGCGATCTCGCGCTCCGGCCACCCTGCGGGCTGCCAGCCGCCGGCCATACCAAGCGGCCGGTCGTCGGCCTTGTCGTGGATCATCCACATGCCGAAGCCGCGGATCTCCCAATGCCCGATCTCTGCGGCATAGAGCATCCATGTCTCGTAGGGATTCAGCGGCCCGCCCATGAACCGCGACCGATATGAGGCGAACGTCGCCTTGAAATCCGGGTAATCCTCAGCGTGCGGCCCGCGCAGAACGAGCCGCCGTGTCTCCAGGTCCGGGATGTCGCGATGTCCCACTACACCACCCCCCGCAGGCCAAGGTCCGCCGCCGACGGATGGCGGTAAACGAGATCGCCCGGGTCGAGCGGCGTTGCCGCCTCGTCGAGGACCGCTCCAAGCCGCTCGGCGAGCGCTATCGAACGGGTGTTGCCTTGACCGATATAGCTTACAGCCGACTCCCATCCGCCCTCGGTATAGGCCCAATGCCGGCTCGCGACGGCGGCCTCGAAGGCGTAGCCATGGCCTTCGCCCCCCTCAAAGATCATCCAGCCGATCTCACGCTCCGGCCAGCCCTCCGGGTGGTACGGCCCGACCAAGCCAATCGCGTCGTCTGTCCCCTTCAGGCACAGCATCCAGGGCCCTGCCCCGTGAATCACCCAATGCGCGATCTCGACGCTGAACTCCTTATAGGCCCGCCCCGGCGTGTGAGGTCCGCCGAGATACTTCGCCCGCTCGCTCGTCATCAGATCACGGTAGGCCGGCCAGTCTTTGGCAATCGGCGCGCGCATCCGCAGTCGCTCGGTTTCCAACTCCGGAACGCCCGTCAGCTTTATCTCTGGCGCGCTCATGCCAGGGCCTCCGCACTTGGATGGCGCCAGATGTGGAGCGGCCCGATGCTCTCATGCTCGAAGGTCCCGTCGCGCACGCAGCCCATGCGCTGGGCCAGCGCGGCCGACCGCGTGTTCTCAGGGGTCACGAGGCTGACGACGGTCGTCCAGCCCAGCACATCGTAGGCATACGCGCGGGCGGCTTGAGCAGCTTCATACGCGATGCCCCGGCCCTCGGCCCGATCAAAGACCGACCAGGCGATCTCGGGCGCATACCATCCTTCGGGATAGTAGGGCCCGGTGGTGCCCAGAGCTTCGTCGGTCTCCCGATCGGCCACGATCCAGCGGCCATAGCCACGCAATTGCCAGTGGCCAATGAGGGCACAGAGTTGGTTGAATGCTTGATCGCGGTCATGGGGCCCGCCGACATGGACCGCACGCGGCGATGCACGAAACGCTGCGAAACTGTCGAAGTCGCGAAACTCCGGGGCGCGCAACCGCAACCGCTTGGTTTCGAGCGTCGGGATGGTGATGCGCGTTCCGGTCATCTCCCCAGCGCCTCCGGCGCGGGATGGCGATAGACCAGATCGTCGGGCTCCGGGCGCGCCGCATTATCGTCCCGTGTGGCCCCCAAGCGCTCGGCCAGAGCGATGGATCGGTCGTTCGTCGGGTCGATATAGCTGACCAGCGTCGGCACCCCGAGCGTGCCATAGATCCAGGCCCGCGCACGTGTCGCGGCCTCAAAGGCAAGCCCCTTCCCCTCATCCTCCTTGCGCCACACTGTCCAGCCGATCTCGAGCTCCGGCCAGTCGGCGGGATACCACGGGCCGGTCAGACCGATGGCCCGATCCGTGTCCGGCTCACAATAGGCAAAAAGGCCGTAGCCCCTCAGCGCCCAGTGGCCGACGACGTTGCAATACATCCGCCAGGCTCGGCCCTCGTTCAGCACTCCGCCCACGAAGCGAGAGCGGTCATCGGCCAGAAACGCAGCACAGCCCGGCCAGTCCTTCAGCGCGGGGGCGCGAAGGACGAGGCGCTCGGATGCAAGCACCGGCGTATCGGCGAGATGGGCCATGGGGACGATTGCTCCGCTTCGTTCCTGGTGATCAGGCGGCCCGGGGGAGCGGCGTCGCCGGATACCGCCATGCGATTGCGCCGGCACGGTCTGCAAACGGATCGGCCAACGCGCCCGTCAGTTCGGCTACAGCAAGCGAGCGGCCGTCCGACGGGCAAAGAAAGCTCGCCGCCTCGCGCCAGCCCAGCATGCCCGATGCATGATGGACCGTGGCGTTCACTGCTTCTGCCGTCAGCTCGATTGCATCATCGCTGCGGCGCCAAACGAGCCAGCCGATCTCAGGCTCCGGCCAGCCGGACGGTTGCCATGGGCCCACAAGGCCCATCGGCGTGTCGGCCCCTTCGGGCAACACGGCGAACATCCCAAAGCCGCTCAACTGCCAGTGCGTCAGCAGCACATGCATCTGCCGGAACGCCTGGCGACCGGCCAGCGGTGCGGTCGCCAGGCACTCCCAGCCAGACAGCCGCGTAAACGCCCATTCAAGGTCGCGGGCATTGGGCGCACGCAGGAACAGTCGTCGGGTTTCGATCGTCGGAAATTTCATGCGCGAGCCTCCCTCTGCGCAGCGGTGTGACGGAAGACCTGAACATCGTCGTCAATCAGGCCATCGATGCGGGCGCCAAGACGCTCGGCCACGCGGGCCGAAGCAGTGTTGGCAGTGTCAATGTAGGAAACAGCGCCGCCGAGCAGCGCCATGGCATAGTCTCGAGCCGCCGCCGCAGCTTCTGTGGCAAAGCCCTGGCCCCGAGCTTCAGGCGCAAAGGCCCACCCAAGCTCTGGCTCCTCGTCTCCCCATTCGAGGCCCAGCAGAACGAAGCCGACGAGCACCGCGTCGCTCTTGCGCTCGACAGACCAGAGGCCGTGGCCGTGGAGAAGCCAACCGGCGGTGTACACACAGAACTCTTCCCAGCCATGCTCGTCAGAGATTGCGGGGCCTTCCGCCTCCGCACCCTGCCAGATCGCCGTCCATAGGGGACAGTCCGCGACCCTCGGGGCGCGCAGACGCAGACGCGCGGTCTCCAGCTCCGGCACATGCGCGCTGACCGCAGCAGCGAACTCTGCTGCCTTGCCCTCAGGGGGCTGGAGACACCGGTACGCGCTCATTTCTTCTTGCCAAATCCACTGAGGCCGGGGGGCAGCTGACCGCCCATGCCGCCGAGCCCATCAGGCAAGCCGCCCAGGCCCTTGCCCATCTTCGCTGCCGCCTGCTGCAGCGCGGCCTCGTCGATGCCGCCGGCCGCAGCCATGTTGCCCATGTCCGGACCGGCGCCGCCCTTGCCGAACATCTGGCCCATCATCTGTTTCAGCATTCCCTTCTTGCCCATCTTCTTCATGAAGTCCGACATCTGGCGGTGCTGCTTTAGCAGGCGATTGAGCTCCTGAACCTCGAGCCCCGCTCCGGCTGCGATCCGCTTCTTGCGAGACGCTTGCAGGATCTGGGGCGCGGCGCGCTCTTTCTTCGTCATAGAGTTGATCAGCGCGATCTGGCGCTTGAGCATCTTATCGTCGATGCCGGCCTCGGCCATCTGGCCCGACATCTTCTTGGCACCGGGAAGCATGCCCATCATGCCCTCCATGCCGCCCATCTTCATCATCTGTTCCAGCTGCCCTCGAAGGTCGTTCATATTGAACTGGCCCTTCTGGAAGCGCTTCATCATCTTCTGGGCCTGCTCGGCCTCGATCGTCTCTTGCGCCCTTTCGACGAGCGAGACGATGTCGCCCATGCCTAGGATGCGGCCGGCGATGCGCTCTGGATGGAACTCCTCCAGCGCGTCCATCTTCTCGCCGAGGCCCACGAACTTGATCGGCTTGCCGGTGACTGCCCGCATCGAGAGCGCGGCACCGCCCCGCCCATCGCCATCCATCCGGGTGAGCACGACGCCCGACACACCGATCTTGTCGTCAAACTCGGTGGCAACGTTCACTGCATCTTGACCGGTCAGACCGTCGACCACCAGAAGAGTCTCGCGTGGGTTGGCCACGTCGCGCACTTCGGCGGCCTGGGCGATCAGTTCCGCATCGATGTGCAGACGGCCGGCCGTGTCGAGCATATAGACGTCGTAGCCGCCCAGCGTTGCCTGCTGCTTGGCGCGCTTGGCGATCTGAACCGGCGTTTCGCCCTTGACAATCGGCAGCGTGTCGACACCCACCTGCTGACCGAGGATCGCAAGCTGCTCCATTGCGGCCGGACGGTTGGTGTCGAGCGACGCCATCAGCACGCGCTTGCCATCCCGATCGCTCAAGCGCTTGGCAAGCTTTGCGGTTGTTGTCGTCTTACCCGAGCCCTGAAGGCCCACCATCAGGATCGGAGCCGGCGGGCTATCCACCTTGAGCGTGCCAATCTCACCCTCATCGCCGGCAAGAAAGTGCACCAGCTCGTCATGGACGATCTTGACCACCTGCTGGCCCGGGGTGAC
Source organism: Pseudomonadota bacterium (assembly GCA_039822045.1). Classification (GTDB taxonomy): domain Bacteria; phylum Pseudomonadota; class Alphaproteobacteria; order Rhodobacterales; family Rhodobacteraceae; genus HLUCCA09. The sequence continues at coordinate 212,153 of JBCBMY010000003.1, read as the reverse complement.
CGAACGGGTCACCTGTTGGCCGGTCGCCTTTTCCTGCACGGCCTTCACGAAGTCCCGCGCGACTGGCAGCGATACGTCGGCCTCCAGCAGCGCGACCCGCACCTCGCGCAAGGCCGTCTTTACATCGTCTTCGCTCAGCGCACCCTGCTTGGTCAGACGGTCAAAGACGCCCGAGAGACGTTCGGAGAGATTTTCGAACATGCGTCGGCCCCTTCGCCTTGCTCACCTCCGCCCCGATGTGGGAACGGGCACGCCAAAACCCAAACGCCCCCACGGGCGCAACGCGCTGGTGGGGGGCGATCCCGGCCTCGTGCCGGGACCGGAAGTCCTATGCTTCCGGAATGGGGCGGCGTTAGCGCTAGGGCCCGTGGAAGTCAAGCCTCGAGCGACAAGGGCAGACAGCGCGGGGCATTCTATGGCTCCGAACCGCGCACCGTTGCTGCACGATCGATCAGCCGGTGTGGATGATCGCCAGCGTCGCTCAGGCGGCCAAAGCCTCCACTTGACCTTTGGCTCTCGCAATGGAGGCCTCAGCGTCGAGCATCATTCGGTCGGCCGCCACGAACTCCACGTCATGGATCCCGATGAAACCGAGGATATGGCGCACAAACCCAGTGGCGAAGTCGATGCTCGAGCCAACTTCGGTGCCGCCGGAGGCAACCGCCACGATGGCACGCTTGCCGTCAAGCAGACCCACCGGGCCGTTCTCGCTGTAGCGGAAGGTCACCCCGGCGCGCGCGACCTGATCCACCCAGGCCTTCAGCGCAGCGGGCACGCCAAAGTTGTAGATCGGCAAGCCGATGACAATCGTGTCGGCGGCCTGGAGTTCGCCGATAAGGGCATCAGAAAGCGCCAGCTTGGACTGCTGCTCCACACTCCGGTCGCCAGCGGGCGTAAAGTTGGCGCCCGCCCATGCCTCGTCAATCTGAGGGATGGCCTGATCGGCAAGGTCGCGCGTGATGACAGAGGCAGGCTTCAGACGCGCCACGATGTCGTCGGCCAGTTCGCGCGTGATGGAGCCCGTGCGGCGGGCAGACGCGTAAATGCGAAGAACGGTATTGGTCATTGGGTTGCTCCCGATGGAGATGCGGTTGTGTCGTCTGCCGCTAAGTTGGCACCTCAGCGAAAAAGCGCAATATCGACCAATGCCTCCTTGCGTGTGCGAAATCGCACATATAAATTGTCTTCAACTCAGAAGGAGCCCGTCATGCCTGTCGACAACTGGGACGAAATACGCACCGCCTTTCACGTTGCGCGCTTGGGTACAGTATCGGGCGCGGCCGAGGCGCTTGGCGTTCACCACGCCACCGTGATCCGCCATGTCGACGCGATCGAGGCGCGGTTGGGCACCAAGCTCTTCCAGCGCCATGCGCGCGGCTACACACCAACCGAATCCGGGCAGGACCTGTTCCGCGTCGCCGCCACGACGGAGGACCAGTTCACTCAGCTCGTTGGCCGGATCAAGGGCCAGGGCGCCGGCGTGACGGGAGAACTTCTTGTCACTTCCCTGCCGGTTCTGTCGCAGCGTGTCGCCCCGGAACTCGTCGACTTCATGGACGAGCACCCCGAGGTCAATGTGAAGTTCCTGTCCGACGAGCGCGTCTATCGCCTGGAATATGGCGAGGCCCATGTCGCCGTTCGCGCCGGAAACCGCCCCGAACAGCCCGACAATGTCGTCCAACCATATTTCACAATGGAGATCGGCCTCTACGCCCGGAAGGACTACTTTGAGCGCTTTGGGCCGCTTGAGCCCGGCAAGTGGGAAGGGCACCGCTTCGTCTCCACCCAAAACGAGGCGAGCCGGGCGCCGTTCTACCGGTGGATGGCCGAGAACGTGCCCCACGCCCTGGTGCGATACCGCGCCTCCCGCGACCGTACGGTGATCGACGGCGTGGAGGCCGGCGCCGGCATCGGCTTCCTGCCCTGTTGGATGGCCGACGACAATCCCGACATGGTCCAGATGATGGCGCCGCTGCCGGAATGGTCGGTTCCCGTCTGGCTTGTCACCCATGTCGACCTGCACCGAACGGCGAAGGTCCAAACGCTCGTCCACTTCCTACGCGACAGGGCCCGCGCCGCAGTGGCTGCCTGATTGCTCCGCCCGCCAGCGCATCGTCGGACTAGGCGACGCCGACCTCCTCCGCGGGAATGACGCCCTCGGCGACAAGGTGCCGCTCGAACACGTCCAGATCCAGCGGGTCGAATTGACCGAAGCCCTGCATCCAAACGGATGCCGTGCGCAGGGCATGAGGTTCCAGCTTGCACCACGTCACCCGCCCGCGTTTGTCCTGACTGATGAGCCCCGCTCGGGTCAGGACGCCGAGATGCTTTGAGATTGCAGCCAGGGACATCTCAAACGGGTCAGCCACGTCCGTGACCGCCAAATCGTCCTCCAAGAGCATTGCGAGGATGGCACGGCGTGTCGGGTCGGCAAGCGCAGCAAAGGTGGCGGAAACGGGGTCGCTCATCAGACCGCTCATGGCAGGGTGACCTGCAACGGTCAACCGCGCAGTTGAATATAGGGGTGCGATGCCCGCCTTGCCGCACCCTCCCGTGCACGGCTAAATCGTGTTCATTCTCAGATGCTTACCGGATCTTCAACGCTGCAGCGCAGCGATTGACTCTTGCCCCCCCTCTGCCTAGGGTCCGCGCCGATTGAAGAGGGGCGAGGGGCTTGTCCGACAGCGACGACCGCAAGCGGCTCAAGGAGCTGGAAGACCGGATCGCTGCGGCCAAGGGAAAAGGTCCGCGCACCACCCACAACGAACAACACTATTCCCAGGCGCAGCTTGCCTGGCGGATGGTGACCGAACTTGTAGCCGGTCTCGGGATCGGCCTGCTCATCGGGATGGGGCTCGACAGCCTGCTGGGCACCGCGCCCTTCCTGATGATTGCGTTCATAGGCTTCGGCCTAGCCGCGGGCATCAAAGTGATGATGCGCACGGCGGCAGAGGTCGGGAAAACGGCGGACGATGCGAAAGCACCGGACGCAAAGGGCGAAGGGGACTAGACGTGGCAGACGAAGCGCACGGCGGCGGCGGCCTTTCCATCCACCCGATGGACCAGTTCATCATCAAGCCGCTGTTCGGTGGCGATGTTGTGCATTGGTACACTCCCACAAATGCCACGCTTTGGATGGCGCTCGCGGTCGGCTGCGTCGCCCTTCTCCTCGTTCTGGGCACCAAGGGACGCGCAATCATTCCGACCCGCTCCCAGTCGGTGGCCGAACTGACCTACGGCTTCGTCCGCCAGATGGTCGAAGACGTATCAGGCCGCGACGGGCTGAAATACTTCCCCTATATCATGACCCTCTTCATGTTCATTCTGTTTGCGAACGTGCTGGGTCTCATCCCGATGTCGTTCACTTCGACAAGCCACATTGCCGTGACGGCGGTCATGGGCTTTGGGGTGTTCATTACGGTGACGGCGATCGGTTTCATCAAGAATGGAGCCGGGTTCCTAAGCCTTTTCTGGGTGTCGAGCGCGCCCCTGCCGCTCCGTCCCGTCCTCGCCGTCATCGAGCTCATTTCCTACTTCGTTCGCCCGGTCAGCCATTCCGTCCGTCTTGCGGGCGCGATCATGGCCGGCCACGCGGTGATGAAGGTGTTCGCCGGCTTCGCGGCCGTCGCAGCGGTCGCGCCGCTCGCCATCGGTGGCATGGTCGCAATCTACGGCCTCGAATTGCTCGTGGCTGTGATCCAGGCCTACGTCTTCACAATCCTCACCTGCGTCTACCTGAAAGACGCACTTCACCCGCATCACTAACCGGCACAAGCCGGGCGACCAGCCCGGCTTTCCGCTGGACCAGAACGCAAGACTTCCAATCGCAAGGAGAAAGATCATGGAAGGCGATATCGCAGAACTCGGCAAGTTTGTCGGCGCCGGCCTCGCGGCCATCGGCTCAGGCGCAGCGGCCATCGGTGTGGGCCACGTCGCCGGCAACTTCCTTGCCGGTGCCCTGCGCAACCCCTCGGCTGCTCCCGGCCAGACCGCCACGCTCTTCATCGGCATCGCCTTTGCCGAAGCGCTCGGGATCTTCTCGTTCCTCGTCGCGCTCCTTCTGATGTTCGCGGTCTAGGGCACTCCGCGTCTTGATCCTTGCCGCCAGCGGGGCCAGCCTTGGCCCTGCCGGTGACCGTCCGAGGCGAAGGAGGCCGTCATGGCTGACGAACCCATTACCGAAGAGCTTGCCGGAAGCTGCGTGGGCCCCGACGGCGGCGCCATCGGGATGCCACAGCTCTGCTTTGACTGGTTTCCGAACCAGATCTTCTGGCTGATCGTTGCCCTCGGCGCGATCTACTTAATTCTCACGCGTGTTGCGCTGCCCCGAATCGAGAGCGTTCTGGCCGAACGAAACGGCACGATCACGAACGATATCGCGGCCGCGGAAGAGCTCAAGCTCAAGGCCGCCGAGGCTGAGGAGGCCTATAGCAAGGCCCTTGCCGACGCCCGCTCCGAGGCCCAGAAAATCGCCGCCGAAACCCGCGCCGCAATTCAGGGCGACCTCGACGCCGCCACGGCGAAGGCGGACGAAGAGATCGCCGCGAGGACGGCCGAAAGCCAATCCCGCATCGCCGAAATCCGAGACACCGCGGTCCAGAACGTTGAACTCGTCGCCAAAGATGCCGCGGGCGAGATTGTCTCGTCGTTGGGCCGGTCCGCAGATGCCGACCTTGTGGCCGCGGCCGTGACCAGCCGCATGAAGGGAGGTGCATGATGCGCCTGCTTTATTCCCTCCCTGCCGCCGCTGTTGCCACGCCCGCAATGGCAGCCAGCGGGCCGTTTTTCTCCCTGTCGAACACGGACTTCATCGTTTCGATCGCGTTCCTCGTGTTCGTAGGCGTCCTGATCTACTTCAAGGTTCCTGGCATGCTCGCTGGCCTGCTTGACAAGCGATCCGAGACGATCCGCACCGAGCTCGACAATGCCCGCCGACTGCGCGAAGAGGCACAGACCATTCTTGCCGAGTTCGAACGGAAGCAGAAAGACGTTCAGGAAGAGGCGGGGCGCATCGTGGCCCAGGCCAAACGCGATGCCGAAGAGGCCGCCGACCAGGCCCGGAAAGACCTCGACGCCTCCATCGCCCGCCGCATTCGCACGGCCGAGGATCAGATCGCCTCTGCCGAAGAGAACGCCGTCCGCGAGGTTCGCGACCGTGCCGTCCAGATCGCGGTAGCTGCCGCGGGCGACGTGATCGCCAAGGGCATGACGCCTGCAGATGCCAATGCCCTGATCGAGGACAGTCTTGCGACCGTCGATGCCAAGCTGCACTGACGCCTAGCGCCGACCTAATCACGCGCCCCGCCCCACTCGGCCGGGGCGTTTTCCTTGCAGATCCTCTCCCTATCGCCCGGTTTGATGCTCCAAGCGCTGCCGGGCAACTGCCTCGTTCCGTTCGGCGCGCCGCAAGTCCTGCAAAGCGCACTCGACGTAATCCAGATGGGCTTCCACTGCGGCACGCGCCCCGTCGGCATTGCGCGCCTGCAACGCGGTGTTGATTGCGCGGTGCTGGTCGAGCAGCGCCGCCCGCGTTGTCCGCTGACGGAACATCATCTGCCGGTTATAGAATACGCCTTCGCGCAGAAGATCGTACATCGCCCGCATCATGTGGAGCATGATGACGTTGTGACTCGCTTCGACGATCGCCAGATGAAACTGCGCATCAAGCGCGGCCTCCTCGTCGCCCGTCCGCTTGGCATGCGCAGCTTCCATCCGGCGCATGATGGTGGCGATGACCGCCAGGTCGGTGTCTGATCCCAGTCGAGCCGCGCGCTCCGCCGCCAGCCCCTCCATGTCTCGACGAAACGCCAAATAGTCGAACACGGCCTCGTCGTGCGAGGAAAACAGCCGGATCAAAGCATCGGAAAACGCCGATCCCAGAACATCGGCCACGAAGATGCCCGACCCGGCCCGGCTGGCGAGCAGTCCCCGGCTCTGAAGCTCCGCAACGGCCTCTCTCAAGGACGGGCGCGAAACACCGAGGCGTTCGGCGAGATCGCGCTCCGACGGCAGACGCTCTCCCGGGCGCAAGACGCCGCGCAGGATCAACAGCTCGATTTGTCGAACGACCGCGGCACTGATCTTCTCGGGCTCCACGGGTTTGAAGGGCACCCTGTTCTCCTCCGATTGGTCAGATCATTTGACCACCGGCTCGGCTAACGAACAAGGCCCGATGCCTATCCGCACCGGTCCCACGGGCGATTGGCCCGATCAGGCCGTCGTGGGCCGAATGATGATCTCGACACGCCGGTTCTGCTGGCGACCTTCATCGGTCAGGTTCGACGCCCGCGGCTGGTCATCGCCCACCCCGATTGTCCGCAGGCGGCTGCGCGGAACTCCGAAGGCGACCAGTTCGTTGGCGACAGATTGCGCCCGCCGCTCGGAAAGGCCCAGATTGTAACTTGCCGATCCGACATTGTCGGTATGGCCGATCACCTCCACCGTGCCGTCCGGGTATTGCTGGAGGTTGTCTGCAAGCGCCGCAAGATCGTCGCGCAGGCCCGGCTGCACCGCATCGCTATCGAACGCGAATAGAATATCCTGCGGCAGCGTCACGATGAGTTCCGACCCGGTATTCGTAATCTGGATACGGTCATCGCCAATTTGCTGACGCAAGGCGGCTTCCTGCTGGTCGAGCCGGTTGCCGATGGCACCGCCGACGGCCGCGCCGAGGGCCGCACCGATGGCCGTGTTGCGTCCGCGGTTTTCCTCCGACGACAGAAGTCCGGTCGCAGCGCCGAGAACGCCACCCACGATGGCACCCTCCGTCGTGCGGGGGTTTTCACCCTGGAAGCCGGTCTCAGTACATCCAGACAGGGCCACCACACTGGCGACCAACAGGGAAACGGGTTGGCGAAGCATCATCTGAGGTACCTTTCTGCTCGGGCCATGCGCACTTTTATGCTTATGGCTCATGGTACCGCGAGCCGGCCGGCAATGCACTTCAGAACCGCGTCAGACTGGCATAACGTTGCTCACCCCTCGATCGCCTCCGCCCGCGCCGACTCCCACGCCAGCATCGCGCGCTTGATCGGAAGGCCCCAATGGTAGCCGCCCAGACCGCCCGACTTGCGCAGGGCGCGGTGGCACGGGATGAGCCAGCTCACCGGATTTCGTCCCACGGCCGTGCCCACGGCGCGGACCGCCTTGGGATGCCCAATCACACGAGCAATCTCGGAGTACGTCGTAACATGCCCCGACGGAATCGAGATGAGGGCTTCCCAGACCTTGATCTGGAACGGCGCACCCATCAGGTGCAGCCGCGCCTCACCCCCCTGTCCGCCAAACGCCGCATCGGTCCAGGGCGAGAGCCCCGTTGGGTCTTCGACAAAGTCTGCCTTCGGCCACCGGGCGCGCATGTCTGCCAAAGCCGGTTCAGGGCCGGTCTCCGCTGCAAAGGCAATTCCGCAGATGCCCTTTTCGGTGCCCATAACCAGGGCCAGGCCAAACGGGCTGTCGAACCAGCCCCAGCGGATCGTCAGCCCCGCGCCGCCCTTCGCATAGTCGCCCGGTGCCATCGCCTCCCAACGAAGGAACAGATCGTGCAGCCGCCCGCCGCCCGACAGCCCCACCGCATCGGCCGTCTCCAGCACCGACATGCGGGCCCGCAACAGCTCGCGCGCTTGCCCAAGCGCCAAATATTGCTGGTACCGCTTCGGCGACACACCGACCCATTGACTGAAGAGGCGCTGAAAATGGGCCGGGCTCATCTGCATCCGTTCGGCCAGCGTCTCGAGCGACATGGTTTCACCGGCCGCGTCAATCTCATCGAGCGCACGGCGGATGACGTTGTAATGATAGCTCTGCTCGGCCCCGTCCATCTGACTTCCGTCCATATCCCGTCTCCTTTTCTTGCCTGACAGGACTATGCCGCGCCAGCCCACATCGCGACCCGGAAGCTGCGGGTTGCTTGCATCGGGGACGACAGAGGCTAGAAGCGGGGCAAATGCAGCGTCCAGTTGGCCCGCGACATCGATGCCCAAAGGAGCCACATTGGCCGTCAAGCAACTCCCGTTTTCCGCGCTCGTTGAGATCTTCACAGCCTTTCGCGCTTCCGAAGCCGAGCCGAAGGGCGAGCTGGAACACACCAACGCCTACACTCTCGTCGTCGCCGTCGCCCTCTCGGCCCAGGCCACCGACAAAGGCGTGAACAAGGCCACACGCGCGCTCTTCAAGATCGCCGACACGCCCCAGAGAATGCTCGATCTCGGCGAGGAGGGCCTGATCGAGCATATCAAGTCGATCGGCCTCTTCAGGAACAAAGCGAAGAACGTCATCAAGCTTTCCCGCATCCTGGTCGACGATTATGGCGGCACCGTTCCTTCATCGCGTGCCGCGCTCGAAAGCCTGCCGGGCGTCGGTCGCAAAACGGCCAATGTCGTGCTGAACATGTGGTGGGGCATGCCAACGCAGGCCGTCGACACGCACATCTTCCGGGTCTGCAACCGGACCGGGATCGCGCCCGGGAAAGACCCGCTGGCCGTCGAACGCGCTATCGAAGACAACGTGCCGGCCGAGTTTCAGCACCACGCCCACCACTGGCTCATCCTGCACGGGCGCTATGTGTGCACCGCCCGCAAGCCCAAGTGCGACATCTGTGTGATCAAGGACTATTGCTGCAAGGAGGGCGCCGCATGAGCGCAACGTACCAGGTCGCCGGCATCGGCAACGCCATCGTCGACGTCTTGTCGCATGCCGACGACAGCTTCCTCGACATTATGGGGATCGAGAAGGGCATCATGCAGCTGATCGAGCGCCAGCGCGCCGAAGTGCTCTATGCGGCAATGGACGATCGTCGCCAGGTGCCCGGCGGTTCGGTTGCCAACACCCTCGCAGGGCTCGGCAATCTGGGGCTAAAAACCGCCTTCATGGGCCGGGTCCACGACGATGCGCTCGGCCGGTTCTATGCCAAGACCATGGTCGAGGGGGGCACGGATTTTCCCAACGCCCCCGTGCCCGAGGGTGAGCTTCCAACCTCGCGGTCGATGATCTTCGTCTCTCCCGATGGCGAGCGGTCGATGAATACCTTCCTTGGCATCTCCGCCGAACTCGGCCCCGGCGACGTGCCCGATAGTGTGGCGCGCGATTGCGAAATCCTGTTTCTCGAAGGGTATCTCTTCGACAAGGACAAGGGCAAAGAGGCGTTCCTGCGCGCCGCCCGGCTCTGTCACGAAGCCGGAGGACGGGCCGGTATCGCATTGTCAGACCCGTTCTGCGTCGATCGCCACCGGGAAGATTTCCGACGCCTCATCGCCGACGAGATGGGATTTGTCATCGGCAACGGCGCGGAGTGGCAGTCCCTCTACCAAACCGAAACGCTTGAAGAAGCGCTTGAGATGGCCTCTGCCGCCTGCGGCCTGATCGTGTGCACACGGTCGGGCGATCCTGTGATCGCCATCGAGAACGGGAGGCGAGTGGAAGCGCCCGTTGTCCCGGTCACGCCCGTAGATGCCACCGGCGCGGGCGATCAGTTCGCCGCAGGGTTTCTTTTTGGGCTGGCCACAGAGCGCGATCTCGAAACCAGCGCGCGTATGGGCGTGGCGGCGGCCGCAGAAGTCATTGGCCATGTCGGCCCCCGCCCCGAAGCCGATATGCGCACGATCTTCGCCGATCACGGCCTGCTGTAGCCGGCCATCGACGGCGCGGCGCGTCATCTAGAGCGCTGATCTAGCGGCCCTCCTCTGGCAGGGGCCGCGCCCATTACATGTTGCAGTGGGCGCTTTGCGTCAGCCGCTCGCGCGAGCCCAGCGGCTCCAGCGACCGATAGCGACCCTCGCTGTCGCGCGCGCAGTCGAGGGCCAGGCCACGCTCGACAAGCATTGCACCCAGATCCTCTCCGTCGATCGTACAGGTCGCCAGCACCAAAGCGCCGCGGCGTTCCCCGCTCGACCGACACATCACCACCCGATCAGCCACGAGGGTCTGCACCTCGGCACGCGCCGCCTCTCCCTGCGGAGAACGTCGGTCGGGCACATCGATCCCCGACAAAAGCACTGCCGTGCCGCGGATCACTAGGGTCGATCCGTCGGCAACATACGCCTGTCCCTGCAACGCCGCGATAAGCAATGCAAAGCCCGATGCGAGAATGGTCATCCGCTGCCTCCTTCGCAAATCTGTTACATTTGTATTCTGAGCCTATGAGGCTATACTTTAGGTATCAAGGGATGATTAACGAGTTGCACGACCAATTCACGGGACCTAAAGCGGCAAGTCATGGAAATCGGTGAAGTAATCGCGCGAGGCCGCAAAGCCGCGGGCCTCAAGCAGAAAGAACTGGCTGCACGTGCGGGCCTTCACGTCCAAACGCTAAAGCGGCTTGAGAGCGGGGCGGGGGCGGGCTATCGCACGGTGCGTGCGCTCCAAAGGGCGCTTGGTGAAGCCGGCGTAACCTGGTCGGAGACGCCCGAAGGCTACGAAATGCGGGTCGTCCTACGTGTAAGCGACGACGCCAAAACCTAGCCGACCCACGCCGCGCGCCGCTCAATCCGTGAATTGTGGTGTGAAAGGTCGGGATCCCAAGCTGCCGCATCGCCCTGCTGGCCATGGTCGTATAGGCTCAGGCGTAGGGCAAAGCACGGGAACAGCGTATCCATGGTCGATGACCTGTCAGCCATTATTGGGCTCGTGGGAGTGGGCATCTACCTCGGGTCCTACTGGGCGCTCAATGCGGGATATCTCCGCGGTGACAGCGCCTGGTATGCGACGCTGAATATCGTGGCGGCGTCGTGCGTGCTGATCGACCTGCAGAGCAACTTCAACCTTCCCGCCGCCCTGATCCAAGTCTCCTGGATTGCGATCAGCTGCTATGGCCTCAGTCGGATTTGCGCTCGTGCCCACAGTCTCTTGCCGCAAAAGGCAGAGGCGCCGGACCCCAGAATGATGCGGTCGCACTCTTACATGGACAGCCTCCACGAAGCGGCAACGGGCCGAACAGTCATCTCCAAGCGCTGGACGGGCTAGGCTTGGCTTCACCGCTCGGACCTACTCCGCACGCCTCCTAGCCAAACTTACCCTGCAAGAACCGTTTCGTCTCGGGATGGCGCGGGTGGCCAAAGACCTGTTCGGTCGGCCCGATCTCCACAAGGCGACCGAGATGGAAATGCGCAACCCGATCGGCCACGCGCTTGGCCTGCATAAGCGAATGCGTGATCACGACAACCGCGTGGTCCTCGCGCAGCTCCAGCATCAGCTCCTCAATTCCCGCCGTCGCAAGCGGGTCGATCGAGCCGGTTGGCTCGTCCATCAGGAGCACGTCAGGCCGATATCCCAACGCCCGCGCCACACAAAGGCGCTGCTGTTGCCCGCCAGAGAGCGATGGCCCCTCCATCGTGTGCAGCTCGTCCTTCACCTCGTCCCAGAGATGGGCGCGGCGGAGGCAGGACTCGACATGGGCGTCCATCTCGTCTCCAGGTCCGGCAATGCCATGCAGTCGCGCGCCGTAGGCCACATTCTCATAGACCGTCCGTGCAAACGGATTGGGCTTCTGTGCCACCCATCCAAAGCGCCTTCGCAGGGCGGGCGGGTCGACGTCGCGGGCATGGATGTCGTTGCCGTCCATCGTTATGCGCCCGTCGAAACGTGCGCCGCGCGTGTCGTCATGCATTCGGTTCAGGCACTTGAGGGCTGTCGACTTGCCACAGCCGGACGGGCCCATGAACGCCAGGATCTCCTGCGGGTAGAGCTCAAAGGATACGTCGTCGAGAGCCTGCGTTTCGCCATACCAGAAGCTCAGCCGGTCGACGTCGATGAGTGGCTCGGAGTTTCGTCCCGCCGGCCATACCACTGTGCCCTGGATGTTCGTGTCGTGCATCGCGCTCTCCCTCAGGCTGCAGATGGCCAAAACACTCCTTCATGACAGGCGCACAGGCCAGGATCTGGATCAACTGCGGTGCAGGATCACAAAACCTTCACAAAGGCCGGCCCGCCTAGTCTCCGAGCCGCGAATGCACTTCGTTCAGGTCGATCTCGCCGACCGGCATCTTGCTGGCCGGATTGTCGAAATCATAGCGGAAGAGCTGGAAGTCGAGGTGATAGATCTCCCACATCAGATGCATCGCGAGATCGTCGAAGTAGGCCTCGACCGGATGGGCGCGCTTGGGTCCGTGGCCCTCACTTTCGTTGAAGCGCGGGATCTCCGACAGCGCTACCGCGTTGGGCAGCGTGACGTGATCGAGCACGTCCTGCATGCCGTCATTGAACTCCTCGACCCAAAAGATCCGGTCATATCGGCCGCCATTCACGACGAAGGTCGACACATGCGACGCCATCGACGACCAGTGGATGTCCGGGTCCATCGGCTTGTGAAACCGGATCGTATCCCGGGCAAAAAGGAGGAAACGGCGAAAGCTTCGTATCTGGTCGAACTCAAAGCCATCCTCCGGCGAGCCGACCTCGATCCCGTATTTCTGGATCAGGAGGGGCACCAGGTTGCCGCGATAGCGTCGCCCATTCCGCTGTATCCCGCAGATCTTGTCAAAGAACGACGATAGGATCCGCGTGAACGGATTACGTACGCACGTGAACGTGTACGACCGATGCGCCCGGACGTTCCGCAGGATCAAATCCCGGCTGCCCTCCTGGCCCCACTTGTGAAGGCCCGAGGTGGAATCGTGGATGTCCCCGTCGAAGAACCGGCCGTGATCGGAATAGAACATGATCTGGCCGATTGTGGAGCAGGCGCATTTGGGAACGACCCGGTACACCATACTCTCACTCTCGGTCATCCAGATGCCGGGAAACCCCATTCCGTCCGGTCCTTCCTGTGCCCTTATGGCCCGATTGCAGGCTAGTGGCACCAAAGAGCAAAGAAATCATGCACATTCAATTGCGAAGCCGCTGCGCTTGGGCAAAAGGGGAAGGGTCCCGAAACAACCATAGCTAATGCCCCGGATTGCCTTCATCCTGCTGTGCCACAAGGACCCGGACGCCGTGATCGCCCAGGCGCGCGGGCTGATTGCAGCGGGGGATTACGTTGCCCTGCACTACGACGCCAACGCACCTGCCGCCAGCTTCTCACGAATCCAGGCCGCACTCGCCGGAACACCTGGTGTGACGTTCGCACCCCGTCGTCACAAATGCGGCTGGGGCGAATGGAGCCTCGTCGCCGCCACCCTCGACACCGTCCGTGCCGCGGTCGATGCGTTCCCCGAGGCCACGCACTTCTACATGCTCTCAGGCGATTGCATGGCGATCAAACCCGCCGAGTATGCCCATGCTTTTCTCGACCGGAACGACGCCGACTTCATCGAGAGCCACGACTTTTTCGAAAGCGACTGGATCAAAACGGGCCTGCGCGAAGAGCGTCTCGTCTACCGGCACTGGTTCAATGAGCGAAAGCGAAAGTGGCTCTTCTATCGGAGCCTCGAGGCGCAACAGGTGCTCGGCCTTTCCCGAAAGCTGCCCAGCGGCTTGCGGATCCACATCGGAAGCCAATGGTGGTGCATCAGACGAGATACGGCTGCGCGCATCCTCGATTGGTGCCGCAACAACCCCGATGTCCTGCGCTTCTTCTCAACCACATGGATTCCGGACGAAACGTTCATTCAGACGCTCGTCCGCCATCTCGTGCCGGTTGACGAAATCCGCAATCGCACCCTTACCTTTCTCTTGTTCACCGACTACGGCATGCCGGCGACGTTCTATAACGACCACTATGACATGCTGCTGGCACAAGACGCGCTCTTTGCCCGCAAGATCAGTCCTGACGCGTTGGATCTCAAAGCGCGCTTGGAACTGCTCTACACTCAGACCGGTGTTCAGTTCGAGGTCACAGGTGGCGGTGAACGGCTCCACCGTTTCCTGGCCAGCTGCGGGCGCGAGGGACGAAGGTTCGCCCCACGCTTTTGGGAGGCCGAGGCCGCCCTGCCGCGCGACCGCACCCTCCTCATCGTTGCCTGCAAGAAGTGGCACGTGGCCAAACGGCTAACCGAGGCGATTCGTGGGGCCGGCCTTCTGCCCGCGGTCGACTATGTGTTCGACGAAGATCGCTCCGACCTGCCCGATCTGGGCGGCATCGGCGGGTCGCTCTCCAAGCGTCACAGGCATCGGCGTATGGTGGTGAGCCTCCTGTTTCAGCACCACCAGGCGGACCGGCTCCTCCTGTGCCTCGATCCCTCGCGGCGTGACATGATCCTAGACTTCGAGGGCGCCCCGGCCGAAACCCGCGTTCTTGAGATCGACTGCGAGATGGACGATACCTATCTCGCCGGACACGCCCGGCGCCTCGGCCTAGCGGGCGACGGCACACCACCCGATCTCATGGCGCGGCTCGTCCCGACGATCCGCGCCGACATCCGGCAGGAAAGCGAGGCGCTTCAAGACGCTGCACTCGCCCAATTCCACCGCATCCGCGAGCGCGCCAGCGACGAGGAAAACGCACTGTCCCTCGCGCGGTTCCTCGGTATACCTGCCGACGAAGCGGGGGCGCTCATGCCGGCTGATCTTTTCGCCGGCTAACACCCGCAGGTGACCACCAGAAGGAGCAGGTCGCATGGCTTATGCCTATGACAGCGAGAACATCTTCGCCAAAATCCTGCGCGGCGAGATCCCCAACAAGACCGTTCTTGAAACCGAGCACAGCCTCGCCTTCGAGGACATCCGCCCCCAGGCGCCGGTGCATGTCCTGGTGATCCCCAAAGGGGCCTATGTGAACTTCGACCACTTTGCCGCCGAGGCGAGCGACGCCGAAATTGCCGATTTTTCCCGTGCGGTCGGCGAGGTCTGCCGCATGACCGAGGTGGTGCCGCACGGCGTCGAAAAGGGCTATCGGCTGATTTCGAATGCCGGCACTGACGCGATCCAGGAAGTGCCGCACATGCACGTCCATGTGGTCGGCGGTCGCGGTCTTGGCCGGATCCTGCCCGCGGGATGATCATGGGCGCAGCCTGAGCCGGCGCGGTCAGCCGCCCGGGCGCGGGTGGGTGGGCGGGGCGGCCGGGCGGCTGACCGCGCCCTCATCCAGCAAGCGCCGCCGTCACCACTGCGCGCGCCCGTGTCCACTGCGCGGGCCCGACACTTGCATAGAAATCCAGCCCAGGCGCGGCATTGACCTCAAGCACCACCGCGCCCCCCGCACCTTCCGACTGGTCCCGCACCAGGATGTCGACGCCCGCAAGCCTCAGACCCACAACCTCTGCAGCCCGTATAGCCATCGCCTCGATCGGCCCGGGTAGACACTCCGCAAGATCCTCCACGCGCCCGCCTGTCGACAGGTTTGCCCCGTCCAGCAGCTGGAGAACCCGGCCCGCTTCCGGTACCGCACTCAATGACAAGCCCTCGGCCGCCAACCTCCGCACGACACGGGGATCGTCAGCGGCCACCTTCGATCCCCGATGCTCCGATGCCAGCACCGACAACGCAGCCTCCGCCAAAGCGCGCACGTCGCGTTCCCCGTCGCCGGTCACGGCCAGCGGCATGCGGCGATAGGCCAGCCGCACCTCGCCATCGAGCACGACCACCCGTGTATCCGCTCCGGGCACGAAGCGCTCCACCCGTACCCGCTCGTCGGACCCGAAGAGGCATGCCAGGTCATTGCGCAACTCCTCTCTGGAACGCGCCACATGCACCCCGCGCCCCTCGGATCCGGTGTTGGGCTTCAGAACGACCGGAAACCCGAATCGCTCCGCCGCCTCCAGCGCCAGCTTCTCGCCGCCAAGGGTCCGGGCGACGGCGGCGTTCTTCAGCGCCATCCGCGCTCCATAAGCCGGGGAGAAAACCAACACCCCCTCAACTGCCGGCAGCCCCGCACCGGCGAGAAGCCGAGCGGTGTAGTCCTTATCCGCGGCAAGCATCGCGGCAGCCTCGCGGTTCAGCCCCAGTGCATTGCCGAAAATCGGACGAACGGTGCCATCGGGCGCCGTGTAGCGGCCAACATGGCCGTACGCTGCCTCAAGCTCCAATTGCCCACCAAGCCCGGCCGCCGCCTCGGCCAGCAATCGAACGAACGGCCGCCGCCCGGCGAGCCAGGCTGAGCCTGGCTCGACCCGCACAAGCTCCATTCAGGCCGCCTGGCTCTGCGCCGCCGACGACGTGAGCGCAAGGAAGACGTCCTCCAGATCCGGCTCTTGTGTCGCCACATCCGCAATGGTGATCCCGGCCTCCCGCACGGCATCGAGCACCGCCTCCGCCGGCGTCACGCTCCGCCGATAGCTGAAGGCCAGCGTCCCCCCGGCCCGCCGCTCGAGCCGCACACCCTCAGGCAGGTCGATATGCCCGGGCGCCGTTTGCGTCGGTGTGACGACAAGGGTCTTTGCGTCGAGCGTGCTCAAGAGGTTCTGCGTGGTGTCCTGCGCAATCAGATCGCCGTGGTTTACAATGGCGATCTCGTCGCACATCTCCTCAGCTTCCTCGAGGTAGTGGGTCGTCAGGATAATCGTCATGCCGCGCTCGTCATGCAGGCGCCGCACATTGTCCCACAACATTTGACGGAGTTCGATGTCCACGCCGGCCGTCGGCTCGTCCAACACCAGCACGTTCGGCGCGTGCACCAATGCCTTGCCCAAAAGCAGCCGCCGCCGCATCCCGCCCGACAGCGACCGGGCATAGGCCTCGGCTTTGTCCTCAAGCCCGATCAGCGACAGGATCTCGTCGGTCCGCCGCTTTGCCTTAGGCACGCCATAGAGCCCGGCCTGCATGTCGAGCGATCCACGCGGCGTGAAGAACGGATCGAGGTTCAGCTCCTGCGGCATCACGCCGATCGCAGCGCGGCTCTGGCGCGGGTTGACGTCCTGATCGAAACCCCAGATCGACACGCGACCGGACGTCTTGTTCACCAGCCCGGCAAGGATATTGATCAGGGTCGACTTGCCGGCCCCGTTCGGCCCAAGAAGCCCAAAGATCGCACCCGCACGGATGGTCAGGTTTATGCCGTTCAGCGCGATCTTCTCGGGCACGCCCTTCTGAGCGGCATAGGTCTTGGTCAGGCCCTCGATCTCGATCGCGTTGCCCATTGCCGCGCTGCCTCCGTTGCCCTTGCCCAGACCGGGCGCCTTGCTATGCTCGCTCGCAACCTACGCCCCACGGCCCGCACCGACAAGCCAGCCCCGAGGATCGACACGATGCGCCCCCGCCACGGACCACACGCCCCCGCCCCGCCCGAGGTCATCGTTGTCAACACGATGCGCATCTCGTGCGATGGTGGCGAAGGCGCGCTGGGTCATCCCCGCGTATGGCTCTCGATCAGCCCATCGACCGGGTGTGTTGAATGCGGTTACTGCGACCGGAAATTCATCCACCAGGACTGGCTCGAGGATACCGCCGCGGAGTGATCCCGGCCGCGGGGACGCCGAGTGAGCCGCTCTTGATACAAGCTCTGCGTCCAAGAGCGGCCGGGCACCATGCCCGACGAATGAACCCCTAGAGAGAAACGGCAAGGCGCCCGATCGTGCGGACGGCCCCGAGCCCTCGGACCGTCGGGGGTGGTCCGTCCAGTCGTGCAGCAGGTGCACGGGTGGCGAGTGCGGCAAGTGCTTCCTCAAGTTCGGTCCGGGCAAGCGCCTCCCCCAAGCACCGATGCGGGCCGAAGCCAAAGGTCGGGTGAAGCTTGGGCTGGTCGGCGCGACCGACATCAAACCTGTCAGGATCGGCATACACCGCCGGATCGCGCGTCGCTGTGATCACGAACGCCCCAAGGATGGCGCCCTCCGGCAATTGGTATCCCTCAACTCTGTGCGCCGTCCGGACGGTCCGGCTCAACGAACCAATGATTGGATCAAAGCGCAGCCCTTCCTCGACGACCGCAGCCTTCAGACCCTCGGGATCGCCCGTCAGCGCCGCCCACGCCTCCGGCTCCTGCAAAAGCCGGGCGAAGATAGCCGTTAGGGCAAGTCGGGTCGTATCCGCGCCGGCAAGGACAAGCGTCACGATCTGCGCCACGATCTCGTCGGCCGTCATGTCCCCGCTCTCCACCCGGGCAAGATAGTCCGACAGAAAGGTCTCACCGCCAGCGCGCCGCCGTTCGTTCAGCAACGCCTCGATGGCGGCCCACAGGCGCCCCATATCAGCTGAGGACTCCTCGTACTCTGCCGTTCGGGCGACCGAGACGCACCGGATCGCCGAATAGACGAGCCTGGTGAAGCGCGGCAGGTCCTCTGCGTCGAGCCCAATCACCCGCGCCAGGACGCGCGCCGGAAACGGCCCTGCAATCTCCCCCAGCATCTCCACGGGACCGCCCAGATGCGGCGCAATCACCTCGTCCGCCGCGGCTCGGATTTCGGGCCGAAGCTCGGCGATCATCTTCCAAGCGAACGCGCGCGCGAGCGGCGCCCGTCTCTGCCGATGCTCGGGGTCGTTGGCAAACAGCATCGAGTTCGACGCCATCCGAAAGGCCGGTCCTTCCGTGATGCCCTGCAAGCGCAGCACGTCCGTTTCAATCTGCCGGGTGTCATCGCTCGTCAGGCAGCGCAGCAAGTGCGCCTGCGAAAATGTGTGGACCATGCCCATCCGGTCTTGCACGATGGGGCCAAGCTCCATCTGCCGGCGCAGGTATGGCAAGTCCTCCTCCCCGGGCAGACGATCGGGGGATCGCGGAATGTCTCGCAAGGTCAACATCCTGAGCCACCCACCTTCGCCGCCAGCGACGTCACAAGCCTAGACCCGCCCCTCGCGGACGTCCACCGCACCCTGCATGCTGGACCGCGTCGCGCCCGCGCGATACCTCTGTCCCTGACGAACTGAGGAGGGGCACCATGGCGTTCGGCACGGGGCATCATCTGCATCTGATCGACGGGTCCGCCTTCATCTTCCGGGCCTTCCACGCCTTGCCGCCGCTCACGCGCAAGTCCGATGGCCTGCCTGTGGGCGCCGTCCAGGGCTTCTGCAACATGCTCTGGAACGAGATCGTCAAGGACCACGGGCCCGACGCCCCGACCCATGCGGCGGTGATTTTCGACAAGGGCTCCCACACCTTCCGCAACGACATCTACGACCAGTACAAGGCCAATAGAGATGAGATGCCCGAGGATCTGCGTCCCCAGATCCCCATCACGCGCGAGGCCACCCGCGCCTTCAACGTCGCCTGCGAGGAGATCGAGGGCTGGGAGGCCGACGACATCATCGCCACCCTCGCCCGTCAGGCTCGCGAGGCTGGCGGCCGCGTGACCATCATCTCGTCGGACAAGGACATGATGCAGCTCGTCGGCGGCGGCATCGAGATGTTCGATGCCATGAAGAACCGCCGCATCGGCGTGGAACAGGTGGAGGAGAAGTTCGGAGTGGGCCCCGAGCGCGTGGTCGACGTGCAGGCTCTTGCCGGCGATTCCGTCGACAACGTGCCGGGCGCGCCGGGGATCGGGGTCAAAACGGCGGCGACCCTGATCAACGAGTATGGCGATCTCGACGCACTTCTGGAGCGCGCAGAGGAGATCAAGCAGCCCAAGCGCCGCCAAACGCTGATCGACCATGCCGACCAGATCCGCCTGTCGCGCCGCCTCGTCCTGCTCGACGACCAGACGCCGTTGGATTTCACCCTCGACGATCTTGAGGTGAAGGATCCCGAGCCCAACGCGCTGATGGCGTTCCTCGCGTCGATGGAGTTCCGGACGCTGACGCGCCGCATCGCAGATCACCTGGGTGTGGATGCGCCCGCCGTGGTCGAACCGAAGCAGGACGACCCGGGCGAGCAGCAGCCCGAGGTGCTTCCGATCAACCCCGAGGACTATGAGGTTGTCCGCGATGAGGCGGCGCTACAGGTCTGGATCGACCGCATCGCCGCTCAGGGGTTTGTCGCAGTCGACACCGAAACGACGGGCCTGGATGAGATGACGGCCGACCTTGTCGGCGTGTGCCTTTCCACCGCTCCGGGCGCCGCCTGCTACATTCCGCTCACCCACAAGAAGGGCGGGTCAGACGACCTCTTCGCAGACGACGCGCTGGCCGACGGACAAATGCCGCTCGACGTCGCTCTGGCACTGCTCAAGCCCATGCTTGAGGATCCCGCGATTCTGAAGATCGGCCAGAACCTCAAATACGACGCCAAGATCCTGCGCCGTCTCGACGTCGACCTGGATCCGATCGACGACACTATGCTGCTCTCCTACGCCATGCATGCAGGCCTGCATGGCCACGGAATGGATGCCCTTTCCGAGCGCTACCTCGGCCACCAGCCCATCCCGATCAAGGAACTCATCGGGTCGGGCAAAAGCCAAATCACCTTTGACAAAGTCGAAATCGACAAGGCCGCCAGATACGCGGCCGAAGATGCCGACGTCACGCTCCGCCTGTGGAATGCGTTCAAGCCCGGCCTTCACCGTGCCAAGGTCACTACCGTCTACGAGACGATGGAGCGCCCCCTGATCCCCGTGCTCGCCGATATGGAAATGCGCGGCATCAAGGTCGACCGTGACACGCTTTCGCGGATGTCGAACGCGTTTGCGCAAAAGATGGCGGGGCTTGAGGCCGAGATCCACGAGCTTGCAGGCGAAACCTTCAACGTCGGCAGCCCCAAACAGCTGGGCGAGATCCTTTTCGACAAGATGGGCCTCGAAGGCGGCAAGCGCGGCAAGACCGGCGCCTGGTCAACCCCGGCCGACGTGCTCGAAGACCTCGCGACGATGCACGATCTGCCAGCTCGCGTGCTCGACTGGCGCGGCCTCAGCAAGCTCAAATCGACCTATACCGACGCGCTGCAGGATCACATCAACCCCGATACCGGGCGCGTCCACACCTCCTATGCCATTGCGGGCGCTGCCACCGGGCGCCTTGCCTCGACCGACCCGAACCTTCAGAACATCCCCGTCCGCACGGAAGAGGGCCGGCGCATCCGCGAGGCGTTCGTCGCCGAGCCGGGCCGCGTTCTGGTCAGCCTCGACTACTCCCAGATCGAGCTGCGCATCCTCGCCCACATTGCCGGCATCGACGCGCTGAAAGAGGCGTTCCGCGAGGGGCAGGACATCCACGCCGCCACTGCGTCGGAGATGTTCAACGTGCCGCTCGACGAGATGACACCGGACATCCGGCGACAGGCAAAGGCGATCAATTTCGGCGTGATCTACGGGATCTCAGCCTTTGGCCTCAGCCGCAACCTGCGCATCCCGCGGGCTGAAGCGCAGGACTTCATCGACCGCTACTTCGAGCGATTCCCAGGCATCCGCACTTACATGGATGAGACGGTGAAGTTCGCGAAGGAACACGGCTACGTGCAAACGCTCTTTGGCCGCAAGATCCACACGCCCGAGATCAATGCGAAAGGCCCTGGCGCCGGCTTTGCCCGACGCGCCGCGATCAACGCCCCGATCCAGGGCACCGCAGCCGATGTCATCCGACGTGCGATGGTCCGCATGGATGGCGCACTCGGCGATCAGCCCGCGGGAATGCTCCTGCAGGTCCACGACGAACTGATCTTCGAGGTCGAGGAAGGCGCCGTCGACCCTCTGATCCGCACGGTGCGTGAGGTCATGGAGGGCGCGGCGCATCCCGCGGTCGAGCTGTCGGTTCCGCTCGTCGTCGATGCCGGGCAAGGCGCCAGTTGGGCCGAGGCGCACTAGGCGACCGGCACCCTCCTCGCGGTCATCGGACGGAGGCCGAGATGTCCAGACCCGCAGAGCCGGTGGTCGAGGTCCGAAGCCGGGCGGTCCTGCGCGCCTGGCTGTCTGACAATCATGACCAGGCGCACAGCGTCTGGCTTGTGACCTGGAAGAAGCCCTCGCCCCACCACCTGCCCTACGAGACCCTCGTCGAGGAGCTTCTGTGCTGGGGCTGGGTCGATTCGCAGCCGCGCAAGGTCGATGCCGAGCGCTCCGCCTGCCGGATCTCTCCTCGCAATCCCACCTCGGCATGGTCGGCCGTCAATGAAGCCCATGTGGCGCGGGCGCGTGCCTCCGGTGCAATGACGGAGGCCGGCGAAGCGGCAATCCAAACGGCCCTGGACAACGGCATGTGGACCTTTCTCGACGATGTCGAGCGCCTCGAACTGCCGCCCGATCTGGCCGCCGCCATCGACAAGAACGACGTGACCGATGCCTGGGAGGGCTGGCCGCGCAGCATCCGCCGCAGCACCCTCGAATGGGTGAAGCGCGCCAAAACCGCTCCGACCCGCACCAAGCGGATCGACGACATCATCCGCTCGGCCACCTCCGGCCAGCGTCCAACGCCGTTCCGTCGCTAGGGGTGTCGGCGGCCCGGCACTGCGCTATGCTTCAAAGCGACGGCAAATCAGGAGGGCACCATGGCGCTCAAGGTCTATCTTTCCGGCGAGATCCACACCGATTGGCGCGAGCGTATCATCGACGGCGCCAAGGGAATGGACGTGACATTCGCCGCGCCCGTCACGGATCACGGTGCAAGCGATGATTGCGGCGTTGCCATCCTCGGCAGCGAGGAGCGTAAGTACTGGCACGACCATAAGGGGGCCATGGTCAACGCGATCCGCACCCGGAAGGGCATCACCGATGCCGATGTCGTCGTGGTTCGCTTTGGAACGCAATACAAGCAATGGAACGCCGCGTTTGATGCCGGCTATGCCGCCGCGCTTGGCAAATCCCTGATCATCTTGCACCCGCCCGAGCACCAGCACGCTTTGAAAGAGGTCGACGCCGCCGCCCTGGCCGTGGCTGAGGAGCCCGAACAGGTTGTCGATATCCTGCGCTACGTGCTGACCGGCTCGCTACCAGGGCAAACGGCGGCCGCAGCCGAATAGGGCTCAGCCGACCCCCTGTTCGCCGTAGCGCAAGACCACCGGAACGCAGAGTTCCTCTTCGTCTTGCAGGTGGCGGTTCAGAAGGCCATCGAAGCGCTCCAGCACGGTCTGGAGCGCAGCGGTCGCATCGCGAAGTCCCGCCCCGTCGGATCGGAGCACGCCGTTGGCCGCGTCCACGATGATGCTCAGCTGTGGGTCGATGGCGTGGTGGTCGGCATCAAGGAGCGCAAAGCCCCGTACAAGACGCGCATCATGCTGCACAAGCATGGGAAAGTAGTGGGCGTCCTCAATGTGGTGATGTCCGTGCAACTCGTTCACGAACAGCCCACCGAAGCGCGAGATGTTGGCCTTCAGCTGCTCCACCTCGCCCTGGTCATCGAGAAATGTGCGCACTTCGGCAACCAGGCGCTCCGACAACTCGCGAAACATGATGTGGCGGTCGAGCCAGAAGCGGAGCAGCCCCGAAAATCCCGGATCCCGCTCCCAGCCCTCCTTGGGATACTCCTTAAGCAACACGCGCAGCGCATCCGGCAGCCCCGTGCGCCGCTCGAGCGACCAGTCGAGCGGCAATTCGGGGCGCGGCGCGGCCACTACCCCTCCCGGGGCGGAATGTTGATGGCCCGCTGCACGGCCGGCCGATCGAGGAACCTCTGGAGGTAGGCTTTGGTATTAGTGAGCTGGTCCCAGCCAACCATGTCCTCGGCGCCATAGAAGCTGAGTCCCCGCAGCCAGGGTGCGATGGCAATATCGGCGATCGAAAAGTCGTCGACCACCCAGTCTCTCCCCTCGAGCCGCCCCTCAAGGACATTCAAGAGCCGCTTGGCCTCGTCGATGTAGCGCGTTCGGGGAAGCGGATCCTCCACCTCCCGACCCTTGAACTTCACGAAAAAGCCCAGCTGGCCAAACATCGGGCCGATGCCACCCATCTGGAACATCAGCCACTGCGTGATGACCGCTCGCTCCGAGGCCGTTTTGCCCTGAAGCTTGCCGGTCTTCTCCGCGAGATAGAGAAGGATGGCGCCGGACTCAAAGAGGCCAATCGGTTCGCCGTCCGGCCCGTTCGGATCGATGATCGACGGGATCTTGTTGTTCGGGTTGAGCGACAGGTACTCGGGGCTTCGCACATCGTCATCCGACAGGGTCACCCGGTGTGGCTCGTAAGCCAGTCCGAGCTCTTCGAGCGCGATCGATGCCTTCACACCGTTCGGCGTCGGGAAGGAATAGAGCTGGATGCGGTCCGGCGTTTTCGGGGGCCAGCGACGGGTGATGGGGAAGTGCGACAGGTCGGTCATGGTGTCTCCTCAGCGGTCCCGCGGACATAGGTCCATCTCCCGGCCATGCCATCCGCAAATGAGCGCGCAGGGAGGTGTGGCTGTGTGCACAGCGGCGGGCGCGCATGTCGTTGCGCATCCGCCCGAAAACGAAAAAGGGCGCCGAAGCGCCCCATCGTTCATCCTACGTCGCGCGGGTCAGGAACGCTTGCGACGGGCCCGCAGAACGAGTAGCAACAGGGCGCTGCCCAGAAGTGGTGCAGCCGGCCCCACGGGGATCGGTGCCATCTCCACAGCCGCCGTCACAAGGCCAAAGCCCTGGCGATCGGCATTGTCGCCATCGGTCACGTCCGGGTCGGTGCCGATCAGTTGGAAGGACTCACCGGTGAAGCCGTCGCCCAACGAAATCGTTTGCGGCTCGCCGTTCCTGCCGTCGAACGAAAAGCTGCCCTGGTCCACGCCGTCGACAAACAGCTGGAAGCTCTGGGGCTCACCGCGCGAGCGCTCGAACACCTGCAGCTCCTGAAGCGTCACAAGCTCGGTGAACTCCAGCAGCACGCTTTCAGCGAGACCGATGCGCGCGCGGCCCGGGCTCACGATGCCGTTCGCCTCGTTGCCGTTGCCCACGCCCAAACCGTCGCTGTAGCGGCCAAGTTCCGGCCCCGCTCCAACGATGGACGACACGCCGCTCACGTTCAAGTTGATCCCGCCCTGCGTGAACGCGATGTCGGGGCCGAACGAGAAGTCGCCCGGATCTTGGGCGCGGAAGTCGAATTGCACAGTTGCCGCAGCAACTGGCGATGCGAGCGCCACGATGGCGGCAAGCGCAGAGACAAACTTGAACGTCATGACTGACCTCGCACAGGCATATCTATGGTTGTGGTACCACCTCTCTACTGTCGCCTCAAGCTCCAGAAGAGTTTGCACAACCTTTTCCTTAATTTTCCTGAAACCGTTGTAAAGAAACCCAGGCTTCGCCCCTCGGAGTGCGCCGATTGTTGCCGCATCGGGCACATCAATCCGCCGAGAGCGGCGTTCGTGTGCATTTGCAACTTGCAAAAATGAAAAGGCTCCGGCCCGGATCAGGCAGGAGCCCTACAGCACGCACTGCGAAAACAAATCGCCCCAGGGGATTCGCCTTACAGAAGGCCTTCGCGCTGCGCTTTCTTGCGCGCCAGCTTGCGCGCGCGCCGAATCGCCTCGGCCTTTTCGCGCGCCTTCTTCTCCGACGGCTTCTCGAAATGCTGCTTCAGCTTCATCTCGCGGAAGACACCTTCGCGCTGAAGCTTCTTCTTGAGCGCGCGGAGCGCCTGGTCGACGTTGTTGTCGCGAACGGACACCTGCATGTGGGGTTCACCACCTTTCCGGTTAGAGTCAATGTCGTGCAGGAGGTGGCCCTATAGCAACCCCGCCTTAGCTTGTCTACCGACATAGGCAACAACGCCGGCAGGTGTGCGATGACCGATCAGACAACGACACTCAACGAGGCGCGCGAGCGGCTGCTTGCGGCCGCAACGATGCATGTTCCGTTCGACGGATGGAGCGAAACCACCCTGCGGGCCTCGATCCGGGACTCGGGCGTCGACACCGCTCTGGCCCGCGCTGCCTTTCCTCGGGGCGCAGTCGACATGGCGCTCGCGTTTCACGAAGCCGGCGACCGGGCCATGCAACGGCGCCTCAAGGTCGAGGATCTCACCACCCTTCGCTTTCGCGACAAGATCGCCACCGCCGTGCGCTACCGACTTGAGGCCGCCGAAGACAAGGAGATGGTCCGACGCGGCTCCACCCTCTTCGCCCTTCCCGTTTATGCGGCCGACGGCTCCCGCGCGCTTTGGACGACGGCCGACCGGATCTGGACGGCCCTCGGCGACACCTCCGACGACATCAACTGGTACACCAAGCGGGCGACATTGTCGGGCGTCTATGCCGCCACCGTGCTCTACTGGCTGGGCGACACCAGCGAGGGCGACACCGCCACATGGGCCTTCCTCGACCGGCGCATCGAAGACGTCATGCAGTTCGAGAAGATCAAAGCGCAGGTCAACGCGAACCCCGTTCTCTCCCGCCTCTTCGCCGGCCCGATCTGGCTGATGGGTCAGGTCAAAGCGCCGCGGCGCGAGCCCGCGGCCGATCTGCCCGGCCATCTCGCGCGGTCAGAACCCCCAGAACCTGGCCCAACGGTGCAACCGACCGGGGGTTGAGGCTGCGTTGCATCCCTGCTCGGGGCGGGCGAGAAAGGGGCGACGTCAGCAGGAGGAGCCCCGATGACCCTGCCCGAAACGATGCGCGCCGTGGAGATTTCCAAGCCCGGCGGGCCCGAGGTGCTGCAGGAGACCGTGCGCCCCGTTCCGACAGCGGCGGCGGGCAACATTGTGATCAAGGTGGCCTGGGCGGGCGTGAACCGGCCCGACGCGCTCCAGCGCGCCGGCAGCTATGCCCCGCCCCCTGGCGCATCCGACCTGCCCGGGCTCGAAGCCGCCGGCACTGTAGCCTCCGTAGGTTCGGGAGTTACGGACTGGAACGTCGGGGACGAGGTCTGCGCGCTTTTGCCCGGTGGAGGGTATGCCGAATACGTCGCGACGCCGGCCGCCCATGCCTTGCCCGTGCCACACGGCATGGGCTTGCGCGAGGCGGCCTGCCTGCCCGAGACCTACTTCACCGTCTGGACCAACGTCTTCATGCGCGGTGGCTTGGCGGCCGGCGAGCGCTTCCTCGTCCACGGCGGCTCCTCAGGGATCGGCACCACGGCCATTCAGCTCGCGGCCCTGCATGGCGCGCGCGTCTTCACCACAGCTGGCACTGAGGAGAAATGTGCCAAGTGCTTGGAGCTTGGCGCCGAGCGGGCCATCAATTACCGCGATGAGGACTTCGTCGACGTGCTCAAAGCCGAAGGCGGCGCCAATCTGATCCTCGATATGGTCGGGGGCGACTACATTCCGCGGAACGTCCGCGCGCTTGCGACCGAGGGGCGGCTCGTCCAGATCGCCTTCCTCCAAGGCCCCAAGACCGAGCTGAACTTTGCGCAAGTGATGGTCAAACGGCTGACGATTACCGGCTCCACCCTGCGCCCCCAGTCCGATCAGGCCAAGGCCGACATTGCGTCGGCCCTCCTCACCCATGTCTGGCCCCTGCTCAATGACGGCAGGCTCGCGCCCGTGATGGACAGCGACTTCTCCCTCGCCGAGGCCGCAGCCGCCCACGCTCGGATGGAAAGCTCTGCCCACATCGGCAAGATCGTGCTTCAGATTGCCTGACCTTGCGCCACGCGCTCGACACTCGGGCGTTGCATTCAAACGATAGCGTCCGGCAGGATCTGCGAGAACGCAGACCTGCAATCTGGGGGACATTCGGTATGCAAAAAGCATATATTGCAGAATTTCTTGGAACCTTCGTGCTCGTTTTCGGCGGCTGCGGCAGCGCTGTGCTGGCCGCGGGCGTGCCCGACGTCGGGATCGGATGGCTGGGCGTCAGCCTTGCCTTCGGCCTGACCGTTATGTGCATGGCCTATGCGGTCGGCGGCATTTCGGGCGGGCATTTCAACCCCGCCGTGACGCTCGGGCTCAAGATGGCGGGCCGCTTCGATGGATCGCTCCCTGCCTATTGGGGCGCCCAGGTTGCTGGCGCAATCGCAGCCGCGATCGTGCTCTTTGTCATCGCCTCCGGCCAAGCCGACTTTGCGGGCGCCGGCGGCTTTGCCTCCAACGGCTACGGCTCGGCATCTCCGGCGGGGTACGGCTTCTTTTCCGGGCTGATCACAGAAGTCGTTTTGACTGCGATCTTCCTGATCGTGATCTTGGGCGTTACAGCGCCGGGCGCGCCCGTGGGATTTGCGCCCATCGCGATCGGGCTGGCGCTGACTCTGATTCACCTGATCTCGATCCCGGTCACCAACACGTCGGTCAATCCCGCGCGCTCCACCGGCGTTGCGCTCTTTGGCGGGGGCACAGCGCTGGCACAGCTCTGGCTCTTCTGGGTCGCTCCCCTTGCCGGTGGGGCGCTCGGGGCCGTCATCTGGGGCGTCCTCTCGTCCGACGATAAGGCATCCGAGGGAACCGACGCTGCCTGATCGCTAGTCGATCGACGGGAAAATCGCCTCGCTTAGGGTGCAGTCGCGCACCACATCGGGGCCGCAGAACCGAGGCACGAGGCTCTTGGTGAGGCAGATCCGCACCTCCTGAATGTGACCGTCACGGCATGTGACGGTCAGCATGTCGGGTCGCAAGCCCGGGTTTGCTTCGAGCCAGGCCTCCTCGACCACGCGTGCGGGCAGCGAAACGTCCCGGTCGAGCGCGCGGAAAACGGGCGGCCGCGTCACGGCATCGAAGGCTTCGCGCGACAAGGCGAAATAGTCGCCCGCCGACAGGCCGGAACAGCGCCCGTGCTTGCGCCACTGGTAATAGGCCAACCCGCCCGAACCCATCAGGTCCGCCATTGCGCCGGTCGTCCGGCGTGAGGGGTCGCCCTCCCGCGTCGGGCAATCCGCTGGCCATCCGCGTTCGTGCTGAGGCCACAGACCATGGAGCATCCAGCCCACGTCTTCACCAGGCGCGCACTGTTCGGCACCCTCGGCATTGCCTTCGAGGGCACAGTAGGTCGGCGACCAGGACAGAGCCATCACGTAGTAATCGAAGTCACCTGCCCGATCCCCTTGCGCCCACGCGGACGTCCCAGCGCAGAACGCGACCGCCAGTACCGCTCCCATCGTTCTTTGCATTCGCCCTTCCCTTTCCGACCCACGATCTCTATATCCCGCTCAATCCCCGAAAACGAGGATCGGCGGCGCGGGAGAGCGTCGCAGGCCCCGCCAGGCCACAGGAATGGCTTGTCTGGCGGCCAGCATGAAGGAGAGACCGATGAGCAAGCCATTGATGGCCAAGGCGACCGCCGTCTGGCTGGTGGACAATACGACGCTGACCTTCGGCCAGATCGCTGCGTTCTGCAGCCTGCATGAGCTCGAAGTGCAGGGCATCGCCGACGGTGACGTGGCTACCGGCGTGAAGGGCTTCGACCCGATCGCCAACAACCAGTTGGACCAGTCCGAGATCGACAAAGCCGAGAAAGACCCAGCCTACCGCATGCGCCTGAAGCACAACCCGGCCGCGGTGGGCGAAGAGAAGAGGCGCGGCCCCCGCTACACCCCGCTCTCGAAGCGCCAGGATCGGCCGGCGGCCATCCTGTGGCTCGTCAAGTTCCATCCCGAACTGACCGATGGCCAGATCGGCAAACTCGTCGGCACGACCAAGCCCACGATCCAGTCGATCCGCAACCGCGAGCACTGGAACATCCAGAACATCCAACCGATCGACCCGGTCGCGCTTGGCCTCTGCAAACAGTCCGAACTCGACGCAGCCGTGCAAAAGGCGAACGCGCGCAAGGCGGCCGAGGGTGCCGTCATGAGCGACGACGAGCGCCGCAAACTCGTGTCGACCGAGCAGTCCCTCGCCGCCGACCCCGAGCCCAAGATCCCGACAGCGATCTCTGGCCTCGAGACCTTCACGCTGAGCGACCCGCGCGGGGACGAGGAAGAAAGCGACAAGGAGCCAATCCTCGACGCCGACAGCTTCTTCAACCTGCCCGACGACAACAAAGACGACGACGAAGACGAGGGCCGATAGGGCCGCACGCGGGTCGATCACGGCTCCCGCTCGCCCAGTCCAATACCGGGGCGGGAGCCGATGTCGGGGCCGACCGCACCGCCCCAATCACGGCACCGGGGTCAGATCGCCTTGCGAGCTCGCAGCGCTGCGCTAATCGTCCCGTCGTCGAGATAATCCAGCTCGCCCCCGATCGGCACGCCCTGGGCCAGCGATGTCACGGCCACGTCAGAACCTTCCAACGCGTCGGCGATGTAGTGGGCCGTGGTCTGTCCGTCGACCGTGGCGTTGAGGGCGAGGATCACCTCGCGGATTCCTTCGGTCTTCACGCGCGACACCAGGCGCGGGATGCCCAATTCGTCGGGGCCAATCGAGTCGAGGGCCGACAAGGTGCCGCCCAAAACGTGGTACCGCCCGCCGAACGCCCCGCCGCGTTCCATTGCCCAGAGATCGGCCACCTCTTCCACAACGCACAAAACTCCGGTCGCCCGCTTCTCCGACAGGCAGATCGGGCACAGCTCCCCGGTCGCCACGTTCCCGCATTGGACGCACGTCGTGACCGTGCGCGCCACCTCGGCCATGGCCTCGGCCAGCGGCACCATCAGACGCCCGCGCTTCTGGATGAGCGTCAGCACGGCGCGCCGGGCCGAGCGGGGGCCAAGCCCCGGAAGCCGCGCCATCAAGTCGATCAGCGTCTCCAGTTCCGCCGGGATCTGCGACATGCGCCTTGGCTCATATGCCCGGCAGGTTCAGCCCCGGCGGCAGGCCAAGCTCGCTCTGCAGACGTTGCATTTCTTCCTGCGATTTTGCCTGGGCCTTCTGCTGGGCCTCCTTGATCGCGGCCAGGATGAGATCCTCCACGACTTCCTTTTCGTCGGGGTTGAAGATCGAAGGGTCGATCTCAAGCCCCCGAAGCTCGCCCTTGGCCGAGCATGTGGCCTTCACCAGGCCCGCGCCGCTTTCGCCAACGACGGTCATGGTCTCGAGGCTCTCCTGCATCTCGGCCATCTTGGTCTGCATTTCCTGCGCGGCCTTCATCATCTTGGACATATCGCCAAGCCCGCCCAAACCCTTCAGCATTACATGTCTCTCCCGGTGTCGCGGTGTCTCTTGCGTCTTTTCAAGGCATAGGCGCCACACCGGGCCTGGACAAGCGTAGGCGCGGCAAAATGGCCTAGTGAAAGACGCACACGAGGCGACGATATGCGGTCGATCTGAAATCCACGACCCGCGAGACCACCCAATGCCTTCGCGTTACGCAACGCTTCTTATCGGTCTGACCCTCGGCCTTGCCGTTGCCGCGCCGTTCACCGCTGCGCTCACCGACGTGCATCACGTGTCGGTCAGCGAGACGGCCGAGCAGGTCCTCACTCCGGCCCTGTTCGTAAAGTCTGGCACCCAGCCGGTCTACGCCAGCTTCTAGCGATCACTCGTCCTCGAACGGGTCCCACTCGTCCTCGACTTCGGGAAGTGCCTCAACAGCGGCGGCCTCTGCGAGCGCGGCGCGTGACCGGATGTCGGCGATCCGAGCCTCAGGGAACGCATCAAGCACCGCCTGCACCATCGGGTGAGCGCGCGCCGCGTCCTCAAGGGCGGCGCGTTCGGCGTCGCGTGCCTCCACCACACTGGGCGCCCCGCCCGAGGCAACGACCGACACCGCCCAGCGTACCCCTGTCCATCCCTTCAAGCGCTCGGCCAAGCGCGCAGCCAGATCCGGCACAGCTTGAGGCGCAGGCTCGAACTCGATCCGTCCGGGGCTGTAGCGCACCAGGCGTACACCCGCCTCAACCTCCAGCAGCAGCCTCACATCACGGTTGGCACGGATCAGCGCCACGATTGTCTCGAAGGTCGGAAACCGCGCCAGGGCGTCGCCAGCCGCCGGCTGCGCAACGGCAAGCGGTCCGGCGCCGGGGGACGTTCCGCGCGGGGCAGAGGGCGGCGGCGCAACCTGGACAGGCCCCACAGGCGCCGGGCCTGCAGGCGCCTCGCTGGGCGCGCGCGGCGCAGGCCGCGGCGTCTGCTGCAACTGGCGCACCAGGTCTTCGGGAGGCGGCAGATCCGCCACGTGGGTCAGGCGGATCAGGGCCATTTCAGCTGCCATCATGGCGTTCGGGGCGCGCGCTACCTCTTCAAGCGCCTTCAGCAGCATCTGCCACATCCGCGACAGAACCCGCATCGGCAGGGCCTCGGCCATGGCGCGGCCCCGGTCGCGCTCGTCGGGTGCAACGGTGGGATCGTCGGCGGCCTCCGGCGTGATCTTCGTGACGCTTACCCAATGGCAGACATCGGCCAGATCGCGCAGCACGGTCAGCGGGTCCGCGCCATCTGCGTACTGGGCCGACAGTTCCGTCAACGCCCCGGCGGCATCCCCCTTCAGCGCGAGATCGAACAGATCCAGCACGCGTCCGCGATCCGCAAGGCCGAGCATTGCGCGCACTGCGTCGCTGTCGACCTCTCCCGCGCCCTGGCTGAGCGCCTGGTCCAAAAGCGATGTGGCATCTCGGGCCGAGCCCTCCGAGGCGCGGGTCAGCAAGGCCAGCGCCCCATCCGTGATCTGCCCCTCCTCGCTGTCCGCGATCCGACGCAAGAGCCCAATCATGTCTTCGGGCTCGATCCGGCGCAGGTCGAACCTCTGGCACCGCGACAGAACGGTCACCGGCACCTTGCGGATCTCGGTCGTTGCGAAAATGAACTTCACATGCGCCGGCGGCTCTTCGAGCGTCTTCAAGAGCGCGTTGAAGGCCGAGCGCGACAGCATGTGCACCTCGTCGATGATGTACACCTTGTAGCGGGCCGACGACGGGGCATAGGCCACGCTGTCGAGCACCTGCGAGCGGATATCGTCGATCCCGGTGTTCGACGCTGCGTCCATCTCCAGAACGTCCACGTGACGGCCTTCGGCAATCGCCACGCAGTGCTCGCAGACACCGCAAGGGTCGGTTGTGGGCCGGCCCTGCCCGTCCGGACCGATACAGTTCATACCCTTTGCCACAATCCGGGCCGTCGTCGTTTTGCCGGTGCCCCGAATGCCCGTCAGGACGAATGCTTGGGCGATGCGCGCGGTTTCGAAGGCGTTCTTCAGGGTGCGTACCATCGCCTCCTGACCCACAAGATCGGCGAAGGTCAGCGGTCGATACTTCCGCGCCAGCACCTGATAGCCGCCTGCCTCGCTCATCTTCGCCCCCTTATCCTGAGTGATCGAGGCTAGGCCGTCGCGCGCCCGCCGTCCATGGGGCACGCCGCTCGCTGAGCCGGCCAACAGGCGGGTTGGCGACCCGGGTCCGCCGAGCTATGATGGCAGGGCCGTTCGCGAGGCGGCCTCCCGGTCCGCGGAAAGCTCCCATCAGAGCGCCTCGTCAGCACCGAGATCAATTCGGTCTTCTTCTGTGCCCCAATGGCGGACCGCGGGCAGATGACGGGAGAAACCGACATGACACCTCAGGATACGGGTACGCCCAATGGCAACGGGTCGCCCCAGGCACCGGCAAGCGGTCGCTCGATAGACCGGCTTCGCCAGGACGCGAAGGCGCTGAAAAAGGCGTTTTCCCGTAATGAGTTAGAGGCCCGTGCGCGTGTGACCGCTGCGATTGGCGACCGGGAGACGCTCGGGCATGCCGACGCGTTGCACGTGATCGCACGAGAGCAGGGGCAACCGTCGTGGCCGCGGCTCAAATTCGCGCGCGATGCCGCGGCGATGAGCCGGGCGCAACGGGCGCGGCGGCTGAAAGTGGCGCTGTACTTTGGTCAGGCTTGGGTCTGGGAGATGCTGCTCGCGGCCGAGCCGGATCTTGCCCACGCCGATTTCGGACTGGCCTGTGCGACATACGATCTGGCCGAAGTCGACCGTGTGCTGTCCAAAGATCCTGGGGCCGTGCTGCGCGAGGTCGGGCCGCGTAGGCCGATCCTGCACCTCGCGTTCTCACACTACTTCAAGAGGTTGGAGGATACCTCGCCCATGTTCGAGGTGGCCCGGCGCCTCGTTGAGGCGGGTGCGGATGTCAACGATGCCTACCCGCCCGAGCCCGGCTCGGTCCATCGCATCTCGGCGCTCTACGGGGCGATCGGGCATGCCGGCAACCTGCCGCTCGCCGAGTGGCTCTTGGAGCGTGGCGCCGACCCCAACGACAACGAGTCGCTCTATCATTCCACCGAATTAGGGCACGCGGAGGGGCTGAAGCTGCTCCTGCGCTACGGGGCGAAGTCGGAGGGCACGAACGCCCTGCCCCGGGCCATGGACTTCGACAATCTGGAGATGGTGGAGCTGTTGCTCGACGCCGGGGCCGACCCCAACGAAGGGATCATGGCGCACCCGTCGGGCGGCGAGCCGGTGGTGATACC
Source organism: Pseudomonadota bacterium (assembly GCA_039822045.1). GTDB lineage: Bacteria > Pseudomonadota > Alphaproteobacteria > Rhodobacterales > Rhodobacteraceae > HLUCCA09. The sequence continues at coordinate 178,320 of JBCBMY010000003.1, read as the reverse complement.
CGGTCTGCATCAGGCGGCGCGGCGGATGTGTTCCGGCGCAATCGCCGAGGCGCTGATCCGGCATGGTGGGAAAGGAACGCATGAATATCAAGGGCATACGGCCTATGCCCTGGCGCGGATGCGCGGCAATCGCGAGGTCGCGCAGGTGTTGGAGCGGGCGGGGCAGGCGGTGCCGCTGACGGCGACGGAGGAGGTGTTGGCGCGCGCGGTCGACGGCCCTGTGGACGGACGGCTTGCGCCCGAAGGCCTGACCCGGGAGCAGGAGCTTCTGATGCACCGGATCCTCTCCTTCGATGGCGTGATCGACCATTGCAAACGTCTGGTCGCCCTGGGCATTGATCCTGACTCGCAGGACGAGCAGGACATGCCCGCGATCCATATCGCGGCGTGGGAGGGACAGGCCGAGATCGTGCGCTGGCTTTTGACCTATAACCCTGATCTGCAACATAAAAACTTCTATGGAGGGGACCTGATGGGCACCGTCATCCACGGCGCGGAGTTCTGCCCGAACCGGGATCGGCGCGACCATTTGACGGCGGCGCGCCTGATCCTTGACGCCGGGTCGCGGCTCCATCGGTCTGACGTGGACGGGTCCGGCGTGGAGGCTCTGGCGGACATGCTGACCGACTGGGCCGAAGCCCATCCGGACCGCGTCGTCGAGCGGGCCTGAACGGGGTGTGGCGGCGGCGAAACAGGCATATGAAAAGCATATGAATTCAATATGAGTCGCATATGACTCGCATATGAGAACCATATGAGTCGCATATGACTTTTGCGCTTTCGCCGTACGCCGAGTTCAGACAGCCTTTACCCCTCTGCGCGCCCGTCTCAGCGGGCGCGCACGCCGCAAGCGGGTCGGAGGCCGGGCGATGAGCGAGATGCGTGACCGGCGACGACTTGTCGTCGGGCTGCTGATCCTCTGGCTCGCCGTGTTTGCCGGAGCGTTCGTGGCCTACGCCCTGACGCCCGCCTCGGACATCGGCTTTACCGCGGGGATGAACCGGGTGGTGACCTTCTTCGTGGTCCAGTCGGCCGCGGCGGCGCTTGCCGTTGTTCTGGTTCAGGCCAGCCGCGGTTTGCGCCCGGGTGCGTTGCGGGCGATGGCCCATGTGCCGGTGGTGATCCTGCTTCTTGCGCTTCTGGGTATCGTGATCGGCATCGTAGGGGTCTGGGTGCTCGCCTGAGGCACCCTCGACGACGGTATGGACCAGTACGTCGTGCCGGCTTACATGTGGGGGTGAGGTGAGAGGCTGGACAACGACCCAAGCGGGGCTCGTTACGGCTGCTTCCTTCCGGACCTGACCGGGTTGGCGAGGTGCCTGCCCGCGCCAACCTCTCGGCGGTTAAGATAGGGGGCGGCGCGGCGAGTCGCAACCGGGTTGACCTGATGCGGATTTATAGCCGATTATCAAGTTCCGGATAAATTATCCTCGGAGAGATAAAACACTATAAATGGCCGACTTCTACGTCCCACGGTCAGACCTCGCTCAGGCGATCTATGCCCGAACCCGGCCGGATCCGGTTCTCGGCAGCGCCTCGGGCCTCTTCCTGGCGTCGCCCCGGCGCACGGGCAAGAGCACATTCCTGCGCCGCGATCTTGTTCCGTTGCTGGAAGATGAAGGCGTGCTGCCGATCTATGTCGACCTCTGGTCGGACCGCGAGGCGGATCCGGGCCTTCTGATCGCCGATGCCATTGCCCAGACGCTCGATAGTCTGGCATCGAAGGTTGAAAAGGCCGTGCGAAGCGTGATGCCAAGCGCGATTGCGGTCGGCGGGGTCGAGGTTGAGCTGGCGAGCAAGGGGAGCACGCGCACCGCGACCCTGACCGAAGCCCTGGTGGGGATCGGAGAGCGCTCGGGCAAGGACGTCGCGCTGATCATCGACGAGGCGCAGCATGCCCTGACCTCAAAAGCGGGTCTCGACGCGATCTTTGCGCTCAAGGCGGCCCGGGACGAGATGAACCAGCGGGCCGAGGGCGCGCGCCTTTACCTCATCTTCACCGGCTCGCACCGCGACAAGCTGACGGGCTTTGTCTATAGCCACAAGGACCCGTTCTTCGGCTCGGCGGTGTCGGACTTCCCCAAGCTCGGGCGGCCTTATGTCGAGGCGGTGGTGGGCGCCCTGAACCCCAGGCTCGCAGGCGACAACCAGCTCGATATCGATGATGTCGAAGCGGCGTTCGATCTGGTCGGCCATCAACCCGAAGTGCTGATGCGCCTGTTGCGGGAGCATGCGCTGGGCGAAGAAGGAAGCCGCGGTCTGCACCAGACGGTGACCAAACGCGCGTCGGACCTGCGGGCGCTGCGCTGGGAGCAGCATCAGTCCGACTATGGGGCACTGACGGAGCTGCAGCAGACGGTGCTTCGCGTGTTGGCCGAGAAAGGATCGGACTTTGCGCCCTTCACCGCCGATACGCTGAAGCTTTTGTCCGAGGCGCTGGGCCGCGAGACGAACGCGGCCGAGGTGCAGAAGGCGCTCGATGCGCTGCGCGACAAGTCCCTCGTCTGGCGGCCGACACGGGGCCTCTATGCGCTGGAGGATCAGGACATGCGCGACTGGCTGCAGGGCGATCAGCCCGGCTGACGCTCGGCCCAGCCTGCGAAGGTTTTCTCAAGCGCGACGACGACGTAGTAGAGCACAATCCCGAGGAAGGCCAAGGCGATCAGGACCGCGAACATCAGCGGATAGTCTGAGTTCGTTTTGCCGCTGTCGAAGAGCGCGCCGAGGCCGCGGCCATGGGGGCTGACGATCTCCATGAGGTTCGTGCCGATGAAGGCGAGGGTGACGGCGACCTTCAGGGCCCCGAAGAACTCCGGCAGGGTTTTGGGCAGGGCGATCTTCCAGAAGATCGTGACCTGGCTTGCGCCGAGCGAGCGCAGGATGTCGCGATATTCCGGCTCGAGCGTCGACAGGCCGATCGAGACCGACACCGCGATCGGGAAGAACGATATCATGAAGGCGATGAGCACCGTGTTGAAGTTGTGCGCGCCAACGAAGAGGAGCGCGACGATGGGCACGACGGTGGCCTTGGGAATGGCGTTGAAGCCGACGAGGAGCGGGTAGAGAGCGTCGCGCATCGTCCGCGAGAAGCCCATGATCATCCCGATCCCGACACCAACGAGCACAGCAAGGAGCAGGCCGACGACGGTGCGCCAGAGCGTTTGCCAGCCCATGACGAAGAAAAGCTGCCAATACTTGGCATAGGCCGGCGGAAGGTCGGACGGCGAGGCCATCACGTAGTTCGGCCAATCGTTGGCCCAGACCAGGAGCTCCCACAGCGCGAGGAACACGATGACGGCCGCTATGGGCGCGAGGACAGCCCGGCTCAGCAGGCGTTCGGCGAGCGATTTGCCGGCGGTGACTGAGGGGCTGGGCTCGGCCGGGGTCAGACTGTCGGGGACGAAGGCCATGGTCGGATCCTCAGGCGGGTTCGGTGGCCGGGGCGCGGCCCTGGGCGATTTCGATCTGATGCCGCAGGACCGCGAGCATCTCGGCCGCCTCGGGCGTGTAGAGATGGCTCAGGTCGCGCGGGCCGGTATCGGGCACATCGAGGATGTATTGGGCGTGAGCGGGGCGGCCGGACAGGACCACCACCTGGTCGGCTAGGAAGATCGACTCGCGGAGGTCGTGCGTGATCAGGAGGCCCGTGAAGGGTTCGCGCGCCTTCACCTCGTGCATGGTCTGCCACAGATCCTCGCGGGTGAAGGCGTCGAGCGCGCCGAAGGGCTCGTCGAGGATCAGGACGTCGGGCTGGTGGATGAGGGCGCGGCAGAGTGAGGCGCGCTGGCGCATGCCGCCCGAGAGTTCGGAGGGCTTTTTGTCTTCGAACCCGGTGAGGCCGACGAGGGACAGCAGGAACCGGGCGCGCTCTTCCTGCGCCTTACGCGAGAGCTTGGTGGGGACGATCTCGAGCGGCAGCATGACGTTCTGGAGGATGGTGCGCCATTCCAGCAAGACCGGATTCTGGAACGCCATGCCGACCGTGGACCGCGGGCCCTTCACCCGGTCGCCATGGAGCCAGACCTCGCCCGCGTCGGGGATCATCAGGCCGGCGATTAGGCGGGTGAGGGTGGACTTGCCACAGCCCGAGGGGCCCACGACGGCGCAAAACCCGCCCTCGGGGATCGAGATGTTGAGGTGATCGAGCACATGGAGCGGGCCGGTCGCCGTTCGGAAGCGGTGGCTCACATCCTTGATGTCGATCAGGGGGGCATCGGGCATGGGCATGGCTCTGGGTTGGGGCCAGCGGTGGACCGGGGGTCGGCGAGGGCCGTTCCGGGGATGCGGCAGGCGCGGGTCGGGTTACGCCTGCCGGCAGGCTGGGATGCGCTCCGGGGCGGAGATCACTCCAGCGGGAACAGGCCCTCGGGCAGGAAGCTGGCGTCGAAGTAGAGTTCCGGCGTGGGATCGTTCTGGAACTCATAGGTTTCGGCGATCTGTGCGATGGCCGTCGTCATGCGCTCGGCATCGATGCCACCCATGCCGTTCTCCCTGACGTAGTCGGTCAGGACATTGGCCTCGATCGCAAGCTCCAGCCGGCGCTGTTCGAGCGCGGTGTCGATGGCCGGATTGCGCTCGGCGACCATCGCGGCGCCGGCCTCGGGATCGGCGATCACATCGGCCCAGCCCGCCGCCGCGGCCTCCAGAAAGCCGGTGACGAGCTCGGGGTTTTCGGCGGCGAACTCGGTGTTGGCGATGATCGCGTTGCCGTAGAGCGCCAGGCCATAATCCGCCATGAGGATGGTCGAGATGTCCTCTTCGGGCACGCCGAGGCGCACAAGGTTCAGAAACGACGAGAACGAAAAGCCGGTGACCGCCGCGACCTCGCCCTCGGCCAGCATCGGCTCGCGGGTGGGAAAGCCAACGGGTTCGACCGTGATCGCGTCCATGTCGATGCCGGCCGCCGTGGCAAAGGCGGGGAATTGGGCCCACGCGCCATCGGGCGGTGGCGCGCCGAGGACCTTGCCCTCGAGATCGGCGGGCGCCTCGACGCCGAGCGACTTGCGGCCCACGACGGCAAAGGGCGGCTTGTCATAAACCATCATCACGGCGGTGACGGGCGCGCCGGGGTTCTGATCGAGGAACTTGATGAGCGAGTTGATATCGGCAAAGCCCATCGGGAATGCGCCGGTGGCCACTTTGGGGATCGCGTCGAGCGAGCCCTGGCCGGCGGCGATCTCGACCGACAGGCCCTTGTCGGCGAAGTGGCCGTTGTCGACGGCGGCGAAGTAGGCGGCCGACGGGCCCTCGAACTTCCAGTCGAGCGCGAACGGCACTTGAGTTTCTGCGACGGCTGGAACGGCGATCGCGGTTGCCGCGGCGGCGCCGGTGGCGAGCAGGGCCAAGGAACGAATGAACACGGGTCTAACTCCTCATAGAGCCGGTGAGCGGGCGGGGCCCGCGCGTTGCGGCCGTCACCGTGCGGCCTGACCGGTGCGGGGTGAAGTGGCAGCAGAGCCCGCCGGCCCCGGCCGGCCGCTCCGCCGGACCGCTGCACAAGATGCTAGCGCAGCGATCAAATACTAGGCAACACCTGCATGGCTCACGGGGCAGGCCGGCCCGAGGCTTTCGGCCTGCGCAAGATCGAGGCGCCAGCGGTCGAAGCCGGAGGTCCGCCGCCCGACCAGCTTGAGCGCGCCGGGCGTGCCGGGCAGCCCTGCGGCGCGCGCCCCCGGGCCGGTCGAGAACAGGACTGTCGTTCCGGGCATCGGCACAAACCCCCAAGACACCGGGAGCAGCGGGCACTCGGCGCCGCCGGCCGCGATATGGCGCGCGAGAGCCTCGCGACAGCCCAAGCCGCCTTGGGCGATCCGGTCGGCCTCGGCAATCCCGGGAAAGCCATTGCCGGCGCCACAGCGATATCCGTTCGTGATCAGCACGAAGCGGTCATCGTCAGCGATGGGCCGGCCGTCGTGGCACAGATCGCAGATCCGTTTGGCCTGCGGATCGAGGACGCGGCCGACCTGGTCGAACCCCGCCGGCACGGCGAGATCGATCCGGTAGGTCAGGCCCGCCAGGCAGTCGAACGAATAGCTCGCATGCGCCGGGTCGAGGAGCGATGCGTCGCGCGCGCCGGGGGCGATCTGCCGAAAGGCCGAGGCGCTGCGTTCGAGCCAGCGGCGCACGGTCTGGCCGGTCACGCGGACCATGAGGAGCGCGTTGGCGTAGATGTAGAGGTCGGACAGATTGCGCCGCAGGATCGGCCCCGGCGGCACGTCGGTGTAGTGCTCCGGACCATGCAGACCGCCGGCCTTGAGCGGGGCCGAGGCCGAGATGCGGGGCCATGCGGCCTCGGGCAGCCCTTTGAGCAGCATGTCGGCGGCCCGAAACTGCGACCCGTGGTTGAGCCGCACAACGGGACTGTCGGCAACCATTGCGAAGTAGGTATGCAAATGGTGCCCCGTGCGGCCGACGGGCGTGCGGATCTCGGCCAGCGCACGCGTGTGATAGGCCTTGCCCGCCGCGACAACGGCCGGATGCGCCCGCCGCGTGCGGACGCGGCGCAGGCCCCCCTCGCTGTCGGCAATGCGCCAGCCCTCCCGCTCGCGTTGGAGCAGCAGGTCGACCCGGCCGATATCGCCGCCCCAGAAGCCGGGCATTGCCGCCGGGGTGCCATGGACCCGGCCGCGGGCCAGGTCGATTGCAGCTGCGGCGTCGGGCTCCGCCGGAAAGCCGGGAGCCGGGAAGCGCCGGTGACTGTGCCCGGCCAGAACAACGTCGACCTCAGGCAGAGCGGCCAGCGGCGTGGCGGCGTTTTCCGCGCCCAACCCTGGAGCGGCAGCGCCGATGCCGGAGTGGCAGAGCGCGATCACGAGATCCGCGCCGTCGTATCGCAGCTTCCGGCCCCAGCTTGCGGCAGCCTCAAGGATATCGCGGGCCATGAGCTGACCGGCGAGCTTGTCCTGATCCCAATCAAGCGTTTGGGGCGGGGCCAGGCCCAGAAGGCCCAAAGTGATGGGGGCTTTGCCGCCGCCGCCCAGGCGCAGGGTGCGGCGCAGAAGCACGGTCGGGGCGAAGAGGGGGGTATCGTCGAGTGGGGTCGCGCCGCGGCGGCGGACGATGTTGGACAGCACCACCGGCACCGGTGAGGCGGCGAGCCACGAGCACAGCGCCGCGAGGCCGTGGTTGAAGTCGTGATTGCCCAGCGTGTGTGCGGCGACACCGGCGGCTGCAAGGGCATCGGCCATCGGGTGGGCCGACTTTGCGGCCGCGCGCGCCTCGTCGGCAAGGAGGTCGTCGATCACGCCGCCCTCGAACGCATCGCCGGTATCGAACAGGATCGCGTTACCGGCCTCGGCCGCCGCGTGCCGCGCGGTGGTGGCGGCCAGCGCCAGGCTTTGGCCCGTGACACCCCGGTCGGCCACGTAATCGTGGGGCAAGATCCGCATGTGGAGGTCTGTGGTGGACAGGATCCGCAAATGCGCCTGATCCGCACCTGCCTGCCGTGCAAATTTATGCCGCCCGCTCAAGGTACCCCCTAACCGCGCAGAGGCCGCGGGGCCCCAGTGCCGCCCTAAACCATAGTGAGATGTCGGCGCAGCGCAAAGACTTGCGGGAATTTTGTTTGTTTCTTCGCCCCTGGGTTGCGGTTCCGGGACGGGACCGGCATGGCGGGCGGCGCATCAGGCCGGCAGGCTTTACGCGCGTGCGGACGCGTGGCAAGGGGCGCCGGATTGGGGGTCGACCATGCGTGACGCGGAAGATGTGACATTCGGGGGATCCGGGCTCGACCGGGCGGCGGAGCTGCGCGGGCAGCCCGACGTGCTGGCGCAGCTGGCCGCTGGCGCGGGGGCAAGGATTCTGCCGCTCTGGCGCGGAAAGCCGCTGTTGCGCAACAGTGACACCGCCGACCCTGCGGCGGAGGCCCAGGGCATGTGCGCACTCGCCCCCCTGTCGCCGGGCGCCGACCTCCTGGCCCATGCATCGGAGGCACCGGTCTTTCTGGGACGTGATGGTGAGGCGGCGTGGTTCGCGGTGGACGTGTCGAGCTGGGAACCGATGGAGGGCGGCGCGCCCTATGGTGCGTTTCTCGACCCCACCGAGCAGCATCCGCCGGGCCTGCCGCAGGATCATCGCTTCGTCGAGCTGCGCGCGGCGATGACCCGGCTGACGGCTCGCGATGCCGAGCTTGCCGCGATGGCCAAGGGTGTGGTGGGTTGGCACGCGACACACCGGTTCTGTGCGCGGTGCGGCGCCCCCTCGGACCTGGCCGAGGCGGGGTGGCAGCGGGTTTGCCCGAGCTGCGGTGCGCGGCATTTCCCGCGGACCGATCCGGTTGTCATCATGCTGATCACACGGGGCAATTCTCTGTTGATCGGGCGGAGCCCGGGCTGGCCGGAGGGGATGTATTCGCTGCTCGCGGGCTTCGTCGAGCCGGGCGAGACAATCGAAGCCGCGGTCCGGCGCGAGGTGGCGGAGGAGGCCGGCATCAGGGTCGGCGCGGTGGGCTATCTCGCCAGCCAGCCCTGGCCCTTTCCGGCCTCCCTGATGCTGGGATGCCGCGGCGAGGCCCTGAGCGAGGCCATCACCCTTGATCCCAACGAGTTGGAGGACGCGATCTGGATCACGCGGGAGGAGATGCTGGCCGTCTTCGCGGGCGAAAGCACCAGGGTCAAACCTGCCCGCCGCGGTGCGATTGCCCATTTCCTCATCATGCGCTGGCTGGAAGATACGCTCGACTGACGGTATGGGACCGCGCACCGCAGAATATCGCGGGGCCGGAGGGAGCTGCGAGGAGACGGAGCATGGACTTTCACGCCGAGATCGAGATCGATTTGCCCCAGGCCGACGTGTGGTCGGTTGTGTCGGACTTCGAAACGGTTGAGGCGCTCGTGGCCGACCGGGGCGGGCGTCTGGACCGGGTGGAGGGCCACCATCACGGTGCCGCCACGGCAGATGGCCACACCCCGGGACTGGGCACGGCATGGAACGGCATGTTCCCGGTGAAGGGCCGCGAGATTGAGTTCCGGGCCGAGGTTGTGCGCTTCGAAGCTCCCGAAAGGCTGGATCTGGAGATCGAGGGCAACGGGCTGACGGGCGAATCCGAACTCGCCCTGGCCGACGGCGCCGAGGGGGGGACGCTGATGCGGATCAGGGTCAAGATTGAGGGGCACAGCCTGCGGGCGAAGGTGTTCCTGCAACCTCTGAGGCTGGCCCATGGCGCCCTGCAAACCCGCTTTGCCGAGCGCATGGGCAATATCGCGCGCTCGATTGAGGCGATGGCTGCCGCCAAGGCCGAGCAACCCACCGACCCCTGACCCGCGTCCGTGACGCTAGCGCCCGCTAGTGGCGCCTGCGGTCGGCCGGATAGACGCCCAACAGTTCGAGCTTGGAGCAGAAGTAATCGAGCTCTTCGAGCGCCAGGCGCACGGCGCGATCGTCGGGGTGCCCCTCGATATCGGCGTAGAACTGGGTCGCCGTGAACGACCCGCCGACCATGTAGCTTTCCAGCTTGGTCATGTTCACGCCGTTCGTGGCAAATCCGCCCATCGCCTTGTAGAGCGCCGCGGGCAGGTTGCGCACCCGGAACACGAAAGTGGTCATCATCCCCAGGTCGCCCCGGCGGGCATAATCGGGCTCGCGCGCCATGATCAGGAACCGAGTGGTGTTGGTGTCCTGATCCTCGATGTGGCGCGCCAGGGGCTCGAGGCCATAGATCTCGCCAGCCAGGGGCGAGGCCAGGGCCGCGAGCCCGCGCTGCCCGGCCTCGGCGACATGGGCGGCTGAGCCCGCCGTGTCGGCGCCGATGATCGGGGAGATGCCGTGGCGGCGCAGGAAGTCGCGGCATTGGCCAAGGAGCACCGTGTGGCTTTGGGCGTGCTCCACTTCCTCCAGCCGCACACCGGGCAGGGCCAGCAGGTTGATATGCACGCGCACGAAGGCTTCATCGACGATGTGCAAGCCGCTTTCGGGCAGCAACCGGTGGATGTCGGCCACCCGGCCATAGGTCGTGTTCTCGACCGGCAGCATGGCCAGCTCGGCCTGGCCCGCGCGCGCGGCTTCGATCGCGTCCTCGAAGGTTGGACAGGGCAGCGCTTCGTAATCCGGGCGCGCCACACGGCAGGCCTCGTGCGAATAGGCGCCCGGCTCGCCCTGAAATGCGATGCGGGGTCGGGTCATGGGGCCGCTTCCTCCCTGCGGATCCTGGTCTTGCGCCGCCGAGGCCGACACCCCCTGCGGGCCCCTTTGGCCGGGCCCGCGCGGCCCGGTCGGGCGTTTGGTCGCGCCGGATACAGCTTGCACGCGGGGCCCGGAAGGTCATAGATCGCGCCCGACCTCAAGACAGCCATGGATGCGACATGTTCGACACGATGACCCTCACCAAGGCAGCCGGCGCCTTCCTGTCGGCGTGGCTTGTCCTGCTCTTGGGCGGCTGGGTGGCCAGCGAGCTTTATTCGGTGGGGCACCATGGCGGTGACCATCATCAGGCCTATTCCGTCGAGATCGACACCGGCGAGGAGCCGGCTGAGGCTGAACCCGACGTGCCGTTCGAGGAGCGCTTCGCGAGCGCCGATGCCGGACGGGGCGAGCGCGTCTGGTCGAAATGCCGGGCGTGTCACAAGCTTGAGGCCGGCGAGAATGCCACCGGCCCCTACCTTCATGGCATCGTGGGGCGCGACGTGGGCGCAGCCGACGGCTTTAACTATTCCGGTGCGCTGTCGGATGCTGCCGACGTCTGGACCCCCGAGGCCCTCTATGCGTTCCTGGAGGACCCCAAGGGCTATGCACCTGGCACGTCGATGGCCTTTGTCGGGCTCGACAGCTCTGACGACCGCGTCAACCTGATCGCCTATCTCGAGACCTTCGAGTAATCCGACCAAGCTTCGGGAACGCCCCGCGCCGGATCGCCGGTGCGGGGCGTTTCCGTCTGCGGCGGTCTTTTTGGGCAGTCCGCGCCCGATGACGGACGTTCACGGCTTCTCAAGTTGCAGAGGATTTGACTCGATCTTAGCCTATCTCCTCAATTATCCGCTGGATCCGGCGTTCGCGCCCGGCCGAATTCGCCCCGACGGGGGGTGAGCCCCAGAATAGGAGCTACGAGAGATGACGCTACGGTCACGCCCCCTCTTTCGCCTCGGCACGGCGGTCGGACTGACGCTCGCGCTGTCCCTGCCCACATTTGCCCAGGACGCAGGTTGGATCACGTCGCATGGCATCTCGACCTTTCCGGGCGAGCTGAAATACGACGCCGACTTTCCGCATCTGGATTATGTGAACCCCGACGCGCCGAAGGGCGGCGAGATCTCGATCTGGGCGTTCGGCAGCTATGACAGCATGAACCCGTTCACGATCAAGGGGCGGGCGGCGCGGCTGTCGTCGGCCATGCTGGAGAGCCTGCTGACGGCGACCGCCGACGAGATCGGCGCGGATTACGGGCTGCTGGCCGAGACCATCGAATATCCCGAGGATCGCTCGGAGGTGATTTTTAACCTCCGCGAGGAGGCGCGGTTCTCCGATGGCTCGCCCCTGACCGCCGAGGACGTGTTCTTTACCTACGAGACATTCCGCGAGAAGGGTCTGCCGAGCTATCGCCGCATCCTGGCCGAACAGGTGGAGAGCGCCGAGGTTCTGGGGCCCCATCGCATTCGCTTTGTCTTTGCCGAGGGCGTGCCCAAGCGCGATGTTATCCAGTCTGTGGGCGGGCTGCCGATCTTCTCGAAGGCCCACTATGAGGCGAATGGGCTGGATCTGGAGGAGAACTCGCTGACGCCCTTCCTGGGTTCCGGGGCCTATGTGCCCGACGTGATCGATGTGGGCCAGTCGATCACCTATGCGCGCAACCCAGACTATTGGGGCGCGGATCTGCCGATCAGTATCGGGCGCGGGAACTTCGACAGCATCCGGGTGGAGTATTACGCCGACTACAACGTGGCGTTTGAGGGCTTCAAGGCGGGCAACTACACGTTCCGGATCGAGGCAAGCTCGAAGAACTGGGCGGAAAGCTATAACTTCCCCGCCATGCAGGACGGTCACGTCGTCAAGCGCGAGCTGCCCGATGGCACGATCGCAACCGGACAGTCCTTCGTGATGAACTTGCGCCGGCCGCAATTGCAGGACCCGCGGGTGCGCGAGGCCATTTCCTTGATGTTCAACTTCGAATGGTCGAACACGCAACTCTTCTACGGGCTCTACGAACGCGTCAATTCCTTCTGGGATAACAGCGATCTGGCGGCGACGGGCCTGCCGACGGCGGAGGAGCTGGCGCTTTTGGAGCCGCTGGCCGACCAACTGCCCGCGGGTGTGCTGGATGGCGAGCCGATCATGGCGCCGACCTCCGGCGACCGGCAGCTCGACCGCCGCAACGCGCGCCGGGCCAACGCCCTGCTCGACGAGGCCGGCTGGGTTGTGGACCCCGCCGACGGGATGCGGCGCAAGAACGGGCAGACCCTGCGTCTGGAGTTTCTGAACGACAGCCAGACCTTTGACCGGGTCGTAAACCCGTTCGTGGAAAACCTGCGCGCGGTCGGCATCGACGCGGTGCATCAGCGGGTCGACAATGCCGAGGCGACCAATCGCGAGCGGAGCTATGACTTCGACATCGTCACCGACCAGTTCCCGATGGGATACATCCCGGGCCGGGGACTGGAGCAGTATTTCGGGGCCGAGGGTGCGAATGCGTCGGTCTTTAACTCGATGGGCCTGCAATCGCCGGCCGTCGACAGCCTGATCGCCCATATCGTGGCCGCCGAGACGCAGGATGAGCTTGAGGTGGGCGTGCGCGCGCTCGACCGGGTGCTGCGCGCCGAGCGGTTCTGGGTGCCGCAATGGTACAAGGACGTGCACACGGTTGCGTATTTCGATATGTACGAGCACCCCGAGCCGCTGCCCCCCTATTCCCTCGGCAATCTCGACTTCTGGTGGTACAACGCCGAGAAAGGCGAAGCGCTTCGGGCCGCAGGGGCGCTGCGATAACGAGATCCGAGACGCCAAGAGCAGACGCGCGGTTTTAGAACGGGAGAGATATGGGCGCCTATATCCTTCGGCGGCTGTTGCTGATCATTCCGACATTGTTCGGGATCATGCTGATCAACTTCACGCTGACGCAGTTCGTGCCCGGTGGGCCCATCGAGCAGATCATCGCCCAGGTCGAGGGCGGGGGCGACGTGTTCGAGGGGATCGCCGGGGGTTCGGACGCGGGCGTGTCGCAAGAGGGTGGCGGGGATGACCGCTATCTTGGAGCGCGGGGCCTGCCGCAGGATTTTCTCGACCAGCTCGAGGTCGATATGGGCTTTGCGCGCATCGTCTGTGCCGACGGGTTCGTGGGCGATGTCAGCCTCGATGCGCCGGAATGCGAGAAGGAGCTGATCGGGATCGTCGAGCGCTTCTTCATCCTGATGGGCAACTATCTGAGCTTTGACTTCGGCGAGAGCTATTTCCGGTCGATCTCGGTGGTGGATCTGGTGATCGAGAAGATGCCGGTGTCGATCACGCTGGGCCTGTGGTCGACGCTGATCGCCTATCTGGTGTCGATCCCGCTCGGCATTCGCAAGGCGGTGCGGGACGGGACATCGTTCGACACCTGGACATCGGGCTTGATCATCGTGGCCTATGCGATCCCGGGGTTTCTGTTCGCGATCCTGCTTCTGGTGCTCCTAGCGGGGGGCTCGTATCTGCAGATCTTCCCGCTCCGGGGGCTCGTGTCGGACAATTTCGAGACGCTGAGCCTTTGGGGGAAGATCAAGGACTATTTCTGGCACATCACGCTGCCGGTGCTGGCCTCGACGATTTCGGCCTTCGCAACGCTGACGCTGCTTACGAAGAACTCCTTCCTCGATGAGATCAAGAAGCAGTATGTGATCACGGCCAAGGCAAAGGGACTGTCGGAGCGGTCGGTCCTCTACGGGCATGTGTTTCGCAACGCGATGCTGATCGTGATCGCGGGGTTTCCGGCGGCGTTCCTATCGGTCTTCTTCGGGGCATCGATCATCATCGAGACGATCTTTTCGCTCGACGGGCTGGGGCGGCTCGGCTTCGAGGCGGCCGTTGCGCGGGATTATCCGGTCGTGTTCGGCACGCTTTACGTGTTCGGGCTGATCGGGCTCCTCGTCGGGATCATCAGCGATCTGATGTATGTGCTCGTCGATCCGCGGATCGACTTCGAAAGCCGGGAGACCTGAGATGGCCGTGCCCGATACCTCGCTTCCGGACTTTGAAACACCGACCAAGGAGCGCCCGGCCGTAGAAGCGCCGCCGCGCAAGAGGGGCTTCTTTTCCCTTTCGCCCCTCGGCCAGCGCCGGTGGCGCAACTTCAAGCGGAACCGGCGGGCGTTCTGGTCGCTTATCATCTTCTCGGTGATCTTCACGGTCTCGCTGTTTGCCGAGTTCATCGCCAACGACCGGCCCATCGCCGTGGGCTATAAGGGCGATACCTATTGGCCGATCTGGAACTTCTATTCCGAGCAGCAGTTCGGCGGAGACTTCCCGACCGAGGCGGTCTATCGCGACATCGAGGTACAATGCCTGATCGTGTCGGGCGGTGTGATCGACTGTTTCGACGTGCCCGAAGAGGTGATGGAGGCGGTGGGTGAGGGCGCCGACGAGTTCAACGGCGAGCCGATCACCAGGGGCTGGATGGCCTGGCCGCTGATCCCCTACAGCTACAACACGCCCAACAATCTGGGGCAGCCCGCCCCCTCGCCGCCGGATGCCAACCACTGGCTGGGGACCGATGATGCGACGCGGGATGTGCTGGCGCGGGTCATCTATGGCTTCCGCCTGTCGATCCTCTTCACGATCATCGTGACCGCCTGCGCATCTGTCATCGGTATCGTGGCGGGTGCGATCCAGGGCTATTTCGGGGGCTGGACCGATCTGGCGTTTCAGCGCTTCATCGAGATCTGGGTGAGCACCCCATCGCTTTACATCATCATCATCATGTTCGCGATTCTGGGGCGAAGTTTCTGGCTTCTGGTGTTTCTGACCGTGCTTTTTGGCTGGCCGGCCCTGGTCGGCGTGGTGCGGGCAGAGTTCCTGCGGGCGCGGAACTTTGAGTATGTGCGGGCCGCACGGGCCCTTGGCGTATCGAACTGGATGATCATGTTCCGCCACATGCTGCCCAATGCGATGGTGGCGACGCTGACCATGATGCCGTTTCTGATCACGGCAACGATCGCCGGCCTCGCCTCGCTCGACTTCCTGGGCTTCGGTTTGCCGTCGTCCGCACCGTCGCTGGGGGAACTGACCCTTCAGGCCAAGCAGAACCTGCAGGCGCCGTGGCTCGCCTTCACCGCGTTCTTCACCTTCGCGATCATGCTGTCGCTTCTGGTCTTCATCTTTGAGGGCGTGCGCGACGCCTTTGACCCGCGGAAGACGTTTTCATGACCGGCGCGCTTGTGAGACCCGATGGACAGTGGGCTCGCCGCCCCGGCCCTGACGGGCCCCCCGAGAGTAGTTTCATCAAGATAATGGAGGGGCACGCGCAATGAACCTGTTGCAGGTACGCGATCTGAGTGTGACCTTCAGCCAGGACGGGCGGAAGATCCCCGCCGTGAAGGGCGTGTCGTTCGAGGTGAAGGAAGGCGAGACCGTCGCGCTGGTGGGCGAGAGCGGGTCGGGGAAGTCGGTGACGGCGCTGTCGACCGTGTCTCTGCTGGGGGACAACGCGTCGGTCGCGGGCTCGGTCACTTATCGCGACGAAGAGATGGTCGGGCGCTCCGAGGCCGAGCTGATGCAGGTTCGGGGCAACGATATCTCCTTCATCTTCCAGGAGCCGATGACCTCGCTCAACCCGCTCCACACGCTGGAAAAGCAGATCACGGAGAGCCTGGCGCTCCACCAGGGTCTGGTCGGCGAACCGGCGCGCGCGCGGGTTCTGGAGCTGATGGAGAAGGTGGGCATCCGCGATGCCGAGTCCCGGCTGACGGCCTATCCGCATCAGCTGTCGGGCGGGCAGCGGCAGCGGGTGATGATCGCGATGGCGCTCGCCAACGGGCCGGAGCTTTTGATCGCGGACGAGCCGACGACGGCGCTCGACGTGACGATCCAGGCGCAGATCCTCGATCTGCTCTATGACCTGAAGCAGTCGGAGAAGATGAGCCTTCTGTTCATCACCCACGACCTTGGGATCGTGCGCAAGATCGCCGACCGGGTTTGCGTGATGAAGGACGGCGAGATCGTGGAAACGGGGCCGACGGCCGAGATCTTTGCCAACCCGCAGCATCCCTACACGCAGATGCTGTTGGCGGCGGAGCCCCAGGGCTCGGCCGGCACGATCCCGGGGGGCGCCGAAGAGGTGCTGTCGTCGGACGGTCTGCGCATCTGGTTCCCGATCCAGCGCGGCTTTCTGCGGCGGACGGTCGGCCATGTGAAGGCAGTGAACGAGGCCAAGCTGAGCGTGCGGGCCGGCGAGACGCTCGGCATCGTGGGCGAGTCGGGCTCTGGGAAGACCACGCTCGCGCTTGCGCTGATGCGGCTCATTTCGTCGGAAGGGCCGGTCGTGTTCCAGGGGCAGAACGTGCAGGGCTGGTCGTCGCGCCAGCTGCGGAGCCTGCGCCGGGACATGCAGATCGTGTTTCAGGATCCCTATGGCTCGCTTTCGCCGAGGATGACGGTGGAGCAAATCGTGGCCGAGGGCCTTGGCGTGCATGGCGTGGAACCGGGGGCCGACACGCGGCAGATGGTGGCCGAGATCCTGGACGAGGTGGGCCTCGACCCCATGGCGATGGACCGGTACCCGCACGAATTCTCCGGCGGGCAACGCCAGCGCATTGCCATCGCCCGCGCGATGATCCTGCGGCCGAAGCTTGTGGTGCTCGACGAGCCGACGTCGGCGCTCGACATGACAGTGCAGGTGCAGATCGTGAACCTTCTGCGGGACTTGCAGGCCCGCTATGGTCTGGCCTACCTGTTCATCAGCCACGATTTGCGCGTGGTCCGGGCGATGTCGCACAAGGTGATCGTGATGCGGAACGGGGATATCGTGGAGGCGGGTCAGGTGGATCAGGTCTTTGACGCCCCGACATCGGACTATACGCGCGAGCTGATCGGGGCAGCCTTCAACCTGCAACCGGGGCGGAGTGTCGCCTAGCCCCTACCCCCGCAAGAGACCCGCCCCATGCGTATCCTGCTCGTTCACCGGAATTTCCCGGGCCAGTTCCGCTACCTCGCGCCACAGCTCATCAAGGCTGGCCACAAGGTGGGGGTGCTGACATGGGACCAGAACCCAAATCCGCAGCCCCTGCCCCATGTGAAGTACAAGTACGAGATGGGGTCGACGTCGGGCCTGACCGGGACCTACACGCAGTATGTTCAGAACGGCGCGGCCGCGGCGCAGACGGCTGAAGCGCTCCGCCAGCGAACGGGCGATACGCCCGACGTGGTCTTTGGCATCATCAACTGGGGCGAGACGCTGTTTCTGAAGGAGGTCTGGCCCGAGGCGCGGCACCTTGGCTATGCCGAGTTCCTTTACGCCACGCAGGGACTCGATACCGGGTTCGATCCGGAGTTCAGCCGGGTGACGTTTGAGAGCAAGCTGCGCGTCACCGCGCGCAAGAGCCACCTGATCCAGGCCGCGATGACGGCGGACGCGCTGATGGCGCCGACGAAGTGGCAGGCCTCGACCTTTCCCCCCGAGATCCGCTCGAAGATGAGCGTGATCCATGACGGGGTGGACACGGCCCGGATCGCACCCGACCCGGCTGCGACCTACACCGTGAAGGACGGGCCGACCTTCAAGGTGGGCGACGAGGTGATCACGTTCATCAACCGCAATCTCGAGCCTTATCGTGGCTATCACACCTTCATGCGCGCGCTGCCCAAGGTGCTGGAGGCGCGGCCGAACGCGCAGGTGATCCTGGTGGGTGGGGAGCAGGCGGGCTATGGCCCCTCTCCGGCGGCCGACAAGAGCTGGCGCCAGGTTCTGGAGGAGGAGTTGAAGGGCAAGCTCGACCTGTCGCGCATGCACTATACCGGCCGCGTGCCCTATGAGGATCTGCTGAACATCATCCGGGTGGGCCGGGCCCATGTCTATCTGACCTATCCGTTCGTCCTGTCGTGGTCGATGCTCGAGGCGATGAGCCTTGGCGCCTATGTCATCGGGTCGGACACGCCGCCGGTGCGCGAGGTGATCACCGACGGGGAGACGGGCAAGCTCCTGGATTTCTTCGATGTCGAGGCCTGGTCGGAGGCGTTGATCGAGGCGATGGCGACCCCCGAGACGCAGGCGCCGATCCGGGCCGCTGCGCGCCAGCACATCGTCGACACCTACGACCTGAAGTCGATCTGCCTGCCGAAGCTGATGGACTTCGTGGCAACGGCGGGGACTTGAGGGGCTGCACCTAGGGACGCAGGTGCCCGCACCACTACAACGGCAACAGTTGCGCGCCGAGCCGCGGATCGGCGGGCCGCGGCGCGGCGATCCGGCGGCTGACTGGGTGCGCTTTATGGTCGAATTTCCGTTGTCGCTTTGGGTAGAGCGCATTCGTGACCGTATCGCCGGGCCGTGGGGGCGGCACGGCGATGCGCGGCGGCCTGTCGGCCTTGCCTCCGCGCGGGTCTCCGCACGACGGAGAGCAACCCCTCAAAAGAACGCCGGAGGGCCCGCGCGAGCGCTGGACCGACATATTGAGGGGGCCAAAGCTTTGCCGATGCCGTCGCCGGGACGGTCGATTGTCGAAACACGTGTCGCCTGTCCCACCGCCGCTGACGGTTGCGCCGACGGTCCCCGCTTTAAGAGCACGTCGGCCGCCATTCGTCACCTAGGGGCGCAGCCGCGAGACAGAGGGCAGCCGATCCGCGAGCGCGGGCGTTGGCGTCGGACCAGGCGTGCCGGCGCGCTCAGATATCGTTGCGCGGGATGCGCAGGACCTGGCCCGGAAAGATCACGTTGGGATCGCTGAGGATGTGCTGGTTGGCCTCGAAGATCGGCTGGAATGTCGGCGCGCCGTATTGTGCCTGGGCGATGGCTGCCAGGGTGTCGCCGGGCTGAACGGTGTAGGGTTGCCAGCCGCCATAGCCGGGCAGGATCTTTGGGCCGAAGAGCACAGGTATAACGACAGACGGGCCATCGGCCGTTGCCGTGTCGTCGGCCAGCGTCAGGAACAGACGGGAGAGGGTGAAGGCGGCCGTGGGCGGAATGTCGATCGACCCCTGGAACTGCCTGAGACCGAGTGACCCGACAGTGGTGAAGGAACTCACCTCGTCATGCCCGTCAGACACCCGGATCGTGAGTGTGCCCTCAAACGCGGTCGCATTGCCGGCAATGAGTATGGATTGGCCGACAAGGTCGAAGGGCTGCGGCTGCTGGATGTCGAGTGTCACGACCATGGGAAACCTCCGGGGCTGACGGACGGCCGCGGAGCGCGGCATTCCGTAGCGTCACCCTATAGCAGAGCCCGGCCAACCGACGAAGAAAGTGCAGCGGCACGGCGTTCAGCTTCCCGGATTACTCACGCCGCGGCGTGTCCGGCGCCCCATGGCATCGCTCCGCCGACGGGCCCTAGGCCGGAACGGCGCGTCGACGCGAGAGCCAGACCCAGAAGCTCAGCACGATGGCCGAGCCCGAGATGAAGGTCATCAGGGTGCCGGGGAAGAAGTTCACATAGCCCGGGAGGTCGACAAACATCAGGTAGCCGAGATCGGCGAGCCCGCCCACCATGCCGGTCACCCAGATCGCCGTGAGGTTTCCGCGCCAGATGAAGGCCGCGCCGATGACGGTCGCCAGCCCGAACCAGCCGAGGTTCCAGCCATGCTGATTGAGAACGCCGCCGACGGCGTCGGGGTATTCGAGCGCGAAGCTATCGGGAGGCATGGCATCGGCGATGGCCGCAAATCCGCCGGCCGCGTCGCTCGACAGGACGATCACCCCGGCAAGGATATGAACAAGGCCCCAAATGACCCAGAGCACCGCGGCGATCTTGAGCAAGGTCGATTGCAGGGAATCGGTCATGTTCGCCTCCGATAGCGGTGCTGCACCTCTGGTGGGAGATGACGAAAATTACTGGACAAAGTCAAACAGAATGCAGTTTGCTCGGGCCGGCGCCACCTGCGGCCTCTCGGCGTTTCTCAGACGCGGACCGCGAAGTTTGAGCCGCCCGGCGCCGCCGGACACGACACCTCGCCAAGGCGTGACATCCTTGCCCTTTCGCTTGTGCCGCGCCGCTGCTAGATGGCGACGTCTTGAACCAAAGGACCGAAGCCATGGGCTATCGCATCGCCGTTGTCGGTGCCACGGGCAACGTGGGCCGCGAAATGCTGAACATCCTGGCCGAGCGCCAGTTCCCCGCCGACGAAGTGGTGGCGCTTGCTTCGCGCCGCTCGCTCGGGACGGAGGTGAGCTATGGCGAGAAGACACTGAAAACAAAAGACCTCGACACGTTCGACTTCGAGGGCTGGGACATGGCGCTTTTCGCCATTGGCTCGGATGCGACGAAGACCTATGCGCCCCGGGCTGCCAATGCCGGCTGCGTCGTGATCGATAACTCCTCGCTCTATCGCTACGACCCCGAGGTGCCGCTGATCGTGCCCGAGGTGAATGGCGATGCGATCGAGGGCTATCGCAACAAGATGATCATCGCGAACCCCAACTGCTCGACCGCGCAGATGGTGGTGGCGCTGAAGCCCCTCCATGATCGGGCGCGCATCAAGCGGGTGGTCGTGTCGACCTATCAGTCGGTGTCGGGCGCCGGCAAGGACGGGATGGACGAGCTCTGGGACCAGACCAAGGCCGTCTATAACCCGACAACGGAAGTGCCGCCGGAGAAGTTCCAAAAGCAGATCGCCTTCAACGTCATCCCCCATATCGACGTCTTCATGGAAGACGGCACCACCAAGGAAGAGTGGAAGATGGTGGCGGAAACCAAGAAGATCGTGGACCCCGCCATCAGGGTAACGGCGACCTGCGTGCGGGTGCCTGTGTTCGTGGGACATTCCGAGGCCGTGAACATCGAGTTCGAGGATTTCCTGGACGAGGATGAGGCGCGTGACATCCTGCGGGAAAGCCCCGGCGTGATGGTCGTCGATAAGCGTGAGCCGGGCGGATATGTGACCCCGGTCGAATGTGTTGGCGATTTCGCAACCTTCATCAGCCGCATCCGGCAGGATTCGACGATTGAGAACGGTCTGAACATGTGGATCGTGTCCGACAACCTGCGAAAGGGCGCAGCCCTGAACGCGGTGCAGATTGCCGAGTTGCTCGGCAATCGCGTTTTGCAGATGGCGTAACCGCACGGGCGCGGCCCGGCTGTGGCGCCGCGCCCCGTTTGCCAGCCTTGGGGCACCGCTGCGAAGGTAGGTTGCGCCAAGCGGGTGACGCAACGTCAATCTTTAATCACAATAAATCGAGTTGCCCGAAGCACAGGGATAACCCACCTTAGCCCACGTGGGTGAGGGCATTGGAACCTGTAGGGGTTATTGATGCGCTGGTTCACGAGTGTTTCGACACGCGGTTTGCGTGTAGCAGTTCCTGCCTTTCGGATCCGCCGTGCCGTGACGGCCGAAGCCCAGGAACGGGGACGCCGCGCCCGCCTTAGAGCTCAATTGCGAAATGATATTTTGGAAGTGGCACCGCCGCCTCTTGCGCCCAAGCCGTGGCGCATCGTGGGAGCGCAAGCGCCGAGAGTTGACCCATAGAGCTGCGTTCAGGTCGGGCCGTCAGAGCTCTGATTGGAGGGGTACCGGGGCGCAATACGGAGAACGATCACCCCTTAGGCGGGTCCCTTGTTCGACGCAGGAGAGCGTTTGTCGCGCGGGAGAGTCGACACGCGGCGCGACGTCCTCTCGTGGGGCGTCGTGGATGGCGCACGAAAGACCGGCGCCATCCCGTTTCAAACCAATGAGATCACCCAGGGGCATAGTTCGGCGCTGAGGAGCCTCAGCTTTCTGCCTCGACGAGGGTCTTGAGTTGCGCGAGCCCGGTCTCGAAGTCGGCGCCGACCCAATTGTCCATCATGAGGCCCATCCAGCGGCCGACGGGGCCGGCGCCCATGTCGGCATCGAGGCCCCAGGTGACCAGCGTCCCCGCGCCTTCCGCGGCGAGGACAAACGTCGCCGTGCCGCCGCCCATATCCCCGAAATCGAGAGCGGAGACGACCCGCTCGGGCGCGGCGCTCTCCACGATCTCTTGGGTGCCATTTCCGACCTGGGGATGTTCAGATGCCCATTCCAGGCGGTTGCCGACGCCCGATTCAGGTCCGGAATAGGTCGTTTGCACATCCGGATCGAGCTCGAGCCAGGGCGACCACTCGGCCGCGGCCTGCAAGCTGTTGATCCGGGGAAACACGGTTTCGGGCGGCGCATCGATGGCAACCGACCGTTCGACGGTGACGATGCGGGGCAAGACCATCCCCACAGCGCCCAACACGACCACCAGAACAACGAGACCCCCGAGGATCCTTAAAATCCAACGCATGGCATTCCTCCTTCCGCACGTCTTGTCGGGACGATAGCACGATCGGGCGACGGCTCGGTGTCAGAACCGCTCGGCGCGAAGGACGTCGCAGTCTGTCACGCAGACAACGCCGATATGGCGCTCGACCACGGTGAACGCAGCCTCGAGGAGCGTGTCGAGCCGCTCGGGCCGGATAATGCAGACAAACGCCACCATGCCGCCGGCGCGGCTGACTTGCCCTTCGCGGGTCCATGCGCCGGACCGGCCAGACCCGCCGAGCACGGGCAGCACGGTGAACCCGGTCACGCCGGCGCCGGTCAGCGCGTCCTGCAGGCGCCGCTCCATGGGGGCCTCGATGATGATTTCGACGCGTTTGGCCTTGTGTGTGTCCATGGTGTCAGCCTCCGGTCACGGCCATCGCGACCGCCACGTAGGCCGGGATGCCGATCGTCAGGTTGAAGGGGAAGGTCACGCCGAGCGACAGCGTCAGATAGACCGAGGGATTCGCCTGCGGCAGCGCCACGCGCATGGCCGCCGGCACCGCAATATAAGAGGCGGAGGCCGACAGAACCATCAGAAGCGCCACGCCGCCAGCCGACAGCCCCAGGACCACCCCCGCCACAAGGCCGAAAGCTGCGCCGATCGGCGGCATCAGAACGCCAAACGCGACAGCGCCCGCCCCCAGCGTGCCGCGCACCTCACGCAGTCCCCGGCCGGCGACGAGCCCCATATCCAGGAGGAACAGGCACAAGACCCCATCGAACGGCGAGACGATGAATGGCGACAGCCGCGCGAGGCCATCCTCCCCGGTGACGAACCCGATCAGGAACGACCCGACCAGCAGAACGATGGAGCCGTTGAGCAGGATCTCGCGCCAGGCATCGCCGTCGAGCTTTTCGCCCTGCCCGGAGCGGGCCACGAGGTAGAGCGCCGAGAGAATTGCGGGCGCCTCCATGGCGGCGGCGACGGCGACCATATAGCCCTCGGCATCGATGCCGCGCCCCTCGAGCACCGATGTGGCGGCGACAAAGGTCACGATGGAGATCGATCCATAATGGCCGGCCACCGCCGCCGCATCGATGGCCGACAGCCGCGTCAGAACGCGCAAGAGGGCGAACGCCACGAAGGGGATGGCAAAGGACAGAAGGACGCCGGCCAGAAGCGTGGACAGGAGGCGCACGTCCACCCCGTGGGCGGAGACCGCCGCGCCGCCCTTAAACCCGATTGCAAAGAGCAGGTAGATCGACAGCGCCTTCGCCGCGGCTTCGGGGATCGACAAGTCAGACCGCGCCAGCGACGCCCCGAGCCCCAGCGCGAAGCAGAGGATGATGGGTGACGTCAGGTTGGTGACGGCCAGCGACAGGATCTGTTCCATCTTACCCTCGGCTTCCGGCAGGCCCGCGACATCTAGCCGCCGGTCTGGGGAATGGGAAGAGAGCGTGGGTCGCTCGCGGCCGGGCGCGCCAGGTGGATTCGCCTGTCCTGCCGAACGACCGGTTCAGGCGCGGGCGAAGCCTGTGTAAGGAAAGCAAGGCGCAAGCGGGCCTTCGCCCGTGCCCGGCGACCCTCCATCGGGGGCTTTGGCAGGAATGAGGGCGGGCGACAGGGCGGCTGTGGCGGCGATGATGGAACAGGGCCACGCCCCAAACCCTGAGAATGCGAGGGATTTTGTGGCGTGCTTCAACGCTTTTGCAATCTGCATCGCCGATCCCTCTGCCTGAGGTGTGGGGCCTTCTGTGCGAGGCCGAAGGTGGCAGTGGTGGGATTGAACGACGTGGCAGGATTGCAGCACGATGAGACCGTGCATCTTGATCCCGACAAGCTCGGGGCGCTCTATCGCGATTTGGGACCGCGGCAGACCGAGGTGGTGCTGACCCGTGCGCTGGAGGAGATCGGCCAGCGGATCGAGGCGTTGCCCGAGCCGTATCAGGAAGGTCGCTGGGCGGAACTGGCGCGTCGCGCGCGGTCGCTGATCGCCATTGCCGACCAGATCGGCATGTCGAAGCTGGCCCGCGTCGCCGGCGATGTGGCGATCTGCGCAGAACGCTGTGAGGCGCCGGCTTTGGGGGCGTGCCTCGCGCGGCTCGACCGGATCGCGCAGAACTCTCTGGCTGCCATCTACGATATGGCCAATATCGGCGGCTGATCGCCCGGACGGTGCGCGCAAACTCGCCGCGGCGCAGCAATTCCTTGCTCATGGCGTCGATCCGGGTAGGGTCGCACCGGGGGAGTGTGGCCGCGTGGACCACGGACCTCCGTTGTAGACGGTCTCACCCTGAGCGCGGAGCAATGATATGGCCCAGGCAGCCGAGCCCACTTGGAGCTCTCTTCCCCTTGGCTTTGCCTCGGCTGAGTCCGCCGCCGTGCCGCTGCATCTTGTGGCAGAAGACCGGCTGGATTCGTGGGCCGAAACGCAGACGGCGCCGGTTGTCAGCTGGATGCGGCGGATCGGATTCACCGGCATGCTGGGCCAGGTCCATCTGATCCCGGCCGGCGAGGCCGCGCTCGCCCTTATGGGCTATGGCACCGCAGAGAAGCGAGCACGCAGCCGGTTTGCGCTGGCACAAGCCGCCTCGGCCCTGCCGACGGGCACCTATGCCCTCGCCACCGATCTGCCGGACAGCGAAGCGGCAGAAGGCGCGCTCGGCTGGCTCCTCGCGGGTTACCGGTTCGACCGCTACAAGCGTGCGGGCAATTCGGGCGGCGGCACCACGGCAGGGTCCGCCCCGGCCAGCGCGGCAGCGCGGCTCGTGGCCCCGCGGGGGGTGGATGCGCACCGGATCGAGACAATCGCCCGGGGCGAAGCGCTGACGCGCGACCTGATCAACACGCCGGCGGCGGATATGGGCCCTGCGGAGTTGGAAGCCGCGGCCCGCGCGCTGGCCGATGCCCATGGCGCCTCGATCGAGGTGACCGAAGGCGCCGCCCTCGCGGAGCGCTTCCCACTGATCCACACCGTGGGCCGTGCAGCCACCCGTCCGCCCCGGCTGATAGATCTGCGGCACGGCACAGAAGGGCCACGCCTGACGCTGGTGGGCAAGGGCATCTGCTTTGACACGGGCGGCCTGAACCTGAAGCCGGGCAGCGCGATGGGCCTGATGAAGAAGGATATGGGCGGCGCGGCGACGGTGCTGGGTCTGACCTCGATGATCCTGTCGCTGGGCCTGCCGCTTCAGCTCCGCGTTTTGATCCCGGCGGCCGAGAACGCGGTGTCGGGCGACGCGTTTCGCCCCGGCGACGTGCTGCGCGCGCGCGACGGCAAGACGATCGAGGTGAACAACACCGATGCCGAGGGGCGGCTGGTGTTGGCCGATGCGCTGGCCCTGGGGGCCGAGGAAAGCCCCGACCTTATGGTTTCGATGGCCACGTTGACCGGCGCGGCGCGGGTGGCCGTTGGGCCCGACCTTGCGCCCTACTACACCGATGACAGTGCGGTGGCGGCGGCGCTCGATGCGGGTGGTGCGGCGGTGGCGGACCCGGTCTGGCGGATGCCGTTCCACGCGCCGTACGAGGCGATGATCGAACCCGCCATCGCCGATCTCGACAATGCGCCGTCGGGTGGGTTCGCCGGCTCGATCACGGCCGCGTTGTTTCTGCGCCGGTTCACCGAGGGTGCCCGGGCCTATGCACATTTCGACATCTACGGCTGGCAGCCCAGCGCTGCCCCGGCCCGGCCCAAGGGCGGGGTGGGCCAAGGGGCGCGAGCGCTTCTGGAGGCGTTGCCCCGGATTCTCGATCTGTGACGGTCGATCGACGCGTTTTGCTGGCCAACACGCGCGTGGCGGCGGCTGAATTGCGCGGACAGATCGAGGCGCCCGAGTTCGTCGAGGGAGATACCTACAGCGTCGCGCGGTCGGTCGCAGACATTTGCGTCGCCCCCGGCGGGGCACGCGACCGGCAGCTCTTGTTCGGAGAGCGGATGCGGGTGATCGAGATCCACGACGGTTGGGCCTTTGGTGCCGCCCTTCGGGATGGATTCGTTGGCTATGTGGCGGCCGCCGATCTTGGGCCCGAGGTGGTGCCCACGCACCGGGTGGCGGTGCCGGCGACGCACCTCTACCCCGCGCCGGACCTGAAGCGTCGTGAGCTTGCGTGGCTGTCCTTCGGCTCGGAGCTGCGCGTCGTATCGGCGGCAGACAGATATTTCGAGACCGACGGGGGCGCGTTCGTGCCGAAGTCGCACCTGCGGCCCCTCAACGCACCGTTCGCCGATCCGGTGACCGTGGCGCAGTTTCATTTCGGGGTGCCCTACCTCTGGGGCGGGAACTCGGCGGCCGGCATCGATTGCTCGGGCCTTGTGCAGGCGGCCTGCCTGGCGGCGGGCCTGCCCTGCCCTGGCGACAGTGACCAGCAGGAAGCCGCGCTCGGGCACACGCTGCCCCCCGGAACGGCGCCTCAGCGGGGCGATCTGTATTTCTGGAAGGGCCATGTGGCCTGGGCGGTCGATGGCGAGACCCTGATTCACTCCAACGCCTATGCGATGTCGACGGCCTATGAGCCGATCGAGGAGGCCATCGCCAGAATTGCCGACCAGGGGGACGGCCCCGTGACGCGACATGCGCGCCTGACCGTCTGAGCCGCGACGCCTGCCGTAAACCATGGTGGCCTCGCGGCGCGCCCTGACCGTCGGGTGACTATTCCACCGCGCGAATGAGCTTGCGCTCAAGGACGCGCAACACCGTCTTGAGGTCGTGCCCTCGCTTCAGAACCTGCCCATCGATGCCAATCACCGCGTAGAGCCCTTGTCGCTGGCGGAGCTTGGGGCGTTTCTCGATCCGGTAGAGCGGGTTTTCCGCGGTGCGACGAAAGACTGAGAAGACCGCCACATCGCGCAGGCACGAGATCCCGTAGTCGCGCCACTCGCCGGCGGCGACCATACGGCCATAAAGGGTAAGGATGACGCCGAGTTCGCGCCGGTCAAATGCCACCTGTTCGGGCAGGCGCGCGCCACCGGTGGGCGGGGATTGCATGTTCATGCTCGAACACTGGGTCGCACACGGCCCCAAATCAACCCCTCCGCTCGCCCGCCCCGTTTTCGCCCAGAAGAAACCCCGGAAACACCCGGGCCCGGACACGCCCTCGCCCGCTGTGTTCTCGATACAGTTACCTGTGTAGCGAGCTACGGCTCACACCCCGGCGCCACGGCGATACAGCCCCCACCCAGTTCGTGGCGCCGGGTCTATCTGCACCCTCCCCCCAGACACCACAGCGACGCTTGACCGGTCGGCGTGCCCGGGTTACGCCCCGCGCTCTCACGACATGCTTTGGGCGCAGTGCAACGGGGGCCGCACGCGATGGCACGCAGGCGCAAGGGACGCGATATCACCGGTTGGCTGATCCTCGACAAGCCCGCAGGGCCAACCTCGACCGCCATGGTCAACAAGGTCCGTTGGGCGTTGAACGCCCGGAAGGCGGGCCATGCCGGCACGCTCGACCCTGCCGCCACCGGGCTTTTGGTGATTGCGCTTGGCGAGGCGACCAAGGTTTTGCCCCACATCACCGATGCGATGAAGGCCTATCGGTTCATTGTGCGCTTTGGCGCCGCCACCGACACCGACGATGCCGAGGGTCGCGTTACCGCCACCGCCTCCGCGCGGCCCGGCGACACCGAGATCGCGCAGGCACTCGGCGGCTTTACCGGCTGGATCCGGCAGGTGCCGCCGAAATTCTCGGCGGTGAAGGTGGATGGCGCGCGCGCCTACGATCTGGCCCGAAATGGCGAGACGGTCGAGCTTGAGGCGCGGCCCCTCTTTGTGGAGAGCCTGCGCCTGATTGCGCGCCTCGACCCCGATCACGCGGAACTGGAGTTGGTGTGCGGCAAGGGCGGCTATGTGCGCGCGATCGCGCGCGATCTGGGGGAAACCCTTGGCTGTCTGGGCCACGTTACCACGCTCCGCCGCTTGTGGTCGGGACCGTTCGAGCTTGAGGGGGCGCTGACGCTGGACGATGTTGAGCGCCTTGCTCAGAGCCCCGAACTTGATGCGCACCTGCTTCCGATCGAGGCGGGGCTTGCCGATTTGCCCGAGGCCCGCATGTCGCCCGACGGGGTCACGCGGCTGCAGAACGGCAATCCGGGGGCGGTGACGCATACGGCCGCGGAGTTCGGCGAGATCGCGTGGGCCTCGGACCGGGGCCGCGCCATCGGGCTTGGCACCTATCGCGCGGGCCTGCTGCACCCCTCCCGCGTTTTCGTGACGGGCAATTCGGGATGATCACGCGGCACGCCACAAAGGGCGACGCGCCCTCGACCGCCGTCTATTCGCCGTGTGAGAAGTATCGCTATACGCTGACACGCGAGTGGGCGCCCGACGAGGGGCGGCTGCTGTGCGTAATGCTGAACCCCTCCACGGCGACCGAACTGCAGAACGATCCAACGGTCGAGCGCTGCGAGCGGCGGGCCCGCGCACTTGGCTATGGTGCCTTTCGCGTCTGCAACATCTTTGCGTTTCGCGCCACTGATCCGCGGGTCATGCGAGCGGAAGCCGACCCGGTCGGGCCCGAGAATGACGCGGCGATCGTCAATGGTGCGGACTGGGCGGACAAGGTGCTCTGCGCCTGGGGCACCCACGGGGCGCATCTTGACCGCGGACCGGCGGTCGAACGGTTGCTCCGCGCCACGGGGCGGCCGCTCTGCCATCTTGGCCTGACCAAAGAGGGGCACCCGCGCCATCCCCTTTATATCGGGTATGCGACCTCACCTGTCGATTGGCAGTGAGCGCCACTTGCGGCGGGCGATCGACTCCCTGAACGCGTCGGATTTTCCAGAGATTTCTAGCGGGCGGCGTCCAGGTCGTGGCGGGCATTAACCCTTTGGATTGCCGAGATATGGCATGCTATCGGCTGTTCGCGCGGCGTGGGGTGCGCAAAGGGGGGAACGATGCTTGCTGCTCTGGGTTTCGTGAGCGTTCTCATGGCGGGTCTGGCCGTTCCGTTTGCCTTTGAGCCGTCGAGCGACGAGCCGGAGAGCGACGACAATGGGGACGGAGAGGACGGCGCGCCCACCGACCCGTCGGAATCCGGGGCGTCGCCTCTCGACATTGCGCTATCCGACACGACTGAGACGGGCCTGGGGCTCGATGAGAACGGGCAGGAGCGCCTGCCCGAAGTCGACTTCCCCGCCTTTCTGCCAGATCCCATCGAGCCCGAAGAGATGCAGGAGGGCAGCGCGGGCAACGACACCCTGGACGGCGACGAGGCTGACGATTTCCTTCTCGGCGGTGCGGGGGACGACGCGTTGGATGGCGGCTTCGGCGACGACAAGATTCAGGGCGAAGAGGGAGACGACTGGATCTGGGGCGATTTCGGCGACGATCACCTTGCCGGGCAGGCCGGTGACGATCGCCTGATCGATGGCGCCGGGGATGACACGCTGGACGGTGGAGACGGGAACGACACGCTGATCGCCACAACGGCGGATGGCGAATGGGATTTCGATGGTCGAGACGACATGTTCGGCGGCGATGGCGACGATACACTGGTGACGAGCGGCGGGGACGTTGCCCATGGCGGGGAGGGAGCCGATACGTTCTTTGTGGGCCCCGGCATCGGGCAGTTGGGGGCGGGTGGCGCGCCCCAGATCGCCGACTTCGAACCGGGCACCGACAGGATCGTCGTCGTGTGGAACGATTTCACTTCCGACACGCAGCCGGAGTTGAGCATCGAAACGCGCGAGGATGAAGGGGGCGGCGAAGCTCTGGCGCGCATCCTCCTCGATGGTAAGGCCGTCGCCGAAGTGGCGCGCGCCGAGGGCCTGTCACTCGATGCGGTTGAGCTCTTGCGGGCATCGCGGTTTCGGGTCTGAACCGCCGAGAAACGGAACCGGGCAGGCCCAGCGGGTCTATGGGAGCGGGGTCCAGCGACCTGTCCGGTCCTCAACCTCTATCAATCCAGACCGCCCTTGCCTGGACAGATGGGTGAGCGTGACGTTGTCGCCGGTCAAGCCGGCGGTGCCTTCGATGACCGCGATTTCTTCACCCTCCAACACCACGCGGGCTCCGTCGCCATGCCCCACGAACAGGAGCTGGGGAACGCCCCAGGCACCGTCATATCCGAGAATCTGCGGGCGCGCGGCGGGCATGGCATCGGCGCCGTCGGCGGGCGTTTCTGGCGCACCTGGCATCGGGACGACCTCTCCCGGCGACTGCGCCGCGCAGGCCTGATCAACGTCGCGCGGGACATCCGCTGGCAGGTCGGGAGGGCCCAGACGTAGCGGGGGCGCGCCTTCGGAAGCGCGGCGACGCCGCCGTTGGCCATCAACCGCGCGCCACACAAGAAAGGCGCAACTCACCTGCGCAACGCCTCCAAGCAGAAGCCAATCTTCCAAAATCAAAATACACTCCGCCTAACCAGGTGTGCGGCACCGTGCAGGTCGATTCGGGCAGGAATGGTCTGACTGTCGGGCTTTCTGGGGCGCGATCCCTTCAAGGCTGTGCGTTTTTCACACGCGCAAGCGCCGCAGGCGCCGCAAGGGGCACCGATTCCGCTTGCTCGACCGGCTGAAAGCGCCTATGCGGCGTGTCTCGATTTCAAGGGCCTTGCTGGACGACATCCCGGCTTGCGCCGTCTTTCGTCAAAGGAGACCCCGATGTCGATTACGATCGAAGAAAAAGCCCGCCTCATGAAGGAATTCGCG
Source organism: Pseudomonadota bacterium (assembly GCA_039822045.1). Lineage (GTDB taxonomy): Bacteria > Pseudomonadota > Alphaproteobacteria > Rhodobacterales > Rhodobacteraceae > HLUCCA09. The sequence goes on along the minus strand of JBCBMY010000003.1, from coordinate 147,364 downwards.
ACCAAGGAGGGCGACACCGGATCGCCCGAGGTTCAGGTTGCCATTCTGTCGAGCCGGATTTCCACGCTCACCGAGCACTTCAAGACCCACAAGAAAGACAACCATTCCCGCCGTGGCCTGCTTAAGCTCGTGGCCCAGCGCCGGAAGCTGTTGGACTATCTGAAGAACAAGGATGAGGCGCGCTACTCCGATCTCATCAAGCGCCTGGGCCTGCGCCGCTAGGCCAGGCACGGCTGTTATTGCACGGCCCATGACATCTGCGCACTCCCGCCCTGCAAACCGTCGGTTCAGGTTCCGAGCCGTGTCGCAGCCGATGAACCGGGATTAGATCATGGGCAACGCCTGTTCGGTCCCGCTCGGTGACGCGCAGCCAGACCGCCTTCGGGCGCTTTGGCGGAGCCTAGGGTGCGAGACCCTTGGCCGTGGAGATCTGAGGGCGTGAAGGCAATCGTGCATATCGGAGCGCCGAAGACCGGTAGCTCGTCGATTCAGGCGTTTTTGGATCGCAACAAGGACGAGTTCGAGCGGCGGGGCTTTCGCTACTCGCGTCTGTTCGCGCAGAGGGGCAGCCAGTACGAGTATGTTCTGGCTGCGCTCCACGAGGCGGGACAGTTGCCCGGCAACCCAGAGAACCGGAGGCACTTTGGTGTTACCACCCGGGCGGCTCTGGAAGATCAAGCGAAGGCTCCAACGGAGTACCTTGCGAGATACGCCGACACCTATTCCGAACCTCTCGCCCTGTTCTCAAGCGAACACTTCGTGCCCTGGCTCAAGGACGCCGACACGGTAAAAGTCGCGGACGCCATGTTTGGCCGGACCTTCGAGCATGTCCGGTACATCCTCTACCTTCGGAACCCGGTGTCGTATCTCGTGAGCCAGTACTCGGAGACCGTGAAGCGGGGCAACACGAACAGATTGAGCGACTTCGTAAAATCGGGCGCGGCTTCGGTGAAGCAACTTCAACTGGTGGAGCGCTGGGTTTCTGCGGTGGGACGTGAGCGTCTCGATCTCCGGCTGATGGAAACCGACTGGATGCGGGATGGCGATTTGCTCGCCGACTATTGCCACGCCGTCGGTGCGGATCTTCAGGGGATGCAAACTCCGAGGCACCAAAATACGTCGCTGAACGTGGTGGCCGCCGAAGCCCTCCGCCGATTGAACAAGCAGTTCCCGGAACTGGCTGACGTCGGCAAGGTCGACCCATTCCGAGCGCGTCTTTTTCACCGGGTCGTCGAGCTTGCGGAGGGCGCACCGCCGCTTGTTCTGTCGCGCCCGTTGCAGCGTCGCATTGAGACGTCAGCGGAGGCGTCCACCTCGGCGCTGAGGGCAAAGTACTTCCCCGAGCGCAAGACCCTCTATACGCCGGCAAAGTTCGCCAAGAGCGGACTCGGGCGCAGAGAAAGAGAGGACTGGGTGTCCGAGATCCTTGTCACCCTCATTCGCGAAAACTGCGAGCTCGGATCTTGGAAGGCACCCACCGCGATACGGACGGACGCGCGCAGGGTATACCGAGCAGTGCGACGCCGGGTGCGGGGGATTGCGCGGGTGTGAGCCGGTTCCCGCTTGGTTGCTAAGGACGAAACGCGCCCTTTGAGGGCAGCGCGCCATCGGCCAAGCCCGACGGGGCGTCGCTTGTGGACCCCGGTTTTCTTCATGGGCGAAACACGATAAGCGACTCGTCATCTGAGACGTGTCGCCTCTGACCCCGGGCGCGTGCGAAGGATTTGGGGTCGGCGGCAATGGGGCCGCCACACACATGGGGAGACCCGGGATACGCCCGGGAGCGCTCCCAGACAGGATGCTTAGATGTTCAACGTCACAAAGAAATCGATGCAGTGGGGGCAGGAGACGCTCACACTGGAAACGGGCAAGATTGCCCGTCAGGCAGACGGTACGGTGATCGCCACCTATGGCGAGACCTCCGTCATGGCGAACGTGACATTCGCCAAGGCACCGAAGCCGGGTCAGGACTTTTTCCCGCTCACAGTGCACTACAACGAGAAATACTACGCCGCGGGCAAGGTGCCCGGTGGCTTCTTCAAGCGCGAAGGCCGGCCGACCGAGAAGGAAACGCTGACCTCGCGCCTCATCGACCGGCCGATCCGGCCGCTCTTTGCGCCCGGCTTCAAGAACGAAGTTCTGGTGATCTGCACCGTCCTCAGCCACGATCTGGTCAACGACCCCGACATCGTGGCGATGATCGCGGCGTCGGCGGCGCTGACGATCTCGGGCGTGCCCTTCATGGGCCCGATCGCTGCGGCGCGCGTCGGCTTCTCGGACGGCGAGTATGAGCTGAACCCCGAAGTGTCGGACATGGACCAGCTCAGGATGAACCCCGAGCAGCGGCTCGACCTGGTCGTTGCGGGCACCAAGGACGCCGTTATGATGGTCGAGTCCGAGGCCTATGAGCTGACCGAGGACGAGATGCTCGGTGCAGTGACCTTTGCCCACGAGCAGATCCAGCCGGTGATCGACCTGATCATCGATCTGGCAGAGGACGCGGCCAAGGAGCCCTTCGACTATCAGCCGCCCGACTATTCAGAGCTGTTCGACGCTGTGAAAGCGGCCGGCGAGACCGACATGCGCGCGGCCTATGCAATCCTCGACAAGCAGGAGCGGACGACCACCGTCGGCGATGTGCGGGCGAAGATCGTGGACGCCCTGACGGACGAGCAGCGCGACGACGCCAACCTCGACAGCGCGCTGAAGAAGCTCGAGTCGATGATCCTGCGGGGCGACGTTGTGAAGGAAGGCCGCCGGATCGACGGCCGCGACACGTCCACCGTGCGCGCGATCGTGTCGGAGGTGGGCGTTCTGCCCCGCACCCATGGCTCGTCGCTGTTCACCCGCGGTGAGACCCAGGCGCTGGTCGTCACGACGCTCGGCACGGGCGAGGACGAGCAGATCATCGATGCGCTGCACGGCAACTACCGCGCCAATTTCATGCTGCATTACAACTTCCCGCCCTACTCGGTCGGCGAGGTTGGCCGCTTTGGCCCTCCGGGCCGGCGTGAGATCGGCCATGGCAAGCTGGCCTGGCGCGCGATCCAGGCAGTTCTGCCCGCGCCGACCGACTTCCCCTACACCATCCGAGTGGTCTCGGAGATCACCGAGTCTAATGGCTCGTCGTCGATGGCGACAGTTTGCGGCTCGTCCCTGTCGATGATGGATGCCGGTGTTCCGCTGAAAGCGCCCGTGGCGGGCGTGGCCATGGGCCTGGTGCTGGAAGGCGACGGCGCCTACGCCGTACTGACCGACATCCTCGGCGACGAGGACCATCTGGGCGACATGGACTTCAAGGTGGCCGGCACATCGAACGGGATCACCTCGCTGCAGATGGACATCAAGGTGGCCGGCATCACGCCGGAGATCATGAAGACCGCGCTCGCCCAGGCCAAAGAGGCGCGCATGCACATCCTGGGCGAAATGGCTCAGGCGCTGACCGAGGGCCGGACGGAGTTCTCGGCCCACGCCCCGCGCATCGAGACGATGACGATCCCGACCGACAAGATCCGCGAAGTGATCGGATCGGGCGGCAAGGTGATCCGCGAGATCGTCGAGACGTCGGGCGCCAAGGTCGACATCAACGACGACGGTGTGATCAAGATCGCCTCGCCCAACGCCGAGGCCATCCAGTCGGCCTATGACATGATCCACTCGATCGTGGCCGAGCCGGAAGAGGGCAAGATCTATAAGGGCAAGGTGGTGAAGATCGTCGACTTTGGCGCCTTCGTGAACTTCTTCGGCAAGCGCGACGGCCTGGTTCATGTGAGCCAGATCGAGAACCGCCGCCTGAACCATCCTTCGGACGTGCTGAAGGAGGGCCAGGAGGTCTATGTTAAGCTTTTGGGCTTCGACGACCGCGGCAAGGTTCGCCTGGCCATGAAGATGGTCAATCAGGAGAACGGCGAAGAGATTGCCAAGGAGGCTGCCGCCGAATAGCGGGGCCTGCGATCTTCAACACTGATGGGCCCCGGCAGGCGATGCTGGGGCCTTTTTCGGTTTTGGGGTATTGGCGCCGCGGGTCGCTCTGGACGCGCGTGGCAGGTTCAGCCGTGGCCGTGCAGCCGCTGTCGCGCGATGCGACGTGCAAGAGCAATGGCTTCGAAGCGGAGCACGTGGGCCCCGGCCTCTTCGGGCTCGGGCTGGGGGGCAAGATGCTGGCCGCCGGCCATCCGCGCCGATGACAGGCGGACGATCCCCTGGGGCAGGTGCGCCTGATCCAGCGCGTGCATCATCGCGTCGAGCGCGGGAGTCGCGTCCGGACCGGCATCCCAAACCTCCGCCTGCACGGCATGCAGTCTGTCATGGAAATCGGACATCCAGACCCCTCCAACGGTTACCCTCGAAGAGATCAACGCCCGGACCGTCGCTTCGGTTCCGAAAAAAGTTGAGAATGTATGAAGTGGCGGATGCCTCTGCAGGCGACGGCCGTTTTCCGCCGCCCGCGAGGGTTTTGCGTCAGGAATAGACGGTCACGCGGGTGCCGAGAGGCACACGCTCGTAGAGCTCTTCGACATGCCAGTTCGTCATCCGGATGCAGCCATTGGAGACCGAGCGGCCTACCGAGGAGGGCTGGGTCGTGCCGTGGATGCGATAGGCGGTGTCATAGCCGTTCTGGTAGAGATAGAGGGCGCGGGAGCCCAGCGGATTGCCCGGCCCGCCCGGCATGCCCTCTTCATACTTTGCGTAGGAAGGATTGCGCTCGATCATATCGGGCGTCGGGCGCCAGCTTGGCCACTTGACCTTGCGCGCGATCGTGGCACGGCCCCTGAAGTTGAGGCCGGCCTTGCCGACCGCAACGCCGTAGCGCATCGCGCGGCCCTCGCCGAGCGTGAGATAAAGGAAATGGCGCGCTGTCACGACGTAGATCTCGCCCGCCGGCAGATCACTCTTTACACGCACTTCCTGCGGTTCGTACTTCTCCGCCACCCGGTAGGGCGGCTGTTCGGCAGCGCGCAGGAATGCAGGCGCGGCAATAAAGCTTCCCGTCACGGCAGCTGTGTGGCCGAGAAACTGGCGTCGGGTCGTCATCGAATGTCTCCAAGCTCTGTCTGTTCGCTGCTCGACAGGTTTTCTTGAAGCACTCAAACTGTTTCGCGAAGGTTAAGGGGCGGCGCTAGTGCCTTTCGGACACAGGTAAAAGAAGATTCGATCTGCCCCTGTCCAAGCCTGCCGCAAGGGCACCGCGGATCCGCCCCGATTCCGCCCCGTTGCGGCGGAGCTCGGGTGGTGACAGTGTCCCGCGCAAACCTCGAATCCTCAGGGGAGGGCACAAGATGATCGACAAGCGACAGTTCTATATCGACGGCGCCTGGGTGAGCCCGGCGGTGGCCCGCGACTTCCCGGTGATCGATCCGTCGACCGAAGAAGAGGTCGCCGTGATCTCGCTCGGCGACCGGGCCGACACCGACGCGGCTGTGGCCGCCGCGACCCGCGCCTTCCCCGGCTGGGCGGCGTTGAGCATGGGCGAACGCATACGCTATCTCGAGAAGCTGCTCGAAGCCTATGAGGCGCGCGCCGAGGAGATGGCCGAAGCGATGAGCCTTGAGATGGGGGCGCCCATCGACTGGTCGCGCAGCCAGCAGGTGCCTTCGGGCACCTGGCATATCGGCAATGCGATCACGGCGGCCAAGGCCTTTGCCCAAGTGCGCCCGCTGGGTGACCACGCGCCGACCGACCGGATCGTTCACGAGCCGATCGGGGTCGTGGGCATGATCACGCCCTGGAACTGGCCGATGAACCAAGTGTCGCTGAAGGTGGCCTATGCCGCTGCTGTGGGCTGCACGATGGTGCTGAAACCGTCCGAGATTGCCCCGCTGTCGTCGGCGCTCTTCGCCGAGATGGTGGATGCTGCCGGCTGGCCGAAGGGCGTGTTCAACATGGTGCAGGGCGACGGTGTGGGGGTGGGCACCCAGATGTCGCTGCACCCCGACATCGACATGATCTCGTTCACCGGGTCGTCGCGCGCCGGCATCGCCATCACCAAGGCCGCGGCCGACACGCTGAAGCGGGTGAGCCTGGAGTTGGGCGGCAAGGGCGCGAACCTGATCTTTGCCGATGCCGATGGGGCGGCAGTGAAGCGGGGGGCGCGCCATTGCTTCAACAATACCGGCCAGAGCTGCAATGCGCCGACGCGGATGCTTGTCGAGCGGTCGATCTATGACGATGCGGTCGAGATTGCCCGCGAGACAGCCGAGAAGACATCGGTTGCGAGCGCCCACGAGGAGGGGCGCCATATCGGTCCGCTTGTGAGCGAGGCCCAGTGGACCAAGGTGCAAGGCCTGATCCAGGCCGGTCTCGACGAGGGCGCGCGCCTTGTGGCTGGCGGAACCGGGCGGCCCGAGGGCCTAAACCGCGGCTATTATGTGCGGCCGACCGTATTTGCCGATGTCACCAACGACATGACGATTGCGCGCGAGGAGATCTTCGGGCCCGTCCTGTCGATCATCCCGTTCGAGAGCGAAGCCGAAGCCGTCGAGATCGCCAACGACACGCCCTATGGCCTGACCAACTATGTTCAAAGCTCCGACGGGGCGCGGCGGGCGCGGCTCGCCCGGCTGCTGCGCGCCGGGATGATCGAAATGAACGGGCAGGGCCGCGGCGCAGGCTCTCCGTTTGGCGGCGTCAAGCAGTCCGGGAATGGACGCGAGGGGGGTGTTTGGGGGCTCGACGAGTTCTGCGAGGTCAAGGCGGTCAGCGGCTGGCCCGAGGATCTGGCCGCCGAGTAAGGGTTGCGCCTGACGGCGCCCGGGAGGCTCCCGCCCCGTGTCGACGGCCGCTGACGCGGCCGTCTCCCCGCGTTGGGCCCGGCCGCGCGCGCGTGGCGCGCGCGGCGGCGGCGCCCGATCTGCCCTAGTAGCCCAGGGCGATACCGTCCTTTCTGGGGTCTGAGGCGGCCGTGAGCAGGCCCGTCACGCCGTCGATGGCGATTGCCTGAGCTCCGCCGATCGGCGCGTCGGGAACGACCACCTCATGGCCGCGGGCCCGAAGGTCGGCGCGCACGGCATCGGAATATCCACGCTCCACCCGGAGCGCGCCGTCGAACGCGAAGGTTCGCGGCGCGTCGAGCGCGTCCTGCAGTTCCATCCCGTAATCGACGAGATTGGTGATGAGCCGTGCATGGCCGGCCGCCTGATAGGGCCCGCCCATCACGCCGAAGCTCAGGCCCATGTGGGGGCCCTGCCGCACCATGCCGGGGATGATCGTATGCATCGGGCGCTTGCCGCCCGCGGCCTCGTTGGGGTGGCCCGCGCTCAGCGAGAAGCCCGATCCGCGATTGTGCATGAGAATGCCGAACTTTGGGCTCGCAATCCCCGTGCCGAAGCTGGCGAAGATCGAATAGATGAGCGAAACCGCCATCCGGTTTTCGTCGACCACAGTGATATAGATCGTGTCGCGGTGCGGTGCGCCCTCTTGCGCGAGGCCGGGCGGCAGCGCGCGGGTGGGATCGATGGTCGCCGCGAGTTCGGATGCAAGCCCAGGCGCCTGGAGCGCGGCGGGATCTGGCATATGGGCTGGATCGGCCAGCAGCCGGTTGCGGGCGTCGTAGGCAAGCTTGGTGGCCTCGGCTTCCAGATGCGCGCGGGCGGCGCCCAGCGGGTCGAGATTTTCGATCTTGAGCCGCGCGATGATATCGAGGAGCAGGAGCGCCGCGGCGCCCTGGCCGTTGGGCGGGTGCTCCACGATCTCCCATCCCTTGTAGCGGCCGGTCACGGGCTCACCCCAATCGCTGCCACCGACGCCGGCGGCGAAGTCTTCGAGCCGGTGCGGCGCGTCTGGCCCGAGGCCCGCGAGCATGTCCTCAGCGACCTCACCTTCGTAGAAGGCGGCCGGCCCCTGAGCGGCGATCCGACGGAGGGCCTGCGCCTGCTCGGGTGCGCGAAAGACCTCGCCGGGCCGCAGAGCCCGCCCATCGCGGAGAAAGTAGTTGATCCCGGCGCCCTGAAGCCGGTCCGCTTCATCGGCCCAATCGAACGCGGTGCGCGGCGCGACGGGCACGCCTCGCTCCGCGTAGTCGATTGCCGGCGCAAGGAGGCGGTCCATTCCGAGACGGCCGAACCGGCCCGAGAGGGCAAAGAACCCGTCGACCGCGCCGGGGATCGTAACGGCCTCGGGGATGTCGGTCGGCATCGTCTCGAACCCCCGCGCCCGCAGGGCCGCGGCCGCCAGGGCCGCCGGTGCCCGGCCAGAGGCATTAAGCGCATGGATCGGCTGGTCGGGTCCTGGATGGACAAGGGCGAAGGCGTCGCCGCCGATCCCTGTCATCTGGGGTTCGCAGATGCCGAGCAAAACCGCCGCGGCGATCGCTGCGTCCACGGCGTTGCCGCCCGCCTTCAACGTGTCAATCGCGGTGGCGGCCGCCAGCGGGTGAGACGTCGCACACATGCCCCGCTCGGCATAGACGGTCGATCGGCCGGGCAAGTGAAAGTCCCGCATAGATTTCTCCTCGTTCTGAAGCGGGAAACCTAGCGAACTCAGCGGTGGAGGAAAGACCTCGGCGCCGCGCACTGGGTGGGGGCAATTAACGCGCGACGCCGAGGGAAGCCTTTGCAGCTACGCTCTCGATATCGCGATCACGGATGGCCCCGGTTGGGACGGAATGGGGCGATTTCGGGGCATGCCCCCAGGCTCGGATTGGATGGATTCGGCTCGCATTTGAGCTTGGACAGGCGCGTTTAGACATCGTTGCCGTTTGTGCGATTGAGTGAGGGCCAACGCCTTACAATCTTGGGTTGAATAGCGCACTCGAGTTCTGCTGGCCGCGGCTGTGTCGAGGGCAAAGCGGTTCCGACGGGGCCGATCCCGGCGCAGAATCGAAGCCGGGGTGCCGGTCGCGAACCTGACCCGTTCCGGGCGCAAATCTGGCCGAACTGGGGTGGTGACGGATCACCCGAGTGCGAGCGGCCTCCTGCACTCGGCAACCCGCGTCGGCCGGCTGTGCGTCTGCCGGCGCGATGCCGCGAAGGCCCTGCTGCACGGGCAACCGACAGCCCGGTGTTTCGCTTGCGTCAGCCGGCCGGCTGAAGACGCATGGCAAAGGTCAGTGTGTTGATCTCAGCCCAGCGGCGATAGACGAGATGCTCGGTCAGCTCATGAATGAGGAGCCATCCGAAACCGCCCTCAGGCAGATCGGATCGTGGAATGTCGACCGGCGTCGCCTTTTGCGGCTCAGGAATGCTGCCAGGCATGGCTTTGCCGCAGTCCGTCAGTCGGCAGATCACCCAATCGCTGAGAAAATCGACCTCGAGCGCGATCCAGCCGCCTTCACCGCCATCCATGGTGCCGTAGGCGTGTTCGACAGTGTTGTTCATCGCCTCCGCCAGGATCAGTTCCAGGCTGCCGGCATCGTCCTCGCCGAGACCAAGCGCCATCAGGGCGTTGCACACCCGGGCAAGGGCGTGGCGTACGGCAATCGATCTGGCGCGCACATGTTCCACCAGGGTCGGGCAGAGCGGCTCGGATCCTTCGGCGATGTCCGCGGCAAACACGTCGCGCGGGAGCTCGGGGCCATGAATGAGATGTCCCCAGCGGGCCATTGGCCCAGGCTCCGCGCCGGCCTCGCGCGGCCGCGAGGCAGCGTCGGAGCTCTCGTCGCCCGATCCGCCTACCAGGTTTTCTGGTGTGCCGCGCGAGGGCATGGCCCCAAACGCCACCTCCGGCGAAGAGGTGGCTTTGTCATCCTTCATGTGCCCGGGGGCAGCAGGATCCGTGTGCTGTCGATCGTTGGGCCCGATTGCTGCGGATGTCGGTTCAGGCGCCGTCATCGCTCATCTCCAATCGGGAACGCATGCAGCCCGACCTTGCCCAGATGTGACCAAGAGCGGAGGTGCAGCATGCTCTGTTCGGTGATGCGGCCAGGGACGAGACCTCGGCAATCAAGCGGCGTCGGCATCGGCCTGTCGGGCCGCCTCGATGGACGCGTAGATCGTAAAGACCGAGTCCATGCGCGTGAGGCGCAGAACCTTCAGAACTTTGGGCGATAGCGCCGCAAGCTGAAGGCGCTTCCCGCCATCGAGGCCCTTCATCGCAGACACAATGGCACCGAGGCCGGAGCTGTCGATAAAGTCGACCGCAGCCATATCGAGCACGACGCGATCCGGGCCTTCACGCGTCAGTTCGCGCATTCTATCCTTGAACTGGATTGCACTGGCAGCGTCGATGCGCTCGGCCTCAACCGTGATTTCCAGAAGGCCATCCCGATGCTCAGACCTCAAATTCATACGCTTCGCTCCCTGAGCCATGTCTCGCACCGGATGCTGGACCATATTCGTTACCATTCGGTATGCAGGGGCGGGTGAGGAGGACGGACATGGACGACGTGATCATTGCGGGCGCGGCGCGCACGCCCATGGGTGGCTTTCAGGGTGCGTTCACAGGAGTCTCGGCGGTGGAGCTAGGCAGTGCCGCCGCGAGTGCTGCGCTGGATAGCGCCGGTGGCGCGACGGCGGAGGAAGCGATCTTTGGGTGCGTGCTGCCGGCAGGTCAGGGCCAGGCCCCGGCTCGCCAGGTCGGCTTTGCCGCCGGGCTGCCCGAATCGGTTCCGGCCACGACGCTCAACAAGATGTGCGGCTCGGGTCTGGCCGCGGTGGCCATGGCCCATGACCGGATTGCGGCCGGGCAGGCCGCAACCGTGCTCGCGGGCGGGATGGAGAGCATGACGCGTGCGCCCTACCTGCTGCCGCAGCAGAGGGGCGGGGCGCGCATTGGCCATGGCGAGGTGGTCGATTCGATGTTTCGCGACGGCCTGGAAGACGCCTATGAGCGCGGGCCTCAGGGCGAGCCGCGCCTTATGGGAACGTTTGCCGAGGACTGCGCCGAGGCATTCCAGTTTACCCGCGCCGCGCAGGACGAGTATGCCCTCGCGTCGCTCTCGCGGGCCCTGGAGGCAACACGCACGGGCGCCTTTCGGCCAGAGATCGTTCCCGTGACCGTGCGCACCCGCAAAAGCGAGACCATCGTGGCCGAGGATGAACAGCCCCAGTCTGCTCGTCCCGACAAGATCCCGCACCTGAAGCCCGCGTTCCGCCCGGAGGGCACGGTGACGGCGGCCAACTCATCCTCGATTTCTGACGGTGCGGCGGCGCTGGTTGTCGCGTCGGCCACCTCCGGGCTGCCGGCGCGCGCGGTGATCCGAGGCTATGCGAGCCACGCCCAGGCGCCTGGACTGTTCCCAACGGCTCCGATCCCGGCGGCGCGGAAGCTGCTCAACCGGCTGGGATGGAGCGTCGACAGTGTCGATCTTTGGGAGGTGAACGAAGCGTTTGCCGTCGTGCCGATGGCGTTCATGCGGGAGCTCGGCATCGCCCATGGGCAGATGAACGTGAACGGTGGCGCCTGTGCGCTTGGCCATCCGATCGGGGCCTCGGGGGCGCGCATCCTCGTGACCCTTCTGCATGCGATGGAAGCGCGGGGGGCAGCGCGCGGGGTCGCGGCAATCTGCATCGGCGGGGGCGAGGGGATGGCGATGGCTTTGGAGCGCCCCTGACGGACGGCCCGACACCCGGCGTCTGAGTGGGGCGGCGCGGCGACCGGCCGCGAACATGCATCGTCCTCCGGGATGGGGACTAGGTCAAAGTCGGCGACACCCACGCCGTGGCGGGTCGAATGAGAGAGGGGCTGTCCATGAAGATCCTAGTCTTTCTCGGTTCGGTGCGAGAGAGCGCGCCGCGCCGCCCCGCGCGCCTCGGTGCCCGGGTCGCAGCGGCGTGCGTGGCGCATCTGCGTCAAGCCGGTTTGGAGCCCGATCTGATCGATCCTCTAGAGCTGGATCCACCGACGCCGTTCAAGCCACACTTCGCCTATGCCAAGGGACGCGCTCCAGAGAGGCTCGAACAGGCCGCCACCGCGATCGCCGAGGCCGACGGTTTCGTCATGGTCAGCCCCGAATACAACCACTCCATGAGCCCCGCCCTTGCCGACCTGCTGAACCACTTCGGAAGCTCGCTGTTTTCGTTCAAGCCCAGCGCGATCGTGACATACTCGGCCGGGCAATGGGGCGGCGCGCGGGCCGCCGTGAGCATGCGCACCTTTCTCAGCGAACTGGGCTGCTTGCCGGTCTCGGCGATGATCCATGTGCCAAAGGCGCACGAGGTGTTCGACGCGGAGGGACGCTACCTGCCCGACGCCGACGCCGAGCGATGGAGCGGCTATCTTGGGCGCACCTTCTCGCAGTTGGCGTGGTGGAGCGAAGCCGCGTCGCGACAGCGGGCGAGTGCCGCGCCGACGCCCGCCTTCGACCGTGATCCGTCGCAGCGCAACGCCCCGTAGAACAGCACGCGTGCGGCTCGCATGCCAGTGAGGGCCGGCTTGACGATCCCCGAAGCGCGTCGCCCTATGCCGCCATGACGCGCGCCCATAGTCCTTCTAGCACCACCCTTCGTGCGCACGGACGTCTGACCGGGGCGGAAGGCGGCCGACGGTGACGTTCGAAGGTTGGCTTGTCTTCGCGACCTTTTGGGCCCTCTTCGTCACCACGCCGGGGCCGAACGCGGCCAATTGCATTGAGAACGGGATGCGCCTGCCCTTCGGCCGCGCCATGGTGGGGGTGACGGCGATCCTGACCCAGGCGACGGCGTTTTTGTTGCTGTCGGCCGCGGGCGTCGCCGCGCTGATCCTTGCCGCACCGGGCGCGTTCTTTTGGGCGCGTCTCGTGGGCGCAGCGGTGCTGATCTGGCTTGGGATACGTGGGTGGCGGCGGGCGCGGGCGCCGCTGGGATCGGGGGACGACGAAGGGCCACAAACCATCGCGCATGTGTATTTCCGCGCGCTTCTGATCGCGACGGTGAATGCCAAGAGCCTGGCGGGCTACCTGGCGGCATTCACCCAGTTCGTGCAGCCCGATGTGCCGGTCTGGGAGCAGATGGGCGTGATCGTCCCGACGGCGCTGACGCTGACGACGCTGAGCTATACCGGATACACGCTCCTGGGTGCGGCGCTCGGCCGGATGGCGCTTGGCGCGCTTGGCAACCTTGTGGTGAGGCGCGTGCTTGCCGGGTGCTTCATACTCTACGGCGTGGCGCTCGGCGGAAGCGCACTGGCGGCCGCACCGCGGGGCTAGCGAAGGCCCTCTGGATGCGGCCCCGGGGCGCCCGGCAATACGGGCAGAGCCTCGGGCGCGGGGCGGTCGGCCGTTGGATAGCGCAGGCCACGCGGCTGAACATGCACATCCCAGCTGCCGATCCGGAAGGCAGCCACCAACGACGCCGTCACCGCCCGGCAATCCATGTCGTTCTGGCAGGTGTAGACATCAATCGTGACGAACCGGCGCGAGGGAAAGGTGTGAAAGCTGATATGGCTCTCGGCAATAAGCGCCACGCCCGACAGGCCGCCGGGATCCTTGCGGTTCAGCGGCCCGACCTCGACGACGAGCGGCGCGGCGATCCGGTGCATGCCAAGCGCCTCGGGCACAAGCGTGAGTTGGCGGTAGAGGCCGCGTTTGTCCGACAGAAGCGCCGGGTCGGCCTCGTAGCCATCGAGCATGAGGTGCAGGCCAAAAGTCTCGGTCTCGTGGGTCATGCGATCTCTTCAGAACGGAGCGGCCGGCCTGCGACCGGGCGCCAGCGGTCATAGGCGAGGTGGAAGACAAAGGCGTAGGCGGCGTAGAGAGCCGACAATCCGAGATCGAGCGCCACCGCCTCCCACAAGCCGTGGCCGCCGATCAGCATAATGGCGGGCAAGGTGACGATGATCGAGGTCACTTCCAGCGACAGGGCATGGACGATCCGGAGGGCCGGCGGCCGGTCACTCGCCACACGGCGCGCGAAGCGCCATTCGAGACGGTCGAAAAGGGAGTTGTGCAGCGGCTGCCAGATCAGAAACAGAACGCTCAGCACCACCATCAGCAGAACCGATTGCGCCGCGCCGGCGCCGAAGATCAGGCTGTAGAGGGGCGCAGCAAGCAGCAGGCCGCCGATCTCATAGAGGACCGTCTGAACGATGCGTTCCGACAGTGATCTGAGCGCCATGGTCGGCCCTCCCAAGCAATGTGCATTCACTCAATCGGTCCGGCGGGGTCGTTGGTTTTCGCCGGCATGGAATGTCGGGCACGCTAGGGTCGTGTCGTGAGGCCGCCGTGATGCAGTGGCGATCTCGGCGTGGAAGGCTGCGGAAAAGAGCGCGATCCAAGGGGTGACACCCCACTCCTTCGCCCGACCGGACGCTCGGGCGGAAGCGACGCGCAAGCCGCAGGTTCGCGTCTGGCGTCGCCCCATGATAGGACCCAGCACCGATGGACGCCCGCGGCGCCGAGCGATACACGGTCACCGCCCATGAGCGCCGCCTACCATCCTCCCCTTGGCCCAACAGAACGCCTGTGGACCGACGCGTCCCTTCTTGTCGCGGTCAAGCCGGCCGGCCTGTTGTCGGTGCCGGGAAAGACCGAGGCTCTGGCCGATTGCCTGCTTGCTCGACTTCAAGGCGAAGACCCGGATGTGCGTCTCGTCCATCGGCTCGACCGGGACACGTCGGGCGTGATGGTGTTTGCCCGGTCGGCCCACGCGCAGCGCCATCTCGGCCTTCAGTTCGAACGTCGGCACCTTGAGAAGCGCTATGTCGCCCGGGTCGCCGGGCATCCGGACGCCGACGCCGGACAGATCGACTTGCCGCTGACGGCCGATTGGCCCAATCGGCCACGCCAGATGGTGTGCCATGCCAACGGTAGACCCGCCCGAACCCGGTGGCGCGTGCTGTCGCGCGACCAAGACGGCAGCGCCCGGCTCGCTTTGGAACCGGAGACGGGGCGCAGCCACCAGCTTCGCGTGCACCTGGCTGAAATCGGCCATCCGATTCTGGGCGACCCGCTCTACGGCCCGGCGGAGGATGCGAATGCCCGGCGCCTGATGCTCCACGCCGAGTGCCTGCGTCTCCGGCATCCCGACGGCGGCGCCTGGGTGACCTTTGAGGCGGTCGCTCCGTTCTAGCCGGCCCGATGCGCCAACATGTCGTGGCTCGCCGCCAGCCGCGACGTGCAACCGTTTCTTTCGGTGCCGTCCAAGGAGACCAAACACCGATGAGACTGATCTGGAAAGGCGTCGTGACGCTCGTCACCCTGTTCTATGGCATCGTGCCCGCCATTGCCGACATGAACGAAACCCATCTTCTGAATGAAGGCTGGAGCGCCCATGCCCGCGTGCATGGCGCATGGTTTCTGTTTTTCGGCGCCGGCATGGCCCTGGTCAGCCTGTACTTGTTGTGGCTGCGTGACGAGATGGTCCTGCCGATCGTGATCGGATTGCTCTACGTAGCCGGATTCTTTGCCGCGTTTCTGACGGCGCCGCTCTATGGCGGGGCATTGGTTGACCCCAACGGCGTGGCCGTGCGCATCCTCGGGATCGAATCGAACCTCTTTCTCTTTTCCGTGGCGGGCGCGGTGCTGATCGCAGCCCTCGTCAAAGCGCCACGCGCACCAGGCAACGAGCCGTAGTCCGCACGCGGAACGTCCCGGCTTCGGGCACGCGTTTTGAATTGAGAAAGCCGACCCGGCGATCTGTCGCGACCGTGGCAGATGGCATATGGCCTCGCCCATGGACATGCGTGCCCCATCACTGCCTGCGCCGCAAAGGGCGGCGATTGCCTTCATGCTCGGGGCGGGCGCCCTGGTGGCCGCGACCTCTCTTATGGCGAAGGCGCTTGGGGCTGATGCCGCTGGCGCGTCTGGCCTTCACCCTTTTCAGGTGAGCGCCGGCCGGTTCGTCTTCGCCCTTTGTGCCCTTGCCGTGTTGCTCGCCGTGCGCCCTGCGATGCGGCCGACGTTGACCGGCGCGCAGTGGGACCTCCATCTCGCCCGCTCGCTCTGTGGTTGTCTCGGGGTCACGGCGATGTTCGCCGCCGTCGCCCGGATGCCCGTGGCCGAAGCCACCGCGGTCAGCTTTCTCAGCCCACTTGTGACCATGGGGCTCGCCGCGCTGATGCTGCGGGAGCGGCTGGGGCCTGTTCGCCTGACAGCCGCGGGGCTCGCGCTGGCCGGCGCGCTCCTCGTGCTGCGCCCCGGGACCGATGCGTTCCAGATCGCGGGGCTTTTTGCACTGGCCGCCGCCGCGCTCTTCGGGCTCGAATCGATCTTCATCAAGCGGTTGAGCGACCGGGAGCCGCCCGTGCGCATCCTGCTGATCAACAACCTGATCGGCGGAGCCGTGTCGCTCGTCGCCGCGAGTTTCGTCTGGTCCTGGCCCTCGCCCCTCCAATGGCTCCTGCTGGCGACCCTCGGGACAGTAATGGTGACGGGGCAAAGCATGTTCATCCAGGCGATGCGCCGGGGCGAGGCGAGCGCCGTGATCCCGGCCTTCTACTCGGTCCTGGTCTTCGCGGCGCTCTATGACGCGCTGCTCTATGGCGTGGTGCCAGACGGGATCGGGGCCACGGGCGCCGCGCTGATCATGGGCAGCGCCGTCTTGCTGGCGCGACGCAAGGGCGCCTGAAGCGGCATCATCTGAACGATCGCCCCGCGCATGGTTTGCGTGATCGGCTCTGCGCGCCCGTTACAGTCGGATGTGATGGGTTGGGGCATCGACGCGACGTAGATCACCGGCAGACATCAAACAAGATGAACGGGATCACAGCGAGAATAGGCAGCGTGATGAGCCACCGCGCCACCGGTCGCCCGAACCTCCAGTCGAAAATGTACGCGCCACCCTGCCGGTTCCAGGTTGACGGGACGGGCCGAGACCCGGCGCCATCGCCCGGCTCGCAGTGTGGTCCTAGGCGGTCAGACCGCCACTTTGCGGCTCTCGTCGATGTAGATCTCGCGGAGACGTTGAGCGACGTGGCCGGGCTTGCCGTCACCGACAGTCTCGCCGTCGATCTCGACCACAGGCATGACAAAGGTCGAGGCGGAGGTGATGAAGGCCTCGTCGGCCGCCTTGGCCTCCTCGATGGTGAAGGGGCGCTCCTCGACCTCCATCTGGGCCTGACGCGCGAACTCCAGCACGGCGGCGCGGGTGATCCCGTGGAGGATCTCGGTGCCGAGGTGCCGGGTGATGATCTTGCCGCCCTTCACGATATAGGCGTTGTTGGAGGTGCCCTCGGTCACGGCGCCGTCTTCGATCATCCAGGCATCGTCGGCGCCCGCAGCCTTGGCCATCATCTTGCCCATGGCGGGGTAGAGAAGTTGGACCGTCTTGATGTCGCGCCGGCCCCACCGCTGGTCGGGGATCGATATGACCTTGATGCCGGTCTCAGCGGCTCCGCTCTCGACCACTTTCTTTGACTGAGTGAACAGGACAAGCGTTGGCGCGGCTCCCTCGGGGTAGGCAAAGTCGCGGTCGGCCTCGCCGCGCGTGACCTGCAGGTAGACGAGCCCCTCGTCCACCTCGTTGCGCGCGACCAGTTCACGGTGGATCGACAAGAGCTCGGCCTCGTCCACTGGCGCAGCCATGTCGAGCTCGCTCAGCGAGCGCCAGAGCCGCTTGGCGTGGCCGTCGAAATCCACCAGCTTGCCGTCGATGACGCTCGTCACCTCGTAGACGCCATCGGCAAAGAGGAACCCCCGGTCGAAGATCGAGACCTTGGCCTCCTCCTCCGGCACGTAGGCGCCGTTGACATAGACGATGCGGGACATGGGCGTCTCTCCTCCGGGTTCGGTTGGTCACTTCGCGGCAAGCGCCGGCGAGGTCAAGGGTGGCCGAGCATCTCGGGCGTCAGCGCACCGCCGCGCAACAGATGTTGCAGGACCCGTGCCACGGCACGCGCATCGCCGAGCCCGTCATGGGCCTTCTCCGGCGCGAGGCCGAAATGCGCCGCGATCGTGTGGCTACGCAGGCCATGGACCGTCTCCAGGGGCTCCCCGCTCGCGCGCAGCAGGCCCGCGGCGTTGTGGAACCGCGTCGCAGGGAGAGGGCAGACAAGGCCGGCCACGAAACAGGCCGGGGCAAGCGACGTGATCTCGTCCTTGCCCCAGCTGAAGATCGGGGCGCTCCCGCAAAAGGCGGCGAAATCGTCGAGCGCGTCTGCGAGCGGCCGAGCCTCCTCGCTCAGCCTCTCCTGCGTGATCCCCGTCAACTGCGTGAAGAACGCGGGCAAGGGAACAGGGCCGGTGCGCCCCACGGGCTCGACAAGCCGTTCGAACGTCGCCTCCAAGGGAAAGTCTCCGGCGAGCGACAGCCGAACCGCGCCGATCTGGACAAGCAGTGGATCGGGATCATCCGGGCCGCACCAAAACCTGCCCGGCGCGCCTCGCTCGGTCAGATGCTCGCAATCGAAGACGACGACATGGTCCGGCACAATCAACCCCAGAGGGCTGGCACAGCGGGATGCACGCCCGCCGCGTCGTAGGTGAGCGGTGGATCCCGGTCCTCCGCAAGAAGCAGCGGGCCGTCCAGATCGACAACGGCAGCGCCCTGCGCCAAGAGCACAGCGGGCGCCATGGCGAGGGACGATCCAACCATGCAGCCCACCATGATGCCAAAACCCATCGCCTCGGCCGCGGCGCGCATGGCCAGCGCTTCGGTCAGCCCGCCTGCTTTGTCGAGCTTGATGTTGACGACGTCGTAGAGCCCGGCGAGGCCGGGCAGCGAGGCGCGGTCATGCACGCTCTCGTCGGCGCAGAGCGGCACCGGGCGGTCGAGCCCGCGCAGGGCCTCGTCTTCGCCCGCGGGAACCGGCTGCTCCACCAGCGCGACACCCAGCCGCGCGAGATGAGGGGCCAGATCGGCATAGACCTCGCGGGACCAGCCCTCGTTGGCGTCCACGATGATGCGGGCCTCCGGGGCACCAGCGCGGACCGCCTCGAGCCGGGGCATGTCATCCGGCGTGCCGAGCTTGATCTTCAGAAGCGGGCGATGGGCATGGGCCTCGGCCGCGGCCCGCATCGCGTCCGGCGTATCGAGCGACAAGGTGTAGGCCGTGACCACAGGGCCTTGCTCCGGCAGGCCCGCGAGAGACCAGACCGGCCGGCCGGCGCGCTTGGCCTCCAAATCCCACAGCGCGCAATCCATGGCGTTTCGCGCCGCACCCGGCGAGAGCCGCTCTTGCAGGTTGGCGCGGGTCAGGCCCTCAGCCGCCGCATCCGCGATCTGCGCGGCCACACTGTCGAGGCTCTCGCCGTAGCGGGCGTAGGGCACGCATTCGCCGCGGCCCTCTACCCCATCGTCTGTTGCATGGGCCGTCAGCACCTTTGCCTCGGTGCGGCTGCCGCGCGAGATGGTAAAGGCCTGCGCGAGGCGAAAGACCTCTCGTTCGACCGACATTCGGATCATCGCGCGTCTCCCGGTTTGCAGCCGCCCTTCGTCAGCAGCTCGTGACCTCAGCCCATTTCGGCAAGGGCATCCACGAGCTTACCGGCGCCATAGCGGTAAGGGTCGGTCGCAGGCAGGCCGAGGCGGTCTTCGGTTCGGGCGAGATAGCCCTGCGCCTCGTCCTCGCCCATGGCTTGGGTGTTGACCGAGATCCCCACGACCTTGCAGCCGGGATTGACCCGCAGCGCGCAGGCCAGCGACAGGTCGCGCACTTCCTCCAGGGTCGGCAGGCCATAGCCCGGGAGGCCACGCATATGGGCCCGGGTCGGCTCATGGCACAGGATCAGCGCGTCGGGCTGTCCGCCATGAATGAGGGCCATCGTCACGCCCGAGAACGAGGGGTGGAACAGGCTCCCCTGCCCTTCGATGAGGTCCCAGTGATCGGGCTCGTTGTCGGGCGTCAGCCATTCGACCGAACCGGCCATGAAATCGGCGATCACCGCGTCGAGCGGCACGCCGTCGCCGGTGATCAGGATCCCCGTTTGCCCCGTGGCCCGGAATGTGGCCTTCATCCCGCGCTCCTGCATGTCGCGGTCCATCGCCATCGCGGTGTACATTTTTCCGACCGAGCAATCCGTCCCGACGGCGAGGCAGCGCTTGCCCGCCCGTCTTTCGCCGTTCGCAATGGGATACGGAACGCTCGGCACCCGCACGTCATGCAGCGTTCGCCCTTCGGCCTTGGCCACCTCGACGAGTTCCGGCTCGTCCCGCAACAGGTTGTGCAGCCCCGAGGCCAGATCGTAGCCCTTCAGGAGTGCCTCGGTCAGCACGTGCCGCCAGGCCGGCGAGATGACACCGCCGCGGTTGGCAACCCCGATTACCAGCGTCTTGGCGCCGGCCTGCAACCCCTCCTCGAGGGTCATGTCGGGCAGGTTCATATCCGCCTTGCAGCCCTCCATCCGGTACTGGCCGACGGCGTGTTCGGGCCGCCAGTCGCGGATGCCCTGTGCCACCTTGGCTGCAAGCGGGTCGGGCGCATCGCCAAGAAACAGAAGGTAGGGGGTTTCGATCATGGCCATGCTCCTTCTCCCCGGCGTCGCGCCGCCCCTTATCCCTAACATGCCCGGTCGTAAGGGAAAGGGCGTGCGAACGGCACCGGCTGGGCAGGGACCGACACCGCTGCTATCTCAAGCGCAAAGGGGGCCCGATGCCACGCACCGTTCTCATGATCATCACCTCGACCGGCGAGGTGCCCGTCGACATTCCCACCGGCGAGGGGCCCGAAATCGGGTTCGACTGGCTGAGCGTCGCCGCACCCTATTGGCGGTTGCGAGGCGCTGGCGTGGAGGTGGGGTTCGCCAGCCCCCTTGGCGGCAAGCCGCCCGGCGATGCAGCGACGGCCGAGAACGGCGCCTCGGGCGAGCGCTTTGGCGCCGTCGAGATGTTTCTTGGCGACGAGGCCGCGGTGACGGCGCTGTCGACAGGCGCGCCGCTTCACCAGATCGACCCTGAGGCGTGGGACGCGGTTCTGATTGCCGACGGCACCGGCGTGCCGTGGGATCTCTACGCGTCCGAGCCCCTCGCCGCGCTCCTGTCCGCGGCGACGCGACGTTCGGCCATCATTGCGGCCATCGGGCGGGGTGCGGCCGCGCTCGCGGGCCTTCGCGACGAGGAGGGGCGCAGCTTCGTTGCCGGCCGGCGGGTGACGACCCTGGCCGACGGCGATCTCGACCCTGCGACCTATCCGTCGGGGGCGGAGGCCCCTGCGGCCCGGCTCGATGCTGCAGGGGCGCTCTTGCAGCGCGCAGCCGAAGACGACCCGCCGATTGTGGTGGAAGACGGTCTTTTGATCACCGGCGAAAGCAGAGAGACGGCGGCCGAGGTCGCCCTGAAGCTTATTGACACGCTGGATGCGCGACGCCTCACGGGATGAGCGAAAGTGTCCAGCCCGGGCTCACGCGGCGAGCCACTTGCCGCCCGTTTCGAGGAACTTGCGGCGGCGGTCGGCGACGAGCGCGGGTCCGTCCATCCCAGCAAGCTCGTCCAGCATCTCGCCAATGGCCTCGCCCGCCGACGCGATCACGGTGTTGCGGTGGCGCTGCGCGCCTCCTGTGGGTTCGGGCACGATCCGGTCGGCTACACCGAGTTCGTGCAGATCCTGCGCGGTGAGCCTCAGTGCCTCGGCCGCCTCGCGCATCTTCTCGGCGTCTTTCCACAGGATCGACGCGCAGCCCTCGGGCGAGATCACAGAGTAGATCGCGTGTTCCAGCATCGCCAACCGATTCGCCGTGGCAAAGGCCACCGCGCCACCCGATCCGCCTTCGCCGATGATGATCGAGACCAGGGGCACTCCGATTTGCAGGCACTTTGCCGTCGAGCGGGCAATTGCCTCGGACTGGCCGCGCTCTTCCGCCCCCTTGCCGGGATAGGCGCCGGGCGTGTCGACGAGCGTGATCACCGGCAGGCCGAAGCGATCGGCAAGGTCCATCAGGCGGATTGCCTTGCGATATCCCTCGGGCCGCGCCATGCCGAAGTTCCGCTCGATCCGGCTGTGGGTGTCGTTGCCCTTCTCGTGGCCGATGACCACGACCGGCCGGTCCCGGAAGCGCGCCGTACCTCCCATGACCGCGGTATCGTCGGCAAAGCAGCGGTCGCCCGCGAGCGGCGTGTATTCGGTGAAGAGCTGCGCGATGTAGTCGGTGCAGTGCGGGCGGTCGGGATGCCGGGCGACCTGGCATTTCCGCCAGGGGGTCAGCTTGCCGTAGAGGTCGGCGAGCATCTGAGTGGCCTTGGCATCGAGCGCGGCCGCTTCGGCCTCTACACTCGAGGTCTCCTCGCTGGAGCGCGCAATGGCCCGCAGTTCCTCGGCCTTGCCTTCCAGCTCCGCCAGCGGTTTCTCGAATTCCAGATACTGCTTCATGGCCCCGCACGTTTCGTTCGCGGGTGACATATGGACGTTCCGCGCGGGCTCTGCAATCGGCGCCCGCGAGAGCCGCTAGGTTCAGCGGCCGGTCAATTCCGCAAGACCAGGCAGCCGACGCCCGCCCTCTTGAGCTCGCGGCAGAGCGCGTCCGCCTCGCCGCGCGTCTGGCGGCCGATCTGCGCGGTCATCTGGCGCCGCCCGTGGCCCGGCATCCGCACGCGCCCATAGTCGATCCGGTGGGTCCCGAGCATGGCCCGAGGCAAACGCGAGACCTGAACCGCCGCGATATCGCGAGAGCGATGGGAGGCAAGGATCACGCCCCAGGGCGACAGGCGCGGCGACGGGCGGAGGGCATCGGGAAAGGCATCGGGCGCGCGACCTGCAGCCATGGCCTGGCACGCCTCCTGAAGCGGCGTGTCGCCCCTGAGCTTCAGGTTCGGGTCCTCGGGCGGCGCCTCGTGCCAAACCTCCGCCTCGTGTCCGGTGATCCTGCGCACGTAGTCACGCGTTTCCGCCGGCAGCCGCCGCCCGCGGGCAAGGAACGCGTCAACCCGCGCTTCTCCCGCGTTGTAGGCGGCAGCCGCAAGCCCGAGGTTGCCGTAATCGCGTTCGAGCTCGGCCAAGTAGTCGGCCGAGGCCACGAGCGCGGCCGCGGGGTTGAACGGGTCGCGCAGACCACGCCGGGCGGCCGTGGCCGGGATGAACTGCGCGATGCCGAGGGCCCCGGCGGACGACACGGCCGAGGGGTCGAACCGGCTCTCTTGCCACAGAAGACGCGCAAAGAAATGCGGGTCGAGCCCGGCTTCCTTTGCAGCGGCTTCAATCGCCCCGCAGGCATCCCGGGCATAGGAGGCGCGCGAGATGCAGAGCGCGCCATCGTTGGTGCATCGCACGCTGTCGACCGGTCGTGCCACGGGACGGTGCTGTGCCGTCGGTGCGCCCGGCTCCGCGGCAGAGGCCGCGCTCAGCGCACCACCAGTCAAAACGGCCGCCACAACCGACGCGCGCAGGATCACTCCGCTCCCCCCATCCGTAGATGACCACCATTTACACAAACCGTGCCGGACCCCTATGACACAGACATGGCAGTCGGCTCAGGATACTCGTGATTGGCCACAATGCGTTCACCTTTCTGAGGCATTGCAAGCATCGCGGCCGCTGGCGGTCGGCACAAATTGGGCGCTCGGCCCGCCCGTCACCCCGGCCGACCGACCACGGGAGGGATCAGTCTATGCGCATCATTCTAGGGGCTCTTGTCTTTGGCCTCACTCTCGGCGGGCTGCCCGCCATCGCCCAGAATATCGACTTCGGCGATGACAGCGGCGACTACGCCAATGACGGGGAGTGCGACGACCGTCGCTTCTATGGCCCCGGCATGGCCACCACGCTCGACTGGGAGCAATTGGCCCGCGATGCCACCGATTGCAGCCTGGCCTACCAGTCTGAACGCGTGCGAATCTGGAATTTCGAGGACTCGCTGGCCGCGACCCGCTGCGAGATGATCCAGTGGGGCGACGACGAAAGCGGCTTCCCCTTCGACGGGGAGTGTGACGACCCGCGCTTCGAGGGACGCGCCGTGGATGGCGTCATGGTGGCGGACGATGCCGGGCACGATGCCACAGATTGCCGCCGCGCCTGCGAGTTCGGCCTGATCGGACTGCGCAACTACTGACGTGCTGAGCCCGTTGGGTTTGAGGCGGCGCGCCCTGAGCTAGGCGGTGATCAGCTCGGCCTGACGCACCACCACCTCGGCCTGCTTGATCGACGCAATGTCGATCAGGCGGCCCTTATAGGTCGTGGCGCCCTTGCCCTCGGCCTTGGCCTGCTCCATCGCCTCGAGGATTTCGCGGGCCTCCTGGACCTTTTCCGGAGACGGCGTGAAGACCTCGTTTGCCATCTCCACTTGGCTGGGGTGGATTGCCCATTTGCCGACCATCCCGAGCGTCGCCACGCGCAGCGCCTGCGCCTTGAAGCCCTCAGGGTCGGAGAAGTCGCCGAACGGCCCGTCGACAGGGAGCACGCCGTGGGTCCGGCACGCGGCTACGATCTTCGCCGTTGCCCAGTGCCACGGGTCGGGCCAATAGCTCTGGCCCTGGTGGTGCATATAGTAGTTTTCCTGCGTCCCGCCGATCCCAGTCGTCTGCATCCCCATATAGGCGGCGAAATCGGCCGCGCCGATGGAGATCGCGGTCATTCGCGGCGAGGCCGAGGCGATCTCCTCGACATGGCAGATGCCCGCGGCCGTCTCGACAATGCACTCGAACTGGAGCGCCTTCGTCCGCCCCATCGCGGCCTCAACGGAACTGACGAGCGCGTCGACGGCATAGATGTCCTGGGCCCATCCGGCCTTCGGGATCATGATCCGGTCAAGCCGGTCGGACGCCTTCTCGATCAGATCCACCACGTCGCGATACCAGTAGGCACTGTCGAGCCCGTTGATCCGGACCGACAGGGTCTTGTTGCCCCAGTCGATATCGCCGATCGCCTGAACGACGTTGGCGCGCGCGCTGTCCTTGTCATCGGGGGCGACACTGTCCTCGAGGTCGAGATTCACGACATCCGCCGCGCTTGCGGCCATCTTCTCGAAAACGGCGGGGCGCGAGCCGGGGCCGAACAGCTGGCAGCGGTTGGGCACGGAGGGAGACGGGGGCTGGGGCCGGAAGCTCATGGAATGTCCTCGCACGTTTCTGTCGCAAGCGTCGCCTTGCGGGATATATTTGTGCGCGAAGGGCTGCAAGGGGCCTTGGGCACGCGCTGGCAGGGGCCCTCAGTCGTCTATCGGGAGTTAAGGGCGGCGCGACGAAGGTCGCTCTGGCGGCTGGGCGAGCCTAGCTGTCTGTCCGCTCGGTTTGCGGCATCGAGCCGACGGCGTTGGGGCTTGCGCCGCCCTCGGGGGCAACGGCCGCACGCAGCATCCCATCAAGCCACAGTCGCCCGCGGTCCACGGCCCCGACATAGGCGGTGAGGACTGGCGCGAACGCCGGCACCGCCACTGCGATACGCGGCCCTTGCGAATAGAGGATTGTCAGCATCGCAAACGTGCCAATGGCGATGGCAAAGCCGATCCGTCGCCCACGGTTCTCGCGTTCGCGTCGCATCCGCGCCACGATCGGCCCTGGCTCATCGTCGTCTGACGGGCCGAGGGTGGAATTGATCTCTTCGATATCCGGCAGAAGCGAGCGGCGCGGCGCGGCCCGCAGGGCCCGCTCCTCATCGCTCATGTCGGCCGGGAAGACCGGGGTTGCGCGGAGCTCGGGCTGCGGCTCGGGCGCCGGTTGCGCGACGGCCTCGACGGCAGGAGCCGGCTCCATCGCCAATTCGGGCTGCGCCTCGAACGGGGCGCTCTCGGCCTGGCGGGCGGCGCGCTCGCGTTCGGCCTCCTCGCGCAGGATGTTCATCACCTCAGGATCGGTGGAGGGGACCTGAGCCACCTCCTCAACGGGCGGCTCGGGCTCGGGCTGACCGGCGGCATCGGGATGAAGCTGCAGCCAGGTGTGGCCGCAACTGGAGCACTGCACGTCGCGCCCTTCCGCCGGGATCACTCCCGGATCCACCGCGTATTGCGCGCCGCAATTCGGGCAGGTCAACCTCATGATCGTCCTCTGTACCGGAGCAATCCGGCTCGTTCACTGCTCATCGTTTCCATGCTTTATGGCTGAGGCCCGGTCGGATGACAAAGGATTTGCGGGTTCGGGCAGCCGGCGACGTTGAACCGACCGGCAATCCGGGGCAGAACGATCACATTTCCCGCCCTGCCCCGCGTGCCAAGCCCGCAAGCCGAGAGCCGAAAGAGCCGTGATCACCCTGTCGAACGTGGCCTATGCCTATGATTCAACGGCGCAATCGGCGTGGTCTCAACCTGAGGGCGCGCCGATGGACGGAACACTGCTCCAAGGGGTGGACCTGACCCTGGCGCCCGGCACGTTTCACTTTCTGACCGGGCCGTCGGGGGCCGGCAAGTCTACGCTGATGAAGCTGTGCTACCTTGAACTGACGCCCTCGGCCGGCCGGGTGGAGGTGTTCGGCAAGGATGCCGCCACGATGGACCGAGATGATGTGGCCCGTGCGCGGCGGCGCATCGGGGTTGTGCACCAGGACTGCCAGTTCATCGACCACCTGTCGCTTGCCGACAATATCGCCCTGCCGCTGGAGGTCGCCGGGCGCGATGTGGCGGCCGAGCGCGGCAACCTCGACGATCTCCTGGGGTGGGTCGGGCTTGCGCCGCGGGCCGGGGCGCTGCCCCCCGAACTGTCCGGTGGCGAGCGGCAGCGGGCTGCACTTGCGCGCGCGGTGATCATGGCACCCGACGTGATTCTGGCCGATGAGCCCACCGGAAACGTCGATTGGGACATGTCGCTGAAGTTGTTGCAGTTGCTTGTCGAGCTGAACCGGATGGGCAAGGCGGTGCTGATGGCGACGCACGATCTTGGCCTGATCCGTGCGACCAAGGGGCAGGTCTCGGCGCGGGTCCTGCGGATTGCCAAACGCCAGCTTCACCTGGCCGGGGCCGAGCTGTGATCCTGCCTGCTGCCCTTCGCGCGGACCAGGGGCCGGGGCGCGTGGTGCCACCCTCGGGCTTCACCGTCCGCCTGACCCTGTTCACCTCGGCGGCCATGGCCTTTCTGGCGGTCTTCGCGCTGGCGCTGACGCTCGCGACCGACCGGCTTGCAACCCGGTGGTCCGACGCGCTGGCACGGACGGCGACGGTGCGGATTACCGCGCCTGCCGGTCAGGTGGAGGCGCAGGCCCGCATTGTGCTCGATGTGCTGGCCACGACCCCGGGCGTCGCCTCGGCGCGGCGGCTGAGCGAGGATGAGGAGCGCGCGCTCCTTGCGCCCTGGCTCGGCCCCGATCTGTTGCTCGAGAGCTTGCCGGTGCCGGCGCTCATCGAAGTGGTGGAGGCGCCCGACGGCCTCGACGTGGTCGGGCTGACGGCAAGGCTCGCGGGCGAAGCACCAGGGGCGATTTATGACGATCACACAAGATGGCGGGCGCCGCTGATTGAAGCTGCACAGCGCCTCCGCGCGCTTGGCCTGGTGTCGCTTGCTCTTATCGGGGCCGCGACGGCGGCGATGATCACGCTGGCGGCGCAAGCGGCGCTTGCGGCAAACGCCCGGGTGATCGCGACGCTCCGGCTCGTGGGCGCGCGAGACGCGTGGATTGCCCGGGCCTTCGTGCGCCGATTTACCCTGCGCGCGACGACCGGAGCGCTCATCGGGATGGGCGTCGGCCTCGGCGCCGTGGCTGCCCTGCCCCGGGCCGATGCGGCGGGGGGCTTCCTCACGGGGCTCGGCTTCACCGGTGCGCAATGGGTGATCCCGATCGTCGTGCCTCTCACCGCCGCCCTCGTCGCCTTCGCGGCCACCCGCTTTGCCGCCTTCCGTCAACTGAAAGCGACCCGCTGACATGGCCTTGCAATGGCTTCGCTCCCTCCTCTTCGTCGCTCAGATGTATCTGATGATGGCCGTACTGGCCTTGTGGTACATGCCGTTGGCGGCGTGGGATCGTCGCTATGCCTTTGCCGGCATCCACACCTATTGCCGCTGGGTGCGGTGGACGGCGCGGTGGATGGTCGGGCTGGCCTCTGAGGTGCGCGGCGAGGTTCCGACGGATGAGGTGCTGATCGCCTCCAAGCACCAGAGCTTTTTCGACATCATCATCATCGTCTCAGCCGTGCCGCGCCCGAAATTCATCATGAAGAGCTCGCTGAAATGGGCGCCGATCCTGGGATGGTTTGCGCTGCGCATCGGATGCGTGCCGGTGGACCGGGGAAAACGGGGCGAGGCCATTGCCCAGATGAAACGCGGCGTTGCAGAAGGGCGTGCGGGCCCGGGCCAGCTTATCATCTATCCGCAGGGGACCCGCGTGGCGCCTGGCGCGTACCTGCCCTACAAGATCGGCACCGGCATCCTCTATGAACAGCTCGGCCAGCCCTGCGTGCCAGCGGCCACCAATGTTGGCGTCTTCTGGCCGCGCACGGGGATCTATCGCACGCCTGGGCTTGCCGTTGTGGAGTTTCTCGACCGGGTCCCGCCCGGCCAACCCGTCGCCGATGTCATGGCGGAGTTGGAGACCCGCATCGAGAGTGCCTCAAACGCGCTGATGGCCGAAGCTGGCTTCACGGTGCCATCGCGAACCTAACGCGGTTCGACTGCGGGTCCACGGCCAAAGGTGCGGGGCAGCCAAGGCCGCCGGACGGTCAGGCGTGGCCCGCGTCGGCGCTGAGCGTAAGCGGGTCCACCCCGAGCGAAGCCAATGCGCGCTCCCACTTCCGGGCCGCGGGCGTGCCGAACACGATCTCGGAGTTCGAGGCGCATGTGAGCCAGGCATTCCGCGCAATCTCGCCCTCGAGCTGGCCCGGCCCCCAGCCCGCATAGCCCAGCGCCATCAGAATTGCGCGCGGGCCACGGCCCCCGGCGATGTCCTCCAGAATGTCGAGCGTCGCCGTCATCCCAAAGCCGCCCTCGACCTCGAGCGTCGCCTCGCTCTCGCGGTACTCGCCGGAATGGAGGACAAAGCCGCGCCCGTGCTCCACCGGGCCGCCCATATGAACCGGAATGCTCTCGATGGGCTCGCTGGTCTCGATTTCGAGCTGCGACAGGAGTTCGCCGAAGGTCAGGTCTGCCACGGGATGGTTCACCACGAGGCCCATCGCGCCCTCGTCGGAATGGGCGCACAGGAAGATCACCGACCGCTCGAAGCGCGGGTCGCCCATACCCGGCATCGCGATGAGCAACTGCCCGGTCAGGTCGATTGGGTCAGGCGAGGCTTCAACCATGCTCCTAGGATGGGCCGCGACAGGCCGAAGAACAAGGGGCGCGCCGCGGGTTGAGCGTGCCTTTGCACTGTGTCCGGGCAGGTGTGGCTCTGCGCACGTCGATGTGAGCACGCACGAATTCCCATCTGCCTCGCGCTCGCCTATGTCAGACGGATGATGCGCTTTATCTTCTGTCTTTTCCTCGCTCTGTGGGGCCCGGTCGCCGCGTTCGCCCAGGGTGTGCCGTCGGATGTCGTACGAGCCGAGGTGCTGGGCGGCTGGCAAACCGAGCGGGGCACGCGGATGGCGGCGCTCCGCCTGACGCTGGCTCCGGGCTGGAAGACCTACTGGCGGGCGCCGGGGGATGCCGGAATAGCGCCCCGGTTCGACTGGTCGGGCTCCCGGAACCTGGCGGGGGTTTCGCTGCACTGGCCTGCGCCGGATGTCTTCGACGCCTTTGGGATGCGCACGATCGGCTATGCAGACGAATTGGTTCTGCCCATCGAGTTTCGCCCACGGCGCGCCGGTGCGCCCATTGCGGTGGCGGCCGAGATGGAGCTTGGCGTGTGCGAAGACGTGTGCATACCCGCGGAACTGTCGTTTACGGCCGACCTGAGCGGCGCCGGTGCCCCCGATCCGTTGATCCGGACGGCGCTGGCCGCGGGGCCGGTGTCGGCGCGCCGCGCCGGCGTTGCGGCGGTGGCCTGCCGGTTCTCGCCGATCTCGGACGGGATGCAGCTTGATGCAAAGATAGAGATGCCGGCCCTTGGCGGCGGCGAAGTGGCCGTGGTCGAAGCCGGCAACCCCTCGGTCTGGGTCTCGGAGCCGCAGGTGGCGCGGTCGGGCGGCACATTGCATCTGAGGGCGGATCTGGTGCCGGCGCCCGGCACAGCGCTCGCGCTCGACCGCTCTGCGCTGCGCTTCACGATCCTTGGAACCGGCCGCGCGGTGGATATTCGCGGGTGCTCCTGACGGACCCGCTACACCGGGCGATCAGACGAAGACGGCCAGAGCCAGCCCCGCCACAACGATCAGCCCGGCATCGCGGTTCGATCGGAAAAGGCGCAGGCAGGTCTCGGGGTCTTCGATATCGAGCCGGGCAAGCTGCCAGGCCAGATGCCATCCCATCCCCCAGACGCCGCCCAGCGCCAGAACCATAGCCAACGGGTTGCGCCCCGGCGCCAGGGCGAGAATAACGCCCGCGCTCAGAAGCAGCACCGTCGCAACGAGGAAGCCGCGCAGCCATATCGGGCTCTGGTTGCCGAAGAGCCGCGCGGTGGATTTGACGCCGATCAGCGCGTCGTCTTCCACGTCCTGATGGGCGTAGATCGTGTCATAGAAGAGCGTCCAGGCGATCCCGCCGAGATAGAGAAATACCGGCGCCCAAGTGAGCGACCCCGCTGCAGCGGCCCAGGCCAAGAGCGCGCCCCAGTTGAAGGCAAGGCCAAGAAAGACCTGCGGCCACCAGGTGAAGCGCTTGGCAAAGGGGTAGATCGCCACCAGCACGAGCGACGCCACGCCGAGCGCGATGGCCAGTGGGTGGAACGTGATCAGGATGAAGAACGCGAGCAGAGATTGAATGACGGCCCAGCCGAGCGCCTGTCGCGGCGTGACCTGCCCCGATGGCAGGGGTCGCGAGCGGGTGCGTGCCACGGCGGCGTCGAAGTCGCGGTCGGTCAGGTCATTCCAGGTGCAGCCCGCGCCGCGCATGAACCACGCCCCAATGGCACAGCCCACTATCACCCACGCGTGGTGCCAGGCCCAGCCGCCATGATTCGCCGCGCCGAGAACGGCCCACCAGCAGGGCAGGAGCAGCAGCCATGTGCCGATCGGGCGGTCCGCCCGCGACAGCCGCAGATACGGTCGGGACCATTCCGGGGCGCGCGTATCGACCCAGTTTTCGGAGTAGGCGTCGGCCACACTCCCCTCGGTGCGGCGGGCAGGGTCATCGGCGGCGGGCTCTGGCATGTCGGGCGTCTCGGTCATAGGTTCGGGGCCTCTGCCGTGGGGGGCCGCATGGGGCGCGTGCGTCTGTATCTAGACCAGCCGCTGGGCGAGGGGCAAACGCTGCCGCTCTCGCACGCCCACGCGCATTACCTGTTCGGCGTGATGCGCATGGGCGCGGGCGATCGGCTTGCCGTGTTCGACGGCCGCTCGGGCGAATGGGAGGCCGAGGTGGCCCACGCGGGCAAGCGTGCTGGTGAGTTGACCTGCCTTGGCCGCACGCGGGAGCTTCAGGTGCCGCCAGACCTCTGGCTGTTGTTCGCACCGATCAAGAAAGCGCGGACCGACTTCATCGTCGAGAAGGCGGCCGAACTTGGTGTGCGCCGCATCGTGCCCGTGCAGACCACGTTCACCAACGCCGAGCGGGTGCGGCAGGACCGGCTTCAAGCCCACGCCATCGAGGCTGCCGAACAATGCGGCGGAACCTTCGTGCCCGAGGTCACGGCCGCCGTTCGTCTGGATGCAGCGCTCACGTCTCTTGGAGACCGGCGGCTGATGTTCTGCGACGAAGCGCTCGTCGGGACGAGCTCGGCCGGCCGGCTGCCCGACGCACCCGGCCCATGGTCCATCCTGATCGGACCGGAGGGTGGATTTTCGGAGGACGAGCGCACCAGGCTGGCCGCACTGCCGACCGCCCACGCGGTGTCGCTCGGGCCGCGGATCCTGCGTGCCGACACGGCGGCTGTTGCGGCACTTACGCTCTGGCAGATGCAGCTGGGGGATTGGGCATGACACCGCGCCGCGCCACCGAGGCCGACATCCCGGCGATCCAGGCGTTCCTGCGCGCCCACATCCAGACCTCGATGTTTCCGCTTGCCAATCTCGAGGCGCACGGCCTCGGCAGCGACGCCCCACGCGGCACGACGCTTTGGCTGTTCGAGGACGGGCCGCGGCTGACCGGCCTTTACGCGCAGACGAACGAGGGGATGGGCATGCCGCAATTGCCCGGCGCAACGCCGGACCATGCGAAGGCACTTACTGAGGAGGGCGCGGGGCGCAACCTGATCGGCATGCTGGGCGCAACCGCTCAGGTTCGGACGCTGCAAACCGCCTGGGGCCTGCAAGACCAGCCGATCCGCCATGACGCCGACGAGCCGGGCTATGCGCTCGAGCTCTCGGATCTGGTTGTTCCTTCCGCGCCGGATGGCACATCGATCCGCCCGGTGAGAGAGGCGGATCTGCCCGTCGTTCTGCCGTGGCGCGCCGCCTACCATATCGAAACGCTCGGCACGCCCGAGGAGGTGGCCTGGTCCGCGGCCGAGCGCGACCTGCAGCACTATCTCGTGGCAGGTCATCATCGGGTGCTGGTTGATGGGTACGCACCGCTGGCCATGACCGGGTTCAACGCAACGCTTGCCGATGTTGTCCAGATCGGCGGGGTCTATACGCCGCCGGCCCGGCGCGGGAAGGGCCTGGCCCGCCGCGTGCTTGCGCTGCATTTGCAAGAGGCGCGGTCGGAGGGGGTGACGCGCGCCGTGCTCTTTGCCGCCAGCCGGGGCGCGGCGCGGGCCTATGAGGCCGTGGGCTTTCGCTATGTCGAGCCGTTCACCATGCTCCTCTTTGAAACGGGCGAGGGCGCGGCATGAGCTTTCTCCGTCCCGAGGCGCTGGCCGCGATCACCCGCTGGAGAGAGGTCGGCGCCGCACTGGCCGCCGGGGCGCTTGGGGCCTGGATCGCCACCCGCGGCGGCTATTTCTACGGCGCGCTTGGCGGGCTTATCCTGGCCTTCGGGCTTGGCCTTGCGCTGGCCGCTTGGCGTACGCTGCGGTTCGCCCGCGCCGACGTCGCGCCCGGCGTGGTACAGATCGACGAGGGGGCCATAGCTTACTTCGGGCCCGAAACCGGTGGCGTGGTCGCCCTGTCGGAGCTGTCGCGGATCGACGTCCTGGCCACGCCCGACGGCCCCTCTTGGCGGCTCTCGCACGACGACGGGCGTGCCGTCACCATTCCCGCCGCCGCCACGGGTGCCGAGGCGCTCA
The DNA here is from genome assembly GCA_039822045.1 of Pseudomonadota bacterium. Taxonomy (GTDB): domain Bacteria; phylum Pseudomonadota; class Alphaproteobacteria; order Rhodobacterales; family Rhodobacteraceae; genus HLUCCA09. The sequence continues at coordinate 114,529 of JBCBMY010000003.1, read as the reverse complement.
TCAACACGTTCGCAGCGCTTCCGGGCGCCTCGTTGCCCACGTTTCTCGACGCGCTCGACCACCCGCCCGAGGGCGCGCGCACCCTTTGGCGGCGCGACGGTGCCTCCGCTGGACCAGCGCTGACGCACAGCGCCCCGCCGTCGCCGCGCCCTTGACACCCGCGTCGCGAGCGCTCAGTCACGCCTCCTGAATTGCGAGGCCAGAGCGGGAGCGCCCCATGTCCATCCCCCAGTCGGGCGGCGGCCCGATCGAGAGCCGCGCGCAGCTCGCGGAATATCTGGCCAGCGGGTGCAAGCCGCAAGACGCCTGGCGCATCGGCACCGAGCACGAGAAGTTTGGCTACTGCAAGGACACCCTAAAGCCCCTGCCCTACGAAGGAGCGCGATCGGTCCGTGCCGTGCTCGAGGGCTTGCGCGACCGCTTCGGCTGGTCGGGGATCGAGGAGCAGGGTAAGATCATCGGTCTGGAAAAGGACGGCGCAAACGTTTCGCTGGAGCCGGGGGGGCAGCTTGAGCTCTCGGGCGCGCCGCTGAAGTCGATCCACGAGACCTGCGATGAGGTGAACGCCCATTTGCGTGAAGTGAAGTCGGTCGCCGACGATATCGGCGCGGGCTTCATCGGCCTTGGCGCGGCACCGATCTGGCGGCATGAGGACATGCCCCGCATGCCAAAGGGCCGCTATGCCCTGATGACCGACTATATGGGCCGCGTCGGCACCCACGGCACGCAGATGATGTATCGAACCTGCACGGTGCAGGTGAACCTCGATTTCGCCTCCGAGGCCGACATGGTGCAGAAGATGCGCGTGGCGCTTGCGCTGCAGCCCGTGGCGACGGCCCTCTTTGCCAACTCCCCGTTCTTCGAGGGCAAGATCAACGGTCACAAGTCATGGCGCTCGCGGATCTGGCGCGACCTCGATGCCGACCGCACCGGCATGCTGCCCTTCGTGTTCGAGGACGGGTTCGGGTTCGAGCGCTATGTCGAGTATGCGCTCGATGTGCCAATGTACTTCGTCTATCGCGACGGCACCTATATCGACGCGCTCGGCCAATCGTTTCGCGACTTCTTGGATGGCAAACTTCCTGCTTTGCCCGGAGAGGTGCCGACGCTCAGCGACTGGGCCGACCACCTCACGACGATCTTCCCCGAGGCGCGGCTGAAGAAGTTCATCGAGATGCGGGGGGCCGATGGCGGCCCATGGCGGCGCCTCTGTGCGCTTCCCGCCTTCTGGGTGGGCCTGACCTACGATCAATCCGCCCTCGACGCGGTCTGGGACCTTGTGAAAGACCTCAACGACGAGACCCGCCAGGCCCTGCGCGTGGCCGCTTCCGTGAGCGGTTTGGACGGTGAGGCCGGAGGCGTGAGACTTGCAGATCTGGCGGTCGAGGCGGTCAGGATCGCCGAAGCCGGGCTGAGGGCGCGTGCTCTGCCCGGCGCCGGCGGCCTCATTGGCGACGAGACCCACTTCCTCAACGCCCTGCAGGAGACGCTCGACAGCGGACAATCCCCCGCCGACGAGCTGCTCGCGCACTATCGCGGCGATTGGGGCGGGGATCTGACGCGGGTCTACGGCGAGTATTCCTACTAGCGCGCTCCGCGCAACGGCACGCCGCCGCGTGGCGACACGCGACGGCCTTTGAGGCTTGGTCGGTCCTGGCTCTTATGCCCAGTTCGTCTGTCCTCAACCGTTTGCCCGGTCGAACAGGGGAATGACCGGCATGCGCTCGGCCGCATATCCCGGGACGCTTCCATCCAGGCGGTCTGCGAGCACCGGCAGGCGGCGCACCGGCACCTTCGGGAAGAGATGGTGCTCGCGGTGATAGAACATCAGATAGGCGAGCCTGGCCAGCAGACCGCGCTGCGACCGGGCGGCCACGCCTCCCTCGTCCGCCCCCTGATGGGTGATCCAGACGGCGAAGAAGGCCGTGAAGCACTGCGCGATGGCCATCACCGCGACGTGGCTCATGAGGACTTGCGAGCCCAGCACTAGAGCCAATGCCACAACGGCGAGGTTCAGCGCCCAGTCGACGGCAATCCGGCGCCGGAGCCGCCGCGTGCCGCCCCGCCAGGCCGCTCTGTTGACGTCGACCGGAAAGCGCGGCCCGTAGCGCAGCACTCCTAACATCGTCATGTGCCCACACTGCCCCTCATGATCGTCGGGCCCCATGGCGTGCCGGTGGTGGACCATATGACAGTGGGAAAAGGCGTAGTTCGACCCGCCCATAAGCGCGCTCAGGCCGTGCATGACCAGGCTGTCGCCGTCGCGCGTCAGGCCCAGATTGCCGTGGATCGCCTCATGGTTCAGCCGCAGGGCGCACAGAAAGAACATGAAGCTGGCCAGAGGCCCAAGCCACCAGAACGATGACCCGTAGAGCCCCCAACTCAGGCCCAGCCATGGCAGGGGCAGCAGGATCTCCCGCACCGTCTCGTTCGGCGCCATTCGCTCAAGATCGTGCCACGGCACGCCCGCGGGCGCACGTTCGGAACCGCGCCGCGGCTGCACATCACACCTTTCAGCTACTTCAGTCATGACAGAAACTCCTACACAAAATTTTTCTACGCTGCGGTGGGGACATGCGATGTGGGCCGAAAACGGCTGCGCCGAACTCCGCGATAGATCAGTCCGAAGACCCAGCCCCAGAGCGGCGCAAAGATGACGCCAAATCCACCCAGGCCGGCAAACATCCGCCACATGTCGACGACGTCAAACGCAAGCAGAACGGCCAGCGCGAATGGAAGCGATACAAGGTGGGCAACGAGTCCGACACGGGCCACGCCACTCGCTGTGGCATCGCGATTTCGAAGTGCGACGTAGAACCCGTACGCCCCAAATGTGAGGTAAGTCGGCGCTCCGAAGATGACCGCGCCGAGAGGGATGAGGGCCCAGAACCCAAACAACGCGACGACGAGCGGCGCGGCGACGAGGGCAAAGCCGAACGCCAGGTCGTCTACCGGATATCTTTCTCTCTCTACTCTCTTTTCTGTCATGACTGAAACTCCAATCCAAATTTTTTAGTCGCGCGATCCCGGGAGCAGGCTCGCGATCCTGGCGCCAAGCCGCAGGGCGGCCATCTGCACAGAGCGTGGAAGGCGCGACACGTCTGCGTACCAGCGATCGAACATCTCCATGGTCGCCAGCGTGTCTGCGATCCGGGCTTTGACGGGCGGGGGCGTGGCGTCTGTCTCGGCTTCGGCGGCCACGCGTTGCAGGGCTTCAAGCGTGGGCGCGAACTCGCGCGCGCGGCGCTCGGCGATGACCACGTTCACTAGCTCGAACATGTCTCTGATCGAGGTGAAGTGATCTCGCCGGTCGCCCAACTGCCGCTCAACCCGGACAAGCTTCCAGGACTGCAGCTCCTTCAGCCCGTTGGACACGTTCGACCGGGCGATCCCGAGCGTCTCGGCGATCACGTCGGCCGGAAGCGGATCGGAAGACAAGTGCAACAGGGCGTGGATCTGAGCGACCGAGCGGTTGGTGCCCCACTTCGCGCCCATCTCCCCCCAGTGGAGTATGAAATCCTGCATAGCCGGTGTTAGTTTCATCTTCGTCATCCATTTCTGTTGTGACAGAATTAACAGATAATTTAGACGAGTCAATCAGTTTGACGAGGGGGCGCCGTCCTCGGGGACAAGCCCAAGAACGAAGGCCCGCACCTTTGCCTCGGACATTTCGCAGGGCGCGAGGCGGATCCCTTCAGCGAGGCGGTAGAGGTTGAGGCTGATATAGTCAGACCCGTCGACGGCTTCGCCCACGAGCTTCTCCGACCGGCCGTCGGCAAAGGACGACCGGGTGACGATCCAGCGCAGCCCGCGAAAGCGCCCTTGGAACGTGCCGGTCGGAAGAACGTCGAAGGCCGTCAGAAAGGCGGCGGTCGCACCGCCTTCCTTATCGCTCACTTCGCGCCGATCCGCGGCTCCGATCCCGCCCTGAGACGGTCGATATTCTCGCGGTGCTTGAAGAAGACACAGACCGTGAGCACAGCGACAAGCACGCTGCCCTGCCCATATCCCAAGAGCACGGCCCAGATCGGCGCCGTGAAGGCCGAGACAAGTGCTGCGAGGGACGAAAGGCGGGAAAGGCCGGCGACGACGAGCCACGTGGCGCCGGCCGCGAGCCCCATGGGCCAGGCCAGCGCCAAGAGGACGCCATAGAACGTAGCCACGCCCTTGCCGCCGCGAAAGCCCAGATAGACCGGGAAGAGATGGCCGAGGAAAGCCGCCATTCCTGCGATCTGTGCGGCATCCTCCCCCACGAGCGCGCGCGCGATCAGAACCGCAACGCCGCCCTTGGCCGCGTCGCCAAGCAGGGTCAGTGCTGCGGCGGGCTTGCTGCCGGTTCTGAGCACGTTGGTCGCGCCGATATTGCCTGAGCCGATCTGGCGGAGATCTCCCAGCCCGAAAAGCCGCGCCATCACGACGCCGAAGGGCACCGAGCCGAGGAGATAGGCCAATACGGCCACCAGCCCGAGCAGCCACCAGGCGCTGTCAATTAATGGCATGATCCGGCTCCCAGAAATGTCCGACGCAAAGACTGCCAGGTCGGCCGCGCACGCCTCAGATCTCTCCGTGCACAAGCTGACCCGCCACCCATGTGGCGCGCACCTTGCCTTCCATCCGCTGCAGGTCGAACGGCGTGTTCTTCGACTTCGAGGCCAGCGCGTGGCGATCGAGGACGAAGGGCGCTTCGGGGTCGAAGAGCACCAGATCCGCGGGCGCCCCCACGGCGAGGCGTCCGCCGGCAAGACCCAGCCGCCGCGCGGGGTTGAGCGACATCGCGCGCCAAAGCTGCGGCAAGCTCAAAAGCCCCGCATGGTAGAGCCGCATGGAGGCCGGAAGCAATGTCTCCAGCGCGACGGCGCCCGAGGCCGCGGCCTCGAACGGCAATCGCTTCGATTCCTCATCCTGGGGCGTATGCATCGACGAGATCACGTCGATCAGCCCCGAGGCCACGGCCTCAGCCACCGCCAGCCGATCGTCCTCGTCCCTGAGCGGCGGCTTGACTTTGAAAAAGGTCCGGTAGTCGCCGATGTCGAGGACATTGAGCGTCAGATGGTGGATCGACGTGCCGGCAGTCACGTCAAACCCGTTCTCCTTGGCCCGCTTCAGCGCTGGAAGCGCGCGGGCGGTCGTGATCTGATCCGCGTGGTAGCGCACGCCCGTCATCTCGACGAGCGCGATGTCGCGGTCGAGCCCCATGCGCTCGGCCATGGGCGACACCGCCGGCAGGCCACGCAGCGACGCGAACTTGCCCGATGTCGCCACTGTCCCTTGCGACAGCACAGGCTCCTGGGGATGCGCAACCACCAGCGCACCGAGGCCGCGGGCATAGGTCATGGCCCGCGAGAGCACCCGGGTGTCGGTCACCACCTGATCGCCATCGGTGAAGGCAACCGCGCCGGCATCCATCAGAAAGCTCAGCTCGGTCATCTCACGGCCCTGCCGGCCCTTGGTCAGCGCGGCCATGGGCACGAGCCGCACCGCACAATCCTCGGCCGCCCGGCGCGCCACAAACTCCAGCACTTCCGGCGTGTCGATCGCGGGCGTCGTGTCGGGGCGTGTCACCATGGTCGTGACGCCGCCGCGCGCCGCCGCGAGGCCGGCGGTCCGAAAGCTCTCCTTATGCCGGGCCCCAGGCTCGCCGACATTCACCCCGATATCCACGATCCCGGGCGCAAGGCAGAGCCCGTTGCAATCGCGCGCGCCGGCGGGAACGGCGCCACCCGTCTCGCGCGCCACGATCTCGCCATCGCGCACAGCAATCAGGCCCAAGTCGCCGGTGCCCGCCTCGGGGTCGATCAGGCGGGCATTGGCCAGGATGACATCGGTCATTGGGCCGTCACCCCGGCCGCCGCCGCGAGCCTTTGACGAACGGCCTCCGGCTCGGAGAGGTACTTCAAGAGGAACTTGTGCCCGTCTTGCGTAACGATCTGCACGGCCGAGCCCAGACGGCGCACCTCTGCCACGTCACTCAGTGCCACGCTGCGCCCGACACGTCCCTCCGCCGACACCTGCCGCACACTCCGCTCCGTCAGCTGCCAGCGCTGGCCGAGTTCTTCTGAGGCGAGATAGCCGCCGCGCACCGCGATCGCCAGAAGCGCCGCAGGCGCCCCAACCCATGGTGTGGAGTTGCCCAGAAGATAAAGAACGACCACCGCCCCTGCCATCCCGGCTGCCGCGAGCCACAGATACGAGCGGATATAGACATCCCTGTCGGGTGCGAACCGTTCGACAACGCGAGCATCGGAGTCTGCGGTTTCCTCGGCCTCTGGCTCGGGCTCGGGCCCCGAGCCGGGCCGCGCGCTCTCGACAGGCGGCATGTAGCCCGCGCCGCCCCGCGCTTCGGGCTCATGAAAGGTGCCGACTAGGGCCACCGCGGCAGCAGGCTCCAGCGTCACGGGCGCCGCAAAGGCGCCCGAGCGCAGAACGGCGACCACACCGCCCGTCATCGCGTCGAACGCGGGCCGATGGGGCGCGAGTTCGTCCTCGGCGATGTCGTAGCCCTCGGCCAGAAACGCCGCGAGACCCAGCGCGCCGATCCGCTCGAGCTGAAACACCTGCACGTCCTCCGCGGTCAGGGCATCGACGCCAAGGAGGCCCGGCAGAGGCCAGCCCGGGCCCTCGGGATCGGCGATCCGCCGCGCCTCGGAGCCGTCCGCTTCGACCCGGAAGACGCGAACGACGCCGCGTTCTCCCTCTGCAACCTCGAGGCTCATGACACCGCCTTCTCCGCAGCCCGCGCGGCGCTTAGGTTCTGGGCCAGCAGGTCCATCGCCGCCATGCGCACGGCCACGCCCATCTCGACCTGCTCCTGGATGGCTGAGCGGTTGATGTCGTCGGCCAGCAGACCGTCAATCTCGACACCACGGTTCATTGGCCCGGGATGCATGACGATGGCATCGTCCGCGGCCGCGGCCAACTTCTCTGCATCGAGGCCGAACCGCCAATAATACTCGCGCTCACTGGGGATGAAGCCGCCGTCCATCCGCTCCTTCTGCAGCCGCAGCATCATCACGACGTCAGCGCCGTCGAGCCCGGCTTCCATGTCGTCGGTCACCTCAACGCCCCAGTCGGCCGCGCCCGATGGGATCAGGGTTGCCGGCCCGACCAGCCGCACGCGGCTCTCCATCTTGCCCAGAAGCAGGATGTTGGAACGGGCGACGCGGCTGTGGGCGATGTCGCCGCAGATCGCGACCGTCAGACGGTGCAGGCGCCCTTTGGCCCGGCGGATGGTCAGGGCGTCCAGCAAGGCTTGCGTCGGGTGCTCGTGCCGCCCATCGCCAGCATTCAGCACGGCGCAGTGCACCTTCTCGGCCAAGAGGTTCACCGCGCCCGATTGCGGATGGCGCACCACCAGCAGGTCGGGATGCATGGCGTTGAGCGTCAGGGCTGTGTCGATCAGCGTCTCGCCCTTTTTTACGCTCGACGTCGCGACGGCCATATTCATCACGTCGGCCCCAAGGCGCTTGCCCGCAATCTCAAAGCTTGCCTGCGTCCGGGTCGAGGCCTCGAAGAACATATTGATCTGGGTAAGGCCGCTCAGCCGCTCGGAGTGCTTTTCGAGGGAGCGGTTCAGGTCGACGTAGCTTTCGGCCAGATCCAGCAGCGTCGTGATCTCCACCGGGTGGAGTGGCTCGATCCCGAGCAGATGCCGCTGGCTGAACGTCATGCACGACCCTCCTGTCGCCCGAGCACATACACCGCGCCAAAGGCCGCCGCCACCCGCCGCTGGCACGGATCCAGCGCACCGCGCTTGGACCGTTTGCCAGGGCCTCTCGCACCCCCAAGATGCTGCGCTCAGCCGCGCCGGCCGCCCGGCCATTGCACGCCCGCACGCGTCGCGTCATCTTCGGGTCATGTCCGACGCGCCCTCCTATCACGCCCTTCTCGATGCGCTCGCCTGGCAGGTTGAGCTTGGCGCGACGGACGCCATCGGCGAGGTTCCAGTCAACAGGTATGCCCTGCCGGACCGAGCTGCGCCCTCCCGACCTCCCCAAGAGCCGGCGGGTAGGGAGCGTTCGGCCGCCGCATCTCCGACACGCACTCCGCTCCCTGCGGCCGCGGCCCCGCCAGCGCCCGGTGAAGCCGCCGACCCGATCGGCGAAGCGCAGGAAGCCGCCACGGCCGCGGCCTCGCTCGACGCTCTGCGCGCGGCGCTTGATCGCTTTCCCCATTGCGACCTCCGCCACGGCGCCACACAGCTTGTCTTTGCCGACGGTCGGTCGGGCGCGCGCGTGATGATCGTGGGCGAAGCGCCTGGCCGCGACGAGGATCTGCAGGGCCGCCCGTTCGTGGGCCGAGCAGGACAACTCCTTGACCGGATGCTCGCCGCCATCGGCCTTGCGCGCGACGCCCCCGACCTTGAGCGGGCGGTCTACATCACGAACATTCTGCCCTGGCGACCGCCGCAGAATCGCGACCCGCGACCCGAGGAAATTGCGTTGATGAAGCCGTTCCTCGCCCGGCATGTCGCGCTCGCCGATCCCGACATCCTGATCGCGATGGGCAATATCTCGTGCCAGGCGCTCCTAGGCCGGCGCGGCATCACGCGGCTCCGGGGCGGCTGGACTGAGGCGCTTGGCCTGCCCTGCCTGCCGATGTTCCACCCCGCCTATCTGCTGCGCACGCCCTCGGCCAAGCGCGAGGCCTGGGCCGACCTCCTGGCCGTCTCCGCGCGTCTGGAGGAGCGCTGAGGGAGCCGCTCGCCCGACTGCGCCACCAGCACGCCGCCGACAACGAGGGCCAGACCGGCGATCTTCTCGGCCGTGACGATCTCATCTAACAGGAGCGCGCCGAGCGCCACGCCGAACACCGGGATCAGATGCAGGAAGATCCCCGCTCGACCGGCGCCGACAGCCGATACGCCGCGTGTCCAGGCCGCGAAGGCCAGAATCGACGCTCCGAAGGCGAGATAGGCTACCGCAACCGGCGACCCGGGCGCAGACAGTGCCGCGACCGGAGCCATCAGCGGCAGAAACGGCAGCATCAAGAGGCATCCGACGGTCGAGATCAGCGCCAGCCCGGTCAGGGGAGGCAGGTCCAGCGGCAACCGCTTCAAGGCCACGGTGAAGCCGGCCCAGAGAAGCGCGGCGGCAAAGACGAGCGCCGCGCCGCCCTCCTCCACGCCGCCCGCGCCGCCCGAGGCCACAAGAGCCACTCCGCCGAAGGCCAGCACGCCGCCCGCGACCTCGAGCCGTGCCGGCGCCTGCCCGCCCCAAATCCGGGCGAGTGCAAGGATCAGAAGCGGTGTCAGACCAAAGATCACGCCCGCCGCGCCCGCGGTCGTCCGGCCAAGGCCCGCATAGAGCACCGTGTTGAATCCGGCGACGCCCAGTGCCGCCAGAAGCAGAACGGCGCCCGGCCTTGCGGCCAGGCATCTCGCCACGGCCCGTCCGCGCACAAAAAGCAGGGGCGACAGCGCCACCGCCGTCACGGACCAGCGCAGAAAATTGAGCGTCAGCGGGTCGGCATCGACATGGGCCCAGCGCCCGACGACGAAGTTCCCTGCCCAGAGCAGAGGCGCAAGCATCAGCGCCGCCAGGGCATGTGCAGGAATAGTGCCGTCGCTTGCACTTGGCGCATGCGTCATCAAAATGCCTCCGCAATCGCTCCGTGGACACGCGGGCTCGTTTTCATGACGCAGCGTGAAGCTTACGTGGAACGCCTAAGCGCCCCGGCGTGAATTCCGCATCGGTGCCCGCTATCCGGGCAGATGCTTGAAAACCGACAGGAGACTGGTCCCGTGCGCCTCGACGAAACCCGCCCCTTCTTGCCCGCCCGGATCGCCGTGCTGACGGTGTCGGACACCCGGACCGAGGCCGACGACCGCTCGGGCGACACGCTGGTCGAGCGGCTGACGTCGGCCGGCCATACGCTCGCCGCTCGCGCCATCGTGAAAGACGACCGGGAAGCCATCGCCGACCAGCTGCGCGCCTGGGCCACCGACCCCGAGATCGATGTTGTGATCTCCACCGGCGGCACGGGCCTGACCGGTCGTGACGTCACCGTCGAGGCGCATCGCGACGTCTATGAAAAGGAGATCGACGCGTTCGGCACGCTCTTCACGCTCGTGTCCTACGAGAAAATCGGCACGTCTGCGGTGCAAAGCCGGGCCTGCGGCGGCGTGGCCGAGGGCACCTATATGTTCGCCTTGCCGGGCTCGCCATCGGCCTGTCGCGACGGATGGGACGCCATTCTGGGCCCCCAGCTCGACTACCGTCACCGGCCGTGCAACTTTATCGAGATCATGCCGCGGCTCGATGAACATATGAAACGGAAATAACCGCGACGGAATTCTCCCGCTGCACCGTATAAGGGTCGGGAGGTCCGGCGTCCCTACCCCAGATCTTGGCCGGGCCTCCCACCGCGCCTACGTTGGCGCTGTCGTTTCGTGTTACTCTGAGTCCGAACAAGGCCCGTTGATTATGCAGTTTCTTCGCCGGTCCCTCGCGGGCCTCTTCCTGGTCTCCCTCACCCTCGGCCTTCTGGGCTGGGCGGCCGGCATGTTCTGGTCGGCCGTTGAAGAGCGGGCGAGCCGCGAGGCACGTGAGCGTCCGGCGCGCGAGCGGGTGATGGCGATCAACACCGTTCTTGGCGCAGGCGAGACCATCGCCCCCGCCCTCACGGTCTTTGGCGAGGTGGAAAGCCGGCGCGAGCTGCAGGTGCGCGCCTCGGCAGCCGGCCGCGTTGTCGAGCTCGCGTCGTCGTTTGAGGATGGCGCTGCGGTCGAGGCCGGAGATCTGCTTGTCCGGATCGACCCAACGGATGCGCAGGCCGCGCTTGACGTCGCCCGAACAGATCTCGACGAGGCCGAGGCCGAGCTGCGTGACGCCGAGCGCGCCCTGATTATCGCGCGGGACGAGCTGGCCGCCGACCGCGCCCAGGCCGAGCTGCGTGCGCAGGCGCTGACCCGCCAGCGCGATCTGGCCGCCAGGGGCGTGGGCACTGCCGCCGCGGTTGAGGATGCCGCGCTGGCGGAAAGCGCAGCGCAGCAATCCGTTCTGACCGGTCGCCAGTCCGAGGCCAATGCCGAAAGTCGCGTGGATCAGGCCGTGAACGACCTCGCCCGCACCCGTATTGCCCTGGCCAATGCCGAGCGCGACCTCGACGATACCGAAATCCGCGCCGCATTCAGCGGCACGCTCGCCGAAGTATCGCTGACCGAGGGCGGCCTTGTGACCGCCAACGAACAGATCGCGACGCTGATCGATCCCGCCGCGCTGGAGGTCGCGTTCCGCGTCTCAACCACGCAGTATGCCCGGCTGATCGACGACACAGGCTCGATTGTCGCGGCGCCTGTCCGGGTTACGCTCGACGTTCTCGGCGTCGATCTCGAGGCCACCGGCCGGGTGACGCGGGTCGGCGCCGACGTGGGCGAGGGCCAGACGGGGCGGCGCCTGTTTGCGCTGCTTGAGCATCACGCGGGCTTCCGCCCCGGCGATTTCGTGTCCGTCGAGATCGAGGAGCCCGCCCTCTCCGATGTGGCGCGCCTGCCGGCCACGGCGGTGGATGCCGCCGGAACCGTGCTCGCCATCGGTGCCGACGACCGGCTGGAGGTGATCGAAGCGCCCGTTCTGCGGCGCCAGGCCGACAGCGTCATCGTGCCGGCGGTCGATATCGAGGGGCGACGCGTGGTCTCCGAACGCACGCCGCTCCTTGGGCCCGGGATCAAGGTGCGCGACCTCACCGCCGCCCGCGATGGTCGCGAGATTGCCGGAGGTGGCGCAGGCCCAGGCACGGATAGCGGCGCCTCCGGTGACGATCGGATCACCCTGACGCCCGAACGACGCGCGGCCCTGATCGCCGCCGTTCAGGGCAGCACCCGCATGCCGCAGGATGCCAAGGACCGGCTTTTGTCGCAGCTTGGCGAGGAAACGGTGCCCGCGGCGATGGTGGCCCGGATCGAATCCCGCACAGGGGGCTGAGAGCCATGCAACCGGTGTTCTCGTATTTCACCCGCCATCGCACCGCGGCGAACCTTCTGCTCGTCATCCTGATCGCCGCGGGCCTTGGGGCCTTTCCGCAGATGCGGGCGCAGTTCTTTCCCGACGTGGTGGTCGATACGATCGAGGTTGACGTCCGGTGGGACGGCGCCGGTGCCGAAGACGTCGATAACGGCATCATCGCGGTCATGGGCCCTGCCCTGTTGGCCGTGGATGGCGTCGAGAGCACCGTGTCTACCGCCCGCGAGGGTCGGGCCCGGATCGATCTGGAATTCGAGCCCGGCTATGACATGGACCTCGCGATGGAGCAGGTCGAGCAGGCGGTCGACAGCGTAACGTCCCTGCCCGAAGATGCCGACCTGCCCGAGGTCTCGCGCGATGCCTGGCGCGACCGGGTGACCGATGTCGTGATGAGCGGCCCAATCGGGGTCGACCAACTCGCGCGCTTCGCCGACGAGTTCACCACGCGCCTCTTCGCCGCCGGGGTGACGCGCACCACGATCCGGGGCATCGCGGCGCCACAGGTCATCGTGGAGGTGCCGACGGCGGCGCTGATGCGCAACGACGTCACAATGGCCGAGATCGCCGACGCCATTGCGGCCGAGGCCGAGACCGACCCTGCCGGTGACGTCTCGGGCGCCAATGCGCGGGTTCGTACCGGGCAAGAGAAGCGCGATCCTGAGGCCATCGCCGCGATTGTGCTGAGAACCGACGCGCAGGGCGGCCAGCTTACCATCGGCGATGTGGCCGACATCCGCACTGAGGGCGTGGCCCGGGAGCGCGGCTACTTTGTCGGCGACAACCCCGCCATCTCGATCCGCGTCGACCGCTCGCTTACTGGCGATGCCATCAAGCTGCAAACCCTTGTCGAGGACGTTGCCGCCGAGATGGAACTCGGCCTGCCGCAGGGTGTCGAGATCGACCTGATCCGCACGCGGTCGGAAGCGATCTCGGGGCGCCTTGGCACGCTTTTGGAAAATGCGGGGCTTGGGCTGATGCTGGTCGTGGCCCTTTTGTTTCTTTTCCTCAACGCACGCACCGCGTTCTGGGTGGCCGCGGGGATCCCTACGGCATTGCTCGCGGCCATCGCGCTGATGTGGGTGGCGGGGCTGACGATCAACATGATCTCGCTCTTTGCCCTCCTCATCACGCTCGGCATCGTGGTCGACGATGCGATCGTCGTGGGAGAACACGCCGACTTCCGGGTGCGCCGACTGGGGGAGGACCCGGCGACGGCCGCCGAACGGGCCGCCGGCCGCATGGCAGGGCCCGTCTTTTCGGCCACCATCACCACCGTGATCGCGTTTGCCGGGCTCACCATGGTCGAGGGGCGCTTTGGCGATTTGATCGCCGACATTCCCTTCACCGTGACGGTCGTGCTGATCGCGTCGCTCATCGAGTGCTTTCTGATCCTGCCCAACCACATGGCCCATTCGCTCGCCGCCTCGGCGCGCCGCGACGCCTGGTACGACTGGCCCTCGCGCCAGGTGAACAAAGGGTTTTCGTGGTTCCGAACCCTCCTGTTCCGACCGTTCATGACGTTCATTCTCTGGGCCCGCTATCCAGTCATTGCGGCGCTCTTTGTGCTCCTGGCCTCGCAGGTGTCGCTTCTGATCACCGGGCAGGTGCAGTGGCGGTTCTTCTCGGCACCCGAAGAGGGCTCGGTCTCGGCCAACTTCGCCATGGCCCCGGGCGCCACCCGCTCCGACACGCTGGAACAGATGCGCGCGTTGCAGGAGGCGGTGGATCGGGTGGGACGAGAGCTCGAGGCCGAGCACGGCGCCTATCCGGTCGCTTATGCGCTGGCCGAGGTGGGCGGCAATACCGGCCGCGGCCTGTCGGGCGTTGGATCGAAAGAACCCGATCAGCTTGGATCCATCGCCGTCGAACTGATCGATCCCGATCTGCGCACCTACACGTCGGCCGTGTTCGTGACGCGCTTGCAGGAGGCGGTTGAGCAGCACCCGATGACCGAAACGCTCAGCTTCCGCCGCTGGCGCTCCGGCCCCGGGGGCGATGCGCTCGACGTCCAGCTTTACGGCGCCGACACCGACACGCTGAAAGCCGCCGCCGAAGCCCTCAAAACAGAGGTGGCGGGCTTCCCGGAGGTCTCGGCGCTCGAGGACACCCTGGCCTATGACAAGGAAGAGCTGATCCTCGATCTGACGCCCCAGGGCGCCGCGCTCGGCTTTACCATCGACATGCTGGGGCGGGTCTTGCGCCACCGGCTGGGTGGTATCGAGGCGGCAACTTTTCCCGATGGCCCCCGCTCTGCCGAAATCCGGGTGGAACTGCCCGAGGGGGAGCTGACCGCAGATTTCCTGGAGCGCACCCAGCTTCGCACGGCGTCCGGCGCCTATGTGCCCCTGGCCGACATCGTCGAGGTCGAGCAGCGCACCGGCTTCTCCACGATCCGGCGCGAGAACGGCCTGCGCATCGTCTCCGTCAATGGCGATATCGATGATGAGGACGCGGCGCGCGCCACCGAGATCCAGGAGATCCTGCAGGAGCGCATTCTGCCCGATATCGAGGCGGAGTACGGCGTGGCCTGGAATCTGTCGGGCCTTGCCGAACAGGAGCGCGAGTTTCTGGCGGACGCCCTTGTGGGCTACGGCTTTTGCCTGTTGGGGATTTATCTGACGCTGGCCTGGGTGTTTGCGTCCTGGATCCGGCCGCTCCTGATCATGGCAGTGATCCCGTTCGGATTGATCGGCACGATCTTTGGCCATGCCGCCTGGGACATCCCGCTGTCGATGTTCACCGTCGTCGGCCTGATCGGGATGTCGGGTATCATCATCAACGATTCCATCGTTTTGGTGACCACTGTCGACGAGTATTCGCAGAACCGAGGGATCTTGCCGGCGATCGTCGATGCCGCGGCCGACCGGTTGCGTCCGGTGCTGTTGACCACGCTGACGACCGTGTTCGGCCTCGCCCCGCTTCTGTTCGAGCCCTCGCGCCAGGCGCAGTTTCTAAAGCCGACGGTGGTGACGCTGGTCTATGGACTGGGCTTCGGCGTGGTGCTCGTCTTGATGATCGTGCCCGCCCTGCTGGCCATCCAGCACGACCTCGCGGGGCATTTCGCGGCCCTGCGGCGCGCGGCGCGACGCCCAGGCCGCGCGCGGGCCATCGCTCTGGTCACTGCCGGCGCAGCGCTCGGGATCGTTGGCCTTTTCGCAGCCACGCTCGTCCATGCGACGCTCGCCGAAGGGGTCTGGCCACCGCTGGCCACCGTTCTGGGTCTGGCTGAGCCTGCCAGCCTCGGACTGGCGCTCGGGCTCTTCCTTGCCCTGACCGTTGGCTGGCTCGTGGCAGTCTACGCCCTCGGCGCCGCGATCCTTGTGCTCAACGGCCGGAGCACTCCGCGCGGCGACGACCCGCTCTTGGGTGACCCACCGCCAGGGGGTACGCGCCCGGTTTCGTGAGCGGCCAGGCGCCACCCCGCAACGACAGAGCCGATTGATCCCTCAGGCGGGGGCGCGTAAGACGGCCCAAACCCTATGCCGATCAGGTTCATGCGCCTCGGTCCCAAGATCATCTCCGCCTCCGCCTTCGTCATCGCCGCCGCTCTTGCCTGGGCCGCCGCGACGCTCTCGGCCGGCATCATCGAAGCACGATCTCTGCAGGCGGTGCGCACCGCGCTGATCGAGGCCGAGCATGAATGGGCCGACGTGCACACTGACGGCCTGCAGGTCCATGTCGGGGGCGAGGCCCCGACCGAGGCGGCCCGCTTCAATGCGCTGTCGGTCTCGGGCGAAGTGGTCGAAGCCTCCCGCGTGATCGACGGCACCACGGTCACCCCGGCACAACCTGTCGCGCCGCCCGAATTCTCTGTCGAGATCCTGCGCAACGACGATGGCGTGTCGCTGATCGGCCTTGTCCCGGCCTCGCTCGACCGCGGCCTGATGGCCGAAGAGATCCGCGCGCTTGCCCGCGGCACCGAGGTGACAGACTTCCTCGAGAGCGCAGATTATCCGGTGCCGGGCCTCTGGTTGCCTGCGTTCAATTATGCGCTCGACGCGCTCGCCCGTCTGCCGCGCTCCAAGATCTCGGTCGCACCCGGGCGCGTGACGATCAAGGCCATCGCCGACTCGCCTCAGGAACGGCTGGATCTTGAAGTGCTGCTGACGCGCCGCGCGCCGGAGACGATCGGCCTGATCCTCGACATCTCGTCGCCCAGGCCGGTGATCAGCCCCTTCACCCTGCGGTTTCTTATCGACGAAGAGCGGGGGCCGCGGTTCGATGCGTGTTCGGCCGACAGTGACCGCGACCGCGACCGTATCATTGCCGCTGCCCGGGAGGCCGGCCTTAATGGGAGTGTCAACTGCACTCTCGGCCTTGGCGTGCCCAGTCCGGAATGGGCCAACGCGGTGATCATGGGAATCGAGGCCTTGGCGCACCTCGGCGCCGGAACCCTGACCTTCTCGGATGCCGACATCGCCCTCGTGGCGGCCCCCAATACCGATCAGACGCTATTTGACGAGGTCGCGGGCGGTCTGGAAAGCAATCTGCCAGAAGTGTTTTCGCTGAAGGCCATCCTGCCCCCGCCCCCGGTGGAAGAGGGCGACGGCCCGCCGCCGCCGGAATTCGTGGCCACCCGCGATCCCGAGGGCGCGGTTGAGATTTTGGGCCGACTGCCGAACGAGATGGTGCACGCGACCGTGGAGAGCTTTGCGCGTGCCCGCTTCGGGGTCGATGCAGTCTACATGGCCGCCCGGATGGAGGCCGAGGGTCTACCCGAGACCTGGCCCGTGCGTGTGCTCGCCGGCCTCTCGGCCTTGTCCGAGCTGGACCATGGCTCGGTCACCGTTCTGTCTGAGAGCGTAAGCGTCGAGGGCGTCTCCGGTAACGCCGAGGCGTCGGACGCCATCGCGCGGCTCCTAACCGACAAGCTCGGCTCCGAGGCCGATTTCGCGCTGTCGGTCACCTACGACGAACGGCTGGACCCGCTGGCCGACTTGCCGACAGCCGAGGAGTGCATCCGGCGTATCCAGATCATCCTTGAGGCCGACAAGATCACCTTCGCCCCTAGTTCCACCGCCATCGAGGGCCCATCGGCCGATGTTGTCGACGCGATTGCCGAGGTCCTGCGCACGTGCGCCAAGGTGGACATGGACGTCGAAGTCGCGGGCCATACCGACAGCCAGGGCCGCGAACAGATGAACCTGAACCTGTCCGAGGCGCGTGCGGCGGCGGTCCTCGAGGCGCTGTCGGAGCGACGCGTGCAGACCGCCCGGATGTCCTTCAAGGGCTATGGCGAGACCGACCCGATCGCCGACAACGACACCGAAGAGGGCCGCGAAGCCAACCGGCGTATCGAATTTCGCCTGATCATTCCGGTCGATACCAGTACGGAGGCGCCGGAAGAGGCCGCGGCTGAGGGCGTGACTGCCGAGACGGACGCCACGGGCGGGGCCACGGGCGACAGTGCGGACGCCGATGACGAAGACGCGGATGCCGAGTCTGACGATGCCGATGCGACAGAGGAGAGCACCGAATGAACCGCTCCGAGTTCATCCTGGCCACGGCGATCGTGCTGTTCGTCGCCTTTCTGCTGGGCTGGTTCGCATCGTGGCTCGTCCACCGCGTGACGCGCGTGACCGCGGCCGACATGAACGAACTCGACCAGATGGCGCAGGCCCTCCACAACGCCGAAGAGGCACGGGATCAGGCCATCACCTATCTGCAGCAGCGCGAGGCCGAACTGACCAACCAGCTCAGCCAGTCCGAGGCCGAGCTGCGCGCGGCGATGGACGGGCTCCGCGAGGCGCGCCAGGAGGCAGAGGAGCTGCGCAGCTATATCGAACGCGTGCAGCAGACCATCTGACCGCGACCTGCTCCTGGGCGCCCGACGCGGCGATGATGCCTGATCTCAAGGAGGGCACAGCCGCTCAGGCCAGGTGATCCACGGTCCGCAAGCGTTGGGCCTGGGTGTCGAGCGCGGCGAGCCAGTCGACGGCCATCTGCGGCCCGGCCGGCCCGGCGCTGACTCCAATGGGCATCGCCCCGGCCGACGCCGCGCGGACCGCCAGAGCCACGCAATGGGACCCGAGCCGCGCATCGGCCCGGCCCCGCGCATCGCCCCAGCCATCGAGCGCCCACGTTCTGTGCCAGACCGGTGCGCCCCCGTCCCGCACCTCCAGCGACACGCACATGACAACCCGATCTGCCTCGCCCGGGGCGTAGGGATTATCGGCGAAGAGGCGATGTGCGATATTGGCCGGGGTCTCCTGACCACCGGCCACGCGGTCGAGCACCCCGGCCCAGGCCTCGGCCCAGCCGTTCGGTCGCAGAACCCCGCGGACAAGCGTGCGCATGCGCCACGCCGGGTCGATCTCGAGCAAGCCGCGAAGGGCTAGGCTGTCGCCCACCGGATGCATCTCGAAGGTCTCGGGCGGGTCCAGCGGCGCTTGGTGGCGCAAGCTGGCGTCCCACGGCCTGGCGACCTCAAGGGGTGAGAACTCGCGGATCGACCGAGCCGCTTGGGCCAGCGCCTCGATCTCGGCCACTGGCGAGGCGGCGAACTTGGCTCGGAATGCCCCGGGCGCGCGTGGGAAGGACCCCGACAAGATCTGCAACCCGAGGTCAGCCGATAGCCCAGGGTGCCCAGCGCGCCGTAAATCCGAGATGAGAGCGCGCGCCATCGCGATGTCGATGCCCGGGCTCAGCCCGACAACTGTGACCACCGAAACCCCGGCTGCCCGAGCTGCCGCGTCGAGCGATCCAAGGTCTTGATGCATGGCCCCCTGCACCACCGCATGGGCCCCCGCCCCCACGGCGGCGTCTGCCAGCTCCAAGTACCGTTCGGCCGGACATACGACGACATCGCCGGGCGCAAGGGCCGTGGTCAGGGCCTCCAGTGCATAGGGTGCTGGTTGAAGCTCGCCCAACGCATCTGCGGCATCCGGCGCAGGACATGTCGCCCAGACCCGCACGTCGCGCCCTTCCTCGCGGAGGGCTCGCATGCCAGGCAGCGCCTCAGGGCCAGCCGCGCACCAATGGACCGTCACCGCGCCACCTAGGCACCCGTATGCCGGGCGAACGTGGCCGCCGCGCGGGCCCATGGGCCCGGGGCGTCGGGCGCCGCTTCCCAAGCAGGCAGCTCGGCTAGTAGGGGCAGAAGCTGTTGCGCAAAATCGGCGGAGCTCTCGGCGGGCAGGAGCGACGGCAGATTGTCGATCGCCATCACGTCGAGCGGCGGCGCGTCGGCCACTCGGCGTGCGGGCGATGCCCAGTCGGTCACCGCGTCGTACACCTTGATGGGCGAGAATTCCGAGGTCGGGTCGCAGGCGATGTCGCCGATGACGCGCAGGGTGCGCTGTGCCGCCTTGGCCGCCGCGGGAACGAAGACCGGCGCCCCGGGCGCCGCAAGGATACAGTTGAGAAAGATGTCGTGGGCCAGCACCTCTGGGAACGGGCCGCCATGGGCGGTTTCCGCCACGTCCCATAGCGTTTGATCGAGTCCAAGATGCCGGCAGAACGCCGAGGCACCGCCGCCGACGCGCCCCTTCGCGCCCACGATCAGCACGCGGGGCCGGGGGCGGGCCGTGCCGAGGCGGATCATCGCCTCTTGCGCATCCGCAAGCAACGCCTGCTCGGCCGACCAAACGTCGACGGGCGGGCAGATCTCGCCGCGCGCCTGTGCCACCCAGGCCAGGAGTGACACGCCCGCGCCGGTATACCCCGCCCAGTGCCCAAACGCAGCGAGCCTGCGGCCGTCGGGATCGGTCAGATATTCGAGGTCCAGAAGCGTTCCGCCCCCCTCCACGAACTGCGCAAGCAGGCGTTGGCCGGCCGGTTGCCCCTTGTAGGCGTGGCCAAACATGATGTGCCGATGGGTCAGTGGCGTTCCATCGTCCGGCAACTCCTTCAGCCCGAGCACGATCGCCTCGGATGGCGCCCCGCGCCAGCTGCCTCGCGCCGCGACGTCTGCTCCCGCCGCCGCGAAGTCGCCTATTGGCACGACCCGCTCGGCGCTGTCTTCCACGGTCACCCGCAGCCCCACCGCGCGCAGATCCGCCACGCCACCCGGCATCAGAGCCACCCGGCGCTCGTTGGGCCGCTCTTCGGCTCTGAGCCAAAGATGCGTCATGCGCCCGCCGCCACATGCGAGCGTGGGACCGGACATGCCGGGGCGGCTGCAAGGCCCGCACCTGCGCCAATCGCCGACCGCCAAGGCTCGGCCAGAATCTCCGAAACAAAACGCCCAAGGCGTGCGCAAACGGCTGCGTAGAAAAGAAGCGCCAACGGGACCATGACCGAAGCTTGGCCCGGGCGACCCTGCCGCGCAAGGACCCGGTCGCCGCTGGTTATTGAACGCTCGTTCAAAAACGTTGACGAACCGGGCTCACAAGGGCTTAATCGCGGTGAGAGCCGACAACGGCCACCGGGGCGCACCGGTCTGCGCACCCCAACGGGAGGAGAGTGTTCGCATGGCGACGCCTGGGGGCGACCCTGTTTCCATTCCAGCGCTTTTGGCCCGCAACGCAGCGGCGTTCGGCGATGCACCCGCGTTTCGTGAAAAGGAATTCGGGATCTGGCAAAGCTGGACCTGGGCCGAGGCAGAGACCGAGATCAAGGCGATGGCCTCGGGCTTTCTCGCGCTGGGGCTTGAGCGCGGCGAGCACGTCGCCATCATCGGCCGCAACCGCCCTGCGCTCTACTGGTCGATGGTGGCCGCGCAGATGTGCGGCGCCATACCGGTGCCGGTTTATCAAGACTCGGTGGCCGAAGAGATCGCCTATGTGCTCGAGCATTGCGGCGCCGTCTTCGTCGTGGTCGGTGACCAGGAGCAGGTCGACAAGGTCCTCGAGGTGCAGGAGGGCCTGCCGAATATCCGCCATATCCTCTACCTGGATCCGCGCGGCATGCGGAAATACGACCATTCCCGCCTTCATGCCCTGGGCGATGCGGTGGCCGAGGGCCACGCGGCGCACGAGCGGTTCGAGAGCGAGCTTGCCACACGGATCGGAGAGCTCACGCCCGACAGCACCTGCGTGATGCTCTACACCTCGGGCACCACCGGGCGGCCTAAGGGCGTCGTGCTGACGAACCGGGCGATCATCGAGACCTCCAAGAATTCCTGCGAGTTCGACGGGCTGCGCCAGGGTGACGAGATCCTGTGCTATTTGCCGATGGCCTGGGTGGGCGACTTCATCTTCGCCGTGGGCCAGGCCTATTGGGCGGGCTTCTGCATCAACTGTCCCGAGCGGCCCGAGACGATGTATGAAAACCTCCACGAGATCGGGCCGTCGTACTTCTTTGCCCCGCCGCGCTATTTCGAGGAGCGGATCACGGCCCTGCTGATCCGCATGGAGGATGCGGGGCGGCTGAAGCGGTGGCTCTTCCATGCCTTCCTTGGGCTTGGCCGTCGCGTGGGCCCCGACATCCTCGACGGCAAGCCCGTCGCCCTCACAGACCGGCTGATGTACGGCCTCGGGCAGGCGCTGGTCTTCGGCCCGGTCCGCAACCGTGCGGGCATGTCGAACGTGCGCATCGCCTATACCGCCGGCGAGGCGATCGGGCCCGAGATCTTCGATTTCTGGCGCGCGCTCGGGATCAATCTCAAGCAGCTCTACGGCCAGACCGAAGCATCGGTCTTCATCACCCAGCAGCCCGACAACGAGGTGCGGGCCGACACGGTGGGCGTGCCGTCTCCTGGCGTCGAGCTGAAAATCGGCGAGACGGGCGAGGTGTTCTATCGCTCGCCCGGCGTCTTCAGCGAGTATTACAAGAACCCCGAAAGCACCGCCTCGACCAAGGATGCCGAGGGCTGGGTCGCCACGGGCGATGCCGGCTTCATCGAGCCCGAAACCGGGCATCTGCGCATCATCGACCGGGCCAAGGATGTGGGCAAAATGGCCGATGGCGCGCTCTTTGCTCCCAAGTACGTCGAGAACAAGCTGAAGTTTTATCCCGATATCCTGGAGGCCGTGGTGTTCGGCGCCGGGCGCGAGATGGTCGGGGCGTTCATCAACATCGATCTGACGGCCGTCGGCAACTGGGCGGAGCGCAACAACATCGCCTATGCCAGCTATCAGGAACTTGCCGGTCATCCGCAGGTCCTAGAGAGCATCCAGGGCCACGTGGAAGAGGTGAACCGAAGCCTTGCCGAAGACGAGATGCTTTCGGGCTGCCAGATCCACCGCTTCCTCGTTCTCCACAAGGAGCTCGATGCCGACGACGGCGAGTTGACCCGCACCCGCAAGGTCCGCCGGCGGATCATTGAAGAAAAGTACGGCGACCTGATCGGCGCACTCTATAGCGGCGCAACCGAGGTCTCGACCGAAACCGAAGTCACCTACGAGGATGGCCGCAAGGGCTCGATCAAGGCCACGCTCGAGATCCGCGACGCCGCCGTGGCCCCGGTCGCGTCAGCCAAGGTGGCCGCGGAATGAGCGGGGCGCCGCGCGCACGCTCACCTCGCTCCGAACGCCCGATGCCCCGCGGCTTGCACGCCCCTGGCGGCGCGATTAGCGTGCGTGCCAAAGCCCCCCGCAAAGGACCTTCGCGCCATGGACGGAGCAGCGGTCAGCTCGCCGCAATATGCCTGCGTGGAGTGCGGCGCCCCGCTGCCGGCGCTGACCCGCTGCCCGTCTTGCGACAGGGTCTATGCTCAGGAGCAGGGCCGGCCCTCGGCATTTCCCAACCGCGCGCTCACTTATTCCGTCGCGCTGCCAGCCACGGCGACCGATCCCGGCGCCATCCCGCGGGATGCGGTGTTTCGCTTTCCTGCCGAGCACGGGCAGCGTGGATCGGGCGTCTATCATTTCGACAGGGCGCACAAGGCGGAGCTCGAGACGCTGGCGCCCGGTGCCCTGATCCTCGAGACCGGGTGCGGCGGGGCGCAGCTGCGCGACTGGGCCACGGCGCGCGGCCTGGGCTATGTCGGCACCGATGTGTCGCTCAGCCGGGTTCACGGCCACCTGCAATCCTATGGCGGGGCGGATCTGCTCTGCGATGCGCATGCCCTGCCGCTGGCCGATGCCTCGGTCGATGTCGTTTACGCTTCGGCGGTCTACGAGCATCTGGCGCTGCCGCATGTGGCGGCCTCCGAAGCCGCGCGCGTGCTAAAGCCGTGCGGGCTGCACCTCGGCTCGATGTCGTTCATGGAGCCCTGGCACGACGAGAGCTATGCCCACATGTCGCCCAACGGGGTCTACCGGATGCTTGCCTCGGCGGGCCTCGTGCCACGCCACATCTGGCCCGAGATTGCGTGGCCCGGCTACTACGCCCTGTTGGCTATGGGCAATCCGGCGACGCGTGCCCTGCGGATTCTCGGGAAGGCGATGACCGCGTTCTACATGGCGCCCGCACGGGTCAAACACGGCCTCCGGCTCCGCCGTTGGCCCAGCGCGCAGGATCTTTACGACCAGCATGCGCGGATCGCCGGGGCCATCGCATGGATCGCCGAAAAGCCGTCGGACTAGGCGCCCCCATTGCCTCGCTGCGTGTCGTGCCCGCCGCCGTGCCAGCCAAAGGCCTCCCGTTGGGTTTCCTCGGCTCGGCCGAGGGCGGACAGGCCCGATGCGGCCTCGGGATCGAGGTGCCCGGCGCCGCACAACCCGCCCTATGTTGCGGGATACTGACGGTGGTCGTGATGCCCGGAGCCTGCAAATGACGCCCGCCTCGGTTCGACGCCCTCCGGCACGCTTCAGTCCACCGGTGGGAGCGCTGCTTGTCCTCATCGGATCCGGATCTGCATACGCCGTCGATGAGACGACATCCGCGCTTGTCGACCGGATCACTCATTCCGTGGAATGCGCCGTCGCAGCCGCAGCTCTGGGCGAGGATGAGGCCCTGGCGACCTATCTCGCACGCGCGCGGGATGGCGTCCTGAAGGTTCAGGACGAACTGCAGGGGTGCCCGTCCTCTTCGCTGACCATCGTCGGATCGGAGGGGCGCAGCACCGAATGGGTGAGCATGGTCCCGACTTTTGGAATGGGCGCCGAGTTCTGCCTCGGGCGCCTCTTCGAGGAACGCAGCGCCTATTTCGAGCGGGGCTTCACCCCCACGTCCCACGTCGACCATGAAGAGATGTTCAAGCGCCGCATCGAGGCGGCAACAAGCGTGCTGAACGCCCCCGGATGCCGCCCCTTGGCAGGTGACGAATGACCAAGATCGACCCTCTTCATGCGGCCCCTAACGAAAGCGACCCGCGGAGCCGCTCACGCGGAAAAGCAACGGTCCAGTCCTCCGTTCTTCGGGCTGCCCTATCGGATCGCCTGGCCATTGAGCAGCGCGGAGGCGCGGCATGAAGGACGCGACCATCACCACGCCGGACGGACGCACCATCGGTGGCACCGTCATGGAGATGAAGAACATCACGCTCCGCTTCGGCGGCGTCACCGCGATCAAGGATATCTCGTTCGACATTCGAGAGGGCGAAATCCGGGCGATCATCGGGCCGAATGGCGCGGGCAAATCCTCGATGCTCAACGTCATCTCCGGGTTCTATACCCCCCAAGAAGGGGAGGTCTGGTTCCGCGGTGCCAAGCGCCCGCCGATGAAGCCCTACGAGGTCGCGCGCCAGGGCGTCGCCCGCACCTTCCAGAACATCGCCCTCTTCGAAGGCATGACAGTGCTCGACAACGTCATGACCGGGCGGCTCACCCATATGAATGTCTCCGTCCTAGATCAGGCGATCTGGTGGGGCCGGGCCGAGCGGGAGGAGGTGGAGAACCGGCAGAAGGTCGAGGAGGTGATCGACTTCCTCGAGATCCAGAATATCCGCAAGACCCCCGTCGGCCGCCTGCCCTATGGCCTCAAGAAACGGGTGGAGCTTGCGCGGGCGCTCGCCGCCGAACCCAAGCTCCTCCTTCTCGACGAGCCCATGGCGGGCATGAACGTGGAGGAGAAAGAGGACATGTCCCGCTTCATCCTCGACGTGAACGACGAGTTCGGCACCACGATCTGCCTGATCGAGCACGATATGGGTGTGGTGATGGACCTCTCCGACCGCGTCGTCGTGATGGATTACGGCAAGAAGATCGGCGACGGCGTCCCCGACGAGGTCCGCCGCGACCAGGCCGTCATCGACGCCTATCTGGGGGTGCCGCATGAGTAGGGCCGTCCTGATCGGCGCATTGCTTTCAGTTGGGATAGGCGCGATGCCAATCCAAGCCAGAGCCGAGCCCGCCTCTTTGCAGGTCGCCCCGCTTGCGGAACGAATCGAAGCGTGCATGCAGGTCCTGAGCGGCGCCGACATTCTGTCTGTGGCACCCGGCATTCCTCAGCCACCGCGCTTGATCTCCGATGCGACGGCCCATCGCGTCACCAGTGTGGTCGGCGCGTACGAGGTCTTCGTAAGCTTCCTCGACGTCAAGGAGGATCACCAGGACATCTGCTCCATTGCCGTCGACCACGAGCTCCCTGACCACGGCCCTGCGGTCCTAGACATCCTGAAGGAGGCTCTTCTGTTCAAGGGTTTTGTGGAAGAGCCTTTTCTTGACGATCATCCGCTGTTTCGGTCGAGCCACCTTGGGCTTTCGGTGACCGCGTTTCCCAACATCCACAACCATTATCTGCCAGGAGAGGTGCTACCGCACATCATGCTGCAAACGGAGTCGTTGTCTTCGCAGATATGGGACACCCACCCGCCCAATCGTCAGACAAGAGCACTGGGAGAAGTCTGCGGACCCGTCGAACTCGAATGCGAAGCGGGCTTCGCTTCTCATCATCTTGACGACAAAACTCCGGGAGCGCGAGGGCTGGCCCTCGCTCCCGCACGCACCGCCGGGAGCGCCGCATGGATCTTCTGACAAACATCTTCATCACGCCCTGGGCCGACATGGTCGCGGCACCGGACTTCTTCCTGCAGGTCGTGTGGGAGGGGCTCGTCTCTGGGGTGCTCTATGCGCTGATTGCGCTGGGGTTCGTCCTGATCTTCCGGTCATCCCGGATCTTCAACTTTGCCCAGGGCATCATGGTGGTGTTCGCCGCGCTGACCCTCGTTGGCCTCCATGAGATGGGGGTGCCGGCCTGGATCTCGCTGGCGCTGACGCTCGTCGTGATGTTCGTCCTGGCCGTCTGCGTAGAGCGGGTGGTGCTGCGGCCCCTCGTCGGCCAGCCCGACATCATTCTCTTCATGGCCACCATCGGGATCACTCTGTTCCTCATCGGCTTCGGCGAGACCATTTTTGGCGGCGAAAACAAGCAGATGATCACGTCGGAGCTCGGGATCCCCACGGGCGACGTGGTGCTGGAGCCATGGGGCGGCCTCTTGATCCTGCAGCATATCGACATCACGGCGGTGATCGTCGCGGGGCTGTTGGTCGTGGGGCTGCTTGTGTTTCTCAACTACACGCGGATGGGGCGCGCGGTGCGGGCCCTGGGCGACGATCACCAGGCGGCCCTGAGCGTGGGCATCTCGCTGCAGACGATCTGGGTGCTCGTGTGGTTCATCGCGGGGATCATCGCTCTGGTGACCGGCATCGCCTGGGGCAGCCGGGCGGGCGTGTCCTTCGCGCTCGAGATCATCGCCTACAAGGCGCTGCCGGTCCTGATGCTGGGCGGTCTTGAGAGCATCACCGGCGCCATCATCGGCGGGCTCATGATCGGGGTCTTGGAGAAGCTCTTCGAGGTTTACTGGGGTCAGCCGCTTCTGGGCGGCAACACCGAGACATGGTTCGCCTTTGTGCTGGCGCTGATCGTGCTGCTCTTCCGCCCCCAGGGACTCTTCGGGGAGAAGATCATTGAGCGGGTGTGAGGTATCTCAGATGTCTCGACTGACTGCGGCGATCACAAGGATGACGATGGCCATAAAGCCGGCGACCAGAAGGGCCGACTTGAACGAAATGTCGAGGGCAAGCGCGATCGCCACGACAGCGAAGAGCGCGATCCAAAAGACGATGAGCAAGGGCCGAAGCAGGACCGACAATACGCTCGAAAGTGCTCCCGGTGCAGGGCTAGGCGTGTCCGAGCGTTCGGGAAAACGATCCGCTTCGCGCGCTGTCATGGCGCGCAAGGCTGAGAGGCGGGCCGCCTCGTTGTCATCGCCGCCGAAGCGTTCGTCGGTCACGCATCACTCCTCGGGCATATCCGGTCGGGCGAGTGCAATCACACCGATCGCAATCACGAGGGCAGAACCGATGCATAGCGCCGTGGGTGCAGGCAGCCCGAAGAGCGGGCCGATCACCAGTGCGGCAACTGCAATCGCGGCCACGAGCGCAAAGGTCAGGGCGCTATCACACACACATTTAATCGTTTCCTCGGAAAAACGAGGCTCGTTCAGTTCGGACAAATCAGTCTGGTCAGACATGCACGCACTCCCTGGCAGCTCGGGCCCCCACGTCGCATCAACCACGCTTGAGAAGGTCGTTCACGAATGTGGCGCCGAGGCGGCGCAGCCACGGCCGAACCGGTGCGGAAACGCACTGTTCACAGCAGGTTCGATAGCAAAAATTGAGGGGCTCGCGCGACTGTTAACCTTTGGGTCGGATTTTCCGCGGCCCAGTGTGGCGCCCGCGCCGCTGTGGTCTTGCGGGCATGGGAGAGCGACAGAATGAGTGCGCCCGTGAGAACAGCTATGCGCTCTCCCGTTGCGGCCGCCGGGCATCCGCGTTCCCTGGGCCTTCCCTGGTCATTGGGAGGGCTGGCATGACCGTGGAACGCACCTTCTTCAAACTCATGTACATCGGCTTGGTTCTCCTGACGATTGTGACCTGCATTGGGATGGTGAGTGCCTTCTCCATCCTGTTTGCAAGCCTCCGACAATTCGGGGCTCTCGGGGCCGTTTCAGCCGTCTTGAGCTCTATGCAGCTCTGCGCACAGTTCCTTCTGTCGCTTAGCGCATTGATCTTCGTCCCGATCATCGTCAGGCGAAACATTCCGGAGGTCCGCTGATGCTCTACCGTACCGCTGGACAGTTCAAGACGAGCTATCGCGCAGACCAGGCGCTGTTTCCGGTGCGCCAGGACGCCTTTCTGCTGGGGCTCATCCTGGTGCTGGCCTGGGTTGTGTTTCCGCTCACGGCGTCGGAATTCACCTTCCAGACCCTGCTGATCCCGATCCTCATCTATTCGCTGGCCGCCATGGGGCTGAACATCCTGACGGGCTATGCCGGGCAGCTCTCGCTCGGCACCGGGGCCTTCATGGGGGTGGGTGCCTATGCGTGCTACAAGATGGTCACGCTGATGCCCTGGATGAACCCGATCGTGGCGGTGTTGCTTTCGGGGATCTTCAGCGCGGGCGCCGGCGTGATGTTCGGCCTGCCGTCGCTCCGGATCAAGGGGTTCTACCTCGCGATCGCAACGCTCGCGGCGCAGTTCTTCCTGATCTGGCTATTCGAGAAATGGGCCTGGCTCTACAACTACAACGCCTCGGGCGCGATCCAGGTGCCCAACCTCGATACGCTCGGGGTTACGGTCGCCGGGCCGTTGGCGACCTCGGTGACGCAATACTATGTCGTCCTCGGCATCGTGACGCTGCTGACCCTCCTGTGCATAAACCTCACGCGGGGCAATCTGGGGCGGATGTGGAAGGCGACGCGGGATATGGACATTGCCGCCGAGCTGATTGGCATCAACTTGATGCGGTCAAAGCTTCTGGCCTTTGCTGTGTCGTCCTACATCGTCGGCGTTGCCGGGGCGCTCTTCGTTTTCCTGTGGCGCGGCGCGGCCGAGCCGAACCTTTTTGACATCGCGCTCAGCTTCCAGATCCTCTTCATCGCGATCATTGGCGGGCTGGGCTCGATCCTCGGAAACTTCCTTGGCGCGATCCTGATCGTGGGCCTGCCCGTGGTGCTGAACTCCGCGGCAGAGACGCCGCTTTATGCCCTGCCCTTCGGGTGGCAGGCGCTCCTCGCTCTGCTCGTCCTCGGCCCGGCGCTCCTGCTCTATTCCGCGGGCCTCTGGAAAGCCTGCCTCGCTGTTCTTGGCGTGGGGTTACTCATCGTGATCTATGGCTACGCCCAGTTCCAAGGCTTTGAGGTAAAGTCGGCGACGCTGGAGCATATCAACGTCATGACGATCGGCGCGCTGATCGTGTTCTTTCTGATCGTCGAGCCCCACGGCCTTGCGCGCCTGTGGGCACTCATCCGCGAGAAACTCGTCATCTGGCCGTTCCCGCACTGAACGGACGGCCCAACCCAAGGTAGAGATCAAGGGAGGAAAACCATGAAGACCTTTACCGGACTGGCGCTCGCCACCGCGCTGGCGCTTGGCACCACGGCGGCCGCAGAGGGCATCTATACGCCCAATCTCAGCTACCGCACCGGCCCCTTCGCGGCGACGGGCATTCCGCTGATGGACGGTCAGGCCGACTACATGACGATGCTGAACGCCCGCGATGGCGGCATCGGCGGCACGCCCATCGACTTCGCCGAATGCGAGACCGGCTATTCCACCGAGAAGGGTGTGGAATGCTACGAGCGCACGAAGGCCGACGCCATCGTGACCCAGCCCTGGTCGACCGGCATCACGCTGCAGGTGCTTCCCAAAACGAACGTCGACGAGATTCCGATTCTTGCGCCGGGCTACGGGTTCTCGCCGATGCAGAACGGCGCGGTGTTCAAGTGGGCCTTCAACCCGCCGGCCTCCTACTGGGAAGGCCACTCGATGATCATGAACGAGCTTGGCGGTGGCAGCCCTGCCGGCCTCTCGGGCAAGAAGATCGCGTACCTCCATCTCGACCATCCCTACGGCAAGGAGCCGATCCCGCTTTATGAAGCGATGGCAGCCGAGCACGGGTTCGAGTTCATTCCCATCCCCGTCGGCATTCCCCAGATGCAGAACCAGTCGGCCCAGTGGCTCCAGATCCGCCGCGAGCGGCCCGACTTCGTGGTGATGCAGGGCTGGGGCGCGATGAACGCCACCGCGATCCAGGAGGCCGTCAAGACCCGCTATCCGATGGACCAGTTCGTCGGCATCTGGTGGGCCGGCCATGATGCCGACCTCAAGCTCGTGGGCGAAGACGGTGCCGGCTACCGGTCGATCTCGTGGTCGATCCCGCAGCCCGATGCACCGGTGATGGCGGCAATCAAGGAGCATGTGATCGATGCCGGCAAGAGCCAGGCCGAAGACCACAGCTCGGTGTTCTATCAGCGTGGCCTCGTGATTTCGATGATCCTCGCAGAGGGCATCCGCACGGCGCAGGAGATCCACGGCACCGCCGAGATCGACGGCCCGATGCTGCGCGACGGTCTGGCCAATCTCGACATCACCGAAGAGCGGCTGGAAGAGTTGGGCATGACCGGCATGGTTGCCCCGTTCTCGACCACCTGCGCCAACCACACCGGCTCGGCCGGCGCATGGATGCTGCAGTGGGACGGCGAGAAGTTTGCGCAGGCCTCCGACCTGCTGCAGGCCGACGCCGAGGCGATCGCGCCGCTGGTCGCGGAAGCCTCCGCCAAGTATGCCGAGGACAATGCGCCCTGGCCCACCGATGAGGAGTGCAACGCCGAAAGCTGAGGCGTGTCTCCACCCCGGCCGCGGCAAGGTCTGCGGCCGGGATCTCTGCCCCGCACGAGCTAGAAGAAGCCCCCATGTCGGATCAGACCACCACTCACATCGGCGCCGAGGATCCCACGGCGGTGCTGGGCACCGAGGTGCTCCTTTCGGTCAACAACATCGAGGTGATCTATAACCACGTGATCCTTGTGCTGAAGGGCGTGTCCCTGTCCGTGCCCAAGGGCGGGATCATCGCGCTTCTCGGCGGCAACGGGGCGGGCAAGACGACGACGCTGAAGGCGATCTCGAACCTCCTGCAGTCCGAACGCGGCGAGGTCACCAAAGGCGCCGTTTCCTATCTCGGCCAGGACGTGACGCATTTGGACCCGGCTGCACTGGTGAAGCGCGGCGTGATCCAGGTGATGGAGGGGCGCCACTGTTTCGAGCACCTGACGGTCGAGGAAAACCTGATGACCGGCGCCTATACCCGCGGCGACGGGCGGGGCGCCGTCGAGGCCGATCTCGAGATGGTCTACAGCTACTTCCCGCGACTGAAAGAGCGGCGAAGGGCTCAGTCGGGCTATACCTCGGGTGGCGAACAGCAGATGACGGCGATCGGCCGGGCTCTGATGAGCCGGCCCGAGACCGTGCTGCTCGACGAGCCCTCGATGGGGCTTGCGCCGCAGCTCGTTGAACAGATCTTCGAGATTGTGAAATCGGTGAACGAGAACGAAGGCGTGTCGTTCCTTCTGGCCGAGCAGAACACCAACGTGGCGCTGCGCTATGCCCATTACGGATACATCCTGGAATCGGGCCGGGTGGTG
This sequence comes from Pseudomonadota bacterium, assembly GCA_039822045.1. GTDB lineage: Bacteria > Pseudomonadota > Alphaproteobacteria > Rhodobacterales > Rhodobacteraceae > HLUCCA09. The sequence continues at coordinate 83,380 of JBCBMY010000003.1, read as the reverse complement.
ATGGACGGCGAGGCCCAGGCCCTGCGCGAAAACCCCGACGTGAAAGAGTTCTATCTCGGCATGTCCGAGGAGGGCCGCAAGAGCTATCGCGACGTTCGCTCCTACCGCCGCAGGAAGCGCTGGCTGAGCTGATGCGCGCGTTCGTGGCGGTGCCCTGCCCGCCGGAGTGGGAGGGGCCGCTGGAAGAGATCCAGCGGCAGATCCCCGTTGGCCGGGCCGTGCCGTCCGAAAACCTGCACGTCACGCTGGCCTTTCTGGGCGATGTCGACCTGCCCGAGTTGGAAGAGCTGCACGACCGTCTGGAGGGCGCGCGGCTGTCGCCTGCCATGCTCCAGCCGGCGGGTCTGGCGCAACTCGGCGACCGGGCATTGGCCCTCGATCTGGAACCGGAGCCCGGCCTTGTCGCGCTTCAGGCGGCGGTGAGCCGCGCCACCTACAATGCCGGGATCTCGCTCGAGCGGCGGCGGTTTCGACCGCACATCACGTTGCTTCGCTTCAGCAAGCTCACACCCGGCGGACGTGGGGCGCTCGAAGCCGCCGTGGCCCGGCTGACGATGCCGGAAATTGCCGCCAGCGCGGTACGCGAGGCCGTCCTCTATCGATCCGAGCTGCACCATGGCGGTGCGGTCTACGAGGCCCTGTCGGCCTATCCCGTGCGCTGATCGGCGCCAGAGCCGATCAAGAGAACAGGAAATCCGACACGTCGAGATCGGCCGCGAGGTGGGTGAAATGCACATGGGTGCCGGCAATCTTCACCGTCGCGGTGTCGGCCACGATGTCGATCTTCACCTCGTGCCAGGCCACACCCTGGCCGCGCAGGTCGATCACGTCTTCTTCGGAGAAGCCCTCGATCGTGTCGCGCCCGTCGTCGCGGTCGAACACGAAGGTGTCGGCCCATTCTCCCCCGATCAGGAGGTCGTCGCCATCGCCGCCTATCAGCGTGTCGCGCCCTGATGCGCCGGTGAGCGTGTCGTTGCCCCCGCCACCGAGCAGCAGATCGTCGCCGGTCCAGCCCGACAGGCTGTCTTGTCCGGCGTCGCCCGACAGCACGTCGTGGTCGCCGTCGCCCTGGATAGTGTCGTTGCCCTCGCCGCCCCGGATTGTGTCGTCACCATCGCCCCCGCGCAGGGAGTCGCGCCCCGCATCGCCAGAGATCTCGTCGTCCCCGGGCCCGCCCCAGGCCACGTCGCCGCCGTTTCCGCCGGAGATCACATCGGGCCCCTCGCCGCCCGAGATCGTGTCTCGGCCGGCGTCGCCCGACAGGCTGTCGCCGCCGCCGGCCCCGCTGAGTTCGTCGTCGCCGTCGCCGCCGAACACCTTGTCGGCGCCCGCTTTTCCGTCTTCATCGTTGTCGGTGAAGCGGTCGTTGCCGGCCCCGAGGAAGACCCTGTCGGCACCGAGACCGGGGGTCACCAGATCGTTGCCGTCGCCCGCGTCGATCAGGTCGCGGCCGGCCCCGCCCTGGATCGTGTCGTCTCCCGCGAGCCCGGACAGCGTGTCGTCGCCCTCGGTCCCCGTCAGCCGGTCGGCCCCTTCGGTGGCGTTGGCCGAGCCCGCCTCGGACCCGCCGTCGTCGCCGGTGTCGTCGCCCTGGCCGGTGCCGGGCTCCTGGCCGTCATCATCGCTCTGATGGGTCGGGTAGTCGGGGTCTGCCTCACCGATGCCGTCGCCTTCGCCATCGAAGCTGAGGCGCGCCACTTCCCATGGTGCGAGGTCGACCCAGACCCCGCCCGCCTCGGCCACCAGGCCCGCGTCGAAGGTCACGACCGGGTCGGCCTCCCAATCGTCGGGCGTGCTGTCGCTGCCCAGCACGGTCCTGCTCCATTCCTGCCCCACAAGCCCCAGCTCGTTGATATCTATAAAATATCTTTCGGCACTTTCGGACTGAGAGGTGATGTAGATGTGGGTGTCGTCGTCGTTTTCATAGAACCAGGCGGTGACAACACCGCTGTCCCACTGGGTTCGTCGGGTGAGGTCGGCGCCGACGAGGACCTCCGACAGCATGCGGAAGGCCTCGCCCGCGATGGTCAGGTCGGTCGAGCCCTCGTTGCCGGCAAGGTCGGAGCGGTTGTTCTGCTGGGCCGGCCAGATATGGGCCGTGTCCACGCCCTCGACGACCATGTCGGCGAACATGGCCCACATCGACGAGGCCTGCCGCAACCCGAGAAGCTCGGTGTTGGCGTCCAGGACATTCCACTCGGTGACATAGATGTCGAGGTCGACATCGAAGGTCTGTTCCCACTGTTCGATGCGCTCGAAGTACCAGAAATTACTGGGAATATACTCCCAACCCTTCTGGACGTAGTAGTGGAAGACGATGCCGTCGATGGCGGCGGCGGCCTCCTCGGTTGCGTTGGCGACGAGGTAGTTGTGCTGCAGATAGCCGTCGTCGGGAGAGTACTTGCCGCTCTGGCCCACCTGCATGACGATATCGGGCTCCTGCCAGTCGGGGCCCAGGCCCTCGCGGGCGCGATGGTCGTCGATGGCATCCTGGATCGCTTCGGCCATGACGTTGGAGATGGCGGAATACTCGTGCTGGGTCATCCGGCCTTCGAGCCAATACTCGTTGCCCATCTCGAACGCCCGGATGTCGGCATCGCCGTAGACACCCGACAGAACTTCGGTGATGAAGGTATAAATATCTGAATAGGCTGAGTCTTTTGGACTCCGCGTGCCGAGATCGCCCGGGGCGAGCAGGCTGGAGGTGGGCACGACGAGGGTGACGCCGACGCCCGCGTCACCCGCCCAGCCGAGGAACTCCGACAGGGGCATGATCTCGCGCCAGTCTTCGCGGTCGATCGCCCAGACCTCGCGGGCATCGGGGTTGGTGATATCGAAGTACCACTCGGTGATCGAGCCGCCGGGATAGCGAACATGGTCGATCGAGAGATGCTCGATGGCGTCGTCGAAGGTGCCATCGGGGCCGACCCTGTCGCGATCGAACAACATGTTGGTGCCGAAGAGCTCGGCTCCTACCTGATCTGCGACGACCGGTGCACTCTCCCACTCGATCCGCATGACCCCCCTGCCCCTTCTGTCCACCCGAGCTGCAACACGCTCGGCTCAGGCTTTGGTGCCAGATCCTCGGGGCAGAGACGGGGAGAGGGTGGGCATGCCGGGCGGCGAGACCGCGGCAAGATGATGAACCTTCCTTTCGATTTGCCGAGAAGGCGGCGGGCCTCGGTTTCCAATCGAGCGACAATATCTCGGGCCTCGGCGGGGCGCCGTGCAGCATATGACTCGCATATGAATTTCGTATGAGTCGCATATGACTCCCGTATGAGAACCATATGACTCATCATATGACTCCGCGGTCCGCCCCCCGCGTTGCCATTGTTTCGCAACAGGAAACCGGCTGCGCCATCCTGGCTCTGGTTCGCGCCGCCGGACCGGACTAGGACCGGGGCCCACCGCCACAAGGGACGCGCCATGAAACCGCCCCACCCAATCCGCCAGATCTCGGTGTTCGTTCGCGCGCTGATCGAACCGAAGGTGCGCTTTCTGTTCGGGCTCACCTTTTCGGTGATCGCGACCGGCGCGGTGTTCTTCCACTATGTGGAGGGCTGGGCGTGGATCGACAGCTTTTACTTCTCGACGGTCACGCTGGCCACGGTCGGCTATGGCGACTTCGCGCCGGTGACGGCGGCGGGCAAGCTCTTCACGATGTTCTATGTCGTGATCGGGATCGGCATCTTCGTGGCGCTTGGTGCGGCGCTGGCCGACGAGGTGGTGCTGCAATCGGCCACCGAGCGAAAGGAGACGGCCCGCGCCCTGCGACGGGCCGAAGCGCGCAAACGCGCGGCCGAGCGGGCAGGTCTGGCCGAGAACGACGAGGACGGACATCTGGGGCTTGGCGATGCCGAGGCGCGGCAGGCCGAGCGCCGCAGAGACGACCGGAACAGGACCGGGAAGACCTGAGCGACGGGGCGGAAATGCAGGACAGGAGGGGACGCAGGGCAGACCATTTCCGGGCGCGCCTTGCTCCCCCTGCCCCATGCGCCTATGTGCGACGGCATGAATGTGTTGCCCTTCATGCCCCGCCCGCCGCTGGTCAACGTCGTGCGCCTGACCGGCGTGATCGCGGCCGGGCCGCGGAGCCTGTCGGATGCGGGGCTGGCCTATCTGCTCGACCGGGCGTTTTCGAAGGGCAAGCCAAAGGCGGTGGCGCTGGTGCTGAACTCGCCCGGGGGCTCGCCGGTGCAGAGCTCGCTGATCGGGGCGCGGATCCGGCGGTTGGCCGAGGACAAGAAAGTGCCGGTGGTTGCCTTTGTCGAGGATGTTGCGGCCTCGGGCGGGTATTGGATCGCGGCGGCGGCCGACGAGATCATCCTGGACGCGAATTCGGTCACCGGCTCGATCGGCGTGATCTCGGCCAGCTTCGGCTTTCACGACGCGATCGCCAAGATCGGAGTGGAACGGCGGGTCCACACGGCCGGGGGCTCGAAGAGCTTCCTCGATCCGTTCAAACCCGAGAAGGCCGAGGATATCGAGCGGCTGACGGCGATTCAGGAGCAGATCCACGGCAACTTCATCGCGCATGTCAAAGAGCGGCGGGGCGACAAGCTCGACCAGGGGCGCGACCTGTTTACCGGCGAAGTGTTCGTGGGCCAGGCGGCGGTGGATGTCGGGCTGGCCGACAGTGTGGGGCAACTCGTGCCCGAGATGAAACGGCGCTATGGCGACAAGGTGCGCTTTAACGTGTTCGGGCAGCGACGGGGCCTTTTGCGGCGTCTGGGCCTCTCGGCGGTGGAGGGCGTGAGCGCCGCGCTGGAGGAACGGGCGATGCGCGCCCGCTTCGGCCTGTAGTGCTGGTCAAGATCGTCACCTTCTTTCTGATTTTCATGGCGGTTATGGCTATGTTCGGCCGGCTGCGCTGGCCCGGCGTGCTTGGCCGACCCAGGGACCCAGACAAGGCGAACAAGCTGCGCAGACCGCGCAAATGCCCAAAATGCGGTGCGTTCCGGGTGGGGCGCGGCCCTTGCCCCTGTGGCAAGACGGACTGACACTGCATGATCGACGACGTCCTTCTGGCCGGGCTGGGCCTCGTCATCCTGCTTCTGGCCGGGGACGCATTGGTGAAGGGCGCGGTGAACCTGGCCCTGCGGATCGGCGTGCCGGCGCTTCTGGTGTCCTTGACGATCGTGGCCTTTGGCACCTCGGCGCCCGAGCTTTTGATCTCGGTGGCGGCCGTGCTGGAGGATGCGCCTGGCATCGCCATCGGCAACGTGGTGGGCTCGAACACGGCCAACATTCTGCTGGTACTGGGGGTGCCGGCGATCATGGCGGGGCTCGACACCGAGCACAGCGAGACGCGCAAGACCTATCTGTTCATGATCGCGGCGTCGCTTCTGTTCATCGCGCTGGCGTTCATGGGCCCGATCACCTGGTGGCACGGGCTGATCCTGCTGGCGGCGCTGTCGGGCGTTCTCTATGACGCGCTCTGCGAGGCGCGCGCCCATCGCCGGGAGGCGGTTGTGGCGGCCGGTATCGGCGACCCGGGGCGCGACGCGGACGACGAAGAGGAGGTCGAGGGCGCCGACACCTCGATGCCGGGCTGGAAGGTTGCGCTGTTTCTGGCGCTGGGGCTCATCGGGCTGCCGCTTGGGGCCGAGATCCTGGTGGACAGCGCCTCGGACATCGCCCGCGAGCTCGGTGTGCCGGACACGGTGATCGGGCTGACGCTGGTGGCGGTGGGCACGTCGCTGCCGGAGCTGGCCACCACGGTGATGGCCGCCTTGCGCCGGCAAACCGACGTGGCGCTTGGCAATGTGATCGGGTCGAACATGTTCAACCTGCTGGCGATCATCGGGGTTGCGAGCCTGGTCGGGCCGATCCCGGTGACCGGGTCGATCCTGCAGTTTGATCTGTGGGTGATGCTGGGCGCGTCGCTGTTGCTGGCGCCGTTCGTGTTCCTGCGCTGGCCGATGGGGCGGGCCTGGGGGATCGCCTTGACGGCCGCTTATGTGGTTTATGTCGGGGTCGTACTGGCCTGACCGGAGGGGGGACTATGGCGGAGAAACGGGCGCTGGTGACGGGCGGCGGGCGCCGCCTTGGGTTTGCCATGGCGAAGTATCTGGCCGGGCGGGGCCACGACGTGGCGGTGCACTATAACTCGTCGTCCGCGGGCGCCGATCAGGTGGTCGAGGAGATCACCGCGATGGGCCGGCGGGCGGTGGCGTTGCAGGGCGACCTTTTGGACGAGGGCGCGGTTGCCGGGCTGATCCCGCGCGCGGCCGAGGGGCTGGGCGGGCCGCTCAACGTGCTTGTGAACAACGCCTCGCTCTTTGAGCGCGACACGGTGCGCGCCCACACGCGAGAGAGCTGGGATCGGAATGTGGGCTCGAACCTGCGGGTGCCGGTGCACCTGACGCAGGTCTTTGCCAACCAGGCGCCGATGGCGCCCATGGACCATTGGGGCGAGCCGGTGCCGCAGGCGCTGGTCGTGAACATGCTCGACCAGCGGGTGCTGTCGCCCTCGCCGGAATATATGAGCTATACGGTGGCGAAGATGGGCCTTTGGGCCTTTACCCGCACGGCGGCGATGGCGCTTGCGCCGGACATTCGCGTGAACGGGATCGGGCCGGGCTGGACGCTGCCCGATCCGGGCCAGAGCCACGAGGACTTTCTGGCCGGGCGCAAGGCCGTTGCCGTCGGCCGACCGCCCCATCCCGAGGACATTTGCGCCGCCCTCGGCTACTTCCTCGACGCGCCGTCAGTCACCGGTCAGATGCTGGCAGTAGACGGCGCGCAGCACCTGGACTGGCAGAGCCGCACCCTGTAGGGCACGGACGTGGCCGGACAGGTTGGCAGACAGGTTATGCACCGTCGCGGACCCTGTCACGGAACCTTCAACAAAGTGTTAAGTTTTTCAGGCGTTTGCCAAAGCTTCATAAAAATACTGTTCGCCTTCAATAGCTTGACTATTTGCCCATTTTTTAGGCAAGCCAATCAATACTTAAGGAAACAAGAGAAAAATGACCCGCCCGGGGAGTTGTCCGCAAGCTTGTCCACAGATTCCGTGGAAACCTTTGTGCTTGCCCTCATCGCCCCTATTTTGCAGCGATCCCAGGGAATCACGGCCGCGTAATGCCCGAACCTAGAGAAAGATCCGAATCGGACCCAACGACACACGTTGACGCAGGGGAAGCGTTGACAGGCGTCAATTGTATCGCGGCGTATCTGAAAACGCTCGACGGATCGCCCGGGGTTTACCGGATGCTCGATGCTCAGGCGCGGGTGCTCTATGTCGGCAAGGCGCGCAATCTGAAGGCCCGGGTCTCGAGCTATTCCCGGCCCACGGGCCACAGCCCCCGCATCGCCCGGATGATCGCCGAGACGGCGCAGATGATGTTCCTGACGACGCGCACCGAGACCGAGGCGCTGCTTCTGGAGCAGAACCTGATCAAGCAGCTCAAGCCGCGCTACAACGTGCTGCTGCGCGACGACAAGAGCTTTCCCAACATCCATGTCGCCAAGGCCCATCCCTTTCCGCAGATCAAGAAGCACCGGGGGCGGAAGGCCGAGAAGGGGAGCTATTACGGGCCGTTCGCGAGCGCCGGCGCAGTCAACCGGACGCTGAACCAGCTGCAGAAGGTGTTCCTTTTGCGGAACTGTTCGGACGCGACCTTTGAGACGCGGACGCGGCCGTGCCTGCTCTATCAGATCAAGCGGTGCTCGGCGCCGTGCGTCGGCTATGTCAACGAAGAGGAGTACGGCGCCCTGGTGAAGGATGCCGAGCGGTTCCTGCAGGGCAAGTCGACCGGCGTGCAGGCGGCTCTGGCGAAGGAGATGCAGAAGGCGTCGGCCGACATGGAGTTCGAGCGGGCGGCGGCCCTGCGCGACCGGATCCGCGCGATGACGCAGGTGCAGACGGCGCAGGGCATCAACCCGCAGACGGTGACGGAAGCCGATATCGTGGCGCTCCATATGGAGGGCGGGCAGGCCTGCGTGCAGGTGTTCTTCATCCGCGCCAACCAGAACTGGGGCAACCGGGATTATTATCCCCGAACAGGCGGAACGGAAAGCGCGGCCGAGGTGCTGCAGGCGTTCCTGGCGCAGTTCTATGACGACAAGGAGCCGCCGCGTCAGATGATCCTGTCGGACGATGTCGAGGATCGCGAGCTGCTGGCCGAGGTTCTGACGGAGCGGGCGGGTCGCAAGGTGGAGCTGTTGGTTCCGCAGCGGGGCGAGAAGGCAGAGCTGGTCGCGGGCGCGCTGCGCAACGCGCGCGAGAGCCTGGCGCGCAAGATGGCGGAGAGCACGGCGCAGGCGAAGTTGCTCAAAGGGTTGGCCGAGGCGTTTGACCTGCCCCAGCCGCCGGCGCGGATCGAGGTTTACGACAACTCCCACATCATGGGAACCAACGCCGTTGGCGGCATGATCGTGGCCGGGCCCGACGGGTTCCTCAAAAGCCAGTACCGCAAGTTCAACATCAAGAACGACGAGCTGACGCCGGGCGACGATTTCGGGATGATGAAGGAGGTGCTGACGCGGCGGTTCAAGCGCCTGCTGAAGGAGGATCCCGACCGCGAATCCGACGCCTGGCCCGATCTTCTGCTGATCGATGGCGGGGCCGGGCAGGTGTCGGCCGTGGCCGAGATTATGGCGGAGCTGGGCGTTGAGGACGTGCCGTTCATCGGCGTGGCCAAGGGGGTCGATCGCGATGCGGGCAAGGAGGAATTCCACCGCCCCGGCACGCGGCCGTTCGCGCTCCGCCACAACGATCCGGTTCTCTATTTCGTGCAGCGCATGCGAGACGAGGCGCACCGGTTTGCCATTGGCGCGCACCGGCAGAAGCGGTCGAAGGCCGTGGGGGCGACCCCGCTCGACGAGATCCCCGGCGTGGGCGCCACCCGGAAGCGGGCCCTGCTGGCCCATTTCGGGTCGGCCAAGGCGGTCGGCCGGGCGAACCTTGCCGATTTGAAGGCCGTGGACGGGATCAGCGAGGGCCTGGCCGAGAAGATCTACGACTTCTTCCACGCAAAGGGCTGAGCCGCGTCGGCCTTGTCCATTCGCGCCCGGCCCGGACGTGGGCGCCGGCGCTCAAAACCCGCACTGCTCGAGGACAGCGAGGCGGAAGGCGCCGGTGCCCTTGGCGTCGGTCCGCACGATCTCGCGCCCCGTGCCGGCAATCGTGAAGCTGAGGCCGCTGGCCTGGCGGATCTGCTGCAGGACGAGGTCGGAGGTGAGAAGCTCGGCCGAAAGCTGACCGTCTTCGCCGAAACTGTCCATCGAGTGGCGGGCGGTGCGGCCATCGGGCAGCTCGATCCAGAGCATCACGGCGCGAGGCGGCTCGGGGAAGCCACCGGCGCGGCCGAAGCTGACATTCAGGCGGTTCCTGACGCCGCCGAGACACTGGAACGAGACGGTGACGCCCCCCACCGTTTGCTCCATCACGGCGATGCCGCTGGCCTGGCGCAGGTCCCACGCGGCATGGGCGGGTGCGGGCAGGGAAAGGGCGGTGGCGAGGGCAGCAAGGATCAATCGCATGGGGCAGCTCCGGACTATGATTGGGAAGAATGGCGCCACCTTGGACCGGTGATGCCCTTCTGTCACCCTGCGATCTGGGCTAGGAAGCGGGCATGCGGCTGACCCTGCCCAACATCCTGACGCTCCTGCGGCTCTTTGCGGCGCCGTGTGTTGCGGTGGCGTTTCTGGCGCTGCCCCGGCCGGCGGCGGATGTGGTGGCGCTCGTGCTGTTCGTGGGGGCGGCGGCGACGGACTGGATCGACGGATACCTGGCGCGGGCCTGGCAGGTCGAGACAAAGCTCGGCACGATGCTCGACCCGATTGCCGACAAGGCGATGGTGGTGATCGCGCTGGCGGTGTTGCTGGGCTTTTCCAGTCTTGCGCTGGCGATCCTGCTGCCGGCGGCAGTGATCCTGTTTCGCGAGGTGTTTGTCAGCGGACTGCGCGAGTTTCTGGGCGACGTGGCAGGGACCTTGAAGGTGACCAAGCTCGCCAAGTGGAAGACGACGGTGCAGATGGTCGCGATTGCGGTGCTGTTTGCGCAAGGCATCCTGGCGCATCTGGTGGCGGCGACCTTCTATGCGTTGGGCGAGGAACAGGGGCGGGCGATCCTGGCCGGCGAGGCGGAGGATCTGCAGGGGCTGAACGCGATGTCGGCGCTGCTCGAGGTGACCTGGTACGGGGGCATCACGCTGATTTGGGTGGCGGCGGGGCTGACGGCGGTGACCGGATGGGACTATTTCCGCAAGGCGCAGCCGTACCTGAGGGAGGAAAGCGCATGACGATCGAGGTGCTGTATTTCGCCTGGGTGCGGGAGCGGGTGGGCCTGCCGAAAGAGAAGGTGGAGACCGAGGCGGCGACCGTCGCGGACCTGGTGGAAGAGCTTAAGGCGCGGGAGGAGCGGTATGCGCTGGCCTTTGCCGACATCTCGGCGCTGCGGGTGGCGGTCGACCAGGAGCTTGTCGAGTTCGACACGCCGCTCGGGCAGGCGCGCGAGGTTGCGTTCTTCCCGCCGATGACGGGGGGCTGAACGGTGGCCGAGATCCGGGTGCAGGCGGCGGCCTTTGGCTATGGCGCGGAGGTGGACCGGTTCGCCGATGCACAAGCCGGCGCCGGGGCGGTGGTGAGCTTTGCCGGCGTCGTGCGCGATGAGGGCGGCGCGCTGAGCGGCATGGAGATCGAGCATTATCCGGGCATGACAGAGAAGGCCCTGGCCAAGATCGCGGCCGAGGCCGAGGGGCGATGGGCGCTGACCGGGGCGCTCGTGATCCACCGCTACGGGGCGTTGGCGCCGGGGGAAAAGATCATGATGGTCGCCACTGCCGCCCCGCATCGGGCCGACGCCTTTGCCGCGGCCGAGTTTCTGATGGACTATTTGAAATCGCGCGCGCCGTTCTGGAAGAAGGAGCGGGGTGCCGACGGAACGACCTGGGTGGCGGCGAAAGACGAAGACGAGGCGGCGCTGGAGCGCTGGTGAGCCCGTCCGGGCGCGACCCGTACCCGTTTTTTGGCTCAGTAGCGGCTGAGCTGGTCTTCCTCGCCCGCCACGTCGAGGCCGAGCTTCTCCATCCCGTCCTCGAGGAAATCGGCCAGTTCGGGGATCGAGGCGAGGTAGCTTTCGGTGGGTGCGGTGCGCTCCTCACGCGCCGTCTGCACCGCCTCTGCCACATCCTCGGCGTCGAAGCTGTCGCGGCCGATCCACATGCAGGCGACGAGGCTCACCTGTTCGTCTTCGTTGAGGCCGGAGATGTAGTCTGTCAGGCGCCCGCTGTCGGGCCCGTATTCCCGAGCGAGCGCGATGACGCGCACCACCTTGGCCGTGCTGATCTCGAGCATCGCCCTCTCCCATGCTGGACGGGGTCAGGGTCGCGCGAGCGCGCGGCGGACGCAAGGGGCCACGCCGCCGCGCGGGCCTCAGGCGCCGAAGATGCGGTAATAGAGCGCGTCGGGCAGGAAGTTTCCGCCGCGAAAGAGCCACGAGAACAGGGTGGGGAAGCTGCGCTTGAACCGGTCGGTCTGCATGAACTCGAACATGATCTGGGCCGCTTCCTCGGGCTCCATCAGGAAAGGCATGGCGAAGTCATTCTTGTCGGTCAGCCGGGTGCGGATAAAGCCGGGATTGGCCAGCTGCACCTCGACCCCGGTGCGGCGAAGATCGGCGTAGAGGCTTTCGGCCATGACCATCGTGCCGGCCTTCGACGCGGCATAGCCCTGGGCGCCGGCCAGACCGCGGAAGCCCGAGAGCGAGCCGGTGATGACGATATGGCCGGCGTCGCGTGCCACGAAGGGCGGGACGACATGGCCCAGGACGCGCGCCAGGCCAGTGAAGTTGACGTCGCACATCGCGGTCACCTCGTCGGCTGTCCAAGCTTGGGCGCCCTGGGGCCAGTAGAGGCCGGCGAGAAACACTATGCCGTCGAGATCGCCCGCTATCCGGGCGGCCTCGGCAACGCTCGCCTCGTCGGCCACGTCGCAGGGGGCGATGGTGCTGGGGCCCGAGAGCTCGGCCGCGATCTCGGCCAGCCTGTCGGCATTGCGCGCGGACAGGACGAGGTGACAGCCCGCGCGGCTCATCTTGTGGGCCAGCGCCAGGCCCAGCCCCTCGCTCGCGCCGACGATCCAGTAGCGTTTGCCCTGCCAGTCGCGCATCGTGTTAGGCCACTGCCACGGGGCGCATGGTGGCGATGAGCTCACCGACCTTGAGGCCGAACATGCGGAACTGGCTGCGGTTCATGATGGTTCCGTTCTCCACCTGGTACATCCAGTCGGTGACGTCGAGCACGTGGCCGCCGGATTCCTTGGGCAGGCGCAGCCTGTAGTTCAGGACGACCGTGGCCCCCTCCTGTTTGCCGGTGCCCTTGCCGACGAGATCGGGCGCCGTGGCGGTGATTTTCGTTCCGGCGACGGTGAAGGTCCACTCCCTATCTTGCACGCGGCCGCTGTCATAGACGAAATGCTCGGTCATGCGGCCGGTATCGCCGTCCCAGCTGGCCTCGAAATCGGCGACGAACCGGGCGGCGACGCGGCCGGTCGGGCCATAGATCGCGCCCTCACACAGAATTGGGCCGTTCAGGGCCTCGCGAATGTCGATGGCGGGCCCGGTGCCTGTGTAGTCGACCGGGGTTTGGGCGGGGAAGTCGGCGACCCGGGTCTTGGCCCAGACCGCGCCCAAAGCGGAGGCTGCACCCAGGAGGAACCATCCGAAAGACATACTCACCTCTCTTCGATTGGCGTGGCGATTAGGAGGGCGATGGCGATGAGCTTGAGCCCGCAGGGCACCAGCGCGTAGAGCACCGTGAGAAGCTGCAGCGCGGCCTCGGGGCTGTCGCCGCCCGCGACGAAGCCGGCGGCTTCGAGGGGCGGCAGGAGGGCCGCCGCCGCGAAGGCGAGCGTGAACTTGGTGGTGAAGGACCACAGGCCAAAACCCTGCGCGCCGTTGGGAGAGACCTTGGCCATGCGACGGGCGAAGAGCGCGGGCATGAGGGTGAGGTCGGCGCCGATGGTGGCGCCCGAGGCGATGCAGATGATGGCAAAGGCCGTGGTGTCGCCCGGGCCGAGCGTGAGCACGCCCGCGAAGGACGCGATGGCGAGGAGCATGGCCGAGAGCAGCACGGGCTTGGCGCCGTAGGCGGCGGCGAGGCGCGACCAGATCGGGGCCGAGCCCGCGGCGGCGAGGAAGAACAGCACCAGAAGCGGCCCTTCCCAGCCGGGGGCCTGCAGCCGGCTTTCGACGAAGAAGAGGAAGAGGGTGGAGGAGACGGCGAGCGGCGTGGCGTTGACCAGGGCGAGGATCAGGAGGCGGCGGGCGGGACGATCGGCCAGGATTTTGCCGATGGGCGCAGGCGAGGCGCGGGTGGTGCCGCCCCATTCCGGCGCCATGGCGAGCGCGGCCAGCAGGGCCATGGCCGCAAAACCCCAGGCGAAGACGGCAAAGGGGGCGGGCACCACGTCGGTCAACAGCGTCGGGGCGACGGCGGCGGTGCAGATGCCCAGGAGCGCCCCGGTCTCGCGCCACGCGGCCAGGCGCACATGGCCGCCACGCAGGGCGCCGGCCTTGAGCACGCCGCGGGCATAGAAGTTGATCGACAGGAAGCTGAACGCGCTGAAGAGCCCGGTGATCGCGATGGCAAACCACCAGATCGGATCGATCGGCGGCGGCACCGCGAAGAGGGCCACCATGGAGGCCGCCAGAAGGAGCGTGCCGAGCGCCACCGCAGGCCCGCGCGCGGTGCGGAGGCGTTCGGAGAGCCAGCCAAGCGCCGGGTCCTGCACCACGTCGAAGAGGCGCAGGCCAAAGAGGACGGCCGCGAGGGTGGTGAGCGAAACGCCATAGGTCTCGGCAAAGAAGTTGGGCGCGTAGATGTAGATGGGCAACCCGGCGCCGGACAGAACCGCGCCGAAAATGGAGTAGGCCCAGAGCCGGTCGGGCATGGTGCGGCCGACGGCGACCGTCACCGCGACACTTCGCGGTGGGGCGGCTCGGGGCGGCTGCGGAAGCGCGCGCCCTTCCACCAGAGCTTGAGCGCCTGCCAGTGGATCAGGGCGAGGACCCGGCGGGCGCCGAAGGGCCGGCGGAGGGCGGCGGCGAGGAGCCCCCGGTCGGTCAGCGGGACGCGGGGGCCGGTGAGCGTGGCGACAAGGCCGCCGCCGGCGCGCGTGTAGTCAATCCAGATGCCGATGCGCCCCGGCGTGACGTCGAACCGGAAGCGGTAGCCGCCCTCGACCGGCTGGAACGGGCTGACATGGAAGATCTTCTGGGCCGTCAGCACGTCGTCCTTGGAGATTGGGCCGTGATCGCCCCGAACGGCGAGGTAGGAATGGCGGTCGCCGTAGGTGTTGGTGACCTCGGCGATGACCGCGCGGAGGCGGCCCAGCTCATCTTCGGCCAACCAGAAGCTGACCGGGTTGAAGACATGGCCGAGGATGCGGGGCTGGGCCATGAGGAGGAGACGGCCGGTCGCGGGCACGCCGGCTTCGGCCAGCACCCGGCGGGCCCAGCGCGCGCCGGTGCCTTTGCCGGGCGTGCCGCCATGGTCGGCATCGCGAAGGTTGGCGAGATTGGCGCGGTTGCGGGAGAAAAGGCGCGGGCCGCGGGCCGGCGCCCGCTCGGGCTCGCAGATCACATAGTCGACGCCGTAGCGGAAGGCGTTTTTCACCGCGCCCTTGCGGCCATGGTAGGTTTGCCCCGGCACATGCTCGAGCACGGGCGCGGCGGCGGCCACCGCCTGTGCGCCGATCTGCGCTTCGGGCCAGTCGGGGCGCGCGTTCATTCTGCGGCCACCTGGGTGACGCCCTCACGAAGAATGGCTTCGGCGACGTCGACCGCGCTCGACAGGCCGTCTTCGTGGAAACCGTTTTTCATCCAGGCGCCGCAGAACCAGGTGTTGCGAGCGCCGTTGCGCGCCGCGACCTGGCCCTGCGCGGCGATGGCGGCCTGATCGTAGAGCGGGTGGGCGAGGGTCGTGACGTCGTGGATCAGCTCCTCGCGGATGCGGTCGGTGCCGTTCAGTGTCACGAAAAGCGGATCGTCCATCGGGATCGGCTGGAGCGAGTTCATCCAGTAGGTGACGCCGATGCGATCGGGCCGGCCGGTGGCGGGCTCGGTATAGTTCCAGGACGCCCAGCAGGCCTTGCGCTTGGGCATGATCGAGGCGTCGGCATGGAGGACGACCTCGTTCGGCTGATACCTGATGGCACCGACGGTGGCGTTCTCGGCCTGATCGGCGTCGGACAGGAGCGCCATCGCCTGATCGGAATGGCAGGCAAAGATCACCTCGTCGAAGCTCTCCCAGTCGCCGCCCTGGGCACGGACATCGGCGCCCCCGGGCCAGCGGCGGACGGCGGCGATGGGGCTTGAGAGCCGGATCTCGACGCCCTGCCCCTGCAGCGCGGACCCAAGCCGGCCGACATATTCCTGGCTGCCGCCGGTGACGGTGTACCATTGGTGCTGGCCGGTTGCGCTCATGAGCGCGTGGTTGCGGAAGAACTGCACCATGGCGTGGGCCGGGAAATCGAGGATCCGGTCGACCGGCGTCGACCAGATCGCCCCCGAGAACGGCGTGAGATAGTAGTCGCGGAACCAGGGCCCGAGGCCGAGCCGGGCGATGAGGTCGCCGATGGCGAGGCCGGGCGTCGCTTTGACCTGGGCTTCGGCATTGGCGTTGAAGTGCAGAATATCGCGGATCATCCGCAGATAGGCGGGACGGGCGACGTTGCGGCGCTGTGCAAAGAGGCTCGGGGCGCCCTGCAGCCCGTATTCCAGCCAGCCCCCGCGGATCGACGTGCCAAAGCTCATCGAGCTGTCGGAGCGCGCAACCCCAAGCCGGGTGAAGAGCGAGGTCAGGTGCGGATAGTTCGGTTCGTTGAACACGATGAAGCCGGTGTCGACCGGTTGATCCCCGCGCTTGCCGGCGATCTTGGTGCGGGCATGCCCCCCGAGCCGCCCCTCGGCCTCGTACAGCACGACGTGGTGGTGATCGGCCAACAGGTGCGCCGCCCCCATTCCCGAGATACCTGCACCAATTACGGCGATCCGCTTGGGAGCCGTCGCGACTGCTTCGAATGGCATGAAGGGACTTTCCTGTGAACTCTCTGCGGGATACGTGCCGCGCGCGGAACCGGATCATAGGGCGCGGCGTTGATCCGGACAGGGCGACGCGCCGTATAAGGGACATGCTGACCGAGATTTCCTCTGTCCCGGCCCCGCGGTTCGCGGCTCTGCGTTCGTTTCACACGGCGAGAGGCGGGATATTGGCCATCGACGATCATGACAGTCCCGCACCGGATGCGCCGGCCGAGGACACGGGGCCCGAGACGGCGCGCGGCCGGGTGAGGCGGGCCGAACTGGGCACCAGTGACGCCGCGGCCGGCATCGAGGCGGCGATCTGGGCGGGCCATGTCGCGGCGGTCGCGGAGGCGGGCGATCACGCGGCCTTTGCGGCGCTCTTCGCCCATTTCGCGCCGCGTGTGAAAGCCTTCCTGATGCGCGGCGGCGCGAACGAAGCCCAGGCCGAGGAATGCGCGCAGGACGTAATGGTGACCGTGTGGCGCAAGGCCGAGCTGTTCGACCCGGCGCGCGCGACGGTTGCCACCTGGATCTTTACCATTGCGCGGAACCGGCGGATCGACGTTGTGCGCAAGGAGAACCGGCCCGAGCCGGAGCCCGAGGATTTGAGCTGGGGTCCCGAGGCCGAGCCCGGGCCGGCCGAGCAAGTGGCCACGCGGCAGGAAAGCGCGCTGTTGCGTGCGGCAATGTCGCGGCTGCCAAAGGCTCAGAAAGACCTAATTGAGAGAGCATATTTCGGCGATCTCAGTCATTCCGAGATCTCCCGGGCCACGGGTTTGCCGCTGGGGACGATCAAGTCGAGGATACGGTTGGCGCTGGAACGATTGCGCCGCGAAATGAAGATGGGTGACTAGATGCGTGACGTGGGCGGTGGTGCCACACATCAGCTGAGCGAAGAGATCCTGGCCGGTTATGCCGCGGGAACGCTGCCGGAGGCATTCTCGGCGGTCGTGGCGACGCAGGCGTCGATCTGCGCCGAGACGCGGGAGCGGCTGCGCGAGCTGGAGGTGATCGGGGGCGCCCTCTTTGAGCTGGGAGGCAGCGCCGAGATGCGGCTTGGGGCGCTGGAGGCCACGATGGCCAAGATTGCGGCCGTCAAGGCCGCGCCGCCGGTGGCGCCTGGGCCCGAGGCCGCGCCCGACCCGGTGCTGCCGAAGCCACTGCGCGCCTATGTGGGCGGCGGGATCGACGCGGTGAAGTGGCGCCCGATCGGCATGGGCGCAAAGCAGGCGATCCTGCATGAGACGACCGACAGCTCGCTGCGCCTGTTGCAGATCCCGGCCGGGTGCGAGTTGCCCGACCATGGCCACCAGGGCGTGGAGATGACGCTGGTGCTGCAGGGCGCGTTCCTTGACGGCGCCGACCGCTACGCGCGCGGCGACGTGGATCTGGCCGACGAAGAAACCGAGCATAGGCCAATTGCGGATGTGTCCGAAGACTGCGTGTGCCTGGTGGCGTGCGAGGGGCGGTTGAAGTTCTCCGGTCTGCTGCCCAAGCTTGCGCAGCCGTTTTTGCGGATCTGAGCCCCGTATCGGGGCGGCCCTTCAGTTTCTCAGGATCCGGATGCCGCTTGCGGTGTCGTCTTCGGCGCCGTCGAATTCCATGGCCTCAAGCCGGTCGGCGCGGCGGCGGGCGCGGGCAGCGGCGGTTTCGATCCCGTCGAGATCGCCCGAGGCTTGACCGAGATGGGTTTTGAGGCGGGCGACGCGCTCGGACACCTGCTCGACATCGCGGTGCATCAGCCGCAGGACGGCGCGCATGGCGCCGGCCTGTTCGCGCATGCGGGCGTCGCGCAGGACGGCGCGGAGCGTGTGGAGGACGGCCATGCAGGTGGTGGGCGAGACCGTCCAAACCTTGGCCGTGAACCCCTCGCGCACGACATCGCCGAAGCTGGCATGGAGCTCGGCGAAGACGGCCTCGGACGGGATGAACATCAGCGCCTGCTCGGCCGTTTCGCCGGGGGCGATGTATTTGTCGGCGATGGCGCGGATATGGGCGCGGGTCGCGGTGCGGAAGGCGCGGGCGGCCTCGGCCTTGGCGCGCTTGTCGTCGGCGGCGAGCCAGGCCTCGTAGGGCTCGAGCGGGAATTTGGCGTCGATCACGATGGGCCCGGGCGGGTCGGGCATGCGGATCAGACAATCGGCGCGGCGGCCGTTGGCGAGCGTGACCTGCCAGTCCCAGGCGTCGGGCGGCAGGGCCTTGGCGACGATGTCATGCAGCTGGATCTCGCCGAACGCGCCGCGGGCCTGCTTGTTGGCCAGGATATCCTGCAGGCCGAGCACGTCGCCCGACAGCCGCTCGATATTGGCCTGCGCCCGGTCGATGGCGGCGAGGCGTGCTTCGAGGGCGCCGAGGCTTTCGCCGGTGCGGGCCAGGGTGCCGTGGAGGGTGTGCGAGGCGGCCTTTTGTGCGCCAGCAAGGCCGTGCTGGCCGGCGGCGAGCGCCTGAACCTCGGTGGCGAGCCGGCCCATGCGGGTGAGCGCCCAGATCAGGAGAAGCGCGAGAAGGAGGAACGCCGCGCCCCCGACGAGGGCGGCGAGGACCCAGGGGTCGGACAGATCGAACCCCAGGCCGCCGAGCTCGATCATGTGCGCCCGAACAGGCGCTCGATATCCGCGAGCTTGAGCTCGACATAGGTGGGGCGGCCATGGTTGCACTGGCCGGAATGGGGCACGGCCTCCATCTCGCGCAGGAGGGCGTTCATCTCGTCACCCGTCATGCGGCGGCCGGCGCGGACCGAGCCATGGCAGGCCATGCGCGAGAGAACGGCGTCGAGTCGGGCGCCGAGGAGGGCAGTTTCGCCGGTGTCGACCAGTTCGTCGAGGATGTCGGCGATCAGGCCCTTGGCGTCGGGCTGGCCGAGGAGGGCGGGCACTTCGCGGATGGCGATGGCGCCGGCCCCGAACGGCTCGACAGTGAGGCCGAGGCGCGCGAGGCCCTCGGCGGCGTCGAGGAGGCGGGCGCGGTCATCGTCGCTGAGCTCGACGATTTCGGGGATCAGGAGGGCCTGTGCGGCGACGCCCCGCTCGGCCATCTGCGCCTTGAGTCGCTCGTAGACCAGGCGCTCGTGGGCGGCGTGGGCGTCGACGAGAACCAGGCCGTCGGCCGTTTGCGCGACGATGTAGGTTTCGTGGAGCTGGGCCCGTGCGGCACCAAGGGGGCGGTCGGTGGGCGCGTCGTCGGACACCGGCTCGATCCGGGCCGAGGGCGCCTCGGCGAAGCCGGACGGTTGGGGGGCTTCGGGCGCCTGCCAGGCATGCGCGGCGGCCAGAGTGGAGGGGTTCGGCCGCTCCATCTGGTAGCGGCGCGGGGGGGCGGCACCCGGCTGAACCGGTTCGGGCCGGAACGCGCCGAGCGTTGCGCCGGCGACGGTGGTGGCGGCGCGGTGCCCGGCCTCGGCCAGGGCGTGGCGAAGGGCCGAGACGATCAGGCCGCGGGCGAGGCCAGGCTCGCGGAATCGCACCTCGGCCTTGGCGGGGTGGACATTCACATCGACCCGTTGCGGGTCGACATCGAGGAAGAGGGCCGCAGCCGGGTGTCGGTCACGGCTGAGAAAATCGGCATAGGCGGCGCGGAGGGCCCCGATCAGGAGCTTGTCGCGCACGGGCCGGCCATTGACGAAGAGATACTGCGCCACTGCGGAGCCGCGGGAATAGGTGGGCAGAGCGGCGAAGCCCGTGAGAGCGATCCCTTCCCGCTCGGCCTCGATCCGGAGCGCGTTTTCGGCGAACTCGGCGCCCAGCACGCGGGCGAGGCGGCCGCGAAGCGCGCCCCAGAGATCGCCGGTTTCGGGGTCGGCGCGGAAGGTGACCCGACCGTCGCGCGCGCCGTCCTGGCCCGACACGTCGCGCAGGGTGAAGCCGATGCCGGGCTCGGCCATGGCGAGGCGGCGGACGACGTCGCCGATGGCCTGGGCCTCGGCGCGGTCGGTGCGCAGAAACTTGAGCCGGGCGGGCGTGGCGAAGAAGAGATCGCGCAGTTCCACGACCGTGCCCTTGGAGAGCGCGGCCGGTTCGACGGCGCTAAGGGAGCCCCCGGCCTGGGTGATGCGCGCGGCCTCTGTGGACCCCCGGGCGCGGGAAGTAACGCTGAGGCGACCGACGGCGCCGAGCGAGGCCAGCGCCTCGCCCCGGAAGCCGAAGGAGCGGATGTCCAGAAGGTCGGACCCGTCGATCTTGGAGGTGGCGTGGCGGGCAAGCGCGAGGGGGAGCGCATCGGCCGCGATGCCGTGGCCATCGTCGGTGACGCGGATGAGGCGCTTGCCGCCTTCGGCGATCTCGACGGTGATCCTGGTGGCGCCCGCATCAAGCGCGTTCTCGACCAATTCCTTGACCGCGGAGGCCGGGCGCTCGACCACCTCGCCTGCGGCGATGCGGTTGATCACCGCGTCGTCGAGCTGGCGAATTTCGGGCTCGGGCCTGCCTATCTTGCGGTCGTGGTGCACCATGCCACTAGGAGTAGCATGGCGCCTTGGCAGACGTCTACAGGGGATGGGCTGTGGCGCAGCACCGGGAACACCCCTCAGTTGCTGGCCTCGAGCCCCTCCGGTTCGCCCACCACGACGAAAACGAGGTCGTCAGGGCTGATCCGCTCGGCGGCGACGCGGCGCACATCCTCAAGCGTGACGGCGCGGATCCTGTCGTTCCGCGTGAGCGGATAGTCGATGCCATAGCCGTCCATCTGCATGCCGACGAGGATGTTGGCGATGCGCTCGTTGCCATCGAACCGCAGGGGATAGGCGCCGGTGAGGTAGGTGATCGCGCGGTCGAGCTCTTCGGGCGTGACGCCGTCTTCGGCCACCTTCTCCCATTCCTCGCGGACAACGGCGACGGTTTCAGCGACGCGATCGTTCACCGTCGAGACGCGGCCGAGGATCATGTCGGTATATTCCATCGCGTAGATGCCGGCATAGATGCCGTAGGTGAGCCCGCGGTTGCGGCGGACCTCCTCCATCAGGCGCGAGTTGAAGCCGCCACCGCCGATGATCTGGGTCAGGATGAAGGCGGGGAAGAAATCCTCGTCTTCGCGCCCCACACCGGCCTGGCCGAAGGTGACGACCGATTGCGGCGTGTCGAAATCCACCACGGTCACGCCGCCCGGTGCGTTGAAGCCTGCCGGATCGGGAAACGGCGCGCCCTCCTCGGGCAGGTCGGACAGGAGATCGTCGAGCAGCGGCCCAAGCTCGTCGGCGCCGATATCGCCGACGGCAGAGATATAGACGCGGTCGCGCGTCATCACCCGGTCCTTCGCCGCAATCAGATCGTCGCGGGTGAGAGCGGTGACGCTCTCGGGCGTGCCCTCGTAGGCCGAGCCGTAGGGATGGCCCGGGAAGGCGATGCGATCGAAGGCATCCATCGAGATGTCGTCGGGATCCTTCATGGCGCTGGCGATATTGGCGAGAACCTGGCCCCGCACACGCTCGATGGCGGCCGGGTCGAAGCGCGGCTCGAGGAGAACCGAGCGCAGGAGCGCCAATGCCTCTTCGCGGTTCTCGGTGAGGAATTTCGCGGAGATCGCCAGCTGGTCGTCGGCGACGTCGAAGCTGAACTCGGCGGCGAGTTCCTCAAGCGCGACGGAAAAGCCCTGGGCGTCGAGGTCTCCGGCGCCTTCCTCGAGGAGCCCGTTCATTAGGTGGATCGCACCACGCTTGTCGGCGGCATCGAGCGAGGCGCCGCCGCGGAAGCGCAGCTCGAGCGCAACAAAGGGGATCGAACGCTCTTCGACGAGCCAGGCGGTGAAGCCGCCAGGGGTTGTCACCTCCTGAATGTCGATGGCGGCGCGGGCGGGAAAGGCGGCGCAGAGGGCCAGAACGGCGGCTGCGATGATGCGGGTCATTGGCTCACCTCTTCGGCGGGGGCTGCGGGGCGGGTCAGATAGCCCGTGACGGAGCGCTTGAGATCAAAGAGGTCGGCCGCGGCCTGCTCGATTTCCTCAGACGTGATGGATTGCTTGATCTCGGGCCAGTCCTGGACGTCGGACACGGTCAGGCCGCTCATCAGCGCGGTGCCATAGCGGCGGGCGCGGCTTTGCAGGCGGTCCATGTCGTAGACTGTGTCGGCGCGCTCGCGCATCTTCAGGCGGGCGAGTGCCGCTTCGTCGACCCCTTCGTCGAGAAAGCGGGCGATCATGCGGTCCATGTCAGCCTCGGCCTCTTCAAGGCTGCGGTCGGGCGTGGGGACGACGATGAGCCCGAAGGTCGTGTCATCAAGCGACACCGAGCTGTAGAAGGCGGAGGCGTAGAGCGCCGTGCCCTCCTCGACCTCCAGGACGCGCTTCATGAGGGGTGTGGGGCCCTCGCCGCCCAATAGGTCGGACAGGTAGCCGAGGGCGGCGGCGCGGCGCTGGTCGCCGCTGTCGCGTTCGGGAGCGAGATAGGTGCGCAGGACATAGGGCTGCGCCACGCGCGGATCTTCATAGATAATGCGGCGGGGGGCGATCTGGGGCGGCTCTTGCGGGCGGGCGCGGGCCTCGATCTCGGGGTTGGCCGGGATCGGGCCGTAATGCTCCTCGGCCAGCGTGCGCACCTCGTCGGGCGTGACGTCGCCGGCCACGATCAGGACGGCGTTGTTGGGCCCGTAATGCTCGGCATAGAACTCGAGCGCATCCTCGCGGGTCAGGCCCTCGATCTCGTGCTTCCAGCCGACGATCGGGATGCCGTAGGGGTGCTGAAGGTACTGCGTGGCCACGCGCTGTTCGGCAAAGAGCGCGCCGGCGCTGTTTTCGGTGCGCTGATTGCGCTCTTCCAGGACGACATCGCGTTCGAGGCGGGCAAGCTCGGGGTCGATGCGGAGATTGACCATGCGGTCGGCCTCCATCTCCATCATGAGGCCGAGGCGGTCGGCGGCAACGCGCTGGAAATAGCCGGTGTAGTCTTGCGCGGTGAAGGCATTGTCTGTGCCGCCATTGGCCTCGACCACGGCCGAGAACTCGCCGGCCTCGCGGGTCTCGGTGCCCTTGAACATCAGATGCTCAAGATAGTGGGCGATGCCAGACTTGCCGAGGGGCTCGTCGGCCGCGCCAACACGGTACCAGACCATGTGAACGGCGACGGGGGCGCGGTGATCCTCGATCACGACGACCTCCATCCCGTTGTCGAGCGTGAACTCGGTGACGGTCTCGTCGGCGGCGACCGCCGTGGGGCCCGCGACGGCGAGGGCCAGCCCGGCGGCGGCAAGACAGGACAGGATGCGCATGGGATCTCCCGGTGATCAGCGTTCGTGCACAGGTACGCCGCCCGGCGGGACGTTCAACCCGGGTGGCGGCGTTGTGAGGTCAAGCGGCCAGGGCGCGCGGCGCTATTGCTCTTGCGGCGGCGGATTCGACGTGGGCGCGCCGGCACGGCGGTAGCGCTCGGCCTCGTCATACTGGTCGAGCGATTGCTGCCGGTACGCGTCGAAATAGACGTTGCGGTTGAACCAGCGTTCAAGGACGCGCCCGCGGTTTCTGCGACGGAACTCGACATCCTCGGCCGCAAGCTCGCCACGGATGTTGCTGTCGACGCCGTAGCGGGACGCCGCGGTCACGAGCGCCCCGTCGGGCGACGACCCGTCGCGGTCGAGCCGGGCGGGATTGCCGCCGAGGGCCAGGACCGCATCGTCGAACGGGGTCGGGTCAGTCCGGTTTGCGGCGCCGGGGCGGGGCGGCGGCAGGGACGACAAGTCGTCGGGGATCTCGATGGGCTTGGTCGGCAGGATCGCGAACTCGTCGGGCGTCTGATCGACCTTGTCGATGTTCATCAGGCTGTCATTGCGCGCGCAGCCGCCAACGGCAAGGGCAGCCGCCAGAACGGCGCAGATCGCCCCCGTTCTGAAAAAACCGTCCTGCATCAGACACGTCCCACGCATGAGCGGGTGCATAGCGCAGCGGGCCGGGGAGGTCACGCGTCGTTTTTTCCTTCACGCTCACCCGAGAACAGGATGAGGCCGAAAGCACCCGCGAAGATGAACACATCTGCGAGATTGAAGACGTAGGGGTTGTTGAGCCCGCAGCAGGACACGTTGATGAAGTCGAGGACGCCGGGGTGGAACACCCGGTCGAGCGCATTGCCCAGGGCGCCACCGACGACCAGGCCGGCGGAGACATGCTCGACGGGGCGGCGGAAGCTGCGTGCCCACCAGACGAGGATGGCCGAGAGCGTGAGGGCGATGGCGATGAGTGCGTAGCGGGCCACGTCGGAGCCAGAGGCGAAAAGGCCGAAATTGACGCCGGTGTTGAGCCCGTACTTGAAGGTCAGGAGCGGGGGCAGCACCGGCACGTCGCCCTCGGCCGAGCCGAGCCCGAAGATCACGCCGTACTTCGACACCTGATCGATCAGGAAGGCCAGGGCGGCCGTCATCCAGAGCGCGCGCATTTCGCTAGTGCCGGAAATGGCGCATGCCGGTGAAGACCATGGCCAGGCCGCGTTCATCGGCGGCCGCGATCACCTCGGCATCGCGGACCGACCCGCCGGGCTGGATCACGGCGGTTGCGCCGGCCTCGGCCGCGGTGATCAGGCCGTCGGGGAAAGGAAAGAACGCGTCGGACGCGACGACCGAGCCCTGGACGGTCGGCTCGGGCAGGCCCAGCGCCTCGGCCATGTCGGCGGACTTGCGAGCGGCGATGCGCGTGCTGTCGACGCGGCTCATCTGGCCGGCGCCGACGCCCACCGTTGCGCCACCCTTGGCATAGACGATGGCATTGGACTTGACGTGCTTGGCGACCGTCCAGGCGAAGAGGAGATCGGCGACCTCGGTGTCCGTCGGCTGGCGCTTGGTAACGGTCGACAGGTGGTCGGCGGTCACGCGGCCGGTATCCTTGTCCTGCACCAGAAAGCCGCCGGAGACCTGCCGCAGGCTCAGCGCATGCGCATGGGGATCGGGCAGGCCGTCGGTGAGCAGCAGGCGCAGGTTCTTCTTGGCGGCGAAAATCTCGCGCGCCTCGGCGTCAGCGCCGGGGGCGATGACGACCTCGGTGAAGATCTCGGAGATGGCGCGGGCCGTGGCCCCGTCGAGCGGGCGGTTCAGCGCGACGATGCCGCCGAACGCGCTGACCCGGTCGCAATCGTAGGCGTGGGCGTAGGCGCGCTCGAGCGAGGGGCCGTAGGCGACGCCGCAGGGATTGGCGTGCTTGACGATGACGCAGGCCGGCGTGGCGGCGTCGAGCTCGGCCAGAAGCTCCCATGCGGCGTCGGTGTCGTTGATATTGTTGTAGCTCAGCGCCTTGCCCTGAACCGTTTCGGCCGTGGCGACGCTTGGACGCGTGGAGCCATCGGTGAAGAAGCTCGCCTGTTGGTGGGGGTTTTCGCCATAGCGGAGATCGAGCGCGAGGGTGCCGCCGAAGGCGATCTGGCGGGGGGCGTGATCCTCCTGCATCTCGTCGTTGAGGGCGCGCCTCATCCAGCCCGAGACCGCAGCATCGTAGGTGGCGGTCCGGGCAAAAGCGGTTTGGGCGAGGCCGCGGCGGATGCGGGCCGACGTGCCGCCCTTCTCTTCAAGCTCGGCCAGGATGGCGGGGTAGTCGATGGGGTCGACGGTCACGGCGACGTAGGCGTGGTTCTTGGCGGCGGCCCGGATCATGGCGGGGCCGCCGATATCGATGTTCTCGATGCATGTGTCCCACCCCGCGCCGGACGCAACGGTTGCCTCGAACGGGTAGAGGTTGACGACCAGCAGGTCGATGGGGGCGATGCCGTGGGCCTCCATCGCGGCGGCGTGGTCGGACTTGTCGCGCAGGGCCAGGAGGCCGCCGTGGATCTTGGGGTGGAGGGTTTTTACCCGGCCGTCCATCATCTCGGGGAAGCCCGTGATGTCGGCCACGTCGGTGACCGCGAGGCCGGCCTCGCGCAGGAGGCGTGACGTGCCGCCCGTGGACACCAGGTCAACGCCCGCGCCCGCCAGCGCCTGGGCAAACGGCACCAGCCCGGCCTTATCGGACACCGAGATCAGCGCGCGGCGGAGGGGAACGATGTCGGGTGCGGTCATGGACGGGCCTCGCGTGCGGTTCAGGCCGAGATCTCGTCATCCTCCCGGTCGGCGGCGATGTCCCGGATGACGCGGGGCGTATCCTCTGCCTTCGCCAAGGTCCAGCCGATCTGCACGGCAAAGTCGACGACGCGCGAGGTGAGCACGATCTGGCGGGTGCCGCGGGGCTTGAGCCGGCCGGCCTCGAGGTAGACCGATGGCTCGAGCCGGAGCTGCGCGGTGCCGTCGTGGCGGAAAACCCAGACCTCGCCCGAGCGCAGGACGAGCGAGACGGCCGTGCCGCCCATATCCTCTTCGGCATCGACATCGGGGTGCAGATGGAACCGGACCGAGAAGGGGACGCCGCGCATGTTGGTTTCGGTGAGCTTGGTGTCGAAGACGCGCCGGTCGGCCTGGGTCAGGGCGCCGAGCGTGTCCTCGCCGACGAGCGAGCGGCCATCGCGCGACAGCGACAGTTTGCGCACATGGGTGAGGCCGTGGCTGGCGCCGTAGCCATCGTGCCCGACCATCAGGTTGATGCCCTGGCTGTTGCGGGTGAATTGCACGCGGACGTCTTTCGGCGGGTCGGTCAGGATCTCGCCCTCGGCCCCGCCGCCATTGGCGCCGGAGGGAGCGAGGCGCGAGGACGACACGCCGTCGATCCCCAGCGTGGAATGCGAGGGCGTGGCCCGGCCGGCCCGGCGCCAGGTGTCGCCGAAGACCGCGCCGGATCCGCAATTGACGATGAGGGGGCGGCGAGCGCTTGTGAGCTCGAAGGCGAGGGTCGAGGCGTGGGCATCGCGGCTGGCCGCCCCTTGCGGCGGCACGGCGGCGTCGACGATGACGCTGGTGCGGGAGGCGGCGAGGCGGGCAAACCCCATGGCCAGCGTGTCGGGCCGGGCGCCGCCACGGATACCGGTTGCGGCGAGCGCCTGATCGAGACGGCCGGATGCGCCGCGCCCGCCGCCGTGGAACCGGGCCAGCGCGCCGTCAGAATGGCGCAGAGTGCGCAGCGTCGGCGCCATCCGTTCGAGGGCGGCACGGTGCTCGGGGCCGACCTTGCGCCCCGCCGCCGTCAGCGCCTCGGCCGCCCAGGTGAGCAGGGTGAAAACCTCAAGCAGATGCTCGGGGTTGCGCGTGGCCAGGCCGCCCGATCGGTTGATTTCGCGGGCACATTCGGCCTCGAGCGCGGCAATGGCGGCTTCGGGCCAGCCGGGAAGGCCGGTGAGCGAGAGCCCGGCATAAACAAGACCGGTGAGCGCCTCGATCCGCGGCAGACCGGGCGAGGCGGTGTGCCAGCGGCGGGAAAGGAAGATGCACTGGCGCCCAACCACGGTGAAGAAGGCGTTGGACGCTGCCCGGTCCTGCCCGTGCAACAGAAAGATGGCGTGGTGGACCCACCGGATGATGCGGCGGCCGGTGAGGTCGGGCGTCCAGCCGGGGCCGGTGCCCCGTCCGTGGCGCGCGATCCAGCCCCAGAGCCAGTCTTGCGCCTTGGCGCGCGCCGCGCGGTCGCCGAGGGCCACCAGATCGTCGAGCCAGAGAAAGCCGTGCAGATCCTGCTCGAACCGGGGAGCGGGCACGGGCAGGTCCCACAGGCTGACGCCGGGTGCCTCGACGAGGAAGCCCGCGAACAGGAAATTGCCGGCGGTGAGCTGGCGGCCGCGGGCGACGGAGCCGAAGCTGCGCGGCTCGGGCTGCGACACGAAGCCGGTGGCCCCCTTGGCCCGGCCAGCCAGCCGGGCGTGAAGCCGTTCCATCAGGGGTCGCCTGCTGCGTTTTGCCATTTTGCCCGCCGCCGTCTTGGTTATCCACAGCCTACGGCAGGGCGGGTGGATAAGTCAGGCCCTGCGCAATGCCGGCGGGCTCAATCGCCCGTGCCGTTGCGCTGTTGCACCTCGCCGGCGGTCGGAACCTGAGCGAGCGCGATGAAGAACCCGTCGATGCCGCCCCGGTCAGCCCAGATCTCGGGCGTGATCCGCCACTGGCCCGGGGCAATGCGGAACGGGTCGGCCACGCCCGGACGATCAGTGAACCGGACCCCGGGATGGCGGGCGGCCATGCGCTCGGCCTGGATCTCGCCCTCTTCGGGCAGCAGCGAGCAGGTGCAGAACAGGATATGCCCGCCGGGACGGACCCAGCCAATGGCACGGTCGATCAGCGCCTCCTGCAGCTGGGTCAGCGGCGAAAGGTCGGCGCCGTCGCGCGCGAACGGGAGGTCGGGGTGGCGCCGTATGGTGCCCGTGGCGCTGCAGGGGGCATCGATGAGGACCGCGTCGAACGGTACGGGCGGCGTGTGGTGGAGCGCGTCGGCCACCACGATGTCGGCCGAGAGGTCGGTGCGGGCAAGGTTCTCGCGCAAGCGCACGAGGCGCGGCTCGGAGATGTCAAGCGCGGTGACCTGGGCGCCGGCGGCGGCGAGCTGCAGGGTTTTGCCGCCCGGTGCGGCGCAAAGGTCGAGGACGCGGTCGCCGTGCCCCGGCGCGAGGAGCGTGGCCGGAAGGGCGGCGGCGGCATCCTGCACCCACCAGGCGCCGGCGCCGAAACCGGGCGCGGCGCTGACCTGACCGGGCACGGTGCGGCGGAGGCTGCCCGTTGGGAGAAGGTCGGCTCCGAGCTTGTCGGCCCAAGCTGGGGCGTCCTCGCCCGGTTTGAGGGTGATGTCGAGGGGCGGCGGAGCCTCGAAGACCTGCTCCATGGCCGCGACGCGGGCATTGCCATACGCCGCGCCAAGGCGGCCGCGCAGCCATTTGGGCAGGCGCTGCGGCTCGCCGCTGGCCCACGCCTCGGGAGGGAGCGCGGCGACCTTGCGCAGCACCGCATTGACCATGCCGGCGGCCTTGGCGTGGCGCTTGCGGGCCATGCGGACCGCGGCGTCGACCACCGCGTGGGGCGGGCCGCCCTCGGACAGCATCTCAACGGTGGCCAGCCGCAGGATCGCTCGGATCGCGGTTTGCGGCGGGCGCGCGAGGAAGGGCTTGAGCGCGCGGTCGGCGCGCGCGACCTGGCGCAGGGTGGCACGGGTCAGGCGCCCGGCGCGCGCGCGGGTTTCGGGCGCGGCGTCGAGTGTCGCCTCCAGCTCGGCCAGCGTGCGGCGGTCTTCGGTGACGCCGAGCGTCAGCTCGAGGGCGAGCACGCGGGCATCGGTATGGAGTCTGTCCATGGGATCCTCGGCGGCACCTCGGGCGGCGCCGGGTTGGACCGGGCCGCGTGGGCACGTATATCACCCGAGATGCCGCCACAAGCGAGAGGGGCCGCAATGACCGATCGAGAGGACTTGCCCGAGGCCGCACAGCGCGCGCTGGCCGAGGCGGAGGCGCGGCGGAAGACGGCTGAGGCCGCCGCGAAGCCCATGCCGAAAGAGCTGGGGGGTCGCGACGGGCCCGAACCCGCGCGCTATGGGGACTGGGAGAAAAAGGGGATCGCGTACGATTTCTGACGCTCCTTGGCCGGACGCGCGTGCCCCAAGAGCGGTCGGATCATCCCAGCGCCAGGGCTAGCATGTGTCGGACCGCCCTGGGAGTGTTGCGACGTGGCTGCCCGACCGGGCGGTGTCGCGATCAGCGCAGCCGAAGATCGGCCGACTGGCCCTGGCCCCGATCGGAGACAAAGCGAAGGGTCGAGCCGTTCTGCAAGACCATCTGGCAGTTCGCGCCGAGCTCGCGCTGACCCCAGAACAGGTCGCGGCAGAAATAGCCGCCGCGCCACTGCCATGCGCCACGCACGTTGCGACCGAGACCCTTGCCACGGATCGTACCGTCGGGCGTCACCCGAAGCGTCACGCCGGGATAGTTCAGCGTCCGCCCGTCGACCAATTGCATAAAGGTCGACCGGTCGGTCACTTGGCGGAACGTGTCGGCCGTGGCAGGGCCAGATGTTCCGAATGCGGCGGCCGCAAGAGCAGTAGTAGCGGCTGCAAGTGCCATTGTGCGAAGTGCAGGCATGGTCGTAGGTCCCCAGGATGCGTACGGGTGATACGCACACGAAGGCGACCCGGATCGGTCCGGATTGGGATGCTCACGAAATCGTGAGCAAAAGATCGCGCTAGAGGCCGAGAACGTCGGTCATGGCGTAGTGACCGGGGCCCTTGTCGAGGCCCCAGAGCACCGCGCGGAGGGCGCCGCGGGCAAAGAGCGCGCGGTCGGAGGCGATGTGGCGCAGGACGATCCGCTCGCCGGGGCCCGCGAAGATGACGTCGTGCTCGCCGACGACGTCGCCGCCCCGGATGGCAGAAAACCCGATCCGGCCGGGCGCGCGGGCGCCTGTGATCCCGTCGCGGGCCGCCTCGTAGACATCGCCCAGGGCGACGCCGCGCCCGTCGGCGGCGGCCTCCCCCAACATCAGGGCGGTGCCCGAGGGCGCGTCGACCTTCATGCGGTGATGGGCCTCGACGACCTCGATGTCGAAGTCCTCGCCGAGGGCGGCGGCGGCGCGGCGGGTCATCTCCAGGAGCAGGTTGACGCCGAGCGACATGTTGCCGGCCCGGACGATGGTGGCGTGCCGGGCTGCGGCGTCGATGCGGGCAATATGGTCATCGGTGAAGCCGGTCGTGCCGATCACATGGACGGCGCGGGCCTGGGCGGCGATGCCGGCGGTGGCGGCGGTGACGTCGGGTGTGGTGAAATCGATCACGGCATGAGCCTTGGCAAGGGCCTCCCAGGGATCGTCGGTCACGCGCGTGCCCAGGTCGGCGCCCCCCATGGCGGCGCCGACATCCTGGCCGAGCCAGGCGTGGCCCTCGCGCTCGATAGCCGCCGAAAGCGCTATGTCGGTGCGGGCGGTGATCTCGCGCACCAGCATCTGGCCCATCCGGCCCGAGGCCCCCATCACCACCACGCGCGGCGTCTCGTCCATGGCTTGCTCCCCTAACTGCCGGAGGAACTCCTAGAGCATGCGCGGGGGGACCGGAAGGCATCGGCACAGGGGTCAGGCGACCGAGGACGCGCCACCCGCTGGCATGACGCGGTGGCCCGGGCCGTTGCCGACGCTTGCGTGCACGCGCCGAGGCGCCTAGGTCCTGAAGCATGGCGAAGAACAAGCATCATACCGGGCCGGGCCCGTCGCAGCGCCAGCTTCGGGTTGGCGAACTGATCCGGCGAACCCTGTCGGAGCTGTTGGCGCGCGGCGAGGTGCACGATCCCGACCTGACGGGCGTGTCGATCACGGTGGGCGAAGTGCGCTGCTCGCCGGACCTGAAAGTGGCGACCGTGTTCGTGCTGCCGCTGGGGGGCCGCGACGCCGAGGGCACTCTGGCGGCGTTGCAGCGCAATCGCTCCGAGATCCGGCGCGCGGTGTCGAAGGGTCTGACGCTGAAATACGCGCCTGACCTGCGCTTTCGGCTCGACGACACGTTCGACCGGATGGACGAGACGCGCCGGCTGTTTGCGCAGGACAGCGTGCAGCGGGATCTTGCAGCGGGCCCGGCAGACCCGGGCGAGGACGGCTAGTGCCCGCGCTGATGGCGATCGTGACGGCGCTCGGGTTTCTCGGCTGGAGCTGGGCGGAACCCGTGGCGGCGGGTGTGCCCTGTCGCGAGGTCGCACATGACGGGGCCCTCTATACGGTGTGCAGCTTCCGCGCCGATCGTGACGAGATCCGGCTGTGGCATTCCGACGGGTCGGGGCAGCTTTTGGGCTCGTTCCGTGCGGTTGACGGCGCGCTCCGGGGCGCGGGCAAGCGCCTGAGCTTTGCGATGAATGGCGGGATGTACCATGAGGATCGGGCGCCCGTGGGCTATTACGTCGAAGACGGGGTGGAGCGGGCGCCGATCGTAACATCTGACGGGCCGGGGAATTTCGGGCTGCTGCCGAACGGCGTGTTCTGCCTCGAGGGCGCGGGCGCGGCGGTGGTCGAGAGCCGGACCTTCGCCGCGCGGCCGCGGGACTGCCGGTTTGCCACACAGTCGGGGCCGATGCTGGTGATCGACGGCGCGCTTCATCCGCGCTTCCTGCCGCATTCCGACAGCCTGTTCGTGCGCAACGGCGTGGGCGTTGCGGCCGATGGGGTGACGGTGCATTTCGCGATCTCGGAGGAGCGGGTGAACTTTCACGCCTTCGGGCGATTGTTCCGGGACGAGCTGGAAACGCCCAACGCCCTTTATCTCGATGGCAAGATCAGCCGCCTCTATGCGCCGGGGATCGGGCGCGCGGATGCGGGCTGGCCGATGGGGCCCATCGTGGGCGTTACGAGCCCGGCGGAGTAGGCAGGGGCCCTGGCGGTCAGGCGAAGATCCCCTCGCAAAACCAGCCGCCCGACATCTCGCCGCCATGGGCGTAGTAGAGCCAGAGCCGCTCGCCGCCTGCGACCTCCACCTGCCAGTAGTCGCGCACGCCGGTGCGCCAGTCGGGCGTGTCGAGCCACCATTCGGGCGCGATCCGCTCGGGCCCGGTGACGCTCTGCACCTCGAGGGATCGCCGGCGCCAGCGCAGCCGGGCGGGCGGCCTGGCGCCTCGGGCACCTTCGGGCACGAAGACCGGCTCGGGGCGGAAGATCACGGTGGGGCGCGGCACCGGGGCGGGCACGATCCAGGCGTCTGAGGGCTCGGAATAGGCGGCGGCCTGCACCTGCGTAGTCTTGTCCGGGATGTGGCTGTCGCCGGGATGGAGGCGCAGCACCTCGTCGAGACCCACGCGCGCGCCGATCCGGCCGATCAGATCCTCTACCGCGCGGGCGGCGACGGGTCCGCGGAGCGACGGGCTGGCGCTGGGAGCGCCCGTGTCGGTCGGCGCGGCGCTGACAGCGAGTTGGCCGCGATGCTGGGTGGCGTGGACGGGCTCGGTGACATGGGCCTCGAGCCGCACGACGTCGATCCCGTCGCCGGCATCGATCTCGGCAAGCTTCATGCGCAAAAGCGGGCGCAGGCGCTCGGGATCAGCCGAGGGGCGGGCGAGGCCAACCTCCACCCAGCTCGACGTGCGGTCGGTCCGCTCGACGCGAAGCCGCACGCGGCGCGCGCCCATCCCCTTGGCGCGCAACCGGTCGGCCAGCGCCGGCAGGAGACGGTCGAGCGCCGCCAGCACGTCGTCCTCGAGCCCGATGGGCTCGGGCAGCGTCAGGCGGACGGCGAAGCGCGGCGGCGCGGCGGCGGGCGAAACGGGCTCGGGCACGGTGCCCATGGCCTGATCGAGCCGCATGACGAGGGCCTGGCCGAAGCGGCGCGCGAGGCCGGCACGGGGCTGGCCGGCCAGATCGTCGATTCGGCGGAGGCCAAGCTTGGCGAGCTGCGCCGTGACGTCCTCGGGCAGACGGAGCGCGGCGACGGGCAGAGCCCCGATGGCGCTTCGCGTGCGGCCGGTGGGGGCGATCCGGGCGACGGACGGCGTGCGCGTGGGCTGTTCGGGGGGAGCGCCGCCCCGCTCCCAATGGCGGCGCTTGACGGCGCGCGAGCGGGTCGCCCGGGCCTCCTGGTCGATCGCGTCGCCCGTGCGCAGCGCGGCCGGGTCGGCCGATGGCGCATGCCCGCCGCCATAGCGGGCGAGCGCCCAGGCGGCGCCGAGCGTGTCGGCAATGCCGGCGCAGACCGTCAGGCCAAGATCGGCACACTCAGCCTCGACCTGCGCCAGGAGCGCGCCTTCGCCGCCGAAGAGATGCGCGCACCCGGTCAGATCGGCGACAAGGCCCGAGGGCGGTTCGGCCGCGATCCAGGGCGAGAACTTGCCGGCCCAGCGCTGGAGCGCGGCCAGGAATTCGGCCTCGGCCCGGGGGCTCTCGAAGCTGGTGAGGAGCGACGGACACATGGCGCGGGCGTCGCGCACGGGCTGCCCGCGGACGAGGCCGGCGGCCGACGCCTCGGACGAGAGCGACACAAGCATGGGCACGCCGCGCCGGTCGCCCACCACCGCAAACGGCGCCGCGACCCGCCCGCGCGCGGCCCGAAGGGCGCGCTCGGCGGCGAGGCGGGGAAACCACAATGACAGGATCCGCCGTGTCGGCATGGGGCAGCATCCATCCGTCGAGCGAACATGTTCCTATAATGTTCTACCTATCTCGCGGGAAGGCATGAGTCGAGTCCGCCGCATCCCGGGGGCCGGGTCGCATGCGCGCACCCTGCCCCAGAAACCGGCCAATCAGGCTATCCCTTTGAAAATAATGATAACTCCGCCACGGGCGGCGTCCGTCCCCGGCGGACGCGGGTGGGTGGGCGGGGCGGCCGCCGGGGACGGGCGCGGGATGGGCCGGGCGCGCCGGGCCGGTCAGAGGCGCTCGAGCGCCAGGGCGATTCCCTGCCCACCGCCAATGCACATTGTGACAAGCGCCCGGGCGCCGCCCGTGCGCTCAAGCTCATACATCGCCTTGACCGTCAGGATCGCGCCGGTGGCGCCGACCGGATGACCGAGCGCGATGGCACCGCCGTTCGGGTTCACCTTGGCCTCGTCCAAGCCGAGGCCCCGGTTCACGGCGACGGCCTGCGCCGCGAAAGCCTCGTTCGACTCGATGACATCGAAATCTTCGACCGAGAGGCCCGTTCGCTCGCAAAGCTTCTGCACGGCAGGGATCGGGCCGATCCCCATCACCTCGGGGCGGACCCCGGCATGGGCGTAGCCGAGTACCCGGGCGCGGGGGGTCAATCCTGCGGCCTCGGCTGCGTCGGCTCGGGCAAAGACGAGCGCCGCGGCGCCGTCATTGATGCCCGACGCGTTGCCGGCCGTGACAGAGCCGCCCTTGCGGAACACAGGCCGCAGGCCCGCAAGCGCCTCGGCCGTCGTCGATTTCGGGTGCTCGTCGGTCTCGAAGGGCACCATATCCCGCTTCACCCGCACCTCGATCGGCACGATCTGATCGGCGAAGCGGCCCTCGGCAATCGCTGCGGCCGACTTCTCCTGCGAGCGGAGCGCAAACGCATCCTGATCCTCGCGGCTGACCTGGTGCTCGTCGGCCACGTTCTCGGCCGTGACGCCCATATGGCCCGTGCCGAAAGGGCAATTGAGCGCGCCGAGCATCATATCGAGCGCGGGTGCATCGCCCATCTTCTGGCCCCATCGGGCAGCAGGCAGCGCGTGCGGACTGCGGCTCATGCTTTCGGCGCCCCCCGCGACGCCAAACTCGGCGTCGCCCTGCGCCAGCCCCTGCACAACCGAGACGATGGCCTGCGCGCCGGACCCGCAGAGCCGGTTGACGTTCATCGCCGGCACCGCGTCGGGCACGCCGGCCTCGATGGCTGACGCGCGCGACAGATACATGTCGCGCGGTTCGGTGTTGATCACATGGCCGAAGACGACCGTGCCGACCTGTCCGCCCTCGATGCCCGCCCGGTCGAGCGCGGCCTTCGTCACGGCAGTGCCGAGTGCGATGGGCGGCGTGCCCGCAAGCGCGCCTCCAAAGGTGCCGATGGCGGTGCGCGCGCCCGACAGAATAACGATGTCGTCCATCTCGTCCTCCCCGACCTGACGTCGAGGAGAACCTACCGCGCGGAGTGCCGGTCTGTCGCGCTGACGTTGCGTAGCACGCGGCCCTTTTGCGGTGGCAGCTTCACAGGCGCCGGGCCCGGCGACAGGTATTCGGCCACGAGCCGCCGCAGAAGCGGGCTCTGCGACGCATGTTCCGCCGCCGTACGTGCCTTCCGGGCGCAGGGCTGTGCGCCGTCAGCTGGACGTTCCGCCATCGTGCTCCTCCGCCCCTCGGTAGGCGGCCATAAACGCAGACAGAGGTGACCAATGTGTGACTAGGTGCACCCGCGGAAGGAGAATCCGGCGTTCCGCAGATGCACCGCTCAATCATCAGTCGGTTCGGCAGCACGTGCCCAAACTGCAATCAGAGATTGAATTGCAGGGCCCGGACCTGACCGAACATCTCGGTGGCACGGAGCTGCTCGAGCACCGGTTCGGGCACGACATCGTCGACATAGAGAAGCGCGATGGCGTTCTTGCCCTTTTCCGAGCGGCCGAGGGTAAAGTTCGCGATATTCACCCCGTTCTCGCCCATCGTCTGGCCCAGTGTGCCGATGATGCCGGGCACGTCTTCGTTCGTGGTATAGAGCATGTGCGCCCCAATCTCGGCATCGATGTTGATGCCTTTGATCTGGATGAAGCGGGGTTTGCCGTCGGAGAACACGGTGCCGCCGATGGACCGTTCGCGCGTGTCGGTGACGACGGTCATCTTGATGTAGGCCTCAAAGACGCCCGTTTGGCCCTGGGTGGTCCGCGAGACCTTGATGCCCCGATCCTTGGCGATCACCGGCGCCGAGACCATGTTGACGTCGGGGTTGGTGGCCTGGAGGACGCCGGCGATCCCGGCACAGCCCAGCGCGTCGAGGTTCATTTCGGCCACGGCACCGTCGTAGAGCAGGTTGATGGCGCGGATCGGCTCATTGGTCATCTGGCCGATGAAAGCGCCGAGATGCTCGGCCAGCTTGACCCAGGGGCCCATGACGGCGGCCTCTTCGGCCGTAACCGAGGGCATGTTGAGCGCGTTCTGGACGGCGCCGGTGAGCAAATAGTCCGACATCTGTTCGGCGACCTGCAACGCGACGTTTTCCTGCGCTTCGGTGGTGGCGGCGCCCAGATGCGGCGTGACCACGACGTTGGGCAGATTGAAGAGCGGGTTTTCGGACGCGGGCTCTTCAGCGAACACATCGAAGGCCGCACCGGCGATGTGGCCCGATTGCAGCGCCTCGGCGAGAGCCGCTTCGTCGACCAGCCCGCCGCGCGCGCAATTCACGATCCGCACGCCCTTTTTCGTTTTGCCAAGCGCCTCGCGCGACAGGATGTTGCGGGTTTTGTCGGTGAGGGGGACGTGTAGGGTGATGAAGTCGGCGCGGGCGAGCAGCTCTTCGAGCTCGACCTTGGTGACGCCGATCTTGGCTGCCCGCTCTTCGCTGAGGAAGGGATCGTAGGCGACGACCTTCATCTTAAGGCCGTGAGCGCGCTCGCAGACAATCGAGCCGATGTTGCCGGCACCGATGACGCCGAGGGTCTTGCCTGTGAGCTCGACCCCCATGAAGCGGGATTTCTCCCATTTACCGGCATGGGTGGAGGCGTTGGCCTCGGGGATCTGGCGCGCGACGGCGAGCATCATGGCGATGGCGTGCTCGGCGGTGGTGATGGAGTTGCCGAAGGGCGTGTTCATCACGATGACGCCGCGTTTGGAGGCCGACGGGATATCGACATTGTCGACACCGATGCCGGCGCGGCCGACCACCTTGAGCCGGGTGGCGGCGCCGAGCAGCTTCTCGGTGACCTTGGTGGCCGAGCGAATGGCGAGACCGTCGAAATTGGGGATCTCGGCGAGCAGGCGGTCCTTGTCCTTGCCAATGGCGGGGTCGAAGGTGACGTCGATGCCGCGGTCCCGGAAGATCTGGACGGCGGTTTCGGACAGTTTGTCGGAGACGAGGACGCGGGGGAGATTGGAATCGAGGGCCATGGAACATGTCCTTTCACGGGCCGGAAATGGCGGAGTGGGGCCTTAGGGCCTCAGAGGAATTGGGATTTGGGCCTAGGCACTGACCGAAAGCGCGGCGCGCTCGGACTGGTAGGCCCAGGCGATCCAGGGCATCAGCGCCTCGACATCCGCGCTTTCGACCGTGCCGCCGCACCAGACCCGGAGGCCCGGGGGCGCGTCGCGGTAGCCGCCGATATCGAAAGCGACGCCCTCGGCCTCGAGCCGCTTTGCGACGGCCTTGGCGAAGGCGGCACCGTCGGTGATGCCGGGATCGGTGAACTTCAGACAGACCGATGTGTTGGAGCGCGTGGCCGGATCGACGGCGAGGAAGTCGATCCAGTCATTGGCCGCCACGAACCGGTCGATGATCGCCGCGTTCGCGTCGGCGCGCTGGATCAGGCCCGTCCGGCCGCCCACAGACCGCGCCCAGTTGAGCGCGTTCAGGTAGTCCTCGACGCAGAGCATTGACGGGGTGTTGATGGTCGCCCCTTCGAAGATGCTCTCGTTAAGTTTGCCGCCCTTGGTCAGGCGGAAGATTTTGGGCAGGGGCCAGGGCGGCGTGTAGCTTTCCAGCCGGGCGACGGCGCGCGGGCTGAGGATCAGCATGCCGTGGGCAGCTTCGCCCCCCAGCACCTTTTGCCAGCTGAAGGTCACCACATCGAGCTTGTCCCACGGCAGCTCCTGCGCGAAGGCGGCCGAGGTTGCGTCGCACAGGGTAAGGCCGGCGCGGTCGGCCGGGATGGCGCTGCCGTCGGGGACGCGGACGCCCGAGGTCGTGCCGTTCCAGGTGAAGCAGACGTCGCGGTCGAAGTCGATGGACGTAAGGTCGACAATCTCGCCATAGGGCGCCTCGTGAACGCGGGCGTCGAGCTTGAGCTGCTTGACGGCGTCGGTGACCCAGCCGGCGCCGAAGCTCTCCCAGGCCAGCATCTCGACCGGGCGCTCGCCGAGGAGCGACCACATGGCCATCTCGTAGGCGCCCGTGTCGGAGGCGGGCACGATCGCGATGCGATAGCCCTCGGGCATACCGAGGATCTCGCGCGTGCCGTCGATGGCGGCCTTCAAGCGGGCCTTGCCGATGGCGGCGCGGTGCGAGCGGCCAAGCGGCGCATCGGCGAGCGCATCGAGCGCGAATGAGGGGGGTTTGGCACAGGGGCCAGACGAAAAACGCGGGTTGGCCGGCCGCGCGGCCGGGGCAGTGTGAGCCATTGATGCTATCCTTCCAGATATGCGCCCCTCGTTGGGGAGGGGTGTCCCACGGTCCGGCATAGGCGAGCGCACGCGGCGCGGCAATCGGGAAATCCTCAGAATGATGATGAGTCGCGGGGGCGGTCGGCCGGGCGGGGCAACCGGGCGGCATGGAGAGCGATGGAGAGGCTCCGACGCCCAGTTTCTGTGCCAACCTTGCTGCGCCGACATTTCTCGCACGATGGTCTTGCGGGGGCGGACCTGTTTCGAAGCACGTTTCCCATTGACCCGGCGGATGGCCCTTCCGCCTGCATGGTCCGCGGCTTCGCTCTGATGGTCTGGACCACGTTGGGCGCCGTCTCGGCGACGGCCGAGACCCTGGAGGAGCGCGGATGCTACCTGCTGGAGGGGCCGGCGGCGTGTGGCCACTGACACACATGTGCGGCGCCCGGGGCAGCGGCCTGTGGCGGCGGAGACAGACCGCCCCTGCCAGGGACCTGACGCTGGCCGCCAGGCACCGCTGCCGGTGTTGCGGCGGTGGCGCTTTGGGGCGGGGCGTGAT
This sequence comes from Pseudomonadota bacterium, assembly GCA_039822045.1. Classification (GTDB taxonomy): domain Bacteria; phylum Pseudomonadota; class Alphaproteobacteria; order Rhodobacterales; family Rhodobacteraceae; genus HLUCCA09. Next base: position 44,283 of record JBCBMY010000003.1, on the reverse strand, counting down.
CTATGCCCGGCTCAAGACCCTCGCCTGGAGATCACCATGTCCATGCCATGCCCATAGTCGTTCTGATCGCCGGCCCGTCCCGGCCGCTGGACCCCGCCGCGCTGGTCGCCCTGCGAAACGCGTGGGGCGGGGGAGAACCACGGTGGCTGGCACCCGACCTCGCCGCCGAGTTCGAAGTGCCCGATCTGCCGGACAATCTGTGGCAGGTCTGGGAGGAGCTTCAGGGACTTCGCGTGGACCTGTGCCCTTTGCCGGACGGACCCCGGCGCAAGCGCCTGCTGATCGCCGATATGGACAGCACGATGATCGGGCAGGAATGCATCGATGAGTTGGCCGACATGGCGGGCGTCGGCGACCGGGTGAAGGAGATCACCGCCCGCGCGATGAACGGCGAACTGGGCTTTGAGGGCGCGCTTCGGGAGCGGGTCGCGCTGCTGGCCGGACTGCCGGAGCGGGTGATCGGCGAAGTGCTGGCCTCGCGCATCACCGAGGCGCCCGGAGGTCGGACGTTGATCGCTACGATGAAGGCGCACGGCGCGGAAACCCTGCTGGTGTCGGGCGGCTTCACCGCGTTCTCCGCCGCGGTGGCCGAACGGCTGGGGTTCGACCGGCATCAGGCGAATGTGCTTCTGGCCGAAGGCGGCACGCTGACCGGCGAGGTCGCCGAGCCGATTCTGGGGCGGGAGGCCAAGGTCGCCGCCTTGGAAACCGCGGTGGCGCGGCTTGAGATCTCGGCGGACGACGTGATCGCCGTGGGCGACGGGGCGAACGATCTGGGCATGCTCCACCAGGCCGGGATGGGGGTGGCGCTTCATGCCAAGCCGGCGGTGGCCGCCGAGGTCGGGCTGCGCGTCAACCATGGCGATCTGACGAGCCTGTTGTATCTGCAGGGTTATTCGGCGGACGAGTTTGCCTGAGGGGCGAAGCGGATCTGACCGGTGACCCTGCCGCTGCGGTTGGTCATGTCGCCGCCGACAAGGGTCAGGACCGCTGGATGATCAGGCTCGAGACATCCCAATTGCACGAGCAGCCCGGCCATTGCGGCCTGGGCGCCCCGCGCGGCGCCATCGGCAACCTTAACGGCGACGCCCAACCCCGGGCCCGGGAGGATGGCCACGAACACGCCTTCGGCGCCGGACTTCGCCGCCCCCTGCCCGGCCAGCGCCCGCATCAGCAGGGTCGCAGCCTTGTCGCGGCCCTCGACAAGGTCGGGCCGGGCCATCATCGCCTCGGTCAGCCGAACCTGCGCCGTGGCCCGCGCCCCGGATCGCGCGCCGGCCGTGGCGAACCGCGCCATGGCCGTGGCGAGCCCGCGCAGGGAGGTACGGAAGTTGGGCGCCGAGCACCCGTCGATCCCCCAGCTTTCCAGGGCGTCACCTGTTTCCTCTTGCCATGCGCTGCGGATGGCGCGCTGAACCGGGTGGTCGATGTCGATATAGTCTGGGCCCGCGCCCAGCGCCTGAGCGAGCGCAAGAAAGCCTGTATGTTTGCCCGAGCAATTGTTGTGGGCCGCATCCGGCGCGGTTCCCGTGAGAGCGAGCAGCTGGGCCGCGTCGCGGTCGGACGGGTCCTGCGGGCCGCAAAGCAGGGCGGAAGCATCGAGGCCGATCTCGGTCAGCCATCGGCGGACGCGCGATGTGTGGATGGCACTGCCGACATGGCTGGCGCAGGCCAACGCCACGCGGTCGACCGGCAGATCGCGCCCCGCCGCGCTTTCCAGGAGCGGCAAGGCCTGCAGCATCTTGGCGGAGGAGCGGGGCAGGATCGCCGCGTTCGGGTTGCCCCATCCTTCGTGCACGGCGCCGTCGGCCGTACAGATCACTGCATGCCCGGCATGGACCGATTCCATCGCGCCGCCGCGGGTCAACTCCACCAATGGTGCTGCGGTCATGGGCGGCCTCCGGGGTTGGATTTACACAGGGGCGCGCGGCAAAAATCTGCGCAACAGGCTTTGCTGCGCCCTCACATCTGCGCTAGTTTACGTGCAGCAGGTTGAAAGCGCAGCCCGAATTTTGACAGAGAGCGGCGCGCAGGATTATGCCATGGACCGGTCAGCGGGTGCAGGGCGAGGCAGCAGGTCGGGTCGCCCGCGAGGCGGCTCGGCGACATCAGGAGGTTCGGGAACGAATGAGCGCATGGACGAACGGTGCGGTCGCAGCGGTTTTCGCATGGGCGGTGCTGGCCGCGGGCGCGGGCTGGAGCCAGGCCGAGAGCACCAATCGCGTGGCCGCGAAAACGGATTGGTCGGTCTTCGTCGAAGAGAACCCCAAGGAATGCTGGGGCGTGTCGGCGCCGAAGTCGGCGGTGGTGCGCCGGGGGGGCGAGGTCGACTCGAGTGCGCAGCGGGGTGACATCCTGTTGTTCGTAACGTTCCGCCCGGGCAGCGGCGCGGCGGGCGAGATCTCCTACACCGGCGGCTATCCGTTTGCGCCTGATTCGACGGTTGAGGTGCAGGTGGCGGGGCAGACCTATGACCTCTTCACCGACGGCGAGTGGGCGTGGCCCGCGACGCCCGAAGCGGATGCCGAGATCGTGACGGCGCTGAAGGCCGGGGCAGAGGCGACGGTCGTCGGCCGCTCGTCCCGTGGGGCCGTCACGACCGACCAGTTTTCGCTGATGGGCTTCACCGCGGCAATGGACGACGCCGAGAGCCGCTGCGCCAACTGAGTGCGGCTTCGGCCAGGGCGGCGGGCTGGCGAGAGACACTCTTTGGATTCCCGGGTCAGTTGCTATATGCAGCCGGTCCGACTTTGCTGCCTCGAGTGAGCCATGACCGCTTCCGCGCCGACGCCACGTGCGCCGATCACCCAAGACGTGCTGACCCTGCCGCGGGCCGTTCCGGCCGCCGAGGGTGGGCGGGTGAACCTTGTCGGACTGACCAGGGCGCAGCTGCGCGACGCTCTGATCGGGGCCGGCACGCCAGAGAAACAGGCGCGGATGCGCGTGGGCCAGGTCTGGCAGTGGATCTACCAGAAGGGCGTGCGCGACTTCGACGCCATGACCAACCTCGGCAAGCCCTATCGCGCGATGCTGGCCGAGCGCTTCGAGATCACGGTGCCGGAACTGGTGTCGCGGCAGGTCTCGGCCGACGGGACGCGCAAGTACCTCGTGCGCATCGCGGGCGGTCATGAGGTTGAAACCGTCTACATTCCCGAGGAGTCGCGCGGCACCTTATGCATCTCGAGCCAGGTCGGCTGCACCCTGACATGCTCGTTTTGCCATACCGGCACGCAGCGGCTGGTGCGGAACCTCACTGCCGGCGAGATTGTGGGCCAGGTGATGCTGGCGCGCGACGATCTGGGCGAGTGGCCCGCACCCGGGCGCCAGCCGAAAGACGAGACGCGGCTTCTGTCGAACATCGTTCTGATGGGCATGGGCGAGCCGCTCTACAATTTCGATGCGGTGCGGGATGCTATGGCCGTTGTGATGGATGGCGAGGGGATCTCGCTGTCGCGCCGGCGGATCACGCTGTCGACGTCGGGCGTGGTGCCAGAGATCGCACGCTGCGCCGAAGAGATCGGCTGTATGATGGCGGTCTCGTTCCACGCGACCACCGACGCGGTGCGCGACACGCTGGTGCCGATCAACCGTAAATGGCCGATTGCCGAATTGCTCGAGGCGCTGCGCGCCTATCCGCGGCTGTCGAATTCCGAACGCATCACGTTCGAATATGTGATGCTGAAGGGCGTGAATGACAGCGATGCCGATGCCAGGCGGCTGGTGAAGCTGATCGAGGGCATCCCAGCCAAGATCAATCTCATTCCATTCAACGAATGGCCCGGCGCGCCCTATGAGCGGTCGGACTGGGCGCGCATCGAGGCGTTCGCCGACATCGTGTATCGGGCTGGGTATGCGTCGCCGATCCGCACCCCGCGCGGGGAGGATATCATGGCTGCCTGTGGTCAGTTGAAATCCGAGAGCGAGCGGGTGCGGCGCGGCGGCCGCGCCGCTGCGGGCCAGCCTCCGGTCTGAGCGGGCGCGTGTCGCGAGGCCCCGGCTCGTGGCCGGGGCGGTGCCTGCCGGTGCTTTCGCGCGAGAGCTCGAGCCCACTTTCGCACATGGGCTAGAGGTAGCCCCGCACGAGGGCCTCGGAAATCAGGCTCCAGCCGTCGGCCACCACGAAGAAGGCCAGCTTGAACGGCAGCGAGACGAGGGCCGGCGGCACCATCATCATCCCCATCGACATCAGGACCGCGGCGACAACGAGGTCGATGATGAGAAACGGCATGAAAATGAGGAACCCGATCTCGAAGGCGCGCTCGATTTCGGAGAGCAGGAAGGACGGCACGAGGACCGAGAGGGCGGCGTCGCGCGCCGGCCCGTCGACCGCCGTTTCGGGGCGTAAGCTTTGAAGCGTCGCCAGGGTTTCGGGATCGACGCGAAGGCCCATGAAGGCGCGGAACGGCTCCATCGTCAGGCGAAAGGCCTCGGCCAGCTCAATCTCTTCGTCGAGAAGCGGCCTGACGCCCTGCTGCCAGGCCTCGGTCAGGACCGGGTCCATGACGAAATAGGTGAGAAACAGCGCCAGCGTGACGATCAACATGTTGGGCGGCGACTGCTGCAGCCCGATTGCCATGCGGAGGATCGACAGGACGGTGACGATGAAGGGAAAGCACGTCACCATGATGGCGAGGCCGGGCACAAGGCTCAGAAGCGTGATCGCCAAGAGGAGCTGCAGGGTGACGCCAGTGAGCGCGCCGTCCTCTCCCAGTGAGATCGAGATGTCCTGCGCCAGTGCCGGACCCGCGTTCATCAGGATGGCGGCAACGACGATGGCGGCCGAAAGCGGGGTGAGCCCGCGAAGCGCTGGCCGCGGCCGGCATGCCGCACGTACGCGTGTCGTTGCGCGCGCTACACAAAGCTCAGCCGGCCTGCTTGCCCTGGCACACCGGCTCACGCGCTCGGGTGCCGGCGCGCTGTGGGTCAGGACCCCGGGTCGCACGGCGCTCAGCCCCGCTCCTCCTGGGTGATGACCTCGGTGAGGCGTACGGCGAGCTGCCCGTCGGGGCCGCCCTCCGCCTCCACAAGCTCTCCGCGGGCGATCAGCTTGTCACCCACATAGAGCTCGACTGGGTCATCCACCCGCTTGTCGAGCGCCAGCACGCCGCCCGGGCCCATGCGCAGAAGATCCCGCACCCGCGGGCGGGCCTTGCCGACGCTGACCGTGACCTCCACCGGAACCTGGGTAAAGGGGCTGTCGCTTCCCATGGCGTGGGTGTCGTCAGGCATAGCGTGCCTCCTCCTCTTCATTGGTATCGGCCGACGATCCGGTGTCGCCTGGGGGCTGCGTCGGGGTGTCTTCCGCAGCCGCGGCGGGCGCCGCACCGCCGGCAAGGAAGTGCGTCACGGCCTCAGCGATCTCGGACATCACGGCCTCGAGATCGATTTTCTCCTCGCGCTGGCCGAAGCGCAGAAACGCCTGCCCCTCGCCGAGTGAGGCCTCGGGCACCACGCGAAGGGGCGGGCCCTGGCGACCTTCGAGCAGCGCCGCGACGCGCCCGGCATTCTGCGGCGCGACGACGATTTCGGCCGTCGCGCCGGTTGCGGTGACCGCGTCGGCGGCACGCTCGACGATCAAAGCGCCCAGGGCCTCACCGAGCGCGGCCGGTAGGACCTTCTCGACCATGCCCGAGAAGATCTCGCGGGATTCCTTCACGAGCGCCGCATGCGCCTCGAGGTAGGTGAACGACAGATCCTCGAGGTTGCGGGCAAGCTCGACCGAAATCCGGCTCTGCTCCTCGGCATGGGCGGCCGCGGCATCGTCCCAGCCCGCGCGATAGCCCTTATCGAATGCCGCGAGACGCTCCTCTTCGAGATCGATCTGTGTGAGGCCAGGGGCGGGCGGCGCACCGGGCGATGCGGGTGCGCGGGGCGGCGGGGCACGGTCGAAATCCTCGAGGGTCAGGGCGCGCGTCATCCGATGCGCTCCTTGCTGTCACCCATCCAGCTGCGCAGGATCTCCATCGTCTCGTCCTGACGCTCGGTGATGAGGTTCTTCAGGCGCGCGACGGCATCGTCTTCGTCGGTGCCGAGGGCCGGCAACCCGTCGCCCGCGTCACCGAAACTCGGCAACTCGAAATCGGAGACGGTGTTCATCGTGGGGCCCGGGAAGCCGTCATCGATTTCTCCCGTCAAGGCGGGAGGGGCGTCATTCGCGGGTTCCGGCGCAGGCAGAGCCGCGGGCGCGCTCGTCAGGATCGGCCGCACCACGAAGAGACCGAGCGCAAGAGCCACCGCTGCCAGAATGCCCAACTGCGCAAGCTGCATTGTGTCGATCGGGAAGGCCGTGCCGGCCACGGAGCCGACCTCGGTGTCGGGCAATGTGGTCAGCGGCAGCGACTTGATCGTGATCTGGTCGCCGCGGGTCTCGTTGTAGCCGACGGCCGAGGCCACCAGTTCGCGCAGATCGCCAAGCTCCTCGTCGGTGCGGGGGACGGCGACTTCGGAGCCGTCGGCTACGATCTCGCGATCGGCATCGATCAGCACCGCGACCGTCATCCGGCGAATGCCCCCGGGCTCGCGCACAACCTCACGCAGGGTCATCGAGGTCTCGAAATTGTTCTGTTCTTCGGTCTCGGTCTGCTGGCTGGAGGTTTCACCGCCCCCAGAGTTCGCATCGCCGTCGGGCAGGTTGCTGGCCACCGTCACCTCGCCGCCGCCATTGGTGCCCTGGGACGACGCGGTGCTCTCGCGCGTGACCGAACTCACCGTGACGCGACCCTCGGGGTCGTAAATCGTTTCCTGCAAAGCCTCACGGTCGGTCTCGGTTTCAATCGACACTTCGACGAACGCGCGGCCGGGCCCGACATGCGCCTCAAGCATGCGAATGACGTCATGCTCAAGCATCGCCTCCCGCTCGACCTCGGACCCCATCGACGTCTGCCCGTCCTCGCCGATCAGCGTGCTCGTGGTACTGTCAATGACGGACACATTGTCGGGCGTCAGGCGCGGCACGGCGGCGGCCACGAGGTGGCGCAACGCCTGGCCCTGATCGCGCCCGAGACTTCCCGCGGCTGGCGTCACGATCACCGATGCGGTGGGAGTTGAATCGCGCCGGAACGGCTCGGACGAGGGGTTGGCGATGTGGACGCGGGCGGCGCGGACCTGGGCACTCGCGGAAATCGTCCGGGCAAGTTCGCCTTCCACGGCGCGCCTGTAGACCGCGTCGAACATCTGTGCGGTGGTGCCGAAGGGCAGGTTGTCGAGCATTTCGAACCCGGCGGATCCGTTCGCGGGAAGCCCTTGGCCCGCCAAGGAAATCCGAAGCGTGTCGCGCTCTGAGGCGGGCACGTAGATGGCGTTGCCGCGCACGTCGTAGGGCGCCCCCTGCTGGTCGAGCGAGGCGATGACCTCGCCCGCGGCGGCAGGCTCCAGCTGGCCATAAAGAAGCGTCATCCGTGGCTGGGTGGCGAGCCGCGACAGCCACACCACCGCGACGATCATGGCCACGGCGGCAAGGACGAGCAGCACCTGACGGCGCGCGTCGAGCCCGGCCCAGACCCTCATTACGTTCTGCACGAGCGATCCTCCGATCATTCTGACCCGTTCTGGGCCTCGTCCGATGGATCGGGGATCTCACTTAAGATTCGGTTAGCCCCCAAGCGGTTAAATCGGGTCGAAAGCCAGACGGAGATTCGCGCATGGCCGCGGTCGACAGTGAAGAGATCGAAGCGCCGAAGAAGGCGTCCAAGCTGCCGCTTCTGCTGGGCCTTGTCGGGGCGCTGGCGTTGGGCGGCGGTGGATTCTACGCCACCTATTCGGGGCTCATCTTGGGAGACGAGGCCGCGACCGAGGGAGGCGACACGGCAGGCGCGGACGACGCAGACAGCCTGGACGCCGGCGCGTCGGGCCCCTCCGCGTCTGAGGTGTCCTATATCGAGGTCGAGCCGATGATCGTGTCGCTCGGCAGCGCCGGGCGCGGGCGCCATCTGCGGTTTCGCGCGCAACTCGACGTGGTGCCCGGCGGCGAGAGCACGGTGACCACGTTCATGCCGCGCATCCTCGACGTGCTGAACGGCTATCTCCGGGCCGTGCCCGTGGCCGAGCTCGAATCGCCGTCGGCGCTTGTGGTGCTGCGCGCGCAAATGCTGCGGCGTGTGCAACTCGTGGTCGGCGACGGCGAAGTGCGCGACCTTCTGATCACCGAATTCGTCCTGAACTGACCGAGATGGGGAGGCCAGAATGAGCCTGATTGCGGATGTCCTGATGATTGCCGGCGGATTTGGCGCGGCGCTCTATTGTTGGGTGTTGTCGCGCCGATTGAGCCGCTTCAACGATCTCGAGCGCGGCGTGGGAGGCGCTGTCGCCGTGCTCTCGGCTCAGGTCGACGATCTGACGAAGGCGCTCGAGCAGGCGCGGGCGACCGCGGCCAACGCGTCAAAGCAACTGGAAGAGACGACGGCCCGTGCCGAAGAGACGGCGCGCACTCTAGAGCTGCAGATGGCCTCGAGCCATGAGCCGGGCGGGCGTCGGGTTGTGACGGGGACGTTGCCGTCCGGCCGCACGGTGCGGCGGCGTCGGCGCGGCGCCGATACGGAGGCGGAGGCCGCCGCATGAGACTGCGCCTTGGAGAAGGACGCGCGCCGGCGCCCCCGGCAAAGGCGCAAGGGGCCGAGGCACCACGCGCGACGCGCGGACCAGCGGATGCGACCGCGGCCGGAGCCGCGGACGCTGCAGACAAGGGGGCCAGAACGGCGGCGCGCGGGCCCGCCAGGGACGCGGCACAGCGTGGCGGGACCGGGGCCTCTGCCCGTCGGAGCCCGCGGCGAAAGCCGCGCCGCCCCGGTGGGCGCGGCACCCTGTTCCTTGTGGCCAGCTTCTTCCTTGCCTCGGCGGTCCTACGGGTTGGCGAAAACGTGGTGTCGGGCGCCATCCCGGAGACCGTCTCGGGCCTAGTTGCCGGCTGGGCCGTCGCGCAGCAGACCGAACCAGGCACCAACATGGCCGCTGATCCTGCCCAAGGGTGGGAGATGGAACCGGACTACCTGCTGGCCGCGCTGGCCGAGCGCGAGGCGACGTTGAGCGCCCGGGAGGCTGCGCTTGAGGAGCGGCTGCAAACGCTGCAGATGGCCGAAGGGGAGTTCGAGGAGAACATGGCCGCGCTGCTGCAGGCCGAGGAGGCGCTGCGCGCGACGCTCACGCTGGCCGACGGTGCGGCGCAGGCCGATCTCGATCGGCTGACAAGGGTCTATGAGAACATGAAACCCAAGGACGCGTCGGCCCTGTTTGCCGAGATGGATCCGAGCTTCGCCGCGGGGTTTTTGGGACAGATGAACCCCACTGCTGCTGCAGCGATCATGGCGGGGCTGCCTCCTGAAACCGCATATACCGTCAGCCTCGTCCTTGCGAGCCGCAACATGGAGGTGCCGCGGTAAGGCCCCCGGCACAGGGATTGTTAACCCGTTGGGTGCAAGAGTGCGCGCACACAGTTCGAGTGCACGGGCGCCGGGCGCAACGGCTACCCGGCCAAGGCGCCCTGAGCGCGCTCCGGTCGCGCTCGGCGGGGTCGGACTTTCGATTGTCATAAAGGGGCGGAGGCCGCCCGCAACGGAGAGTGCCAGATGTTCGGGCTGATCGGGATCGTCGTGGTGTTCGTGATGGTGTTCGGCGGCTACCTGCTCGCCGGCGGCAAGCTCGGGATCATCCTCAAGTCGCTGCCCTACGAGTTTACGATGATCGGCGGGGCCGCGGTCGGCGCCTTCCTGATTTCGAACGACATGAGCTCGGTGAAGCACGCCCTGAAAGACCTTGGAAAGGTGTTCAAGGGCCCGAAATGGAAGCCCGAGGATTATCGCGACCTCCTGTGCCTGCTCTTCGAACTGATCCGCCTGGCACGCCAGAACGCCGTGGCGCTGGAGGAACATATCGAAGCTCCGAGCGACAGTGCGATCTTCCAGCGCTACCCCAAGATCCTGACCGACAAGGAAGCGGTGAACCTGATCTGCGACACCTTGCGGTCGGCCTCGATGAACTTCGACGACCCCCACCAGGTAGAGGAGGTCCTCGAGAAGCGAATGGAGGCGAACCGCCACCATGCCATGCATTCCGCCCACGCGTTTCAGACGATGGCCGACGGCCTGCCCGCACTCGGGATCGTGGCCGCCGTTCTGGGCGTGATCAAGACTATGGGATCGATCGATCAGCCGCCCGAGATCCTCGGCAAACTCATCGGTGGCGCCCTGGTAGGCACGTTCCTTGGCGTGTTTCTCGCGTACGGAATCGTCGGTCCGTTTGCGGGCCGGATCAAAACGGTGACCGAAGAGGACGCGCACTTTCACGAGTTGATCCGTGAGGTCCTCGTCTCGAATCTCCACAATCACGCGACCAATATCTGTATCGAGGTCGGCCGCCAAAACACGCCGAGCCATATCCGCCCGAGCTTTTCGGAGCTGGAGGACGCGCTTAAGGGCGTCAAGCAGCAGGAGGCTGCATGACCGCACGACCGCCAGAAGGCGAGCCGCCCAACGCAAGTCAAACGCAGACCGGCGCAGAGTCGGAGCCAGGACTGGCGCGAAGCGCGCGCGCCGGGCAGCGCACGCCGCGCGCAAGGTCCAACCGGCTGGAACAGCCGTCCGGCGGATCCCGCGATTGCGCGCGCTTCAACGCAGCACATGCGATGCAACGCCTGCGAAACTTTGGTGCGGCGACCCTTGGCGCAGTGGCCCTGGCCGCATCGGCAGGCGGGGCGTTGGCACAGTCCGTCCGGGTTTTTTCTGGAGATCATGCGCAGTTCACCCGGCTGGCCTTGGTCTTCAGCCAACGGATGACCCTTGAGGCAGAAGCGACGGCCAACGGATACCTCCTGCGCTTCGACCCACAAGCGGTGCAGTTCGATACGCGCGGGCTGTTCGAGCGGATCACCCGCGACAGGATCGCCGAGGTCGACGTGTCCCAGCAGGACGGGACGCTCCAAATTTCGAGCGCGTGCGACTGTCACCTCGTGATCGAGCGGATCGACGATCGGACAGTGGCCGTCGACCTCACCGATGGTCCGGGCCCACCGGGGAGTCTCGTTGCCGGCGCGCCCGAGCAGCCGCAAACCCCTCAACTGCCGCCCATCTCGCTGCCGCGGGACGTGTTCTTCGTGACACCCGATCCGATACCTGGTCGGCTCGCGCGGGATTTCGCCCGACACGTGGTGACGGGCCTCCCGCCAAGGCTCTCGGCCGATCTGTCCTCCGAACCCGTCATACCGGCGGAGATCGCAGGCGCCGGTGAAGCGAGCGAGCCGGCTCCACCGGTCAGCGGGCTCGATGACTGGCGGCGCGCCATTGAGGGAGAACTGCGCAAAGCAGCCGGATCTGGGCTTGTCGAACTGCAGGACCCCGCGGGCCGGGCGGGCAATTCGCCGTCGCTCGATGCGCCCAACATCGATGTCCGCACAGCCTACGATGCCCTTGATCCGAACCGGGGCGCCGATGGTGCCGGTCCCGCCTGCCCGCCCGAGGACCAGTACGATTTCTTTCACCGCTCGACGCCTGAGCCCGGCCTGCCGGACCTCGCACGGTTGCGCCTTGCGCTGGTGGACGAGCGCGGCGTCGTGTCGGCTAGCGGCGCCACGGCGCTCATGCAGGGCTATCTCACCTTCGGATTCGGCGCCGAAGCGGCGCAACTGGTTGGAATGACGGGTCTGACCGGAGAGCGCGCCGAGGCCTATCGCAGCCTTGCCCGCATCGTCGATGCGCGCAGCGACGGAGCGTCCGAAGTCTGGGGCGGTCTCGAGGCATGTCCCTCGGCCGTGGCGCTCTGGGCAGTCCTGGGTCAACCCGTGACTGGCATCGGGCGACAAACGGATGTTGCGGCCGTCCAACGCAGCTTCTTTGCGCTCCCGGTGAATCTGCGCCTGCATCTTGGCCCGACACTGGCGGACCGCATGGATGTCCTCAACCTCCCGGAGGCCGCAACGGCGATTCGCAACAATATCGACCCGCTTCTGTCGCCCGTCCCCGCATCAACCTTGCCGAGCAGCAGCGAGGCGGGCGAGCGACCTCCGAGCCCGGTTCATTCGGTGGGCATGAGCGAGAAACTTGTATCCGACCTTCTGGATCGACTGGAAACGCGGATGCGCCGCGGCGAGATCATTCCGGCCGCAGACCTCGCCACCGCCGAGGCCCTCACGTGGGAACATCGTGGAACGCGCACGGGCGACAAGCTTCTCGGCGCCACGGTACTTGGCCGGCTCCAGGCCGCCGATATCGATGGCACACTGGAGTTGCTGGATGCCGGCGCGCTGGAAGTGGAGGACGATCCGGGCTGGTCGGCCAGCCTGCGCCGCGGCATGGGCACGGCTCTGGCCGACACAAGAGACGCGGCGCTTCTTGCAGTTGCGCTGCACCCACAGTCGGAGCGGATTACCGACCTTTTGCCCCCGGCCGACCGGCTCGTGATGGCCACGCGCCTGGTGGGCCTCGGCTTTCCCGCGCCTGGCCTCGACCTGCTTGCGGGATTGCCCGACGCTGGCGGAGACCAAGTTCGACTCGTGGAGGCACAAGCGCATCTCACCGGCGGTGACCCGGCTCAAGCCCTTGCCCGCCTTGCCGGACGCGAGAGCATCGAGGCGGAGAGGATCAGGGCGGAAGCCCATGCCGCGCTTGGAAATCACGCTCTGGCCGCCGACGCCTATGCGGCGGCGGGCGACCCGGACGCCGCTGCGTTGTCTGCATGGTTGTCGGGCGATCTAGAGGCCATCGACACCCATGGGACCGAGGCTCAGAAAGCAGCAGCGGTGGCTCTGGCCCGGCTCCGGGAGGCTGCGCCGCCGCCGGCCATCGACCCTCCGGACAATCCCTTGCAAGTGCCGCCGGCCGCGCCACCAAGCCTTGCGGATGTCCGCACCCTGATCGATCGAAGCGAAACGCTGCGGGCAAGCCTTGAGGGCATCGTCGGTCCCGGCCCCGGGGATATCTAGCTGCGGGCTGCGGGCCCGTTGGCCATTGCCCGACCGCGCGGCGCCAGGAAACTTCAGCCGGACGGCGCCCGGACGCAAACCTTCGGTTAAGCCCTCTGGCGGTATCACCACAAAGACGCCACCAGAATGGTGACAGGATGAAACAGCTCTATCGGCTGGCTCGCGGTCAATTGACCCGCGCCCGGCATGCCCTGCAGAACGCCGCCCTATCGCGCTCCGCCGGGCTTCTGATCTCAATTCTCTCCGTCGTTTTGGTGGTGCCGTTGCCGGTCGCCCCTGCCCGGGCAGATGCGGCCGAGCCGATCGACGGGCCGGGTGCCTTGTGCGAAGCCTGGGCCCTGATCGCGGCGAGCGAACATGGAGTGCCGAGCCGCCTAATGCGCGCCATCGCACTGGTGGAGACGGGCCGCGAGATCAACGGCACGCCCACGCCGTGGCCCTGGTCGATCAATGACAACGGTCAGAGCATCTGGGCGGGGTCGCGCACCGAGGCCCGCGCCCTTGCAGAGCAACGCCGGGCCGCAGGGGCCGACAGCCTCGATCTGGGGTGCTTTCAGCTCAACACACGCTGGCACGGCCGCGCCTTCTCCTCCTTCGACGACATGCTCGATCCCGCGCAGAATGCCCGCTATGCCGCGCGCTACCTCGCCGCGCTTCACACTGAGCTCGGCGACTGGACCGCCGCTGCCGCCGCCTATCACTCACGCACGCCGGCGCACGGGCGCACCTACCTCGCCAAGCTCCAGGTGGAGATCGCTCGGTTCGGACCGGAGCCAGAAGACCCGTCCGCCCAAAGCACTGGCCTCGCGCGACCCGCGGCCCTGATCCCCGGCGCACGGCGATCGATGGGGAGCCTCGTGCCCACGGGCGGAGGCCGCGCCCCCCTTGCAAGCGGGGCCGCAAGCCTCTTTGCCCCACGCCGGCCGGGGGGCTGAGGGATGGGGAACCTCGACGCACGAAACCTCTTCAAGCCGACGATCCTCTTGGCCGTCGCACTGATGGCGATCATCGTCATGATGATTTTGCCGATGCCGGCCTGGGTGCTGGACATCGGACTCGCCGCCTCCTTTGCACTCGCCATCCTGATCTTCACGGTCACGCTCTTCGTCGAGCGCCCGCTGGATTTCTCGGCCTTCCCGACAGTGCTGCTGGCCTCGCTGATGTTGCGGCTGTCGCTCAACGTCTCGTCCACAAAGCTGATCATCGGTGAGGGACATACGGGCACCGACGCAGCGGGCGGCGTGATCGAGGGATTTGCGATGTTCGTTATGGGCGGCTCGACGCTCATCGGCATCGTCGTGTTCTGCGTTCTTCTGATCGTCAATTTCATAGTCATCACAAAGGGCGCCGCGCGGATGGCCGAGGTCGGCGCCCGTTTCGCGCTTGACGGGATGCCCGGCAAGCAGCTGGCCATCGATAGCGACATGTCGGCGGGCGCGATCGACCACGCCGAGGCCAAGGCCCGTCGCGAGCGCGAACAGCAGGAGACGACCTTTTTCGGATCGCTCGACGGCGCGTCGAAATTCGTCAAGGGCGATGCGATCGCCGGCCTGCTGATCACGCTTCTGAACCTCGTGGTCGGCCTGATCATCGGCATCACGGTGCACGGCATGCCGATCGGAACGGCGTTCGAGACCTACGCGATCCTGACCGTTGGGGATGGTCTGGTGAGCCAGATCCCGGCCGTTGTGATCTCCATCGCCTCGGCCCTGCTTCTTGCCCGCGGCGGCGCGACCGGCGCGACCGACCTGGCCCTGGCCGCCCAGCTTGGGCGCAACCCGGCGGCGCTGTTCACGGTGGGGCTCCTTATGGCGCTCTTCGCGCTGGTGCCCGGTCTGCCCTTCCTGCCTTTCATGATCGGGGCAGCGAGCCTGGCAGGTCTTGGCTTCTTCGCCCGACAACAGGCCGCAACCGCGGCGGCCGCCGCAGAGCAGCCTGCAACCGCCGACGACGCCCCGAAGCCGATGAGCATCGGGGACCATCTCGATCTGGATGACATCCATGTCGAGTTTGCGCCGGACCTTGTCTCGATGGTGCTCGACGCCGCAACGGGCCTAGATGCGCGGATCACCAACATGCGAACGCATGTCGCGACGGCCTATGGCCTGATCCTGCCCGAGATCCGGCTGACCGACAACGCCGCGCTGCCCCCGGGCACCTACGCAATCCGGATCCACGGCGTGGTTCAGGCGCGCGACCGGCTGAAGCCCGATGGCTATCTGGCACTGGCCGCTGAAGCGACGGAAGGATTGCCCCCGGGAGAAGATGTCAACGAGCCGGTTTATGGTGCGCCCGCGCGCTGGATCGGGGCGGAGGCACGCGAACAGGCGGCCCTCGAGGGGACGACCATTGTCTCCCCGCCCGAGGTGCTGGCCACCCATCTTCTGGAGGTCATCAAACGCAACTTCCCGCGCCTCATGACGCTGAAGGCGCTGCGCCGGCTGTTGGCCGCCCTGACGTCGGTGAGCGATCCCGAGCGCGCCGAGGCCAACCGCAAGATGATCGACGAGCTGGTGCCCGACAAGGTGCCGGTCGACCTGCTTCTCCAGGTGCTGCGGCTCCTGCTCGAAGAGCGCGTTTCGATCCGAAACCTCGGGGTGATCCTGGAAGCGATCGGCGAAGCGCGCGGCAGTCTCGGCTCTCCCGAGGCGATCTGTGAGCATGTGCGCCAGAGGATCGGCTTTCAGCTTGTGGCCGAGGTGCGGCGCGACGACGGGACCCTGCCACTGATCCAGCTCGCCCCGGAATGGGAGGAGCGGTTCCGCTCCTACCAGACCGACCCGGCCGCTGGCAGCGATGTGGCGCTGCCGCCCGAGGAGTTCTCGCGGCTCGTGGGCGGCGTCTCGGACAAACTCCAGAAGGCGGCCGATCAGGGCGTGTTTCCCGCTGTCGTCACCTCAATGAAGCGGCGGCGGTTCCTTACGACCGTGCTCGCCGCCAAGGGGATCGCCGCCCCCGTCCTGTCGTTCGAGGAGATCGGGATGGACGCGCGCCCGTCGATTGTGGGCCAGGTCGCCGCCTGATGGAACTCATCGCCCCGTTGCTCGATGTCGCGGAGGGGGCGTTTCTGGCCGGCGCCATCGTGTTCTTGCGGATCGGGGGGGCGATGGCACTTCTGCCGGCATTCGGGGAACTGACCTTGTCCGTCCGTGTCAAACTCGGACTTGCCCTTGCGCTCACGGTGATCGTCGCGCCGGTCGTGGCCCGCGAGGTTGCAATGCCGGGATGGGACAGCGTGCTACCGCTCGTCGGTACTGAAGCGGCGATCGGGCTGGTCTTTGGCCTGATCCTGCGTCTTTTGGTGCTGACGCTGCAGATCGCCGGAACGATCGCGGCCCAGTCGACATCGCTCGCACAGCTCTTCGGCGGCGCCTCGGCCGAGCCCTTGCCGGCCATCGGGCACCTCCTTGTGGTGTCGGGCCTGGCTCTGGTGGCGATGACGGATCTGCACCTGCGCCTGGTGGAGACGCTGATCGCGAGCTATGACCTGTTTCCCCCCGGTACGCTCCTGCCCTCGGGCGAGCTGGCGGATCTGGGCGTCGCCCATGTCGCGCGCGCTTTCTCCCTGGCGTTTACGCTGGCGGCCCCGTTTGTGATCGGCGCTCTGGTCTACAATCTTGCGCTCGGGGCCATCAACCGGGCGATGCCGCAACTGATGGTGGCCTTCGTTGGCGCGCCCGCCATCACCGGTTTGGCCCTGGCGCTCCTTGCTTTGGTGGCGCCGATTGCGCTTGCGATCTGGGCTCAAGTGTTTGCCGACACGCTTGCCAACCCGTTTGGGGCCCCCTGATGGCGGACCCCGAAAGCGACGAAAGCAAACCGTATGAGCCGTCTCCGAAGAAGCTGGAGGATGCAAGAAAGCGGGGTGATATCCCGCGTGCGGCCGACCTCACCTCGGCCTTTGCCTATGCCGGGTTCCTGCTGGCTCTCGGTCTGGCAGGCGCAATGACGGCAGGCGGGATCGGCGCTCTGGGCACCGCGCTTATCGGTCAGGCCGACCGGCTTGCGCCACTGTTCCTGCGTGGGCCCTCGCTTGCGCCCACGGGCGAGGTGCTGCGCAGCGCGGGCAGCGCCCTCGCCCCGCTCTTTGGGGTGCCCATGCTTCTGGTTCTTGGCGCTCTGATTGCCATGCGCGGCATTGTGGTGGCGCCGGACAAGCTGAAGCCCAAGCTCTCGCGCATTTCCCTTATCTCGAACGCCAAGCAGAAGTTCGGTGTCTCGGGCCTCGTCGAGTTCGCCAAGAGCTTCGTCAAGCTCATCGTCTACTCCGCGGCCCTCGGCCTATTCCTGGCCAGCCGGGTGGACGAGCTGGTTAGCGCAACGGCGCTCGAGCCGCGCCAGTCGTCGGTGCTGTTGGGGCGCCTCTCGGTGGAGTTTCTTGCGGTCATCGTTGCCATCGCTGGGGTGATTGGGGCGCTCGATTACATCTGGCAACATGCCGAGCTGCGGCGCCGCAACATGATGAGCCACAAGGAGTTGCGCGATGAGACCAAGGATATGGAGGGCGACCCGCATCTGAAAGAACGGCGGCGCGCCCGTGGCATGGCCATCGCGCAAAACGCCATGCTGGCGGACGTGCCCGACGCGGCCGTGGTGATCGTGAACCCCGAGCACTATGCCGTTGCCCTGAAATGGGCACCCGGAGACCCCGGAGCGCCCGTCTGCGTTGCCAAGGGTGTGGACGAAGTCGCCGCCCGGATCCGCGAGGCCGCCCTAGAGGCCGGCGTTCCGATCCACCGTGACCCGCCGACCGCGCGGGCCCTCCATGCCACGGTCGATCTCGGAGAGGAGATCGCAGAGGACCATTACGGGCCCGTCGCCGCCGCGATCCGATTTGCCGATGCGATGCGCGCCCGCGCGCGCGCCTCCTTGCTCTAGGCACCAGGCGTGGCGCGGGCTCCCGACAAGGCTAAGCTGGCCAGACTGGCCCAACTCGCCGAGATGGAGGCGCGCGCCAAGCGGGCCCGTCTGGCCGACGCCGCCAAGGCTGAAATGAGGGCCCGCGACGCCGTTGCCGCCATCGACGCGCAACGGGCTGCCGCCTTGATCTCGCTCTCGGCCAGGACGCCGGATGATGCCGTCACGGTTCGCACGACGTCGGCCTGGATGCGGTGGGCCGAAGGCGAGCAGCGGCGCCTGTCCATCGCGCTTGCCAGACAGAAGGCGGTGATCGGCGAATTGCGTCGGGACACCGCCAAGTCGATCGCGCGACAGGCGGTGCTGGAGAAACTGTCGAAGAGCAACTGATGCGGCCGAGCCGCACGCCCGACTTTATGCCTAGCCGTTCTGCGCTTCCTGCCGGGCGATGTCGGTGATGAGCACGTCGATCACGTCATCGCCGAGCACCGGGCGCGCGGCCTCCCAGAGCGCCTGGCGCAGCGTCGCGATCCGATCGGCCGCGGTAAAATCGTGGGAGAACCCACCGGCATTCGCATGGTCGAACAGCACCTGAAGGAACGCGTCGCGAAGCTTCGGTTCGCGGGCAAAGACGGTCGCGCGCGCCCCGACAAACGTCTCGACGCTGAGCGAAAGGACGACGAGCGCGCCGACATCGCCATCATCGAGCACGGGCACGACGAACTGGTTGTTGAGGCGGGTATATTCGATCTGATCCAGGGGCGGGCGCTCGCGGCCGGGGCTGGGCGCCGTGCCGGGAGGCTCGTCCGAGACCTCCTCCTTGGGCGGTTCAGGCATGTCGCCGGCCTCGGCAGTCGGTTCGGGCTCCGGCCGCAGAAAGAGCCCAAGGCCGATGCCGCCCCCGGCGGCCACGAGGATCAGGATCAGGGGCAGCAGCAGTTTCATGCGTATGCCCTCAGAACGGCAGAACGATATCGGCCACCTGCTGTCCGTAGCGGGGCTGCTGAACGTCGGTGATCTGCCCGCGTCCGCCATACGAGATCCGGGCCGCGGCGATCTTGTCGTAGGTGATCTCGTTCTTGCGCGAGATGTCCGTCGGGCGGACGTAGCCAGTCACAAGAAGCTCGCGGATTTCGAAGTTCACCCGCACCTCCTGACTGCCCTCGATCCGAAGGACACCGTTGGGCAGTGTCTCGACCACCGTAGCCGCGACGCGCAGGGTCAGCTCCTCGGACCGGTTCACCGAGCCGGTTCCGCCCGAGCTGCCGCTGGAATTGACTGACACGGCGTTGGCAAGCGAGGCGCCCTCGGGCAGATCGTCTTGCACGCGCTGCGGGATCCCGAAGAGCTCGGGGATCTGGAGCGACTCGCTGCCCGTGCGGGACCGATCCGTGGAGTTGGAGATCTCGGCGCTCTCGTCGATCTCGATCACGACGGTCAGGATATCGCCCTGTGTGCTTGCCCGCCGGTCGCCGAGAAGCGAGGCGCGGTCGCGGCTCCAGAGCGACGCATCGTCGGAGCGCCGGGCGGATACGTCGATCCCTGGCAGGGGCGTCACGGCCATCGCACGGTGCTCATAGGTCCCGGTGTTGGGTGCAAGGTCGGGGGCCTGGCCGACATTGGCGAGGCGGCTGCAGCCGGCGGAAGCCGCGGCAAGGCACATGAGGCCAAGGGTCAAGGTCCGGGTCATGGAAACTCCGTTGAAAGGGCCGGCGGGCCGACCACGATGTGGCCCTCGGGCGCGACGGTGCCGGTGACGGTGGCGCGCGAGGCGATGTTCAGAACGCGCACCCGCTCACCGGCGCCTGCGCGGTCGAGGGCGCGGCCCTCGGCGACGATGGCCAGCCCGCGTTGGCGATAGACCAGTCGGACAATCTGATTGCGGTCGATCACGGCGGGCGGACCCAGATCCGTCGGCCGGATCGGGCGTCCTGCATAAAGGATCACACGCGTCTCCTGGCCCAGAGCCTGGGCGGGATCGGAGAGCGCGCCCGGAACGGCTTCGCGGATCACGGCGATATGGGCCGAGGTCAGGATGGTTTGCGCCCGGATCGTGCCGGCGGCGACAAGCGTCTCGGCGGTCGCGGGAAGGGCCGGCACCGCAAGGGAGAGGACGAAGGCCAGGAGACGGCGGGTCAAGGCGCTCACCGGATCTGCGTGGTGGTGCTGAGCATCTGATCGGCCGCCGTGATCACCTTGGCGTTCAGCTCGTAGCCGCGCTGTGCCTGGATCAGGTCGGTGATCTCGCGCACCGCATCGACGGAGCTCTCTTCGAGATAGCCCTGGCGGATCGTACCGCGTCCGTCCTCGCCCGGGTTGCCGGCGATCGGCGGTCCTGAGGCTTCGGTTTCCAGGAAGAGGTTCGATCCCATCGCCTCGAGCCCCTTCGGATTGGAAAAGTCCGAGAGCGTGAACTGACCGAGGAATTGCGGCTGCACCGCATCGTCAAAGTAGGAATAGACCTCACCGTCGGCCGTGATCACCAGCGTGCGTGAATCGTCGGGGATCGTGATGTCGGGCGTAACGGGGTAGCCATCGGATGTGACGACAAGGCCGTCGCCCGTGCGCTTGAGCCCGCCGTCGCGGGTATAGGCGGTCAGACCGGACGGCAGCGTGACCTCGAGATACCCGTCTCCATCGATGGCAAGATCGAGATCGCCGCCGGTCGCCGCCACCGAGCCTTGCGCGAGGTTGACTGCCACAGACGTCGGTCGGACGCCAAGACCCACCTGCACGCCGGTGGGCAGAACCGTGCCGTCGTTGGCGTTGACGGCACCGGGGCGCGCGATCTGCTGGTAGTGCAGATCGGCGAACTCGGCGCGGCGCGCATCGTAGCCGGTTGTCGACATGTTCGCGAGATTGTTGGCGATCACGTCGACGCGCATCTGCTGCGCGGCCATGCCTGTGGCGGCGATCTTGAGGGATTGCATGGGAAGCCTCCGTTAGCGGATCAGCGTGTCGATGAGTTTCGAGCGGCGGTCGCTCTCGCGATCGAGAAAGGCCTGCCCGAGCTCGTAGGCGCGCTGGACCTCGATCATCCGGGTGATTTCCATGACCGGATTGACATTTGCCCCTTCGAGCCGTCC
Organism: Pseudomonadota bacterium; assembly: GCA_039822045.1. GTDB lineage: Bacteria > Pseudomonadota > Alphaproteobacteria > Rhodobacterales > Rhodobacteraceae > HLUCCA09. The sequence continues at coordinate 23,433 of JBCBMY010000003.1, read as the reverse complement.
CTGCAGGATCGCGCCCGGGCGCTCGGCCGGTTCGAAGCCGCCCTTCGCCTCGAAAAGCTGGTTGGCCTCGCGCTCCATGCGTAGCGGGTCGGTCGGCACCACAAGGCCGATCTGGCCCACCGGATTGCCGTCGGCCGCAAGGGTTCCGTCGGCGGCCACGGTGAAGCTCCGCGCATCGGGCGGGACGAAGATTGGCGCGCCACCCGCATCAAGCACGGGGAAGCCCTGTTGGGTCACCAGATCGCCCGCTTCGTTCGGCGTGAAGGCGCCCGCGCGGGTCAGCCGTTCGCCGCTGGGGGTTTCGACAAGGAAGAACCCCTCGCCTTCGATAGCGAGATCGAAGGTGCCCCCTGTCTGTGCAATGGCCCCTTGCGTGAGATCCACGGTGCGCGCGCGCCCGGCACCCATCGACAGGCTGGGCGCCCCCGGCGTGGACTTGATCCATTCCGAGAACACCACGCCCTCACGCCGGAAGCCGGTCGTATTGGCGTTGGCGATGTTGTTGGCGACGGTGCGCATTTCGGTCATGAGCCCGACCTGGCGCGCCAGGGTAACGACGGAGGTGCTCATCGGCCGCCTCCGATGATCAGGGGCACAAGCTGATCCTGGAAGTATCCAGTCAGCATTTCGGTCATGAAGCTCATCGAGACCCAGAACACCAGGACGATCGCCAGGAGCTTGGGCACGAAGGTGAGAGTCATCTCCTGCACAGAGGTGAGCGCCTGGAAGAGGCCCACGCTGACGCCGGCGAGAAGCGCGACCGAGAGGATCGGGACCGAGATGATCACCGCGATCCAGAGCCCCTGGCGGAGCGTGTCAAAGAACAAGGCTTCATGCATGGCTCAGACCGGCATCCGCAGGATTTCCTGATAGGCCTCGACCACCTTGTCGCGGACGGCAACGGCGGTTTCGACGGCAAGCTCGGTCTGGGACAGCGCCTGGACGAGCGCATGCGGGTCGGCCTTTCCGACCATCGCGTCCTTGGCAGTCTGCTCGGCACGGGCGAGCGTGTCGGCGAAGTTTTCGGCGGCATCTGCGAAGCGCCGGCCTGCAGATGCGTCTGCCGTCGAGGGCCCGTCGCCGGCTGCCTTGGTGGCGGGCCGGACGCCGGAATACAGGCGTTCTGCCTGCGTCGCGCGGATATCCATTCTGGTCTCCTCTTACTTGCGCAACAACTCCAACAGGCTCGACGTCATCTGCCGTGCCTGATCGAACATTTTGAGATTGGCTTCGTAGCTGCGCTGCGCTTGCCGGGCGTCGGCGATCTCAACGACCAGATCGACGTTCGAGCCAAGGTAGTTCCCGCTCTCATCGGCCAGTGGATGGCCCGGGTCGTGGATCAGTGTCAGCTCCGACCGGTCGAGGCGGACGCGCCCGGGTTCGACCATTTGCGGGCCATCAAAGCCCTCGCGCACGCCGTCGAACGAGATCGTCTTACGGCGGAAACCCGGCGTATCGGCATTGGCAATGTTCTCCGACACGTGGCGCAGGCGGGCCGCCTGTGCCGTCATGCCCGAGGCCGAGAGGGCGAGGGTCTTCATCAGGTCAGACATGTTCAGCGCCTCCCGAGACTGGTGCGCAGGATCGTCAAAGCGCTTTCATAGATCGACAGCGCCATGTCGTGGTGTTGGCGCACGTCGGCGGCCTTCACGATCTCGCGCTCCAGCGACACCGAGTTGCCGTTGGGGGCTTCGGCCGCCCCACGAACGACACGTGGCGCAGGTGGCGCGAAGTCGTGGTTGGCGCCGATATGTCTGGGGTGGGTGGCCTTCATCGCGAAGTCCGGCTCCTGCCCATAGAGGGCGGCGAAGCTCGGGATGTCCCGCTGCTTGTAGTCGGGCGTGTTGACGTTGGCGATGTTCTCAGCCACCGCCGTCTGCCGCGCGGCCGAGTGGCGCGCAAGCCCGTTCGCAATGCGAATGATCTCAAGGTTGTCGAACATCGGGGGTTCTCCTCCGTGCTGCAACCTCGGCTTAACCGCGATTCCTTTAGAAACAGTGCATCGCGGGCAGCACGCCCGGCGGGAGGCGCCAGGAGGGCCAGACATGCAGCACAATCGTTTCTCGCTTTTGAAGGCCGAGATCGCGGCGACGCGTCCGTCGCGGGCCGTGGGCCGGATCGTGCGCGCCGGGGCCGGGACGGTCGAAGCGCGCGGTCTGGCGGAGGCTGCGGCATTGGGCGACGGGGTTCGTATTGATGCGGTACGCGGGCCCGTGGGTGGTGAGATCGTCGAGATCACCGATCAGGGGGTGCGGATCCTGCCGGAGGGCTCGGGCGACGGGCTGCGGATCGGGGACCCGATCGTCCATCAGGGGCCCCCGACCATTGCGCCGCACGAGGGCTGGATCGGGCGGATCGTCGACGGCAACGGCCAGCCGATCGACGGGCGTCCCCTGCCGCGCGGTGCGCTGGAACGGCCGCTGCGTGCTCCGCCGCCCGATGCAATCCGCCGCCGGGCGATGGGCGCCCGGCTGGCAACGGGTCTGGCTATCTTCGATACGCTTTTGCCGGTGGTGCGGGGGCAGCGGCTCGGCGTCTTTTCCGGTTCTGGTGTGGGCAAGTCGACGCTGTTGGCGGATCTAGGCTGCGGATTGGAGGCCGACGTCGCGGTGATTGCACTGGTGGGCGAACGCGGGCGGGAGGTGAAAACCTTCGTCGAGCGCTCGCTTGGAAAGGCCGGACTGGCAAGGGCAGTTGTGGTGGCGGCCACGTCGGACCGGCCCCCCCTGCAGAGACGAAGGGCAATGTGGACAGCTATGGCCGTGGCGGAGCATTTCCGGGATGCCGGCCGACACGTCCTGTTTCTGGCCGACTCAGTGACGCGGTTCGCCGAAGCGCATCGGGAAATCGCATTGGCCGCGGGCGAGGCGCCGGCCCTTGGCGGCTATCCACCCTCGGTCGCGCGGGAGATCATGGCGCTTGCCGAACGGGCGGGCCCCGGCGACGAAGCCTCTGGGGGCGACATTACGGCGATCCTGTCGGTCCTGGTGGCCGGCGCGGATATGGACGGGCCGGTGGCCGACATTCTCCGCGGCGTCCTTGACGGACATGTGGTTTTGGACCGGGCCATTGCCGAGCGGGGGCGGTTCCCAGCGGTCGACGTTCTGCGTTCGGTCTCGCGGAGCCTTCCGGAATGTGCGTCGCTGGAGGAGAACACCTTGGTTGCACTGGCCCGGAAGCGACTGGGGGCATACGATCAGGCCGAGTTGATGGTACAATCGGGCCTCTATGCGGCGGGCTCTGACGCGGAAGTCGACGCGGCGGTTTCGGTCTGGCCCAAGCTCGACGCGTTCGTGGCGGAGCGATCACCAAAGGGGCCGGCGGGGGCCTTTGCTCGTCTTGCTGCCATCCTGGGCCAGCCCACAAAGGGGTGACGGCCCTATAGAGTTCCTCGCCGGGCGCGCGCGGCAATTTCCTTGATCAAGGAAATTGCAAATCTCTTTGCAAAGAGATTTGGCCCACTGCTTAGCCAGTCAGAAGAGCGTCTGGCTCGGCACGGCTGATTGCTGGAGAAGGGTAAGTGCGATGTTGCCCGATGACAGCTGCGCGTTCGCTGCATTGATTTCTGACAGCACGAGGAAGCGGCGTATCATGTCCTCCTGCAGCTCGGGATCATTGAGGTCGGCAAACTCCGAAACGCCAAAGACGCGGCTCATGCGATCCTTGAACTCGCCAAGCTGGCGGTCGAGTTCGAGCGTCCCAAACGAGCTGGGCAGACCCAGAGCCGTCTCGAAAACGCGGCGCATGGGAGGATTGCCCATCATCGAGAACCAGGCGGTGTCATCCTCCAAGCCGCGCCCGATGAGCTCTGGCACAGCACGAGAGAATTCGAGCGCAAGGCGCATGTCTTCGTTGGCTTCGCCTACGCCGATCTCGAACTGCCGCTCAAGAAACTGCGCTGCAATCTCTTCTCCGAAGCCAGACGTGATGGTCTGAGGCACCGCCTCGCCAAAGCCGAACGCGGCGGCCATCTCGCGGTATCGCCGGTCCGTCAGACGGTTGGCCAAGGCCTCGCGGTCGCCTTCGGGGCTCTCCAGGACCTTCTGAATGAACGCCTTGCTGTTGATGTCGTCGTCGAGCCCGAAGGCGCCGAGGGCGACGGTCATCAAGCGCCGATCCGCGACGAGCGCCTCGGCCGTGAGAACGCTCCCGATGCGCTCCTGGAAGTAGTCGACATCGCGCTGAAGCACGGGAGAGGCATCATGCGCCTCACGCTGGGTGTCGATGGTGCGTTGAAGGAACGACCATCCGGCGAAACCGCCGATGGGAACGACCGGTTGAAACGTCATGGCTCGAGCCTTGCGTCGGGTGGGCCGGGAGAGAAGCCGCAGGAAGGGGATACGGACGTCGTGTTGCGTGAGACCGGGGACGACCGGGCGGCGGCAATCTCGGCCGGGCCCAACGAGGCGGAGACGGACGAGGCAGGGATGGGTGTCTCCTCGGAGCCCGTCCCCGATGGCGTTCCGCAGTTGCCGTGGCCGGAGTACTCGGACCCACCGGCGGCGCTGGCAAGCAGCCGGTCTTCCCGCGGTAGGAGGGCACGCAAGGACCGAAGTGCACGATAGGTCTGCGCCCCGGTGACGGCGGCGGTCGCCGCGCTCAGATGGGCTCGGCTGTCGGGATCGCGAAAGACTTGGCTGAGATGTTCGATGCCGCGCAGGAGCTGTGGCCTGGCCTCCTCCAACGGGACATCGCCTGACAGGACGAGTTGCGCGATGTAGCAGACACGGCGAACGGGCGTCGTGACCTCGTCGGGGTGGATGGCGTCGCGCAGACGCAGAATGTTGACATCCGGCGTCAGGATGTGCAGCCGGTTGCGCCGGTCGCCGTTTTCGACAACTGCGCCGTTGATCAGGACCCGCTCCTTGGGGCCGAGTTTCAGGACGAGCCCGCTCACGCGGCGGCCTCCCTTGCCGCGAGCCCCTTCATGATGGCGACGTTGATCTCGATCAGCGGATCGACCGCGGCCTCGCGGCGCAGGATCTTGGCCGTATGCTGCCGCGTGAATTCGGCCAACGAGAAGATCTGCGCACGCATCTCGATGGGGAGCCTGTTGCCGTCGTCGGCCACGTCCACGGCAAGGATGGTCCACAACCGCATATTATCGTGCAAAGCAGAGGCGAGGTCATTGAAGCCATCGCGCCCGCGTTGAGACGATGCTCGTATCCGTTTGGTAATATTCGCAAAAACCGCGTACTCGGTGCCTCGGTGGGTGCGAACCGGCGCGGCCTTGGCGCCGTAGGCGGCCTGGGCCTGACGCGTCAGCGCCTGAGAGCTCATCGCCACCCCTCCTTCGGCAAATCCATCATCCGTCGGATCCTCATGCCACCTGCCGGGTCCAGACGGGTGCCCGCCGGGAGGCCCAGCGCGTGTGGCCGGTGCAGCGTGACGTCACCGAGCGACAACAAGGATCGGCGGTTCGTTCGGCAGAGACATCGGAGGCACCGAAGAGCCAGTACATTTTGCCCGGCGAGTAATCCCGTTGAAGACGGAGCATTCGCGTTTTCCCTATTGCGGCACTTTGGCCGCGATCCCGTGAAGCGGCACGTCTGGCCGTCGCACACCCTGTGTGGCGCGTCCGAAAGGGGCCGCATCTATCAGCCCAATTCGAATGCCCTGATTGAGATGCATCGTTGACCGCCAGATCCTAAGGGAAGCTTACCGGCCGGCCCGGCCCTTTCCCCAGATTTTAGGGGTTATTGATCGGCCCACCCATCCAGGGCTGCTCCACCGGCGCCGCTCCCCCCGCCGCCAATTCGGTGGAACTGCGGCTCCCGCCGCGCGTAGCGCGCGACGCGACACCGCCCGTCCGGTTGCGGCAGGGTGCGCATGCACAGGGGCAGACGCTAGGCGCGGTTGTCGACCTTGCCTCGACCGGACCGCAGATCCTCGATGGTGCCCTGCCTCGTATAGACATCGAGATGGGTGGCCACGCGGTGACGCTCCTTCGTCCGCGCGAGCGCTGCGCCAAGGCCAGCGCGAGCCGATGACAGCAGGTTGGCGTTCTGCGCGAGACCCGCCTGCAGCCGTTCAAGATCGGTCTTGGACGCCACGTTCGGGCCGCTCTCCTCAAGCGTGGAAATCAGGGCCTCCTTGCGTTCGGCCAAGGGCCCTATCCTGTCGAGGCTGCCCGAGCGAAGGGCTTCGCGCTCCTCTTTGAGGACCGTGTCGAGGTCGGTCACCACGTCACGCGCCATCGGTCCGGTCCTTCAGCGCGTCGAAGATATACTCGGCCAATCCGATCCCGCCGGAGGCCGCAAGCTCCTGTGCTTGCGCTTCGCGCAGGAACCCGGCGAACTGCTCCTCCCCGACCCCGCCGCCGAACGCCTCCGGCGTATCGCCAAGACCGGCATGTTTCAGCATTTCGGTCAGAAACGCCGCCTCGAAGGCCTGCGCGGCATCGCGGAGCGCCGCGTCAGCCGCCCCCTGTGCCACATTGCGTGGCGCGCCGTTGTCAGCTTGCGCGGTCGACCGGGCTGTTCCAGCGCCCGCGTCGCGGGCATCCGTTGGGCCCGAGCGGGTGCCCAACCCGCCAACCGCTGTGGCGATCTCAGTCATCTCCTGCATCCTTCTGCAATTTTCCCGAATTTCGAATGGAATCGCATGGAGCGGTAAAGGATCGGTAAGCCATGGCGTGCAATCTGACGTGCAAACGACGGCAGAAGGCTGACGAGTATGCAGATTCCCCATGTGTTCGAAGCTAGCGCTACGCAAGACAAAGCCTTGCGCGCGCCCGCACGCAGGACCGACCAGGAGGGGAGTGGCCGGTTCGCAGCTTTGTTGTCCGGCGATGAACGCGGGGCGCGCGGTGAGGGCACGCATCCGATAGCGGAGGACAAGACGTCTTCCGAGACGAGCAAGGCCGCGATTCGGGCGGACGGCACGCCGGTCTCTCGGAACGCTGCAGAACCCAGTTCCGATACAGGCGTCGAACCTGAATTGGGTGAGACCGGCGAGATCGTTGTTGCGACACCCCGAGCCAGTACGGGCATTGAGCGCCAGCCGCCAAGTCCAACTGAGCCACCTATCGCGCCCGACACCGCGAGCGTTGTTGTTATTGGCCCGCGACAGGGCGTGGATGACCCCATCGCTGCTATGGCACGTGATCCTGGTGCAAGCTTGACGAATGTTGCCAGCGTGAGCGGCGATCAGGACGGTTCCACAAGGCCTGCGGGAGAGCGCTCGTCGAGCGTCACGCCAACATCCGCCCCGCGCGGCGCTGTTCTGGCGAGCACTCTGACAACGGCAACGAATGGAGTGGGCGCGTCCCTTGCAACGGGGGCAACCAACCCTCCAGAAGCGGGTGAGGCGCCGCCGGTCGAGGGCCGAGATGGGCCACGATTGCCGACCCTGACTGTACCGGACCAAAAGCCTGGCGTGCCTCTGGCAAAGGATGCTGACCCCAAGGTCGCGCGCAACGCGGAAGACGCCATTGCTCCGCGCCGCCCCGAGTCCGGCGCCGGTGCTCGCGCGACGTCCGACCGCGCGGGCAGACCTGTGAGCACAGATGCGACCGCCGGTGCCAACCCGAGAGCAGCGCACTGGAACGAGCACAGCCAAGTGCGGAACGACGGTGTCGCATCCAGTGACGCTCCGCCCCGTACCACCGGCGCCACACGCCCGGAACTGAACCAGGCACCTGCGTCGATCCAGGGCATCGCCCCGAACAGAGCGATCGCGAAGGGGACCGCAGCCGCCCAAGTGACGACAGCTTTCAGCACGGAGGCCGGCGCGCTGCAGGCTGACGCCGGTGAAGCGTCGCTGCGTGTGCAACGATCCGACGACCCGGCGGTCTACAATATGCGCGCGGACCGGGCCCAAGCTTTCGACGGCACCAAAGTCGCCACTCTGTCTTCGGTGCCTGAACCCCAAAGTCGGGCTGTGGCATCCTCCAGCGCGGACACGATCGGTGATTTGCGAGCCCAGGCGCCTATCCCGGATGAGGGCGGGCGGTCGACATCGCTTCCGCCCGCTTCTCGGAGTGCGACCGTGACTTTCCGCGCGGCGCCGCCGCTACCTACCGCACCAATGTCCGCGGGCTTGAGCGCGGCGCCTCCCCATCAAGTCGGCCCGGGAGCGAGCAAGCCAGCGTCCGAGCTGTCCTATCGCGCCCGCACGGAAACCGCGCGCCGCGACCTCGTGCCACTGCCGCCTACACCCTCTGATCCGCCGCCGGCTTCGTCGCCTTCCCTGGGCGACGGTTCTCCGCGCGGCGCGCCTACTGTCGGCTCGACGCCATTGACCGCCCCGGTCGCGATGGCGGCCGGGTTGACTGCAGACGTGGCGGTTGCCGGCTTCGGAGCCGCTGACGCGGGAGCGGGCGACGCCACGTCCCTGTCCGGGCTTGGCGACGGGCGCTCGGGCGAGGGACGTAGCTTCACTACCCTGAGCGCTGGCGGCAGTCCCTGGAGCGGCGCCGATTCCGCGCGCGCCGACGCGGGGCGGGCGATTGCACAACAGATCACCGAGGCCGTGCGCCAGTCTCCGGGTGCCGGAAGGCTGGAGGTGGCGCTTCAGCCCGAGGAACTCGGCCGCCTCCGACTGGTCTTCTCGCCCTCGGACGCGGGCATGACCGTGACAGTGCACGCCGAGCGAGGCGATACGATGGACCTTCTGCGCCGGCACGCGGATCTGCTGGCCGATGACCTGCGCGATATGGGCTATACCAGCGTCGATGTCGCGTTCGGCGATGCCGGGCAGGAGAGCGATGCCGACCTCCCCGGGCGCAAACGCGATGGAGCCAACACATCCGGCGCAGATCCCGAACTTGAGCCCCACGCGGCCGACCGCGGGCCCGCACCACGTGCGTCCGACACGGCTATGAACCCATCCAGCCGGTCGGAGACCGGCCTCGACCTGCGCCTCTAGGGAGACCCGAGCCATGTCAGACATCAGCCCCGCCACCGGCGCATCAGGCGTGACCGGCACAGCGGCGACTCAGCCGACCACCGAGACCCGGTCGACCAGCGCCATCAGCTCCGACTTCGACACCTTCATCCTGATGCTGACGACCCAACTTGAGAACCAGGACCCGCTGAACCCGCTCGACTCGGCGGAATTTGCTGTGCAGCTCGCCACCTTCTCTGGCGTTGAGCAGCAGGTCCGCACCAACGAGCTTCTGGAAGGGCTCACCGAGCCCATCGGCGCCGAGGGCCTTGCCGACTACGCCTCCTGGGTTGGAATGCAGGCGGGCTTCACCGGACCGGTTCGATACCAGGGCGATCCGGTCCAGATCGAAGCCGTGCCGAGTGCGTTCGCCGCGCATGCTCAACTCGAGGTGATCGACAGCGACGGTCAGGTGGTGCAGCGCGTCCCGATCGCGACCGAACCCGGCACAGCGACCTGGAACGGGACACAATTCGACGGCTCTTTCGCGCCGGACGGAGACTACGCGGTCGACGTGGTTAGCTACAACGATCAGTGGGACGAGATCGCACGGAACAGACCCGACATCTATCACGACGTGCGCGAAGCGCGTCTGGGGGCGAACGGGCCGCAGCTTCTGCTCTCCAACGGCACCGAGGTCGGCGTCGACGAAGTGATCTCACTCCGCAACCCGCCGTCGCCGTAGCAGGTTGTGTCCCGATCGATCGCAGGGACCTTCGGCCTCCGAGACGATCGACATCAAGCGCAGATTGGCGCTTCGGGCCCAGAGCCGAAACCACAGGCGCACAAGGGCCTGACCGCCCCCGGCAGGCGCGGGTGGGCGGGTGGGCGGGTGGGGCGTCTGCCGGGGGCGGTCTGGCCACAACACATACCGTGGCGCCGAGCCAGCGCACCGCCGGCACCACCGGGGAGCACCTCGAACGTCGCCGCGTTGGACTCCGTTCGGCCCAGAGGCTCAGCCGGACGCCAGCGCGACCGCAAGCGCCATCACGACAGCGCCCGCCAGGAACCAAGCGGCGGCATGCACCGCTCCGCCCTGCCCGCGTGGCTGGGGTGCGGATTGGGGGCGCAACAGGACCTCTTCGGCGAGCTGCGGCAAACGCGGCCCCAGGCGCGTCAGCACGCGGGCCGTTTTTGCCAGATCGGCAGCCAGCGCACGCGGGCCCACATTGTCCTTGATATACTCCTCGACCGTCGGCCGCGCGACCTGCCATATGTTGATCTGCGGATAGAGCGACCGCGCGACCCCCTCGACCACGACCATCGTTCGCTGCAGCAGGATGAGCTCGGTGCGTGTCTCCATGCCAAACCGCTCGGTGACTTCGAAAAGATAGGCCAGAAGCCGCCCCATCGAGATGCGTGACGCATCCATCCCGAAAATCGGCTCACCGACCGACCGCAGCGCGCGCGCGAACTCGTCGATATCCCGGTCGGCCGGCACATAGCCCGCTTCAAAGTGCACTTCGGCCACCCTTCGGTAATCCTTGCGGATAAAGCCGAAGAGGATCTCGGCATAGGCGCGGCGGGTATATTCGTCGATGCGCCCCATGATCCCGAAATCGAGCGCCACGATGGCACCGTCGCCGGCGATCTTGAGGTTGCCCTGGTGCATGTCGGCATGGAAGTAGCCGTCGCGCAGCGCATGGCTCAGAAAGAGCCGCAGCACGCGCTCGCCCAACGCCTTGCGATCATGGCCGGCGGCGTCGATGGCGGCTATGTCTCCGGAGGGTACGCCACTGGCCCAGCCGAGCGTCATGACGCGGCGGCCCGAGAGAAACCAATGCACCTGGGGCACGCGAAACCCCTCATCCTTGGCCGTGTTGGCGGCGAACTCGGCGGCCGAGGCGGTCTCGAGGCGCAGGTCCAACTCGCCCTTCACCACCCCTTCGAAATGCGAGATCACATCGGTAGGACGGAGCCGCCGGGACGAGGGCGAGAGCAACTCGATCATCGAGGCAGCAAGGTAGAAGGCATCGACATCGCGCTGAAACGCCCTTTCGATCCCCGGGCGCAGCACCTTGACCGCGACCTCTTCGCCGGTTTCGGCAATCCGCGCGCGATGGACCTGGGCGATCGAGGCGGCCGCGATGGGCTCGGAGAACTCGGAGAAGAGTGCGTCGATCGGCATCTCGAGCTCTTCGCGCACCTTCTTCAAGGCGACGGACCGGGGGAAAGGCGGCAGCTTGTCCTGCAGGACCCGAAGCTGCATCGCGAGTTCCTCGCCCACCACGTCGGGGCGCGTCGACATGATCTGACCGAACTTGATATAGGCGGGGCCGAGCGCCTGGAGCGCGCGCGTCGCCGGGGGCAGCGCGGGGTCGCCCCGATAGCCCAGCCATTTGAACGGCCAGCCCAGCACCCGCGCCACCACGCGCAGGTTCGGCGGCGCGTTCATCGCCTCGAGCACCACCCCCATGGCCCCCGTCCGCTCCAGCGTCGCGCCGGTGACCACCAGACGCCAGATGTTGTGGGGGCCCCGCACGGCGTCAGAGTTTCCAGGCCGAATGCAGCGCGGCGACGCCCATCGTGAGGTTGCGGTACTTCACCTGCTCAAACCCCGCCGCCCGGATCATGGCCGCGAATGCTTCCTGACCCGGAAACTTGCGGATCGATTCCACGAGGTAGCGATAGCTGTCGCCATCGCCGGTCACGGCCCGGCCCATCGCTGGAATGACATTGAAGGAGTAGCGATCGTAGGCCCACTGCAATCCGGGATTGGGCAGTTGCGAGAACTCTAGCACCATCAGCCGCCCGCCGGGCCGCAATACGCGGAACGCCTCGGCAAGCGCATCCTCGGGCCGCGTGACGTTCCGGATGCCAAACGAGATCGTATAGGTGTCGAAGGCCGCGTCGGGGAACGGGAGCGCCATCGCGTCGCCCTGCACCCAGTCGAGCCGCCCGGCGAGATCGGCGGCCTCTGCGCGCTTGGCCCCCTCATCCAGCATGGCCTGCGTCATGTCGCAGACCACCGCCGTGGCCCCGGGCGCGCGGCGAAGGAAACGAAACGCGATGTCGCCGGTGCCACCGGCCACGTCGAGCAGGCGCTGCCCGTCGCGCGGAGCAAGCCAATCCATCATCGCATCCTTCCAGAGGCGATGAATGCCAGCCGACATCAGGTCGTTCATCACGTCGTATCGGGACGCGACCGAGGTGAAGACCCCCTCGACCAACTCTTTCTTGTCGCCTTCGGGGATGGTGCGCGCTCCGAAATGCGTTGTTTTTTCCGTCTCTTCGGTCATCCCTGTCCCGTCGGTCGCGCCGCGCCCTCTTGCCAACGGCTCCAGCCGACTCCTTATAGGACGCCGCCGGGGCGTTACAATCCGCGCACCGGCCGCGTGCGGGCATCTGCGTCAATGGGGGGAGCGTCGTGCCGGAACTGCCAGAGGTTGAAACTGTGCGCCGGGGGCTTGAGCCCGCGATGACCGGCCGCCGTATCGCGCTGGCCGAAGTGCGGCGCCCAGACCTGCGCTGGCCCTTCCCGCCGCGGATGGCCGAGCGGCTGACCAGCGCCCGGGTTGAGCGGCTGCGGCGCCGCTCGAAATACATCCTGGCCGATCTCGACACGGGCGAGACGCTGCTTGTTCATCTGGGAATGTCGGGTCGGATCCTGATCGGACAGGAGGGGTCGGCTGCATTTCACCACGAGCAGTCGGTTCTGCCGCAGCACAACCATGTGATCTTCCACATGGAGGGGGGCGCGCGGATCACCTACAACGATGCCCGCCGGTTCGGTGCGATGGACCTTATGGAGACCGGGAGCGAAGATGCGCACAAGCTGTTGGCGGGGATCGGGCCGGAGCCGCTCGGCAACAGCTTTGACGCGCCCTACCTCGTTGACCGCCTGAAGGGCCGGATGACGCCGATCAAGGCGGCGCTCCTCGATCAGAGGGTGGTGGCGGGGCTTGGCAACATCTATGTCTGCGAGGTGTTGCACCGGACGGGCATCTCGCCCCTTCGGAAGGCCGGACGGCTCGGGCCCAAGCGGGCCGCGAGCCTCGTTCCGGCGATCCGTGATGTGCTGCACGAGGCGATTGCGGCGGGCGGATCGTCGCTGCGCGATCACCGGCAGGCCAACGGTGAATTGGGCTACTTTCAGCACAACTTTCGAGTCTATGGCCGGGAGGGCGCACCTTGCCCGACCGAGGGATGCGGGGGCGAAATCCGGCGGATTGTGCAATCGGCACGGTCGTCGTTCTATTGTCCGCGCTGCCAAAGATAGGTTGAAACCGCCGCCACGGCTGGTAACCCTCGCCGAACCGACACCACCGGAAAGGTGCGCCCATGGCATTCGAGACGATCATCGTCGAGATCAGGGATCATATCTGCCTCATCACGCTTAACCGCCCCGAGGCAATGAACGCGCTGAACACGGCGCTTCTGGGCGAACTGTCTGCTGCCATCCGCGATGCCGAAACGAGCGACAAGGTACGCTGCATCGTCATCACCGGCTCGGAAAAGGCGTTCGCCGCGGGCGCCGACATCGCCGAGATGGCGCCCAAGACCTTTGTCGACGCGTTCACCGAAGATCTGTTTGCGGCGCAGACCGATGCGCTGGTGAAATGCCGCAAGCCCGTGATCGCCGCCGTGTCGGGATATGCGCTCGGCGGCGGGTGCGAACTGGCGATGATGTGCGACTTCATCATCGCCGCGGACACCGCGAAGTTCGGCCAGCCCGAGATCAACCTGGGCACCGTGGCCGGAATGGGCGGCACCCAGCGGCTGACCCGCTTCATCGGCAAGGCCAAGAGCATGGATATGCACCTGACAGGGCGCTTTATGGATGCCGAGGAGGCCGAAAGCTGTGGCCTTGTCTCGCGCGTTGTGCCCGCCAAGAAGCTGATGGAAGAGGCGATGGAGGCCGCGGGCAAGATCGCCGAGAAGTCGATCATCACCGCGATGGCCGTGAAGGAGGCGGTGAACCGTGCGCAGGAGACGACGCTGGCCGAGGGCCTGTTGTTCGAACGGCGCCTGTTTCATGGCCTGTTCGCCACGGAAGATCAGTCCGAAGGGATGGCGGCATTCCTGGAAAAACGCGAGGCGCAGTTCCGCGACAAGTAGGGCGCAAATGCCCGCTTGTGGGTGTTGACTCCCTCGAACACGGGGCATAGAGACGCGGCTTCGACAGAGATTTACCCGAGTTTCGGAACCGAGCATGGCCAACACGCCCCAGTCCAAAAAGCGCGCCCGCCAGAACCTGCGCCGCAACGCCGTGAACACGGCGCGCCGGTCGCGCATCCGCACCCACCTGCGCCGGGTTGAAGAAGCGATTGCGTCGGGAGACGCCGACGCCGCGCGCTCTGCCCTGAAAGCCGCACAGCCCGAGCTGATGCGTGGCGTGACCAAGGGTGTGGTTCACAAGAACACCGCAGCGCGGAAGATGTCGCGCCTTTCTGCCCGGGTGAAAGCCCTTTCTGCGTGAGCTGAACGGGCCGGCGGCCCTCCGCTCGGCGGGCCGAATTCATTGGCGGAAGTTGCACGAAGAACACGCTCGGATCGGGGCGTGTTTTTTTGCTTGGGTGCGGTTGAAAGTCATAAATTACTGGCGATTCAAAGCGCTTCCGGGATTCGAGAAAGAAAGCTCAGAGTCAACTGCGAAGATAAGTTGCGTGGAGTTTGTGCCAGTTGCTAGCTTCCTATGGCGACTCGAAAGCGTCCGGGGGGACAGGGTCGGACACGTTGGCACCTTGGCTCTTTGGGGGAGCTTCAGCCGGCGATGAACGACCAGCCCGCGCACCTTTGACAGGGCGCGGGGCGGCGCACCAGCCTGGCCGACACTGGCTTGGGCAATGCGCTGTGTCCGATACAGAACCACCGGCCGGCCATTAGCCGGCACTCCGATTGGCCGCGCTGCGCGCAGGCGGATCGGCATGGTGCGCCCGACCCATCCGTGTTGCGAACAGGCAGCCGGGCGGTGGCATCTGCGCCATCGTCCTAAAGGACAACAAAGCGATGGGGCAGCTTATCAGTATGACAAATGAGACCTGGGGGCGCGTGTGCGAAGGATTGGCAGAATCGATCGGGCAAACGAATTTCGCGGCGTGGATCCAACCCCTTGAATTTGAAGCAGTGGAAGACGGAATTGTTCGGTTTCAGGCCCCCACGACATTCATCAAGAGCTGGGTTGCACGTAACTATGCCGATCAGATCGTCGATCATATTGTGCGGGAAGGGGTGTCGGTCCAGCGGATCGAACTGACCGTCGGCAACGTGAATCGGACGCCGGCACAAAATGGCCGCCATGCAGCCGAAGCCCCGGAGACAGATGAGGACAGGGGTGCTGTGCGCGGATCCGCGCGCCGGGCGCCCGGCCCGGTCCCGGCACCCTCTTCCAGCGGACCGGACTCGCCCGGCGCCCCGCTTGATCGAAGGTTCACCTTCGACACATTCGTCGTCGGCAAGCCCAACCAGCTGGCCCATGCCGCAGCCCGCCGGGTGGCGGAGGGCCGGGACGTAACGTTCAATCCGCTGTTTCTTTATGGCGGCGTGGGCCTTGGAAAGACGCATCTGATGCATGCCATCGCGTGGCAGTTGCAGACCCACCGGCCCGACCTGAAGGTGCTCTACCTCTCGGCCGAGCAGTTCATGTATCGCTTCGTGCAATCGCTGCGCGAGAACGGCCAGATGCAGTTCAAGGAGGTGTTCCGGTCGGTCGACGTGTTGATGGTGGACGACGTGCAGTTCATCGCCGGCAAGGAGAGCACACAGGAGGAATTCTTCCACACGTTCAATTCGCTCGTCGATCAGAACAAGCAGATCATCATTTCGGCCGACCGCGCGCCGGTGGAAATCAAGAAGCTGGAAAACCGGATTGCCTCGCGCCTGCAATCGGGCCTGGTCGTTGATCTGCACCCGGCCGACTATGAGCTGCGCCTCGGCATTCTGCAGCAAAAGCGCGACCAGTATGCCGAGAGCTATCCCGGTCTGTCGATCCGCGACAATGTGCTGGAGCTCTTGGCCCATCGGATCACCACCAATGTCCGCGTGCTGGAAGGGGCGCTGACCAAGCTCTTTGCGTTCGGCTCGCTCGTCGGCCGCGAGGTGACGCTGGAGATGGCGCAGGAATGTCTGGCCGACATTCTGCGCGCCTCGGACCGCAAGGTGTCGATCGAAGAGATCCAGCGCACGGTGGCCGAGCACTACAACATGCGGATGTCCGACATGGTGGGCCCGAAGCGGAACCGCAACATCGCGCGGCCGAGGCAAATGGCCATGTACCTGTCGAAACGGCTGACCAGCCGATCGCTTCCGGAGATCGGGCGGCGCTTTGGCGGGCGCGACCACACGACGGTGATGCACGCCGTCAAGAAGGTCGAAGAGCTGATGAAGACCGACACCCAGATCGCCGAGGATCTGGAGCTTTTGCGCCGCATGCTGGAGTCCTGACGCGGCGCGCGGGGGGCCCGGCCCCCCGTACACCCGCCTGCGCCGAAGCGGACCTGCGGCAACTTTGCATGCAAACCTCTGGGCGGCTGCCCGAAACCCGGTTCGGTGTGGCCAGCCGGCACTTGTGCCCCGGCTCGGATAGGCTAACGTGCCAGTCCCGACAGGGCAGATCGGACGCTGCCAGGCGGGCAACGCATAAGCTGCAACCGGGAGCGGCCCCATGAAGATCTCGATCGAACGCGCGACGCTTCTGCGGGCGCTCGCACAGGCCCAGTCCGTCGTCGAGCGGCGCAATACAATTCCCATACTCGCGAATGTTCTGATCGAGGCGGACGGCAGCCAGGTGAGCTTTCGGGCCACGGACCTGGATATCGAGGTCGTCGACCGGGCCGAGGCTCAGGTGGAGCGGGCCGGTGCAACGACTGTCTCGGCCGTGACGATGCACGACATCGTGCGCAAGCTGCCCGATGGGGCTCTGGTCCGGATCACCGATGACGGGACGGGGCGGCTGACCGTCGAGGCCGGAAAGTCGCATTTTACGTTGGCAACGCTGCCGCGCGAGGACTTCCCGGTGATGGCCTCGACCGATTACACCGCCAATTTCTCGGCGCACGCGCCTGTTCTGCGGCGGCTCTTCGATAAGTCGAAATTTGCGATCTCGACCGAGGAGACGCGCTACTACCTCAACGGCGTCTATATGCATGTGGCGGAGAGTGAGGACGGCAGCGTTCTGCGCTGCGTGGCCACGGATGGACACCGGCTGGCGCGTGTCGACGCCCCGCTGCCGGAGGGGGCCGAGGACATGCCGGGCGTGATCGTGCCCCGCAAGACCGTGGGCGAGTTGCGCAAGCTCCTGGACGATGACGAGGCGAAGATCGCCGTCTCCGTAACCGAGACGAAGGTGCGCTTTGCGACGCCCGAGATCACGCTGACCTCCAAGGTGATCGACGGCACATTCCCCGACTATTCCCGTGTGATCCCGACGGGCAACCCGCGCAAGATGGAGGTCGACGCGTCCGAGTTCGCCAAGGCGGTGGACCGGGTCGCGACCGTTTCGTCGGAGCGCTCTCGCGCCGTGAAACTGGCACTCGACGAGGACCGGCTGATCTTGTCGGTCAATGCGCCTGACAGCGGCGCGGCCGAGGAGGAACTGGCCGTTGCCTATGGCGACGAACGGCTCGAAATCGGCTTTAACGCCAAGTACTTGCTCGAGATCGCGAGCCAGGTCGACCGCGAAAACGCGGTCTTCATGTTCAACTCATCGGGCGACCCGACGCTGATGCGCGAGGGCACCGACACGACGGCCATTTACGTCGTGATGCCGATGCGGGTGTAGGCGGCGGCGCCTTTCCACTGCGCACTGTCCGGCCGGATCCTTATGCGGCGGCCGTGTCTTCATCAGAGATCAGGGGAGCGTGCCGATGCCGGGCCTTGCGGTGACATCGCTGAGGCTCGCGCAGTTCCGTTCGCACGCGAAGCTGGCGCTGGAGGTTGACGGGCGTCCCATTGCGATCCACGGGCCGAACGGCGCGGGAAAGACGAACCTGCTGGAGGCCGTGTCGCTGTTGTCGCCAGGCCGAGGGCTGCGGCGCGCGGGGCCTGAGGATCTGGCGCGGCGGGCGGCGGGCGTGGGCTGGCGGGTCGATGCGGAGCTTATAAGCCTGGGACGCGCGCATGAGATCGAGACGGGAGCAGAGCCGGGGGCCTCGCGCACTGTCCGGATCGATGGGAAGAGCGCGCCGCAGATCGCCCTGGGGCGTCTGGCGCGGGTGGTGTGGCTTGTCCCCGCGATGGACCGGCTCTGGACGGAAGCCGCGGAGGGGCGGCGGCGCTTTCTCGACCGTCTGGTGATGAGTTTCGAGCCGCGCCATGGCGAGGCCGTGCTGGCCTATGAAAAGGCGATGCGCGAGCGGAACCGCCTCTTGCGAGATGAGGTGCGCGACCCGCGCTGGTACGATGCGCTCGAGACGCGCATGGCCCAAGCTGGGGCCGAGATCGTAGCCAACCGTGACGGGGCGCTGGACCGGATCGCGGCGGCGCAGGTCGGTGCGGTAACCGCTTTCCCCGCCGCCACCCTTGCAATAGAGGGGCCGGACGGACCCGGGGCCCCAACCGATGCGGACGACCTGGCCGAGGCCTTGGCAAGCGGGCGGGGCCGCGACATGGCCGCGGGGCGGACGCTGGTGGGTCCGCACCGGGCCGATCTGACCGCGATCTATACCGAAAAGGACGTGCCCGCCGCGCAATGCTCGACCGGTGAACAGAAGGCGCTGCTGCTGTCGCTCGTTCTGTCGAACGCGCGTGCGCTGGCCGAGGATTTCGGGGCCGCGCCGATCCTGCTCCTTGACGAGGTGGCCGCACATCTGGATGCGGACAGGCGCGCGGCCCTCTACGACGAGGTCGCGGGGCTCGGCGCGCAAGCCTGGCTGACCGGCACGGGGCCGGAGCTGTTCGAGGCGTTGGGCGACCGGGCGCAGCGCCTGACGGTGACAGAAGAGAGCGGCACGAGCCGGGTGACGGAGGACGAGACATGAAAGATCAGCGCATCACGCTCATCACCCTTGGCGTCGATGATCTGGAGCGGTCGAAGGCGTTCTATGCCGCACTCGGCTGGGTGCCGGAGGAGGCGCCGGCGGGTGTGGCCTTCTACCGGATGAACGGGCAGATGTTCGGACTCTTTGGCCGCGACGCGCTGGCGGCCGATCAGGGCCGCCCTGGGCAGCGCCTGTTTGCCGGCGCCATGACGCTGGCGCAGAATTTTCCAGATCGCGCCGGGGTCGATGCCGCCTTTGCCCGGGCCGAGGCCGCTGGCGCCGAGGTGTTGAAGCGGCCCGAGGACGTGTTCTGGGGCGGCTATTCGGGCTATTTCGCCGACCCGGACGGGCATGTTTGGGAGCTGGCGCACAACCCGTTCTGGCCGCTCGACGAGGACGGCGCGCTCGCGCCGGCTCCGCCCCCATGACTGTAACGGCTTGGGAGCTCACGCTTTATGCGGGGTCGGTTGCGGTGCTGTTCCTTACACCTGGGCCCGTTTGGGTCGCGATTGTCGCACGTGGGGTGTCGGGCGGGTTTCATGGGGCATGGCCGCTGGCCCTTGGCGTGGTCGTGGGAGATGCCCTGTGGCCGCTGGCGGCGATCTATGGACTGACCTGGATCACGTCGGTCTATGCCGGGTTCATAGACGCCCTGCGCTGGGTGGCCGTGGCAATTTTCGTGGCCATGGGTATGGGACTGATACGCCATGCCGGCCATGCAATCAGTGCCGATGCGCGGCTGACACGTCCCGGCGTGGCGGCGGGTTTTTTGGCGGGGGTCGCCGTGATCCTTGGCAACCCCAAAGCGATCCTCTTCTACATGGTCGTGCTGCCAGGATTTTTTGACATGTCGGGCCTGACAGGACCGGACGTTGCGGCGATCGTCGCAGTGTCGATGGCGGTGCCCCTTGGGGGCAACCTGATCCTCGCGCTGTTTCTCGGCCGGACGCGCCAATTGCTGGCCAGCCCCGAGCGACTGCGCCGGCTGAACCTCGCCTCGGGTGGCCTGTTGATCGCCGTTGGCGCTGCGATCGCCGTGAGCTGACCACGTGGTCAGCCAAGACGCCGGGCGAGGCCCCGACGCGGGAGGGCGACAGAGGGTTAAATTCCTGCCTTTAAACACCAAATATTGGGTGCAACGGGTGACATACCCCCGCGTGAGCAGTATAAAATCAAAAAGAGCGGAGGGCGGGCACGCATGTCCGAAAACACGCAGGCAGCCGACAGCTATGGCGCCGATTCTATCAAGGTTCTCAAAGGCCTGGAGGCGGTGCGCAAGCGCCCAGGCATGTATATCGGCGACACCGATGATGGCTCGGGCCTGCACCACATGGTGTATGAGGTTGTCGATAACGGGATCGACGAGGCGCTGGCCGGCCATGCCGACGCCGTGCGCGTGACGATCCACGCCGACGATAGCGTTTCGGTGCACGACAATGGCCGCGGCATTCCGGTGGAAATCCATGCCGAAGAGGGTGTGAGCGCCGCAGAAGTCATCATGACCCAGCTCCATGCGGGCGGGAAGTTTGACCAGAATTCCTATAAGGTCAGTGGCGGCCTGCACGGCGTGGGCGTGTCGGTTGTGAACGCGCTATCGGATTGGCTGGAGCTGCGGATCTGGCGCGACGGCAAGGAGCATTTCGCCCGGTTCGAGACGGGCGAGACGGTGGAACATCTGCGCGTCACCGGCGACGCGAACGGGCGTAAGGGCACCGAGGTGCGCTTTCTGGCCTCGACCAACACGTTCTCGGACCTCGATTACAGCTACAAGGTTCTGGAGACCCGCCTGCGCGAGCTCGCGTTCCTGAATTCCGGCGTCCGGATTGTGTTGCGTGATGAGCGGCACCCGGAGGTGCTGGAAACCGAACTCTACTACGAAGGCGGCGTGCGCGAGTTCGTGAAGTATCTCGACCGCTCGAAGCAGAGCCATATGGAAGAGCCGATCTTCATCTCGGGCGAGAAAGACGGGATCGGCGTGGAAATCGCCATGTGGTGGAACGACAGCTACAACGAGATGGTGCTGCCCTTCACCAATAACATCCCGCAACGCGATGGCGGCACCCACCTGGCCGGGTTTCGCGGGGCGCTGACACGCACGATCAACCATTATGCCGGCGCGTCGGGCATTGCCCGGAAAGAGAAGATCTCGTTCACCGGCGACGATGCGCGCGAGGGCTTGACGGCGGTCCTGTCGGTCAAGGTGCCCGACCCGAAGTTCAGCTCGCAGACCAAGGACAAGTTGGTGAGCTCGGAGGTGCGCCCTGCCGTTGAGGGGCTGATGAACGAAAAGCTCGCCGAGTGGTTCGAGGAGCACCCGGCCGAAGCCAAGATCATCGTCTCAAAGATCGTGGAGGCGGCGCTGGCGCGTGAGGCGGCCCGCAAGGCGCGCGAGCTGACGCGGCGCAAGACGGCGATGGATGTGGCAAGCCTTCCCGGTAAACTCGCCGATTGTCAGGAGAAGGACCCGGCCAAGTCGGAGTTGTTCCTGGTGGAGGGCGACAGCGCCGGCGGTTCGGCCAAACAGGGTCGGGCGCGGCTCAACCAGGCCGTTCTGCCGCTCCGGGGCAAGATCCTGAACGTGGAGCGCGCGCGCTTTGACCGGATGCTGTCGAGCCAGGAGATCGGCACCCTGATTACGGCGCTCGGCACCGGGATCGGGCGCGACGAGTTCGACATCTCGAAGCTGCGCTACCACAAGATCATCATCATGACGGATGCCGATGTCGACGGTGCCCACATCCGCACGCTTCTGCTGACGTTCTTCTTCCGGCAGATGCCGCAGATCATCGAGGGCGGGTATCTGTATATCGCCGAGCCGCCGCTCTTTAAGGTCTCGCGCGGCAAGTCCGAGGTGTATCTGAAGGATCAGTCGGCGCTTGAGGATTACCTGATCGAGATGGGGACCGAGGGCGCCATTTTGCGGCTTGGCACGGGCGAGGAGCGGGCGGGCGAAGACCTGCGTGCGGTCGTCGCCGAAGCGCGGGAAGTGCGGCGCGCGGTGGAAGCCTTCCCCACCCATTACCGTCGCACGATCCTCGAACAGGCTGCGATTTCGGGCGCATTCCGCCCGGGCCAGGTCGACGCCGACCTGCAGGGCACCGCCGACGCCATCGCGCGGCGGCTCGATCTGGTGTCGGTGGAGTATGAACGCGGCTGGCAGGGCCGCCCGACCCAGGATCGCGGCATCCGCCTGTCCCGCATCGTGCGGGGCGTAGAAGAGGTGCGCTCGCTCGACGGACCAGCCCTGCGGTCGGGTGAGGCGCGCCGATTGGGTGCCCATACGGACGCGCTGAACGAGGTCTATGCCCAGCCGGCCGAGCTGTTGCGCAAGGACAAGGTGATCCCGATTCACGGGCCGCTGGGCCTACTCGATGCCATCCTGGAAGAGGGCGAAAAGGGCCTGACGCTGCAGCGCTACAAGGGCCTGGGCGAGATGAATCCCGATCAGCTGTGGGAAACGACGCTCGACCCGGATGGCGACCGGCGCCTCGTGCAGGTCAAGATCGACGATGTGGCCGAGGCCGACGACATCTTCACCAAGCTGATGGGCGACGTGGTGGAGCCGCGCCGGGCCTTCATCCAGACAAACGCGCTGAACGTAGCAAACCTCGACGCGTAGTTTGCGCTGACGCTAGCGCGGGTTTTCCAGTCCCCATTCCCGCAGCGCTTCGATCACGGGGCGCAGCGTGCGACCCTTGTCGGTGAGGCTGTATTCCACCTTGGGTGGAACGACGGCATAGACGTCGCGGCGGACGATGCCGTCGGCCTCGAGCTCGCGGAGCTGTTTCGTGAGGCTGCGCTGCGTGACGCCGCCAACCTGCCGGGCCAGCTCGTTGAAGCGCAGGGTGCCGCCAAACAGGTGATAGACGATCAGGCCTTTCCACTTCCCGGCAATCTGCTCGAGCGCGGCCTCGACCGGGCATCCCTCGCTGCATTCGTAGGTCGGAAACCGGGGCGTGGGGCGGGTCGGCGGGCGGTCTATAGTATCCATTTGGTATCTATACCCCTCAATTGTGCGTACTTGTCGGTTTGCGTCTGATCCGCCATTTGGCGTATCAGAGGACGATAGTCAAAGACATCTCATCTCCCTGTGAGAGCAGGGCGACCCGCAGGCTTGCCGCCTCCGGGATGGGGATGGGCTTGCCCGTCGTCCCCTGACCAAATCAGCACAGGAGACCTCGCGATGGCCTATTACTCAATCCTTGCCGTCACGCCCACGTCGGAGGAGTGGATTCCGGGATACCTGCCGGCGGCCAATGCGCTCGTCGCCAAGCATCGCGGCACCTATCTCGCGCGCACCGCTAACCATGTCAGGCTTGAGGGGGAAGGTGAGGATGCCGCCCTTCGCATCGTGATCGAGTGGCCGTCGAAGGAGGCCGCTGAGGCGTTCATGGCCGATCCGGAGTATCAGCCGCACCTTACCGCGCGGACGAACGGATCGACGAGCCATCACTTCCTGATCGAGGGGAAGGATGACCTTGCCTGAACCGCGCCTAGAGCGTTTCAGGTTTTGTCTGAATCGAATTGGGATTCCCATCTGGGTTCGCTTGTGATTCAGACTCCATACTGGTGGAGGAGGCCAGCATGGATGACGAGACCTTACTCAGACGATCTTCGGGAACGCGTCGTT